>NZ_JBITSJ010000002.1:171924-1517659 GCF_044540525.1 Streptomyces sp. NPDC085932
GGCCGCCCCCCCCCGTGGGCCCCGGGGCCCGCGGGGGCCCCCCCCCCCCCCCCCCCCGCGCCGGGGGGGGGCGGGGGGGGGGGCCGCGGGGGGGGGGGGGGGGGGGGGGGGCGGTGCCCCCCCCCCCCACGACCAGACGGCGGGATGGTGCGTCGTACGCCGCGACCGCGTAGCTCACCCCCGTGTCCAGGATCGTCATGCCGGGGCGGATGTGGCGGCTGAACTGGGCCAGGACGTAGTGCTTGGTCTGGACGGTGGTCGGCTGGAGGGTGTTCGCGTCGTAGGCGATCATCGCCCAGCCCGTCGACGGGTCCATGACCTGCCAGTAGCACCACGCCGTGGGGTGCAGCCAGCGGAAGTCGTAGCAGAGGTTGGACGCCATGGTCAGGCCGGTGCCGTCGCTGTCGCCGGTCTCGGAGTTCCACAGCTTCTTGCGGGACGTCGTCACCACGTCCGTGTGGAGGAGATCGCGGCGGCCGCCCGAGCCCTGGTAGCCGTGCACGTTGACCTGGGAGACGAGGGCTTTGGTCGAGGAGTTGAAGGAGGCCCAGGTGGAGCGGGCCGTGTCGTAGTTCGTCTCGTCCGAGGCGGCGATACGGACGGCCGTCAGGCCGCGCTTGTCCAGCTCGCTGCGCAGGTGGGGCAGGACGGCCGCCTGGACCGCCGGGTCCATGTGGCAGCCCTCCTGCGTGCCGGTCGCGGTCCACCAGGTGGAGGCCGGCTCGTTGAAGGGGTCGACCGTCGCGAAGTTCACGCCCCAGTTGTCGCGCGCGTACCGCGCCGTCGCCGCCAGGTGGGAGGCGTGCTGGCGGTAGTTCCAGGTCTGGAGGTTGTTGCCGCCGCCGGCCGCGCCCGAGGGGTTGTGGTTGCTGCACATCCACCACATCGGCGAGTTGGCGAACAGCTCGGTGACCGCGCCCCGTTGGACCGCCTTGACCAGCATCGCGCGCTGGTTCGCGTCCGCCGTCCACTTCCAGGCCGAGGAGGCGGGGTCCTCGTTGTTCCAGTCCTGCCAGAAGCCCTCGATCTGCTTGAAGCCGGGGATGTTGGGCGACTCCACCATGGTCTCGCCGCCGACGCTGTTCCAGCTGCACGCGCCCAGGTTGTAGCGGGCGATGTTCAGGCCCAGGCCGGGGAGGGACCTGCCGTTGTACGTCACCGACTTGGTGGTGAAGAACAGGTCCGCGAAGTCGTCCCGGGCGCCGAAGACGTTGGCCCACCAGGCCAGGGAGGTGCCCCAGCCCTCCCAGGTGCCGTACGTAGTCGACGGGTTGACGGCGATCGTGGCGTCCGCGTGCGCGGTGCCCGTCGCCAGGGCACTGCCGAGGAACGTACCCCCTGCTGCGGCCAGCAGGGATCTGCGTCGGATCACGGCTCCTCCGTAAGGGATTCGGGCCCAGAGAGTCGTCGGGGCGGCTCGCCTCTTGTCCCGCCGGCTTGTCCCGTTCATGGCAAGCGAGGTGGTGGCATCGAGAAGCATCGGGTGTGGCGGGTGGGTTGTCGAGAGTTCGGACGAGGGTTTCTCAAACCCGTGTATGAAGTGCCGGGTCCGTGCGGGAGGGCGATCCTGTATAACCGACAGCAGGACACACACGCGTACGGGAGGAGGGGCGGCCGGTGAACCGCGGTTGGACCACGCTGCGTCCCGCTCTCGCGTTGCTCCTCCTGATCGTCCAGGTGGCGCTGCTCGACGGAGGCGGCCTCACCGCCACCGTCGCCCTCGCCACGACCGCCACGGCCTCGGCCGCGCTGACGCTGTGCGCCGTCGTCGCCTCGCGCTGCGCGCCCGCCGTGCCGCGCACCCGGGTCCGTACGGCCATCCGCGACCGCGACCGCCGTACGGCCTTCCTGCCCCAGCGCGATCCCGACGCCCGGGGGCGCACCCGTCCCCGCGCACCCGGTCACGCCCTCCGGGCGACCGTCGCGTAGGGAATCCCCAGGGAGTCCACGAGTTTCCACGGCCTCCACGGGGTCGATCCCGCGCGGGTCGTCATGCCGCCTGTCCCGAATCCGGCACGACGAGACCCCCGGAGGGCTCACCCATGTCCGTCTTCGCCACCCTGGTCGAGCGACTCGCCGACCTGCTCCAGCCGTTGTTCGGCGCGTCCGCTGCCGCCGCCGCGATCGTCCTGTTCACCGCGCTCGTACGACTCCTCGTCCACCCCCTGTCCCGGGCCGCCGCGCGTGGTCAGAAGGCCCGGATCGCGCTGCAGCCGAAGATCGCCGAGCTGCGGAGGAAGCACGGGAAGAACCCGGAGAAGCTCCAGCGGGCCGTGCTGGAGCTGCACGCCGAGGAGAAGGTGTCCCCGCTGGCCGGTCTCCTGCCCGGGCTGCTCCAGGTGCCCGCGTTCTTCGTGCTGTACCACCTGTTCTCCAGCGACACGATCGGCGGGCGGGCCAACGAACTGCTCGGACACGAACTGTTCGCCGCGCCACTGGGCGGACGGTGGACCGACGCGCTCCAGGGCGGGCTCCTCGGCGGGGCGGGACTCGTGTACGCCGGGCTGTTCGCCGTCGTGGCCTGCGTCGCCGCGTTCGGCTACCGCCTGAGCAAGCGCATGATGGCCGCCAACCCGGTCGTCCCTGCCGCCGAGGGCCCGCAGGTGCCGGGGCTGGGCGCGGTGACCAGGGCGATGCCGTTCCTGTCGTTCTTCACGCTCGTGACCGTGGCCGTGGTGCCGCTGGCCGCCGCCCTGTACGTGGTGACCAGTACGACGTGGAGCGTGGTCGAGCGGGCCGTGCTGTACCGGTAGCCGGGCCTCTGTGCCGGTAGCCGGGCGCCTGTGCCGGTGGCCGGGCCTCTGTGCCGGTGGCCGGGCCTCTGTGCCGACAGCCGGGCGGTGGGGGAGCGGTCCAGTCCGTGAACGGGGTATTGCGGAGCGAACACCGAGCTTGGAGGATCGACCAGTCCTCCGATGGCTGCCCCGCCGCATCCGGGTCGCGCGCATCGGCCGGGCGCCCGCGATCGAGGGAGATTGATCATGAAGCTGCTGCGAGTCGGTACGGCGGGAGCGGAGCGCCCCGCGCTGCTCGACGCCGAGGGGACCCTGCGGGACCTGTCGGGTGTCGTCGCGGACATCGACGGCGCGCTGCTCGCCGACGACGAGGCACTCGGCCGCCTCCGGGCCGCCGCCGACGCCGGTGAGCTGCCCGTACTCGACGCCACGGGGCTGCGGATCGGGCCGCCGCTGGCCCGGATCGGCAAGATCGTCTGCATCGGGCTGAACTACCACGACCACGCCCGGGAGACGGGCGCCGAGCCGCCCGCCGAGCCCGTCGTCTTCATGAAGGCGCCCGACACGGTCGTCGGTCCGAACGACACCGTCCTCGTGCCGCGCGGGGCCCTCAAGACGGACTGGGAGGTCGAGCTGGCCGTGGTGATCGGACGTACGGCCCGGTACCTGGAGTCGGCCGAGGAGGCGCTGGCGCACGTCGCCGGGTACGCCGTGGCGCACGACGTGTCCGAGCGGGAGTTCCAGATCGAGCGGGGCGGCACCTGGGACAAGGGGAAGAACTGCGAGACGTTCAACCCGCTGGGGCCCTGGCTGGTGACGGCGGACGAGGTGGCCGACCCGCAGGACCTCTCCCTGAAGCTGTGGGTGAACGGGGAGCTCAAGCAGGACGGGACGACGGCCGAGCAGATCTTCTCCGTGGGCGAGGTCGTGCGGTACCTCAGCCGGTTCATGACGCTGTACCCGGGCGATGTGATCAACACCGGGACGCCGGCGGGAGTGGCGCTCGGGGCGCCCGAGCCGAAGCCGTTCCTGCGGGCCGGGGGCGTGGTGGAGCTGGAGATCGAGGGACTGGGGCGGCAGCGGCAGGAGTTCAAGGACGCCTGACGGGCGGGGTTCGCCTGTCGGCCGGGGGTCGCCTGTCGGGCGGGAGGTCGCCCGTCGGGCGGGAGGTTGCCGACCGCCCCCAGCGGCAGCGGCAGCGGCAGCCGCACCGGGCGGCGCGCGGCGCACGGCGCGCGGCGCGCGGATGACGGCCGGAAGTGCGCCCCCAGCGCAGTCGAGCACGATGGGAGCGCGCGTCATACGCGCGCTCCTTTTCGGCCATGCATGGCGCCCAATGTGTGGAAATCAGCCAGTACGGTTGGCGGGCGGGTGAGCTGATTCCCGGCGCGCCCGAAGTACGCGGCTGTTGCGCAGGGGGCGCACCCCGGCCGCTGAACGGGGGGAGCGCCGTGCGGGTGCTGGCGGAGCGGTACGAGCTGATCGAAGAAGCGGGACGGGGCGGCATGGGCCTGGTCTGGCGCGCCGTGGACCGGGAGCTCGGCCGCGTGGTCGCCGTGAAGCTCCTGCCGCCGGAGCTGACCCGGCACGAGGAGTTCCGGGCCCGCTTCCGGCGGGAGGCCCGTACGGTCGCCTCGCTCAGCCACCGCAACGTCGCCGTCCTGCACGACGTCGGTGAGGACGTCACGGACGGAGAGACGACTCCGTTCCTCGTCATGGAGTTCATCGACGGCCGCACTCTGGCGGACGCGCTGGCCGAGGGCCCGTTCACGGTCGAACGGGCCCTGGATGTCGGCCAGGGCATCGCCGAGGCCCTCGCGCACAGCCACGGTCAGGGCCTCGTGCACCGGGACATCAAGCCGTCCAACGTCATGCTGACCTCCGACGGCGGGATCAAGGTCCTGGACTTCGGGATATCCAAAGTGGTCGCGGAGACCACCACCCGCCTGACCGCGACCGGTATGACGGTCGGGACCCCCGCCTACCTGTCACCGGAGCAGCTGACGGGCGGAGCGGTCGACGGTCGCTCCGACCAGTACGCCACGGGCTGCCTGCTGTACGAACTGCTCACGGGCAGACCGCCGTTCAGCGGCGACTCCCCGTTCGCGGTGATGCACCAGCACATCAGCAAGGAGCCCGTCGCCCCGTCCGGGGCGCGGCCGCAGATCCCGGCGGCGGTCGACGCCGTGGTCCTGCGAGCGCTGGCGAAGGACCGTGAGCAACGCTTCGCCGACATGGCCGAGATGCGACGGGCCCTGGCCGCGGCGGGGACAGCGCCCCCGCCGACTCCCGCTAGGCCTCCGACTCCCGCTACGCCTCCGACTCCGGCTACCCCTCCCACCCCCGCTTCCTCTCCGTCCCCATCTCCTACTCCTACCCCTGCCCCTGCTCCGCCGTTCGCCGCGGGCGCCGCGGGTCCCGGCCGGACGATGCTCGCCGAGCAGCAGACCCAGGCCGCGTCGACGCCGAAGCAGTCGGCTCCCCCGCCCCCGATGCCTCCCGGTGCCCCGGGCGAGGCGGCCACCCCGAGCGGTCGGACACCGGCCGCCCCCACCGCGGTGACCGGCACCGACCCCGACCGGACCGACCGCGCCGAGGAGAAGCCGGCGCGGAGACGGCGTCGCCTCCCAGCCGGGAACCGTGTCCTGGCGCTGCTGGGCATCGCGGTCTCCGCCCTGGTCCTCGCCGGCCACCAGGACGTGTACCCGGGCAGCGACCACGCCGTACCGCTGACGCTGGTCGCCGTGCTCGGGCTGGCCGCCTTCCGCTGGCTGCCCCTGACCTCCACCCTTCTGTGGTGGGGCGCCGGCGCCCTGGTCCTCGCCGGTGTCACCGCCGGGGCGGCGGTCGACGACAGCGACTACACCTACGTGTCCGAGGACGACTTCGACGGCCCTCTGTACTACTACGGCACCCTGTACGAGGAGTACTACCAGCTGAGCGAGGACCCCTCCGGCAACACCGTCTTCGAGGAGGGGTACGACGGGCAGTACGAGCCGGCCTCGGCCATGGTCAGCGTGGACTACACGGGGCACGAACCGATGCCGGTCCTGGCCGTGCCGGTCCTGGTCCTCGCCGCGCTGTGCCTGATCCGGACCCTGGGCCTCCCACGGCACTCGGCCCTGCTCGCGGCCGCCGGCATCACCCTGGCCGGGCTGGGGATCAGCTGGCTGGCGCTGGGCTCGGAGGACCAGCTGGCCGTGTTCTCGGTCGCCTGGGGGCTGACCGTGCTCGTGGCCGTCGTCCAGGAACTGCGCGGCCGCAGACGGGGGACGGCTTCGCGTCCCCGGCGCCGGCTCCGTTTCGTGGTTGCCGAGTAGAGCCGTTCCGCACCTTCCGCGAGCAGAGAGGGCTCGACCATGACGTTCTCACGTGTGCGCACCCTCGCCGGAGCCATGCTGGTGGCAGTGATCGTCGCGGGATGCGGCGGAGGTTCCGGGGACTCCTCTCCGCCCGGGCCTCCGGCGTCCAGCGGGGCGACGGACGAGACCACCGAACCACCGCCGTTCACCGGGACCCCATCGCCCACGAAGACGGCAGATGACACCGAGGAGCCGTCCCCGCCACCCGAACCGGAGCCGCCGTCACCGACGTCCGACGCACCGGAGGGCTCCGTTCCGAGCGAACTGGTCGGCGAGTGGGACGGGGACGGGACCGCCGCGCGCTTCGACAAGATCCGCTTCTCCGGGGACGGCGGAGTGAGTCTCCTCTTCAACAGCGGCACCGTGCTGGAGGGGACAGCGGTGGCCGAGGGCACGTCCCTGACCCTGTACGTGCCCGGCGGCCCCATCGCGTACGAGCACTGGTCGATCGACGCATTCGACGCCGGCTACGGATACACCTTCGAGAACCTGCGGCTGGACGGGGTCAGTTACGTCCGTCAGATCGCCGGGGGCTGAGCGGGCCGGACGGCACGGGGCGTCAGCCGAGGAGCAGCGCCGCCAGGTCACGCCAGGTCTTGCGCGGGAGGGCGTCGCGCGGCTCCCCGTCGATCACCTGGAGGGCCACGTGGTCCGCGCCCGCTTCGAAGAAGGCGTCGATCCTGGCGCGGACGGCGGTCTCGTCGCCCCAGGCGAACAGGGCGTCGACGAGACGGTCGCTGCCGCCGTCCTTCAGGTCCTCCTCCGTGAAGCCGTGCCGGAGGAAGTTGTTCGTGTAGTTGGGCAGGGAGAGGTAGAACTCCAGGAACTCCCGGGCCAGGGCGCGGGCCCGGACCGGGTCCGTCTCCGGCACCACCGCCAGCTCGGGGGCGAGCAGCGGCCCTTCGCCCAGGACCTCGCGGGCGTGGGCGGTGTGCTCGGGGGTGACCAGGTAGGGGATCGTCCCGGCCGCCCGGTCGCGCGTGAGCCTCAGGCTCTTGGGGCCGAGCGCGGCCAGGGCCCGGCGGTCCACGGGCACGCCGGCTGCGTCCAGGCCGTCCAGATAGGAGACGAGCGCCGAGTACGGGCGGCGGTACTGCTCCGCGAGCCGGGCGTGACTGACACCGAGGCCCAGCACGAAACGGCCGGGGTGGGCCGACTCCAGCTCGGCGAACGCCGCGCCGGACGCGTCCGGTTCGTGCTGCCAGATGCTCTGGATGCTGGTGCCGACGGTGAGCGTGGAGGTCGCCTCGATCAGCGGGACGGCATGGGCGGCGGAGCTGCTGCCGCCCAGCCACACGGCGCCGAAGCCCAGCTCCTCCAGTTCGGCGGCGGCCTCGGCCAGTTCGCCGCGGCGGTCCGGCTCCTCCGAGCGCAGTCCCACGCTCCAGATCCCGTACCTGCCGACCGCTTCCTTCACGGGAGTGCTCATCTGTTCGGATCCCTCCGGCGGGCGCCTTGCTTGATCACGCGTACGCAGGTGCCAACCGGAGGGGGCCGGTGATGATTCCGGACGGGGGCTAACGGTCGAGGAATCGCTCCAGGGCCTCGACCACGAGCCGGTGGTCCTGGAGCTGCGGCAGGCCGGACACCGTCACCGCGCCGATCACGCCCACGCCCTCCACGGTGATCGGGAAGGAACCGCCGTGCGCCGCGTAGGTGTCGGGGTCGAGGCGCGAGGACTCCTCGAACGTGCTGCCCTTGGCGCGGAAACGGGCGCCGACCAGGTAGGAGGCCGAGCCGTAGCGCTCGACGACCCGGCGCTTGCGGGCGATCCAGGCGTCGTTGTCGGGGGTCGAGCCGGGCAGCGCCGCGTGGAAGAGCTGCTGTCCGGACCGGTGGATGTCGATGGCGACCGGGGCCTGCCGCTCCCGGGCCAGCTCCACGAGGAGCGAGCCGAGCGCCCAGGCGTCGTCATGGGTGAACTGGCGGAACACCAGGCGGCGTTCCTCCTTCTCCAGCTCCTCCAGGCTCGGGGTGAGTTCCGGGTGGAACTTCGGGGTGAGCTCCTGGTTGTGCGAGGAACCGTGCGGGTTCTTGTGCGTCACAGCGTCACCACCGTCTTCTCGCGGGCCGAACGACGGGCCGCCTCCAGTACGTCCAGGGCGGCGGCCGCCTCCAGCGCGGTCACCGGGTTGGGGGCGCCCGCCAGCAGGGCCTGCGCCACGGCCGCATAGTAAGCGGGGTAATCGCCCGGGAGGGTCGGTTCGGGGCGGCCGCCGCCCGTCACCGGGGACTCGCCGGCGCCCACGCGCCCCCACAGCGACTCGGGCTCGGCACCCCAGTCCGGGCCGGGACGCCGGCCGTCGCGCAGGGCCGCCTCCTGGGGGTCGAGACCGTACTTGACGTAACCCGCGCGCGAGCCCAGGACGCGGAAGCGGGGGCCGAGCTGGGCGGTCGTGGCGGAGACGTAGAGGTGGGAGCGGACGCCGCCGGCGTGCGTGATCGCGATGAACGTGTCGTCGTCCGTCTCGGCGCCCGGGCGGCGGACGTCCGTCTCCGCGTACACGGAGGCGGCCGGGCCGAAGAGGACCAGGGCCTGGTCGACGACATGGCTGCCCAGGTCGTAGAGGAGACCTCCGATCTCCGCGGGGTCGCCGGACTCGCGCCAGCCGCCCTTCGGCTTCGGCCGCCAGCGCTCGAAGCGGGACTCGAACCGCCAGACGTCGCCCAGCTCGCCGTCGGCCAGCAGCTTGCGCAGGGTCAGGAAGTCGTTGTCCCAGCGGCGGTTCTGGAAGACGGACAGGAGCAGGCCGCGCTCCTCGGCGAGGGCGGCGAGCGCGCGGGCCTCGGCGGCCGTGCCGGCGACGGGCTTGTCGACCACGACCGGGAGGCCGGCCTCAAGGGCGGTGGTCGCGAGCGGCACGTGCGTCTTGTTCGGGGACGCCACGACGATCAGGTCGAGCTCGGCGGCCCGTGCGAACAGCTCGTCCGGGGAGGCGGCGAGGCGCACGTCCGGGAACTCGGCGCGGGCCTGCTGCTGCCGCTCGGGGTTCGAGGTGACCACCGTGTCGAGGGCGAGGCCCTCGGTGGCGGCGATCAGCGGGGCGTGGAAGACGGAGCCGGCGAGGCCGTAGCCGACGAGGCCGACGCGGAGGGGTGAGCCGGGGGCTGTGCCGAGGGGTGTGCCAGTCATGCCGTCCACTTTCGCAACGCTGTTGCCAAAGTGCAAGCGCCGAGGACAATGGAGGGCGTGAACAGGGCGAACGACGGTACGACCGGAGCGGTGGGCATGCGCGGGACCAGGCCCGGCACGGGGGCCGGATCCGGGTTCGGGTCCGGGGTGAATCTGCTCGCCCTGCGCAGCCACAACGCGGCACTGGTGCTGGACCTGTTGCGGACGGCCGGAGCCGAGGGCATCAGCCGGCTGGAACTGGCCGAGCGGACCGGGCTCACCCCGCAGGCCGTCAGCAAGATCACGGCCCGGCTGCGGGAGGACGGGCTCGCGGCGGAGGCGGGGCGGCGGGCGTCGACCGGGGGCAAGCCGCGGACCGTCCTGCGCCTGGTGCCGGAGGCCGGGCACGCGGTCGGGGTCCACCTGGACCGGGACGAACTGCGGGTCGTCCTCGTCGACCTGCGGGGGGCCGTGGTCGGGGAGCGGCGGGCCCCGCTGGATCTCGGGGCCGGGGCGGAGGCCGTGCTGGGTGCGGTGACGCAGGCGGTGGCGGGGGTCGTGACGGGTGGGCGACCGGCCGGGGCGTCGGACGGGGCGTTGCCGGGCAGGACGCTGCCGGGCAGGGGCGACGGGACGGCGCCGGGCGCGCCGGACGCGGCGTCACCGGGCGCGGCGTGGAGCGGGAGCGGGCCGGCTCTGCTGGGGGCCGGGGTCGCGTTGCCCGGGCCACTCGATCACGGGCGGGGCGTGCTGCACCGGGTGACGGGATTCCCCGAGTGGGACGGGTTCCCCCTGCGCGAGGCTCTGGCCGGGCGGCTCGGTGTGCCGGTCGTGGTCGACAAGGACACCAACGCCGCGGCTCTCGGCCTGGCCGTGGACGGCGAGGGCGGCTCCTTCGCGTATCTGCACCTCGGGACGGGACTGGGCGCCGGGCTGGTGCTCGGCGGCAGCGTGCACCGGGGGGCCAGGACGGGCGCGGGGGAGTTCGGCCACCAGGTGATCCAGCTCGACGGCCCGCCGTGCACCTGCGGCAACCGCGGCTGTGTGGAGGCCCTGTCCCTCGGGGCGGTGGCGCGCGGCGACATCGAGGAGGCGGCACGGATCCTCGGCGCCGGGGCGGCGAACCTCGTGGGTCTGCTCGACATCGACGTGGTCCTGCTGGGCGGCCGCACGGTGGCCGCGGCACCGGAGCCGTTCCTCCGCGGGGTAGGGGCGGTCCTCACGGAGCGGGCCCGGCGAACGGGCCAGGACGCCGTGCCGGTACGGCTCGCGCCGGGGGGCGGACGAGCCGTTGCGGTGGGGGCGGCCCAGCTGGTGCTGGGCCCGGTCTTCGGACGGGGCGACGGATAGGAATCGACTCACCGCCCCGCCCTGTCCGCCGATCGACCGCCCCGCCCTGTCCGCCGAGCGGGCGGATTCGCGCCGCCGTTCGGGGTGCTTCGCGGCCCGGTCGACTTCCCTTCGGCCTCCGGCGGCAATGTCACGTCATCATGCGACTCTGCACGCCTGCTCGTCTCTGCCTGGCGGCGGCAGCCGCCGCCCTGTTCGCGGGTGCCGCCCCGGCGTACGCCGAGGACCCGGCGCCCGCCTGTGCCGCGCCCGACGACCACACCTTCCCGCTCACCACCCGCCTGCGCGGCGGGCCGGACACCTACACGTCCGGGGGCGGCTTCGGGACCTGGTATCTCGACCTGACCAACACGACCGACCGGACCTGCTCCGCCATCCACCCCGTCGTCGTGCTCGTCGACGACCGGCGTGCGCTGGAGCCGTCCCAGCCCCGGCTGGAGTTCTTCGAGGGGGCGCGCGCCCACCCCGTGCGGTTCGAGAAGACCGGCGAGGACGAACTCGTCGGGGCGTTCACCGGCGAGGAGGACCGCTTCGGCGGGTTCACCGTCGGGCCGGGCGAGACCGTCAGCGTGAAGGTGCGGCTCGCGGTCACCTCCGACGCCGCACCCAACGACGTGACCGCCAACGCCGCGGTCGTGCAGCGGCACGACGACGACGGCGACTGGGTGGGGCAGTCCAACGACTACCGCTTCCGCATCGAGGGCGAGGAGCCGGGCACCGGCACCGAGCCGCGCCCCGACTCCGACGCCTCCGTCCCGCCCCGCGAGGACCGCTTCCCCTTCGCCGAGGAACTCGCCCGCACCGGGACCGGCGTCCAGGTCGCCACGGCCACCGCGGCCGGGCTGCTCATCGGGGGTGGGGCACTGCTCCTCCTCCGCCGCCGACGCTCCTGACCCGCCGGTCCGGCACGCGGACGGGCCGCCCGTCCCGCCAGTCGGGACGCGGCCGGCGGACCGTTCCGCAAGATCCCGCCACCTCATAGGCTGGGGCGCAGGCTGGACCGCGTACGGCAGGAGACCCCGCACATGGCAGACCGCAAGCCCATCGAGTCGTGGCTCACCGACATGGACGGTGTGCTCATCCACGAGGGCGTACCGATCCCCGGAGCCGACGCCTTCCTCAAGAAGCTGCGCGAGTCGGGCAAGCCCTTCCTGGTGCTCACCAACAACTCGATCTACACCCCGCGCGACCTGCACGCCCGGCTGACCCGCATGGGCCTGGACGTGCCGATCGAGAGCATCTGGACCTCGGCGCTGGCCACCGCCCAGTTCCTGGACGACCAGCGGCCGGGCGGATCGGCGTACGTCATCGGCGAGGCCGGTCTGACCACCGCGCTGCACGACATCGGCTACATCCTCACCGACCACGAGCCGGACTACGTCGTCCTCGGTGAGACCCGCACGTACTCCTTCGAGGCCATGACGAAGGCGGTCCGGCTGATCCTCGGCGGCGCGCGGTTCATCGCCACCAACCCGGACGAGACCGGCCCGTCCACCGAGGGCCCGCTCCCCGCGACGGGCGCGGTGGCCGCGCTGATCACCCAGGCCACCGGCAAGAAGCCGTACTTCGCGGGCAAGCCCAACCCGCTGATGATGCGCACCGGTCTGAACGCCATCGGGGCGCACTCCGAGACCAGCGCGATGATCGGCGACCGCATGGACACCGACGTGCTGGCCGGCATCGAGGCCGGGATGCAGACGTTCCTGGTGCTCACCGGCCTGACCCGGCCCGACCAGGTCGAGAACTTCCCGTACCGGCCGTCGCACATCGTGGACTCGATCGCGGACCTCGTCGAACGCGTCTGACCCCTTCGGCGGCATGCCCCGCCGCCCTCAAACCCGTCGCCACCCGTACGGAGCAGCCACCGCGGCACTGCGGATGCGGGGACCGGCCGCGCGGGGGAGGCTCCAGGCATCTGGAGGTTCACGATGGGTTCCTTGAGAGTCACGGTCTGTACGGCTGTCCTGGCCGCGGCCGCCCTGACGCCGGCGGCGTACGCGGCGGACACGGGGGACGCGGGGGAGAAGGGGGCGACGGGGAGAGCGGGGAAGGCGGCGAGCGTCTCGGTATCCCCGGCGACCGCCGCGCCCGGCACGGACATCACGCTCCGCGTGACCGGCTGCGCCCGGCGCACGGCCGTCGCCGCCTCGCCCGCGCTGGTCACGGACGCCCGGCTGACCGTCGCGGAGACCGCGCACGAGCTCACCGGCGACAGCCGCGTCCGCTCCACGCTCGCGCCGGGCACGTACACCGTGCGGGTCAGGTGCGGCGACACGGAACGGACCGGCACGCTGACCGTCCGGACGAACGCCCGGCCCTCCGCCCCGGGGACCGGCGGGGCTCCGTCCGGCACGGGCGGGCTCCGGCCCGCCCCCGAGACCGGCGAGATCCCGCCTGCCCCCGGCATCGGAGAGGTCCTCCCTGCTTCCGGGACCGGCGGCGTTCCGCCCGTCCCCGGTGGCGACGGGCAGTCCGCTCCTCCTGATCCTGATGCCGGGCACGAGGGCGAGGAGCAGGGGAGCGCCGGTCTCCGGCCCGGTGCGCCCGCGTCTCCCGTCGCTCCCGTCCGGGCCGGGGGTGGCGGTGCCGCCGATCTCGTCGCCGCCGAGGAGCGCGGGGCCGGGCCCGGTACCGCGCAGGGTGTGACCGGCCTGGTGCTCGCCGGCGTGGCCGCCATGGTGGTCGCGCTGGGCGGGGCCCGCCGGAGCCGTGGAACGGACTGACCATGTTCGACCAGGAACACGGGCGCCCCGCGGGCACCGGCCGTCTGCTGGCCGGTGTGGCCTGGGTCGTGCTGCTGCTGGGGCTGTGGCTGTGGGGCCGCGAGGTCACCGACGTGCGGCACGGCATATCCGCCCCCACCACGGGCGACATGGCGGCGGCCGGCCGGCCCCCCGACGTGAAACTGCCCGCCGCCCACCGCCCCCTCACCGACGCGCTGCCCCAGCGCGTCGACATCCCCGGCCTCGGCGTCCAGGCGCCCGTGGTCGCCCGCGGCCTGGACGCACGCGGGGCGCTCGATCCACCGCCCTACGACCAGCCGGGCGTGGTCGGCTGGTACGCCGGCGGCGCGGCGCCCGGGGCGCCCGGCACCGCGCTGCTGGTCGGCCATGTCGACACCGACACCCGCCCGGCCGTCTTCTACAAGGTCAGTGCCATGCGGCCGGGCCAGACGATCCGGGTGATCCGGGCGGACGCCAAGGTCGCCGAGTTCACCGTCGAGTCCGTCCAGGTCCTCACCCGCGACCGCTTCGACGCCCACCAGGCCTACGGTCCCCGCGAGTCGGGCCGGGCCGAGCTGCGGCTGGTCACCTGCGGCGGCAGCTTCGACCGTACGACGCGCAGCTACACGGCGAACGTGGTCGTCTCGGCCTATCTGACGGGAACCGGCCTGTAGCGGCCCGTCCGGTCGACGCGCACGGCCCTCCCGACCCGGTCGGCGACCCGCTCCCCCTGAAGCCGCCGACCGGGCCGGCCTCGACCACGCGCGCACGGGCTGCGGGAGTAACCCGGCGAGCTGCGCGGGAGGTCACGGGAGGCACGGTGGGTGAATCTCTGGCCGCAGGCCGGGCCCTGCAGGAAAGACTCTAGAACCAAAGGACCGCCCGGGCCTAGAGGTTGAATGACGCCAAGTCCCGGCACGGTGGCGCTGCGTCATCCGCGCAGGTCGGGTTCGCCTCGTGGCCGCTGCGGGACGTATGTCAGGATTGAGCCTCGGAACGCTGCACCCAAGGGGGAGCTGGATGTACGGCAGCAGGGGGGTCGGGACACGCGCGGGGAGGCGGGTGTCCGCGGTGGTGCTGGGGGCGGCACTGCTGATCACGGGATGTTCGGACGGCGACGGGGGCGACGAGGGTTCGGACCCGGGCACCGACGCGGGCGCCGGCATCACCCAGCAGCCGAAGGAGACCGCCCCGTTCTGGGTCAATCCGAACGGCACGGCGGCCCGGCAGGTCGCCGCCCTGGAGAAGGCCGGCAAGAAGCAGGACGCCGAGCAGATCCGCAAGATCGCCGAGCAGCCGGTCGCCGAGTGGGTCGGCCCGGACGACCCCGAGGAGCAGACCCGGGGCTTCACCGAGGCCGCCGACAAGGCCGGCCGTACGGCCCTGCTCGTCCTCTACAACATCCCGCACCGCGACTGCGGCCAGTACTCCCAGGGCGGCGCCGCCGACGGCGACGCCTACCGGGCCTGGCTCGACGGCGTGGCGGCGGGCATCGCCGACCGCCCGGCCACGGTCGTCCTGGAACCCGACGCCCTGCTCCACCTCGTCGACGGCTGTACCCCGGAGCAGTTCCACGAGGAGCGCTACGACCTGCTCAAGGGCGCCGTCGCCAAGCTGAAGTCCCTGAAGAACACGAAGGTCTACCTGGACGCGGGCAACGCGGGCTGGCAGAACCCCGACCAGATCTTCGAGCCGCTGCAGCGTGCCGGCATCGAGCAGGCCGACGGCTTCTCGGTCAACGTCTCGAACTTCTACTCCACGCAGGACTCCATCGCCTACGGCAAGCAGCTCTCCGCCAAGGTCGGCGGCAAGCACTTCGTCATCGACACCAGCCGCAACGGCAAGGGCCCCTACACCCAGGGCAACCCGGACGAGCGCTGGTGCAACCCGCCCGGCCGCGCGCTGGGCGAGACACCGACGACCAGGACGGCGGACCCGCTGGTCGACGCGTACCTGTGGGTCAAGCGGCCCGGCGAGTCGGACGGCGAGTGCAAGGGCGGCCCGAAGGCGGGCCAGTGGTGGGAGGACTACGCCCTGAAGCTGGCGAAGGCCAGCGGCTGACGTACCCCCGGCCAGACACGCGAAAGGGGCGCCCTCCCGGCCGGAGGGCGCCCCTTTCGCCGTTCGGCTACGGCACCTTGACCCACTGCGCCTTGCTCGGCGTGCCCTGGGCGTCCGTCACGAAGAGCATGTACCACCCGGCCTGGACCAGGTTCCGGTTCTCCGGCACGGTCACCGTCAGCTTGTCGCCGGACGCCTCGAAGTCCAGCGCTATGGACCGCTGGTCGATGTCCGTGACGTGCGTGGCGGCGCTCGGCCGGATCAGCCGCACCTTCTCGACCTTCGAGGCGTCCGCCGAGGTGAAGGTCCCGGTGCCGCCGCGCTCGATGGTCTTCGGCCCGCCCGACAGCGAGGGCCGGTCGGCGTCGCCGTACAGGTAGGGCGGCGTGTAGATCTCGATGCGCTGCTCGAACTTGCCCGGCTTGGTGTTGGCCTTGTCGGCGTAGAGCGAGTCGGAGCCGAAGACCATCACGCGGCCGTCGGGCAGCAGGATCGAACCGGAGTGGTAGTTGCGGCCCACCAGCGGGTCGGCGACCCGCTTGAGCTCGTTCTTCTCCGCGTCGTAGAGCCGCGCCTCGAAGATGTTGGAGTCGCCGCGGCCCCGGTAGTCCTCCGAACCGCCGGAGATCAGCACGCTGTCGTCCGGCAGGACCGAGGCGTTCGGGTAGCGGGTGCCCTTGTCCAGGGACGGGCCGTCCACGAAGCTCGGGTTCGGCTTCTTCAGGTCGACGATCCGGGTCTTCTCGCTGGACTGCTGGGACTCGCCGACGCCACCGCCGCCGATCACCATGTACTTCTCGTCCTGCGCCGGCGGCAGCAGCACCGTGCCGGACGTCTCCATCAGCTTGGGGTCGCTCAGACCGGGGATCTTCGTGAACTTGTTGGTGTCCACGTCCCACACGCCCGGGTCGCGCCCCACGTTGTCCGGTCCGTAGCCCGCGTTGGAACCCGAGTAGAAGATCTTGCCGTTCTGCATGAGGAACAGCGCCGGGTAGGTCGGGAACTGCCGGACCTTGTCCGTGTAGGTCCACTTCTTGGTCTTCGGGTCGAAGACCTCGTTCTTGCCTGGGACCAGCTGGCCGATGTCGTCCAGGCCGGAGACGCTGAGGATCTTCCCGTCGCTCAGGGTGGTGAGCGTCGGGTACCAGCGGGCCTCCTTCATGGGGTCGACCTTGATGTACTTCTCGGCGACCGGATCGAACTCGAAGGCGTCCCGGATGCCCTGGAAGTCCTTCTTGTCCAGGGCGAGCTTCTGCGCGATGCCGTAGGTGTTCTTGGCGTCGGCGCCCTTCAGCCCGTGCACGCGGTAGTTGTCCTGCGTGCCCGTCTCGAACTTCTTGCCCCGCTTCTGCGCCTCGACGTAGATCCGGCCCAGGCCGGGGTCGTTGCGCAGGAACTTGCCGGTCGCCTTGTCGAAGACCTTCTTGGCGCGCGGCACCAGCACCGGGTCCTTGGAGACGAACGTCTTGCCGTTCTCCTTGCCCGTGAACTTCGTGCCGGCGGGCAGCGTGATCGGCTTGTCCGGGTTCTCGTTGTGGACGATCATCAGGCCGCCGGCCTTGGTGACGTCACCCTTGAGCTTCTCGTACCGCTTGGTGCCGCCCGCGATCAGCAGGTTGCCGTTGGCGAGCTGGGTGTGGCCGGTGCAGAACAGGTCGCTGGGCGTGGGCACCTTCTTGATGGTGCCCTTGACCGGGTCCCAGATCCGGGTGTCGAACTTCTTCGCGTCGAAGTTGTCCTGGTTGTTGCCCGACCCCGCGACGAGCAGCACCTTGCCGGTGCGCAGCAGCGCCGCGTGGATGGTGTTCTGCCGGTACTCCTCGGGAAACTCGATGATCTCCCACTTGCCGTTCGCGGCCTTGTACTCCGGCTTGTTGATCTTGTACTGGTGGTATTTCTCGGTGCTGAAGCGGTAGAGCCACGGCCCGTTCATCCCGGCCAGCGCGAGTACCACCGCCGTGCCGATCGCGAGTCGACGGGCCCGGCGGCGGCCTGCACGGTCGTTCATTCCTTACGTCCCCCAAGTCCACCAAGGGCGATCTGCATGGTCTGGTCGGTTCCCCCGACCTCCCCGTGTGCGCCCGGGGTCGCGGCCCACGTGGGCTTGTGCTGCGGGGCGTGCGGCGCGTGCTGCTGCGGGACGGGCAGCGGCTGCGTCCGGTGCGGGCCCGCAGAGTCCTGCGGCGGCTCCCCGGAGGGAGCGGCGGGCTTCTTGGCGTCCTGCTTCATCTGCCAGCGCCAGGCGAAGATGGGCGTGGCCGTGATCAGCATGGCGAACGTCGCCCAGATGATCATCGCGGGGTGCGAGTGGCCGAAGACGAAGCCGGCCGCGATCG
Organism: Streptomyces sp. NPDC085932; assembly: GCF_044540525.1. NCBI lineage: Bacteria > Bacillati > Actinomycetota > Actinomycetes > Kitasatosporales > Streptomycetaceae > Streptomyces > Streptomyces sp. NPDC085932. The sequence goes on from NZ_JBITSJ010000002.1 coordinate 189,604, forward strand.
ACCCGCCGAAGATCAGGATGAAGTACCAGTGGTAGCGGAACGTGCCGAACCAGCGGTCGGGGCTCGCGGAGTCGCCCTTGGGCGTGACCACGAACTTGCTCTTGCGGCGCAGCGCGGAGTCGATCAGCGCCTTGGCGTACAGCGGCGCCGACAGCGCCGACATCACCATGCCGGCCACACCGCCGGAGCCCTCCGGCTCGTGCGGCGAGACGTTGTGGCGGCGGTTCCAGACGTACAGCCCGATCTGCAGGGCGGAGGCGTTGCCGTAGAGCATCAGCCACACGGCCGGGTCGATGTTCACACCCGAGGCGCCCAGACCCAGGAACAGGCAGCAGCTCAGCGCGGCCAGGATCCAGTTCAGGGCGGACATCGGGTAGAAGATGATCATCATCGTGTAGTTGAAGAGCTTGCTCGGCGGCAGCGAGTACCAGCCCTTCCAGTACTGCTTGAGGATCGTCTCGTACGTCCCTCGCGACCAGCGCATCTGCTGGGTGAAGAAGTCCGTCCAGGCACTGGGGCCCTCACCGACGGCGAGCACGTCCGGGGTGTACACCGAGCGCCACTTGTTGCCCGTCGCCGGGTTCTTGTGGCGGTGGATCTCGAAGCCGGTCGCCATGTCCTCGGTGATCGAGTCGTACAGACCGCCGATCTGCTTGAGCGCCTTGATGCGCACCGCGTTGGACGTGCCGACGAACATCGGGGCGCCGTAGCGGTTGCCCGCGCGCTGGATCAGGGCGTGGAAGAGGAACTGCTGCGACTCGGCGGCCTTGGTGACGAACGAGTCGTAGTTGCCGTAGACCTGCGGGCCGATGACGAAGCCGACGTCCGGGTCGCGGAAGAAGCCGAGCATCCGCTCGAGGTAGTTGGGCAGCGGCACGTGGTCGGTGTCGACCGAGGCGAAGAAGTCGTAGTCGTCGCCGTGCGCCTCCAGCCACGCGTTGTAGTTGCCGTGCTTGGTCTTGGCGCGGTGCGGGCCCTTGGCCTGGTTCCACTTCGCGACGCCCTTGCGGGAGAAGTGGTGCACGCCGAGGCGCTCGCAGACCGCCTTCACCTCGGGGTGGTCGCCCTCGTCCAGCAGCCAGACGTGCATCAGGCCCCGGTGGCGGATCCTGACGGCCGCCTCCAGGGTCTTCGTCACCATCTCCAGCGGCTCCTTGCCGGGCACGAAGGAGGTGAGGAACGCCACTCTGGTGCCGACCTCGGGCACCACCGGGATCGGGTCCCGGGCGACCAGCGTGGCGTGCGCGTTGGACAGCACGTTCATGCAGCGGAAGAACTCGATCAGGCCGATCGAGACGAGCATCACCATGTCGAGCGCCGGCAGCCAGTCGAAGGCCGGGTAGTCGCGCTCGGTCCAGTGCTCGGGCTGGAGCAGCCAGAACAGCAGCACCAGCGACAGCACCGGGGCGGCGGCCAGCATCAGGGCGACCCGGATGCGGTGCGGCTCCTGCGAGATGAGCGAGCGGTACTGCACCTTGTACGGCTTGCTCGGATCGGGCTGGGTGAGGGGACCCGCGAGCCGGCTGTAGTGCTCGTAGTCGTATCTCGGCAGCGTCTTCTTGATCCGCCGGAACGTCCCCGTGGTGCTCATCCGGTGAGACGGCACCCTCAGCTGGGTCGTCTGGGACGGGTCGTTTTCCTGCCGGGCACCCGTGGGCCTCGACGTCATGAGTCATCCCCCCACACGCGGACCGCCGCGTGTTTCGTCGCTTCCTACCGTCTGCTGCGGTCCCCCTCGACCTTCACAGACGTATCAGTGGTGGGTCGCAGTCACCACGTCATCCACACCCTATAGACACGGCAACGCGACCTTCCGGTTGCATGATGCCCCCCTCGGCATCCCTTCATGAACGGGGCCCCTACCCCCGCGCAGTCCGCAACCGGTTCCGAATCCCCCCAACTGCCGCGAAACCGCAGCATCTTGAAAAACGAGAAAACCAGGGTTCTATGACGTTCATCATGATCGCAAGATGCGAAACGCGGTGTTTACCGGTCATACGCGTTCATTGTGGCGCCTGTGGGGACCCTGCGGAGCCGTTGTGGACAGGCGGGCGCGGATGTTGCCGAAGTGTTCCCTTATGGCCTCCTCCGCCCGCATCCCGTCGCCGGACCGCACCGCGTCCAGGATCTCCCGGTGCTGCCGGCAGGTCACCCTCGGGTCCTGCGGCACGCCCCCCAGGTCGGTCCTGACCCGGTGGAAGGCGTCCCAGAACGCCTCCAGGACCTCGCTCAGCAGCACGTTGTCCAGCCCCCGGTAGAGGGTGGCGTGGAACGCGCGGTCGGTCTCCGCGAGGCCGGCTCCCTGCGCGGCCTGCTCTTCCATACGGCCGACGAGCGCGTCCAGTTCAACGAGGTCCTGCGGCGGTATCCGCCCCGCGAGCCGGGAGGCCAGGCCGGTCTCCACGGCCTCGCGCAGTTCGAGCAGCTGGAGCAGCGAGTCCTCGCCCCGGTAGTGTCCGGCGACCGTGCGGAAGGCGAGGCCCTCGATCATCGGGGCCAGGGACATCGGGCCGACGTAGGTGCCGAAGCCGTGCCGGATCTCGACGATGCCCATCGCCTGGAGCGCCTTCAGCGCCTCGCGGACCGAGTTCCGGCTCGCGCCGAGGTACTCCATCAGCTCGGGCTCGGTCGGCAGCGGGGCCCCGGAGGCCAGCCTGCGATCGATGATGAGCTTCTTGATCCGCTCCTGAAGGTCTCGCGCTGCCATGGCGAGAGGGTATCCGGCCAAACGTGCGGTGGCCCCGGTTCCGGCCAGAGAAAGGTTCCGGCCAGGAAAACGCCCGGGGATCGCGGCCCCCGGGCACGCAAGAAGGCCCCTCGTTCCCGAGAGGCCTTCCGGTCGGTGCGCCGCCAGGGACTCGAACCCCGGACCCGCTGATTAAGAGTCAGCTGCTCTAACCAACTGAGCTAGCGGCGCCTGCTGACGTCGCAACTCTACAGGACGCGCGGGGGTGCTCCCGACCACCCTCCCGTGGTCCGCAGGGTCCCCCGGGAGGGGGCCGCGTACATCATTCGGACCGTCAGCATGCGCGTGCGGAAGACAGTTGCGAAACTGGCGACGCGCGCCCGGACGTCCACGGGCACCGCGTTTTCCGCCGGAAGTGTGAGGGGAATCGCATGGAGTCTCCGGTATTCGAGGAATTCGACCCCGCGAGCGACTGCGACTGCCCCGGCTGTGCCCACTGGCGGCGCGTCCTGCCGCATTCCCCGGCCGGCCGCACCACCGCGCACCCGGCCGCCCACCGGGCTCTCGCCCTGGCGGCGGTGGCGTCCGCCGCCCTCGGCGCCGGACACGCCGCGCCGGCCGCGGCCGCCCTCCCGCACGCCCCCCACCGGCCGGGTGTTCCCGCAGGTGAGGAGCGCGACACCCCCCAGGGTGACCGGACGCCGCTGCACGGCCCGGGCGGTCGGCCGGCCCTCGCCCGCAAGCCGTCCGCCCTCACCCGCACGGAGATCATCGACCGGGCGAAGACCTGGGTCGCCGCGAAAGTGCCGTACAGCATGACCGCCCACTGGTCCGACGGTTACCGGCAGGACTGCTCGGGTTATGTCTCGATGGCCTGGAAGCTGCCCGGGAACGAATGGACGGGCAGCCTCGCCCAGTACGCGGAGCCCATTTCCAAGGAGGAACTCCAGCCGGGTGACATTCTGCTGTTCCACAATGCGGCCGACCCCGAGAGCGGGTCGCACGTCACGATTTTCGGCGGCTGGACGGACGACTCGCACAGCCACTACACGGCCTACGAGCAGACCCGCCCGCACACCCGCCGGCAGTCCACCCCGTACGCCTACTGGAGCGACTCCGACCGGTACGTCCCCTACCGGTACAAGGGCGTCACGCCCGAGGAGCCGGCCCCGGAACCGGACGGCGGGACACCGGGCGCCCCGGCGGCCACGCCGTTCCCGGGGGCGGCGTATTTCGGCCCCGGCGCGCACAACAAGTACGTCACACTGCTCGGCCGCATGCTCGTCGCGCGCGGGGCGGGCGGCGCCTACGCCTCGGGCCCCGGACCGCGCTGGACGGACGCCGACCGGCGGGCGACCCGGGCCTTCCAGCTGGCACAGGGCTGGACGGGTGCCGACGCGGACGGGCTGCCCGGCCCGCGCACCTGGGAGCTGCTGGTCACCGGCGAGGGCAGGGACGTCAAGGGCGGCGCGGTGGGGCCGCCGCCGTCCTCCCACGGCGTCCCGGGCTACCCGGGGCGGGCGATGTTCCGCCCCGGTGCCGACAACGCGTACGTCACCCGGCTCGGCAAGCAGCTGGTGCGCAAGGGGTTCGGCAGGTTCTACGCGGTCGGGCCGGGGCCGCGCTGGAGCGAGGCGGACCGGCGGGCCGTGGAGGCGTTCCAGCGCACCCAGGGCTGGCGGGGCGGCGCGGCCGACGGCTACCCGGGGCCGGAGACCTGGCGACGGCTCTTCTCGTAGGCCCCCGCCGGGCCCCGCCCGGCACCGGGGGACCACCGTTGTGACGCATCTGGCGCGGAGGCTGGAGGCACGCATGAGTACGACCACTTCCCACACGTCCGAGCCCGACGGACCCGTCGAGGGGCCGGTCAGGCCCGCCCGGCTCATCCAGAACGAGGCCACCACCGAGATCCCCGTCCACCTGCTGTTCCGCGACGACCCCGACCCGGCCACGGTGGCGCTGCGGCCGGCGGTGGTCAGCCGCAGGCACGGCACGGGCGAACAGCCCCGGCTGCGGCGCGCGGCCGGGGCGGCGCCGCGGCCCGTGCCGCAGATCGACCCCGACCTGGCCGAGCGGCCGGCGCGCGTGCTGCCCGGGGCGGCCGGGGTGCTGGCCGGGACGTGCGGGGCGGCCGGGTGCGCGGCCACCTCCTGGTGGGCCGGGCTGCTGCCGCCGCTCGTCGTGGAGGCGCTGCGGCTGCCCGCGCAGGCCGGGGCCGGGCTCGGCCCCGCGCAGTGGGCGGCGTACGCGGGCGCCGGCGCCCTCGGCCTGTTCGGGTTCGGGGGACTGGCCCGGGGGCGGTCCGGCCGGGCCTGGGTGCTGGACCTGTTCGGCCGCTACCGGGGGACCGTGCGGCGTTCCGGGCTGCTGTGGGTCAACCCGCTGCTGCTGCGCCGCAGGGTGGACGTGCGGCTGCGGCACTGGCGCAGCGAGCCGCTGCCGGCCGCCGACGCGAGCGGGGTCGCGCTGCGGGTGGTCGTGCAGGTGGTGTGGCGGGTGCGGGACACCGCGCGGGCCACGCTGGCCGTCGAGGACCACGAGTCGTACCTGCGCGAGTGCGTGGAGGCGGCCCTGGCCCGGGTGCCGGTGGAGACGCCGGGCGGGGGGAAGGGGCCGGGGGACGCGGGGGCCGAGGCCCTGACCCGGCTCGTGGCGTCGGACGCCGCCCCGGTCGGCCTGGAGGTGTTCTCCGTGCAGCCGCTGCGCGTCGAGTACGCGCCCGAGGTGGCGGCCGCGATGCACCGCCGCCGGATCGCCGCCCTGGACGCCCGGCACCGGGCGAGCGTGCTCAGCTCGGTCGTGGACTCGGTGGAGGACACGGTGACCCGGCTGACCGTGCGGGGGCTGGTGGAACTCGACGACTACGAGCGCAAGGCGCTGGTGAAGGACCTGACGGTGGCGTTCTGCGCGGGCCGCGGGGAAACAGGTCCGTGATTGGTATGGACATGTTCAACTAACGGTCATACTCTCAGACTTGGTCTAGACCTACCTGCACGCCTCAGTGAAACTCCCCCACGTTCTCCAGGAGCGGCAGCATGCGCACAAGGACCAAGTTGTCCGCACTCGCGGTGGGACTGGCCACGACCGGAGCCCTCGTACTCTCCTCCGGCGGCGCCAGCGGTCACGGCTACACCGACCTCCCCATCAGCCGGCAGAAGCTCTGTCAGAACGGCACGGTGACCAACTGCGGTTCCATCCAGTGGGAACCGCAGAGCGTCGAGGGCCCCAAGGGCTTCCCGGCGTCCGGACCGGCCGACGGGCAGATATGCAACGGCGGCGTCGGCCACTTCAGCCAGCTCAGCGCGCCCCGCACACCGTCCGGTGGCGCGTGGCCCGCCACGCAGGTGACGGGCGGTCAGAACTACACGTTCCGCTGGCAGTTCACGGCCATGCACGCCACGACCGACTTCAAGTACTACATCACCAAGCCGGGCTGGAACCAGAACCACAACCTGTCCCGGTCCGACCTCAACCTCACGCCGTTCTTCACGGTGCCGTACAACGGGCAGCGGCCGCCGCAGACGCTCTCCCACACGGGCAGGCTGCCGTCCGGGCTCAGCGGCCGGCACGTCATCGTCGCGGTGTGGACGATCGCCGACACGGCCAACGCGTTCTACGCGTGCTCGGACGTCACCTTCTGAACCTCTGAGGTTCCCTTGAGTCACCGCCGCGGCCGGCGTGGGTAGGTTCCTCCCACGCCGGCCGCTCGGGGTCGGCGCACCGACTGAGGGGGTGCGCGATGGACGTGATCCTCTGTGTCGTGCCCGGCCTGGTCATGGCACTGGCCGTCCGGATGGCCTGTCGCGTGGTGCGGTGCTGGTGGCGGATCCGCGGCGCCTGGGACAGCGGGCTGACGGTCGAGGCGCGGTGCCTCGGGGCGTACCCGGCGGGGTGGGGCGGGCTCCACCACGTCTACGAGTTCATCGCGCACGACGGCCGGGTCATCCGCTTCGAGGAGGACGGCGGTCCCGCGACGACCACCGAGGGCGACTACGTCATGGTCCGCTACACCGGCGGTCGCCGAGTCGTGGCCACGACCCGGGCGCCGAGCCGGGCACGACGGGCGATGACCGCGGTCGGCCTGCTCGCGTTCCTCGGCGTGGTCGCCCTGTTCTGCGCCGGCTTCCTCACCGCCTACGGCCAGGCCTCCGGCCCGTACGGCGACCTCGTCTCCGGTGTCGACCGGGAAACGTCCGTGGCGCCCTGACCCCTGTACACGCCGAAGGGCCCCTCGCTCCCACGAGAGGCCCTTCACAGGTGCGCCGCCAGGGACTCGAACCCCGGACCCGCTGATTAAGAGTCAGCTGCTCTAACCAACTGAGCTAGCGGCGCATGACTCCCGCCGACCGCTGAAACCGTGTTCCGCGGCGGCGACGGAGAAAATACTACCTGGTCCCGAGGGGTGCTCCGGACCAGGCGGCGCGGGCTAGATCGCCATGGAGAGCAGGACCGGTGCGGCGTTGCGGTTGAGGGTGTCCGCGGCCTGGCGCAGGCGGTGGGCGTGCTCGACGGGCAGCGACAGGGCCAGACAGCCGACGGAGTTGCCGGCCGTGATGGGGACGGCCGCGCAGACCGTGCCGACCGCGTACTCCTGGAGGTCCAGGACGGGCACGGTCGGCGGCTGGGCCTCCAGCCGGGACAGCAGCAGCCGGTCGCTGGTGATGGTGCGCGAGGTGAGGCGGGCCATCCTGTGCCGGGCGAGGTGATCACGGCGGCCGGCGTGGTCGAGCTGGGTGAGCAGGCTCTTGCCGATGGCGGTGGCGTGGGCCGAGGAGCGGAAGTCGACCCACTCGTTGACCTTGGGCGTGGCCGGGCTGTCGGCGTACTGGGTGACGGCGATCTCACCGTCGACGTAGCGGCTCATGTAGACGGCGGCGCCGACCGAGTCCCGCAGCCGGTCCAGGGTCTGCTGGAGTTTGTCGCGCAGGGCCTGCTCGCGCCGGCGGGCGGAGGTGAGGCGGGCCAGCGTCTCGCCCGTGACGTACGCGCCGTCGGCGATCTGCTCGACGTAGCCCTCGCGACGCAGCATGCGCAGGAGCGTGGTCAGTCGCTCCTGGCCGATGCCGGTGCGCCGGGCGAGTTCGGCGTCGGTGACGCCGGAACTGTTTCGCGCCACCGTCTCCAGGACGCGCAGGGCTTCCTGGGCCGAGTGGTATGGGGTGGTCGGCTCGTGCTTCAGCGCCACGGTGGTCTCCCCCTGCGCTTGCTGTAGGGCCGTAATCCGGTCAGTGAACCGTGTCCAGGTTAACCGGCAAAGCCCGTGCGCGGAGCGGGGGTTGACAAGATTCCCGGGCATCCGAACTGGGGCAATGGCACTCTGGCATATGCCAGGCGCATGCCCCAGTCCGGCGGTCCCGCGTTCTACCTGTTCACGGCCCGTAGTCAGAGCACTGCGCTGAGGAACTCCCGAGTGCGGTCCTTCTCCGGCTCGCTGAAGATCTTTTCCGGCGACCCGGACTCGATGATCCGGCCGGAATCGAACATCAGCACCTGGTCGGAGATGTCCCGGGCGAAATTCATCTCGTGGGTCACGCAGAGCATCGTGATGTCGGTGGAGCGGGCGATGTCCCTGAGCACGTCGAGCACGCCCGCGACCAGCTCCGGGTCCAGCGCGGAGGTCACCTCGTCCAGCAGCAGCACCTGCGGGCGCATCGCCAGCGCCCGGGCGATCGCCACCCGCTGCTGCTGACCGCCGGACAGCTGGGCCGGGTGCTTGTCGAGGTGGTCGGTCAGCCCGACCAGCTCCAGCAGCTCGCGCGCCCGCTCCTCGGCGGCGTCCTTGGACATGCCGAGGACCGTGACCGGCGCCTCGGTGATGTTGCGCAGGACCGTCATGTTCGGGAACAGGTTGAACTGCTGGAACACCATCCCGATCTTCTTGCGGACCTCGCGGACCTGCTTCTCGGGCGCCGGGAAGAGCCGCTCCCCGTCCACGGTGATCGTGCCCTCGTCGGGCTTGGTCAGCGTCATCAGCAGTCGCAGGATCGTGGTCTTGCCGGAGCCGGACGGGCCGATCAGCGTGACGTGCTTGCCGGCGTCCACGGAGAAGTCCAGGTGGTCCAGGACCGTGTGGTCGCCGAACCGCTTGGTGACCTGCTCCAGCCGGATCAGCTCGCCGCCGCTGCGCGCCGGGTTCTTCTCGGGGTCGGGGAGGGTGTCAGTGGACAAGGCGTCGCTCCAGGGCTCGCAGGGCAAGGGAGGCCAGATAGGAAATGACGATGAAGGCCACTCCGATCACCGTCAGCGGCTCGGTGAACCGGAAGTTCTCCTGCGAGAACAGGCGCGCGTGACCGAGCATCTCCAGGACGGTGATCGCCATCAGCAGCGGCGTGTCCTTGAGCATGGCGATGACGTAGTTGCCGAGCGCGGGCACCACCCGGCGCACGGCCTGCGGCAGGATCACCGCGGTCCACGTCCGGCGCAGCGGCAGGTTCAGCGCCGTCGCCGCCTCCCACTGGCCGGCCGGCACGGCCTCGATACCGGCCCGGTAGACCTGCATGGTGTACGTCGAGTAGTGCAGTCCGATCGCGAAGACGCCGGTGGCCAGCGCCGAGAACGTCAGGCCCCACTCGGGCAGCACGTAGAAGAGGAAGAACAACTGCACCAGCAGCGGGGTGTTGCGGACGAACTCCGTCACCGCCCCGACCGGCCAGGTCACCCAACGCGTCGGCACGCGCATCAGCAGCGCCCACACCAGGCCCAGCACGAAGGAGATCAACGAGCCGAGCACCAGGATCTGCAGGGTGACCAGCAGGCCTTCCCAGAAGTCCGGCATGAAGTCGGAGACCGCGCTCCAGTCCCAGTTCATCGGACCGCCTCCACCACGACCGGCTCGGCAGCCTTGGTCCCGTCGCCGGGCGCCTTGCCGACGCCCGCCTTGAGCTTCTTCTCCAGCCCGCGCATGACCCGGGTGAGCAGGAAGGCGATCACGAAGTAGATGATCAGGATGTACGTGTAGATCTCCGCGCTCTCCTGGAGCGCCAGGCGCACCAGGTTGCCGCTGAACGCCAGGTCGCCCATGCCCATGACGGACACCAGGGCGGTGCCCTTGAGCAGCTCGATCAGCAGGTTGGAGAACGGCGGGATCATCTCCGGCACCGCCTGCGGCAGCAGGATCAGCCGCATCCGCTGCCAGGGCGTGAAGCTGAGCGCGATCCCGCCCTCCTGCTGCGCCGGGTCGACCGCGGTCAGCGCACCGCGCACGATCTCCGAGCCGTAGGCGCCGTAGGTCAGGCCGAGCGCCAGCGTGCCCGCCCACAGCGGCACCAGCTGCCAGCCGAAGGCCGGGGGCAGCACGAAGAACACCCAGAAGATCATCACCAGGGCCGAGGTCCCGCGGAACACCTCGGTGTAGAAGCCCGCGAGGAAGCGGACGATCCACAGCCGGTGGGTGCGCGCGACACCGACGACGAAGGACACCGCCGCGGCCAGCAGCGCACTGCAGACCAGCAGCTGGATCGTGACCCAGACGCCCTTGAGTACCAGTTCCCAGAGTCCCGAGGTCATCCGCCGCACAGCTCCTTCGCGGTCAGATCCGTCATCTCGGCCTCGGTGAAACCGAACGGCTTGAGGATGCGGAAGAGTTCACCGCTCTTCTTGAGCTTGCGCAGCTCCACGTTGAAGGCGTCGCGCAGCTTCGTCTCGGTCGGCCGGAACGCGAAGGCGCCCCCGTCGACGTGCGGCTTGCCGTCCACGATCGGCTTGAACGGCTCGGTGGCCTCCGTCCTGGCGGACTTCTTCACCACCTCGCGCACGGTGAGCGCCGTGCCGGCGAACACGTCCACCCGCCCGGCCTCGACGGCGTTCAGCCCCGCCACCTGGTCCGGGACGATGAGGATGTCGCTCTCCTTGTACCCCGCCTCGACGGCGTACTGGATCTCGGCGTATCCGGTCCCGGTCGCGAAGGCCGCCTTCTTCTCGACGACGTCCTTGTAACTGCGCAGCCCCTTCGGGTTGCCCTTGCGGACGATGAACGCGTCGAGCATCTGGTAGTCCGGGTCGGAGAAGAGGACCTGCTCGCAGCGCTCGGGGTTGACGTACATCCCGGCGGCGACGACGTCGAACTGCTGGGAGTTCAGGCCCGGGATGAGCGAGCCGAACTCGGTCGGCACGGGCTGCACCCGGTCGACCCCGAGACGCTTGAAGATCACCTTGGCCAGTTCCGGTGCCTCTCCGGTCAGCTCCCCGTCCTTGTCGATGAAACCGAACGGGATCTCACCGGCGATGCCGAGACGGACCACGCCCGCCGCCCGGAGCCGGTCGAGGAGGTCGCCGCCCTCGACGTCCGAGGCGGTCGCGACCCGGCTGCACCCGGCGGTGCCCAGCGCGCCGAGCGCCGCGACCCCCGCGAGCAGCGACCGGCGCGTGGGCCCGGACCCGGGCCGGGATATGTGTTCCGGACTTCTGTGTGGGCTTCTCTGTGGTGGAGCCATGGGCGCGCGGCTACCCGACCGCCTTCGAGTTATGCCGGTCTTTTCAAGCCCCCCACCTCGCCCGTGCGCCCTTGACCGCGAGCGGCGGGGGGCACTCCCATGGAGGGCATGGCTGATCGCTACCTCGAAGTCTCGCTGGTCAAGCGTGACGTGACCTGCACGGCCAGGCTGCTGGACGACCGCGCGCCGATCACCTGCGCAGCCGTCTGGGACTCCCTTCCGCTGGCCGGCGACGTCTACCACGCGAAGTACGCGCGCAACGAGATCTACGCCCTTTTCCCGCCCTTCGCCGAGAACGAGCCACCTCTGGAGAATCCGACCATCACCCCCATCCCGGGCGACCTGTGCTATTTCACCTTCGCCGGGGCGGAGTTGGGCACCAGGGCCTACGGCTACGACCGCGAGGTCCGCGCCGGGACCACCCTCGTCGACCTGGCCCTGTTCTACGAGCGCAACAACCTGCTGCTCAACGGCGACGTCGGCTGGGTGCCCGGCATCGTCTGGGGCCAGGTCGTCGACGGCCTGGAGACCATGGCCGAGGCGTGCAACGACCTGTGGCGGTCGGGGGCGGCGGGGGAGACGCTCAGTTTCAGGCGGGCGTAGGCCGGCTGCCCGGCGCCACTCCCGCCCCGTACAGCGCATGGGCCGCCCGCAGCACCAGATCGTCCCGGTGCCGGGCGGCCACGAGTTGCAGACCCACCGGCAGCCCGTCCCCGTCGAAACCGACCGGCACGCTCGCCGCGGGCTGCTGCGTCATGTTGAACGGGTACGTGAAGGGCGTCCAGCCCGTCCAGCGCCGGTGGCCGGATCCCTTCGGCACCTCCGCGCCCGCCTCGAACGCCGTGATCGGCAGGGTCGGCGTGACGAGCAGGTCGTAGGTGTCGTGGAAGCGGCCCATACGGCGGCCCAGGCCCATCCGGACGTCCACCGCGGCCAGATACTCCAGCGCCGAGTACCGGGCGCCCCGCGCGCAGATCTCCCTGAGGCCCGGGTCCAGCACCTCCCGCTGGTGCGGGGCGAGGTGCTGGGTGACCCGCGCGGCGCCGCTGAACCACAGCGTGTGGAAGGCCTCCACGGGATCGGTGAGGTCCGGGTCGGTCTCCGTGACGTACGCGCCGAGCTCCGCCAGCCGCTCCACCGCCCGCCGCACCGCCGCCGCCACCGCCGGCCGCACCGCCACCTGCCCGCCCAGCGACGGCGAGTACGCCACCCGCAGCCCCCGCACCCCGCCGGCCAGGCCCTCGGTGTACGACCCGGGCGGCGGGGCGAGCGCCGACCAGTCGCGCGAGTCCGGGTGGCCGATGACGTCCAGCAGCAGGGCCGCGTCCGCCGCGTCCCGGGTCATCGGCCCGACGTGCGCCAGAGTGCCGAAGGCGCTCGCCGGGTACAGCGGCACGCGTCCGTAGGTCGGCTTGAGCGCGAAGATCCCGCAGAAGGCGGCCGGGATGCGGACGCTGCCGCCGCCGTCCGTGCCCAGGGACAGCGGCCCCGCGCCGAGCGCCACGGCCGCCGCGCTGCCGCCGCTCGAACCGCCCGCCGTGCGGGCGGGGTCGTACGGGTTGCGGGTCACGCCGCTGAGCGGCGAGTCCGTCACGCCCTTCCAGCCGTACTCGGGCGTCGTCGTCTTGCCCAGGAACACCGCCCCGTGCTCGCGCAGCCGGGCCACGGACGGGGCGTCCTCGTCCCAGCGGCCCACCGGATCGACGGCCTTGGAGCCGCGCAGGGTCGGCGCCCCGCGCAGCAGCAGGATGTCCTTCACCGTGACGGGCACCCCGTCCAGCAGCCCCCGCGGCTCACCGCGCCGCCAGCGCTCCTCCGACTCCCGGGCCCGTTCCAGCGCGTCCTCGGCGGTCAGCCGGACGAAGGCGTTCACCTCCGGCTGGATCTCCTCGGCCCGCCGCAGCGCCGCCCGGGTCGCCTCCACGGGACTGAACTCGCCCTCGCGGTACCCGTCGAGCAGCCGTACGGCCGTCAGCTCGGTGAGCTCGGTCATCCACCCTCCCAGGGACGTCAGTGTCCGGGTACGTACCCACGCTGCTTGTCGACCACGTTCCGCAACGGCTCGCCGGACGCCCAGAGTTCGTACAGCTCCACGAACTGGGCGCCGAGCTCGTCGCGCCAGCCGACGGTGTCGCCGCTCATGTGCGGGGAGACGATCAGGCCCGGGGCCCGCCACAACGGGCTTTCGGCGGGGAGAGGTTCGGTCTCGAAGACGTCCAGGGCGGCGCCCGCGATCCAGCGCTTGTCCAGGGCCTCGGCGAGCGCGTCCTCGACGACGAGCGGACCGCGGCCGACGTTGACGAACCGCGCGGACGGCTGCATCACGCCGAAACGGCGGGCGTCGAACATGCCGCGCGTCCGCTCCGTCAGGGGCGCCGCCGCGATCACCCAGTCGGCGCGGGACAGCAGCCGGTCCAGGTCCTCCGGGCCGTGCACGCCCGCCCGCGCGGCGCGGCCGACCAGCGCGGTCGTGACGCCCAGCGCCTTCAGCGTGCCGGCGATCGCCCGGCCGATCGGACCGGACCCGACCACCACCGCCCGGCTGCCGGCGACCTTGCGCGACTCGCGGTGCCGCCAGGTCCGCTCCCGCTGGAGCTCCAGGGTGCGCGGCAGGTCCTTGGCCATGGCCAGGACGAGCGCGGCGACGTACTCGGCGATCGGCTGGTCGAAGATGCCGCGGGCGTTGGTCACGACCGTGTCGGAGGCGGCGAGTTCCGGACTCATCAGATGGTCCACTCCCGCACTGGCGGTGTGCACCCAGCGCGGGCGCGGTCCCTCGCCCGGCCAGGCGTCCCGGACGGCGCGCGAGGTGAAGTCCCACACCAGGAGTACATCCGCACGCGGGAGGCGCTCCGCGAGCCCCGCCGCGTCGGTGTGTTCGATGCGGGCGCGGCCGGTGAGGCGGCCGAGGCGGGGGAGGGGGTCGGCGTCCAGGACGAGCAGGATGGGGGTGGGCATGAGCAGCCGTTTCTCCAGCCGTTCGGCGGGCCGGGGCCGTGCGGGGGCCGCGGGTGACGACGAGTTAACCCGGTGTTGACCAAGGGGTGATCCGGGCGGATTGACCACGCTCGCACCCGAACCTACCGTCGTCAACACGGGCGTTCCCACGATCCGTTGCGTACTCGTTGCCCAGCGTGAGGCCGGTGCCTGCCATGGACGTCTCATTTCTCGGCGGGCCCAGCCCGCAGCGTGGGGTCGGCGTCGTCGCCCCCTTCGACTTCGCCCTGGACCGCGAGCTGTGGCGCTGGGCCCCGGACGGCGTCTCCCTGCACATGACCCGCACGCCGTACGTCCCGGTCGAGGTCAGCCTCGATCTCGCCCGCCTGGTCAGTGAGCACGAGACGCTGAGCGAGGCGGTCCGCACGCTCACGGCGATCACCCCCGAGGTGGTGGCCTACGCCTGCACGTCGGGCAGCTTCGTCGGCGGGACGATGGGCGAGCGGGCGATGTGCGAGGCGATGAGCCGGGCCGGGGCCGTCCCCGCGATCACCACGTCCGGGGCGCTGCTGGAGGCCCTGGTGGAGCTGGACGTACGCCGGGTGGCGCTGGTGACGCCGTACACGGTCTCCGTCACCCGGTCCCTGGAGGACTACGTCGCCCAGGCGGGTGTGACGATCTCCGGCTGCGCGTTCATGGGCCTGACCCGGCACATCTGGAAGGTCCCCTACCGGGAGGTGGTGGACATGGCCCGGCAGGCCGTCCGCGGCGACGCCGACGCGCTGTTCATCAGCTGCACCAACCTGCCCACCTACGACGTCATCCCCCAGCTGGAGGCGGAGCTGCGGATCCCGGTGATCTCGGCCAACCAAGTGACGATGTGGGCGGCGCTGCGCCGACTGGGTACCCGTGCGGTGGGACCGTATCAAGCGCTGATCAATCCGGCGGCGCGGTCCGGTCCCGTACCGCCGGGGGCGGACCCCGGTCCCGTAGTGCCGGAAGAAGAGCAGCAGCAGGAAGGCTGGACATGACAGCACTGGGATTCCTCTACCCGGGCCACTCCGCCGAGGACGACTATCCGCGCATCGAGCAGTTGCTGGGCAGCGACATCCGGGTGGACCTGGTGCACACCGACATCGGTGAGGACGCGCACCGGGTGGACGCGCTGCTGGAGATGGGCTCCGCCGGACGGCTGGAGACGGGCGTGCAGGAACTGCGGCACGCCGGTGCGGAGGCGGTCGTCTGGGCGTGCACCAGCGGCAGCTTCGTGTACGGCTGGGACGGTGCGCAGGAGCAGGTGCGCACCCTGGCCCTGACGGCCGGGATGCCCGCCTCCTCCACCTCCTTCGCGTTCGTGCACGCGGTGCGGGAGCTGGGGGTGCGGCGGGTCGCGATCGGCGCGACGTACCCGGAGGACGTGGCGCAGCTCTTCGCCCGGTTCCTGCGCTCCGACGGCGTCGACGTGGTGTCGGTCAGCAGCTCGGGCATCATCACGGCGGCCGAGGTCGGCACGTGGGGCGAGCCGGAACTCCTCGCCCTGGCCCGCGGCTCCGACCACCCCGACGCGGAGGCGCTCCTGCTGCCCGACACGGCCCTGCACACGGCGGCCCACATCCCGGCCCTGGAGAAGGAACTGGGCAAGCCGGTCCTCACCGCCAACCAGGTCACGGTTTGGGAGGCCCTCCGCCTGGCGGACCGCCGGGTCAACGCACCGGAACTGGGCACGCTGTTCACCCGGGAGCCGATCATCCAGGCGTGAGCCGGCGCCGGCGGGGGGGGGGGCTTGCGCCCGTGGGCCGGGCGTTCAGGTCCTCCCGCGGCGCCACCGCAGCACCCACAGGGCTGCCCAGGCGACCAGGGCGAGGGTGAAGGCCGCGCCGGCTGTCAGCCGGGCCGCTTTCCACGTCGTTCCGTCCGGGTCCCACACGGCCTCGACGAGATTCAGGCTCACGGCGACGGTGAACGTCGCCCCGAGGCATCTCGCCGCACGCCTCGTCATTCCGTCCAAAGGGTCCTCCCGGCAGCCGGTGTACGGGCGCGGTGCCCTCGAACGGGCCTCCCATGCGGGCCGGAATCGGTCCTGCCGCTTATTCGGGGCAAAGACGGAGGTAACCACCCCTCTGGCCCGTCGAGAGCTGAGGAATGCTCAACTCCGGTGCCTCACACGGCCCTTGGGTTGACCGAAAGCGCGTTCCCCTCTCGCTGTCCCCTCCGTGCACACTGGCCACGTCCGCAGCCAGTCGCGCCGTGAAGGACTCCCCGATGGCCGAACCGGGACCGTTCAGATCCCCCGCAAGCGCTGTCCGGCTCTGTGCGCGTCTGCTGTGCTGGAGCCTGGCCGCGGCCATGGCCGGTGCCGCCGTGGACGCCTTCGGCGAACCACGCGCCGGCTGGTGGGGCGCCGTGTGGCCCCTGCCCTGGTGGATCTTCGGTGCGGCCGCCCTCGCCTGGGCCGTCCTCCGGGCCCGCGAGAAGGCGGACCCCCCGCCCCCGCCCGGCTGCGCGCGCGGCGACTGGGAGCAGGCCGCCTGACCGCCCGCCCCCCCGGGTGCCATGGCCGGGAATAAACGGAGACAGTCCCCTGTTAGCCAGAACGACAGCACACGGCCCACAGCAGGAGGCACCCCACCGTGGCGGCAGACGAGATACGCGGCGCAGCGCAGGGCAGCGCCCCCGTCCCCCTCTCCGTACTGGACCTGGTCACCGTGGGGGCCGGCCGCACCGCCTCCGACGCGCTGCGCACCAGCGTCGACCTGGCCCGTCTCGCGGAGGGCCGCGGCTTCCACCGCTACTGGGTCGCCGAGCACCACTCCATGCCCGGTGTCGCCTCGTCGTCCCCGGCCGTGATCCTGGCCCACCTCGCCGCCCACACCGACCGCATCCGCCTCGGCTCGGGCGGCGTGATGCTGCCCAACCACGCCCCGCTGGTGATCGCCGAGCAGTTCGGGACGCTGGAGGCCATGGCCCCGGGCCGGGTCGACCTCGGCCTCGGCCGGGCGCCCGGCACCGACGGCGCCACCGCCGCCGCCCTGCGCCGCACCGACCGGCTGAACGAGGGCGCGGACGACTTCCCGCAGCAGCTCGCCGAGCTGATCCGGTTCCTCGACGACGACTTCCCCGACGGTCACCCCTACCGCCGCATCCACGCCGTGCCCGGCCCGGTCCAGGCCACGTCCCCCGGCGGCGTCCAGTCCCCGCACCGCCCGCCGGTCTGGCTGCTCGGCTCCTCCGGCTTCAGCGCCCGCCTGGCCGGGGCGCTCGGCCTGCCGTTCGCCTTCGCCCATCACTTCTCGGCGCAGAACACCATCCCGGCCCTGGACCTGTACCGCGAGTCCTTCCGGCCGTCCGCCGTGCTCGACGCCCCGTACGCCCTCATCGGCGTCTCCGCCCTCGCCGCCGACGACGAGAAGGAGGCCCGCCGTCAGGTGCTGGCCGCGGCCCTCGGCATGGTCCGGCTGCGCACCGGCCGCCCCGGCCTCGTGCCCACCCCGGAGGAGGCCGAGGCGTATGAGTTCAGCCCCATGGAGCGCGACTTCGTCGACTCCTGGAACGCCAACGTCATCCACGGCACCCCCGACGAGGTCCGCTCCGGCCTGGACGACCTCGCCAAGCGCACCGGCGCCGACGAGCTGATGATCACGGCCAACGCGCACGGCGGCGACGTGAGGCTTCGCAGCTACGAACTCATCGCCGACGCCTACGGATTGGCGACGCCCGCCTCCGCCTGAACGTCCGGCGTGCCGAGCAGCTCGGAGATGCGGTCCGGCGACACCGGGCGGGAGTAGAGCCAGCCCTGCCCGGTGTCGCAGCCGATGCTCCGGAGCCGGGTCGCCTGGGCCGAGGTCTCCACGCACTCGGCCGTGACCGTCAGCCCGAGCCGGTGCGCGAGCTGGATCATCGCCTCGACCACGACCTGGTCGGCCGGGTTCGCCCGGGCCGCCGCGTCCCGGTCGTCGTACTGGAAGCCGCGGACGAAGGAACCGTCCAGCTTCAGCGCCGACACCGGCAGCCTGCTCAGATACGCCAGGTTCGAGTAGCCCGTGCCGAAGTCGTCGATGGCGATGCGCACGCCCATGTCGCTGAGGGCCTTCAGCGTCTGCAGCGGACGGCCCGCCGAGCCCATCACCGCGGACTCGGTCAGCTCCAGCTGGAGCAGATGCGGTGCGAGCCCGGTCTCGGCCAGGGTCTGCGCGACGTCCGCCACCAGGTCGGAGTCCCAGATCTGGCGCACGGCCACGTTCACGCTGACGAAGATCGGCGGCTCGTCCGGGTGGTCCAGCTGCCAGCGGCGGGCCTGTTCGCAGGCCGTGCGCAGCACCCACCGGCCCAGCGGGACGATCGAGCCGTCCTCCTCCGCGAGTCCGATGAACCGATTCGGCGTCAGTACGCCGAACTGGGGATGGTTCCAGCGGACCAGCGCCTCCACCCCGTGCAGCCGGTCGTCCTCCATGCCGACCAGCGGCTGGTACTCCAGCCGGAACTCGTCCCGGTCGATGGCGGGCCGCAGCGTGGAGGCGAGGGCCTGGCGGGTCATGCGGTGGGCGTTGCGCTCCGGATCGAACAGGGTCCAGCGGGCCTTGCCGTCGGCCTTGGCCCAGTAGAGCGTCGTGTCGGCGGCCTGCATCAGGGCGGTGGGGGTCGTGCCGGCCGCGTGCCGCTCGACGACGCCGATCGACGCCGACACCGACAGCCGCCGGCCCGAGAGGTCGAACGGCTCCTGGACGGCCCGCAGCACCGCTTCGGCCAGTTCGGCCAGCTGCTCGGTGCCGGTGGAGTCCTCGACGAGGAGCGCGAACTCGTCCCCGCCCAGCCGGGCCACGAGCGGAACGCTGGTGCGGGACCGGCCCGCCTCGTCCGCGCAGCGCGTGAGCCGCTCGGCGACGGCGGCCAGCAGCCGGTCGCCCACCCGGTGGCCGAGGGTGTCGTTGATGGCCTTGAAGCCGTCCAGGTCCAGATAGCACAGCCCGATCCGGCCCGTGCCGCTCCGCTCGTACGACTCCGCCTCCAGCGCGGCGGACAGCCGTTCGAAGAACAGCGTGCGGTTGGGCAGCCGGGTCACCGGGTCGTGCATCTGCAAGTGCCGGAGGCGGGCCTGCAGTTCACGGCGGGCGCTGATGTCGGCGACGGACAGCAGCACGGCCCGGTCGTCGCCGGGCAGCGGCGCGACGGTCACCTGCGCCCACAGCGAGTGCCCGTCGGGGTGCTTGAGCCGGCGGGTGCAGCGCAGCCGGGACTGCCGGCCGCGCAGCACCTCGCGGTAGACGTGCAGGTCGCGGGCGTCGGAGGTGAGGTTCACCAGGTCGGCGGCGACGGCCCCGGCCAGTTCGTCCGGAGCGCTGCCGAGCAGCGCGGCGAGCGCGTCGTTGGCGCCGACGACCAGGCCGTCGCGGTCGACCACGGCCATGGCGAGGGGGGCGGCCGCGAAGACGGCACGGTAGGGCGGCCGTGACAGGGGCTCGGTACGGGGAGACGTATCGATCTCACTCTCTGTGACGACCGGCCGGTCGAGGTCTGCCGCGGGCGCCGGCCCTTCGGAGGTTCCGCTCACCGCTCGCTCCCGCATGTATTCGATCTCTGTCCGTGCAGGAAAGGTCAGGAAAGTGTGCCGATCATAGAGGCTGGCCCCAGGGCCTTCCAGCCGGTGTCCAGTCTCCCCGACCAGTCGGCCCTTCTGCCAGATCGTTTCTGCTCGCACCTGGACGGCTTCTTCAAGCCCTCGACCAGTTGTGACGTTCCGTGAGTGCTTCGGGGGTGTCGGCTTCCGGGTTCTTTCGGCCCCTTCACCCAAGTGGTGCAGGCAAACAGGGCGCAGTACGACAATTCCCCACAGGCTGGGTGCGGTGTCCCGCGAACCGTACCCGGAGGTACCCGTGCCGCGTCCGTTTCCGCGCGCCCGACTGCGCAGCACCGCGGCCGTGTTCACCACCATGTCGGCCCTCGCCGCGACCTCGCTCGGCACCGGTCCCTCGGCCGCCGAGACCGACTCGGCCGCGCCCTGCGCCCTGACGCGCACCGACGCCCACCACTCGGAGGGCCTGGACACCTGGAACGCCGCCTATCCCCGGCCGGCCCGGGCCCTGGACGCCGTCATGGTCTTCCTGTCGTTCCCGGACGCCCATCCGCTGACCACGCCGCAGGAGCTGACCGCCGACCACTTCCCGGCGACCACGCGCTTCTTCGAACGGGCCTCCTATGGCCGGTTCACCCTGCGGCCGCACGCGCTCGGGCACTGGATCCGGATGCCGCAGCCGTCCACGGCGTACGCCATACAGCGCGACTGGAGCCCCGAGCACCGGTCCGCGTACCTGCGGGACGCGCTCGCCGTGGCCGACCCCCGGGTCGACTTCTCGCGCTACGACGTCGTGTACTTCGTCGCCGACCCGGACGCGCCCGGCGTGGACTCCGACGCGACCAAGGTGGTGAACCTGACGAGTCCGCTGCGGGCCGACGGCACCGATCTGCGCCGGATCGTCACGGTGTTCGAGCAGCACCCGCCGGACCGGCTGGTCCTCGCCCATGAGACCGGCCATGTGTTCGATCTGCCCGATCTGTACCACCGGCCCGCCGACGGCAAGGGCGACTGGGACACGCATGTCGGCGACTGGGACCTGATGGGCAGCCAGTTCGGACTCGCCCCGGATCTGTTCGGCTGGCACAAGTGGAAGCTGGGCTGGCTGGACTCGCGGCAGGTGCGCTGCGTCCAGGACGCCGCGCCCGCACGGCTGACCCTGGAGCCGCTGGCGGCGGGACCGGGCGTGCCGGTGGAGGGCGCCGCCGGGTCGCCGTCCTTCGGGCTCGGGCGGGGGACCAAGCTCGCCGTCGTGCGCACCGGGCGGGACAGCGTGCTCGCCTTCGAGGCACGGGGGCCCGCGGGCAACGACGCGGCCGCCTGCCGGCAGGGGGTGCTGGTGTACCGGGTGCGCGGCGGGGCGCAGTCCGGGGGCGGGCCGATCCAGGTGATCGACGCCCATCCGCGCACGGAGGCCTGCTGGGAGGACTCGGTCTACCCGCCCCTGGCGGACGCCCCGATCGCCCTCGGCGAGAGCTTCACGGTGCCGGGCGAGGGCGTACGGGTGGAGGTGGAGGGCCGGACGGCCGCGGGGGCGTGGACCGTGAAGATCGGCGTCGGTCACTGACGCCGCACCGACGCCGTCCCGCCGCATGCGAAAGGCCCCCTCGCTCTCGCGAGAGGGCCTTTCACTGTCGTGCGCCGCCAGGGACTCGAACCCCGGACCCGCTGATTAAGAGTCAGCTGCTCTAACCAACTGAGCTAGCGGCGCCTGCTGACGTCGTAGACCTTAGCACCCTGGTCGGCGGGAGGAAAAATCGAAATCCGCACGGCGGACCTGGCCGCCCGTACCGCCGCCCAGAGCAGGACCTCGGGGCCGGGGAGCCAGGGCTGACGGGTGTCGGGCGCGACGAGCCAGCGGGACCGGGAGACGCTCCCCGCCGGGGCCGGGACGGTCACCGCGTCGCCGGTGCCGTGGCACAGCAGCGGGGGCACGGCGTCCGTGCGGCAGCCCTGCCGGGCGCCCCGGGCGTGGGCGCCCCACTCCTCCCACTCCAGCAGTGCGGGCAGCCGCTGGGCCGTGCCGGGCGCGGCGAACAGCAGCATCCGGCCCCGGTACTCCGCCACCGGACCCGAGCCGGGCCCGTCGTCCCACAGCCGGTCCAGCATCCGCCGCCCGAACATCACGGGCGCGCTGACCACGTCGAAGACCGAACCGCAGGGCAGTACGACCGGCGCGTCCGGCCGCTCCTCCCAGAGGGCGAGCGTGCTTCGCGGATACGTTCCTGCCGAGGCGAGCCAGGCGGCTCCGTCCGAGGTGACACGGGAGGCGTTCCATGCGCTGCTCATGCCTCCAGGTGTACCGGGCGTGAGCACGCGGTTCCCGAGGGTTGCGGAAAACCGGGACAGGAGCGGGTGGGCGGGGGTATCTTGCCCGCCTGGCATATGCCGGGTGATCGGGCGGCGTCCGTCCTAGACCGGGTCGCCGGGGCCCCGGCCCTCGGCGTCGCCCCGCATCAGGTCCCGGCCGAACTCGACCATCTTCTTGGCGTAGTCCTCGGTCCACTCGGCCCGCTCGGCGATGTCCGCCGTCGTCAGCCGGTCGAACCGGCGCGGATCGGCCAGCTGCGCCGCCGCCATCGCCTGGAACTCCACCGCCCGGTCCGCCGCCGCCCGGAAGGCCAGGGTCAGCTCCGTGGCCCGGGACAGCAGCGCCCGGGGGTCGTCGATCGACTCGAGGTCGAAGAAGTGCTCGGGGTCCGAGGCCGCCTCCGCGGGCTCGAAGAGCAGGGGCGCGGGGCGTAGCCGCGGTTCGTTCCGACGCGGCGTGGGCTCCGCCATGTCTTCTCCTCCTCGTACGTCGCGCTGACCCTCCCGGTGGAGCGGGCCACCGTCCATTGTCGCGCGGGCGCGCAAGTGGGCATCGGCGTGGTGGATACGGACGCCCCACCACCCCGCGTTCGCTACGGCTGCCAGGACACGCGATGTTCGGCCAGATGCGCCAGGACCGCGTGGTTGGCCTCCCAGCCGTCGGGAAACTTCACCACCGTCCCCAGCTGCACCGGCTCCGTCGACGGATAGTCGTCCAGCAGGTCGGTCACCCCTGCCCGGCACACCACGACGCAGGCGTGCCGGTGGCGGGAGGCCAGGACGCACAGCCGGCCCGTCTCCAGGTGGAAGGCGGTGGCGTCGGGGCGGCCGGACAGCGGGTGCAGCACCACCGTGACGTCGTACTCACGGCCCTGGAGCCGGTTGGCCGTGTCCACGACCACGTCGGTCACGCCGAGTTCCGCCAGGGCCGCGCGGATCGCGGCCGCCTGGTCCCGGTGTGCCGTGCCCACGGCGATCCGGTCGGCCGTCAGCGGCGAGGGGTCCGGGAGCTCCGAGGTCGCCGCGCCGCCGCGGTCCAGCAGGCGGCGCACCACCGTCGCCACCGCCCGCACCGCCTCCGGGTCCGTGCGCGGGGTGTGCCGGGCGGGCAGCTCCAGCAGGCCCCAGCCCGACGCCGCCGCCTCGTCGATCACCCGGTCGGGGCCCGAGCCGTCCGACGGCACCGCGAAGGACAGGGCGCGGTCGCCGGGGCCGGTGCCGCTGCGGAACGGCGTGTACGGGTAGAAGGCGTCCGAGACCAGGGGCGCCGCCGAGGCCGGCAGCCGCCAGGACACCGGCAGGCGGTGCTGGGGCAGGTCCGGGTTGTGCGCGAGCAGGGTCGACACCGCCGAGGCCGACGGGTCGTAGGCCAGGCCCGCCCACTGCTCGCTGCCCACGATCGCGAACGGGTCCAGCTGCCCCGGGTCGCCCACGAACAGCGCCCGCTCGAACAGCCCGGCCACCGCGAGCAGGGCGTCCGAGCGCATCTGGTAGGCCTCGTCGACGATCGCGTACCGCCAGGGCTCGTCGGTCCTCACGTGCGCCCACTTCGCCGCCGTGGAGATCACCACCGGCAGCCCGGCGAGGTCGGGCGCCTTCGCCGACGTGCGGACGTTGTCCAGGGCGTCGAGCGCCTTGTCGTACGGGTCGGCGTCACTGCTGTGCAGCCGCCCCACGGGCAGCTCGGGATTCTTCGCGGCGAGCCGCAGGACGAGGTCGTCGACCTGGGCGTTGGTCTGCGCGACCACCATCAGGGGGTGACCGGCCTCGGCCAGCTCCAGCGCCGCGCGCACCACCAGGGTCGACTTGCCCGCGCCGGGCGGGGAGTCCACGACGACTCCGCGCGCGGTGCCGTGCAGCGTGTCGTGCAGGATCGCCTCGGTCGCCCGGGCCGCGGCCGTCGAGGGGTCGAACACCGTGGTCACAGCACATCCTCCTCGGTCACCGGGTCGGCGGCCTCCAGGGTCGCCTCGCCGGGCGGCCCGCCGTGTGTCCACGGTGTCTCCTCCGGGTCGGGCAGCTTCGCGCCGCCCCGCTGCTCGTGCTCGAAGAGCGTGAAGCAGACCCGGTCGCCCTTCTCCGGCACCGACCCCGGCTCGGGCTCCTTGCCGCGGCCCATCTTGTCGAGGATCCGCAGCACCACGTACGCGCCGTCCTCCTCGGCCGCGACGAACTCCGCCGACTGCGGCTTGCCGCCCAGCGACCGGTACACCTTCGTGCGCTGACCGAGATGCGGCCGGTCGTCCGTGCGGACCGTGACCAGGGGGCGGGGGCTGGGGCGCTTGCCGTCGCTGTACGCCATCACGACGTCGGTGACCTCGCCCGCGAACGCCTCCCCGGACAGCCGCCGGCCCGCCATCACCAGCGGGTCGTCGAGGGCCTCCTGCGCCTCCAGCCGGGCCTGCTCGCGCTCGCGGGTGGCGAGCTTGTTCGCGGCGGTGACGGCGTCGTCGCGGCGTGGTTGCGGCGGCTCACCCGCCAGCACGCGGTCGCGGTGGCCGGTGAACGACCAGCGGTCGCGGGTCCACCGCTCCTCGACGTGCGCCCCCGGGGGCAGCGCGCGCAGCAGGTCCAGGCCCCGCCAGACCGCGTCCCAGGTGGGCCGGGTGCGGCTGAGCACCAGGTCGCGGATCTCCCGCTCGGCGGCGGTCACCGCGCCCAGCCGCTCGTCGGCCTCCAGACCGTCCTCGGCGGCGGCCAGGGCCGTGCGGGCCCGGTCGTAGCGCTCGATGGCCGGGGCGAGGAGCTTGTTGTCGAAGGCGGGGTCGGTGGCCGGGCCGGCCGGGGGACACGTCAGCTGCCCCTGCGCGTCCCGCTCCAGCTCGGCCCTGAGTGCCGCTTCCGCGCCGGTGACGCCGTCGGGCGGGTCGATCCAGGCGAGCAGCGCCCCCAGGTGCTGGTCCTCCAGGGTGGACTGCCCGGTCGCCCAGTGCCGGCCGAG
Organism: Streptomyces sp. NPDC085932; assembly: GCF_044540525.1. Lineage (NCBI taxonomy): Bacteria > Bacillati > Actinomycetota > Actinomycetes > Kitasatosporales > Streptomycetaceae > Streptomyces > Streptomyces sp. NPDC085932. Next base: position 214,479 of record NZ_JBITSJ010000002.1, read on the forward strand.
CACGTCGGTCATCGCCAGCAGCAGCGAGGAGCCGGGCACCCGGGCCCGCTCCCCGAAGTGCGTCAGCCACCGCCCGAGCAGCGGCACCCGTGGCGGCGCCGGGTAGGGCGCCTCCGGGTCCTGCTCGGCCGTACGCCGGAAGCGCGTGGACCGCCCGAGCAGCCGCACCAGGTCGATGCCCGCCCGGCTCGGCACCACCAGCTGGGGCGCGTCCGCGCACAGGTCGACCTCGACCTTGACCCGCTTGCCGGTCTCCGGGTCGGTCTCGGTGCGCTCGGCGGCCTCCACCACGTCCGCATAGCCGTCGACGTACGGCAGGACCACGTCGGCCAGGTCGGCCAGGAACGCGAACCTCAGGTCCCGGTCGCGGGGCTGCGGGACGACCAGCAGACGCGGCGCGTCCCGGTCGGTGCCGACCAGCGCGCCGAGCGGGGCACCGGCCTCACCGGCGGTGATGAGCGGCACGAACACCAGCGGACGGTCGGACAGGTGGCGGTGCCGGACGGTGGCGGCGGGCTGGGCGCGGCCGGTGCTGACGGCTTCCAGGCGGGCCAGGGTGGAGATCAGCGACACGCCGCCTCCAGGGCCTCGGCGCGCAGGGTGGCCGCGCGGCGCAGGGCCGCCACCGCCGGGTCGGAGGGATCGCCGGCCTCGCCGCGGGCCGCCGCCAGGACGTCCTCCACGGTCGTCAGACCGCCCAGCTCCGCCCGCACCGCACGGCCGAGCGAGGTCACCGCGCCCGTCTCACGGGAGCGCGACCGGCAGTGGAAGGCCAGCTCGCACGCGGACAGGCACTCGGGCGCGTACGTCGCCGGCACCGACTCCACGGCCGCCGTCAACTCCTCGGCCGGCAGCTCGGGCGAGAAGCACGTGCCCTCGGGCAGTGCGTCGGCGATGTCCTCGATGCGGGTGAGCCGGGCCAGCTGGCGGGCCGTCACCGCGCGCTGCTTGCGCACGTCCACGGCGGAGGCGGCCGGGTGGTTGGAGAAGTCCCGGGGGCAGACCAGCAGGATCCGGTGACGCACGCGCGGGGCCGGATCCAGCCGGGCCGCGACCTCCTCCAGCGCCAGCACGTACACCGCCGCCTGCCGGGCCGCCGCCCCGACCTTCGCCGGGTCCGCCGAACCGTCCAGCAGCGGGAAGGACTTGATCTCCACGACCGTCCAGCTGCCGTCCGGGTGGACCACCACCGCGTCCGGCTCCAGGAACGCGGGGGAGCCCGCGACGTCCAGCGCGAGCATCGGGTGGTCGAGGAGCGTCCACGCGCCGGGGTGCGCGGCGGCCTCCCGCAGCTCCAGCGCGGTACGGGCCGTACGCCCCTGGGGGCCGGTCGCGGTCAGGTCGGGCACCCGCGCCTCGGCGGGCGGCTCGGCCAAGCGGTCCAGCTTCTCGTGCACCAGCCGCAGCAGCTCCGCACCGCCGTCGGCCTTCACCTTCGCCTCGAAGGCGTTGCCCCGGGTGAGCGCGAACTGCGACTGCCCGAAGGCCGACGGCGCGCCCAGCGCGCTCGCCAGGGCTGTCTTGTTCACCCCGGCGCCGTCGAGGATCGCGCGCCGCGCGCAGCCGGGGTTGGCGGCCAGCGCGGCCAGGGCGCGCGCGTCCAGTGCCTTGGCGGGGACGTCCGGGCCGCGCAGCTCAGCGAGCCGCTGCCGGAGCGCCGTCCCCCGCGTCCTGGGGGGAGGCACTCGGCTCGGCTCCCGCTCCGAACCGGGACTCGCGCTGCCGTGGAATTCGCTCACCCGCGGAAGTCTGGCATCCGGCACTGACAATCGAGGAACCCGCGGCGGAAGTGTCCGCCGGGACCGGTGCGACGCGCGGCACGAACCGTGCCTTGACCCGGTCGGCCGTCCGCATCACCAGCGGCGCCAGCAGCAGCCCGGCGCCCATGACGGCCGCGCCCGCGACCGCGTCGAGGAAGTAGTGGTTGGCGGTGCCCATCACCACGATCGTGGTGATCAGGGGGTAGGCGACACCGGCCGCCTTCGCCAGGCGCGTCCCGCCGTAGCGCCACAGGATCACGCCGCACCACAAGGCCCAGCCCACGTGCAGGCTCGGCATCGCCGCGTACTGGTTGGTCATGCCGCCCATGCCGCGCGGGGCGCTCGCCGCGCCTCCCCACCAGCCGTAGGAGCTGTACTGCGCCATCGTGTCCACGAAACCGTGGCTCGCGTCGAGGAGCCGGGGCGGGCACGTCGGCAGCAGCGTGAAGCCGATCAGGCCGATGAGGGTGGACGTCATCAGCCAGGTGCGCGCGGCGCGGTAGCGCACGGCCCGGGAGCGGAAGAGCCACACCAGGAGGGCCGGGGTCACCACGTAGTGCAGCGACGCGTACCAGAAGTCGGCGGGTATGCCTATCCAGGGCTCGCGCGTGAAGAGGCGGTTGAGGGGGTGCTCGAAGTTCAGGTACAGCGCCTTCTCGAAGCGCAGCAGCGCCAGACCGTGGTCGACCGCCGTGGAGACGTCGCCCCGGGCGAGGAGCCGGCCCGCCGAGTAGCACGCGTACACCAGAAGGATCAGCGGCAGCTCGGTCCACCAGCGCAACCGCGGGGCGGGGTCCGCCTCGGTGCCCGGTGTCTCGGTGTGCGGCATCCGATGCCCTCCCCCTTCTTCTCACGCGGCGCCCGGCCGTCCGGTCGTGCCACTTTACGGCGTACGGGCTCGCCCTGGGGGCGCCCTCCGGCCCTCAAAGACGCAGAGATCGCCCCCCGGGTTGCCCGCGGAGGGGGTGCGCGATGATGGAGGAGTTCCGCTTGCGTTCTTCCTCCGGAAAGGTTCCCCATGGCTCCGCGCATCCTGCTGGCCCGCCACGGACAGACCGAGTGGTCCCTGTCCGGCAAGCACACCGGCAGGACGGACGTACCCCTCCTGGAGGAGGGCCGGCGCGGTGCCAAGCTGCTCGGGGAGCGCCTGCACCGGGCGCCGTACGAGGGCCTGCCCGCGGCCGAGGTGCGCACCAGCCCGCTGGCACGCGCGCGTGAGACGTGCGAGCTGGCCGGTTTCGGCGACCGCGCGCGGGCCTGGGACGCGCTGCTGGAGTGGGACTACGGGGCGTACGAGGGCATGACCCCGGCGGACATCCAGGCCGTCCGGCCCGGCTGGCTCATCTGGCGCGACGGCGTCCCCGAGGGCGAGACCCTCGCCGAGATCACGGCCCGGGCGGACGAGGTGGTCGCCTGGGCGCGCTCGGCGGACCGGGACGTCCTGGTCTTCGCCCACGGGCACATCCTGCGCTCCATCGGCGCGCGCTGGCTCGGCCTGCCGATCGACTTCGCGGCCCGGATACGGCTCAACCCGACGTCCCTGTCGGTGCTGGGCTGGGCCTACGGCGAGCCCGCGATCGAGAGCTGGAACGACCTCGGCCACCTGGCCCAGGACGGGTCCGCACAGTCCCTCCTGCCCCGCGACGCCTGCCGCTCCTAGGTCGTCCGGGGCAGGGAGGCGTACCGGTCCAGGAACGCCGACACCCCCGAAGCCCTCCGGTGCGGTGCCAGCACCCGCGCGGTGGCCGCCAGCATCGTCTGGATCCGGGACGACTGGACCTCCTCCAGCAAGTCCAGCACCCGCATCCCCGCCATCGCGGCCTCGTCCGGCCGCCCCCCGCGGGCCAGGTCGTCCGCCAGCTCCGCCGTGTACAGGGCGATGTTCCGCGTGAAGTGCGGGTCCTGCAGTTCCGCCGCCCGCCGCGCGTGCCGTGCCGCGCGGGGCCAGTCGCCCAGCGTCGACCAGCACTGCGCCTCCAGGCCCTCCAGTTCGGCCTCGCCGTAGAAGCTCATCCACTCGGGGTCGGCTTCCGAGGGACCCCGTTCGAAGAGGGTCTGCGCCCGGGCCAGGGCCTGCTCGCAGGCGACGCGGTCGGCGAGGCCGGCCCAGCCGCCCGCCTCGCGCAGCGCGAGCAGGGACATCAGCCGGGCCGACCCCACGGGCCGGGCGACGCGCTGCGCGGCCTGCGCCGCCCGGACCGCCTCGCGCGGCCGGCCCGCGTCGCGCGCGAGGAACGCCGTGTTGCAGAAGGCGTGCGCCTCCAGGCCCGGGTCACCCGTCATCCGGGCGGTCGCCAGGGCCTCGGCGTAGTGGGAGCGGGCGTCGTCGAAGCGGCCCGAGTCGTGGGCCAGCCAGCCCACGGAGATGGCCAGTTCCCCGGCGCCCGAGTAGAGCCGGTCCGCCGTCGTCTGCCGGGTCGCCGCGGCGTCGAGCAGGGCGTAGGCGGCGCGCAGCGGGGCGGCCGCGCGGCGGTAGAGGCCGTCGGCGCCGTGCCGGTCGTCGAGCAGCCGGATCCGGCGCACGGCTTCTTCCAGGGCGCCCGCGTCGCTCGCCCCGACGCGGCGCCCGGGGCGCTGTGCCGCCGAGGCGTCGCGGGCGAGGCCGACGGGCCCCAGTGTGGCGGCGGCCACCGTGGCGCCCCCGCCGGTCATGAATGCGCGACGTAGCACGTCGCTCTCCTCGTAGGTGTCGTGCGGGTGGTGCGGGTCGTACGGGTCCTGCGTGACATACGGCTCGCACGCCCCGCTGGTCTCACGCGTGGCGTCCGCCGGGTTCGTGGTGCGCGTCCAGGGCGCGTTCTCGGTGTCGCGCGCCCGGCGTCCGCGGACGGACGAGCGGGGCGCGAACCCCAGGTCGGTGAGCGTGCGGCCCGGGAACATGTGCAGGAACACCCGTTCGTATGCGTAGTTGGGGCAGCGGATCTCACCCGCCTCGACCCGGCCGATGTAGCGCGCGTCACAGCTGACCTGCTCGCCGATCTCCAGGGCGGCCCGGCGGATCAGCGCGGCGAACTCGGCCGGTGAGCGCTGTCCGCGCAGCCGCCGGAAGGCGAGATTCGGCCGTGCAGGCCGATCGGGTCGAGACGAGGTCGCCGCTGACGACGCCATGGCCGGGTCCTCTCGTGCGAACCGTCGAACCATGCCGGATACACGGCGACTTGGGACGTTTCGTCCGCATCGTCGGCCCTGTGTCCGGCGAGCAAGAACGTACCTGCTGTGTCGGAGTCCTCACGCTGAGTTTGGCTACAAACCGGATATCTCATCCGTGATCTGCCATGAAGTGCCATCCTTTGCGGCTGACTTCCGCCGTAGCCGTTGACGGACCGCCGCGTTGAACCCTGTGGACCGGGAGGAGGCCCCGTCTCCCGACCGCTCGTCCAAGCAGGGGTTTTCGTGGTGGAGGCCGGGATGACGACCAGCCGGATCAACGATCCTCGTACGCCGCCGAGTACGCCGGCGGTGGGCTGCGATGTGGTGACGGTGCCGGCGCGGCAGGGGCTGGAGGCGGTCGACATCCTGCGGCGCGGACCGGGGGAGGCGGTGGGGCCCGTGCTGCACGACGACGGGGGCGGCACGCTCGGCTTCCTGGTCCCCCCGGGCACGGCCGCGGCCTGGGACGTGCCGGGCAGCACCTGCACGGGGACCGACGGACGCGGCCTGACCCTCGCGCCCCGGCCCCCGGTCGAGGGCTCGGACTGGCTGCTGCCGCCGGGAGAGGCGGACCTCGCGACGGACCCGGCGGTGCTGCGCAGAGCCCTGGGCGAGGCCGCCCGCACGATCGAGGCGGCCGACAGCTGCCGTTGAGGCGGCGGCTGCGTCGAGGCGGCCGCCGCGGGGGCAGGGCCGCGTTCCGGCGGGCGTACGTGCCGCTCACCGGGGCGCCCCGATAATGACCCCATGGGAAAGTCCAGGAGCGGCCGGCGCCGGCAGGCCGACGCGCAGTCCGTCGTCGAGAGGGTCGACGGCGGGCTCGCCGAGCTGATCCCCGACCGCGACCGGCCCCGCGCCCGGACCCTGGTGATCGACGGAGCTCCGCAGTCGCACGTCGACCCGGACGACCCGGCCCATCTGTCCTTCGAGTACCAGCGCCGCCTCGGACACGTCGTCGACCTCGTCGCCCCGCCGGGCCGGCCGCTGCACGCCGTGCATCTCGGAGGAGGCGCGTTCACCCTCGCCCGCTACCTCGCCGCCACCCGCCCCCGCTCCACCCAGCAGGTCGTCGAGCGGGACGCGGCCCTGGTCCGGCTGGTCCGCCGCGAACTGCCCCTGGACCCGAACGCGCGCATACGGGTGCGCTCCACCGACGCCCGCGAGGGACTGGCCAAGGTGCCGGACGGCTGGGCCGACCTCGTCATCACCGACGTGTTCAGCGGGGCCCGGACGCCGGCCCACCTGACCTCGACCGAGTTCCTCGACGACATCCGCAGGGCCCTCAGGCCGGGCGGGGTGCACGCCGCCAACCTCGCCGACGGGCCGCCGCTGACCCACCTGCGCGGCCAGATCGCCACCGCCGCGGCCCGATTCGAGCAACTCGCACTGATCGCGGACCCGGCGGTGCTGCGCGGCAAACGCTTCGGCAACGCCGTCCTGGTCGCCTCCGACGCGCCGCTGCCGATCGCCGAGCTGACCCGCCGCGCCGCCTCCGACCCGCATCCCGCACGGGTCGAGCACGGCAGGACGCTCCTCGACTTCACCGGCGGAGCCGTGCCCGTGACGGACGTCGCCGCGGTGGCGTCGCCGGCCCCGCCGACCTCGGTGTTCCGCTGAGCCCCGACGCCGGTCAGTAGGTCCCGATCTCCACCCGCGGCGGCCCGTCGTGCCAGGTGCAGAACACCGACACCCGCTCCGCGCCCCGGGAGAACTCCACGCGGATCCACGACTCCGTCTTCCACACCTGCATCGACCAGCCCGCGCCGGGAGTCGCCGAGACGAGCGAGGCGGACGCCGGCCCGAGGTCGAACACCGCCCGGCCGCCGTCGGTGGCGTAGCTCTTGACCCGGCCCGTGGCGGCGGGTGAGGGGGAAGGGCCGGGTGTCCGGGTGGGGGAGGGCGCCGGCTTCGCCGTCGTCGAGGGTGGTGCGGCCGAAGGGGTCCGCTTCGGCTCGGGTGCGCGCTCGCGCGGTGTGGCCGGCGGCGTCGGCTCCGGCGCCTTCGCCTCGGCGGCCTTGATGGGCAGGGCCCGCGGCGGGTCGTAGGCCGTGCCCGCCATCACCGTGTGGACACCCCACCACGACAGCGTGACCGCCGCGCCCGTGGCGAGCAGCCAGGCCAGTGCGTGAACGAGTCCTCTGCGCATCGCGGGCCATCCTGCCTCACGGGTCCCGGGCGTTGTCCACACACGGACCCCGCGGGTGCACTCGTTGTCCCCACCACGGAAGTTGTCCACAGGCCCGCACCCGGCTGTGGGAGATGGCGTACGGTGCGGCGCATGGCAAGTGTGCTCGTGGTCGAGGACGACCCGTTCGTACGCTCGGCGCTCATCCGGCACCTCACCGACGCCTCGCACACCGTGCGCAGCGTCGGGACGGCGCTGGAAGCGCTGCGCGAGGTCGCCCATTTCCGTTTCGACGTGGTCATCCTGGACCTCGGACTGCCCGATCTCGACGGGTCCGAGGCCCTGAAGATGCTGCGCGGCATCACGGACGTACCGGTGATCATCGCCACCGCCCGGGACGACGAGACGGAGATCGTCCGGCTGCTGAACGCCGGGGCGGACGACTACCTCACCAAGCCCTTCTCGGTCGAGCACCTCTCGGCCCGCATGGCCGCCGTGCTGCGCCGCGCCCGCTCCGCCACCGGGGAGACGGAGCCCTCGCCCGTGCTCCGCGTCGGCGGCCTGACCGTCGACCCGCTGCGCCGCCAGGCGGAGTTGGACGGCGCCCGACTGGACCTCACCCGCCGCGAGTTCGACCTGCTCGCCTTCCTGGCCCGCCGGCCCGGAGTCGTCGTCCCGCGCAAGGAACTGCTCGCCGAGGTCTGGCAGCAGTCCTACGGTGACGACCAGACCATCGACGTCCATCTGTCCTGGCTCCGGCGGAAACTGGGCGAGACGGCCGCCAACCCCCGTTATCTGCACACCCTGCGGGGCGTCGGCGTGAAGCTCGAACCGCCCGGGGCGGAGGCGCCGCGATGAGGTGGGCCCTGGTCAAGGTGTCGCTGGCCGTGACCACGATGGTCGTGCTCGCCTTCGCCGTGCCGCTCGGGCTCGTCATCCGCGAGATGGCCCGGGACCGTGCCTTCTCCAACGCCGAGCGGGAGGCCGCGGCCGTCGCCCCCGCCCTGTCCATCACCACCGACCGTGACCAGCTGGAGCGGGTCGTCGCCTCGGCGGGCTCCGACGCCGGGATGGCCGTGCACATACCCGCCGGGGACGGCCAGCGCGCCCTCCGACTGGGGCGGCAGCGCGCCGCCGGCCAGGACATCGCGGCCGTGCGAAGACTGGGCCGCGCCTCCACCACCAACGTCCCCGGCGGCTCCACGCTGCTCCAGCCGGTCGCGCTCAGCACCGGCGAGATCGCGGTCGTCGAGGTGTACGTGCCGGAGTCCGAGGTCACCAACGGCGTGGGCACGGCCTGGGCGGTGCTCGCCGGGGTGGGGATCGCGCTGATCGTCGGTTCCGTCGCGGTCGCCGACCGGCTCGGCGTGCGCATGGTCCTGCCCGCCCGGCGCCTGGTCGAGGGGGCGCACGAACTGGGCGAGGGCAAGCTCGGCGCCCGTGTCCCGGAGGAGGGCCCGAGTGAACTGCGGCTCGCGGCGGTCGCGTTCAACTCCATGGCCGACCAGGTGGTGCAACTGCTGGCCAACGAGCGGGAGCTGGCGGCCGACCTGTCCCACCGGCTGCGCACGCCCCTGACCGTGCTGCGGCTGAACACCGCCTCGCTGGGCGAGGGACCGGCCGCGGAGCAGACCCGGACCGCGGTGGAGCAACTGGAGCGCGAGGTCGACACGATCATCCGTACGGCCCGGGAGGCCAAACCGCAGACGGCCGCCGCGGGGCCCGGCGCCGGGTGCGACGCCGCCGAGGTGGTGCGGGAGCGGATGGCGTTCTGGTCCGCGCTCGCGGAGGACGAGGGCCGCAAGTGGCGGGTGGCCGGGGCCGACCGGCCGGTGCGCATCCCCGTGGCCCGCGCCGACCTGGCCGCCGCGCTGGACGCGCTGCTCGGCAACGTCTTCCGGCACACCCCGGAGGGCACGGCCTTCGCGGTCGACGTGCACAACGCCGAGGACGCGGTGATCGTCCTCGTGTCCGACGCGGGACCCGGCATACCCGACCCCGAGGCCGCCATGGCGCGCGGCCGCGGCTCCGGCAGCGACGGCTCGACCGGGCTCGGCCTGGACATCGTGCGCCGGCTCGCGGAGTCCACGGGCGGGGACGTCCGCATCGGCTCCTCGGTGCTCGGCGGGACCGAGGTGCGCATCTGGATCCAGCTGGACGGACGCGCCCCGTCCGGCGAAGGGCACCGCCGCCTGCGGCGCCGGCGGCGCGGCCGGCCGGCCGCGGCCTTCAAGCACTCCTGAGGCACCGGGCGCCGGCCAGGGGGCGGTCGCACAAGCACCCGTGAGGCGATGGCCCACGGGTCGGTCACGTTTCGACAAATGGATGATGCGGCTCTTGACGCATGGCCGCACTACGACTGTTATTGCGCCACCGTGTTCGGTCAAGTTGATTTCTGGTCGATTGCGACCGGCTTTCGCGCCGCACCCACGTGACCGAACCCTGCCCTCAGGAGCCGTTCATGCGCGATCTCTCCCTCCCCGCATCCACCCGACCCGCTCCCGGCCGCCGCACGGTACTGCGCGGCATGGGCGGCGCGGCCCTGCTCGGCGCGGGCATACCCCTGCTCGGCGCCTGCGGCGGCAGCGGCACGGCAGCCGACCCGAAGACGGTCAGCCTGGGCTCGAACTCCTCGGACGCGGTGCCGAAGAAAGCCTTCGCGGAGATCTACGCCGCCTTCACGAAGAAGTCCGGCATCGAGGTCGACGTGAACACCAAGGACCACAACACGTTCCAGGAGCAGATCAACTCCTACCTCCAGGGCACGCCGGACGACGTGTTCACCTGGTTCGCCGGCTACCGGATGCAGTTCTTCGCCGCGAAGAAGCTCGCCACCCCGATCGACGACGTGTGGCAGAAGATCGGCGGGAACTTCCCCGAGGCGATGAAGAAGCTCAGCAAGGGCGAGGACGGCACGTACTACTTCGTCCCGCTGTACACGTACCCGTGGGCGGTGTTCTACCGGAAGAGCGTCTTCGCCCGGCACGGCTACGAAATCCCCGCCACCTGGGACGACTTCGTCGCCCTGTGCAAGCGGATGCAGAAGGACGGACTCGTCCCGATCGCCTTCGGCGACAAGGACGCCTGGCCCGCGATGGGCACCTTCGACCAGATCAACTTCCGCACCAACGGCTACGACTTCCACGTCGAACTGATGGCGGGCAAGGCCTCCTGGACGGACGCAAAGGTGCGCAAGGTCTTCGACCACTGGACGGAGATCCTGCCCTACCACCAGGAGGGCGCGGTGGGCCGCACCTGGCAGGACGCGGCGCAGACGCTGGTGGCGAAGAAGGCCGGCATGTACGTGCTGGGCACGTTCGTCGGCCAGCAGTTCACCGACAAGGCCGACCTGGACGACCTCGACTTCTTCGCCTTCCCCGAGATCGACCCGCAGTTCGGGCAGGACACCGTCGAGGCGCCGACCGACGGCTTCATGCTCTCGAAGGACCCGAAGAACAAGGCGGGCGCCGTCAAGCTCCTGGAGTACCTGGGCACAGCGGAGGCCGAGGAGATCTACCTCAAGTCCGACCCCAACGTCGTGGCCGCCTCCACCAAGGCCGACACCTCCGCGTACAGCGCCCTGCAGAAGAAGGCCTACGAGATGATCTCCGGCGCGAAGAGCCTCACCCAGTTCATGGACCGCGACTCCCGCCCGGACTTCACCTCCACGGTGATGCAGCCCGCGCTGCAGAACTTCGTGCGCAACCCCAAGGGCGTCGACGGCATCCTGTCGTCGATCGAACGCCAGAAGAAGACGATCTTCGCGTCGTCCTGACCCGGACGGAGAATCGACGACCCGGATCCCCATGACCGCCACCCCCGCCAAGGTCCCGGAGTCCGCCGACGTGCCGGCTCCGGGCCCCGCCCCCGCGCCCCCGCCCCTCCACGCCTCCGGGCAGCACCGGCGGCTGCTCACCCGCCGCGACCGCATCACGCTCGGCCTGATGGCCGGCCTCCCCACGCTCCTGCACGTCACCCTCGTCTGGTTGACAGCCCTCGCCTCCGTCGCGCTGGCCTTCACCACCTGGGACGGCATCGGCTTCGACTCCATCCGCTGGGTCGGCCTGCAGAACTTCGAGCAACTGTTCACCAGCAACCCGCAGTTCTGGCCCGCCGTCGAGCACAACGTCATCTGGTTCGTCGTACTCATCCTGCTGCCCACACCGTTCGGCCTGTTCCTCGCCGTGCAACTGGACAAGAGGATCCGCTACAGCCGCGTCTACCAGACCGCGTACTTCCTGCCGGTCGTGATGTCGCTCGCGGTCATCGGCTTCGTCTGGCAGCTGGTCTACAACCCCGACACGGGCCTGATCAACAGCGTGATCGGCGCCAACGAGCCGGGCCACTACATCGACTGGATCGGCGACCCGGACCTCAACCTGTGGGCCGTGCTCGTCGCCGCCTCCTGGCGGCACACCGGCTACATGATGATCCTCTACCTGGCCGGCCTGAAGAGCGTCGACCCGGCCCTGCGCGAGGCCTCCGCCCTCGACGGCGCCAACGAGTGGCAGACGTTCAGGAACGTCGTCTTCCCGACGCTGCGGCCCACCAACACCGTCGTCCTGGTCGTCACGATCATCGAGGCGCTGCGCGCCTTCGACCTGGTCTTCGTCTTCAACAAGGGCGCCCAGGGCACCGAACTGCTGTCGATCCTGGTCACCAACAACATCATCGGCGAGTCCAGCCGCATCGGATACGGCTCCGCCATCGCCGTCGTGCTGCTGGTGATCTCCCTCGCGGTGATCATCCCGTATCTGATCGCCACCTTCCGGAAGGAGCGGCGCGCATGAGCACCGCGAGCGCGCCGGCCGGGCGGCGCACCCCGATCCGGCCGGCCCGGATCCTGCTGCACACCTTCCTCGTCGTCACCTCGCTGGCCTGGCTCGCGCCCCTGCTGTGGGCGCTGCTGGCGGCGATGCGGCCGTACGCGGAGACCAGTGAGAAGGGCTATGTCTCCTGGCCCGACCGGCTGACCCTCGACAACTTCACCCAGGCCTTCCAGCAGTCGGACATGCTGCACTACCTCGGCACCACGCTGCTGATCTCGGTCCCGGCCGTGCTGCTGACGCTGCTGCTGTCGTCGATGGTCGCCTTCTACGTCAGCCGCTTCGACTTCCGGCTCAACCTGGCCCTGCTGCTGGTCTTCACGGCCGGCAACCTGCTGCCCCAGCAGGTCATCATCACCCCGCTGTACCGGCTGTACCTGCTGATCGACCTGCCCGGCATCACGATGAGCGGCAAGCTCTACGACTCCGCGCTCGGCCTGGTCCTCATCCACGTGGCGTTCCAGTCCGGCTTCTGCGCATTCGTGCTCAGCAACTACATGCGCTCGCTGCCGCACGAGCTGACCGAGGCCGCCCTGGTCGACGGCGCCTCCGTGTGGCGCATGTACGCGCAGATCGTGCTGCCCCTGTGCAAGCCGGCCATGGCCGCCCTGGCCACCCTGCTGTCCATCTGGATCTACAACGACTTCTTCTGGGCCATCGTGCTCATCTCCACCGGCGAGAACATGCCGATCACCTCGGCGCTGAACAACCTCTCGGGGCAGTACTTCACCGACCCCAACCTGGTCGCCGCCGGCGCCCTGCTCACCGCGATCCCGACCCTGATCGTGTACTTCGCGCTGCAGCGCCAGTTCGTCAGCGGCCTGACCCTCGGCGCCAGCAAGGGCTGACCCCGAGCCGGCAAGGGCTGACCCCCGCGCCGGCGGGCCGGTCCCCCCCGCGTGGCGGGGCGCGGCACCGCCCTGAGCGTGCCGCGCCCCGTCCTCCGGTCCCGCCGTCAGACCGCGTCGACGTCCGGCAGCGTCCCCGTCCGCGCCGCCCGCGCGTACCAGTGGGCGCTCGTCTTCGGAGTGCGCTCCAGCGTCGCGTAGTCCACGTACACCGCGCCGAAGCGCTTGCCGTAGCCGTACGCCCACTCGAAGTTGTCCATCAGCGACCACAGGAAGTAGCCCCGCACGTCCGCGCCGTCGGAGATCGCCCGGCGGACCGCCGACAGGTGGCCGTGGAGATAGGCGACCCGCTCCGGGTCGTGCACCCGGCCGTCCGAGTCGATCTTGTCGTCGTAGGCCGCGCCGTTCTCCGTGATGTACAGCGGCAGGCCCGGCGCCTCCCGGGTGTAGCGCATGATCAGCTCGTGCAGGCCGGTCGGGTCGATCGTCCAGCCCATCTCGGTGCGGTCGCCGGGCGTCTGGTGGAAGGCGACGTCGTCCGCGGCCGGCCACGGCGAGTGCTCGCTCGACCCGTGCCCGTCGGCCCGCGGCGCCTTCGCCGACGCGTCCGCCGCCGAGACCAGGGAGGGCGTGTAGTAGTTGAGGCCCAGCGCGTCCAGCGGCTGGTGGATCAGCGCCAGGTCGCCGTCCAGGACGTAGTCCCAGTCCGTGAGACTCGCGGTCGCCGCGTACAGCGTCTCCGGGTAGGCGCCGTGCAGGAGCGGCCCGTGGAAGACGCCGTTGGCCAGGTCGTCGATGCGCCGGGCCGCCGCCAGGTCCGCCGGGTCCTGGGAAAGCGGCCGCACCACCGAGGAGTTGAGGCTGATCGCCACCGAGTTGCGGGCCGGCATCGCCGACCGCAGCGCGGTCGCGCCCAGCCCGTGCGCCAGGTTCAGGTGGTGGGCGGCACGCAGCGAGGCCGCCGGGTCCGTCCGGCCCGGCGCGTGCACCCCGGACGCGTAGCCCAGGAACGCGCTGCACCACGGCTCGTTGAGCGTGATCCACTGCTCCACCCGGTCGCCCAGCGCCTCGCCGACGATCTGCGCGTACTCGGCGAACCGGTACGCCGTGTCGCGCTCCGGCCAGCCGCCGGCGTCCTCCAGCTCCTGCGGCAGGTCCCAGTGGTAGAGGGTGACGGCCGGCTGGATGCCCTTGGACAGCAGCTCGTCCACCAGGCGGCGGTAGAAGTCCAGGCCCTTCTGCACGGCCGGGCCCCGGCCCGTGGGCTGCACGCGCGACCAGGAGACGGAGAAGCGGTAGGCGCCCAGGCCCAGCTCCGCCATCAGCGCCACGTCCTCGCGGTAGCGGTGGTAGTGGTCGACAGCGATGTCACCGTGGTCGCCGCCGGCCGTCTTGCCCGGCGTATGGCTGAAGGTGTCCCAGATCGACGGCGTACGCCCGTCCTCCCGCACCGCGCCCTCGATCTGGTACGCGGAGGTCGCCGCGCCCCAGAGGAAGGCGGGAGGGAAGGTCACCGGGGTGGCCGGGTTCTCGGAGTCAGGCATGGAAGCGCTCCCAATGAGGTCGTGGAGACCGTTGGCTGAGGGGGAGGAAAGGAGAGGAAGAGGAGGAAGGAAGGGGAGGAAGGGGAGGGGCCGGAGCGGTGCCGGCCCGGCCCCTGGGGACAGGGCGTCAGCCCTTGACGGCGCCCTGCATGATGCCGCCCACGATCTGCTTGCCGAAGATCGCGAAGACCAGCAGCAGCGGCAGCGTGCCCAGCAGCGCGCCCGCCATGATCAGGGACTGGTCGGGCGTGTAGCCGCGGCCGAGGCCCGCCACGGCGACCTGGACGGTCGGGTTGCCGGTCTGGGTGAGCACCAGGAAGGGCCACAGGAAGTCGTTCCAGGTCTGCACGAACATCAGCATGCCGAGCACCGCCATCGCGGGCCGTGCGGCGGGGAAGACCACGTGCCACACCACCCGCCAGCTGCTCGCGCCGTCCACCCGGGCGGCTTCGATGATCTCGTCCGGCAGCGCCTGGAGCAGGTACTGCCGCATGAAGAACACACCGAACGCGCTCACCAGCGACGGGAAGATCACCGCCTGGAGCTGGTCGGTCCAGTCGAGCTTGGCGACCATCATGTACAGCGGGATCACGCTCAGCTGCGGCGGCACCATCATCGTGCCGATCACGATCAGCATCAGCGCGTTGCGGCCCTTGAAGCGCAGCTTGGCGAAGGCGAACCCGGCGATCGTCGACAGCACGACGATGGTGAGGGCCGAAATGCCCGCCACGATCGTGGTGTTGAGGAACGCCTCGCCCAGGTTGGCGTCCGTCCAGGCGATCTCCAGGTTCTTGAACAGGTTGGAGCCGAACCAGAACGGCGGCGGCGTCTGCGCCAGGCGCTGGTTGTCACGGGAGGCGGCGATCGCGGTCCACACCAGCGGGAACAGCGACACGATCGTGAACAGGATCAGGATCGCGTACGCGATCGGACCGCCGTGCAGGGTCCCGCCGGCCCGCGCCGACTTCGGCAGGCGCGAACGCTTGGTCTGCCGGGCGGGCGTGGTCTCGGGGGGCGTCACAGTCGTCGTCACGGCCACACCTCCTAACTACTGGCGCGCAGCCGGCGCGAGATGACGTAGTTGACGATGCCGATGACGATCAGGATCAGGAACATCGTCCAGGCGATCGCCGAGGCACGGCCCAGGTGCTGGTTCACCCAGCCCTGCTCGTACAGGTACAGGCCGAGCGTCTGGAACTGGTGCTCCGCACCGCCGGAGGCGCCCTTGTTGGCGTCGAACAGCAGCGGCTCACCGAAGACCTGGCTGGCACCGATGGTCGACACCACGGCCGTGAACAGGATCGTCGGACGCAGCGACGGCAGCGTGACGTGCAGGAACTGCTGCCAGCGGCTCGCCCCGTCCAGCGCGGCCGACTCGTACAGGTCCTGCGGGATCGCCTGCATCGCGGCCAGGTAGATCAGCGCGTTGTAGCCGGTCCACCGCCAGATGATGATCGTCGACACGGCGATCTGCGAGGGCCACTTGTCGCCCTGCCAGTCGACCGGGTCGATCCCGGCGAAGTCCAGCGCCCAGTTGATCATCCCGTAGTCACGCCCGAAGAGCAGCACGAACACCAGGGACGCGGCGGCGATCGAGGTGGCGTACGGGGCGAGCATCGCGACCCGGTAGAAGGTCGAGGCGCGCAGCTTGTAGTTGAGGATGTGGGCGATGCCCATCGCCATCAGCAGCTGCGGGACGGTGGAGATGATGCCGATGGTCAGCGTGTTCTTCGCCGCGTTCCAGAAGAACTCGTCGTCGAAGATGCGCGTGTAGTTGCGCAGTCCCACCCAGTTCATGTCGGTGGGCGCGGTCAGCTCGACCTGGTGCAGCGAGGCCCATCCCGTGTAGATCAGCGGGAACAGGCCGAAGGCCACGAACAGCAGGAAGAACGGCGAGACGAAGGCGTACGGGCTCCAGCGCACGTCCCGCTGCCAGCGGCGCGACAGCTTGGCCCGGCGCTTCACCTCCTGCTCGGAGACGGCGTCGGCGGGCGGGCGGCCCGGGGCCGCGCCCCCCTCCTTGGCGGGGGGCGCGGCGGTGTCGTGACGGGTGGCCATACGGGTCACTGGTCCAGGTTGTTGTCGATGGTCTTCGTCGCCGTCTCCCAGGCCTCCTTCGCGGACTTGCCCTTCGTGACGAGGATGACGCCGTTGTCCGTCAGACCCTGCTGGATGATCTGGTCCTTCGGGCCGATCACCTGGACCGGGATCTGCTTCGCGGCCTCGGCGAAGATCTCACCGATCGGGGCGTCGCCGGTCATGTCGTTCTTGGCGCCGGTGACCTCGGGGCTGTCGAAGGCGGCCTGCGCGCTCGGGAAGCTGCCCTGCACCTTGAAGAGCTTGGCCTGCTGCTCCGGCGCGGTCAGCCAGGCGACCAGCTTCTTGGCCTCTTCGACGTTCTTGCCGCTCTTCGGCACGGACAGGAAGGAGCCGCCCCAGTTGCCGGACTTGGGCGCCACGGCCACGTCCCACTTGCCCTTGGCGTCGGGCTGCGACTTGCCCTTGATGTAGCCGAGCATCCACGGCGGGCAGGCCATCGCGGCGAACTTGTTGTTGGCGATCGTCTGGTCCCAGGCCGGCTGGAACTGGGTCTGCGCGCCGACCAGGCCCTTCTCGGCCGCCTCGGCGGTCAGGTCGAAGGCGTTCTTGACGGCCGGGTTGGTCTTGTAGATGACCTTGCCGGAGGCGTCGTAGAACTTCTCCTTCTCACTGCTGAGGATCGCGTTGATCAGACCGCCGGGGGAGTCCATGAAGGTCGTGCCCTCGGGGCCGTTCTTCTTGTACCGCTCACCGACGTCGACGAACTTGTTCCAGTCGCCGGCCCACAGCTTGCCGACCTCCGCGCGGTCGCTGGGCAGACCGGCCTTCTCGAACAGGTCCTTGCGGTAGCAGATGGCCATCGGGCCGATGTCGGTGCCGAGGCCGATCGTCTGACCGTCCTTGGTGGTGGCCTGCTGCCACTTCCAGTCCAGCCAGTCGGCCTTGTTCACGCCCGAGACCTTGGAGAGGTCCTCCAGCTTGGCGGACTGGGTGTTGACGATCTCGGCGATGTTGCCGACCTCGACGGCCTGGACGTCCTGCAGGCCGCTGTTGGTGGTCAGGTGGTTCAGCAGCGCCGGGTAGTAGTTCTCGTTCCGTTCGACGACGTTCTCAGCGATCTTGATCTTCGGGTTCAGCTTCTCGTACTCGGCGTACAGGCCCGCTTCCTTGAAGCCCATGGTGCCGAAGAGCCCGAGCGTGATCGTGGTCTTGCCCTTGCCGCCGGACGACGAGCCGGAGCTGTCGTCTCCGCCGTCGTCGGCACAGCCGGCCAGCAGCCCGGTGCCCAACGACGCGACGGCCGCGAGGGCCAGCGCCTTGCGGGCGGTTCGGATGCGTGCTCGCATGTCGTCCTCCTGTTGCCCTGACGTGCCGACCCCCCGGCCAACTGCATTGTTGGACCCGTTTTTACTCGCTGCGGCTCGGGCGGGGAACGTGCGGGTTGTGTATGTGTCAGGTACTGTGGGAGCGCTCCCACCAGTGATGTGTTGAAGGTTCGCGGGTCGGAGCGGGGGTGTCAAGGGACCGGACAGGGAGAGATGCGTTCAGTTATCGGGACGTTAACTGGACCGGGACCGGCGCTCCTTGGGTGCCCGGTCGGCAGTATCAAGCCAGTCGGGCCCCGGCGGTACCGGTGCGCCGGGGCCGAAGCGGAAGGCCGGGGGCGGCAAGCCGTCGGTACCGGTCACCGGAGCGGACGGGCCTGTTAAATTCCAGGCCAGCCGCAGAGTGCGGGTCTGTACGGGAAGGCGGAGCCCATGGCAAGCCACGGAGCGCGGGGCCGAAGCGGTGGCCGTCCCACCCTCGAAGAGGTGGCGGCGCGCGCCGGTGTCGGCCGCGGCACGGTCTCCCGGGTGATCAACGGCTCGCCCCGGGTCAGTGACGCCACCCGCGCGGCCGTCGAGGCGGCGGTCGCGGAGCTCGGCTACGTGCCGAACACCGCCGCGCGCGCCCTCGCCGCCAACCGCACGGACGCGATCGCCCTCGTCGTGCCCGAGCCGGAGACCCGGTTCTTCGCCGAGCCGTACTTCTCCGACATGCTCAAGGGCGTCGGCGCGGAGCTGTCCGAGACGGAGATGCAGCTGCTGCTGATCTTCGCGGGCAGCGCCCGGGAGCGGCAGCGGCTCGCGCAGTATTTGGCGGCCCACCGGGTGGACGGCGTGCTGCTGGTCTCGGTGCACGCGGACGACCCGCTGCCCGACCTGCTGGCGCAGCTGGAGATCCCCGCGGTGATCAGCGGCCCGCGCTCGGCGGCGGAGACCCTGCCGTCGGTCGACTCGGACAACTACGGGGGCGCCCGCCAGGCCGTCGAGCACCTGCTCTCCCGCGGCCGGAGCCGGATAGCCCACATCACCGGCCGCCGGGACGTCTACGGTGCCCAGCGCCGTATCGACGGCTACCGCGCGGCGCTGAGCGGCGCGGGACACCAGGTGGACGAGACGCTGATCGAGGCGGGCGACTTCACGGAGGAGGGCGGCCGCCGCGCGATGGTGGCGCTGCTGGAGCGCCGGCCGGACGTGGACGCGGTGTTCGCCGCCTCCGACGTGACGGCGGCCGGTGCGCGGCAGGCGCTGCGCGAGGCGGGGCGCCGCATCCCGGACGACGTGGCGCTCGTCGGCTACGACGACTCGGCCATAGCGCGCCATCTGGATCCGCCGCTCACCAGCGTCCGCCAGCCCATCGAGGAGATGGGCCGCCGGATGATCGACCTGCTCCTCACGGAGATCGCCGACCGCCGCCCGCTCGCCTCCCGGGGGCTGGAGCGCCGGCAGCTGGTGCTGGCCACGGAGCTGGTGCCGCGGTCGTCCTCGTGACGTGGGGTGTCGCCGGTGAGCGGGTCAACGCCGGTTGCGCCGGGCGCCGTTGAGGGCGAGCGGACACGACGAAGGGGCCGGCCCGGTTTCCCGGGGCGGCCCCTTCGTCAGCGAGGGTGAGTGACGGGACTCGAACCCGCGGCATCCTGGACCACAACCAGGTGCTCTACCAGCTGAGCTACACCCACCATGACCGGCTTGGAGATCAGTGTGTTCCCCGACCGGCCGAGAAAAAGTGTACAGGGTCCGAAGGGGTGCTCGCGCCCGGCTTTCCGGGCGGCCCCCGACGGGCCCCTGGCGTACCTACTGAGCAGGCAGGACGTGCTTCGCCGCGATCGTCTTCGCGGTGTCGGAGTCGGGCCCGGGCTGCGGGACGAAGACGGCCTCGCGGTAGTAGCGCAGCTCGGCGATGGACTCGCGGATGTCGGCGAGTGCGCGGTGGTTGCCGTTCTTCTGCGGACTGTTGAAATACGCCCGCGGGTACCAGCGCCGGGCCAGCTCCTTGATCGACGACACGTCGACGATCCGGTAGTGGAGGTAGTCCTCCAGCGTGGGCATGTCGCGCAGCAGGAAGCCGCGGTCGGTGCCGACGGAGTTGCCGCACAGCGGGGCCTTGCCCGGCTCCTTGACGTGCTCCCTCACATACGCCAGGACCTGCTCCTCGGCGTCCTGGAGCGTCGTGCCGTCCGGCAGCTCGGCGAGCAGTCCGGACGCGGTGTGCATCTGACGCACCACCTCCGGCATCGTCTCCAGCGCCCGCTCCGGCGGCCGGATGACGATGTCCACGCCGTCGCCGAGCACGTTCAGCTCGGAGTCGGTGACGAGGGCGGCCACCTCGATGAGCGCGTCGTCCGACAGCGAGAGGCCGGTCATCTCGCAGTCGATCCACACCATGCGATCGTTCATGTGTCTAACCTTACGGCGCCCCGGCCCGGGCCGGACCGACCGTGCGGGGAATGCCGGGTGGGGGCGACGGGGACAGTGGGGCCCGAGCGGCGATCCCGGGCCGAGGCCTGCCGGGAAAAAGCCGCGGGGCCCGCGAAGAGAGATGCTCTTCGCGGGCCCCGTCGGCCGTTCACGTCGCGCTGCGCTGCCCCGGGAGGCTGGCCGACAGCGCCGGGGACGCTCCCACCGCGCTCGCGGCCGCCGTGCGGCGGGACTGGAGCGGGACGGGGTGCTCCGGGTGCAGCGGGGCCGGTGGCTGACCGGACGGGCCGGAATGTCCGCCGTGTCCGCCGTGTCCGGGGTGGCCCTGCATCCCGGACACGGGGCCGCCGGGCGCGGCCTCGGTGTCCTGCGGCCGCTCGCCCTGCGGGCGCCGGGCGCGGTACGCCGCCCGGTACGCCGCCGGGGACGAGCCCAGCTGCCGGCGGAAGTGGCCGCGCAGGGCCACCGGGGAGCGGAAGCCGCAGCGGCCCGCCACCTCGTCCACCGAGTAGTCCGACGTCTCCAGCAGGCGCTGCGCCTGGAGGACCCGCTGCGTGATCAGCCACTGCAGCGGCGCGCTCCCGGTCAGCGAGCGGAAGCGGCGGTCGAACGTACGCCGGCTCATGTACGCGCGTGCCGCCAGCGTCTCCACGTCGAACTGTTCGTGGAGGTGCTCCAGCGCCCAGGCGACGACCTCGGCGAGCGGGTCGGCGCCGATCTCCTCGGGTAAAGACCTGTCGAGGTAGCGCTCCTGTCCGCCGGCGCGGCGCGGCGGGACCACCAGGCGGCGGGCCAGGGCTCCGGCCGCCTCGTTGCCGTGGTCCGTCCGCACGATGTGGAGACAGAGATCGATTCCGGCCGCCGTGCCCGCCGACGTGAGCACGTCGCCGTCGTCCACGAAGAGTTCCCGTGGATCGACGTGCACGGACGGATAGCGCTTGGCCAGCGTCGGCGCGTACATCCAGTGTGTCGTCGCGGGGCGGCCGTCCAGCAGGCCCGCCGCTGCGAGGACGAAGGCACCGGTGCACAGCCCGACGATGCGGGCGCCCTCCTCGTGGGCGCGGCGCAGCGCGTCGAGCGCCTCGTCCGGTGGCGGAGAAGTGATCGAGCGCCAGGCCGGCACGACGACCGTGCCCGCGCGCGAGATCGCTTCCAGGCCATGCGGTGCGGTGAGTTCCAGGCCCCCTGTGGTCCGCAGTGGGCCGTCCTCGCCGCCGCACACCAGCAGGCGGTAGCGCGGCACGCCGGCGTCCTGGCGGTCGATCCCGAACACCGACAGCGGTATGGAACTCTCGAAGATGGGGCCGCCGCTGAACAGCAGCACCGCGACGATCTCCTTGCGGCGTCGCCCGGAAAGCTTCCGGGCCGCGGCTTCCGGCGCGGCAGTGGAGTCGTGGCTCATACTGCTAAGCCCCCCTCGGTGGTCGCGGCTCCTCGGTTGTGTCGCTCCTGCACGTTTCCCCTCGGTCCTGCACGAGTCCCCCGCCGTAGACAGTCAAGATCGAATCTACTGTGTCCCGTAGTGCCGCAGTGGCCGGTTCGGCACGCGGCACATTGTCGACTTGGCAACTTGGCGTGAAGCATTCGATCACGAAGCGTTGCACTCGTGGGGCGTGCAGGGAAGTGCGCCTTGTCGCGGTGGCCAATCCACGTAGGGTGCGCAGTGCCCCTGAGGCCCTTTCCGTGCAGGTCGAACGGGGGTTGGGGGGTGTTTCGGCAGGGGGATGCGGGGGTGCCGGAAGTTGGCTGAAAACCGACGTGCACGTGCACGGAAACCGGTCAACCGACCGGTGTATCCCCTCCAGTGTGCCGTCCGCCCCGGTGCGACCCCGTTCCGGTGCGCTGGTGCCGGCCCCGGTGCGGCGCCCGGTCCTCGGCGGCCAGCCGGGCGGCGCCGCGCTCCGACTGGCGCAGCAGGACCCGGCACGCGCCCGTGACGGCGGCGAGCCCGAGGGCGGTGCCGGCGGCTCCGGCGAGCGAGGTGCCGAAGGCGAGGAGCACGACCGGGACGAGCAGGCAGCTGAAGGCCGCCCAGCGGACCACCTCCGTCACGCCGTCCCGCGGCGGCGGGGTCGCGCGGCCCGCCTCGGAGGCGGGGCGGGGTCCGGACATGGCGTGCTCCCTGTGGCGTGGCTCACGGGGTTCAACGCGCGGCCGGGACGTCGGTCACTGTGCGGCCGGATCACCCCCACGGGTAAGTGAATCCTGTGCAAACCGCCTGTACAGCGCAGCAACCATTGCGTTACGGGCGTCGCCTCGTGCATGCTCCCTGGAACCCGCACGCACGGCGGGCGGGATCTGGGCTAAGGAGGCGTGCCGCCGTACCCTTGGGGGTATGGGGTTGGGAAGACCATTCCCGGACACAGCTCCGCCGCACAGTGTTGTCCCACCCATTAAAGGATCACAACGCCGAGACAGCCATGGCCGGTCACGAATTCTTCGAACCCGCGGACCGCAAGCGGCCCGTCGCCGATCCCACGGCGGCCGAGCCCCTGGCGGCGGAAGAGCCACGCCACTCCTGCGATCCCGCCTTCAAGCACGGGGTCGTGGTCGGCTTCGACGGCTCCACGTCCAGTGAGCGCGCCCTGGCGTACGCGATCGGCATGGCCCATCGCTCCGGTTCGGGCCTGATCATCGTCCATGTCGCCAACCGGCTGCCGACCACCGTGTGGGCCGGCTGTGAGCCGCCGGTGTTCGTGGACGTGCCGGACCACCGCACGGAGGTGCTCGGTCTGGAGCTGGCCTGTGCGGACTACCTCGCCGAGGTGCCCTGGATCCTGGTCGAGCGCGGCGGCGACATCTGCCACGAACTCGAAGAGGTCGGCCGGGAGTACGAGGCCGACGCGATCGTCGTCGGGTCGACCCACGGCATCGTCGGGCGGATCTTCGGGTCCGTCGCCGGGCGGCTCGCCAAGCGGGCGCAGCGGCCCGTCGTCGTCATCCCCTGACGGCAGCCCCTGAGGGGCAGTCAACTTCCTTCGTGCACGCGTGAATCTACTCACGCGTAGAGGTGTTTGTGCTCTTGTGAAGGGCATATACGGGACACCGCACCACTGCACCTGCACGAAGGGAGCCCGCCGTGGACAAAGACGTCTCCGCGGGAAGCGGAATCACCACCGTGGCCGGTCGACTCGCCCTCGCCATCACCCTGTTGGCCTTCGGACTCGCGCACACCGCCGTGATCGACGGCGTGTCGGCGGCTGACGCCGCGTCAATCGCCCAGTACGTGGGCGGAGTCGCCCTCTTCGTCGCCGGGCTGGTGGCCCTGCGCGAGGGTGACGCCGCCGGTGGGACGGCGTTCTCGGTGCTCGGGGCGCTGTGGTTCACCTGGGCCGTGACCGAGGTCGCCTCCGGCAACGAGGCAGGGCTGTTCCTGCTGTTGTTCGCCCTGGTGGCGCTGTCCCTGACGCTGGCGGGCGGGGATCAGCTCGGGCGGGGCGTGTACGGGCTGTTCTTCGTGTCGCTGCTGCTGCTCGCGGTCGCCGCGTTCGCGGAGAACGACGGGCTCGCGAAGGTCTCGGGCTGGTTCGCGGTCGCCGCGGGTGCGGTGGCCTGGTACGCCGCGACGGCGGCGTTGGCGCACTGGCCGACGGCGCTTCCACGGCGCGCTGCGGGCCGGGGTGTGACGGCCACCGGTTAGCTGCGCCGGCCGGGGAGTTGGGCGGCTTCCCGGCGATGAAACGGACCCCCCGTGCGTGGTGGCAGCACGTGGGGGTCCGTCCTCGTTGTTCGGCCTGTGCAGGTGCGTGGGGGTTGTTCGCGCAGTTCCCCGCGCCCCTGACAAGAAGGCCTCTACTCCACCGTCACGGACTTGGCCAGGTTGCGGGGCTTGTCGATGTCGCGGCCGAGGGCCAGCGCGGTGTGGTAGGCGAGGAGCTGGAGCGGGATGCCCATCAGGATGGGGTCGAGCTCGTCCTCGTTCTTCGGGACGACGATCGTCTCGTCGGCCTTCTCCTGGTGCTGGTGGGCCACCGCGAGGATCCTGCCGCTGCGGGCCTTGATCTCCTCCATGGCGGCGCGGTTCTTCTCCAGCAGGTCGTCGTCGGGGACGATCGCGACCGTGGGGAGGGCCGGCTCGATCAGGGCGAGCGGGCCGTGCTTGAGCTCGGAGGCGGGGTAGGCCTCGGCGTGGATGTAGGAGACCTCCTTGAGCTTCAGGGAGGCCTCGCGGGCCACCGGGTAGCCCCGGACACGGCCGATGAAGAGCATCGAGCGGGCCTCGGCGAACTGCTGGGCCAGCTTCTTGACGTCCTCCTCCTGCTCCATGATCTCGGCGATCTGCGCGGGCAGCTTGCGCAGGCCCTCGATGATGCGCTTGCCGTCGCGGACCGACAGGTCACGGGTGCGGCCGAGGTGCAGGGCGAGCAGGGCGAAGGCGACCGTGGTGTTGGTGAAGCACTTGGTGGAGACGACGCAGACCTCGGGGCCGGCGTGCACGTAGATGCCGCCGTCGGCCTCGCGGGCGATCGCCGAGCCGACCACGTTCACCACGCCCAGGACGCGGGCGCCCTTGCGCTTCAGCTCCTGCACGGCGGCCAGGACGTCGTAGGTCTCGCCGGACTGGGAGACGGCGACGTAGAGGGTGTCGGGGTCGACGACCGCGTTGCGGTAGCGGAACTCCGAGGCGGGCTCCGCGTCGGCGGGGATGCGGGCCAGCTCCTCGATCATCTGGGCGCCGATCATGCCCGCGTGGTACGAGGTGCCGCAGCCGAGGATCTTCACGCGGCGGATCCGCCGGGCCTCGCGGGCGTCCAGGTTCAGACCGCCGAGGTGCACGGTGGAGAAGCGGTCGTCGATGCGGCCGCGCAGCACGCGGTCCACGGCGTCGGCCTGCTCGTGGATCTCCTTGTGCATGTAGGTGTCGTGGCCGCCCATGTCGTAGGAGGCGGCCTCCCACTCGACGGTGGTGGGCTCGGCGGTGGTGCGGGTGCCCTCGGTGGTGTACGTGCGGAAGTCGTCGGCCTTGAGGGTGGCCATCTCGCCGTCGTCGAGGGTGACGATCTGGCGGGTGTGGGCGACCAGGGCGGCGATGTCCGAGGCGACGAACATCTCCTTCTCGCCGATGCCGAGGACGACCGGGGAGCCGTTGCGGGCGACGACGATGCGGTCGGGGAAGTCGGCGTGCATCACGGCGATGCCGTAGGTGCCCTCGATCAGCCGGAGGGTCTCGCGGACCTTGTCCTCCAGCTTGGTCGCCTGCGAGCGGGCGATGAGGTGGACCAGGACCTCGGTGTCGGTCTCGGAGAGGAACTCGACGCCGTCGGCCTCCAGCTTGCGGCGCAGGTCGGAGGCGTTGTCGATGATGCCGTTGTGGACGACGGCGACCTTGCCCTCGGCGTCCAGGTGCGGGTGGGCGTTCACGTCGGAGGGGGCGCCGTGGGTGGCCCAGCGGGTGTGGGCGATGCCGGTCGTGCCCTTGAAGCGGGCCGGGACCTTGGCCTCCAGGTCGCGCACGCGGCCCTTGGCCTTGACCATCTTCAGGCCGGAGGTCTTCGGGGACGTGACGACGATGCCCGCGGAGTCGTAGCCGCGGTACTCCAGGCGCTGCAGGCCCTCCAGGAGCAGGGGCGCGACGTCACGCTTCCCGATGTAACCGACGATTCCGCACATGTATACGTATTCCTAGCCGTAGACGATGCGCCGCAGCTGCCGGAGCGAGAGCTCCGGCGGGGCCACCGCGCGGTATTTGAGGTCCGCCTCGATCCGCTCGAAGATCGCCGCGTTCACCAGGCCCTGGGCCTGGAGCTCGCGGTGGCGGCGACGGACGTACTCCTCGGTCGTCTCGTCGAAGTAGGCGAGCACGTCCTGGATCACACGCAGCGCCTCGCCCCGGCTGAGGGCGGTGGACCGCGTCAGATGATCAACGAGTTCGTCGTGCACTCGCTAGATCCTGAGGCACCGGCGGCTCTTTCGCAAGAATTCTGCCCGCTTTCGGGCAAGCCCCTGCAGGGATTCCTTGGGGGAACGTTGAACGGCTCATGAGGGCTTGTTCGTGAGGCGTCCATCGGGCAGCCCGCATCCCGTTGCCCGAGGCGTCGATTTTTGGTCGCCATGGACACTCCTCGTATGGGCGTACCCGAGCGGCTCGCCGAGCGCATGAGCATGGCCGAGCAGCACGAGTACCTGCGCGCCCGGTTCTCCCGGCGCACGATGATCAGAGGCGGCGCCGTGACGCTCGGCGCCGTCACGGGTGGCGCGTTCGTGCCCGGCGCCACCGCCCGGGCCGCCGTGCCCACCGCCCGCACCGCACCCGCCACCGAGGCCGTCGACGGCGCGCTCGTCGCCCCCTTCGGCCGCCACCTCGCCTACGGCGCCGACCCGCGCACGGAGATGACCGTCTCCTGGCAGGTCCCGGTCGCCGTCCGGAAGCCCTTCATCCGCATCGGCGCCCACCCCACGGACCTCTCCCGCAGAATCGACGCGGAGGTCCGCACCCTCTTCACCCCCGCCGGTGTCGGCGCGAGCGGGAACCACACCCAGTACTACGTCCACGCCCGGCTCACCCACCTGCGCCCGGGCCGGACGTACTACTACGGCGTCGGCCACCAGGGCTTCGACCCGGCCGAGCCGCACCTGCTGGGCACCCTCGGCACCTTCACCACGGCCCCCGCCCACAAGAAGCCGTTCACCTTCACGGCCTTCGGCGACGAGGGCGTCAGCTACCACGCCCTCGCCAACAACAGCCTGCTGCTCGGCCAGAACCCGGCCTTCCACCTGCACGCCGGCGACATCGCCTACGGCGACCCGGCCGGGCAGGGCCGGGCCGACGACACCGGCTTCGACGCGCGCGTGTGGGACCAGTTCCTCGCCCAGACCGAGTCCGTCGCCAAGTCCGTGCCGTGGATGCCCGCCTACGGCAACCACGACATGGAGGCCTGGTACGCGCCCCACGGCTACGGCGGCGAACAGGCCCGCTGGACCCTCCCGGACAACGGACCCGACCGGAAGAACCTCCCGGGCGTCTACTCCTTCACCTACGGCAACACGGCGGTCATCGCGCTCGACGCCAACGACGTCTCCTTCGAGATCCCGGCCAACCTGGGCCTGTCGGGCGGCACCCAGACCAGGTGGCTGGAGGCGCAGCTCAGGAAGTACCGGGCCGCGCACGACATCGACTTCGTCGTGGTGTTCTTCCACCACTGCGCCTACTGCACCTCCACCGCACACGCCTCCGAGGGCGGGGTGCGCGAGGAGTGGGTGCCGCTGTTCGAGAAGTACACGGTCGACCTGGTCATCAACGGCCACAACCACCAGTACGAGCGCACCGACGTGATCAAGGGCGGCAAGGTCGTCAGGAAGCTCCCGATCGGCGGCACCGCCTATCCGGAGACCGACGGCGTGGTCTACGTGACGGCCGGTGCGGCCGGCCGCAGCCTCTACGCGTTCAGCGCCCCGCAGTCCTACGAGGGCAACGAGCACGAGGTGGACTCCGTGGCCTCGTTCGTCAACGTCGAGGGCGGCAAGCGCGACGAGACCGTCGCCTGGTCCCGGGTGCGCTACCTCGACTACTCCTTCCTGCGCGTGGACGTCACCCCCGCGCCGCAGGGACGCCTCGCCACCCTGACGGTGCGCGGCATCGCCGAGACCGGGGAGCGGGTGGACCACTTCACCGTGGCCCGCCGGGCGAAGTGACGTCGTAGCGCCGCGGCGGGAGTCACATCCGCTTGAGGACCGCCTGCTTGGCCAGCGCGAACTCGTCGTCCGTGAGCACGCCCGTGCGGTGCAGCTCACCGAGCTCGCGCAGCCGGCGCAGCAGGGCGTCGTGGTCGTCCTCGGCGGAGACGACCGGGGGAGAGGGCAGCTCCGGTCGCGCGTCCGCCACGCCGTCGGCGGTCCGGGCCGGGTGCACAAGCCTGGCCTGGACCGCCGCCGCGACCAGTGCCATCAGCGGGTCCTTCTTGAAGCCCCACAGCTCCACGGCGTTGGGGTCGTACTTGGGTGGTGTGCTGGTCGGCGCGTTCCGCACGGCGAAGCGGAGGTAGCCGTTCTCCAGGCCGACCGCCGGATGCCACTCCACGCCCGTGACGTCGGTGAGGGCGAGCGTGCGGGCGCCGGCGGCGGCCTTGGCGTCCTCCGTCTTCCAGTTCCACTCCAGGCGTATGCGCTCGCCGTCGAAGCTCGCGGTGCCGTCCCCGGCGGAGACCGACAGCGGCACGGCCGGGCCCGGCAGCAGGTACTCGGTGACCGGGCCGGACGGCACCTGGTCCAGCAGCAGCGCGTTGCGGACCTCGTCCGTGAAGTACTCGGCGACCCCGTAGCGGTCGGACTCGACGATCAGCTGGTACGGGTCGTGGGGCTCGGTGAGCCGCCCGCCGGTCGCGTGCAGCAGCGGGTCGGCGCCGTCGCGCAGGCGCAGCCGCAGCCGGCCGCTCTTCTTGCCCTGCTCCAGCGAGATACCCGCCAACGCCCCCAGCGGGACGATGAGTTCACCCAGTTCCCTGCGCAGCAGACTGACGTTCTTGTCGCGCCCCGGGGTCAGCCGCAGGGCGTCGCCGTCGAAGATCCACGAGCCGTCCTTCTGGATGATTTCCGCCATGGGGTGGATTGTTTCACCCAAGTCCCGGGATAGTGGTCCAGACCTCTTGGAGCTCAACGGCTCACGGAAGGGACGGTTTTGTGAGAGACGGTCTTGTCAGACAGCGCCACAGAACACTTCGCCTTCTCGGCTCGCTGCTGCTCGTCGCGGTGGGCGTCGGCGTCACCCAGGCCGCCCCGGCCCGGGCGGCGGACCCCACCCCGCTCGACCGGGTGGTGCCCGCACCGGCCTCGGCCGAGCCCGGCGGCGCCCCGTACCGGATCACCCGCGGGACGCACATCCGCGTCGACGGCTCGCGGGAGGCGCGGGGCGTCGCCGAGTACCTCGCGGACCTCCTGCGGCCCTCGACCGGCTACCGCCTGCCGGTCACCACGCACGGGCGCGGCGGCATCCAGCTCCGGCTCGCGCACGGCGACTTCGGCCCCGAGGGCTACCGCCTGAACAGCGACGCCCGCTCCCTCACGATCAGTGCGAAGACCTCCGCGGGCCTCTTCCACGGCGTGCAGACCCTGCGCCAGCTGCTGCCCGCGGCCGTCGAGAAGGACACCGTGCAGCCCGGGCCCTGGCTGGTCGCCGGCGGCACGATCGAGGACACCCCCCGCTACGGCTGGCGCGGTGCGATGCTCGACGTCTCCCGGCACTTCTTCACCGTCGACGAGGTCAAGCGCTACGTCGACCAGCTCGCCCTGTACAAGTTCAACAAACTGCATCTGCACCTCAGCGACGACCAGGGCTGGCGCATCGCCGTCGACTCCTGGCCGCGCCTGGCCACCCACGGCGGCTCCACCGAGGTCGGCGGCGGACCCGGCGGCTACTACACCAAGGCCCAGTACAAGGAGATCGTGCGGTACGCCGCCACCCGCCACCTGGAGGTCGTCCCCGAGATCGACATGCCCGGCCACACCAACGCCGCCCTCGCCTCCTACGCCGAGCTGAACTGCGACGGCGTGGCGCCTCCCCTGTACACCGGCACCGAGGTCGGCTTCAGCTCGCTGTGCGTCGGCAAGGAGATCACGTACGACTTCGTCGACGACGTGATCCGGGAGCTGGCCGCGCTCACCCCGGGCCGGTACCTGCACATCGGCGGCGACGAGGCGCACTCCACCAGTCACGAGGACTACGTGAAGTTCATGGACCGGGTGCAGCCGGTCGTCGCCAAGTACGGCAAGACGGTCGTCGGCTGGCATCAGCTCACCGGGGCCACTCCGGCGAAGGGGGCGCTCGCGCAGTACTGGGGCCTCGACCGGACGAGCCCCGAGGAGAAGGCGCAGGTCGTGAAGGCCGCGCAGAGCGGGACCGGGCTGATCCTGTCCCCGGCGGACCGGGTGTACCTCGACATGAAGTACACCAAGGACACACCCCTCGGGCTGTCCTGGGCGGGATACGTCGAGGTGCAGCGGTCCTACGACTGGGACCCGGGGGCGTATCTGCCCGGGGTGCCGGCCGGTGCCGTGCGGGGCGTGGAGGCGCCGATGTGGTCGGAGACCCTGGAGAACTCCGGGCAGATCGAGTTCATGGCGTTCCCGCGGCTGCCGGGGGTGGCCGAGCTGGGGTGGTCGCCGGCCGCCACGCACGACTGGGAGCGGTACAAGGTGCGGTTGGCTGCGCAGGCCGAGCGGTGGGATGCCCTGGGGATTCAGTGGTATCGGTCGCCGCAGGTGCCCTGGGGGGCCGCCGGGCAGTGATGCGGGTGCGGGTGAATGGGGGCTTGTCGCGCAGTTCCCCGCGCCCCTGAAAGAAGGGCGATGACAGGCACCCCGGAGGACCGTACTCCGGGGTGCCTGTCCGTCCGGGTCAGAACTCCGCGATCGGGTTCTTCAGGCTGCCCACCAGCTGGAGGGCGCCGGACGGGTCCGACAGGTCGACCATCTGCTGGTTGTTGCGCAGTTGCAGGCGGTTCAGGCAGGACAGGGCGAACTCGGGGGCGAACATGTCGTACTGCTTGAACCTGTCGGCCAGTTCGGGCGTCGACTCCTGGTAGGCGCGGGTGACCTCCGCGACCGTGCGCCAGAAGTCGTCCTCCTGGAGGATCCCCTCGGTGGCGAGGTTCGCCGCGAGGAAGCGGAAGAAGCAGTCGAAGACGTCCGTGAAGATCGACAGGAGTTTCTTGTCCTCCGGGACCTCCACCCGCAGCCGCTCCACCGTCGGCGGCAGCACCGCGTCCGGGTCCATGACCGCGATCTCCTCGGCGATGTCCTTGTAGATCGCCCGCTGCACGACCCCGTCCTTCAGCACGAGGATGACGTTCTCGCCGTGCGGCATGAAGACCAGGTCGTAGGCGTAGAAGCTGTGCAGCAGCGGGGTGAAGTACGCCTGGAGGTAGCGGCGCAGCCACTCGGTGGGGGCGAGGCCCGACCGCTGAATCAGGGCGCCCGCGACCGAGGCTCCCTCGTGGTCGACGTGGACCAGCGAGGCCATGGTGGCCAGCTGCTCGCCCTCCTGGAGGGACGGCACCGGGCTCTCCCGCCACAGCGCGGCCAGCATCTTGCGGTACGGCGAGTACCGGTCGGTCGCCTGCTCGTACTCCAGGTGCCGGTAGCCGACGGCCGCGCGCTCGCGGATGATCGACAGGCCCGTGGCCTTCAGCACCGGGTCGCCCTCGATGAGCTGGGCCAGCCAGTCGTTGATCGCCGGGGTGGCCTCCATGTAGGCGGCCGAGAGACCGCGCATGAAGCCCATGTTGATGACGGACAGGGCCGTCTTCACGTAGTGCTTCTCCGGGCTCGTCCGGTTGAAGAACGTCCGGATGGACTGCTGGGCCAGGTACTCGTCGTCGCCCTCCCCCAGGCACACCAGGTGCCGGCGGGCGACCTCGGCGGCGAAGGTGACGGAGAGCTTGTTCCACCACTGCCAGGGGTGGACCGGGATGAGCAGGTAGTCGGCCGGGTCGAGGTCCTGCTCGCGCAGGACGGCGTGGAAGCGCTCGACGGTCTCCGCGCCGAGCTCCTCGCGCAGGAACGACTCGTACTCGATGCCGACGCCGGCCGTGAACGCGGCACGGGAGCGGTGGGCCGCCAGCCAGACGAGCCGGACCGGGCTCGCCGTCTCGGGGGCGTACGCGAGGTACTCGTGGATGCCGAAGCCGAGCCGCCCGTTGTTGGCCACGAAGCAGGGGTGGCCCTCGGTCATCGAGGTCTCGACGGTCTGGAAGTCGGCGCGGGCCAGCTCGGCCGCCGTGGTCTGCGGCTTGGTGAGCTTGTAGCAGGTGCCGGACAGGGTGGAGGAGATCTCCTCCAGGTACACCGGCAGGATGCTGTCGCTCAGGCCCAGGGACTTCCGCAGCTCGATGAAGAAGTCCAGCGCGGCGAGGGGGAGTTCGGCGCCGTCCCGGTGGCGGGTGATCGACTCGGCGTCGACCTGCCAGTGGTCCAGGGCACGGACCGTCGCGGCGAAGGTGTACCGGGTCAGGCCGTCGTCGCTGCGGACGACGTAGGTGCCGTCGGCGGTGGCCTCCGGCGTGATCAGGCGCTCGTGCGCGAACTCGGCGAGCGCCTTGCGGATCAGGAGGCGGTTGGCCCGCGCCCAGCGGTGGGGGGACAGATGCGCCACGGCGTCGGACAGGGTCATACGGCTACTCCTCGGGCGGCCAGGAACTGTGCGCGGGTGCAGAAGCTCAGCAGCGCGCGCTTCTCCGGCTTCTGGATCTCACGCTCGGGTACGAACCCGACGGCCTCGTTCAGCGCGTGGACGGCCTTGTTGTCCACGTCGGGCTCCACGACGACACGCTCCACCGCCGGGTCCTCGAAGAGGTGCTCCATCACGGCGGTGATGACGGACCGGGTGAAGCCGCGCACGGGCGTGTCGGTCGGCGGGGTGAGGAAGTGCATGCCGATGTCGCCCGGCAGCGGCTCGTACAGGCCCACCAGCTCGCGGTGGGCCGGGTCGTACTTCTCCATCAGGAAGGCGGGGACACCGTCCTGGAGGCCGAGTTCGGCGTGGTGGTGCTCGTCGGCCGCGATCTCCATGTAGGCGCGCTCGACGTCCTCCAGTCGTGCGTCCTGCATCATCCAGAACGCGGCCTTGGGGTGGGTGACCCAGGCGTGCAGGAGCTCGGCGTCGTGCAGCGGGTCGAGGGGGCGGAACGTGAAGGTCATACCGAGAACTCCTGGAACGCGATCGTCTTCTCCACCGGGTAGTACTCGGTGCCGAGCAGCTCGCGGATGATGTACGCGTTCCGGTAGGGGCCCATGCCCAGGTCGGGGCTGGTGATGCTGTGCGTGTGGACACCGGCGTTCTGCAGGAAGATCCCCCGGCCGGTGACGTCGATGGCGTAGTTGCGCGCCACGTCGAAGTTGCCGTGGGAGTCGTAGCGCAGGCGGTCGCGGACCGGCTTGAGGAACTCCGGCTCGGCATAGCGGTAGCCCGTGGCCAGGATCAGGCCCTCGGAGGTCAGCTCGAAGTCCTTCTGCTGCTCCTCCTGGCGGAAGGACAGCGTGTACGTGCCGTTGTCGTAGCGCGCCGCGTTCAGCGAGGAGTTGGTGAGCAGCCGCGTCGGGACCGGGCCGCCGAGGTTCTTCTGGTAGAGCAGGTCGAAGATCTCGTTGATGAGGTCGCCGTCGATGCCCTTGAACAGGCCCTTCTGCTCGGCCGTGAGGCGGTAGCGGGTCGCCTCGGGCAGCTCGCGGAAGTAGTCGACGTACTCGGGGGACGTCATCTCCAGCGTGAGCTTGGTGTACTCCAGCGGGAAGAAGCGCGGGGAGCGGGTCACCCAGTTCAGCCGATAGCCGTGGACGTCGATCTCGCCGAGCAGGTCGTAGTAGATCTCGGCGGCCGACTGGCCGGAGCCGACCAGCGTGATGGAGTCCTTCTTCTGCAGCTCCGCCTTGTGCTGGAGGTAGCGGGAGTTGTGGATGAAGTCGCCGCCCAGGCCCCGGCAGGCCTCGGGGATGTGCGGCGGGGTGCCGGTGCCGAGGACCAGGTGGCGGGCGCGGTGGATGTCGCCGGCCGTGGTCTTCACGACGTAGACGTCGTCCTCGAAGGTCACCTCCGCCACCGTCGTGCTGAAGCGGATGCTGCTCAGCTTGTTCGCGGCCCAGCGGCAGTAGTCGTCGTACTCGACGCGCAGGGGGTAGAAGTTCTCCCGGATGTAGAACGAGTACAGCCGGCCCTTCTCCTTCAGGTAGTTCAGGAAGGAGTACGGCGACGTCGGGTCGGCGAGGGTGACCAGGTCCGACATGAACGGCGTCTGCAGGTGGGCGCCGTCGAGGAACATCCCCGCGTGCCACTCGAAGTCGGGCTTCGACTCCAGGAAGACGCCGTCGAGTTCGGCGATGGGCTCGGTCAGGCAGGCCAGGCCGAGGTTGAACGGGCCGAGCCCGATGCCCACGAAGTCGTGGACGGCGGTCGGGTTGTCAGGACGCGCGGTCAAGGGATTCTCCCAGGTACTGCTCGGCGTGGCCGGCGATCAGGTCGAGGACGGCGGCGATGTCGGACGCCTGCGTCTCGGGGTTGAGCAGGGTGAACTTCAGGTAGTGGCGGCCGCCCACCTTGGTGCCCGCGACGATGGCGTCACCGGAGGCGAACAGGGCCTTGCGGGCGTAGAGGTTGGCGCGGTCGATCTCGGCGGGGTCGGTGACGTTCGCCGGGATGTAGCGGAAGACCAGGGTGGACAGGCTCGGCTCGACCACCACGTCGAAGCGCGGGTCGGCGGCGAGCAGCTTCCAGCCCTCCCGGGCCAGCGCGCACACCTCGTCGAAGAGCTGCCCGATGCCGTCGGCGCCCATGGTGCGCAGCGTCATCCACAGCTTGAGCGCGTCGAAGCGGCGGGTGGTCTGCAGGGACTTGTCCACCTGGTTGGGGATACGTTCCTGCACCATGCGGCGCGGGTTCAGGTACTCCGCGTGGTAGGTGGCGTGGCGCAGCGTCGCGGCGTCGCGGACCAGCACGGCCGAGGAACTCACCGGCTGGAAGAAGGACTTGTGGTAGTCGACCGTCACCGAGTCGGCGCGCTCGATGCCGGCGATGCGGTCGCGGTGCTTGAGCGAGGCGAGCAGACCGCAGCCGTAGGCGGCGTCGACGTGCATCCAGGTGCCGTACTGGGCGACGAGTTCGGCGATCTCGGGCAGCGGGTCGATGGAGCCGAAGTCGGTGGTGCCGGCGGTGGCGACGACGGCCATGGGGACGAGGCCGTCCCGCGCGCAGCGCTCCAGCTCCCGGGCGAGGGCGACGGTCTGCATGCGCTTGTCGTGGTCGACGGGGATCGACACCACGGCGTCCTGGCCGAGGCCGAGCAGTTTCGCGGACTTCTTCACGCTGAAGTGGCTGACCTCGGAGGCGAAGATGCGCAGCTTCGCCAGGTCCTGGGTCTTGGCCTCCTCGCGGGCGAGCAGCAGCGCCTGGAGGTTGGACTGGGTGCCGCCGGAGGTGAACACGCCGTCGGCGTTCTCGCCGAGGCCGATGCGGGCCGTCGTCCAGTCGATCAGTTTCCGCTCGATGAGCGTGCCGCCGGCCGACTGGTCCCAGGTGTCCAGTGAGGAGTTCACGGCGGACAGGACCGCCTCGCCCAGCACGGCCGGGATGACGACCGGGCAGT
The DNA here is from genome assembly GCF_044540525.1 of Streptomyces sp. NPDC085932. Taxonomy (NCBI): domain Bacteria; kingdom Bacillati; phylum Actinomycetota; class Actinomycetes; order Kitasatosporales; family Streptomycetaceae; genus Streptomyces; species Streptomyces sp. NPDC085932. Next base: position 249,580 of record NZ_JBITSJ010000002.1, read on the forward strand.
TGAGGTGGGCCAGGTAGCGCGGGTGGTGGAAGTAGATCGCGTCCCGGAGGTAGACCTCCTCCAGTTCGTCGAGCACCGCGGTGGTGTCGTGCAGCGGCTGGTCGAGGTCGATCCCGTCGATGCGGGGAGCGAGGGCGTCGACGGTGACGCCGGTGAACGGCCGGTCGGTGGCGGCGAGTTTGGCGGCCACCCGCTCGACTCCTTCGGTCACGGAGCGGCGGTACTGCTCCGCGGTGGTGTCGTTGAGCAGGTGCGAGCGCATGTGGGGGTCCTCCGGTGGGGACAGTCCGGTGCGGGACAGGGGCGGGCTGCTCCGCATTCAACTTAGGTAAGCCTAACCTAACTTCGATCACGCGAAACCGGGCCCTGCCGTGACCGTGGTCACTCACGTCACTCGGGACGCTCCGGCCGGCAGGGCGCGACGGCCGCGGACGCGGCCTAGCCCTCGGCGCGCAACTGCTCCTCGGTCACGCCACGCCGCCAGTAGCCGACGAACGTGATCCGCCGCCGGTCGATCCCGCGCTCGCGCACGAAGTGGCGGCGCAGCTCCTTCACGCAGCCGGACTCGCCGGCGATCCAGACGTAGGGGTGCTCCGCGTGCGGGAGCCGGGCCGCGCGCAGGGCGTCGAGGGCCATGGGGGACCCCTCGGCGCCCTCCCGCTCCCGGACGAGCCAGGTGATCTCGGCGTCGGCCTCGGTCACCAGGTCCTGGATGTCCCCGGCGTGCGGGACCTCCAGCCAGATTCGGGCCCGGGTGCCGGCGGGCAGCGACTCGACGATGGCCGAGGCGGCCGGCACGGCGGTCTCGTCGCCCCAGACGACCACGAGGTCGGTGTCCTCGGGCGGCCGGAAGCGGATCGCCCGGTTGTCGGCCACGGCCGGGCCGAGCAGCAGCACCCGGTCCCCGGTACCGGCCCGGGCGGCCCAGCGGGAGGCGGGGCCGGCCTGGACCGAGGCGCCCGGCTCGATGCCGTGCAGGGCGAAGTCGACGTCGATCTCGTCCGGGTCCCGGCGCAGCGCGCGCAGCGTGTACGACCGCATCACGGCCCGTACGTCGTCCGGGAGTTCGCGCCAGCCCTGCCACCAGCCGTCCCCGAGCTCCAGCGGCACGACCGGCTCGGGCTGTCCCGGATGCGGCAGGAACAGCGACAGCGACTGGTCGCGGCCGTCGGAATGGAAGGCGTGCAGATCGGGCCCGGTGAAGGTGACGCGGACCAGAGACGGCCCGAGCCGCCTCGTCCGCGCGACCTGGAGGGAGAAGAAGCGGAACGGGGCGGCTACGGCGGTGGTCATGGATGGGCTCCTGAGTCGTCGTCAGGGGATGGGGGTGCGCCCCGTCCGGGGCACGGGGAACGGCGCGCGCAGCCACGTCGGGCCCGCCCTCGCGGGCCCCGGCGCGTTCCCCCCGGCGCCGAGCGCCTAGCTGACCTTCTTCGCGGTCTCGATGGCCTTGGCGAGGTTCTCCACCAGCGGCACGCACTTGTCGTAGGACAGGATCGGCTCGGCCGAACGCGCGATGACCTGACCGGCCTTGACCGCGGGCAGCTTCTTCCAGGTCGCCTCGGTGATGTCCGCCGGCTGGATGGCGGAGGAGCGGTCGTCCATCATGATGATGTCGGCCTGGTACTTGTCGACGTTCTCCCAGCTCAGGCTCTCGAACCAGCCGCCGCCCTGGGCCTTGGCCTTCTCCGGCGGCTCGACGAAGTTCACGCCGAGGGCCTTGAAGTACTCCAGGTCGATGGAGAGGTTGGTGCCGGAGACGTAGAACAGCTCCTGGCTCGCGGAACCGGCCATCACCTTGATGTCGGGGTGCGCCTTGGCGGCCTTGCGCAGCCGCTCGGAGGCCTCCTCGAAGCGCTTCTTGGCGTCGGTGGCCTTCGCGGACTTCATGTCGCCGCCGAGGGACTCGGCCAGCTCCCACATGCGCTGCAGCGGGGCGGTGATCTGCCGGTCGTAGACGGAGATGCCGACGCTCGGGGCGAGCTTGGCGATCTTGTCCTTGGAGGCCTCGGGGACGTACCAGAGGGTGCCGGCGTCGTCGAACATCGTGGAGATCAGCACGTCGGGCGCGAGGGCCGCGTACTTCTCGACGTTGAACTGGTCCCAGGTGTTGCCGAGGATGGTCACCTTGCTGATGTCCATGTCGCCGGCCTGGACGTCGGCCTTGCCGTCCTGGGTCTTGGTGGGGCCGAAGACGCCCTTCACCGAGACGCCGTAGTCGTACAGGGCGGCGGCGACACCGGTGAACGCCACGATGTTCGCGGGGGCCTTGTCGAGCTTGACCGTCTTGCCGCGGTCGTCCTTGAAGGACCACGGGCCGGACTGGGCACCGGCCGTCGATTCCGAGCCGCCGTCCTTGGAGTCCTCGCTGCCGCACGCGGTCACGAGGGCGCCGAGTCCGAGTGCACCACCGGCGGCGAGGAGGCCGCGGCGGGAGAAGCGGGCGGTTCTGGCGTTCGACATGGCTGGGTCTGCTTTCATACGTACGGAGCCACTGCGGGCGCGACGGAGAGCCGCTTGGCTGGAATCAGGCTTAGGTTAGCCTAACCTCAGATCTTGTCCAGGGGGGCCCTGGTATCCGTGCCCGAGGGCGGGGGCGGACATGCGAACGGGCGCAGTGATCCACATCACCGCGCCCGTGCGCGACCGCCCCCGGCGGATGGCGCCGCAGGTCAGCCCGCCAGCCCCAACTCCCGCGCGATCAGCATGCGCTGGACCTCGCTCGTGCCCTCGCCGATTTCCAGGATCTTGGAGTCGCGCCACATGCGGGCGACCGGGTACTCGTTCATGAAGCCGTAGCCGCCGTGGATCTGGGTCGCCTCGCGGGCGTTGTCCACCGCGACCGTGGAGGAGTGGAGCTTGGCGAGGGCCGCTTCCTTCTTGAAGGGGTCGCCGGCGACCAGGCGGGCCGCCGCGTCGCGCCAGGCCAGGCGGGCCGTGTGGGCCTTCATCTCCATGTCCGCGATCTTGAACTGGATCGCCTGGTTCGCGGCGATCGGCTTGCCGAAGGCGTGGCGTTCCTTGGCGTACTTGACCGACTCGTCGACGCAGCCCTGCGCCAGCCCCGTCGCCAGGGCGGCGATCGCGATGCGGCCCTCGTCGAGGATGCGCAGGAACTGGGCGTAGCCGCGGCCCTCCTCGCCCAGCAGGTTCGCCGCCGGGACGCGGACGTCCGAGAAGGACAGTTCGCGGGTGTCCGAGGCGTTCCAGCCGACCTTGGAGTAGGGGGCCGCGACCGTGAAGCCGGGGGTGCCCGACGGCACGATGATCGAGGAGATCAGCGGCTTGCCGTCCGGCTTGCGGCCCGTGACCGCCGTGACCGTGACCAGGCCCGTGATGTCCGTGCCCGAGTTGGTGATGAAGCACTTCGTGCCGTTGATGACCCACTCGTTCGTCGACTCGTCCAGGCGGGCCGTCGTACGGGTCGCGCCCGCGTCGCTGCCGCCGTCCGGTTCCGTCAGGCCGAACGCGCCCAGCAGTTCGCCCGAGCAGAGGCGGGGGAGCCACTCCCGCTTCTGGGACTCCGTGCCGTACAGATGGATCGGCATCGCGCCGAGGGAGACGCCGGCTTCCAGGGTGATGGCGACCGAGGAGTCGACCCGGGCCAGTTCCTCCAGGGCCACGCCGAGGGCCAGGTAGTCGCCGCCCATGCCGCCGTACTCCTCCGGGAACGGCAGGCCGAACAGGCCCATGCGGCCCATCTCCCGGACGATCTCGTACGGGAACTCGTGACGCTCGTAGAAGTCGCCGATCTTGGGGGCCACGACCTCGTGTGCGAACTCCTCGACGGTGCGGCGGAGTTCCTCCAGCTCGGCGGGAAGGCGGTAGTCCATGGTGGTCACTGCTCCTCGGTGTCCTCGTGGGACAGGGCTCGGACGGTGCGGGACGGGCTGGGTCGGCCCAGGTGGGCGGCCATCCACGTGCTCGTGGCGACGAGGCGGCCGAGGTCGATTCCGGTGTCGATGCCGAGGCCCCGCAGCATCCACACGAGGTCTTCGGTGGCGAGGTTGCCGGTCGCCGACTTGGCGTACGGGCAGCCGCCGAGGCCGCCCGCGGACGCGTCGATCGTCGTGACGCCCTGCTGGAGTGCCGCCAAGGTGTTGGCCAGGGCCTGGCCGTAGGTGTCGTGGAAGTGGACGCCGAGGGCGGCGGGCGGGATGCCCGCCTCGTCCAGGGCCGCGAGGAGCGCGACCACGTGGCCGGGGGTCGCGACGCCGATGGTGTCGCCGAGGCTCAGTTCGTCGCAGCCCATGTCCGTCAGGGCCCGGCAGACCTTCACCACCTGGGGGACGGGGACCGGGCCCTCCCAGGGGTCGCCGAAGCACATGGAGAGGTAGCCGCGGACGTGGACGCCGTCCGCCTTCGCGCGGGCCACCACCGGCTCGAACATCGCCAGGGCCTCGTCCACCGTGCGGTTGAGGTTGGCCTTGGCGAAGGACTCCGTGGCGCTGGCGAAGACCGCCACCCGGCGGGCCCCCAGCGCCAGGGCGCGGTCCAGGCCCCGTTCGTTCGGGACGAGGACCGGGAGGGCCGCCGGGAGGTCGCTGACGAGCGGGAACAACTGCTCCGCGTCCGCCAGTTGGGGGACCCACTTGGGATGGACGAAGCTCGTCGCCTCGATCGTCGTCAGGCCCGCGTCGGCCAGCCGGCGGATGAACTCCGCCTTGACCTCCGTGGGGACCGTCGCCTTCTCGTTCTGCAGGCCGTCGCGCGCGCCCACCTCGTGGATGCGGACCCGGCGGGGGAGGTCACCGGCCGGGACGGCCATCGGGAGCCCTGGGACCGTCATTCCGCCGCCTCCTCGTTCGGTGCGATGACCGCCAGGACCTGGTCCATGGCGACCGTGGTGCCGGGCGCCACGTCCAGCTCGGTGACCTTGCCCGCGTGCGGCGCGGAGATGACGTGCTCCATCTTCATCGCCTCCACCACCAGCAGGCTCTGACCGGCGCTCACCTCGTCGCCGACGGCGACCTTGACGACGGTCACCGTGCCGGGCATGGGCGCGGTGAGGGAGTCGGCGCCCGCGTGCGCCGCCCGGGTGAGGGACGCGGCGACCGGGTCGTGGTCGCGGACGTGCCAGGCGTCGCCGTCACGGCCGAGCCAGTCGGCGGCGCGGTGGAAGGTGTGCCGGACGCCGTCCAGCGTGACGGAGACCCGGTCGCCGGTGACCGTGGCCGTGCCGCGCGGGGTGTACTCCAGTGGCTCCTGGACCTTCAGGTGGAACGCCGGTGGCTTGCGGGCGCCGCCCAGGCGCCAGCCGCTCGGCACCGAGAACGGGTCCGTCCAGCCGCCCGGTTCGGGCCGCAGGGCCTCCAGACGGACGGCCGCCGCCGCCTCGTAGACCTCCTCGGGGACGTCCGTGGGGATCAGGTCCTCCACCGCGCGCTCGACCAGGCCGGTGTCCATGTCGCCCGAGACCACCGCCGGGTGGGCCAGCAGACGGCGCAGGAAACCGGCGTTGGTCTGCACGCCGAGCGTGACCGTCTCCGCCAGGGCCGCGCGCAGCTTGCGCAGGGCGGTCGCGCGGTCGGGACCGTAGGCGATGACCTTGGAGAGCATCGGGTCGTAGAGGCTGCCGACCTCCGTGCCCTCGGTGAGGCCCGAGTCGGTGCGGATGCCGTCGCCCCGGGGCTCGCGCAGCCTGAGCACCGTGCCGCCGGAGGGGAGGAAGCCGCGGGCCGGGTCCTCGGCGCAGATGCGGGCCTCCACGGCGTGGCCGGTCAGCCGCACGTCCTGCTGCGTGAAGCCGAGGGGCTCCCCGGCCGCGACCCGCAGCTGCCACTCGACCAGGTCCAGGCCCGTGATCAGTTCCGTGACCGGGTGCTCCACCTGGAGGCGGGTGTTCATCTCCATGAAGTAGTACGACGACGGGTCGGTGCCCGGGACGATGAACTCCACCGTGCCCGCGCCCCGGTAGCCGCAGGAGCGGGCCGCCTGGACCGCCGCCTCGCCCATCGCGGCGCGCGTCTCCTCGTCGAGGAGCACGCTGGGCGCCTCTTCGATGATCTTCTGGTGGCGGCGCTGCAGGGAGCACTCGCGCTCGCCCAGATGGACCACGTTCCCGTGGCCGTCCGCCAGGACCTGGATCTCGATGTGGCGGGGCCGGTCGATCCAGCGCTCCACGAGGAGCGTGTCGTCGCCGAAGGAGGCGCGGGCCTCGCGGCGGGCCGAGGCGATCTCCTCTTCCAGTCGGGTCAGGTCCCGCACCAGGCGCATGCCCTTGCCGCCGCCGCCCGCGCTGGGCTTGAGCAGCACCGGAGCGCCCAGCTCGCGGGCCGCCTCGGCCAGCTCCGGGTCCCGGCCGCCGGGCACCACCGGCACCCCGGCCTCCCGGACCGTCTCCTTGGCGCGGATCTTGTCGCCCATCAGCGCGATCGCGTCCGCCGGGGGGCCGATGAAGACCAGGCCGGCCTCGGCGCAGGCGCGCGCGAAGGCGGCGTTCTCCGCGAGGAAGCCGTAGCCCGGGTGGACGGCCTGCGCGCCCGTGCGGGCCGCGGCCTCCAGCAGGCGCTCCACCGACAGGTAGCTCTCGGACGCCGGGGCCGGGCCGATCCGCACCGCCGTGTCCGCCTCGCGGACGTGCCGGGCGTCGGCGTCCGCGTCGGAGAAGACGGCCACCGAGCGCACGCCCATCGACCGCAGCGTCCGGATGACGCGTACGGCGATCTCGCCACGGTTGGCCACCAGCACTGTCTCGAACATCGTCGTCCGTCCCCTCACATCCGGAAGACGCCGAACTGGGGGTCACCCAGGGGCGCGTTGGCGCAGGCGGTCAGGGCCAGGCCCAGGACCTGACGGGTGTCCAGCGGGTCGATGACACCGTCGTCCCACAGGCGGGCCGTCGCGTAGTAGGCGCTGCCCTGGCGCTCGTACTGGGCGCGGATCGGCGCCTTGAAGGCGTCCTCCTCCTCCGCCGGCCAGGACTCGCCGCGGGCTTCCAGCTGGTCGCGCTTGACCGTGGCGAGGACCGAGGCGGCCTGCTCGCCGCCCATGACCGAGATCTTGGCGTTCGGCCACATCCACAGGAAGCGGGGGGAGTACGCCCGGCCGCACATCGAGTAGTTCCCCGCGCCGTAGGAGCCGCCGACCACGACCGTGAGCTTCGGTACGCGCGTGCACGCCACGGCCGTGACCATCTTGGCGCCGTGCTTGGCGATGCCGCCCGCCTCGTAGTCCTTGCCGACCATGAAGCCCGAGATGTTCTGCAGGAAGACCAGCGGGATGCCGCGCTGGTCGCACAGCTCGATGAAGTGCGCGCCCTTCTGGGCCGACTCGGCGAACAGGATGCCGTTGTTGGCGACGATGCCCACCGGGTGGCCGTGGATCCGGGCGAAACCGGTGACCAGGGTCTGGCCGAACTCGGACTTGAACTCGGCGAACCGCGAGCCGTCGACCACCCGGGCGATGATCTCGCGCACGTCGTACGGGGTGCGGGAGTCGACCGGGACCGCGCCGTACAGGCCGTGCGGGTCGACCTTGGGCTCGACGGGCTCGGTGACCTCCCAGGGGAGGGGACCCCGGGCCGGGAGCGTGGAGACGATCGTGCGGACGATGCGCAGGGCGTGCGCGTCGTTCTCCGCGAGGTGGTCCGTGACGCCCGAGACGCGGGAGTGCACCTCGCCGCCGCCGAGCTCCTCCGCCGTGACGACCTCGCCGGTGGCCGCCTTCACCAGGGGCGGGCCGCCGAGGAAGATCGTGCCCTGGTTGCGCACGATCACGGCCTCGTCGCTCATCGCCGGGACGTACGCCCCGCCGGCCGTGCACGAGCCGAGGACGGCGGCGATCTGGGGGATGCCGGCGCCGGACATGCGGGCCTGGTTGTAGAAGATCCGGCCGAAGTGGTCGCGGTCGGGGAAGACCTCGTCCTGCATGGGCAGGAACGCGCCGCCGGAGTCCACCAGGTAGACACAGGGGAGGCGGTTGTCGAGGGCGACCTCCTGGGCGCGGAGGTGCTTCTTGACCGTCATCGGGTAGTACGTGCCGCCCTTGACCGTGGCGTCGTTGGCGACGATCACGGTCTCGCGGCCGCTGACCCGGCCGATGCCGGCGATGACGCCCGCGGCCGGGGCCTGCCCCTCGTACAGCCCGTCGGCCGCGAGCGGGGCGAGCTCCAGGAACGGCGAGCCGGGGTCGAGGAGGGTGTCGACGCGGTCGCGGGGGAGCAGCTTGCCGCGGGCCGTGTGGCGGGCGCGGGCCTTCTCGCCGCCGCCCTGTGCGGCCGCGGCCAGCTTGGTGCGCAGCTCCTCCACGAGGGTGCGGTGCGCCTCCTCGTTGGCCCGAAAGGCCTCCGACGCGGGGTCTGCCGCGCTCGTGAGCTCCGGTGCCTCGTGCATCCTGCGGGTCCCCTCACTTGTTAATGAGCGTTAACGCATTTCCTTCAGGTTAACGAGCGCTAACCTCCCTGTCTAGAATTGATTTCATGGCCACCAGAACCGACGCCCCCACCCGCCGTGAGCAGATCCTCAAGGAGGCCGCGCGGCTGTTCGCCGAGCGGGGCTTCCACGGGGTCGGGGTCGACGAGATAGGCGCCGCGGTGGGGATCAGCGGGCCCGGGTTGTACCGGCACTTCGCGGGCAAGGACGCGATGCTCGCGGAGCTGCTGGTGGGGATCAGCGGGCAGTTGCTGACCGGGGCCAAGCGGAGGGTGGCCGAGGCGGACGGGGGCGGGGCGGAGGGGCTGCTGGACTCGCTGATCGAGGGGCACATCGACTTCGCGCTGGACGACCGGCCTCTGATCACCCTGCACGACCGGGAGCTGGATCGCCTCCGGGACAGTGACCGGAAGATGGTGCGGCAGCTGCAGCGGCAGTACGTGGAGCTGTGGGTGGGGGTCGTGCGGGAGGTGTACCCCGGGTTGGGGGAGCCGGCGGCGCGGTCCGCCGTGCACTCGGTGTTCGGGCTGCTGAACTCGACGCCGCACCTGGGGAGGGGTGGGTCGTTGCCCGGGCGGGCGGCGACGGCGGAGTTGCTGCACCGGATGGCCCGGGGGGCGTTTGCGGCGGCGGGGGTCTGAGCGGCCTTCGCCCACCCGCCCGCCCGACACGATTGGCTCAAAGGGCCCGGCCGCTTCGGGGCTCCGCCCCGGGTCCCCGGAGGGGCTTCGCCCCCTGTACCCCACGGACGCGCGTCCCCGCAGGGGCTTCGCCCCCGGCACCCCACGGACTCGCTCTCCGTGCGCCTGCGCGCTTCGCCCCCGGCGAGCACCGTGACGAGCGTTACCCCACCCCCACCCTGGACGGTCGTTGATACTCGCCGGTATCTTTGGCTGAGCAAGCGCTTAGACATGATGTCGTGGAGGTGGCGGCGTGCGCCGTACGGTGTTCAACGAGGATCACGAGGCGTTCCGGGAGACCATCCGCGCCTTCATCGAGGCCGAGGTCGTACCCGTGTACGACGAGTGGTTCGCGGCGGGCCAGGCGCCCCGCGACTTCTACTACAAGCTCGGTGAGCTGGGCATCTTCGGCATCAACGTGCCGGAGGAGTTCGGCGGCGCCGGCCTGGAGACGCACAAGTTCGAGGCCGTGCTGTACGAGGAGACCGCGCGTGCCGGTGTCCAGTTCGGCGGCTCCGGCGTGCACGTGCTGCTCGCCCTGCCCTACATCAAGATGCTGGCGACGGACGAGCAGAAGAAGCGCTACCTGCCGAAGTTCGTCTCCGGCGAGGAGATGTGGGCCATCGCGATGACGGAGCCGGGCACCGGTTCCGACCTCGCGGGCATGAAGTCCACCGCCAAGCTGAGCGAGGACGGCACCCACTACGTCCTCAACGGCGCCAAGACCTTCATCACCGGCGGCGTGCACGCCGACCGCGTGATCGTCTGCGCCCGCACCTCCGCGCCCACGGCCGAGGACCGCCGCCACGGCATCTCCCTGTTCGCCGTCGACACCAAGTCCGAGGGCTACTCCGTCGGCCGCAAGCTCGACAAGCTCGGCCTGAAGACCTCCGACACCGCCGAGCTCGCGTTCGTCGACGTCAAGGTGCCCGTCGAGGACCTGCTCGGCGAGGAGAACAAGGGCTTCTACTACCTCGGCCACAACCTCGCCTCCGAGCGCTGGGGCATCGCCTTCGGCGCCTACGCGCAGGCCAAGGCCGCCGTCCGGTTCGCCAAGCAGTACGTGCAGGAGCGCACCGTCTTCGGCAAGCCGGTCGCGCACTTCCAGAACACCAAGTTCGAACTGGCCGCCTGCCAGGCCGAGGTGGACGCCGCCGAGGCCGTCGCGGACCGCGCGACCGAGGCCCTGGACGCCGGCGAGCTCACCCCCGCCGAGGCCGCCTCCGCGAAGCTGTTCTGCACCGAGGTCGCCCACCGCGTCATCGACCGCTGCCTGCAGCTGCACGGCGGCTACGGCTACATGAACGAGTACCCGATCGCCCGCCTGTACGCGGACAACCGCGTCAACCGCATCTACGGCGGCACCAGCGAGATCATGAAGACGATCATCGCCAAGGACATGGGCCTGTAAGGACACGGGTGAGTCAGGCACTAGAGGATCTCCTCGATCTGCTCGACCTGGAGCAGATCGAGGAGAACATCTTCCGCGGCCGGTCCCGGTCCGCGGTCGTCCCGCGCGTCTTCGGCGGGCAGGTCGCGGCCCAGGCCCTGGTCGCCGCCGGGCGGACGGTCCCCGACGACCGGCCCGCCCATTCCCTGCACGCGTACTTCCTGCGCATGGGCGACCCGGGCGCGCCCATCGTCTACAACGTCGAGCGCCTCCGTGACGGCCGCTCCTTCACCACCCGCCGGGTGGTCGCGGTCCAGCACGGCCGGCCGATCTTCTCCCTCTCCGCGTCCTTCCAGACGTACGAGGAAGGCCTCGACCACCAGGCGGCCATGCCGCCCGCGCCCGACCCGGAGTCGCTGCCGACCTCACACGAACGCTTCAGCGGCTACGACCACCTGGACCCGGAGATCGTCGAGCGGTTCCTGGAAGCCCGCGAGGCGATCGACCTGCGGTACGCGGAGGAGCCGCCGTACGGGAAGTTCGGCGAGCCGCGCGAACCGCACTCCCAGGTGTGGTTCCGCACCGCCGGAAAACTCGTCGACGACCCGCTGCTGCACGTCGTCCTCGCCACCTACGTCTCCGACATGACGCTGCTCGACTCCGTGCTGCTCGCGCACGGGCGCGGCGGCTGGGCCGTCGGGGACGTCGTCGGGGCCTCCCTCGACCACGCGATGTGGTTCCACCGGCCGTTCCGCGCCGACGAGTGGCTGCTGTACGACCAGGAGTCGCCGTCCGCGTACGGCGGCCGGGGGCTGGGGCAGGCGCGCATCCACACGCAGGACGGGCGGCTGGCCGTCACGGTGATCCAGGAGGGCGTGGTCCGCGTCCCGCGCACCCGGGCCTGACCGCGCGGCCCCGCCGCCCCGGCCTTCGCACGCACCGGGCCGGGCCTGGCCGAGCTGTGCCTTCGCCGACAGGCACGCCGCCCCCGGCCTCGCACTCGCCAGCCCCGGGGGGCGACCCCGGCCTTGCACGCACCGGACCCGGGCCTAGCCGAGTCCCGCCTCCGCCAGCAGGTATGCCGTCATCGGGTCGTAGTGGCGGGGGCTGACCACGTGGTCGTCCAGGGGCACCGTGACCTGGACCGTGCCCTCCGCCTCGGCGAGGAACAGGGCCGGGTCGTTGCAGTCGGCGTAGCCCACCGCGTCCACGCCGTGCTGTCCCGCGTAGCCCGCCCAGCCGTGGTCGGCGACGACCAGGTCGGGCAGGGGGCGGCCCGCGCGCTCCAGGGCCGTCAGGATCGCCTTCATCGGTTCGCCCGAGTGGGTGTGCCAGAGGGTGGCGCCGTGCTCCAGGACGGCCACGTCCGCGAACTGCATGACGTAGCCCTCCTCCGTCGTCAGGCCGTCCGGGATGACGACGATCTCGCAGCCGGCCGCGCGCAGGGCCGCCGCGGTCGCGCGGTGCACGTCGAGCAGGCCGCCGGGGTGGCCGGTGGCGAAGAGGACCCGCTGCTGCCCGTCCGCCGCCTTGCGCAGCCGCCCGGCCATCCGCTCCAGACCGGCCACGGTCAGCTCCGGGTCGATGGTGTCCTGGCCGTACCGGTGCTCCGGGTCGTCGTTCACGCCCACCCGTTCCGCCATCACCGCGAGGACGTCCTGCTCGTCGGTCCAGCGGTCGCCGAGTTCCAGGCCGAGCCAGTAGTGGCGGTCGCCGTTGGCCAGCTTGCGGTAGTGGGAGAGGTTGTTCTCGCGCGGGGTGGCGACGTCGCCCGCGATGCGCGTCCTGACGAGGTGCTCGACGAGTTCGGCGCGGCTGGGTGTCCCGGATATCGGCATGGCATCCATTGTGAGGCAGCCGTCCCGGGGGCGTCCCTGGCGTATCGCACGCTGGGACGTGCGTCACGTACTCAGCGGGACCCCGCTCACGTACTCAGATCACGTACTCGGATCACGTACCCGGATGACGTACTCGGCTCATGTCCTCAGACGTGCCGCAGCGCGAACCACAGTTCCATGCGGACGTCCGGGTCGTCGAGGTCCGTCTCCAGCAGCCGGGCGCAGCGGGCGACGCGCTGGCGGACGGTGTTGCGGTGCACGGACAGGGCGACGGCCGTGCGGTCCCAACTGCCGTGCAGGGAGAGCCAGGTGCGCAGGGTCTCGGTGAGCGCGGGCTGCGCCGCGACGGGGGCGAGCAGGGCCCGGGCGTGGGCCGCGGCCTCCTCGCCCGGCACCAGGTCGGCCAGCGTGGGACGGGCGCCGTGCCGGACCAGCGGGGCCCGGGTCGCGCGGGCCCGGGCCAGGGCACGCGCGGCCTGGGCGTCGGCGAGGGGCCAGTCGGACGGTGCGACGGCGGCGCTGACGCCCAGGGTCCAGCCGGGCAGCGGGGCGGGTGCCCGGCCGGCCGGGACCAGGACGCGGACGACGTCGCCCGCCGGGTCGACCAGGGCGGAGCCGAGCGCGGCCCCCAGCGCGGAGGCGGCGACCGGGTCGACGGCGGCCTCCGGCTCCGGCCGGGCGTGCACGACCAGCCACCGCCCGCCGCCGAGCAGCCCGGCGACGTCCTCGGGAGCGGCGCCCAGCAGCAGCCGTACCAGCGCCGCCGAACGGGCCGCGCCCGTGCCGCTCTGCTGCTCGCCGGTGAGCAGGGAGAGCAGCACGGCGGCGACGGAGGCGACGGTGTGGTCCCCGGCGGCCCGCCGCGGGGCGGCCACCCCGAGCACGAAGCCGGGACCGGCGCCCAATGCGTAGGAGGCCAGGTGCGTGCCGGCGACGGTGTCCGTCGCGGAGGCGGGCACGGGGCGTCCGGCCTCGTCCCCGGACGGCCGCACCACCTCCGCCAGGCGGGCGAGGGCCTCGCGCGCCTCGTCGCCCGGCTCCCGTCCGCCCTCCGCGACCACCGCACCCTCCGGGCCGTGGAGCACCGCCCAGCCGCCCAGCCGCCGGGCGAGCTGCCGCAGCACGGACGGGACCGGGTCGGGGCGGGAGGCGGCCGAGGCGAGGCTCTGCTGGGCCTCGGTCACCCGGCGCAGTTCGGACAGGCGGGCCCGGGACATCAGCTGCCACACCGCGCGGGCCACGCCCGAGAAGGTGGTCTGCGGCGGCACCTCCAGCAGCGGCAGGCCGTGCGCCTCGCACGCCTCGACCAGCGCCCTCGGCACCGTGTCGTGCACCGGGGCCACCCCGAAGCCGAGGGCCGCGCCGCCCGCCGCGACGATCCGGGACACGTAGTCGTCGAAGTAGGTCCCCGTCCCGGCCGCCTCCGGGATGTGCACCCCCGCCGTGAGCAGCAGTTCCCCGCCCAGCAGGTACGGGTACGGGTCGGCCATCTCCGAGGTGTGCACCCAGTGGACGGCGGTGCCGGCGGCGGGCGGTCCGGCGATCTGCGTCAGCGCGAGGTCCTCGCGGGCCAGCAGGGCGTCCAGCGCGACCGGCGGGGTGGGTGGGACGGCGGGCTCGGGCATGGTGTGCGTTCCCTCCATCCAGGGCCGCCTCGAATGGATGAAACGTACACTTCGCAGTCGCTTTCCGGCCACCTAAGGTCAGTGCTCGTCCCCCAACGAGCGAGCGCGTGCGAAGGAGGCCCCATGGCCGTCGACTACCTCGTGATCGTCGTCTACCTGGCCGGAATGCTGGCCATGGGCTGGTGGGGCATGCGCCGCGCCCGCTCCAAGAGCGAGTTCCTGGTGGCCGGCCGCCGCCTCGGCCCGGCCATGTACTCCGGCACCATGGCGGCGATCGTCCTCGGCGGCGCCTCCACCATCGGCGGTGTCGGACTCGGCTACCAGTACGGCCTGTCCGGTGCCTGGATGGTCTTCACCATCGGCCTGGGCCTGCTCGCCCTGTCCGTCTTCTTCTCCGCCCGCATCGCCCGGCTGAAGGTGTACACCGTCTCGGAGATGCTCGACCTGCGCTACGGCGGCGGCCGGGCCGGGATCATCTCCGGGCTCGTCATGTGGGCGTACACGCTGATGCTGGCGGTGACCTCGACCATCGCCTACGCCACGATCTTCGACGTCCTGTTCGACCTCAACCGCACGCTGGCGATCGTCCTCGGCGGCTCGATCGTCGTCGCCTACTCGACCCTCGGCGGCATGTGGTCGATCACGCTGACCGACATGGTGCAGTTCGTCGTCAAGACCATCGGCGTGCTGCTGCTCCTGCTGCCCATCGCCGTCGTCAAGGCCGGCGGGTTCGCCGAGATGAAGGCGCAGCTGCCCACCGAGTACTTCGACCCGCTCGGCATCGGCGGCGAGACGATCTTCACGTACGTGCTGATCTACACGTTCGGCATGCTCATCGGGCAGGACATCTGGCAGCGCGTCTTCACCGCCCGCAGCGACCGCACCGCGAAGTGGGGCGGCACCATCGCCGGCACCTACTGCCTCGCCTACGCCCTCGCCGGCGCGGTCATCGGCACGGCCGCCAAGGTGCTGTACCCGAAGCTGGGCAGCCCGGACGACGCCTTCGCGACCATCGTGAAGGACGAACTGCCCATGGGCGTGCGCGGGCTGGTGCTCGCCGCCGCGCTGGCCGCCGTGATGTCGACCTCCTCCGGCGCGCTGATCGCCTGCGCCACCGTCGCCAACAACGACATCTGGTCCCGGCTGCGCGGGACCGGCGCGGACGCACCGGCCGGCGACCACGACGAGGTGAAGGGCAACCGGGCCTTCATCCTGCTCATGGGCCTGGCGGTGATCGGCACGGCCATCGCGATCGACAACGTCGTGGAGGCGCTGACCGTCGCGTACAACCTCCTGGTCGGCGGACTGCTCGTGCCGATCCTCGGCGGCCTGGTGTGGAAGCGCGGCACGGTCTACGGCGCCCTGGCCTCCGTGGTGGTCGGCGGAGTCGCGGTCGTCGTGCTGATGGCGACCCACGGGATCCTCGCCAACGAGCCCGTCTACTACGGCCTGCTCGCCTCGCTCGCCGCGTACGTGATCGTCTCGCCGGCCACCCCGGCCACCGACGCCGCCGTGCTGGCCGCCTGGCGGGAGCGGCTCGCGGGCCGGTCCCCCGAACTCGCGTCCGAACCGGTCCCGGCTTCCCAGTAGAGTCATAGGGCAAGCAGTACATACGCGATGAAGCGTAGGAAAGAAGGCATTTCTCCATGAGCAGCAACGAGACTCCCCGCGGGCCCGTCGACTCCTCCCGCGTCCCGCGGTACGCCGGCCCCGCCACCTTCGCCCGGCTGCCCCGGCTGGACGAGGTCGGCCGGGCCGACGTCGCCGTCGTGGGCGTGCCGTTCGACTCGGGTGTCTCGTACCGGCCGGGCGCCCGCTTCGGCGGCAACGCGATCCGCGAGGCGTCCCGGCTGCTGCGCCCCTACAACCCGGCGCAGGACGCCTCCCCGTTCGCCCTGGCGCAGGTCGCGGACGGCGGCGACATCGCCGTGAACCCGTTCAACATCAACGAGGCCGTGGAGACCGTCGAGGCCGCCGCCGACGACCTGCTCGGCACGGGCGCCCGGCTGATGACCCTCGGCGGCGACCACACCATCGCGCTGCCCCTGCTGCGCTCGGTCGCGAAGAAGCACGGCCCCGTGGCCCTGCTGCACTTCGACGCCCACCTGGACACCTGGGACACCTACTTCGGCGCCGAGTACACGCACGGCACCCCGTTCCGCCGCGCGGTCGAGGAGGGCATCCTCGACACCGAGGCCCTCTCCCACGTCGGCACCCGCGGCCCGCTGTACGGCAAGCAGGACCTCACCGACGACGAGAAGATGGGCTTCGGCATCGTCACCTCGGCCGACGTCTACCGCCGCGGCGCCGACGAGGTCGCCGACCAGCTCCGCCAGCGCATCGGCGACCGGCCGCTGTACATCTCCATCGACATCGACTGCCTCGACCCGGCCCACGCCCCCGGCACCGGCACGCCCGAGGCCGGCGGCATGACCTCGCGCGAACTGCTGGAGATCCTGCGCGGCCTGGCCTCCTGCAACCTGGTCTCGGCGGACGTCGTCGAGGTGGCCCCCGCGTACGATCACGCGGAGATCACGTCGGTGGCCGCCTCCCACACGGCGTACGAACTGACCACGATCATGTCCCGCCAGATCGCCGCGGCCCGGAAGGACTCGGAAGCCAAGTGACCCACGACCACGACCTGGTGCTCCGCCCGACGCCCGCCCAGACGGAGGCCGCCCTCAACCCTCCGGACGGCCGCAACGGCGGGGACCTGGTCGTGGAGACCCTGGCCGCCCTGGGCGCGACGACCGTCTTCGGTCTGCCCGGCCAGCACGCGCTCGGCATGTTCGACGCGCTGCGCCGCTCCGACCTCAGGTACATCGGCCTGCGCGTGGAGAACAACGCCGGGTTCGCCGCCGACGCCTACGGCCGGATCACCGGTGAGGCCGCGCCGCTGCTGCTGTCGACCGGGCCGGGCGCGCTGACGTCCCTCGCCGCGCTCCAGGAGGCGGCGGCCGCCTCCGCGCCCGTGCTGGCGATCAGCAGCCAGGTGCCGACCGCGGGCCTCGGCGGCGGGCGCCACGGCTACCTGCACGAACTGCCCGACCAGGCGGCCTCGTTCCGGGGCGTGGTGAAGTCCGTCCACACCGTCCGCACCCCGTCGCAGATCCCCTCCGCGATCGAGGCGGCCTGGAAGTCGGCGCTGACCGCCCCGCACGGGCCGGTGTGGGTGGAGATCCCGCAGGACGTGCTGCTCGCGCAGACGGCGATCCCGGTGGTGACCGGCGGCGACGCCTTCCCCGAGGAGCTGCCGCCCCGCCCCGAGCTCACCGCCGTCGCCGCGCACCTGCTGTCGCACGCGTCCCGGCCGGCGATCATCGCGGGCGGGGGAGTGGTCCGCGCCGACGCCTCCGGCAAGCTGAAGCAGCTGGCGGAGACGCTGCGGGCGCCGGTCGTCACGACCCCCGGCGGCAAGGGCGCCTTTCCCTGGAACCACCCGCTCTCGCTCCAGTCCTGGATCGAGGACCGGCACACCACCGACTTCCTGGAGGACGCCGACGTCCTGCTGGTCGTCGGCTCGGGGCTCGGCGAACTCTCCTCGAACTACCACACGTTCCAGCCGCGCGGCCGGATGATCCAGATCGAGGCCGACCTCGGCAAGCTGGAGTCCAACCACCCCGCCCTCGGCATCCACGCCGACGCCCGGCTGGCCCTCCAGGCCCTGCTGGAGACGGTGTCGCCCCGCGAGGACGCGACGGCGGCGGACCGCGTCCGGGCCGTGCTCGCCAAGGTCACCGACCGCATCGCCGCCCAGGACCTCACCCTGGAGCAGGACGTGCTGGCCTCGGTGCGCAAGGCGCTGCCGGCCGACTCCCCGTCCTTCTGGGACATGACCATCCTGGCGTACTGGGCCTGGTCGGCCTTCGACGCCAAAGGCCCCAACCACCTGCACTCCGCCCAGGGCGCCGGCGGTCTCGGGTACGCCTTCCCGGCCGCGCTCGGCGCCGCCGCGGCCGACCCGACCCGGCCGGTCCTCGCCGTCTCCGGCGACGGCGGTGCCCTGTACTCGATCGCCGAGCTGGCGACGGCCCGCCAGTACGACCTGGACGTCACCTGGCTGATCGTCGACGACGGCGGCTACGGCATCCTGCGCGAGTACATGACCGACGCGTTCGGCGAGGCCACCGCGACCGAACTCACCCGGCCCGACTACGTGGCCCTGGCCGAGTCCTTCGGCGTCCCCGGGATCCGCACCACCCCGGAGCACCTGGAGCAGGACCTCGCGAAGGCGCTGCGCACGCCCGGGCCCTCGGTGGTCCTGCTCCCCGCCGTGCTGCGGATGTTCGCGCCGACGCACCTGGACTGAGCGGCGGCCGGACCGGCCGGCCGGAGTTCCCCGCTCCTCACATGGGAGGGCCAGGACGGGGCACCTGTGTATCCGCCGACCAGCGAAGGGGAACACATCATGGCAATCGCCGCCGTCATAGCCGTCTGCGTCGTCCTGGCCGTCCTGGCCTTCCTCGTACCCCGCCTGTCCCGCCATCCCGAACGCGGCACGCAGCGCACGCTCGGCGCCGGCGCCCGGGCCGGCGGCAAGGCGCCCGGCCCGCTGGGCCGGCTGTTCAGCAAGCCCTTCCACACCAGCTCGCGCGCGGTGAGCCGCAGCGGTTCGGCGGGCCGCCGCACCCGCGGCCGCCTGCCCTTCTGACCGGCGCGCGGGCCGAGCGGGGAGCACGGACATGAACGCCGAGAACGCCGGGAACGGCGACGCCGACAAGCTGCTCGACGGGCTCACCGTCGACGACAGCAGACGCGAGCAGCCGATCGTCCTGGACGCCGACGGGCGCCCCATCCGCACCTGGCGGGAGAACTACCCGTACGACCGCAAGGTGGGGCGCAAGGAGTACGAGCGCACCAAACGCATCCTGCAGATCGAGCTGCTCAAGCTCCAGCGGTGGGTCAAGGACACCGGCGCCCGCGTGGTCGTCGTGTGCGAGGGGCGTGACGCGGCGGGCAAGGGCGGCACGATCCAGCGGTTCATCGAGCGGCTCAACCCGCGCGGCGCCCGCGTGGTCGCCCTGGACAAGCCCACCGAGCGCGAGACGGGCCAGTGGTACTTCCAGCGGTACATCGCGCACCTGCCCACCGCCGGGGAGATCGTCTTCTTCGACCGGTCCTGGTACAACCGGGCCGGCGTGGAGCGGGTCATGGGCTTCTGTTCCAAGGACGAGTACGAGCTGTTCCTCGACCAGTGCCCGGCCTTCGAGCGGATGCTGGTCGACGACGGCGTCCTGCTGGTGAAGTTCTGGTTCTCCGTCTCCCGCGCGGAGCAGCGCACCCGTTTCGCGATACGGCAGGTCGACCCGGTGCGCCAGTGGAAGCTCTCCCCGACCGACCTGGCCTCGCTGGACCTGTGGGACGACTACACCGAGGCGAAGGTCGACATGTTCCGCGCCACGGACACCGCGCACGCCCCCTGGACCGTGGTCAAGAGCAACGACAAGCGGCGCGCCCGGCTGGAGACCATGCGCAGTCTGCTGTCGCGCATCGACTACGCCAGCAAGGACCACGAGGCGGTCGGCACGCCCGACCCGCTCATCGTCGGCGCCGCCGACACCCTCCTGGAGCCCGGTGAGGAGGACACGACCCTGTCACCCACCCCGCTGTCCTCCGGCGCCGAGGGGCCCGGCCGTCACCCGGAGACCGCCTGACCCCGGCGCCATCGCCTGCGATCACACCCCCGGGGAGGGAGCCCTCCCCGGGGGTGTCACTCTGCGGTGGGGCGTCACTCTGCGGCCGCGTCGGCGGGGCGGAAGCACGCGGTCACCGACTTGCCGTGCCGCTGGCAGCGCATCCCCCACTCGTCGGCGAGCTGCTGCACGATGGCCACGCCACGGCCGCCGACGTCCCCCGGCTCCGACCGGCGCGGGCGGGGCAGAGTGGGGTCCTCGTCGTGGACGCTCACATGGAGGCAGTCGCCGTCCCAGGTGAGGACCAGATGGGCGTCGCTGTGCGCGTGGACGTGCGCGTTGGTGATCAGTTCGGACACGGCCAGGACGACGGCGTCCACCGTGTCCGGCTCCGCGGCGGCCCACGGCAGGGACGCGAGGCGCTCGCGTGTCCAGTCCCGCCCGGCGCGCACCCCCTCGGACATGGGGAACGAGTGAGCCCAACCCATCGCCTTCACCGCCACCGCACGACCTCATCTCCCTCGGTCCTCAGCCTGCCCGGACCGGGTACCCGGCGTCCGCACCACCAGACATGGGGTCAGTGGAACCAGAACAGCAGCGTGTCCGGATTCCCGCCGCGCGTGCGTGCGTTCTCCCACTCCCGCGCCTCGAACCGCATGACGTCGGCGAACCGGCGGGCCGCGTCACGGAATTCGGGGTCGAGCCGGTCCAGCACGGACGTGTAGGTCCCGGCGAGCGCGGCGGCCCGCCGGGCCGGCAGGGTGCCGATGGCGGGCACGGCGTCACCGGGATGGGGCAGGGGCAGCGGCGGGCCGCTGAACAGGAAGGTGCCGGGGAGCAGGTCGGACGGGACGCCGTGCCGGGCCAGTTCGTCGTCCAGGGTGCCGAACCACGCCGGGCGCCGCCAGGCACCGAGGTCGGTCGGGTCCGAGAAGTGCGCCGCGACCACCTGGTAGAAGGCGTAGCTGTACGCGGGGCACAGGTCGGTGCTCGGAGCGCCCTCGATCAGCTCGTCCAGGGCCCGGCCGATGGACACGTCGAGGGCGATGCCCTGCTCCTCGAACCGGGCGTCGGTGCGCTCGCACTCCGTGCGGATCCGGGCCAGCGTGCGCTCCTGCTGCTCGGTGCGCTCCACCGCGGTGAGCAGCCGCACCACCGTTCTCATGTCGCCGGTGCTCATCTCGAGGCAGTAGCCCACCCTGTGCTTCCCTTCACCGGTCGCCGGACACCGGTGTCCATGATCGGGGACGCCGGGCCGGCCCCGGACCGAGGGGCCGGGGCCGGTCACGGGTTCCGGCGGGCCGGGTGACGGGGCGTCAGCCGACGTCGGCCGGGTCCGGGCGGTGGGCCGTCGACCGGTTCGGCCGCGACGGGGTGTCCGTGCCCGGCCCGGAACTCGGACCGGAGTTCGTGCCGTTGCTGTAGTCACGCTCCTCGACCGCCGAGCCGTGCTCCCGCACCCACCCGTGAGCGCGCCGCGTCCGGTAACGAATCGCACAAGCCTTGGGCAACGCCTACAACCTTTGCCGCGGGTCCGTGAGTCAAGACGTGCATGACTCCTGGGATATCCCGCCGCGCGAGAGTGCTGGCGGCGGCCGTGGGCACGGGTGTGCTCGTGCCGCTCGTCGCCGCCGCCACGCCCGCCGCCGCTGCCACGCCGGCCGTGACCTGCACCTCGGCCAAGGCCGCTCTGGCCACCAAGCTGAAGAAGGACATCACCGCCGCGCTCGCCACCCGCAAGGGCACGGTCGCCCTCGGTTTCCACGACCGCAGCACCAACACCACCTGCACGCTGCGCGCGAGTTCGGCCTACGACTCGGCCAGTGTCGTCAAGGTCACCGTCCTCGCCACGCTGCTGTGGGACGCGAAGAAGACCAACCGGTACCTGACCGACCGCGAGAACACCCTCGCGAAGGCCATGATCACCAAGTCGGACAACGCCGCGACCTCCACCCTGTGGAAGCAGCTCGGCATGACGAAGATCAAGGGCTTCCTCGCCGCGGCCGGCATGACCCAGACCAAGCCCGGCGCGAACGGCTACTGGGGCCTGACCCAGATCACCGTCACCGACGAGCAGAAGCTGCTGAAGCTCATCACCGGCAAGAACACGGTGCTGAGCGACAACTCCCGCGCCTACATCCTCAAGCTGATGAGCCAGGTCGTCTCGTCCCAGCGCTGGGGCACTCCGTACGGCGTGCCCGCGGGCGTCACCGTCGCCGTCAAGAACGGCTGGCTGCAGCGCTCCACGAACGGCTGGCGGGTGCACAGCATCGGCGCCTTCAAGGGCGGCGGCCACGACTACACGATGAGCGTGCTCACGCACGGCAACAGCACGATGAACTACGGCATCGCCACCATCCAGGCGGTGGCCAAGGTCATCCACCGGGACCTGGCCGCGAGCTGAGCCGACGCTTCACCGCGCCGCCCACCGGGCGTCACCGGCCCGCCCTACGGTGACGCCCATGCCCTTGAGAACCCACCTCGCCCTGCTCACGGCGGGTCTGGCGGCGGCCACGTGCCTGACCGCCGCCGGCCCCGCCCAGGCGTCGACGCCCCACGCCTGCTCGCCGTCCGTCTCCCTCGACCGCTACTCGGACGCGCTCGACAAGACGACGTACCAGAACACCGTCGTCGGCAACCTCTCCGCCCTGGCCGTCGACCGGGACGGCTCCCTGGCCGCGCTCTCCGACCGCTCGGCCCTGTTCCGCCTGGACCCGCGGACGCTGCGGCCCCGGTCCGTGCTCCCGCTCTCCGACGAGAACGGGACCGCGCTCGACTCCGAGGGACTGGTCGCCGACCGGGACGGCACGTACCTCGTCTCCTCCGAGACCGAGCCGTCCGTACGCCGCCACTCCCGCACCGGCGAGATCCTCGACCGGCTCCCCGTCCCGGACGAGCTGCGCGTGGCTCCCGCCGGCCGGGGCCGGGCCAACGGCACCTTCGAGGGCCTGACCCTGCTGCCCGGCGGCCGCACCCTGGTCGCGTCCATGGAGTACCCCCTGGCCGGCGACCCGGCCGACACCGTCCGCTTCCAGACCTGGCAGCGCCACGGCTCCCACTTCCGGCCGGGCGCCCAGTACACCTACCGCACGGACCCCGGCCTCGGCGTCCCCGAGATCCGGGCGACCCCCGACGGCCGCCTCCTGGTCCTGGAGCGCGGCTTCACGGCCGGGGTCGGCAACACGGTCCGCCTCTACCTGGCCGACCTCCGCCACGGCCTGCGCAAGAGACTGCTCACCGACCTCGTGACCTGCCCGTCCCTGGGAGCCACGGCCAAGCAGCCCCAGCCCAACCCGCTCCTGGACAACATCGAGGCCATGACGGTCACCGGCCGCGACCGGGGCCGCCTGAAGGTCGTCCTGGCCAGCGACGACAACGAGAACCCGGCCCAGACGACCCGCTTCTACGCCCTGCGGATCCGCCTCTGACCACATCTCCCGGACACCTGGCGCGCGGCACGCATGATCAGACGACCTAGGTCCGGGGGACGACATTCCTCGTCCGTCGGTCGGGGACACGGCGGCGCGGGATGAAAACCGCTGCCCACGACGTTGGTGCCTTCCGGCAGAGCAGGACGAGTGGAAGGCACCGGTGTGACACCGAAACGGGGATGGGCACGGCGACTGTGGGCGTACGCGTGGCGTCACCCGAAGGACGTCGTCCTCGCTCTCGGCTCCTCCCTCGCCGGCATGGCCGTGATGGCCCTCGTCCCGCTGATCACCAAGGTGATCATCGACGACGTCATCACCGACCACACCAGGGACATGACCACCTGGGCGGGCCTGCTCGTCGCCGCCGCCCTGGTCGTGTACGTCCTCACCTACGTCCGCCGCTACTACGGCGGCCGCCTCGCCCTCGACGTGCAGCACGACCTGCGCACGGACATGTTCGGCACGATCACCCGGCTCGACGGCCGCCGCCAGGACGAACTGTCCACCGGCCAGGTCGTCGGCCGCGCCACCAGCGACCTGCAGCTGATCCAGGGCCTGCTCTTCATGCTCCCGATGACCATCGGGAACTTCATGCTGTTCCTGATCTCCCTGGTGATCATGGCCTGGCTGTCCGTGCCGCTCACCCTGGTCGCCCTGGCCGTGGCGCCCGCCCTGTGGTGGATCGCCAAGCGCAGCCGCACCCGGCTGCACCCCTCCACCTGGTACGCCCAGGCCCAGGCCGCCGCCGTCGCGGGCGTGGTCGACGGCGCCGTCAGCGGCGTGCGCGTGGTCAAGGGCTTCGGGCAGGAGGAGCAGGAGACCGGCAAGCTCCGGGACGTCAGCCGCAGGCTCTTCGCGGGCCGGCTGCGCACCATCCGCCTGAACTCCGTCTACACCCCGGCCCTGCAGTCCGTGCCCGCCCTCGGCCAGGTCGCCATGCTGGCCCTCGGCGGCTGGCTGGCGGTGCGCGGGCACATCACGCTCGGCACGTTCGTCGCCTTCTCCACCTACCTCGCCCAGCTGGTCGGCCCGGTCCGCATGCTCGCCGTGGTGCTCACGGTCGGCCAGCAGGCCCGCGCCGGCACCGAGCGGGTCCTGGAGCTGATCGACACCGAGCCGTCCCTGACCGACGGCACCAAGGAACTGCCCGCCGACGCCCCGGCGACCGTCGAGTTCGACGACGTCTCCTTCGGCTACGAGGACGGCCGCCCGGTCCTCGACGGGCTCTCCTTCGAGATCCGCCCCGGCGAGACCCTCGCCGTCGTCGGCTCCTCCGGCTCCGGCAAGTCCACCGTCTCCCTGCTCCTGCCGCGCTTCTACGACGTCACCCGCGGTGCCGTCCTGGTCGGCGGCCACGACGTGCGCGAGCTGTCCCTGGAGTCGCTGCGGTCCGCGATCGGCCTGGTCCCCGAGGACTCGTTCCTCTTCTCCGACACCGTCCGCAACAACATCGCCTACGGGCGTCCGGACGCCACCCGGGAGCAGATCGAGAAGGCCGCCCGCGCCGCCCAGGCGGACCGGTTCATCGCCGAGCTGCCCGACGGCTACGACACCACCGTCGGCGAACACGGCCTCACCCTCTCCGGCGGTCAGCGCCAGCGCGTGGCCCTCGCCCGCGCCATTCTCAGCGACCCGCGTCTGCTGGTCCTGGACGACGCCACCTCCGCCGTGGACGCCCGCGTCGAGCACGAGATCCACGAGGCGCTCAAGGGCGTCATGCGCGGCCGGACGACCCTGCTGATCGCCCACCGCCGCTCCACCCTGAACCTCGCCGACCGCATCGCCGTCCTGGACGGCGGCCGGCTCGCCGACATCGGCACCCACGAGGAACTCCAGGAGCGCTCGGCGCTCTACCGGCGCCTGCTCACCGACCCCGACGAACTGGGCGCGGTCTCCCCGGGCCACACCCCGCCCGCCTGTCCCGAGGAGGACACCTCCGTCCGGGACGAGCTGGACGCCGAGTTCGACGCCGAGCGCGGGGTCACGCCGCGGCTGTGGAGCGGTGACCGCGAGCGCAAGGACCCGGCCCTCGCCGAGAGCCCCGCCACCCCCGAACTCCTCGCCCAGGTCGAGGCGCTGCCGCCGGCCACCGACGTGCCGGACGTCGACGAGGCACGGGCCGTCCGGCCGGAGGAGTCCTACGGCCTGCGCCGGCTGCTGCGCGGCTTCGGGTTGCCCCTGCTGGTCAGCCTCGCCCTGGTCGCCACCGACGCGGGCATGGGCCTGCTGCTGCCGGTGCTGATCCGGCACGGCATCGACTCGGGCGTCACCCAGGCCGCCCTCGGCGCCGTGTGGGCGGCGTCCCTGCTCGCGCTGCTGACCGTGCTCGTGCAGTGGGCGGCCCAGGTCGGCGAGACCCGCATGACCGGACGCACCGGCGAGCGGGTGCTGTACTCCCTCCGCCTGAAGATCTTCGCCCAGCTCCAGCGCCTCGGTCTCGACTACTACGAGCGCGAGCTGACCGGCCGGATCATGACCCGGATGACGACCGACGTCGACGCGCTGTCGACGTTCCTGCAGACGGGCCTGGTCACGGCGTTCGTCTCGGTCGTCACGTTCTTCGGCATCATGGTCGCCCTGCTGGTCATCGACGTGCAGCTGGCCCTGGTCGTCTTCGCGACGCTGCCGCCGCTGATCATCGCCACGTTCTTCTTCCGCCGGGCCAGTGTGAAGGCCTACGAGCTGGCTCGTGAGCGCGTGTCGGCGGTCAACGCCGACCTCCAGGAGTCGGTCTCGGGACTGCGGATCGTGCAGGCCTTCCGGCGCGAGCGCGACGGCGGGCGGCGGTTCGCCGAGCGCAGCGACAGCTACCGCCGGGCCCGCATCCGGGGCCAGTGGCTGATCTCCGTGTACTTCCCGTTCGTGCAGTTCCTGTCGTCCGTGGCGGCCGCGGCCGTGCTGATCGTGGGCGGGGCCCGGGTCGACGACGGCACGCTGGCGATCGGCTCCCTGGTGGCGTACCTGCTCTACATCGACCTGTTCTTCGCGCCCGTGCAGCAGCTCTCCCAGGTCTTCGACGGCTACCAGCAGGCGTCCGTCTCGCTGGGCCGCATCCAGGAGCTGCTGCGGGAGCCCACGTCGACGAAGTCCGCCGACGAACCCCGCGAAGTCCTCTCCCTGCGCGGTGAGATCGCGTTCGAGGACGTGCACTTCGCGTACGGGGACGACGAGGAGGCGCTGGTCGGGGTCGACCTGCGCATCCCGGCCGGGCAGACCGTCGCGTTCGTCGGCGAGACCGGCGCGGGCAAGTCCACCCTCGTCAAGCTCGTGGCCCGCTTCTACGACCCGACCGGCGGCCGGGTCACCGTCGACGGCGCCGACCTGCGGACCCTGGACCTCACCTCCTACCGGCACCGTCTGGGGGTCGTCCCGCAGGAGGCGTACCTGTTCCAGGGCACCGTCCGCGACGCCATCGCCTACGGCCGCCCCGACGCCACCGACGCCGAGGTGGAGGCGGCGGCCCGCGCGGTCGGCGCCCACGACATGATCGCCACCCTGGAGGGCGGCTACCTCCACGAGGTCGCCGAGCGCGGCCGCAACCTCTCCGCCGGGCAGCGCCAGCTGATCGCCCTCGCCCGGGCCGAGCTGGTCGACCCGGACGTGCTGCTGCTCGACGAGGCCACCGCCGCCCTGGACCTGGCCACCGAGGCCCAGGTCAACCAGGCCACCGACCGGATCGCGGGCCGCCGCACCACCCTGGTCGTCGCCCACCGCCTGACCACCGCCGCCCGCGCCGACCGGGTCGTCGTCATGGACCACGGCCGGGTCGCCGAGGACGGCACGCACGAGGAGCTGCTCGCGCGCGGCGGCCGGTACGCCGAGTTGTGGCGGACGTTCATCGGCGCCGAGCCGGAGGAGCCGGTCGCCGCGTCCCGCTGAGGTCCCTGACCGAGGTCCCCGACCGCGTTTCCGTAACGGCCGTGCAACCATCCGACATACGTCATGCGTCCGTACAGCCGTACGCCGATGGTCGCGGACGACGCGGTACGGGAGGACGACAGTGGACAGTGGAGCGATACGCCGGCGGCTCGCGCTCGGCCTGGCCGTGCTGACCGCCTCCGGCCTGCTCGCGGTCGTGGCCCCGGGCGAGGCCCAGGCCGCCTCCGCGCACTGCCCCGGCCGCAAGGTCCGCACGCTGCCGTTCTCCACCGGCACCGTGCTCGTCTACAAGCGCGGCGGCTACGTCTGCGCCGTGACCCTCGCCAAGCGGCCCGGCGTGAAGCGCACGATGAAGGTGAGCGTGCAGGCGCGCGGCAACCGCCCGGTCGTCGACGAGGGCAGGTACGCCTACCGCGCGGGACCGGTGACCGTGCACGCCGGGCGCCGCTGCGTCTGGCTCAAGGGCCGGGTCGGAGCAGGGCGTTACAGCTCCGGCTGGATCCTGTGCTGACACAGGGTTTTCCCTATGTCCCCTGGTGCTCGGGTGAGTTGGTCCGCTAGCTTCCGGCGCACATCTGTCTCACAGGGGAGTGCGCATGCGCAAGGCGCTCAGATGGCTGCTGGCGCTCACGGTGCTCATAGGCACGTTGAGCACGGCCGGGGCGGCCACCGCCGCCGGGCCGGAGGCCGGCACCACTGACATCAAGGAGAGACTGCTCTCCGTACCGGGCATGAGCCTGGTCGAGGAGAAGCCGTACGCGGGTTACCGCTTCTTCGTCCTGAACTACACGCAGCCGATCGACCACCGCAGGCCGTCCAAGGGCACCTTCCAGCAGCGCATCACCGTGCTGCACAAGGACGTCGCCCGCCCGACGGTGTTCTTCACCAGCGGCTACAACGTCTCCACGACGCCCCGCCGCAGCGAGCCCACGCAGATCGTGGACGGCAACCAGGTCTCCCTGGAGTACCGCTTCTTCACCCCGTCCCGGCCCCAGCCGGCCGACTGGTCGAAGCTGGACATCTGGCAGGCCGCCAGCGACCAGCACCGCGTCTTCACGGCCCTGAAGGGCATCTACGGCAAGAAGTGGCTCTCCACGGGCGGCTCGAAGGGCGGCATGACCGCCACCTACTACGAGCGCTTCTACCCGCGCGACATGGACGGCGTCGTCGCCTACGTCGCCCCCAACGACGTCGTGAACAAGGAGGACTCGGCCTACGACCGCTTCTTCGCCACCGTCGGCACCAAGGAGTGCCGCGACCGGCTGAACGCCGTGCAGCGCGAGGCGCTGGTGCGCCGCGAGCCGCTGGAGCGCAAGTACGCGGCGTACGCCGAGGAGAACGGCCTCACCTTCACCACCATCGGCAACCTGGACAAGGCCTACGAGGCGACCGTCCTGGACTACGTGTGGGGCTTCTGGCAGTACAGCGGGCTGTCCGACTGCGACCAGATCCCGGCCGACGCGAAGAACGCCACCGACGACGAGATCTGGACCTCCGTCGACACCATCTCCGGCTTCTCCGCCTACGCCGACCAGGGCCTGTCGACCTACACGCCGTACTACTACCAGGCCGGCACGCAGCTCGGCGCGCCGACGATCCGCTTCCCGCACATCGAGAAGCAGTACATCCGCTACGGCTACCAGCCGCCGCGCAACTTCGTCCCGCGTGACATCCCCATGCGGTTCCAGCCGCAGGCGATGCGGGACGTCGACAGCTGGGTCCGGCACAACGCCCGCCACATGCTGTTCGTCAACGGCCAGAACGACCCGTGGAGCGCGGAGCCGTTCCGCCTCGGCAAGGGCGCGAAGGACTCCTACGTCATGACCGCCCCGGGCATGAACCACGGCGCCAACGTCGCGGGCCTCGTGCCCGAGCAGAAGGCGCTCGCCACCGCCCGCATCCTCGACTGGGCGGGTGTCGCCCCGAGCGCGGTGCAGGCCGACCCGCGGGCGGCGAAGCCGCTGGCGAAGTTCGACGCCAAGCTCGACAAGCGGGACGTGCAGCGGGAGATGACGCTGCGTCCGTGACCGGACGACTCCCGCGCTCGACCGCCCCTCGGCCTCCGGGCCGAGGGGCGGTTCGCTTGTCCCCACGCCCGCGGTGAATGCTCCGTACGGTGACGGGATGGACAGTTCTGTCGTCTTCAACGTGGTGACCACGGCCATCGCCGTCGTCGCAGTGGTGACCTCCATCGTGTTCGGCACACGGCAGGCCCGCACCGCTCAGCACGCCAACCACATATCGGTGCTGATCGACCTGCTCAGGGAGTTCCGGTCCGCGGAGTTCCACGAGCAGCACGACTACGTGTGCACCCGCCTGGCGGCCGAGCACGACCCGGTGCACGGAGTGCGCGGGCTGCCGGCCGAGGCCAAGGCGTCCTTCTGCAGCGTCGTCTACTACTACCAGTCGTTCGCCAACCTCGCCGTCTTCGGTCTGCTCGACCAGACCCTGCTGGTCACGGTCCTGCGCACCCGGATCGTCTCGGTCTGGCAGGCCGTCCGGCCGTTCGTGGAGCGGGAGAGGGAGCTGCGGGGCGAGGGCGGCAGCGGCACCTATCTGTCGACCTTCGAGGAACTGGCCCGGCTGGCGGCGGACCTGCCCCCCGAGCACGTCCGTGACCGGATGGCCGAGGCCCGGCGGAGACCGTCCCGCAGAGGGCTGATGCGCTGAGACGGGCGAGGGCGGAAGGCCGCTCACAGCGGCCGGGCGCACCCCACGGGCCGGTCTCCGCCGAGGCGGACGTACAGGGCGGTCGAGTCGGGGCAGCCGGATCGCTTCGGCACCGCCCGCGTCACCTTGTACTCCGGTTCCCGCTCGCCCTCGCCGTCGCAGGCCGTCTCGCGGACCTGCCCGTCACCGGAGCTGTAGACGCAGTCGCCGACGATGGTGCGCGGCCCGCCCCCGCCGCCCGGATCGCCCGGGTGCGGCGGCTGGAGGTTGCGCATGCAGGCGTAGCCCTGCGGCACCGCCCCGTCACCGTCCTCGTCGGAGGAGGGCCGCTGCTCGCTGATGTGCAGCACGAAGTCCGTGGTCGCCGGGCAGCGCGGTCCGTCCCGCACCGTCCCGTCGTGCCGTGTCACGACCCGGGCCGCCGCCCGTTCCCCCGTGCACGGCACCTCGGAGAAGCTGGTCGTCCCGAACGAGCTGCACTCGCCGACCGCGAGGAACACCGCCCCGTACCCGGACGGCCGCGTCGGCGCCGGCGAGACCGTGGAGGTCCGGCCGGTCCCGGAGGCCGGCTCACCCAGCCGGCCGTCCTCCGTCCCGCCCCCCGACGGGCTCTGGCACCCGGTCAGCAGCGCCCCGAGCAGCACCAGCAGCCCCCACACCACCCCCGCCGCACTTCTCCTGCGCATCGCCGACCCCCCGAGTGCCCTCGCCCAGCGTGACCCGCACGGGCGGGCGCACGCCAGGCATACGGGGTGGTTTGCGCACCTTGGGGGTGGTGCGCCCGTTCCATGACGTACGTCTAGTACGTCAGCCCGTACCCGACCGGGTACAGCACCTGCTCCGGATCATCCGCCCGCTGCACCGGGACCGGCAGCCGCCCCCGGGGCTTCACGCGTCCCGCGATCACCCGGGCGGCGGCCCGCAGTTCGACGTCGGTCCAGGAGTAGGCGGCCAGGAGGGCCGGCACGGACGGCAACAGGGCCACGTCGTAGGGGTTGCGGATCGCGACCGCCACGACCGGCCTGCCCGTCGCCACGAGCTGCTCGACCAGCGTCCTCTGGCCGCTGCCCGCGGTGACGTTGTACGTGGCGGCCACCACCGCGTCGACGTCCCGCGCCGCCGCCACCGCCCGCGCGATCGTCGTGGCGGAGGGCGCGGTGCCGGTCGGCAGGGCGGTGGCGGTGAAGCCCAGCTCCGACAGCGCGCCGGCGAGCACGCCCGTGGGCGGGCCGGTCGTCCCCGACGGCGAGGCCGGATCGGCGCCCACGACCAGCACCCTGGGGTGCCGGCGCCGGGACAGCGGCAGCAGCCGCCCCTCGTTGACGAGCAGCGTGGTGGTCCGCTCGGCGATCCGGTCGGCCGCCGCCAGATGCCCCCGCGTCCCGACGGTCCGCTCCACACCGGCGTGACCGACGTACGGCGCGCGGAACAGCCCCAGCCTCGCCTTCAGCCGCAGGATGCGCAGAACCGATTCGTCGAGGCGCGCCTCGGTGAGTTCACCCTCGCGTACGGCGGTCAGCACGGCGTTCCAGGCGAGGTCCAGGTCCGGCGGGTTGAGCAGTTGGTCCACGCCCGCCTTGAGCGCGAGCACCGGCACGCGGTCGTCGCCGTACTTGGTGCGCACGCCCTCCATGCCGAGGGAGTCGGTGACCACGACACCGTCGTAGCCGAGGTGTTCCCGCAGGATGCCGGTGAGGATCGGCCGGGAGAGGGTGGCCGGGTCGCCGGAGTCGTCCAGGGCCGGGACCATCAGGTGCGCGGTCATGATCGAGTCGATGCCGGCGGCGATGGCCGCCCGGAACGGCGGGGCGTCCAGCTTCTCCCACAGCTCCCGGCTGTGCGTGATGGTGGGGAAGCCGGTGTGGCTGTCGACGTTGGTGTCCCCGTGCCCGGGAAAGTGCTTGGCGGTGGCGGCGACCCCGGCGCGCTGGTACCCGGCCACCTCGGCCGCCACCAGCGCGGACACGGCCCGCGGGTCGGCGCCGAAGGACCGTACGCCGATGACCGGGTTGGCCGGGTTGACGTTCACGTCGGCGACGGGGGAGTAGTTCTGCCGGATGCCCAGGGCCCGCAGCTCGGCACCGGCGAGCCGGCCCACCGTCCGGGCGTCCGGGCGGGAGCCGCCCGCGCCCAGGGCCATGGCGCCCGGGAAGAGGGTGGCGGGCTTGCCCACGCGGGCCACGATGCCGTGCTCCTGGTCGGTGGAGATGAGCACGGGCAGGCCGCGCGGCAGGCCGAGGGAGGCCTGCTGGATGCCGTTGGACAGGTCGGCGATCTGGTGCGGCTCACGGGTGTTGTGGGCCCAGGCGAAGTAGATGATGCCGCCGACCCGGTACCTCTCGACGAGTTCGGCGGCGGTGCGGACGCCGATCTCCTTGAGGTTGGCGTCGATGTCGGCCTGGTCGGGGGCGGTGGCGGAGTGGCCGTAGACCCGCATCACGAAGAGCTGTCCGACCTTCTCCTCCAGCGTCATGCGGGAGACGAGGGCGCGGAGCCCGCCGTCGTCCGGGGCGCCGGCCGCGGACGCGGGTGCGGCGGCCGCGAGGGCGGCGGTGACGCCGGCGCCGGCGGCGAGGAGGGTGCGTCTGGAGGGTTGTGCGGTGCTTCCCGTGCTTCCCGTGCCGGTGTCGTGCACGTGCGCTCCTTCCGGAGGTGATCCGCTGGGATCCGCTGAAGGAAACTTCCAGGAGATCACCAATAACCGGGAAGTTTCTGCCAGTCAAGGGAATGCACAGTAACCAACGAGGGGCCGCCACCGGCGCGGTTGGAGGGGGGCGCGCCGATGGCGGCGGTGCCGCCGGCCCCGGTACGGCGGAGAGGGTGGTCAGCGATCGCACCAGCAGCGAGGGCCGACACCGCACCGTGGTGACTCTCCGGCAGCCTGCGATTGGACGACCCGCATCCACCCCGGGTTCCCGCCCCGGCCCCGATTCCCCCAAGTCGGGACGGGGGAGAACCGAGGGACTCCCGGGACACGAGAGCCCCGCCCGGACGGGGCGCGCGGGCTGGATCGAACGGCGCGCGGACGAGAACGAGCGCTCCTGCGACCCGGCCGCCGCCTGTGCCGGACCGAACGGAGACCCGGCCGCCCCGGGCCCATGACCCGGACCGGGCGCGCTGTCCCGGGCGAGGGCACGGTCACGCGCTCCCGCGCGCCCACCCGGCCCTGCCACCCTGGCTGTCGACCCCGGCCGGGCGCGGTCCGGTGGAAGACCCGGGGCCGAGCCCACCGCCCGGCCGCCGACCCCGGCCCGGCACGGCTCGACGGGGAGCGCCCCGGGCGGTCGGGGGCCGTCGCCCTGGGCGTCGGTGGGCCGGTCCGGACGGCCCGTGCCGGTCGACGGAGCGTCAGGAGGGTGCCGGTGACGAGGCTTTCGGCCAGTGGGCGGCGATGGTGCGTACGGTTTCGGCGATGGCCGGACGGCGGGCCGCTCCCGTTCGCCACAAGGCGTACAGGCGCCGTACCGGCATCGGGTCGAGGGCCACCTCCACCACCCCGGCGGGCAGCGGTCCGCGCCCCAGCCGGGGGATGAGGGCGACTCCGAGCCCGGCCGCGACGAGGGCGACGAGGGTGGGGTTCTCGTCGGCCTGGTGCACGAGGTCCGGCTCGTGCCCGGCCGCGCGCAGCGTGCGCAGCAGCCAGTCGTGGCAGACCCGGCCCGGCGGTTGGCAGATCCACCGCTCGCCGCCCAGCTCCTCCCGCCGCACGGCGTCCCGCCCGGCGAAGGGGTGCCCCTCGGGCACGAGCAGATCGCACAGGTCGTCCCCGATGACCGCCTGCTCCACCCCGGGCGGGGCGGGCAGCGGCGCGATGTCCCAGTCGTGCGCGACGGCGAGGTCGACGGCACCCTTGGCCACCAGGTCGACGGACAGGTGCGGGTCGAGCTCGGTCAGCCGTGCGTCCAGGGCGGGGTGCCTGCGGCCCAGCTCGGCGAGGACGGCCGGCATCAGCCCCCGCGCCGCCGACGCGAACGCGGCGACGGTCAGCCGCCCGGCCGGCAGCCCCCGCCGCTCCTCCAGCGCGGTCTCCGCCCGCTCCACGATCGCCAGCAACTCCTGCGCCGTGGCGGCCAGTTGCCGCGCCTCGTCGGTGAGCCGGACGCCCCTGCCCTCGCGCTCCAGCAGGACGGTCCGGGTCTCCCGTTCCAG
This sequence comes from Streptomyces sp. NPDC085932, assembly GCF_044540525.1. Taxonomy (NCBI): domain Bacteria; kingdom Bacillati; phylum Actinomycetota; class Actinomycetes; order Kitasatosporales; family Streptomycetaceae; genus Streptomyces; species Streptomyces sp. NPDC085932. The sequence goes on from NZ_JBITSJ010000002.1 coordinate 283,247, forward strand.
CTTGGCGATCTGCTGGGACACGGCGGAGGGCGTGTACCCGAGCGCGACGGCGGCGGCGCCGACCGTGCCGTGCACGGAGACGGCGTGCAGGGCGCGCAGCCGCTGGAGATCGAGCATGGGTCCTCCTTCGATTAGCAATGCTTCATCCAACCATGCAGGAATCATCGCTGGTGCTTCACGGTCCGGGCGGCGATGCTCACGGCATGCGCCCCTCACACCTCACTCTCGCCGTCCTGGTCGCCGCCGTCTGGGGCGTCAACTTCACGGTCATCGAGATCGGCCTGGACCACTTCCCGCCGCTGCTCTTCTCCGCGCTGCGCTTCCTCGCCGCGGCGCTCCCGGCCGTGTTCCTCGTGGGCCGTCCGAAGGTGGCCTGGAAGTGGATCGTGGCCGTGGGACTCGTCCTGGGGGTGGCGAAGTTCGGCCTGCTGTTCGTCGGCATGGACGCCGGGATGCCGGCGGGCCTGTCCTCCCTGGTCCTGCAGATCCAGGCGGTCTTCACGGCGGTCATCGCCGCCCTGGTCCTCGGCGAACGCCCCACCCGCGTGCGCCTGCTGGGCATGCTGGTCGCCCTGGCCGGCATCGCGGTGGCGGCGGTCGACGAGGGCGCCTCGGGCCCGCTCGGCGCCTTCGCGCTGGTCGTTGCGGCCGCCGCCTGCTGGGGCGCGTCGAACGTCCTCACCCGCACGGCGGCCCCCACCGACTCCCTGAACTTCATGGTCTGGGTCAGCACCGTCCCGGTCCTGCCCCTGCTGGCCCTCTCCCTCCTCGTCGAGGGTCCCTCCCGCGACCTGGCGGCCCTGCGCGCCCTGGACTGGCAGGGCGCGGGCACGGTCGTCTACGTCGCCTGGATCACGACCGTGTTCGGCTTCGGTGCCTGGGGCTTCCTGCTGCGCCACCACCCCGCCTCCACGGTGGCGCCCTTCTCCCTCCTCGTCCCGGTCTTCGGCATGTCGTCGGCGGCACTGTTCCTGGACGAGCCGGTGAGCCCCCTGCGCTGGTGCGCGGCGGCCCTGCTGGTAGGCGGCGTGGCGCTCACGTCCCTCACACCGCGCCGGCCCGCGCGCCGCGCCGGCCCCGCCGGGCCGACCGCGTCCGGCGCGCCGGCCCCGCCCGCCCCGCCGGCCGCGGCGGCACCCGGCCCGGCAGCGGCCGTCAGGACGCGTCGACCAGCAGGCCGGGCGAGCTGACGTGGTAGGTGCGCGCCCGTACGCCGAGGCCCGTGTCGCCGTCGAGGCCGCTGTCGTCGGCCCACGTGACCAGCGCGCTCTCCTGGCCGTCACCGAAGGCCGTGGCCGCGCAGGTGTGGAACCGCCGTCCGGCGGCCGCCGTGCTGACCTGCACCTTGTCGCCGAGCGAACCCTGCGAGTCCGAGCAGACCTTGGCCATCACCGTGGGCACCGTGTCGAACGTGTCGGCGCTCTGCTCGATCCACGTCATCAGGAAGCGCCCGCCGGGCAGGCGGGAGACGGCCGGTGACGTCCGGGTGAAGCCCACCGGGGTGCCGGCCGTGACGTCGAACAGCTCGGTGCCGTCGGCCTCGAAGACGCTCACCGCGACCGTGGTCTGCGGCCGGCCCAGGTCACTGTCCTGCACGCGTTCGATGTGCGCGGCGACGAAACGATCGGTGTCGAGCAGTGTGAGTGCGTTGACGCCGGTGAACCCGCCGACATCGGGCCGGATCTCCCCCGTCAGCGCATTGCCCTCGAAGTCGAAGAACCGCAGGGTGAGCCGGCCGCCGCCGATCGACGAGGGATCCGTCGACCAGGCGACGACCACGTTGCCGCCCGCCAGGACCGAGGCGGCGGGATTCTCGTGGAAGCCCTCGGTGGTGCTGACCGTGAACTCCGGGGTCGCCGGACTGCCGTCCGGGCGGTACCGCCGGGCCCGCACGCGCTGGTCGGCCCGCCGGCTCGCCCAGGTGACCAGCACCCCACCGTCGATCATGAACGTCAGGGACGGCCGGACCTGCGGATCCGCGTCCGCGGTGACCAGCGTCTGCGGACCGGCCATCCGGCCCTCCGCGAACCGCTGGAGCTTCACGGACGGGGTGGGCGGAGGCGTGCCGAAGGGCGTCTCCAGCCAGACGGCGAACTGACCGCTGATCCCGGCGGACAGCACCGACGGCCACAGTGGGCGCACACCCGGGCCCTGGGCCGGTTGCGTGGTGACGGCGATCTCGTCCCCGAGCTTGTCCCCGTCGGTGTCCAGGAACTGGCCCTTGATGACGAAGTCGCTCTCGTCCGACCACAGTTCCAGGAACTGCGTGCCGAACAGCCCGTCCACGGCGGGCTGGAGCTGGTCGCCGGCTTTCGTGGTGTTCACGAGGAAATCGGCCATGGCTGCTCTCCGGATCGGGAAGTGAGGGGAAGAGAGAGCGGTACGGCCGGCCGAGTCCTTGACAACAGCGTGTCACGCCCCGGGGGCCCCTGCATCCGGAGCGACGGCCGCCGCCTCGCCCGCGCGGGGCGGGGCGGCGGACCTCGTGCGCCGCCGGGTCAGCGGGTGTGCTCGGTGAACCTCGCCGCCGTCTCGGCCAGGACCTCCCGCCCGTCCCGGGACCACAACCCGTCGTTGAACAGCTCGACTTCGATCGGCCCGGAGTAGCCCGCGTCCTCCACGTACCCCTGCCACGCGCGCATGTCGATCACGCCGTCGCCGATCTGGCCGCGGCCGGTGAGGACGCCCTCCGGAAGGGGGGTCGTCCAGTCGGCGAGCTGGAAGGTGTGGATGCGGCCGCCCCGGCCCGCGCGGGCGATCTGCGCGGGAGCCGTGTCGTCCCACCAGACGTGGTACGTGTCGACCGTGACGCCCACCTGGTGCGCGGGGAAGCGCTCCGCGAGGTCCAGGGCCTGGGCCAGCGTGGACACCACGCAGCGGTCGGAGGCGAACATCGGGTGCAGCGGCTCGATCGCCAGGCGGACACCGTGCCGCTCCGCGTACGGGCCCAGTTCACCGAGGGCGTCCGCGATGCGCTCGCGCGCCCCGTGCAGGTCCTTCGAGCCCGCCGGGAGACCGCCCGAGACCAGGACCAGCGTGTCCGTGCCGAGTGTCGCCGCCTCGTCGACCGCGCGGCGGTTGTCGGCCAGGGCCTCGGCCCGCTCCCGCGGGTCGATCGCGGTGAGGAAGCCGCCCCGGCACAACGTCGTCACCGTCAGACCCGCGTCCCGGACCAGCTTCGCCGTGGCCTTTGGCCCGTGCGCCTGCACCGGCTCCCGCCACAGGCCGACGTTGCGGACGCCCAAGTCGCCGCACGCCGTCACCAGTTCCGGCAGTGACAGCTGCTTCACCGTCATCTGGTTGATGGAGAAACGGTCCAGCCCGGATGTGCTCACTGGTCCACCCCGTACACGCTCAGCAACCTCTTCATCCGCTCCTCGGCCGACTTCGGGTCCGGGAACAGCCCCAGCCCGTCGGCCAGTTCGTACGCCGTGGCGAGGTGCGGCAGCGAGCGGGCCGACTGCAGGCCGCCGACCATGGTGAAGTGCGTCTGGTGCCCGGCCAGCCAGGCGAGGAACACCACGCCCGTCTTGTAGAAGCGGGTCGGGGCCTGGAAGAGGTGGCGGGAGAGCCCGACCGTGGGGTCGAGCAGCGCCCGGAAGCCCCGCACGTCACCCGTGTCCAGGACCCGGACCGCCTCGGCGGCGAGCGGGCCCAGCGGGTCGAAGATGCCGAGCAGGGCGTGGCTGTAGCCCCGGTCGTCGCCCGCGATCAGTTCCGGGTAGTTGAAGTCGTCACCGGTGTAGCAGCGCACTCCCTTCGGGAGGCGGCGGCGGATGTCGATCTCCCGCTCCGCGTCGAGCAGGGAGACCTTGATGCCGTCGACCTTGTCGGGGTGGGCGGCGACGACGTCCAGGAAGGTGGAGGTGGCGGCGTCCAGGTCCGTGGCACCCCAGTAGCCCTCCAGCGCCGGGTCGAACATCGGGCCGAGCCAGTGCAGGATCACCGGCTCCGACGCCTGGCGCAGCAGGTGCCCGTAGACCTCCAGGTAGTCCTCCGGCCCCTTGGCGACCGCGGCGAGCGCCCGCGAGGCCATCAGGATCGCCCGCGCGCCCGACTCCTCCACGAGGGCCAGCTGTTCCTCGTAGGCGGCCCGGATCTCCGCCAGGCCGTACGGGTGGCCGAACTCGGTGACCGGCAGCTGGTCGGTGCCCACACCGCAGGCGATCAGGCCGCCGACCGACTTCGCCTCGGCCGCCGAGCGGCGGATCAGCTCCGCCGCGCCCGCCCAGTCCAGGCCCATGCCGCGCTGGGCGGTGTCCATGGCCTCGGCGACGCCCAGCCCGTGCGACCACAGGTGGCGGCGGAAGGCGAGGGTGGCGTCCCAGTCGACGGCGGCGGGGGAGTCGGGCGAGACGTCCGCGTACGGATCGGCCACCACGTGCGCCGCCGAGAAGACCGTACGCGAGGTGAAGGGCGTGCCGGCGGTCACGGCCAGGGGCTCGGTGCGCGGCTCGTACGTGCGCGGCGCCCCGCCCGGGCCCGGGAGTCGGATGGTCACAGCGAGATCTCCGGGACGTCGAGGCGGCGGCCCTCGGCCGAGGACCTCAGACCCAGCTCGGCCAGCTGCACACCGCGGGCACCGGCCAGCAGGTCCCAGTGGTAGGGGGCGTCGGCGTAGACGTGCTTGAGGAACAGCTCCCACTGGGCCTTGAAGCCGTTGTCGAACTCGGCGTTGTCCGGCACCTCCTGCCACTGGTCCCGGAAGACCTCGGTGGCGGGGATGTCGGGGTTCCACACCGGCTTGGGCGTGGCCGAGCGGTGCTGGACCCGGCAGTTCCTGAGCCCGGCCACCGCCGAGCCCTCGGTGCCGTCGACCTGGAACTCCACCAGCTCGTCGCGGTTGACGCGCACGGCCCAGGAGGAGTTGATCTGGGCGATCGCGCCGCCCTCCAGCTCGAAGATGCCGTAGGCGGCGTCGTCGGCCGTGGCGTCGTACGGCTTGCCGTTCTCGTCCCAGCGCTGTGGGATGTGGGTGGTGGCGATCGCCTGGACCGACTTCACCCGGCCGAACAGCTCGTGCAGCACGTACTCCCAGTGCGGGAACATGTCGACGACGATGCCGCCGCCGTCCTCCGCGCGGTAGTTCCAGGACGGGCGCTGCGCGGTCTGCCAGTCGCCCTCGAAGACCCAGTAGCCGAACTCGCCGCGCACGGAGAGGATCCGGCCGAAGAACCCGCCGTCGATCAGGCGCTTCAGCTTGAGCAGGCCGGGCAGGAAGAGCTTGTCCTGGACGACGCCGTGCTTGACGCCGGCCTCGTTCGCCAGCCGGGCCAGGTCGAGGGCGCCCTGCAGTCCGGTGGCCGTGGGCTTCTCGGTGTAGATGTGCTTGCCTGCCGCCACGGCCTTCTTGATGGCCTCCTCGCGGGCCGAGGTGACCTGGGCGTCGAAGTAGAGGTCCACCGTGTCGTCGGCGAGGACCGCGTCCAGGTCGGTGGAGACGTGCTCAAGACCGTGCCGCTCGGCCAGGGCCCGCAGCGCGTGCTCCCGGCGGCCGACCAGGATGGGCTCGGGCCACAGCACGGTGCCGTCGCCGAGGTCGAGTCCGCCCTGCTCACGGAGGGCGAGAATGGAGCGGACCAGGTGCTGGCGGTAGCCCATGCGCCCGGTCACGCCGTTCATGGCGATACGCACCGTCTTGCGTGTCACGTCGTTCCCTTCGTACGCGGTCGTCGCGCCGCGTACGCCCCACCTGTCACTGGAGAGCCGGTAACCGCCCGTGGACTGGTGAACGTGACAGCAAGCGCTTTCTATACAGGAAGAAGCTAGCCTCTGACGGCGGTCCGGACAAGACCGTGACCAGGACGAGTTGTTCGAGGGGGCGAACAACCGGGGGTCGGGGGCTTAAGGTCTGCTCGGAACCATGGCCACAGGTCTGGCTGTGTACGAGGGCGGACGACGAGATGCGCGACCGGAGGACGACGAGATGACGGTGACCCTGGCGGACGTGGCGGCCCGCGCGCAGGTCTCGCCCGCGACGGTGTCGCGCGTGCTGAACGGGAACTACCCCGTGGCGGCCTCCACCCGCGAGCGGGTGCTGAAGGCCGTCGACGAGCTGGACTACGTGCTCAACGGACCCGCGAGCGCCCTGGCCGCCGCCACCTCCGACCTGGTCGGGATCCTGGTGAACGACATCGCCGACCCCTTCTTCGGGATCATGGCGAGCGCGATCCAGGCCGAGATCGGCGGGCCGGGCGGGCGCGCGGGCGGAGAGCGGCTCGCGGTGGTCTGCAACACGGGCGGCTCCCCGGAGCGGGAGCTGACCTACCTCACGCTGCTGCAGCGGCAGCGGGCCGCGGCCGTGGTGCTGACCGGCGGGGCCATCGAGGACGCGGCGCACCAGGCGGCCATGGACGCGAAGGTGCGGAAGCTGACGGAGGCCGGGACCCGGGTCGTGCTGTGCGGACGCCCGCCGGCCCCGGACACCGGGGCGATCGCGCTGACCTTCGACAACCGCGGCGGCGGGCAGGAGCTCACCGAGCACCTCATCGGACTCGGGCACCGGCGGCTCGGGTACATCGCGGGCCCCGAGGAGCGGACCACCACCCGGCACCGGCTGGAGGGGCACCGGGCCGCGCTGGCCGCGCACGGCATCGACGAGGACCCCCGCTGGACGGTGCACGGCCGCTACGACCGCCGCTCCGGCTACGAGGCGACGCTGGAGCTGCTGCGCCGGGACCCGTCGCTGACCGCGGTCGTCGCGGCGAACGACTCCGTCGCCCTCGGAGCGTGCGCGGCGCTGCGCGACTCGGGCCTGCGGATCCCGGAGGACGTGTCGGTGGCGGGCTTCGACGACCTGCCGTTCAGCATCGACGCCGTGCCCTCGCTGACGACGGTGCGGTTGCCGCTGGCGGAGGCCGGGGCGCGGGCCGGCCGGATCGCGATGGGGCGCGAGGAGGCGCCGCCCGGGGGGATCGCCTCGGTGCGCGGGGAGTTGATGGTCCGCGGCTCCTCCGGGGTGCCGCGTCCTTCCTGAGGTACTGCGGCTCGTGTGCGTGGGGGGATACGACATGGACGGGACAGCGGACGGCGGGCAGGACGGACGCCGTACGGAAACCGGCGGCTCCGGCGAAGCGGCCGGCGTCCGGCACTTCTGGGAGCGGCTCGGGATCCCCGGGCTCGTCGACGTGCACACGCACTTCATGCCCGAGCGGGTGCTGCGCAAGGTCTGGGAGTACTTCGACACCAACGGGCCGCTGATCGGCGGCCTGGAGTGGCCGATCACGTACCGGAAGGCCGAGTCCGAACGGGCGGCCCTGCTGCGGGAGTTCGGCGTGCGGGCCTTCACCTCGATGCTCTACCCGCACAAAACCGGCATGGCGGCATGGCTGAACGGCTGGGCGGCCGACTTCGCCCGGCGCACCCCCGACTGCCTGCACACCGCCACCCTCTTCCCCGAGCCGGGCGTCGAGACGTACGTTCGCGAGGCCGTCGAAGCGGGCGCGCGGGTGTTCAAGGCGCATGTACAGGTCGGGGACTACGACCCCGCCGACGAACTCCTCCAGCCGGCCTGGGGCTTGCTGGCCGAGGCCGGCATCCCGGTGGTGATCCACTGCGGCTCGGGACCGGCCCCCGGCAAGCACACCGGCCCGGAGCCCGTCGCCCGGGTCCTGGCGCGCCACCCCCGGCTCCGGCTGGTCGTCGCGCACCTGGGCATGCCCGAGTACGAGGAGTTCCTGGACCTCGCCGAGCGGTACGACCAGGTGCGGCTGGACACGACCATGGCGTTCACCGACTTCACCGAGGGGTTCATGCCGTTCCCGCGCCACGCCCTGCCCCGCTGCGCCGCACTCGGCGACCGCATCCTGCTCGGCTCGGACTTCCCCAACATCCCCTACCCCTACCTGCACCAGCTCCGGGCCCTGGAGCGGCTGGGCCTGGGCGAGGAGTGGCTGCGCGCGGTGTGCCACGACAACGCGGCGCAGTTGTTCGCCCTGAGGAACGCGTAGCAGACGGGCGACCCGGCGGACGGGGGGTCACAGCACGGTGGCCTCCCACTCCCACGGACGGGCGTGGATCTGGTCCAGGAGCCCGGCGAAGGCGGTCCCGTCCAGGAGGATGCCGTTGGACTCCAGAGGGATCCGCTTGTCGTTGATCACCGCGGTGGGGGTACCGGGCCCTTCGGGCTCCGCCGTTCCTCCGGCCCGCTCGTAGGCCGCCTGCGCGTCGGCCACGAAGGCGCGGTACTTCATGGACTTCACGGCCGCGTCGAAGGCCGTGCTGCGCAGGCCCTCCACCTGGCCGGCCAGCTTCAGCAGATAGGCGTCGGTGTAGCCGTCGACGCTCTCCTCGGGCTGGTTGAGGAACAGCACCTCGTGGTACTCGACGAACTTGCCGGCGCGGATCCTCGTGCAGGTGCACCTCGACCTCCGCGTCGGGATCGCCGACCACGAGGGCGGTGCCCTCCGCGCCGAGCTTCTCCGGCAGGTCCTCCCTGGAAGAGCGGGGTGACTGCAGATCATCGGTGCGTCGGCGGATGCGATCATGGGGCGCCGTGTTCCTTCGCCCGTGAGGTGATGTCTTGAGGAAGGTGGCACTGCGTCCCCACGCACTGTTGCCTCGTCGGTACGACCACCGGAGGGTTCTCGCGACGACCGTGGACGCCTGGGGCCGGGCCCTGTGGCTGATCTGCCCTGACGCCGAACTCCGTCCCCGTTCGTACGGCAGCCCCGACCCCCGCCCCCGCACCCTTCCGTACGACGCGCTCCTCGTCACCGACGACGGCGGCACGATCCGCGAACGGACCCTGCGAGGCCTGGACCTGCGGGTGACCCACCTCGATGCGCTGCCCAACGGCCGGCTCGTCGTGGAGGGTTACGGCGGTGGTGACGACCGGAACGCCCGGGTCTACGGGATGGACGGGCGCCGCCGCGGCGCCTTCGCGATGGGGCGCGCGGTCGAGTTCCTGATGGCGGACCGGCGGCACCACGTGTGGAGCGCCTACTTCGACGAAGGCGTCTACGTGGATCCGATCAGCGCCCCCGGCCTGGTGCGCTGGGACAGCGGCGGCAACCGCCTGTGGGGGTACACGCCCGAGCAGGGCGTCGAGTACATCGACACGGTCTACGCCCTCAACGTCGACGACGGCGTCGCGTGGGCGAACTACTACCCCACCTTCCCGCTGATCGAGGTCCGCACCGACGGCGCCGTCCGACTGCGCAGCACGCCCGTGGTCGCCCCCCGGGGCATGGCCGTGCACGGTGACCACGTCACGATGCTGGGCGGCGACCGGCAACCGGACCGACTGCACATCTGCCGCCTGACGGACAGCGAGGCCCTGTTGGTCGAGGAAGCCTGTCTGACCCTCCCCAACGGCGCACCGCTCAAGGGATACGCACGGCCCGTGGGACGAGGCCGCCACCTCTTCCTGCGCGGCTCCTCACCCAGGCAGTGGTACGTGATGCGCGCCTGGGCGCGTGCTCGCCCCGGGGCTGGTCCGGGGGTCCCGGGCGGGCTAGGCTCGGTCCGACGGAATCTCTGACTCGGTCAAAGATCGGGGGTCGCGGCCATGACCGTCCAGGACGTCCGCTCCTTCAACCGCTTCTACACGAACGTCATCGGCGCCCTCGACTACGGCCGCCACCTCTACGCCCCCTACACCCTCACCGAGTCCCGCGTCCTCTACGAGCTCGCCCACGCGCCCGCGGACGCCGCCGATCTGCGGGCCCGGCTGCACCTGGACGCGGGGTATCTGACCCGCATCCTCAACGGCTTCGAGGAGAACGGGCTCATCGAGCGGGGCCCGTCCGACACGGACGGCCGCCGCCGCCGCGTCAGCCTCACCGGACGCGGCCGGGAGGCCGCCGCGCTGCTCGACGCACGGGCCCGGGAGTCGGTCGGGGCGCTGCTGGACACCGTGCGGGCGGAGGACCGGCCGCGCCTGGCCGAGGCGATGCGGACCGTCCGGAGGATCCTCGGCGACGGCCCGGCCCCGCGCCCCGAGGACGTCGTCCTGCGCGAGCCCGCCCCCGGCGACCTCGGCTGGATCGTGCAGCGCAACGCCGCGCTGTACGCCGCCGAGTACGGCTGGAACGCCGACTACGAGGCCCTGGTCGCCCGGATCGTCGCCGACCACGCCGCGGACCACGACCCGCGACGGGAGCGGGTCTGGATCGCCGAGCTGGACGGCCGGCCGGTCGGCTGCGTGATGTGCGTGGCGGACGGCACGCCCGGCGCGGCCCGGCTGCGCCTGCTGCTCGTCGAGCCGGACGCGCGCGGCCTGCGCATCGGCGACCGCCTGGTGGGCGCCGTCGTCGACTTCGCCCGCGAGGCCGGCTACCGCGAGGTGGTGCTGTGGACCAACGACGTCCTCGGCGCGGCCCGCCGCATCTACCAGCGGTACGGCTTCGTCCTGGTCGCCGAGAAACCGCACCGCTCCTTCGGACAGGACCTGACCGGCCAGGACTGGCGACTGGATCTTCACGCAACACCCGGAGGGCGGAGGGGAGTCGCCGGCGGGGGTGCCGGGTAGGGTCCCTCCACATGAAGCTGGCGTTCTCCACCCTCGGTGTCCCCGGCCTGCCCCTGTCCGACGTGCTGCGGCTCGCGACCACCCACGGCTACCACGGTGTCGAGCTGCGCACCCACCCCGAGGAACCGGTCCACCCCGGCCTCGACGCGGCCCGGCGGGCCGAGGTGGCGGCCGAGTTCAAGGGCTCGGGCGTAGAGCTCCTCGGCCTGGCGGGCTACACACGGGTCGCCGCGCCCGGCGACGACGAGCCCGTCCTGGCCGAGCTCCGCGCCCTCCTCGACCTGGCCCGCGACCTGGGCGCCCCGTACGTCCGCGTCTTCCCCGGCGGCGATCCCGACGCCCAGACCCCAGACGAGGCCGACGCGACGGCCGCCCGTCGCCTGGGCACGGCCGCCGAGTACGCGAACGACCTCGGCGTCCGCATCCTCCTGGAAACCCACGACTCCCACCGCACCGCGGCCGACGCCATGCGCGTCCTCGGCCTCGTCGGCCACCGCCAGGTCGGCGCGCTCTGGGACGTCATGCACACCTGGCTCGGCGGCGAACAGCCCTCCGAGTCCTACGCGGCTCTCTCCCCGCACCTCGGCTACGTCCAGGTCAAGGACATCGCCTCGGCCGACGACACCACACCCCTGCCCCTGGGCGAGGGCGTCCTCCCGCTGGCCGAATGCGTCGAGATCCTCTCCCGCAACGGCTGGGACGGCTGGCTGTGCTGGGAGTACGAAAAGCGCTGGTACGAGAAGGCGACCCCCCTGCCGGACCTGCTCGGCCCCGGCCGCGAGCACGTGAGCAGACTGCTGAACGAGTCGGCGTGACGAGGCCCTGACGGCACCGTCCGGGCACTCTCCGAAAAACCCGTAAGAAATTCTCACCTCGCCGTGCAACCCTTCCCGCCCCTCGCCGGTCGTACTTGGTGTCAGGACTTCTGGAGGGGGATCCGGGGGGATCGCGGGGGCCTGACGGGAGGGGAAAAGCCGAGGGGCCCGGTCGACGGACCGGGCCCCTCGAAACCTTTCCGGGACACCCCGGGCACCGGGCCGGGCCTCAGGAGAACCGGAGCCGGGCGGCAGAAGCCGAGCCACGCGTCGGCAGAAGCCGAGCCGGGTGTCAGAAGAAGACGCCGCAGCGCAGCAGGACGTTCGCGTACGGCCGGGCCTCGCCCGTGCGGACGATCAGCCGGGCCCCCGCCGACAGCTCCTTGAGCCGCTCGTGCGGCACGAGTTCCAGCGCGGGGAAGCGGCCCGCCAGCAGCTGCGCCGCCTCCGGGTTGGCCCGCCGGACCTCTTCCGCCGCCGTCGCCCCCTCGATCACCAGCTCGTCCAGCAGCCCGTCCACCACCTCGGCGAACGCCGGCACCCCGGCACGGAACGCCAGGTCCACCACCCGCGGTCCGTCGGGGATCGGCATGCCCGCGTCGCACACCAGCACCCCGTCCCCGTGGCCGAGCCCGGCCAGCGCACCGGCCAGATGGCGGTTGAGTATTCCGGCCTTCTTCACAGCTCAGCGACCTCCGCCGCCGTCGGGAAGGACGCCTGCGCGCCCTCCTTCGTCACCGTCACCGCCCCCACCCGCGCCGCGTACGCCGCCGCCTCGGCCAGGGACTCGCCCGCCCCCAGCCGCCAGGCCAGCGCGGCCGTGAAGGCGTCCCCGGCGCCGGTCGTGTCCACGGCCGCCACCTTCACGGACGGGACCCGCTCGACCCCCTGCGCCGACGCCACCAGAGCGCCCTCGGCGCCCAGCGTCACCACCACCGACCGCGGCCCCTTCGCGAGCAGGATCCGCGCCCAGTCCTCGGGAGCGTCCCCGACCGCCGAGCCGCCCAGGATCACCTTCGCCTCGTGCTCGTTGACGATCAGCGGGTCGCAGGCCGCGAGCACCTCGGACGGCAACGGCCGCGGCGGCGAGGGGTTCAGCACGAAACGGCTGCCCGGCGCCAGGTTCCGCACGACCTCGACCACCGTCTCCAGCGGGATCTCCAGCTGCGCCGACACCACCCGGGAGCCCTGGAAGAGGCACGCGGCGGCGCTCACGTCCTGCGGGGTCAGCCGGCCGTTGGCGCCCGGCGAGACCACGATGCTGTTGTCCCCGGACGGGTCGACCGTGATCAGCGCGACCCCGGTCGGCGCGCCGCCCACCAGGACCCCCACCGTGTCGACACCGGCCTCCCGCTGCGAGTCCAGCAGCAGCCGGCCGTGGTCGTCGTCGCCGACCCGGGCCAGCAGCGCCGTACGGGCACCGAGCCGGGCGGCGGCGACCGCCTGGTTCGCGCCCTTGCCGCCCGGGTGGACGGCCAGGTCGGAGCCGAGCACGGTCTCGCCGGCACCGGGCCGGCGCTCCACTCCGATCACCAGGTCGGCGTTGGCCGACCCCACGACCAGGAGGTCGTAGTCGTACATGAGTCGTCTCCCCACGTGAGTGACATGGGCGGGCGGCCCCACGCGCCGTGCGACCGCCCGCCGTTCCCCGCTGTCAGCCGCTGAAGCCGGCCACGTTCTCCTTCGTGACCACCTTCACCGGCACCTTCACCGTCTGCTCGACCTTCTCGCCCTTCAGCGCCTTCAGGGCGTTGTCCACGGCGATCCGCCCGAGCTGGGACGGCTGCTGTGCCACCGACGCGTACAGCGTGCCGCCCTCGACCGCCTTCAGTCCGTCAGGCGTGCCGTCGAAGCCGACCACGGAGACCGACTTTCCGGCCTTGGAGCCCAGCGCCTTGATCGCGCCGAGGGCCATCTCGTCGTTCGCGGCGATGACGCCCTGCACGTCCGGGTGGGCCTGGAGCAGGTTCGACATCACGTCGAGGCCCTTGGTGCGGTCGAAGTCGGCGGGCTGCTGGGCGACGACCTCGATGCCCGGGTAGGCCTTCAGGCCCTGGGCGAAGCCCGCGGCGCGCTCCCGGGCCGCGGACGTGCCCGCCTGGCCCTGGAGGATCACGATCTTGCCCTTGCCGCCCAGCTTGCCGGCGATGGTCTTCGCGGCGAGTTCACCGCCGGCGACGTTGTCGGAGGCGACCAGGGTGTCGGTCCTGGCGTCGTTCACCGTGCGGTCCACTGCGATGACCGGGATGTCCGCCTTGTCAGCGGCCTTCACGGAGTTGCTCGCCGCGTCCGAGTCCACCGGGTTGACGATGATCGCGCCCAGGTTCGAACTGGTGAAGTTCTGCAGCTGGTTGGCCTGCTGGGAGGCGTCGTTCTGGGCGTCCGTGACGGTCAGGTCCACGCCGAGCTTCTTCGCCTCGGCCTCGGCGCCCGCCCGGATCTGCACGAAGAAGGGGTTGTTGAGGGTGGACAGCGACAGGCCCATCTTCGGGGCGGCCGTGGAGGAGGAGCCGTTGTGCAGGAACGAGGTGGCGCCGACGATCGCGACGGTGACCACGGCCGCCAGCGCGTAGGTCGTCGCCTGCTTGCCCTTGCCGCCGCCCGCGCCGCCGGCGACCGGGACGACCCCGGCCTTGCGGCGGGCCGTGTCCAGCAGCACCGCCAGCGCGATGACGACGCCGATGACGACCTGCTGCCAGAACGCGGAGACGTTCAGCAGGTTCAGCCCGTTGCGCAGCACCGCCAGGATGAGCGCGCCGATCAGCGTGCCGGACGCCTTGCCGGTGCCGCCCGCGAGGGAGGCGCCGCCGATGACGACCGCGGCGATGGCGTCCAGCTCGTACCCGTCGGCGGCCTGCGGCTGCGCGGAGGACAGCCGGGCGGCCAGGACGACACCCGCCACGGCGGCGAACACACCGGAGAAGGCGTAGATGGCGAGCTTCTGCTTCTTCACGCGCAGCCCGGAAAGGCGCGCGGCCTCCTCGTTGCCGCCGATCGCGTACATGGAGCGGCCGATGTACGTCCGGCCGAGCACGAACGCGGCGATCAGACCCATCACGACCATGACCAGCACCGGCACCGGCAGCCAGCCGCCGAGGGTGTCGCCGAGGTGGGAGACCGAGTCGGGGAAGGCGATCGGGGAGCCCTCGGAGACGACCAGGGACAGGCCGCGGGCCACGGACAGCATGGCCAGCGTGGCGATGAACGGCGGCAGTTTGCCGTAGGAGATCAGGACGCCGTTGACCAGGCCGCAGACGATGCCCGTCGCCATGGCCAGCAGGACGGCGAGGAAGACCGGGACGCCCGCCGAGGTGGCGCTCCAGGCGAGCACCGTGGCCGACAGCGCGGCGACCGAGCCGACCGACAGGTCGATGCCCGCCGAGACGATCACGAACGTCACACCGAAGGCGAGGATGGCGGTCACGGCCGCCTGCACGCCGACGTTGAGGAGGTTGTCCGCCGTCAGGAAGTCGCCGGACAGCGCCGACATGGCGACGACGAGGACGATGAGCGCGGTGAGCGCGCCGTTGTCGAGCAGGAGGCGGCGCAGGCCCCCGGAGGCGCCCTGCGCGCCCGTCGTGCTCTTGAGCGTGTCAGTGGCCACGGGAGGCCTCCGTTCCGGTCGTGCTGGTGGGGTTGCTGACGGCGAGTGCCATCACGGCGTCCTGGGTCGCCTCGTCGGCGGAGAGTTCACCGGCGATCCGCCCCTGCGCCATCACCAGCACCCGGTCGCTCATGCCGAGCACCTCGGGCAGGTCGCTGGAGATCATCAGGACGGCCGCGCCGGCGGCGGTGAGTTCGTTGACGAGCTGGTAGATCTCGACCTTGGCGCCGACGTCGATGCCGCGCGTCGGCTCGTCGAGGATCAGCACCTTGGTGTCGGCGAGCAGCCACTTGCCGATGACGACCTTCTGCTGGTTGCCGCCGGAGAGCGTGCGCACGTGCTGCCCGAGGCCCGCCATGCGCACCCCCAGCTGCCCGGCGATCCGCGCGGCCGCCGCGCGCTGCGCCTTGAGGTCGACGAGACCCGCGCGCGTGGCCGACCGCAGGGTCACCAGCCCGAGGTTCTCCTCCACCGACGCGTCCAGCACCAGGCCCTGGCCCTTGCGGTCCTCGGGGATGAGCCCGATGCCCGCGCTCAGGGCCGCGTTGACGTCGTACTTGGCGATCGGGCTGCCCGAGACCTTCACGCTGCCCCGGTCGTACGGGTCGGCCCCGAAGACCGCCCGGACGACCTCGGTCCGCCCGGCCCCGACGAGCCCCGCGATGCCGACGACCTCACCGGCGTGCACCTCGAAGCCGACGTCGTGGAAGACGCCGTCCCGGGTGAGCCCCTCGACGGTGAGCAACGGGGCTCCGCGTTCGGGCCGTTGGCGTGGGTACTGCTGCTCGATCGAGCGCCCGACCATGAGCCGGACCAGCTCGTCCTCGGGCGTGGAGGCGGGCACCTGCCCGACGCTCTTCCCGTCCCGGATCACCGTCACCCGGTCGCCGAGCGTGGCGATCTCCTCCAGGTGGTGGGTGATGAAGACGATCCCGACGCCGTCCTCGCGCAGCGTGCGCACGATCGCGAAGAGCTTGTCGACCTCCTCCGAGGTGAGCACGGCCGTCGGCTCGTCCATGATCAGCACCCGGGCGTCCAGGCTCAGCGCCTTGGCGATCTCCACCATCTGCAGCCGGGCGATGCCCAGTTCGCGCACCCGCGCCCGCGGCGAGACACTCACGCCGACCCGCTTCAGCAGGACCTCGGCGTCGGCCTCCATCCGCTTGCGGTCGATCATCCCGAAGCGCCGGGGCTGCCGCCCGAGGAAGATGTTCTCGGCGACCGTGAGGTCGGGGACGAGGTTGAACTCCTGGTAGATGGTGGCGATCCCGAGCCGTTCGGAATCCTGCGCGCTCCGGATGCGGGTCTCCGCGCCGCCGACCAGGATCCGGCCGGCGTCGGGTGTGTAGGCGCCGGAGAGCATCTTGATCAGCGTGCTCTTGCCCGCGCCGTTCTCACCGAGCAGCACGTGCACCTCGCCCCGGCGCAGGTCGAAGTCGACGCCGTCCAGCGCGACCACGCCCGGGAAGGTCTTCCGCAGGCCCTCGATGCGCAGCAACTCGTCCGCGTTGCTCACGACTGGCTCCTGTTCGTTACGGGGTTCTCGCCGCAGGAGCGGCGTACGACGAGGCGGGCGGGGAGGGTCACGGACTCGCCCGGCCGTCCCTCGATGCGGTCGACCAGGGCCCGTACGGCGGCCCGGCCCAGCTCGCCCGTGGGCTGGGCGATCGCGGTGACCGGCGGGTCGGTGTGCACGAACCACCGGATGTCGTCGAACGCGGCCAGCGCGAGGTCGTCCGGCACGCGCAGCCCCCGCGCGCGGACGGCGTCCAGCGCGCCGAGCGCCATCAGGTTGTCGGCCGCGAACACGACCTCGGGCGGCTCGGCCAGGTCCAGGAAGCCCTCGGTGACCCGGCGCCCGCTCTCCGCCTGGAAGTCGCCCTGCCCCGTGTAGGCGTCGGGCAGGGGGAGCCCGTACGCGGCGAGCGCCTCCCGGAAGGCCTCCACGCGCTCCCGGCCGGTCGTGGTCGCCGCCGGACCCGCGATGATCGCGAGCCGCCGGTGCCCGAGCCGGTGCAGATGCGCCACCAGGTCCCGGACTGCCGCCCGCCCGTCGGACCGGACGACCGGCACGTCCACGCCCGGGATCCACCGGTCGACGAAGACCATGGGCGTCCCGGACCGGGCGGCGTCCAGCATCAGCGGCGAGCCGCCGTCGGTGGGGGAGACCAGCAGACCGTCGATCCGGCGGTCCAGCAGGGTACGCACGTGGTGGTCCTGGAGGTCGGGCCGCTCGTCGGCGTTGCCGATGATCACGCTGTAGCCGAGCGCGCGGGCCTCCTCCTCGACGGAGCGGGCCAGTTCGGTGAAGTACGGGTTGAGGACGTCGCTGATGACCAGGCCGAGGGTGTGGGTCTGGTCGGTGCGCAGGGAGCGGGCGACGGCGTTCGGGCGGTAGCCCAGGGTCTCGACGGCGGCCAGCACGCGGGTGCGTGCCTCGGCGCTGACCGACGGGTGGTCGTTCAGGACGCGCGAGACCGTGGCGACGGAGACGCCCGCCTCGGCAGCGACGTCCTTGATGCTCGCCATCGCCGCTCCACCTCCTTGTGGAAACGGAACCCGACACGGGTTCGTGGAATCGATTACATCGACGGGTGGATGGAATCGATTACACGCCGGTAAATCAAGACCCCGGCGGCACCTCTTGACCGGATCGTGATGTCGCGGGCGTCCCGCCGGAGGTCCAGGCTGGAGGGAGGGGAAGGTCGTCTTCCCGGGCCCGCGGGGCCGGAGCGGAGGAGTCATGACGGCGGCGACCAGGAACGACGTACCCGTCGCACTCGAAGGCGACGGAGTGGAACTGCGGATCGAGCCGATCGGCGGCGGCCTGTCGGTCGGCTACATCACCCTGCCCCGGGGCACCGACATGGGCCCGGCCCTGAAGGGCATGCCGGACGACGCCTGCCCGTGCCCGCACTGGGGCTATCTGCTCAAGGGCCGGATCCGGATGCGCACGGCGGCGGGCGAGGAGGAGTACGAGGCGGGGCAGGCGTACTACTGGCCGCCCGGGCACGTCCCGGTGGCGCTGGAGGACAGCGAGCTGGTGGAGTTCTCGCCGAGTGAGGATTTCCAGCGGGTGATCGACCACGTGGTGGCGCAGACCGGCTGAGCCGGGAAGCCGCGGGCCGGACCGAGCCGGACCGAGCCGGACCGAGCCGGACCGAGCCGGACCGAGCCGGACCGAGCCGGACCGAGCCGGACCGAGCCGGCCGACTGTGGCCCCGCCGGGCCGGGCGACGTGGACCGGCCGGGCCGGGTGACCGCGGGTCCGCGCGGAAACCACCTCGCACGCACCGATGAGTTCCGGCGGCCCGGGCGGTCCTCCTCTCGTCGACCACAGGAGGAACGCTGTGTCCCAGCTGCTGCGCGTGCAGAACTTCAACGTCTCGAGTGACGGCTACGGCGCCGGTGAGGGCCAGAGCCTGGAGCGGCCCTTCGGTCACGCCGACCCCGGGGAGATGTTCGCCTGGGCCGGTGCCACGGCGAGCTGGCCCAACCGGACCGAACCCGGTGGCAGCCGCGGCATCGACGACTACCTGACGCGCGACTTCCACAACAACATCGGCGCCGAGATCATGGGCCGCAACAAGTTCAGCCCTCATCGCGGGCCGTGGCAGGACCACGCGTGGCAGGGCTGGTGGGGCGAGGAGCCGCCGTTCCACACACCGGTGTTCGTCATGACCCATCACGAGCGCCCCTCGTTCACGCTCTCCGACACCACGTTCCACTTCGTCGGCGGCGACCCGGCCGAGGTCCTGGAGCAGGCGCGTGAGGCGGCCGGCGGCAAGGACGTCCGGCTCGGCGGCGGAGCGGCCACCATCCGGCAGTTCCTCGACGCCGACCTGGTCGACACGCTGCACGTGGCGGTCTCGCCCGCCGTGGTCATCGGGTCCGGCTCACGGCTGTGGGAGTCCCCCGAGGAGCTGTTCGACCGCTTCCACTGCGACGTGGTGCCGAGCCCCAGCGGCGGCGTGGTGCACCACCTGTTCTGGAGGAAGTGACGGCAGGTCAGACGCCCTTGCCCCAGTCCAGCCGGTCGGCGAGTCCGGCGGCGTCGAAGGCGGCCCGGAGTTCCTCACGGCCCTCGGTGAAGTGGGCCCAGCCGTCGTAGTGGACGGGGACGACCCGGCGGGCGCCGAGGATGCGCGCGGCCTCGGCGGCCATGGCGCTGTCCAGGACGATGACCCGGTTGTCGAAGAGCACGGTGAAGCGGGGAGCGCCGGCGAACAGCACGGCCGTGTCGACGGGGCCGAAGCGGGCGGCGATCTCGCGGACCGCGTCGAGCGAGGCGTTGTCGCCGCTCACGTACACGGTGGGCAGGCCCTCGCCGGTCAGCACGAAGCCGACGACCTGGCCGGTGAAGGGCTCGACCTCCTCGCGGGGGCCGGGGCCGTGCAGCGCGGGCACGCCGGTGACGGTGACCGTGCCGCCGCCCGGCCGGTCCAGTGCGACGGACTCCCAGTCGGCCAGCCCCTTGACCCGGTCCCCGAGGCTCTCGCGCAGACGCTTGCCACCCCCCGGCGTGGTCAGGGTGAGGGGGACGCCGGGAAGCAGGGCCCGGCCGGAGGTGTCGAGGTTGTCGGCGTGCTCGTCGTGCGAGAGCAGGACCGCGTCGACGCGGCCGAGTTCGGCCGGTGTGACGGCGGAGGGCGCCGTCTTGGTCAGGAACCTGCCGTCCCCGCGGGGGTAGTCGCCGGGGGCGTCGAAGGTCGGATCGGTCAGGAAGCGCAGGCCGCCGTACTCGAACAGGGCGGTGGGGCCGCCGAAGACGCGCACGGGGACGGGGTCGGTGGTCGCGGGCAGGATGGACGACATGGAGCACCTCACGGATGGATGCGATTGAACCGTGAGAAGAACGTAGCCGCTTCTCACGGATGAAGGCAACCCGTACCATGAGAACCATGGAGGAGCACGTCATCGACCAGACCGTCCCGCCGCCCGTGCAGGGCGAGGAGGAACACCCCTCGCTGGCGCTGGCCAACAGCGCGATGGCCCTGCCCGGCGGGCACACGATCGACCTCCTGGGCAGCCCCGCGCAGACGAATCAGTGGCTGACCCGGCGGGGCCTCGCCCCGGTGGACGCCGGTGTGCGGGAGATGTGCGCGGCTCAGCTCCGCTCCCTGCGCGAACAGATCCGGTCGCTGTTCGCCGCCCGTGCCGACGGCGTGCCCGCGCTCCCCGCGGCGGTGGCCGCAGTCAACGACGCGATGACCCGGGTGCCGACGGCCCCGCTGCTGCGGTGGGACGAGAAGACCGGCCCCTACCGCACGGCCCCGCACCCCACGACCGCGATCGTCGACCTGGCCCTGGCCACGCTCGCCGCGGACGCGGCGGACCTGCTCACCTCTCCCGACGCCGAGCGCCTCACCGCCTGCGGCTCCCCGCCCTGCAACCGCTTCCTGCTGCGGCACGGCCGCCGCCAGTGGTGCTCCACCCGCTGCGGCGACCGCGCGAGAGCGGCCCGTGCGTACGCGCGCCGGAGCGGCGGGGGCTGACCCCGCGCGGGACGAGACCCCGGGGCCGGAGCCCGGCGTCCGGCTGCCGGTCCGCCGAGCGAGGCAGCGGCCCCGCGCTGTCGTACCCGGGCGGTACCGTCGGATCATGACCGATCAGGCGGGGGCCGCCCAGGCGGGCGAGCGGCGACCGGCCACGCTGGAAGGCGTGCTGGAGCGCATCACGTACGCCAACGAGGAGAACGGCTACACGGTCGCCCGGGTCGACACCGGCCGCGGCGGCGGCGATCTGCTCACGGTCGTCGGCGCGCTGCTCGGCGCCCAGGTCGGCGAGTCCCTGCGCATGGAGGGCCGCTGGGGCTCCCACCCGCAGTACGGCAAGCAGTTCCACGTGGAGAACTACACGACGGTCCTGCCGGCCACGGTCCAGGGCATCCGCCGCTACCTCGGCTCGGGCCTGGTCAAAGGCATCGGCCCGGTCTTCGCCGACCGCATCACCCAGCACTTCGGCATGGACACCCTGAAGATCATCGAGGAGGAGCCCAAGCGGCTCGTCGAGGTCCCGGGGCTGGGACCCAAGCGCACGAAGAAGATCGCCGACGCCTGGGAGGAGCAGAAGGCCATCAAGGAGGTCATGCTCTTCCTCCAGACGGTCGAGGTCTCCACGTCCATCGCCGTGCGCATCTACAAGAAGTACGGCGACGCCTCCATCTCCGTCGTGAAGAACCAGCCCTACCGGCTCGCCGCCGACGTCTGGGGCATCGGCTTCCTCACCGCCGACAAGATCGCCCAAAGCGTCGGCATCCCGCACGACAGCCCCGAGCGCGTCAAGGCGGGCCTGCAGTACGCCCTCTCGCAGGCCACCGACCAGGGCAACTGCTACCTGCCCGAGGAGCGGCTCATCGCCGACGCGGTGAAGCTGCTCCAGGTCGACACCGGCCTCGTCATCGAGTGCCTCGCGGAGCTGGCCGAGGTCCCCGAGGACGGCGGCGACCCCGGGCTCGTCCGCGAGCAGGTCCCCGGCCCCGACGGCGGCCCGGAGCCGGTCACCGCCGTCTACCTCGTCCCCTTCCACCGCGCCGAACTCTCCCTCGCCGCGCAGCTGCTGCGCCTGCTGCGCACCGGCGAGGACCGGATGCCGGGCTTCCGGACCGTCGCCTGGGACAAGGCGCTGCACTGGCTGAAGGGCCGTACGGGCACCGAGCTCGCCCCCGAGCAGGAGGCCGCCGTCAAGCTGGCGCTGAGCGAGAAGGTCGCCGTCCTCACCGGCGGCCCCGGCTGCGGCAAGTCCTTCACCGTCCGCTCGATCGTCGAGCTGGCCCGCGCCAAGAAGGCCAAGGTCGTGCTCGCCGCCCCGACCGGCCGGGCCGCCAAGCGCCTGTCCGAGCTCACCGGCGCCGAGGCCTCCACGGTCCACCGCCTGCTGGAGCTCAAACCCGGCGGCGACGCGGCCTACGACCGGGACCGCCCCCTGGACGCCGACCTGGTGGTGGTCGACGAGGCGTCCATGCTCGACCTGCTCCTCGCCAACAAGCTGGTGAAGGCCGTCCCGCCGGGGGCGCACCTGCTGTTCGTCGGGGACGTGGACCAGCTGCCCAGCGTCGGCGCGGGAGAGGTCCTGCGCGACCTCCTGGCCGACGGCGGCCCGATCCCGGCCGTGCGCCTCACCCGGGTCTTCCGCCAGGCGCAGCAGTCCGGCGTGGTGACCAACGCCCACCGCATCAACGCCGGGCAGCACCCCGTCACGGACGGCATGAAGGACTTCTTCCTCTTCGTCGAGGACGACACGGAGGCCGCCGGACGGCTCACGGTGGACGTGGCCGCCCGGCGCATTCCGGCCAAGTTCGGGCTCGACCCGCGCCGCGACGTCCAGGTGCTCGCGCCCATGCACCGCGGCCCGGCCGGCGCGGGCACGCTGAACGGCCTGCTCCAGCAGGCGGTCACCCCGGGCCGCCCGGACCTGCCCGAGAAGAGATTCGGCGGCCGGGTCTTCCGGGTCGGCGACAAGGTCACCCAGATTCGCAACAATTACGAGAAGGGCAAGAACGGTGTCTTCAACGGCACCGTGGGCGTGGTGACCTCGCTCGACCCGGTCGACCAGCGCCTGACGGTGCTGACGGACGAGGACGAGGAGGTTCCGTACGACTTCGACGAGCTCGACGAGCTGGCGCACGCCTACGCCGTGACGATCCACCGCTCCCAGGGCAGCGAGTACCCGGCGGTCGTCATCCCGGTCACCACGGGTGCCTGGATGATGCTCCAGCGCAACCTGCTCTACACGGCCGTCACACGGGCCAAGCGGCTGGTCGTCCTCGTCGGTTCGCGCAAGGCGATCGGCCAGGCGGTGCGCACGGTCTCGGCGGGTCGGAGGTGCACGGCACTCGACTTCCGGCTCGGTTCCGCAAAAAATGATCGATCAAATGAGTCGTGAAGGTCACAAGCCACTTCCGGAAGGGGATCACAGGGGGCAGGATGGGCAAGTTGGCGGCACTCAGTGCCGTCAGTAGGCCCGATGGTCGACCCCGAGTGCACTCTCCTGAGCCAAGTGGGGGATGGTAGAGACAGTCAGGGCACCTCGAAGATGAGGCACAACGTCGGTGAGGGAAGACGTGAGCGACAACTCTGTAGTACTGCGGTACGGCGACGGCGAGTACACCTACCCGGTGATCGACAGCACCGTCGGTGACAAGGGCTTCGACATCGGAAAGCTCCGCGCCCAGACCGGGCTGGTGACGCTGGACAGCGGTTACGGCAACACCGCCGCGTACAAATCCGCCATCACCTACCTGGACGGCGAAGCGGGCATCCTGCGGTATCGCGGCTACCCGATCGAGCAGCTGGCCGAGCGCTCCACCTTCCTGGAGGTCGCCTACCTGCTGATCAACGGCGAGCTGCCGACGGTCGACCAGCTCTCGGCGTTCAAGAACGACATCACGCAGCACACCCTGCTGCACGAGGACGTCAAGAACTTCTACAAGGGCTTCCCGCGCGACGCCCACCCGATGGCCATGCTGTCCTCGGTCGTCTCGGCGCTGTCCACGTTCTACCAGGACAGCCACAACCCGTTCGACGAGCGCCAGCGCAACCTCTCGACGATCCGCCTGCTCGCCAAGCTCCCGACGATCGCGGCGTACGCGTACAAGAAGTCGATCGGTCACCCGTTCGTCTACCCGCGCAACGACCTCGGCTACGTCGAGAACTTCCTCCGCATGACCTTCTCGGTCCCCGCGCAGGAGTACGAGCTCGACCCGACCGTGGTCTCCGCGCTCGACAAGCTGCTGATCCTGCACGCGGACCACGAGCAGAACTGCTCGACCTCCACGGTCCGCCTGGTCGGCTCCTCGCAGGCGAACATGTTCGCCTCGATCTCCGCCGGCATCAACGCGCTGTGGGGCCCGCTGCACGGCGGCGCCAACCAGTCCGTGCTGGAGATGCTGGAGGGCATCCGCGACTCCGGCGGCGACGTCGACTCCTTCATCCGCAAGGTGAAGAACAAGGAGGACGGCGTCCGCCTGATGGGCTTCGGCCACCGGGTCTACAAGAACTTCGACCCGCGCGCCAAGATCATCAAGGCCGCCGCGCACGATGTGCTGTCCGCCCTCGGCAAGTCCGACGAGCTGCTGGACATCGCGCTGAAGCTGGAGGAGCACGCGCTCTCCGACGACTACTTCGTCTCACGCAGCCTCTACCCGAACGTCGACTTCTACACCGGCCTGATCTACCGGGCCATGGGCTTCCCGACCGAGATGTTCACGGTCCTGTTCGCCCTCGGCCGGCTGCCGGGCTGGATCGCCCAGTGGCACGAGATGATCAAGGAGCCGGGCTCCCGCATCGGCCGCCCGCGCCAGATCTACACGGGCGTCGTCGAGCGCGACTTCGTCCCCGTCGAGGAGCGCTGAGGCGCCCCACGCCGCATTGCTTCGGGCCCCCGTATCCGTCTGCCGGGTGCGGGGGCTCTCGCGTGCCCTGTGCTCAGGGCCGAAAAAAAGAAGGCGCCCCGGAGCGCCGGTCCCCCCACGGGCCGACGACCAGGGCGCCTTCCCAGTCCCGGTTCGGATTCCCCCCACGGGATCCGGCCGGGCGTCTGTGAGGACAGCGCCTGAACCGCTGTTGAGCGAAACGAGCAGAACTCGCCGTACTGCTGGTGAGTGCGATCTGCCGGGACAGCGCACGCCCGGGAGGGCCGCTCAAAGCTTCCCGGTGTACGTGCCCCGGCAACGCATCTCCGGAGAAGTCCCCCAAGACATCTCCAGATGTCAGATCGCGCCCCCCAAGACGCTCCCTGACATCGTCAACTTAGACCTTCGAACCCCTTCGATGGTTACGTTCACATCACTGTGATCTGCGTCTCTTGCGTATGTCCGTTAGATGCGCAAGAGCCCGGTTAAGCCGTTCGGGGCTCAAGCGTAAGGATGATGCGCGAGCCTTGTGAAGAGCTTATGTGAGCCGGGCCCGGGACTCCAGAGGGGCTCATATCGCGTTCGCCGCGAACTTAGGGGGAATTGCGGCGACTTCACCGGAATGTCCGCAGTCGGAGGCTGTTCGTCACCACGAAGACGGACGAGAAGGCCATCGCGGCCCCCGCGATCATGGGGTTCAGCAGCCCGGCGGCGGCCAGCGGCAGCGCGGCCACGTTGTAGCCGAAGGCCCAGACGAGATTGCCCTTGATCGTGGCCAGCGTCCGCCGGGACAGCCGGATCGCGTCCGCGGCCACCCGCAGATCGCCGCGGACCAGCGTCAGGTCACCCGCCTCGATCGCCGCGTCCGTGCCGGTGCCCAGGGCCAGACCCAGATCGGCGGTGGCCAGCGCCGCCGCGTCGTTGACGCCGTCGCCGACCATGGCCACGACCCGCCCCTCGGCCTGCAGCCGCCGCACGGCCGCGACCTTGTCCTCGGGCAGGACCTCCGCGACCACCCGGTCGATCCCCACGCGCTCGGCGACGGCCTCGGCCACCGTCCGGTTGTCCCCGGTCAGCAGCACCGGCGTGAGCCCGAGGGCGCGCAGCTCCCGCACGGCCTCGGCGCTGGTCTCCTTGACCGCGTCCGCCACGGCCAACACGGCCCGTGCCGTGCCGTCCCAGCCGGCCAGTACGGCCGTGTGCCCGGACCGCTCGGCCTCCTCCCGCGCGCGGGCCAGCTCCGGCGGCACGTCGTCGAAGAGCCGCCCCACGGCGACCGCACGGCCCTCCACGCGCCCGCGTACGCCCCGTCCCGGGACGTTCTCGAAGTCCCCGACGTCCGGGAGCCGTCCGGCCCTCTCCTCGGCGCCCAGGGCGATCGCCCGGGCCACGGGGTGCTCGGAGGCGTGCTCGACGGCTCCGGCGAGCCGCAGCACCTCCTTCTCGTCGGCCCCCTCGGCGAGGTGGACCTCCTGGAGCGTCATCCGGCCGGTGGTGACCGTGCCCGTCTTGTCCAGGACGACGGTGTCGATCCGGCGGGTGGACTCCAGCACCTCCGGGCCCTTGATCAGGATGCCGAGCTGGGCGCCCCGGCCCGTGCCGACCATGAGCGCGGTGGGCGTGGCCAGGCCCAGGGCGCACGGGCAGGCGATGATCAGCACCGCGACGGCCGCCGTGAACGCGGCGACGCCGTCACCGGTGAGCCCCAGCCACGTCCCGGCCGTGGCGGCGGCGATCAGCAGCACGACCGGCACGAAGATCCCGGAGATCCGGTCGGCGAGCCGCTGCACCTCGGCCTTGCCGTTCTGCGCGTCCTCGACCAGCTTGGCCATCCGCGCCAGCTGCGTGTCGGCGCCGACCCGGGTGGCCTCCACGACGAGCCGGCCACCGGCGTTGACCGTCGCGCCGGTGACCGTGTCCCCGGCCCTCACGTCCACCGGCACGGACTCGCCGGTCAGCATCGAGGCGTCCACGGCTGAGGCGCCCTCGACGACCGTGCCGTCGGTGGCGATCTTCTCGCCGGGCCGTACGACGAACCGGTCGCCGACGGCCAGCCGCTGCGCCGGGATCCGCACCTCGCGCCCGTCCCGCAGGACGGCGACGTCCCTGGCGCCCAGCTCCATCAGGGCGCGCAGGGCCGCTCCGGCGCGCCGCTTGGAGCGGGCCTCCAGATAACGGCCCAGCAGGAGGAACGCCGTGACGCCGGAGGCCACCTCCAGGTAGATCGAGGAGGCGCCGTCGCCGCGCGAGACCGTGAGCTCGAAGGGGTGCCGCATGCCGGGCATGCCCGCGTCGCCGAGGAACAGCGCCCACAGGGACCAGCCGAACGCGGCCAGGGTGCCCAGGGAGACCAGCGTGTCCATGGTCGCGGCGCCGTGCCGGGCGTTCGTCCAGGCCGCGCGGTGGAACGGCGCCCCGCCCCAGACGACGACCGGTGCGGCGAGGGTGAGCGAGAGCCACTGCCAGGAGTCGAACTGCAGGGCCGGGACCATGGCCAGGAGGACGACCGGGACGGCCAGGGCGGCGGAGACGAGCAGCCGCCGGCGCAGCGCCGACAGCTCGGGGTCCTGCTCCGCCGCGCCGGGTGCGGGCTCCTCCTCGGCCGGGGGCGCGGGCTCCTCGGCGGTGTACCCGGTCTTCACCACGGTGGCGATCAGGTCGGCGACCTCGACGCCCTCGGGGTAGGTGACCCGGGCCTTCTCCGTCGCGTAGTTCACCGTGGCGCTGACGCCGTCCATGCGGTTGAGCTTCTTCTCGACGCGGGCCGCGCAGGACGCGCAGGTCATCCCGCCGATGAGCAGCTCGACCTCGGCGACCGCGGACTCGCGGCCGGCCGGCGCCTTGGCGGTGGTGCTGGTCATGTCCTCACTCCAGGAGATGTGCGGGTCGCCCGGTGAACGGAACGGGCCGCACGGGCCGGGGCGGCGGCCGTACGGCCCGTACGGGTACGAGTGCCGGGATCGGCACGTCTCAGACCTGATCCGTCACCGGCCCGTGGTGACCGGGCGGAACCGGGTCCGCCCGGCCCCTGCGGTCAGGCCGGGGTGCCTTCCGTCAGGCCCGGCCGGCCAGTTCGAAACCGGCCTCGTCGACGGCGGCGCGGACGGCCTCCTCGTCGAGCGGGGCCGCGGAGACGACGGTGACCTCGCCGGTGGAGGCGACGGCCGTCACCGAACTGACGCCGGACAGCTGGGAGAGCTCGCCGGAGACGGCGCCCTCGCAGTGTCCGCAGCTCATGCCGCTCACCTTGTAGACGGTGGTGACGGGGCCCGTGGTGTCGGTCTGGGCGGTCATGTCGTTACTCCTCGTCGAGGCGTGTGGGGCCGTGGGGGCCCTGGGGGCTCCCCACCTCGTCCCACTGTACCCCTAGGGGGTATCGGTTCGGCTCCAGGCCGGTGTCGAGGATCCCGCGCTCATCCGAGGACCGGGCCGTGGGCCGGATCGTCCGGGCCGGTTAGCGTCGGACTCCCGGGAGGAGGCGGACGCCCCGTCCCCGGGACACGACACGAACGGAAGGCGGGTGGGACATGCGGGCCGTGGTGTTCGAGCGGTACGGGGAGGAGGCCGAGGTCCGGGAGGTCGCCGACCCGGAGCCCGCGGAGCACGGGGTGGTCGTCCGGGTCGAGGCCACCGGGCTGTGCCGCAGCGACTGGCACGGCTGGCAGGGCCACGACCCGGACATCACCCTCCCGCATGTGCCCGGGCACGAACTGGCCGGTGTCGTCGAGGCCGTGGGCGCCCGGGTGGGCCGGTGGCGGCCCGGCGACCGGGTCACCGTGCCGTTCGTCTGCGCCTGTGGCAGCTGCCCGTCCTGCGCGGCGGGCGATCACCAGGTGTGCGAGCGCCAGACCCAGCCCGGCTTCACGCACTGGGGCTCCTTCGCCCAGTACGTGGCGCTGGACCACGCCGACGTGAACCTCGTGGCGCTGCCCGAGGAGATGTCCTTCGCCACGGCGGCCTCGCTCGGCTGCCGGTTCGCCACGGCGTACCGGGCGGTGGTGCGGCAGGGCAGGGTCGCCGCGGGGGAGTGGGTCGCGGTGCACGGCTGCGGCGGGGTGGGGCTGTCGGCGGTGATGATCGCGGCCGCTGCGGGCGCCCGGGTCGTGGCGGTGGACGTCTCCGCCCGGGCCCTGGAACTGGCGCGGAAGTTCGGTGCGGCGCACTGCGTCGATGCGGCCGCCGTGCCGGACAGCGCCGCGGCGGTCCGCGACCTCACCGGTGGTGGCGCGCACCTCTCGCTCGACGCCCTCGGCGCACCGGCCACCTGCGCCGCCTCGGTGAACGGCCTGCGCCGCCGCGGCCGCCACGTCCAGGTGGGACTGCTGCCCTCGCCGGACGGCACGACACCGGTGCCGATGGCCCGGGCGATCGCCCTGGAGCTCGAACTGCTCGGCAGCCACGGCATGCCCGCGCACGGTTACCCGCCGATGCTGGAACTGGTCCGCGGCGGCGTCCTGCGCCCGGACCTGCTGGTGACGTCGACGATCCGGCTCGACGAGGCCCCCGCCGCCCTGGCGGCCATGGGGACGGCGGCCGGTGCGGGGGTGACGGTCGTCGAGCCCTGGCGGTGAGACGGCCGTGCCCCACGCGGCGGTGGGGCACGAAATCAGGGGCGGGGTGGCTCAGTCCGCTCTTCGGTTGCGGTTGCCGGGGCGGGAGGCGACCCAGGCCCGGACGGTGTCGGCGTACCAGTACGGTTTGCCGCTCTCGACGTGGTCGGGCGGGGGCAGCAGACCGTGTTTGCGGTAGGACCGCACGGTGTCGGGCTGCACCCGGATGTGTGCCGCGATCTCCTTGTAGGACCAGAGCCTTCGGTCGGTCATGACGTGTACCTCCCCGCGCGCACCACGGCGGCGGCCGGAACGGCCGTCCGGGGGAGCCGGGCGCTGCGCTGGTGATCAACAAGCCTGTGTCCGGTCAACGACACCTCCCTGACACAGGGCAGGGGCTGTGCGCGGGTGTGACGGAAGACCCGCGTACGCGCGACATGTGTGACAGGAAGAGGGTGTTTGTGACACAGCCGGGGCAAAGGCGTACGCCGGCGCGGCGGCGGGGCACCTTGACGTGAGGCCCGGACCCGGCCCGGTGTTCAGCTCTCCAGCAGCCGCCAGGCCGTCAGGGCGAGTCCGGCGCGCAGCAGACCGGCGGGCTCGGTGAGCTCGAAGCCCAGCTCCCTGCCGATCAGCTCCAGCCGCCGCGCCACGCTGCTGTGGTGCAGATGGAGCTGGTCGGCGGCCCGCCGCAGGGAGCCGGTGGCGCAGTAGGCCTCCAGCGTGCGCAGGTCCTCGGGGGCGTCGGCGAGCCGGGCGAGCGCGCTCACGTCGGCGTTGGCGCGCACGGTGTCCGGGGGGATGTCGGCGAGCAGCGCCAGCGCCCCCAGGTCGGCGTGGGAGATCACCGGCCGGCGCGCGGTGGTGAAGCGCAACGCGGTGCGGGCCTGCCGCCAGGACACCTCGGGGCTCTCGGCGGTGCCGATGCCCGCGCGCACGCCGTCCGGAAGCGCGGCCCGGTCCACCGAAGCGGCCAGGACGACACCCACGCCGCCGAGCGGTGCCGCCTTCACCGGCCGGGCCGGGCAGAGCAGGCCCCCGACCCGGTCGAGCGGCACCTGCGACCGCACGGCGACGACGCGGATCGGCAGCTCGGGGGCGAAGCCCAGCAGCCGCAGCGCACGGGCGCGGGCCGCCTCCTCGGTGCCGCGGCTGACGACGAGTTCGACGAGGGCGGGGTCGGCCATGGTGGTGCGGGCCGGGCCGTACCGTTCGACGACCGCGGCGGCGGCGATGGCGAGCCGGTCCAGCAGCACCTCGTCGAGCGGGAGGGGCGGGCCGGGCCGTTCCAGCCAGACCGTCCCGATCTCCTCGTCGTCGAGGGTGATCGCGACCGTGCTGGACGCGGGCGCGGACGGGGCGGGGGCCTGCCCGCCGCCGGGGGAGAAGCGGATCGACCGCCCCGTGCCGTGCAGCCGGATCCCGGCCACGCACTCGGCCAGGCCCGCCGACGCCCGGGCCAGGGCCGGGAGGTCGACCCGGCGGCGCATCAGGGTGTCGTAGAACATCACGACGCGGATCGCGCCCTCGACCTGCGCGTCCAGCTGCGACAGTCGTACGGCCAGTGCCTCCATGGCGTGAGGATATGCGCCGTTCGGTGCCCAACGGGGCGCGTATGCCCGACGGTTGGCGGATGCTCCGGGATCGGCGGGCGGTGAGGATGACCGCATGGACCCTGAACTCGAGGCATTCGTCCCGCTGTTCCCCCGCGCCGATCTGACCGACCCGGTCACCGAGCGCAAGAACTTCGCCGAACTGGCCGCCGCGGTGCCGGCCCCGGACACCTCCGGGATGGAGGTCGAGGACCACACCGTCGCCGGTGACCCCGACGTGCCGGTCCGCGTCTACCGCCCGCACCGGGCGCGCGGCGCCGTCGTCTGGCTGCACGGCGGCGGATTCGTCATGGGCGACCTGGACACCGAACACCCCTGGGCCGCCCGGCTCGCCGCCGCCTCCGGCGCGGTGGTGATCTCGGTGGGCTACCGCCTGGCCCCCGAGCACCCGTTCCCGGCCGCGCTCGACGACGCGTACACCGCGCTGACCTGGGCCGCCGAGCACGCGGCCGATCTCGGCACCGACCCGGAGCGCATCGCCGTCGGCGGGCACAGCGCCGGGGGCGGCCTGGCGGCGGCCCTGGCGCTGCGGGCGCGCGACCGGCAGGGGCCGCAGATCCGCTTCCAACTGCTCAACCAGCCCGGACTCGACGACCGGCAGGAGACGTGGTCGCAGCGGAACTTCACCCACACGCCCTGGATGAACCGCGACAAGGTCGCCGCGTCGTGGCGGCACTACCTGGGGGGAGCCCCCGCCACTCCCTACGCGGCCCCGGCCCGGGCCGCCGAGCTGACCGGCCTGCCGCCCGCCTACGTGGCCACGGCGGAACTGTGCCCGAACCGCGACGAGGACATCGCCTACGCCCTGCGCCTGCTCCGGTCCGGCGTGCCGGTCGAGCTGCACCAGTGGCCCGGCACCTTCCACGGCTCCCAGGCGATCCTCTCCGCCGACGTTTCGCAGCGGCAGACGGCCGAGCTCGCCGCGGCCCTGCGCCGCGCCCTGGCCGGATGAACCGGCAGGCACCCCGCACTCCTCACCCCGCACCCCGGACAGCCGGAAAGGACGTCACGACCATGACCCTCGCCCCGTTCGGCCTCTTCACCTCGTTCGTCCGCCTCGGCGACGACGGCGAGGTGCGCGTCGAGGAACCCGCGTTCGACCCCGAGCAGGACTCCTGGCAGGTGATGACGTTCCACGTGGAGACCGACGAGGACGTCCACGGCGACCACTGGGAGATCCACACCGAGGCCGACGAGGTCGTCGCCTGCCTCACCGGCGGCATCCGCCTGTGCCTGCGCCCCGAGCGGCCGGGCGAGAAGGAGCAGGAGACCGGTCTGGCGCCGGGGGCCGCCGTCGTCGTGCCGCGCGGCCGCTGGCACCGCATCGCGCTGGACGCGCCCAGCGACATCATGTCCGTCACCCTGCCGCGCGGCAGCCGCCTGGAGAGGCGGACCGAGGCCTAGGGCCGAAGACTGCACAGGAGAAGGACCAGGTGACGCCGAAAGCGCTGTCATGATCTGGTCCGAATGTCCGGACAAAACATTGACAGGGCTTCGGGAAGGGGGCTACAAAGCCGGGGAGAGCCGAACACCGAGGGGACACCGATGGCGTACGACCTGATCACCATGGGGCGGATCGGAGTGGATCTGTATCCGCTGCAGACGGGCGTCCCGCTGCCGCAGGTCACCTCCTTCGGCAAGTTCCTCGGCGGTTCGGCGAGCAATGTCGCGGTCGCCGCGGCCCGCCTGGGACGGCGGACCGCGGTGATCACCCGGACCGGCGACGACCCCTTCGGCGCCTACCTGCACGAGGCCCTGAAGGGCTTCGGCGTGGACGACCGCTGGGTCACCCCCGTGCCCGGCCTGCCCACCCCGGTCACCTTCTGCGAGATCTTCCCGCCGGACGACTTCCCGCTGTACTTCTACCGGCAGCCCAAGGCACCCGACCTGGAGATCGACGCCCACGAGCTGGACCTCGACGCCATCCGCGAGGCCCGCGTCTTCTGGATCACCGGCACCGGCCTGAGCGAGGAACCCAGCCGCACGGCGACCCTCGCGGCCCTCGCCCACCGCGCCGGGTCCGGCACGACGGTCTTCGACCTCGACTGGCGCCCGATGTTCTGGACGGACCCGGCACAGGCCCGCCCCTTCTACGAGGAGGCCCTGCGCCACACCACCGTCGCGGTCGGCAACCTCGACGAGGTGGAGGTCGCCACCGGCGTGCGCGAACCGCACGCCGCCGCCCGCGCCCTGCTGGACGCCGGTGTCGAGCTGGCCGTGGTCAAGCAGGGACCCAAGGGCGTCCTGGCGGTGAACAGCGCCGGGGAGAGCGCCGAGGTCCCGCCCCTGCCGGTGAACGTGCTCAACGGCCTCGGCGCCGGCGACGCCTTCGGCGGTTCCCTCGTCCACGGCCTGCTGGCCGGCTGGGACCTGGAGAAGACCATGCGGCACGCCAACGCCGCGGGCGCCATCGTCGCCTCCCGCCTGGAGTGCTCCTCCGCGATGCCCACCCCGGACGAGATCGAGGCGGCCGTCGGCGCGGGGGCCGTGCGGTGAGCGTCGACGTCTCCGAACTCGTCCGCCTGCGCAGCCGCCACCCGGAGGCGGTCGCCGAGGCCGCCGCCCGCCGCACCCGCCGGCCGCTGCTGAACGACACCGGCCGGCTGATGATCGTCGCCGCCGACCACCCGGCCCGCGGCGCCCTCGGCGCCGGCGGCCGCAGCCTCGCCATGGCCAACCGCGCCGACCTCCTCGAACGCCTCTGCCTGGCGCTGTCCCGCCCCGGCGTGGACGGCGTCCTCGCCACCGCCGACATCCTCGACGACCTGCTGCTGCTCGGCGCCCTCGACGGCAAGGTCGTCATGGGCTCCATGAACCGCGGCGGTCTCCAGGGCGCCCGCTTCGAACTCGACGACCGCTTCACCGGCCACCGCCCCGAGGACATCGAGCGCCTCGGCTTCGACGCGGGCAAGCTGCTGCTGCGCATCGACTACGACGACCCGGGCTCGCTGACCACCCTGGAGTCCACCGCCCGGGCCGTGGACGCCATGGCGGCCCGCCGGCTGCCCGTCTTCGTCGAGCCGTTCATCAGCCGCCGCGACGGCACGGGCCGGCTGCGCAACGACCTGTCCGCCGAGGCCGTCACCCGGTCGATCGCCATCGCCTCGGGCCTGGGCGGCAGCTCCGCCTACACCTGGCTGAAGGTGCCGGTCACCGACAACCCCGACGACATGGCCGAGGTCATGGCGACCTCCACACTGCCCGCCGTGCTGCTCGGCGGCGAGGTCGGGGGCTCCGCCGAGGAGCAGGCTGGGGCGTACGAGAAGTGGCGCGGCGCGCTGCAACTGCCCACCGTGTGCGGGCTGGTGGTGGGCCGCTCGCTGCTGTATCCGGCGGACGGCGACGTGGCCGCCGCCGTGGACACCGCCGTAGGACTGCTGTGAGGGCCTCTTCATGACCAGTGAGCTGTACGTCCCCAAGGGCACCACCACCGGCGTGAACTACGTCCTGGACATCGACCCCAAGCGGGCCGGCTGGACGCACAGCAGCCTGCGGATCGTGGAGCTCGGTCCGGGCGGCACGCACACCTTCACCACCGGCGACAGCGAGTGGATCGTCCTGCCTCTGCAGGGCGGTTGCACGGTGCGCGTGGAGGACGAAGAGTTCCACCTCTCGGGCCGCCGGGACGTGTTCGCGTCGGTCACCGACTTCGCGTACGCGCCCCGGGACGCCCGGGTCCAGATCGCCTCCGGCGCGGGAGGCCGCTTTGCTTTGGCAGGAGCGAAGTGCGAGCGACAACTCCCCGCCCGCTACGGCCCCGCGCCGGAGGTCCCCGTCGAGGAACGCGGCAGCGGCACCTGCACGCGCCGCGTCCGCAACTTCGCCTCCGCGGACGCCTTCGACTGCGACAGGCTCATCGCGGTCGAGGTGATCACGCCCGGCGGCAACTGGTCCTCCTACCCGCCGCACAAGCACGACGAGCACCGGCCCGGCGAGGAGTCGGAGCTGGAGGAGATCTACTACTTCGAGATCGACGGCCCGAACGGGTTCGGGTATCAGCGCGTATTCCCCTCGCGTGAGGGCGGATCCGACGTCCTCACCGAGGTCCGCTCCGGCGACGCCGTCCTCGTCCCCGACGGCTGGCACGGCCCGTCGATCGCCCAGCCCGGCCACGACATGTACTACCTGAACGTGATGGCCGGCCCGGGGCGGACACGGGAGTGGCGGATCTGCTTCCACCCGGACCACACGGAGGGGTACCGATGACCACCCGGCTGACCGTCGCACAAGCGCTGGTCCGTTTCCTGGCCGCCCAGTACACCGAGCGCGACGGCGTCCGGCAGCGGCTCATCGGCGCCACCTGGGGCATCTTCGGCCACGGCAACGTCGCCGGTCTCGGCCAGGCGCTGCTGGAGCACGCCGAGCGGATGCCGTTCCACCAGGGCCGCAACGAACAGGCCATGGTGCACGCGGCGGTCGGCTACGCCCGCCAGTCCGACCGCCTGTCCACGCACGCCGTCACGACGTCCATCGGCCCGGGCGCCACCAACCTGGTCACCGGCGCCGCCCTCGCGACCATCAACCACCTGCCGGTGCTCCTCCTGCCCGGCGACGTCTTCGCCGCCCGCCCCGCCGACCCGGTCCTGCAGCAGCTCGAAGTGCCGTACGCCGGTGACGTGTCGGTCAACGACTGCCTGCGCCCGGTGTCGAGGTACTTCGACCGGATCACCCGCCCCGAGGCGCTGATCCCCTCGGCGCTGAACGCCATGCGGGTGCTCACCGACCCCGTCGAGACCGGCGCCGTCACCCTCGCCCTGCCGCAGGACGTGCAGGCCGAGGCGTACGACTGGCCCGAGGAGTTCTTCGCCGAGCGCACCTGGACCGTCCGGCGGCCCGGCGCCGACCCGACGGAGCTGATGGACGCGGTGCACACGATCCGCGCGGCGAAGCGGCCGCTGGTCGTCGCGGGCGGCGGCGTCCACCACAGCCGCGCCGAGGAGGCGCTCGCCGAGTTCGCCGAGGCCACGGGCATCCCGGTCGCCTCCACCCAGGCCGGCAAGGGCTCCCTGCGCCACGACCACCCGCAGGACGTGGGCGGCATCGGCCACACCGGCACGGCCACGGCGGACGAACTGGCCCGCACCGCCGACCTGGTGATCGGCGTCGGCACCCGCTACACCGACTTCACCACCGCCTCCGGCACCCTCTTCGCCCACCCGGACGTACGGTTCCTGAACCTCAACATCGCCCCCTTCGACGGCCACAAGCTCGCCGGGCAGCCCCTGGTCGCGGACGCCCGCAGCGGCCTGCAGGAGCTCACCGAGGCCCTGCGCCTGCACGCGTACCGGGTCGCCGGCACCTACGCCACCGAGTACACCGAGGACAAGGAACGCTGGGAGCAGCGCGTCGACGCCTGCTACGAGGTGGACGAGCCGGACACCCGCCCCACCCAGCCGCAGGTCCTCGGCGCCCTGGACGCCCTCGTCGACGCGTCGGACATCCTGATCAACGCGGCCGGCTCCCTCCCCGGCGACCTGCACAAGCTCTGGCGGACCCGGTCCCGCGACCAGTACCACCTGGAGTACGGCTACTCCTGCATGGGCTACGAGATCCCGGCCGCGATCGGCGTGAAGCTGGCCGCCCCGGACCGGCCCGTGTGGGCGCTGGTCGGCGACGGCACGTACCTGATGATGCCCACGGAGATCGTCACGGCCGTGCAGGAGGGCGTCGCGATCAAGGTCCTGATCATCCAGAACCACGGCTACGCCTCCATCGGCGGCCTGTCCGAGTCGGTCGGCGGCGAGCGTTTCGGCACGGCGTACCGCTACCCCTCGCAGGACGGCTCCTACACCGGCCCTCCGCTGCCCGTGGACCTCGCCGCCAACGCCGCCAGCCTCGGCATGCGGGTGCTGCGCGCGAAGACCGTGCGGGACCTGCGCGAGGCCCTCGCCGAGGCCCGGGCCGCCGACACTCCCACATGTGTCTACGTGGAGACCCAAACGGCAGACACAGTGTCGGGCGCGCCTCCCGCGCAGGCCTGGTGGGATGTACCCGTGGCCGAGACCGCGACACGGCCGTCCGCGGTCAAGGCACGTGAGCTGTACGAACGGCACGTCTCCACCCGACGCCGCCATCTGTGAAGGAGTTCCCGGCCATGACGAAGATCGTCAACCACTGGATCGGCGGCAAGACCGTCGAAGGCGCCTCGGGCACGCACGGGCCGGTCACCAACCCGGCGACCGGCGAGGTCACCACGAAGGTCGCGTTCGCCTCGGTCGACGAGGTGGACGCGGCGGTCGCGGCCGCCAAGGAGGCCTTCGCCACCTGGGGCCAGTCCTCCCTGGCGCAGCGGACCTCCATCCTCTTCAGGTTCCGGGCGCTGCTGGACGCCCACCGCGACGAGATCGCGGAGCTGATCACCGCCGAGCACGGCAAGGTCCACTCCGACGCCCTCGGCGAGGTCGCCCGCGGCCTGGAGATCGTCGACCTGGCCTGCGGCATCAGCGTGCAGCTGAAGGGCGAGCTGTCCACGCAGGTGGCGAGCCGCGTCGACGTCTCCTCGATCCGCCAGCCGCTCGGCGTGGTCGCCGGCATCACGCCGTTCAACTTCCCGGCGATGGTGCCGATGTGGATGTTCCCCCTCGCCATCGCCTGCGGCAACACGTTCGTGCTGAAGCCGTCGGAGAAGGACCCGTCGGCCTCGATCCGCCTCGCCGAACTGCTCGCGGAAGCAGGTCTCCCGGAGGGTGTCTTCAACGTCGTCCACGGTGACAAGGTGGCCGTCGACCGCCTCCTGGAGCACCCGGACGTCAAGGCCGTCTCCTTCGTCGGCTCGACCCCGATCGCCCGCTACATCCACACCACCGCCTCCGCCAACGGCAAGCGCGTCCAGGCGCTCGGCGGCGCCAAGAACCACATGCTGGTCCTGCCGGACGCCGACCTGGACGCCGCCGCCGACGCCGCCGTCTCGGCCGCCTACGGCTCCGCCGGCGAGCGCTGCATGGCCATCTCCGCGGTCGTCGCGGTCGGCGCCGTCGGCGACGAACTCGTGGAGAAGATCCGCGAGCGCGCCGAGAAGATCAAGATCGGCCCGGGCGACGACCCGGCGTCGGAGATGGGCCCGCTGATCACCAAGGTCCACCGCGACAAGGTGGCGTCCTACGTCGAGGGCGCGGCCGCCGAGGGCTGCGAGGTCGTCCTGGACGGCACCGGCTACACCGTCGACGGCTTCGAGGACGGCCACTGGATCGGCATCTCGCTGCTGGACAAGGTGCCCACGTCCGCGAAGGCCTACCAGGACGAGATCTTCGGCCCGGTCCTGTGCGTGCTGCGCGCGGAGACGTACGAGGAGGCCCTGGACCTGATCAACGCCTCGCCGTTCGGCAACGGCACCGCGATCTTCACGCGGGACGGCGGCGCGGCCCGCCGCTTCCAGCTGGAGGTGGAGGCCGGCATGGTCGGCGTGAACGTGCCGATCCCGGTCCCCGTGGGCTACCACTCCTTCGGCGGCTGGAAGGACTCGCTCTTCGGCGACCACCACATCTACGGCAACGACGGCACGCACTTCTACACCCGCGGCAAGGTCGTCACCACCCGCTGGCCGGACCCGGCCGACGCCCCGGCGGGCGTGGACCTGGGCTTCCCGCGCAATCACTGACACCCGGCTCCCGGGGCCGTCCGCATCGCGGACGGCCCCATTTTTTTGCGCGGCCGCCCTGCGGTTCCCGCACCCGCCAGGCCCGTGGCGCAGAAGCCTTGATGCAACGTTAACGCGCGAATGTGCGCCCATGCGCTGCGGATTTCGTAGGTGAACAGCCATTGACGTGATGGTTTCCGTCGATGTTGCATCCCTCACGTGACCGACACCCTCACCCCTGTCGAGGCCGCCGTCGCGCAGGCGTCGGGCGGCCCCAAGAAGCTGAAGCGCTCCATCGGAGTCGTCGGCGGCACCCTCCTGACCCTCTCCTGCGTGACCCCGGCCTCCACGCTGTTCGTGGTCGTCCCGGACCTGTTCGGATCGCTCGGCACCGCCACCGCCCTGACGATCGCCATCGGCTCCCTGCTCTGTGTCGCCGTGGCGTTCTGCTACTCGGAGCTGGGCACCCTCGTCCCCAGCGCCGGTGGCGAGTACGCCATGGTCTCGACGCTCGCCGGACGCCTCGCCGGCTGGCTGGTCTTCGTACTCTCCCTGCTGGTCGTGATGATCGTCCCGCCGGTCATCGCGATGGGCACGGCCGACTACCTCGCCCCGCTGGTCCACCTCGACCCGTCCTGGACGGGCGCCTCGGTGATGCTCCTCGCCACGCTCGCCGGTCTGCTGGACCTGCGGGCCAACGCCTGGATCACCGGCGTCTTCCTGGTCCTGGAGGTCATCGCCGCGGCGGTCGTGGCGGTCCTGGGCTTCACGCACGCCGAGCGCGGCGCCGGCAGCCTGGTCTCGATGCAGGTGGCGGGCCCGGACGGCGGCCCCGACACGGTGACGGCCCTGCTGGTGGTCTCCGGCCTCGCGATCGCCCTCTTCGTCACACAGGGCTTCTCCACGGCGGTCTACCTCTCCGAGGAACTGGAGAACCCCCGGCGCTCGGTGGCCCGCACCGTCCTGGCCACCCTCGCCATCTCCGCCGTGATCCTCCTGGTCCCGGTCGCGGCCATCACCCTGGGCGCCCCCGACCTGGCCGCCCTCACCGGCGGGGACATCTCCACCATGGTCACCGCCTGGTCCAACTCGGCCGTGGGCACGTTCGTCAGCCTCTGCGTGGCCCTGGCGATCATCAACGCCGGGATCGTCATGGTCATCCAGAACTCCCGCGTGCTGTTCGCCTCGGCCCGCGACAAGGCCTGGCCCGCCCCGGTCAACTCCCTCTTCTCCCGCCTCGGCCGCTTCGGCTCCCCCTGGGTCTCCACCCTCGCCGTCGGCGTCCCCGGCGCGGCCCTGTGCTTCGTGAACCTGGACACCCTGTACGGCGTCACGGGCGTCTCGGTGACCGGCATGTACCTGCTGGTGGCGGCCGCGGCCCTGCTCTCCCGCCGCGGCAGCCACCAGCACACCCCGGCCTGGCGCATGCCCCTGTGGCCGGCAGCCCCGCTCCTGCTGATGGTGGTGCTGGTCTACATCCTGACCCAGCAGGAGACGACGTACCTGCTCTGGACGGGCGGCATCACCGCGGCGGCGACCTTGTACTGGGCGCTGTACCTGCGCCCGCGCAAGCAGACGCGGTGGCTGGTCTCGGTACCGGAGGACGAACAGGCCTCTTAGGGGCGCGGGGAACTGCGCGAACAGCCACCGAGCACCCGCGCCCGGCAACGCACAGCCCCCCGCCGAGCCTCGAAGCCGTACACCACCCGCAGTACGCCGGAAACCCCGTGTACACCCCTGGAAGGCCCCGCACTTCGGTCTCCGGTCGACAACTCATCGACAGGTTCACCCCGTACCGTTGACGCATGGATCTTCGACTGCCCGGACTCAACGGGCTGCTTCGGAGGCCCCGGAGGCTCCTCGCCGCCGGGGCCGCCGTCGTCGTGCTCGCGGGCGCGGGGACATGGACGGCCGTCGCCGGCGACGAGGCGCCCCCGGTGCACCGCACGGACCGGCTCCTGGACACCCGGGACGGCGTCCGCATCGACACCTCCTTCTTCACCTCCGGTGGAGAGGGCCGCCGCCCCGCCGTCCTGCTCGGGCACGGCTTCGGCGGCAGCAAGAAGGACGTCCGGCAGCAGGCCGAGGACCTGGCCCGGGACGGCTACGCGGTCCTGACCTGGTCCGCGCGCGGCTTCGGCAGGTCGACCGGGAAGATAGGCCTGAACGACCCCGAGGGCGAGGTCGCCGACGTCTCGAAGCTGATCGACTGGCTCGCCACGCAGCCCCGGGTCGAGCTCGACAAGAAGGGCGACCCCCGCGTCGGCATGGCCGGAGGCTCCTACGGCGGCGCCATCGCCCTGCTCACGGCCGGCCACGACCGGCGCGTCGACGCCATCGCCCCCGCGATCACGTACTGGAACCTCGCCGACGCCCTCTTCCCGAACGGCGTGTTCAAGAAGCTGTGGGCGGGCATCTTCGTCAACTCCGGCGGCGGCTGCGAGAAGTTCGAGCCCGCGCTGTGCCGGATGTACGAGCGCGTCGCCGAGTCGGGCACACCCGACGCCGAGGCCCGCGACCTGCTGGAGCAGCGCTCCCCGTCCGCGGTCGGCAGGAACATCGAGGTGCCGACGCTGCTGCTGCAGGGCCAGTCCGACTCGCTCTTCCCGCTCGGCCAGGCCGACCAGGCGGCGAAGACCATTCGCGCCAACGGCGCCCCCGTCGACGTCGACTGGATCGCCGGCGGCCACGACGGCGGCGACCTGGAGACCGGCCGCGTCCAGGACCGCGTGCAGACCTGGTTCGACCGCTACCTGAAGGACGACAAGGGCGTCGACACCGGCCCCGCCTTCCGCGTCACCCGCACCCTCGGCACCGGCTCCGGCGACGGCGAACCCCGCCTGGCCGGCGTCACCTCCGACCGCTACCCGGGCCTGGAGAGCAAGCGGACCTCCCTGGCCCTGACCGGCCGCGAGCAGAGCTTCGCCAACCCGCCCGGTGCCAGCCCGCCCGGTGTCTCCGCCCTGCCCGGCCTCGGCGGCGCGGGCGGCCTGAGCCAGCTGTCCGGCCTCGGCATCGGCGTCTCGCTGGACTTCCCCGGCCAGTTCGCCGCGTTCGAGTCGGCCCCGCAGCGCGAGGACCTCCAGATCACCGGCTCGCCCACCGCGACCGTCCACGTGAAGTCCACCAGCGACGACGCCGTGCTCTTCGCCAAGCTCTACGACGTCGGACCCGGCGGCGGCGCCCAGCAGGTGCTGCCCTCCCAGCTCGTCACCCCCGTCCGCGTCGAGGGCGCCAAGGCGGGCAAGGACGTGCGCATCACCCTCCCGGCGATCGACCACGAGATCGACGACGGCCACCGCCTGCGCCTGGTCCTCGCCTCCACCGACCTCGGGTACGCCTCCCCGACCGCCCCGGCGACCTACACCGTCTCCCTCAAGGGCGATCTGAAGGTGCCCTCCGCCCTCGGGCAGCGCGACAGCCAGGGTGCACTCCCCGCGTGGGTGTGGTGGCTGCCCCTGACCGGCGCCGCGATCGCCCTGGCCCTGATCGTCACCGGCCGCCGCCGCACCGCCGCCCCCGCCCCGCCGGACCCGGCCCTCGCCGAGGTCCCCCTCCAGATCACCGACCTCACCAAGCGCTACGCCAAGGCGTCGGACCGGTACGCGGTCAAGGACCTCTCCTTCCGCGTGGAGAAGGGCCAGGTGCTCGGCCTGCTCGGGCCGAACGGCGCCGGCAAGACCACCACCCTGCGCATGCTGATGGGCCTCATCAAGCCCGACGGCGGCGAGATCCGCGTCTTCGGCCACGCCATCGCGCCGGGCGCCCCCGTGCTCTCCCGGGTCGGGGCCTTCGTCGAGGGCGCGGGCTTCCTGCCGCACCTGTCCGGCCGGGAGAACCTGGAGCTGTACTGGCGCGCCACCGGCCGCCCCGCCGAGGACGCGCACCTGGAGGAGGCCCTGGAGATCGCGGGCCTGGGCGACGCCCTCGCCCGCGCCGTGCGCACCTACTCCCAGGGCATGCGCCAGCGTCTGGCCATCGCCCAGGCCATGCTCGGCCTGCCGGACCTGCTCATCCTCGACGAACCCACCAACGGCCTGGACCCGCCCCAGATCCGCGAGATGCGCGAGGTGATGATCCGCTACGCCGCCGCCGGCCGCACGGTCATCGTCTCCAGCCACCTCCTCGCCGAGGTGGAGCAGACCTGCACCCACCTGGTCGTCATGGACCACGGGCAGCTCGTCCAGGCGGGCCCCGTCGCGGAGATCGTCGGCTCGGGCGACACGCTCCTGGTGGGCACGGCCACGCCCGTGGACGAGCCCGTCCTGGAGAAGGTCGCCGCCCTGCCCGGCGTCGCCTCGGCCGTGCGCGCCGACGAGGGCCTGCTGATCCGGCTCGACGCCGACGGCACCCCGCAGCGCCTGGTCGCCGACCTGGTACGGCTGGACGTGCCCGTCACGTCGGCCGGCCCGCACCGCCGCCTGGAGGACGCCTTCCTCACCCTGATCGGAGCCGAAGCATGAGCACGCTCGCCGAGCCGCCCGCCGAGGTCGCCGACGGCTACCGCGCGGGCCGCACCCTGCCCTTCCGCGTCGAGCTGGTCCGCCAGCTGAAGCGCCGCCGCACGATGGTCATGGGCGGCGTGCTGTTCGCCCTGCCGGTCATCCTGCTCATCGCCTTCCAGGTCGGCGGCGACCCGGGCGGCAACAACAACCGCGTCAACCTCATGGACACGGCGACCGCGTCCGGGGCGAACTTCGCCGCGGTCAACCTCTTCTCCGCCGCCGGCTTCCTGCTCGTCATCCCCGTCGCCCTGTTCTGCGGTGACACGGTGGCCTCGGAGGCCAGCTGGTCGTCCCTGCGCTACCTGCTCGCGGCCCCCGTGCCCCGGGCCCGGCTGCTGTGGTCCAAGCTCGCCGTCGGACTCACCCTGAGCTTCGCGGCGATGGTCCTGCTCCCGGTCGTCGCCCTCGCCGTCGGCACGGCCGCCTACGGCTGGGGCCCGCTGGAACTGCCCACCGGCGGCAGCCTGTCCACCGGCACGGCGGCCCAGCGCATCCTGATCGTCGTCGCGTACATCATGGTGTCCCAACTGGTCACCGCGGCCCTCGCGTTCTGGCTGTCGACCCGTACGGACGCCCCGCTCGGCGCGGTCGGCGGCGCGGTGTTCCTCACCATCATCGGCAGCGTCCTGGACGAGGTGA
Source organism: Streptomyces sp. NPDC085932 (assembly GCF_044540525.1). Classification (NCBI taxonomy): domain Bacteria; kingdom Bacillati; phylum Actinomycetota; class Actinomycetes; order Kitasatosporales; family Streptomycetaceae; genus Streptomyces; species Streptomyces sp. NPDC085932. The sequence continues at coordinate 326,372 of NZ_JBITSJ010000002.1, forward strand.
CGGCCCTCGGCGACTGGCGCGACTTCCTTCCCGCGCACTGGCAGTACGCCTGGCTCGACGCCGTCCGGCCGCAGCCGGAGTGGTCGGACATGATCCAGGGCGCGTCCGTCTCCGTAACGTACGCGCTGGTGCTGTTCGCCCTGGCCTTCCGGGGTTTCGCGCGCAAGGACGTCGTCTCCTAGGTCACCGGAGGATCACCCACCGGTCTCGGCGGGCCACCTCCGTGGCCGCTTCGAGACGCTTCCGCAACGCCCCGTGCCGCACGTTCGGGCCCCCTGCCCCGTCACAGTCGCAAGAAGCCGACGTCAACGGACGCAGGGGGTACGGACGATGAACCGTTTCCGGACACGACGACTGCTGCTCGCCCTCACGGCGGCGAGCGGGCTGCTGCTCACCGCGTGCACCGCGGGCGAAGACACCGGCGACGCCGGCAAGGCGGCCGACCGCCCCGCGTACGGCGCGGGCGAACCGGCACCCGCCCACGGCGACGAGGACGGCACGAGCGAGCGGGACGACGCCCGCGAAGACCCCGACCACCTCTCCACGTTCGCCCTCGACGTCGACACCGCCTCCTACGACTACGCCCGCCGCACCCTCGCCGAGGGCCGGCTGCCCGACCCGTCGACGGTCCGCCCCGAGGAGTTCGTCAACAGCTTCCGCCAGGACTACCCACGCCCCGACGGCGACGGTTTCACGGTCACCGTCGACGGCGCCCGCACGGACGACGAGGACTGGTCCCTGGTCCGCGTCGGACTCGCCACCCGCACCACCGGGGGATCCGGCGAACGCCCGCCCGCCGCCCTCACCTTCGTCCTCGACGTCTCCGGCTCCATGGCCGAGCCGGGCCGCCTGGACCTCGCGAAGGAGTCCCTGTCGGTGATGACGGACCGGCTGCGCGACGACGACTCGGTCGCGCTGGTCACCTTCAGCGACGAGGCCGAGACCGTGCTGCCCATGACGCGTCTGGACGGCGACCGCGACGAGATCCAGGACACCATCGACGACCTGGAGGTCCAGGACTCCACCAACCTCGGCGCCGGTGTCGAGACCGGCTACGAGACGGCCGTCGAGGGCCTGCGCGAGGGCGCCACCAACCGGGTCGTGCTGGTCTCCGACGCCCTCGCCAACACCGGCGACACCGACGCCGGCACGATCCTGGAGAAGATCGCCGGCGAACGCCGCGAGCACGGCATCACCCTCTTCGGCGTCGGCGTCGGCAGCGACTACGGCGACGCCCTCATGGAACGCCTCGCCGACCGGGGCGACGGCCACACCGTCTACGTGTCCGACGAGGACGAGGCCCGCGAGGTCTTCTGCGAGCAACTCCCGCGCCACGTCGACCTCACCGCGCGCGACGCCAGGGCCCAGGTCGCCTTCGACCCGGAGACGGTCCAGGACTTCCGGCTCATCGGCTACGACAACCGCCGGGTCGCCGACGAGGACTTCCGCGACGACCGCGTCGACGGCGGCGAGGTCGGCCCCGGCCACACCGTCACGGCCCTGTACGCCGTACGCACCGCGCCCGGCGCCGAGGGCCACCTCGCCACCGCCACCGTCCGCTGGCTCGATCCCGCCACCCGGGCCCCGCACGAGGAGACCGGCGACCTGGAGGCCGACGCCCTCGACGACTCCGTCTGGAGCGCGGGCCGGGGCCTGCGGACGACCGCCACGGCCGCCTACTTCGCCGACGCCCTGAGCCACCACGGGCCCCCCGTACCGGGCGCCCCGCACCTCGGCGAACTCGCCGGGCACGCCGACGACCTGGCGGACCGCACGCAGGACGAGGACCTCCGCCGGCTCGCCGAGGCGATCGACACCGCACGCCGCCTGACCTGACCCCCGGCCGTTGACCTATCCTTACGCACGAGTAAGTTGACTCCTGAGTAAGTAAGTACGGCAGCACGTCAGCCTCATCCGCGACCGGGAGCCGTCATGGGCGTACGCAAGGATCTGAAACGGGCGAAGCAGCGCACCGACCTGGCGCGCCGCACACGGGCCGAGACCGTCAAGGACGAACGGGGTGTCGTCCGCGAGGCCCGGGTGGCGCCCCTCGCGCAGCGCCCGGCGGCCGGCAGCATCGCCGACATCCCGTACACCAACGCGGCCGAGGCCCCCGAGGCCGTGGTCCTGCGCCGCGAACGACAGGGCAGCTGGCAGCCCGTCACGGCGGCGGCCTTCGCCGACGAGGTCACGGCCGTGGCCAAGGGCCTGATCGCGGCCGGCCTCGAACCGGGCGGCCGCGTCGCGGTGATGTCCCGCACCCGCTACGAGTGGACGGTCCTGGACTTCGCGATCTGGTCCGCCGGCGGCCAGACCGTCCCGATCTACGCCACCTCCTCGGCCGACCAGGTGGAGTGGATCGTCCGCGACTCGGGCGCCCGCCAGGTCATCACGGAGACGGCCGGGAACGCCGACACGGTCCTGGCCGGCACGGCAGGCCACCCGCACCCCCCGCGCGTCCGGCACCTCGACGGCGGCGCGCTCGACGAACTCACCGCCCTCGGCCGGGACGTGGCCGACGAGGAGGTCACCAAGCGCCGCACCGCGCTGACCCCCGGCACGACCGCGACCCTCTGCTACACCTCCGGCACCACCGGCCGCCCCAAGGGCTGCGTCCTGACCCACGCCAACCTGCACGCCGAGGCCGCCAACACCGTCGAACTGCTGCACCCCATGTTCAAGGAGGTCACCGGCGAGACCGCCTCGACGCTCCTCTTCCTGCCGCTCGCGCACATCCTGGGCCGCACCCTGCAGATCGCCTGCCTGATGGGCCGCATCGAGGTGGGCCACTGCCCGAGCATCAAGCCGGACGAACTCCGCCCGGCCCTGCGGGCGTTCCGCCCCACCTTCCTGGTCGGCGTCCCGTACCTCTTCGAGAAGATCCACGACACCGGCCGCGCCACCGCCGAGAAGCTCGGCCGCGGCTCCTCCTTCGACCGCGCCCACCGCATCGCCGTCCGCTTCGGCCAGGCCCACATGAACAAGTTCCTGGGCCGCGGCAAGGGCCCCGGCCCGGGCCTGCGCGCCGCCCACGCCCTGTACGACCTGCTGGTCTACCGCCGCATCCGCAAGGAACTCGGCGGCCGTCTGCGCTACGCCATCAGCGGCGGCAGCCCCCTGGACCGCGAACTCAACCTCTTCTTCTACGCGGCCGGCATCCTGATCTACGAGGGCTACGGCCTCACCGAGACGACCGCAGCCGCCACCATCGTCCCGCCCCTGGCCCCTCGCCCCGGCACGGTCGGCCTGCCGGTCCCCGGCACCGCCGTGCGCATCGCCGACGACGGCGAGGTCCTCATCAAGGGTGGCATCGTCTTCACCGCCTACTGGAACAACCCGGCCGCGACCGGCGAGGCCCTGGACGACGGCTGGTTCGCCACCGGCGACCTCGGCTCCCTCGACGAGGACGGCTACCTCACCATCACCGGCCGCAAGAAGGACATCCTCGTCACCACCGGCGGCAAGAACGTCTCCCCGGCCGTCCTGGAGGACCGCCTGCGCAGCCGCCCGCCCGTCGGGCAGTGCCTCGTCGTCGGCGACAACCGCCCCTACGTCGCCGCCCTGATCACCCTCGACCCCGACGCCCTCGCCCACTGGCTCGCGGTCCGCAAACGGCCCGCCGACACCCCGCTGTCCGAGCTCGTCCACGACGAACACCTGCGCGCCGACGTCCAGAAGGCCGTCGACCACGCCAACGAGGCCGTCTCACGCGCCGAGTCGATCCGCGCCTTCGCCCTGGTCGAAGGCGACTTCACCGAGGAGAACGGACTGCTCACCCCGTCCCTGAAGGTCAAGCGGCAGGCGGCGACAGCCGCGTACGCGGAGCAGATCGAGGCCCTGTACGCGGGCCGGGCCTGACATCACCGGCACGGCAAAGGGGGCGGGCCGCCGAGCAGTCGCCCGGCGGCCCGCCCCCGCGGTGCGCGTCGCGTCAGTCGCCGTTCGCCGACAGGATCGACACGTCCTCCAGCAGGTGCGCCAGCGCACCGTCGCGCTTGGCGTTGGTGGAGTTCTCCGCACACTGCTGCTGCTGGTGGTCCGACAGGATCGGGATGTCCTGGATCGGGATACCGATGAGCGCGCCGACACCGATCGGCAGGTCGTTCACGGCGATGCACGGCTTGTTGAACGAGCCCTGGATCAGGGCCATCTGCGGGCTCATGTTGCCGTACGTGGACGAGTTGCCGAAGCTCTGCATCGCCCCGTTGCCGTTCACGGCGGACGGTCCGCTGTCGTCGCCGACGGCGAGCGCCTGCGGGGCCGCGGCAGCGGAGGCTCCCATGACGGAAGCGGCGATCGCCGCGGTGGCAATAACCTTCTTGATCACTGACCAGTCCTTTCTGAGGAAACCCCGTCCTCCGGAGCGTTCTGGTCAACTGCACGGGCGGAGCATGGTTTCTCCTCATCACTCTGTCAGCCCATGCGAGGACAGTTTGTGTGTTCTTCTTCCCCGGTGATTATCAGGGATTTGGAGCACTGCGGGCCAACCGGGTGAACACCCGCAACCAATCATCCGGAGCCGGGTTGATGAGGCCGTAGGACATGCGTCGCTACGAGGAAAGGAACGCGAAGTGCTCAAGAAGGCAATGGTCGCCGCGGCGGCCGCCGCCTCTGTCATCGGTATGTCGGTGGCGGCAGCTCCCCAGGCTCTTGCCGTCGGGGACGACTCCGGACCGTCTGTCGCGAACGGCAACGGCGCCTCGTCGTCGTTCGGCAACTCGGCGACCAAGGGCGACATGAGCCCCCAGCTCTCGCTGGTCGACGGTACGCTCAACAAGCCCTGTGTCGCCGTTCAGGACCTCGACGTCGGCGTCGCACTTCTCATCGGCGTGGTGGTTCAGGACATCCCGATCCTGTCGGACCACGTCCAGCAGCAGTGCGCCGACAACTCCACGAACAGCAAGCGCGACGGCGCGCTCAACCACATCCTGGAGGACCTGTCGGTCCTCTCGGCGAACGGCGACTGACCCGTTCCGTACGCAGCCCGGGCGGCCCGCCGGATCCACGGCGGGCCGCCCGGCCGTACCCGGGTTTTCAGCAGGGGCATTCGAGTGAATTCCCCTGTGCCGTACGTCCCTTAGTTTCTTCGGATGTCAATTCCTCGTTTGCAGGCTGCAGGTCATGGTGCGAGCCGTTCCGGCTGTGCTCGCTCGGCTTCGGCCGACAAAGGGGCATGACTGCAGAGAAGGGAAAGTTCATGAAGAAGAGCGCTGCTGTCGTCGCGGGCGCGATCATGGCCCTGGGGATGGCCACCCCGGCCGTCGCGGACGCCGGCGCCCAGGGTGCCGCGGTCGGTTCCCCCGGTGTGCTGTCGGGCAACGTCCTCCAGATTCCCGTGCACATCCCGATCAACGTGTGCGGCAACACCGTGGACATCATCGCCGCGCTGAACCCGGCGTTCGGCAACGAGTGCGAGAACGACTGACGCGGTAACGCACCAGCAGCACCGGCTGCGACCTGGCCGGCCCCGGGAGAACACGTTCGTTCCGGGGCCGGCTTTTCCCACTTCTACGAGCACTCCACGAGCAGGAGGCAACGAGATTGCGACAGACCCTGAGCAGGGGAATGGTCGCGGCCGCGGCCGCGACGGGCATCCTGTCCCTGTGCGGCGGCGCCGCCCTCGCCGACTCGACCGCCGAGGGAGCCGCCAAGGGCTCGCCGGGCGCCGCGTCGGGCAACAACATCCAGGCCCCGGTCGACGTGCCGGTCAACGCCTGCGGCAACACCGTCGACGTGGTCGCCGCGCTCAACCCGGCGTTCGGCAACTCCTGCGCGAACGACTCGGACGGCCACGGCGGTCACGGTGACGGCGGCCGCCATCACTCCTCGGGCGGCTCGGCGTTCGACGACGGCGACGACTGGCCCGGCGACGACGGCGACGACGCCGAGGACTGGCCCGGCGACGAGGGCGACCTGCCCCCCGGCGACGGCGAGGACCGGTCGCACGGCGGCGGCGACACGCCCCGCGGCGACGGCGGGTACGGACACGACGACGGCGGCGGTCACGGGCGTGACGACGACGGGTACGGGCGTGACGACGACGGCGGTTACGGATACGGCGACACCCCGCCCACCGAGCCCCCGCACACGCCCCCGACGAAACCCCCGCACACCCCACCGACCCAGCCCCCGCACACACCCCCGCCGGGCGGCCACCGGTCGACACCGCCGCAGACGCCTCCCGGCACACCCCCCGGAGGCCACCACACACCCCCCGGTGGTCAGGAGCAGCCGCCCAGTCTCCCCGAGACCGGTGCCGAGGCCCTGCTCGGTGCCGCGGCCGGCAGCGCCGCGCTGATCACCGGCGGCGTCGTGCTCTACCGGCGGGGCCGGGCCGCGTCCCACCGCTGACGCAACGGGTGCCGGACGCAAGCGCCCGGCACCCGTGAAGGCGGTGCGGTCAGCAGTCGCCCGGGTAGAAGAACCCGAGCAGCGGGATGCCCAGCAGGAACAGGCCCAGGCTGTCGTGCTCCTTGCACTCCTCCCGGTCCTTCGAGTTCGAGTGGGTGACCTCGGGGAGGATGTCCGCCTCCGAGGCCGTCGCGGTGCCGCCGAGGAGCGCGACACTCAGAGCGAGGCTGGAAAGCACCGTGGCGGTGCGCTTCATGTGAGTCATAGGAACAAATTAGGCATTCCCGTATGAAAAGCACGCACTTCTATCGCGCCATGCGGGTGAACCACCCTGTTGGCTCCGGACGCAGGCGGTCCAGCACCCGGCCGGCCGCGTGCCGGCCCCACAGGTGCCACATCGCCCGGCCGGGCGCCCGGTCGTCCGGGGCGTGCCAGGCCAGCTCCCGCCCGGCCGGCGCGGGCCGCAGCGCGCTCAGCGGCGCGTAGTTCTCCACCACGAACGCCCGCCCCGGCCGCGGTTCGCCCTCGGGCAGCGGCCGGTGCGTCAGGTCCAGGTGCAGCGCCCGCACCACGTCCACCCCCGCCGTGTCGGTGAAGAGGCGGAACTGCGCTCCGGGACGCGGGTTGAAGTCGAGCAGGTGGTAGCGGCCCGTCGTCCCGCAGCGGCGGAAGTCCAGGTCGAGGATGCCGCGGTAGCCCAGCTCCGCGGTGATCCGCTCGGCGAGCACCCCCACCTCCGGGTTGGCCGTCCAGCGGCCGACCGACGTCAGCCCCGCCCCGCGCGGCCGCGCGCGCTGCTTGCGACCCGTACCGCCCGCCCGCACCAGCCCGGAGCGGCCGGCGTAGCCGTGGAAGAACCAGTCGCGGTCCGGGCCCGGTGGCAGGAACGCCTGGAGCAGCAGCCGGCTGCCCGCCTCCGAGGCACGGGCGAACAGTTCCCGCGCCTGCCGGGCGGAGCGCACCAGCACGGTGCTGCGCAGCCCGCTGCCCGCCGGCACCAGCCAGGGCCTGCTCCACTTCGCCACCACCGGCAGTCCCAGCCGCGCCACGGCCGAGGCCGCCCGGTCCGCACTGTCCGGCACGAGCGTTTGGGGGTGCGCGATGTCCAGCGCGGCGCACACCTCGGCCAGCTCCACCTTGTCCGCGACGCGTTCGGGGAGCGCCCCGGGCATCTCGGGCAGCAGATACGCCGGCGCCAGCTCCTCACGCATGCGGCCCACCGCGACGGCGCCCGCGTCGTCCATCGCGATCAGCACCGCGGGACGCGCGACGCGCGCGGCGACGCGGCGCAGCACGCTCGCGATCTCGGCCGGGGACGCGCCGGGCGGTGGCGGCGCGTGCAGCCCGCGCACGAAACAGGAACGGCGTACGGGACTTCCCGCGCAGTCGGCGACCACGTGCACGTCCACGCCCGCCCGGCCGAGTGAGCGCACGGCGCCCAGCGTTCCGTGGTGAAAGGGGTTCCGGTCCATCCGCAGCAGAACCGCGGGGACGCGAATGTCGAGCAGCGACACGGGCATTTCCTTCGAACTGGGTCACCGGTGCGGGCGAGGGGGCCACTCGAAAGCCTCAGCGGCGTGGCGTGAATCCGTTTCATATGACTGAGTGTCAGTAAGCGGAGATGAACGAAAGGGGCGGCCATGGCCACACGGCAGCGACGCGCACGGTCCCGGAGGCTGGCATTCGTCGCGGCGGCGGTCGCAGCGACGGCGGCACTGGCGTCCGGCCACACGGTCGTCGCGGGGACGGGGGCGGCACACCCCGCCGAACCACCGGCACCCGCGGCCACCCCGGCGGCCACGCCCGCGGCACCGGCGGCTCCCGCCGTCCCGGCCGGGTCGCCCACGCCGGGCGCCACGGAACCCGGCAGGGCGCCGAACACCACACCCGGCGCCACACCCACCGCACCCGCCCGGCCCGCCCCCGCCTTCGGCGCCTACCTCGACTACGGCCCGCGTGGCGTGGCCCGCATGGCGCAGCTCAGTGCCTGGCTCGGCGGGGCGAAGCTGCGCGTCGGGCACACCTACCTGCCCGGCGACCGCTGGAGCAACATCGAGGGCCGCCCCGGCTTCCTCGACGTGTGGGCGAACTGGCGCCGCGAACAGGCCGACCGGCTCCTCGTGCTCAACGTGCCCATGCTGGAGCGCAACGAGGAGGGCGTGCCCGACCACGAGGTCAGGCGGCTGCTCCACGAGGGTGCCGCGGGGCGCTACGACCACCACTTCCGCAGGCTCGCCGAGCGACTGGTCGAACTGGGCGTGCCGGACACCGTCCTGGTGCTCGGCTGGGAGATGAACGGCATCACCTACACCCACCGCTGCGGACCGGACCCGGAGGCGTGGAAGCAGTACTGGAACCGGATCGTCACCACCATGCGCGCGGTGCCGGGCCAGAAGTTCCGGTTCGACTTCACCCCGAGCCGCGGCCGGGACGCCGTGCCCTGGACGCAGTGCTACCCGGGCGACGACACCGTCGACATCATCGGCATGGACGCCTACGACCAGCCGCGCGGCATGTCGTTCGACGAACAGGTGAAGGAACCCTACGGGCTCCAGCAGCACGTGGAATTCGCGAAAGCCCACGGCAAGGCCATTTCCTTTCCCGAATGGGGGCTCTTCCGCAACGGCGACAACGCCGACTACATGAAGCGCATGCTCGCCTGGATGGACGAGCACAAGCCGCTGTACCAGACCCTGACGGACTACTGCCCGCACGGCGTGTGGCAGTGCGACGACAACCCACGGGCCTCCGAGGTCTACCGGTCCTTCCTCTTCGGCCGCGACGAGGACAGCACCCCCGCCCCGACCACCCCGGCCCCGACCGCCCCGGCCAGCCCATCGGCACCCACCCCCACCCCGCGGCCGAGCGCGCCCGAGCCGGAGCGTCCGGCGAACTGCTCGCCGCTGAACCTCGGCGACTGGGTCGAGTACTGGATGGGCGGCAAGCTCTGCCTGCGCCTGGACTGGTGGTCGCGTACGCGCTAGCCCGGCGCCGGGAGCGCGGCCGGCGGCGGGCCCGGTCAGGGCCGGCCGCCACGGTCGCGCTCCCGCACGCGGTGCACCAGGTCCTTGCCCCGGCGGCGTGCCGCCGCGTCGCACAGCGCCGCCGCCAGCAGCGGTGCCGTGCGCCGCCGGGCCAGCAGCAGCCGCTGGTTCACCACCGTCAGCGGGCGCCAGTGATGCTTGTAGGGCTCGTTGCCGCGCAGCAGACTCAGCGTGCCGAGGGCGGCGTCCTTGGTGTGGGTGGCGGTGGAGTCCAGGAGCATCGCCGCCACGTCCGCCTTGTGCTCGCGCAACCTCGGGTGGGCGCCGTACAGATAACCGCCCGCGAGGCGCGGCGAGAGCAGCGTCAGGTCCACGGCCACCACCTCCTCTTCCAGCCGGAACTCGGTGACCACCGCGTCCCCGCCGCGCACCATCGGCCCGACCGAGCGCACCAGGTGCTCACGGAACCGCGGCCGCAGATGCTCCGAGGTCACCTTCCGCCCCTGCCACTGCAGCCGGTGCAGCTCCAGCAGCCGCAGCAGCGCCGTCTCCACCTCGCCCGGGGTGACGACCCGCCGCTGGATGCCGAGCGCGTCCAGCCGGCGCAGCTTGGCGCGCAGCCGCTGCTGGGTCTTGGACGGCAGCCGGGCGATCAGCTCGCCCATGGGGACGGCCGGCAGTTCCAGGCAGACCGAGTCGTCCACCCGGCCGCGCGGACCGGGCCAGCGCTCGTAGACCCGTTCGGCCGCTCCGCCCGGCCGGACCTCGCGCAGGTCGATCAGCGCGGTGCGGGCGGCCGCCGACAGGGCGCCGGTGAGGGCGGCCAGCGCCTCCTCGCCGTGCTCGTCGTCCAGCAGCACGTCCCCGTAGTCGGAGATCGCCCCGCCGAGCGGCACCAGCGCCGGAAGGGGACGCCGTACGAGCATGAGCGGGGCCGCTCCCACGAGGTCACCGGTGCGGCCGTCGCGCACCAGCACCAGCCGCAGCCGGCCGCGCCCGCCGTACGAGCGCCACCACGAGTGCAGCCAGGCGTGGCTCTGGAACGGGGTGGCGTGGGCGTACCGCCGGTGCAGCCGGTCCCAGTCGGCGGCCAGGGCGGCGAAGTCCCGCTCCTCGGTGACCAGTTCCGCCGTGTACGTCACAGCTGCCCGTGCGCGTCGGCGGCGACGGCCGGACCGGGCACGGCGGCCTGCCGCCCGACGGGTTCGGCGGCCCGCCGCGGCCGGACCAGCACCGCCAGCCCGCCCAGCAGCCCGCCCGCGCTCGCGCCGACCAGCCCCGTCACCCCGGCGGAGGCCGAGGACGGCTCGGACGGCTCCACCGCGCGGGCGAACTGCTGGAGCTCGACGCGGGTGGACTTCTCGGTGTCGGCGGCGTGCCGGGTCAGCGCCCGCGCCACCGCGTCGGCCATGTCGGCGGCGAGGTCCGGGCGCGAGGACGTCGCCGTGACCGACACCATCGGCGCGTCCGGCGAGGTCGCGGTGCGCACGCTCTCGCGCAGCGTCGACACGGGCACCCCCGCCCACACCTGCGCGTCCCCGAGCACCGCGAGCTGCGGGGCGACCCGGCCGTAGGCCTGGGCGAAGCCGAGGGCGGTGGCGGTGTCGGACTTCTGGGTCGGTACGGCGACGACGTAACTGGTCGCCGTGTACTGCGGGGTCCTGACCAGGCCGTACGTGCCGCCGAGCAGTCCGCCTGCCACGGCCCCGGCCGCGAGCAGCGACCAGGGGGGCAGGGACCGGGTGAGGGCGGTGACCGGGCGGTGCTGCCGTGCGGGGGTGTCGGTCATGAGGTGCGGGCTTCCTGGAGGGAGGGGGACAGGGGACGGGCGACCGCGGCGGCGTACACGTCCAACAGCCGGGCGGCGCTGCGGGTGATGCAGTAGTGGCGGGCGGCCTCGGGCACCGTGCGCTGCCCGGGGCCCTGCCGCCGTACGTCCGTCAGGGCGCGGGCGAACGCCTCGGGGCCACCGGTCACGCGCCGCGCGGTGGGCGCCGCCGACGGGGGCAGGTCCTGGAGCGCGGGGCAGGAGGCGTACAGGACCGGCAGGCCGGAGGCGAGCGCCTCCACGATCGCCAGGCCGAAGGCCTCCTCCGGGGACGGCGAGGCGAGGACGTCCATCGCCGAGGCCAGCGACGGCAGGTCGGGACCGGGTGAGCCGTCGGGGACACAGGAGCGTTCCCCGGTGAACAGCACACGGTCGGCGACCCCCGCGGCCCGGGCCGTGCGGCGCAGCACGTCCTCCTCCGGGCCGCCCCCGACCAGCAGCAGCCGGTGGTCGTCCGGGAGCTGGGCCAGGGCTCGGATCAGGACGCCGAAGCGCTTGCCGGGAGCGAGCCGGCCGACGGCGCCGATGACGAACGCGTCGTCCGGCAGGCCGAGCAGGCGGCGGGTCTCCTCGCGGCGGGCCGCGTCGAAGCGGAAGCGGGCCAGGTCGATGCCGTTGGGCACCACCTCGATGCGCGGCCCGGGCACGCCCCAGCGCTCCAGCCGCGTGGCGACCGTGGGGGAGACGGCGACCGTGGTGCGGCCCAGGCGCTCGCCCGCCAGGTACAGCGCGCGGACCCCCGCGTTGAGCGGACGGCCCTCCATCTGCGAGTCGCCGAGGGAGTGCTCGGTGGCGACCACCGCCCGCACCCCGGCCAGCCGCGCGGCGATCCGGCCGTACAGGCAGGCGCGGTAGAGGTGGGTGTGCACCAGTTGGTAGCCGCCCGCGCGGATCAGCCGGACCAGACGGGGCAGTGCGCCCAGGTCACGGTTGCCGGCCATGCCGAGGTGGTGGACGCGCACCCCGTCGGCGCGCAGGCCGGCCGCCACCGCGCCCGGGTTGGTCAGCGTCACCACGTCGCAGTCGACGGGCAGGTGCCGCAGCAGCAGCCGCAGTTGCTGCTCGGCACCGCCCACGCCGAGGCCGGTGATGATGTGCAGGGCCCTCACCGCGGCTCCTCGACGGGTCGGCGGCGCAACCGGTGCAGCCGGTGCTTCAGGAACAGCCGCAGGGGCGTGTCGTTCTGCCCGATGTGCACCCGGGGCAGCGCGTGCGGGCCGCCGAGCGGGCCCGGGTCGATCGCGCAGGCGTAGGTGTAGCCCGCGTCCCGTACGGCGTCGACGGCCCGCGCGTCGACCGTGCCGTAGGGGTAGCAGAAGCCGGCCGGCGGCGCTCCGGTGAGTTCCGCGAGCACGGTCCTGCTGCCCTCGGTCTCCGACCTGAGGGTGACGTCGTCCGCCCGGGTCAGGTCGACGTGGGTGAGGCCGTGCGAGCCGATCTCGACGCCCTCGGCCGCCGCCTGCCGGACCCCGTCGGCGGTCAGCAGCGGTTTGCGCGGGCCCAGCGGATCCCAGGCGTTCTCCCCACCGAGCCGGCCCGGGAGCACGAACAGGGTGGCGCCGCAGCCGTGGCGGCGCAGCACGGGCAGGGCCTCGGTGACGAAGTCGGCGTAGCCGTCGTCGAAGGTGAGCCCGTACAGGCCCCGGCCCTCGCCCCGGGCCCGGGCGGCGAGCAGGTCGGCCATGGACACCCCGCGCAGCCCGCGCCGCCGCAGCCGCCCGAGCTGCTGGTCCAGCCGCTCGGGTGTGACCGTGATGCGGTACGGGTCGTCGGTGGGGTCGCCGACGGAGTGGTACATCGCCACGAACAGGACCGGGCCGGGTCTGGTGCGGGTGCCGGTGTCCGGGGAGTCAACGGGAGCGGCCATGAGGGAGCCTTCGTGAGACGGAACGGAGGGATGTCAGCGCGGTGCGGCAGCCCTGGTCGCCCAGGGCCCGGCCGAGCGTGAGGAAGACGACGGCGACGGTGAGGGCGCCGGCGGCGAGTGCGAACAGGGGCGAGCCGGTGGAGCCCGCGAGGTCGGTGGGGCCGGAGGAGGCGGGGGAGCCGAGGCGGCTCGTCACCCAGGCGCCCGCGGCGGTGGCGGCGGCCGCCGCGGCCAGCGGGCGGCCCAGCCCCGCCAGGACGCGGCGGGTGCGGACCGGGACGGAGCGGGGGCCCATGCCGGCGAGCAGCAGCGCGGCCGTCACGGTGATGCCGGCGGCGTTCGCCGCGGCGATGCCGATGACGCCCCAGGGGTCCACCGCCCAGGCGCCGGCACCGGCGGTGACGACCAGGCCCGCGGCCATCGCACCGAGCGGGTACCAGGTGACCCGGCCGGCCGAGAAGTACGAGCGGATCAGGGCGCCGACCAGGGTCTGCGCGAGCAGTCCGAGGGCGTACACGCGCATCACCCGGACCGTCGCGGTCGTGTCCTCGGCGGTGAACGCGCCCCGCTGGAAGAGCAGTTCGACCAATTGAGGAGCGCAGGCCACGACCACCGCACCGCCCGCAAGGACCAGGCAGGCGGCCAGCGCCAGGTCCCGCTCCACCCGGGCGCGGGCCCGCTCGGTGTCGCCGTCGGCCAGGGCGCGGGCGACGACCGGGAAGGTGACCGTGCACAGCATCAGCGACAGGGTCATGGGGATCTGGGCGACCTTCTGCGCGTAGTTGAGGTGCGAGATGGCGCCGGCGGGCAGGGTGGAGCCGAGGAACCGCTCGATCAGCACCTGGGACTGGCGGCACAGCGCGAACAGCAGGACGGCGGCGAGCAGGGCGAGACCCATGGGCCGGCCACCGCCGTCCGCACGGCCGACAGCACCGCCGTCCGCACGGCCGACAGCACCGCCGTCCGCACGGCCGACAGCACCGCCGTCCGCACGGCCGACAGCACCGCCGTCCGGCCCGGCGTCCCGGCCGCGCCGCAGCTCGCGCCACATCACGGGCAGTTGGACGAGAACCATCAGACAGCCGCCCGCGGCCACCCCGACCGCCGCCGCGCGCACGCCCCACCGCCCGCCCAGCACGAGCACGGCCGTGATGATGCCGGTGTTGTAGGCGACGTAGATGGCCGCCGGGGCGAGGAACCGGCGGTGCGCGCGCAGGGCCGCGCTGCAGTAGCCGGCCAGCCCGAAGGTCAGCACGCAGGTCGCGGTGAGCCGGGTGCAGTCCACGGCGAGCGCGGGGTCGGGCAGGCCCGGGGCCAGGACGCGCACGAGCTGCGGGGCGCAGACGGCCAGGAGCGCGGCGACCGCGGCGAAGGCCAGGGACAGCCGGGGCAGGGTACCGGCGACCAGCGAACGGACCGGGTCCCCGCCGGCGCCCTGCGCCCGCCGGGCCAGGGCCACGCTGAACGCCGGGATCAGCGCGATGGCCAGACCGTCCTCGATGAGCAGCGTGGCGGCGAACTCCGGCACGGTCCACGCCACGAGGAAGGCGTCCGTCTCACTCCCGGCCCCGAACATCCGCGCCAGCGACAGGTCCCGGACCAGCCCGAGCAACGCCCCGGCGGCCGAGCACACGGCGGTGACGAGCGCGGCCCGGGCGAGGAACCCACGGGTGACGGGCGCGTCGGCGGGCGCGGACCCGCCCGGGGCGGAGCGGGTACCGGGCGTTCCGGAACGGTTCGCACCCGGTGCTGCCGGAACAGTGGTTGCCGCTGCCGTCTCTCCCGTCGGAACTGTGCCTTTCGCTGCCGCCTCTTCCGTCGCAGCCGTGGCTCTCGCTGCCGCCTCTCCCGCCGGAACCGCGTCCTCCGCTGCCGGCGCTGCCGCCGGAACCGTCGCTGTTTCTGCCGCCGGGACCGTCGTTCCCTCGCCCGTGCCGGTCTGTTCAGGTGTCACCGTCATCGCGCCGGAGCCCCTTTCGCCAGGGCCCGGGGGTCGGAGCCGGTGCCGGTCGCGTCGGGCCGCGGCCGGGTGTTCGCGGTGGTCAGGCCCCACCACGCCGCCAGGCCGAAGCACATCGCCGTCAGGACCGTGGAGGGGCCGCCGATGTCGGCGTAGGCGAAGTCCGTCAGCTGCCAGACCAGCAGGCCGCAGGCGACCAGGCCGCAGTCGAGGCCGGGGGCGCCGGACCGCCGGGTGCGCCACAGGGCGCGCACCGCGCACAGCAGGAGCGCCAGCCAGCTGCCCGCCAGGGCCAGCAGCCCCAGCAGCCCCTGCTCGGACAGGATGAGCAGGTACATGTTGTGCGGGGACAGCAGCGGCTGCTTGCGGAAGGCCGCGCCCGCGCCCTCCGTGTCGCTGCCCGCCGACAGCGCCAGGGAGGCGTGTGAGTCCCGGTGTTCCGGAAAGCCCTTCAGCCCCACGCCGGTCACCGGATGCTCGCCCCACATCCCGGTCGCCGCCGCCCACATGGTGTACCGGTCGGTCACCGACTGGTCGGGCGCGTCCGCGACCCGCGTGATGCTGCTGATCCGCTCCTGCAGCATCGCCGTACCGAACCCGAAGCCGCCCACCACGATCACGCTCACCGCGGCCACCACCGCCCCGGCCGCCAGCGCCCGCCGCAGCCCGGACAGCAGCAGCTGCGCCGTGACCGTCACCGCCGTCGCGATCCACGCCCCGCGGCTGAAGGACAGCGCGAGCGGTGGCAGCAGCACCAGCGCGCAGGCCAGACCGATGATCCGCTGCCGCACCGGCCCGGCGCCGAGCGCGAGACCCACCGCGCACACCAGCCCGAGCGAGACGACCGTCGCCATGCCCATCACGTCCTGCGCCCCGAACGTGCCGACCGCCCGCACCGGCCGCCCCTGGTACGACGCACCGGTCCCGGTCGCGTACTGGTGCACCCCGACCGCGCCCTGCCACACCGCCAGCCCCACGAACGACCAGGCCAGCAGCCGGAAGTCGGCCCGGTCCCGCACCAGCAGCAGCACGGCCGCCGGGACCAGCACGAAGACCTGGACGTACCGCCCGAGGCCGGTGAGCCCCTCGCCCGGCGACACCGCCCCCATCGCCGCGACCGCGACCCCGAGCACCGGAAGTCCCAGCACGACCGCCGCCGTACGGGACAGCGGCCGCCGCCGGTCGCGTACCAGCCGGACCGCGCAGTACAGCACCACCAGCGCGGAGACCGCGTCGGCCGGCCCCGCGCCGCCCTCGCCGCCCGGCCCCAGCGGCAGTGCGAGCAGGACGACGACGGCCAGCAGCGGAAGAACGGGCGCGTGCGCCCCGACCCGGGTCATCCCGTTCAGCTCCCCGTCGGACGCACGAGCGCGGCCGCCGTACGCAGCAGCAGGCACACGTCCTGCCACAGCGACCAGTCGTCGATGTACGCGTTGTCGTACCGCGCCCGGTCCTCGATCGAGGTGTCGCCGCGCAGCCCGTGCACCTGCGACAGGCCCGTGATGCCGGTGCGCACCCGGTGCCGCGCCGCGTAGCCCGGATAGGTCTGGCCGAACTGGGCGACGAAGTAGGGACGTTCGGGCCGCGGCCCGACCAGGCTCATGTCGCCGCGCAGCACGTTCCACAGCTGCAGCAGCTCGTCCAGCGAGGTCCGGCGCAGAAAGCGGCAGAACCACGGCATCCGGCGCTCGTCCGCGACGCTCCAGCGGGTCGCCGACTCGTGCTCGTCGGCCGGGCGGTGGGTGCGGAACTTCAGCAGCGTGAAGGGCCGCCCGCCCTTGCCGATCCGTTCCTGCCGGAACACCACGCCCGGCCCGCCGCTCACCCGCAGCACCACCGCGCACACCAGCAGCAGCGGGCTGACCAGCAGCAGCAGCGCCCCGGACACGACGACGTCCAGGGCCCGCTTGCCGGCGCCGCCCCGCGGCCCCGCCCCGAGGTCGAGGCGACGGCAGGAGAACCCGGCGAGCCGGTCCCGTGACCGGTACGACGGCACGTCCGGGTCGATCTCCCACACGGTGCAGCCCGAGACGGCCAGCGCCCGCAGCAACGGCCCCTGCCCGGCCCGCACCGAGGGGTGCACGGCCAGCACCTCGCGCACCCCGTTCTGGATCAGCGCGCGCTGGACCTCCTCGCCCGTGGTCAGCACGGGCAGCCCCTCGGCGCCGTCCGGCGCGTCGGCGACGACCCCCACCGGCCGTACCCCGTAGCGGGGATGGCGCAGCACGGCCGCCGCCACCCGCTGTGCGGTGGCGGCGGGCCCGACGACGAGCGCGGCCCGCGGCCGGCGCAGCAGCTCCGCGCGCCGGTGGGCGTGCACCGCGCCGCGCCCGGCGCAGCTCACCGCGGTCTGCAGCAGGAAACCGGTGAGCAGCGTCCGCGCGGAGAGCACGTGCTGCGGGGCGTGGGCCGCCGTGAACGCCCCGAGCGCCAGCCAGGCCACGGCGATCCGGGCGCTCACGGCGGGCAGTTCGTCCAGCAGGGTCGGAACGCGCGCCTGCCGGCGCGGGCGCAGCAGCAGCGAGACGGCCACCAGCACGGCCAGCAGCAGCGGATGGCGCTGGGTGCCGGTGAGCGCCAGCGCGCCCAGCACCGCGGCGGTGCCGTCCGCGGCGAGCAACGGCAGCGGTGACACGGGCCGGGCCGCGGGCCGGCCGGCGGCCGGGCGGAAACCCGCCGGGGTACCGCGCGGCGGCAGCAGCGTCAGGGGCGTGAGTCCGAGGTCCCGGGGCTGGCCGGCGGGAGGGGGGACGGTGCTTTCCGCGGTCACGAGTGGACTGACTCCCTGTGCTCGGTGGACACGGCGCGCCCGTCCAGCAGCGCGCGGTAGACGTCCGCGACGGCCTGAGCCGTGCGGCGCACGTCGTGCGTGGTCAGGACGTGCCGGCGGCCCCGGTCGCCCAGCGACGCGCGCAGCGGCGCGTCCGGCAGCAGCCCGGCGACGGCCGCGGCCAGGGCGGCCGGGGCCACGGCGGGCACCAGACAGTGCGGTGCGAGGCCGGGCGGCAGGCTCTCCCGGGCCCCGCCCACGTCCGTCACCACCACCGGCCGCCCGCACGCCATGGCCTCCAGCGGAGCCAGGGCCATGCCCTCCCAGCGTGAGGGCAGGACGACCAGGTCCGCCGCCTGGTACCAGGGCACGACGTCGTCCACGTCCCCGGCGAACCGCACCGACGGGGGTGCCAGGGCCCGCAGCCGGCCCTGGTCGGGACCGTCGCCGACCAGGACCAGCCGCGCCTCGGGCACCCGGCGCAGCACCGACTCCCACGCCGTCAGCAGGACGTCCTGCCCCTTCTGCCGGCACAGCCGCCCCACGCAGACCACCAGTGGCACCCGCGGCCCGACGTCCGGCAGCAGCCCGGCCCGTACGGTGCCGGCGGCTGCCGGCCGGAAGCGCTCGACGTCGATGCCGTTGGGCACCACGCTCCACCGCCCGCGGACCCCGGCCGCCTCGCCCAGACGCCGCTCGGCCTCGCTCACGCACACCACCCGCCCGGCCCAGCGCGCTCCCCACCGCTCCCAGCCGCGTGCGAGGGCGGCGGTGGTCCCGCCGACCGCCTCGAACGACCAGGCGTGCGGCTGGAACACCGTCGGGATCCGCCCCCGTACGGCGAGCCGCCCGGCCAGCCCGGCCTTCGCGCTGTGCGCGTGCACCAGGTCGGGCCGGACGTCCGCGACGATCCCGGCGAGCCGCCGTACCTCGCCGCGGAGCGACGGCCCGGGGGAGCGGCCGGCGGCCCAGGGCCGCACGTCCGCGCCGAGCGCCGTCAGCCGGGCCGCGAGGGGGCTGTCGGGGCAGGCGACGGTGACGCGCAGGCCCGCGGCGAGCTGCGCCCGGGCCAGGTCCGTCACGACGCGGGCGACACCGCCGTCCACCGGCTGGGTGACGTGCAGGACCCGTGGCTCGGGGTCGGTCGGGGGCAGGTGCATGCGCGGTTTTCCTCGCTCACGGACGGCGCTCGGGACGGCGGGAACGCGCCTCGCTGCCGGGTGCCGACAGCGCCGAAAGCCGCGCCGGCGCACGCCGCGTCCCGCTGGGCAACGAGCCGGACGGCCACCTGGTCACCACCGCACCGCAGGGGTTTGCGGAACGTGGTCTCCCCGGGTGGCCGATCGAAAGGACGAGCGAGACGTCTGCGGTCGGCAGGGGGCCGGCGGGGGCCGGCGGGGCCTTTCGTGAGACGTGTCAGGGGGCCGTCATCGGTGCGATGTGCTTGCTGTCGGGGTGCGTTGAGAGGTCCGCAACTGTAGTCGCCACCCATACCATTGCGGAGAAACCGGGCGTGTGTGTCGGAAGCGTGAAGAGGGCCGCCGCGGTGAGATCACTCCTTTGGCGGCACAACTCGCGCGCACGCCACGCGTTGACACAGCGCCGGGCATCCGCCCGGATGTTTGTGTCAACCCCCAAGGAGCACCTCTCCATGTCGCGTATCGCGAAGGGCCTGGTCCTGACCTCCGCTGCCGCTGCCGCTGTCGCGGGCAGCACCGGCATCGCCGCCGCCGACGCCGGCGCGCAGGCCGCCGCCGCCCACTCCCCGGGTGTGCTGTCCGGCAACGTCGTCCAGGTTCCGCTGCACATCCCGGTCAACGTCTGCGGCAACACGGTCGACATCATCGGCCTGCTGAACCCGGCGTTCGGCAACGAGTGCGAGAACGACTGACGTCGTTCCGGAACCCCGACCGGCCGCCTTCCCGCAGGACCATGCGGGAGGGCGGCCGGTTCGTGTCACGCGGCGGGTTGCCCCGAACGGGGGCGGGCGCGCCGTCCGGTGGGCGGTCGCGCGCACGCCGCCTCACCAGGGGGGACGTCGCGGGCCCGCGGGCAAGGGGCTGACCTGGTGCGTTCGCTCGGTTGCGGAGCGTTGCCACCGCTCGCACGGTGGGCACAAGATCCGACGCACACCGAAAGGAACCCCCATGCGTCTGCCCGCACGGCGAATCGCGACCTCCGCGCTCTGCGCCACGCTGCTGCTCGGGGTCACCGGGCCCGCGGCCATGGCCGCCGACAGCGCCTCCGTCCCGGAGCGCGCCCACACGGCGTCCCGGGCTCCGGTCCCCGACGCGGACGCACTGCTCGGCCAGGTCCAGGGCCTGGGCGACCTAGGTGGCGTGCTCACCCCGGTCGCCGACCTGCTGACCGCCGTGCTCAAGGCGGACGGCGGGCAACTGCCGCCGTCCGAGGCGGCCAAGCTGAGCACCTCGGTGCAGGACGCCATCGACCAGGCGACCGCCACCCCCGCCGCGACCGCGCCCGGCACCACCACCCCGAGCAGCCCCCTGCCGCAGGCCAGCACCCTGCCCGCGCCGGTCGAGGACCGGGCCGAGGTGCCCGAAGGGCTCGTGGCCGAGGCGCTGCAGGCCCTGGAGAAGGCCACCGGCGGTCTGCTCAAGGCCGTCACCTCCGGCGAGAGCACCCAGGTCACCCCGGCCGTCAACGCGGTCGTCACGGGCCTCGTCAACACCGTCGCCGCGACCCTGGTCGGCAGCGAACTGCCCGCCCCCGACCTGGCCGGTCTGCCCTCCCTGCCGAAGGCCCCCTGAAGTCCCGCCGCACCCTCCGAGGTCGTGCCGGTCCCCGCGGACCGGCACGACTTTCTGTTTCAGCGACTCATATGAGGTTCTGGCGACGGGGTTTCCGCTCCGTACGGGCCTCGTTAGGCACGGCGTCGGAAATTCCCCCTACACGGTGACCCGAGTCGCCCAGGAAAGGACCACGATGAAGTCCCTGAAGGCCGCCGCCGTCGTTGCCGGTTCCCTCGCCGTCGTCGCAGGTGCCGCACCCGCGCACGCCGACTACGACCCCGCACACGTCACCCCCACCAGCCTCAACGGCGCCGTCAACGCCCTCACCCGCGAGCCCATCGACCCGATGCCGCTCAAGCACCAGTCGAACGCGCTCGACACCGAGAACAAGGACTCCGTGCTCAGCACCGTCAAGCAGGCGACGACCGAGCTGAACCAGGGCGGCGGCCTGCTGGGCGGGCTCCCCCTGCCGAAGTGACCCGGACGTGACCCCACCCGCCCACGCGGCGGCGCGCACGGCGGGCGCCGGCCGGGCGTTCGCCCTGCTGCTCGTCGTCACCGGGGCGGCCGGACTGCTGGCGTCCTGGATCATCACCCTCGACAAGGTCAAGCTGCTGCAGGACCCGGACTTCACCCCCGGATGCAGCCTGAA
The DNA here is from genome assembly GCF_044540525.1 of Streptomyces sp. NPDC085932. NCBI lineage: Bacteria > Bacillati > Actinomycetota > Actinomycetes > Kitasatosporales > Streptomycetaceae > Streptomyces > Streptomyces sp. NPDC085932. The sequence goes on from NZ_JBITSJ010000002.1 coordinate 347,537, forward strand.
CCCGGTGGTGTCCTGCGGCAGCGTCATGGAGAGCGACCAGGCCGAGGCCTTCGGGTTCCCCAACCCGATGCTGGGACTGGTCGCCTACGGCGTCGTCGTCTGCGTCGGCGTGAGCCTGCTGGCCGGGGCCCGCTTCCCCCGCTGGTACTGGCTGGCCTTCGACGCCGGATGCCTGTTCGGCGTCGGGTTCGTGACCTGGCTGCAGTTCGAGTCGCTGTACCGGATCAACGCGCTGTGCCTGTGGTGCGCCCTGGCATGGGTCGCGACCATCCCCCTGTTCTGGTACGTGACGTCGTTCGCCGTACGGCACGCCTTCCTGCCCGCGCCCGCCCCGCTGCGGCGCTTCCTCGACGAGTTCACCTGGGTGCTGCCGGTGCTGCACGTCGGAGTCGTCGGCATGCTGGTCCTCACGCGCTGGTGGGACTTCTGGACGGGCTGACGGGCACATCGGCCGGTCCGTCGTATTACTGCGGCAGTCGGGGGAATTGTGCGCTGGTGCGGTTCCCCGGCTCGTTACTCGGTACGCACGCTGAGCCCCGACACGCGAAAGGGACCGTACCCCTGATGAAGTCGACCACCCGAGGAACCCTCGCCGCAGTGATCACGTGTGTGGCGGCCGCGGCCGGCGCCGCCACCGCGACCCCCGCCGCCGCGGTCGGCACGGTCCCCGTCCCCGTGCCGCTGGGCGGCGCCGAGAAGGCCCTCAACGTGGAACTGCCCGAAGCCACCGGGGAACTGCCCGTGCCCGTGCCCGGCTCGCCCGACGGGCCGCGCTACGTCGAGGGCCGGCTCATCCCGGAGCGGGCGATCCCGCAGCTGCCCGTGCACGGCGGACTGCCCGGCGCCGACCTGCGGGCGCCCCTGCCGCACCTCCTCGGCGCCGGCTTCGACCACGTCGGCGTCGACGCCCCCGCCTCCGACCTGCGCACCCTGGCGCCGGGCCTGTCCGTCGACGCCCCCCTCACCTCGCCCAACGCCGACGGCTTCGGCCTGCCCCAGGCCAAGCTGCCGCAGGCGGGCGTGCTGGCCCCGCTGGTGCAGACGGTCCCGACCGCGGACCTGGGCGTCGGTCCCGGCCTGTAGGGCACCGGGCCGTACCGGGAGTTCTCGTGTGGCCCCCGCGGCGGTGACCGCGGGGGCCTTCGGGCGGTTACCGCTACGACAGCCCGAGCGGATCAAGGAGCACAGCATGGTCGTAGGAGTCGGCGGAGTACCGGTGGGCGCGCAGGCGGGGCCGGCGCCGGAGGGTGACGGGCGGCCCACACGGCGGGGCCTGATGCGCGGGCTCGTGGTCGCGGCCCTCGGCGCCGCGGTCGTCCCGGTCGTCGTGATCTCCCGGTCCGAGGAGTCCGGGGACCTGGGCAAGTCCGGGGACCTCGGGGGCAGCGACACGAAGGTGCTCGCCGGGGACGGCATGTTCGAGGAGATCTACCGGGGACGCCGTATCCGGGGCGTGCCGGTGCCCTCGCCGGAACACGCCGTCGGGGACGTGGAGTGGCACGTCACCGTGGACGGACGGCCGCTGCACCTGATGCGCCGCGCCGACGGCAGCTGGCTCAGCATGGTCGACCACTACCGTTCCTACCCCACCCCCCTGGCCGCGACCCGAGCGGCCGTCGACGAACTCGGCCCCGGGCGGCACCTGCGCGACCTGCCCGGCCACGGCCCCGACCGGCACCAGGAGGGGGGCCCTCATGGTGTACACGCGTAAGAACGTCAGCACGCTGACGCCCACCGAGAAGCGCCGGTTCGTGAAGGCGATGCTGGAGGTGAAACGGCGCGGCGAGTACGACGAGTTCGTCCGCACGCACATCGAGTACTACACCGCCGACGGCGAGGACGGGCTGCGCACCGCCCACATGGCGCCCTCCTTCCTGCCCTGGCACCGGCGGTTCCTGCTGGACCTGGAGCGGGCCCTGCGCAAGGTCGACTCCTCGGTGTCGGTGCCGTACTGGGACTGGACGCGCGACCGTTCGGCCACGGCCACGCCCTGGACCGCGGACCTCCTCGGCGGCAACGGACGGCGCTCCGACCGCCAGGTGATGACCGGGCCGTTCGCCTACGCGGAGGGCAACTGGACCCTCAAGGAGGGCGTCACCGACGAGAAGTTCCTCACCCGCGACCTCGGCCGCGCCCGCGATCCGCTCCAGCTGCCGACCCGCAGCGAACTGGAGTGGGCCCTGAAGGACCCGCTCTACGACGCCTCGCCCTGGGACTCGACGGTCCGCAAGGGCTTCCGCAACAAGCTGGAGGGCTGGGGCACCGGGCGGGGCAGCGCCTCCTGGCACAACCACAACCGGGTGCACCGCTGGGTCGGCGGCGCCATGGTCGGCGGCGCCTCCGTCAACGACCCGGTGTTCTGGATGCACCACGCCTTCATCGACCTGGTGTGGTCCCGCTGGCAACGGCGCCACCGCGAGCACCGCTACCTGCCGGCGAAGCCGCCCGGGCCGAGCAGCGCGCAGTACCGGCGGGTCGTGGCGCGGCACGAGAAGCTGCCGCCGTGGGACGTGACGCCGGAACAACTGGAGGACCACGGGCGGATCTACCGCTACGCGTGACGCACGCGGAAGGTCCCGGGCCGTGCGGAGAGCCCCGGCGCGTGACGTGCCGGGGCTCTCCTGCTGTGCACGGGGTGCGTACGGCTCAGTTGCCGTACCCGTAGCCGCCACCGTGGTGGCCCTTGTGGTCGTCCTTGTTCTCGCACTCGTTGCCGAATGCGGGGTTCAGCAGGCCGATGATGTTGACCGTGTTGCCGCACAGGTTGATCGGGACGTGGACCGGGACCTGCAGGACGTTGCCCGACAGGACGCCCGGCGACCCGACGGCCTTGGCCTGGGCGCCCGCGTCGGCCAGGGCCAGACCGGCCCCGCTGACCACCACGGCCCCCGTGCCCAGCGCGACACCGGCTGCCTTCGCGATGCGAGACATCACGTTCTCCTTCTGACTCGGTGAGCAGGCGGCAGGTGGAGCCGCCGTGCTCCCCGTTCAACGCGCCCGTTCACGCCGGGTCACGGCGATCATGGCCGGATCACCCGTCCTGAAGGCAGCTCAGGGCAGCCGGCGTACCGGGGAGCCGTCCAGGAACGCCCGGATGTCCTCCACGGCCTGGCCGTAGTACGTGGCGTAGTTGGCCTGCGAGACGTAGCCGAGGTGCGGGGTGGCGAGCAGGCGCGGGGCCGTGCGCAGGGGGTGGTCGCCGGGCAGGGGCTCGACGTCGAACACGTCGACGCCGGCACCCGCGATCCGGCCGCCGCGCAGGGCGTCGAGGAGGGCGTCCTGGTCGACGATCGCCGCGCGGGAGGTGTTGACCAGGTAGGCGGTCGGCTTGAGCAGGGCGAGTTCCGCGGGACCGAGCAGGCCGCGGGTGCGGTCGCTCAGCGCGAGGTGCACCGAGACGAAGTCGCTGCCGGCGAGCAGCTCCTCCTTCGAGGAGGCCAGTTCCACCCCCACCTCCTCGGCCCGCTCCCGGGTGAGGTTCTGGCTCCAGGCAGTGACCCGCATGCCGAAGGCGAGACCCACCTGCGCGACCCGGCTGCCGATCTTCCCCAGGCCGAGGAGCCCGAGACGGCGGCCGTGCAGGTCGGCACCGACCGTGCTCTGCCAGGGGCCGCCCGAGCGCAGGGCGTTGTTCTCCTCGACGATGCCGCGGGCCAGGCCGAGCAGCAGTGCCCAGGTCAGTTCGACGGGAGGGGTGGAGGAGCTGGCCGTGCCGCACACCGTGACGCCGTGCGCCTCGGCGGCCGCGTAGTCGATGACGGAGTTGCGCATGCCGGAGGCGACGAGCAGTTTCAGCCGGGGCAGCCGGGCGATCAGCGAGCCGGGGAACGGCACGCGCTCGCGCAGCGTCACGACGATGTCGAACTCGGCCAGGGCGGCGGCCAGGGCGTCCTCGCCGTCGAAGTGCCGGTCGAAGGAGACGACCTCCACGTCGTCGGCGACGGGCGACCAGTCGGCGACCTCGGTCGCCACCTTCTGGAAGTCGTCAAGCACAGCACAGCGCAGCCGCACGGCATGCCCCTTTCATGAACCGTGGTCAGGGCTTCCATGATCGCGCCTTCGAGGGAGCACGGGAAAGCCTCCGCCCGATGTCCGGCCGGCACCGGCCCGGCGCGCGGCTCGCGCCCTCGCCAAGAGTGCTGAGCTCGACCGTCGTGATCGTCAGCGGCAGGAGCGACGAGCGGCTGTCTGCGCCCTGGCGGAGGCGCTGGTGGAGCTGCGCCGCCGGCGGATCTGGCGATGGTCCACCAGACGCGACCACGGGACCGACAACGACACGAGTCAGTCGACCCCGACTCAACGTGCCGATGAGCAGGGCCAGGATGAAGCCGCCGAAGGCCGCACCGTGTCCTCGACCGGCCCCTGCCGCGCCTGCGCCGGTCCGGGGCGGCCCTGCACACGCGGCCCTCCTGGCGACCGGACGCACGTTCCCGAAGCACGGGGGCGGAGGCGATCGCAGGGAAGGTGTGGCTCGGCAATGGCGTGATGACAGTCCACCGCACCGCTTGGTGGAAACCGACCAGGACGGAGCCCATCGGAGCGAGTTCGGGGTGCCTTGTGCGGCACGGGTCCGTCCTGTGCACTCTCCGCCATCGGAAACAGGTTCGCCATGAGCCAAGGGCCGGAAGCCGAGCCCTTCGGGTCAGTCCCCGGCCGGTGTCCCCCTGCGCCGGAGCACGATCAGGGTCGCCCCGCCGATCGCTACCAGGCCGATGGCGATGCCACCGATCAGGGGCGTCACGCCCGAGCTGCCCGTCTCGGCGAGATTGGTGTCCGTGGCGGAGCCGAGCGCGGCCGGGCTCGGTTCGGTCAGGGTCCGGGTGCCGGTGTCCGGCTCGGCACCCTGGATCTGGCAGTCCAGCATGCCGGTGAAGCGCTGGGTGAGGCCGCCCGGGCCGTGGACGGTGAAGTCGTAGGCCTGGTCCTCCTGGAGGGGCACGGTGATCGTCCTGGCCTCGCCCGGGGCGATCGTGTGCTCCAGACCGACCAGGTCGAACGTGAACGGCTCGTCGCCCTTGTTCGCCGCGATGACGTCGACGCCGCCCTCGGCGCAGTTCTTCGCCGCCGACAGGGCCGGGATCGGACCCTCCTTCGCCCAGGTCGCCCCCGCCGTCGCCGATACCGTCGACTCGCTGGAGCCGGCCAGGATCTGCGTCTGGCTGCGGCTCTCGGAGGCGAAGGCGCGGCCGACCGGCACGGTCGTCGAGGCCTGCACGGTCAGCTCCGCCGAACCCGCCGCCGCGTCCTCGGGCACCTCGAAGAACACCTGCCCGCCGTCGGACGCGGAGGTGACCTCCTTGCCTCGCCCGTCGACGATGCGCACCCCGGTCGTGGCCGCGTCCGCGGGCGGAGTGAGCGTCGCGCCGCCCGCGTTGGTGCGCACCGTCACCGGGCCGATCCGCTCGCCCGGACGGCCGGAGACCGCGGGCGGGTCCAGGGTCAGCGAGGCCTTCGGCTCGGGCAGCGCGCGGGCGTTCTTGTGCAGGTAGTCCGCGAGCTGCTCGGCCTGCGGGTCGAGCGCGTCGACGGCCACGTCGTCCGAGTAGCGCCAGATCGCCACCTGGGTGCCGGCCGCCGCGTCCTGCTCGGTCAGCGCACCGCGGACCCCCGCCTTGCGGGCGAGCGCCGCGAGGTCGTTGACCTGCGGGTAGGAGTTCTGCAGGATCCAGCGGATCTTGCCGGCGTCCTTGTTGACGCCCAGGGACGTGCCGCTCCAGGGCGTCTCGTGGTACTTGGCGTCCCGCTGGGTGGGGTTGTGGAGGTCGACGCAGTACGTCTGCAGCGTGCCGCCGCCCTCGACGGACATCTCGAACAGGCCCGCCGGCACCTGCTGCTCACCGGTGGCGCCCTGTATGACGGCGGTGCCGTACGTCTTGAGCCCGGCTATCGTCGCGGTCGCTCCGCCCCGGCTCGGCGTCGTCCCGTCGGCGGCCGCACGGCCCGCACCGGCCAGCGCGCCCGCCGCGACGAGCCCGGTCACCAGCGTCGTGGCGGCGACGCGGGCCGCCCCTCGCCTGCGTGTGAACACCGCCGACAGCGAAGCAAACACCACATCTCCTTCGAGCAGGACCCGTGTCGTGGGGGGACGGTCCCACCTGCAGATTTCGGAAGCCTCTCTGGCCCCGGGAGCCTCAAGAGCCATTCCGGCATCCTAGGGAGGCGGCGGAGCCCGCCCGCCGGTCAGACGGTCCGATGAGTATTCCGACTCGGAATCGTTATCGCCGGAACCCTTTGTGAGCAGGGGTTATCGACAGTTCCGCCCTGGTCGTTCGGGGCGCACTCGCAGAAAAGCCGCAGTTCGGGCGGTGGAGGTGCCGGGCTCGCGCGTGATTGACGTCACGTCAAGACGGCGGCCGCGTCCGTCCGTTGTGGGACGCCCGGCCGGGTCTCGTCCGAACCGCTCGGTGGGGATTCCCAGTTGGGTTCCGGCTGGGCGGGCGACGCCGGCGTCTCCTGCTTGCCTCCGCGCCGGAAGGCGGAGGTGCCCCAGGCCAGATCGTGGCCGATCGCGATCGCGTCGATGTCCGCCGAGGTCCAGCTCTGCCCTTCGCGCACATCGGTGCGCACCTTGAGCCTGCCCTGCACGATCACCGGCTCACCCACCGTCAGCGACGCCGCCGTGTTCGTGGCGAGCTGGCGATTGGCCCACACCGTGAAGAAGTTGGTGTGCCCGTCCGTCCACGAGTTCTTCTCGCGGTCCCAGTAGCGCGCGGTGACCGCCAGCCGGAACCTCGCCGACGGCCCGGACGCCATCTCCCGGTACACCGGCTGCGTCGCCACCCTGCCGACCGCGCACACCATCGTCTCGTTCATCGCGTACCCCTCCCTCGCCCGGCTCGGCACCGGACCGACACGCGTACGGGCCCGCCCCGTACGGCTGTGTCCGTCAGACTGCCGCCGCCGGGCCGGGCCCGCTGAGCGCTGTGGACCACCCTCGGCCTGTGGACAACTCCGTCACCGGCACGGGTGACGCCGAACGGCCGGGAAGCCGGACAGGCATGCCCGCCGGGCCCTCACGCCCCCAACGACCTGCGGACCCCGCCACCCTCAGGCCCTCACCACCCTCAGGCCCTCACCACCCTTAGGCCCTCACCACCCTCAGGCCCCCACCACCCTCCCGTACTGCTCCCGTACCTCCCGGTACCGCAGCAGCTCCGCCGCCACCGGATCCAGCACCCGTGCCCTGCCGCACCCGGCCGCCGCCTCGCGCAGACGGCGTTCCGCTTCCAGGCCGTAGCGTCTGCCCGGGCCGCGGGCCGCCATCCGGCAGCTCCACTCGATGAGCGGACCGCCGACGATGCCGATCACCATCAACAGCACCGGCACGCCCAGGTTCGGCGCCATGAACCCGATGATCTGGCCCAGCAGCCACAGGCCGCCGAGGAACTGCAGGATCGTCATGGACGCCTGGGACAGCACGGCCACCGGCCACCACCCCGGCCGCGGCGGCCGCCCGGCCGGCACCCCCGCGCGCACGGACAGCTCGTCCAGCGCCTCGGGCAGCCCCTGCGCGCCGCGCGCGGCCGCCTCGCGCACCGCCTGGGCCCACGGCGCGGGCAGCCCGGCCGAGGCCCGGTCGGCCACGGTGCGCACCGCCTGCTCGACCCGCTGCCGTGCGGTGGCCTCCTCGTCGGCCTGGGCGCGGGCGGGGATCCGGCCGGTGGCGGGCTCGCCCCGGTCCTGGTACCAGCGCCACAGCCGCAACCAGGGCGTACCGCAGGCGCGGTTGGCGTTGCGCAGCCAGGCGCGCTCGGCCGCCTCGCCCGCCGCCGTGGCCCCGACCGCGTCCGCGAGCCGGTCGGCGAACTCCTCCCGGGCCTGCTCGCTGAGCCCGGTCCGCCGCCGGGTGGCGTAGACGGGCCGCAGCCGGGCCGCGGCGATGTCGACGTCGGCCGAGACGCGCCGGGCCGGGGCGCCGCGCTCGGAGACGAACTGGCCGAGCGCCTCCCGCAGTTCGCCGACACCGTCGCCGGTGAGCGCGGAGAGCGCGAGGACCGTCGTACCGGGCTCGCCGTACTCGCCCAGGGCGATGCCGTCCTCGTCGAGGAGCCGCCGCAGGTCGTCGAGGACCTGCTCGGCCGCCTCCCCGGGCAGCCGGTCGATCTGGTTGAGGACCACGAACATGACCTCGGCGTGCGCCGCCATCGGCCGCAGATAGCGCTCGTGCAGGAGGGCGTCGGCGTACTTCTCCGGGTCGACGACCCAGATGACCGCGTCGACCAGCGCCAGGATGCGGTCGACGTGCTCGCGGTGCTGTACGGCCGCGGAGTCGTGGTCGGGCAGGTCGACCAGGACGAGCCCGCGCAGCGGCGACTCGCCGTCCCCGGAGGGCAGCGGCCGGCGCCGCAGCCGAGGCGGGATGCCGAGCCGTTCGATGAGGCTCGCGGCCCCGTCGCTCCAACTGCACGCGATCGGCGCCGCGGTGGTGGGACGGCGTACCCCGGTCTCCGAGATGGTCACCCCGGCGAGCGCGTTGAACAGCTGGGACTTGCCGCTGCCGGTGGCGCCCGCGATGGCGACGACGGTGTGCTGCCCGGAGAGCCTGCGCCGGGCGGACGCCTCGTCGAGGACCCGGCCGGCCTCGGACAGGGTGCGGCTGTCCAGGCGGGTGCGGGACAGGCCCACGAGTTCGCGCAGGGCTTCGAGCCGGCTGCGCAGAGGGGCGTCGTAGACCAGCGGGGGCACCGTGGCCGGGGCTGCGGGACGGCTGTCCCGCGCGGGCAGCGCGGTTCCGTCGGCGGTCTCCGTGACCCGGCGGGCGATGAGCCCGTCGTCCCAGGGCTCCGGGGAGTCCGCACGGGCCGCGCGCTCGCCCCGCGAGGCGCCCGGGGACGGCCGGGCGGCGGCGCGTGCCCGGTTCGCCCCGTCGTCCGGCTGATCGGCGTGCTCGGTGGAGTCCTGGTCAGTGATGGCGGTCACCGGTCACCTCTCCTTCTGCAGTACGGACAGCGCGGCGATGAGTTCGGCCTGCGGCTCGGGGTGGACGTCGAGGGCGTCGAGGGGGGCGAGCCGGCGCTCGCGTTCGGCGTGCAGGACCCGGTCGACATGCTCGGTGAGCAGCCGTCCGGCCCGGTCGCGCAGCCGCAGTGCGCCGTGGGCGCCGATCCGTTCGGCGAGTCCTTCCCCGGCCATGCGGCCCCGGCGGCCGCCGAGCAGGGAGGTGGCGACCAGGGCGGCGACCAGTTCGGGGTCGGGCGCGAGGGCGCGGTCCAGTTCGCGCACCTCCTCCTCGGCGTGCTCCTCCAGCTCGCGCCGCCAGCGCCGGACGGCGAGCCCGATGCGGTGCTCGGCGGTGTCCGCGGCGGGTTCGCGCAGGGCGAGTTCCGGAGCGGCCGAGGCCGGTTCGCGCCGCCATGCGTCGTCGACGCGCTCGTCGGCGGCGGTGACGGCGCACAGCAGCAGCGCGCTAAGGCTCTCGACGAGCGCGTCGAGGAGTTCGGCTGCGGTGCAGTCCAGGGGGAAGGCCCGCCACCGCTTGAGCGCGTCCCCGGCGAGCACGGCCCCCGACTGCAACCGGCCCCGCACGCGCGCGTGCTCGCTGTCGTACGCCCCCTCGACGGCCGAGGTGAGACGGAGCGCGGCGGCGTACTGGGCGGCTGCGGCACCGGCCAGCTCGGGCATCCGGGACTTCAGGGAGTCGAGGACGCCGTAGGCCGTACGGGCGAGGACCTGCTGCCGGGCCGCGGGGTCCTGGGCCTGGTGGACGAGCCAGTTGCGCAGGTGCGCGACGGCCGTGGCCGGCAACAGCCCGCCGCCCCAGGCGGACTCGGGCAGTTCGGGGACGGTGAAGCGCGGCACCTCGCCGAGCCCCGCCTTGGTGAGCAGGGCCCCGTACTGCCGTGACACCTCGTTGACCACCTGGTGGGGCACCCGGTCGAGCACGGTCACGAGGGTGACGTCGTACTCCTTGGCGGTGCGCAGCATGTGCCAGGGGACGGCGTCGGCGTAGCGGGCGGCCGTGGTGACCATCACCCAGATGTCGGCGGCGCAGATGAGTTCGGCGGCCAGGACGCGGTTGTCGGCGACCAGGGAGTCGATGTCGGGCGCGTCGAGCAGGGCGAGGCCGGGGGGCAGGGTCTCGGCGGTCTCGACGCGGAGCACGCGGGCGGGGTTCTCGCCCGGGAGCAGCAGGTCGTCCGTGGCGTCCTGCTGGGGCACCCAGACGCGGGTGAGGTCGGGCAGCACCCGCATCCCGCTGAACCAGTGATGGTCCTCCGGGTGGCAGACCAGCACCGGGGTCCGGGTCGTCGGCCGCAGCACGCCCGCCTCGCTGACGCGGCGCCCCACGAGGGAGTTCACGAGGGTGGACTTCCCGGCGCCGGTGGAGCCGCCGACGACGGCCAGAATCGGCGCTTCGGGCTCCCGCAGCCGGGGCACCAAGTAGTCGTCGAGCTGCGCGAGCAGTTCGTCGCGGTTGGCACGCGCGCGTGGGGCCCCCGCCAGGGGCAGCGGGAAGCGTGCGGCGGCGACACGGTCGCGCAGGGCGGAGAGTGCGTCGAGCAGCTGAGGCCGTACGTCCAAGGTCACCACATGTGAAGAATGCCCAATTTTAGGGGAATTCTGAAGCATATGAGCATGTCTGCGCGCCGACAGGACGTAAGGGACGGAAGGGGCGAGTGGGGCGCGGGCACAGTCCAGGCATAACGAGTGCACAACACCCGATGCGCCGGACGCCAAAAGCGATGCACGATTCGTACCTGCCTGCGATTATCAGGACCGCTTCACCGAACCTCCACATCGAGCCACGGAGGCGAAGCAACAGGGACGAGGACGCGGGAGCCCTATCCTTGTCCCCGGCAACGTCACGGATCGGCCCACACCCGGGCACCCAGACAGAGGCCACCACACCCGGCCCCCGTAGCTCAGTGGATAGAGCAGGCGCCTTCTAAGCGCTTGGCCGCAGGTTCGAGTCCTGCCGGGGGCGCAAGTCTCCGCCCTCCCTTTGGGGAGGGCTTTTTGCTGGTCAGGTCGGTCTGATGGAACGACACCAGGCTGCCAGCGCAACGAAGTCGGTGTCCGTGAGGCCCCTGGTCGGGTCGACCTCGTGGAGCAGTGACGGTCCGGGGTGGGCGGCAGCCGTCCAGAGGTGGTCCATCGGGCCGATCTCGTCGTCGACCCAGATGAACGGCCGGCCCTCGGCCCGCTCGACAAGTGCGCGTGTCTTCCGGTGCAGGCCCCGCGGGCCCTCCTCAGGGCCGGTGTCCGGCCGGTCCAGGACGGGCAGGCGTGGCAGGCCGAGGAGCGGGGCGACGACCTCGTTCGCCTCCTCCATCCAGGTCGTCGCCCAGACGAGGTGACAGCCGAGGGAAAGGAGGCGCCGCCCGATTCCGGGGTCGATCCGGGCCAGCAGGGGGTTGCCTTGATCGCGGGGTGCCGTGGTGGCGGTGGCGGGGACAGTGGCCGAGGAGGGACCGGCCGGCGACCCGAACGGGATCAGTGGGCCGTCCACGTCGAGAAGAGGAGGGGGCGCTGCCTGACCTTCCGTATGTGTGCGCTGGTCACAGCGGACATTAGCCCCCGCATTGCGGGCGGCTGCCTTCGCGCGACGTTCAGGATCCCGACGGTTTCTTTTCGGGAACAGCCCATGGTGCTGGACCCTGTGTTGCGGTGGAATGCAAGCCGACGGAGCCAGTTCTCTGGAGGCCGTTACTCGCCTCAGGGGCGCGTCAATCTCAGCACTTGACTGACTGCACCCCACTGTCCTGCGTGGCTTTCTGTATTTCCGCGGTTGTTGCTGCCCTGGACGTATGCTCCGATGCTCCACGTCGCACAGTCGTCATTCTTAAGTCTGCCCGTCGTCGGGGGCGTATTCGAGGAGCCCGTACGGATGGCCGTTACGGCGGTGTAACTGTCCTAATGCCCGTTGACCGAGTGGAAGGTGGACGTCCCGCGGTCTTCTCGGTGGACCTCCGTGCGGGCAACACGTGCGTGTCGGGCTCTGCGAGGTGGGGTCCTCCCCAGCGCTGCCGATCGGCGTGCCGTCGATGAACGGGCAGGTGGGATGCGCCGTGCGGCTCCGGATGTGCATGGTGGATGATGGAGTGCCAGAGGAAACAGTCGTCGCCGCTCCGCCCGGGCGTCCCGAAGGTCACGGTTGCCATGAATGACAGCGCAGAAGTTGAAGAGGGTCGCGGTCGATCCACTCGCGGGATTTTTCGGCCTAGGCGTATCGCGATCGTTCTCGCGGCAGTCGCGGTCATATCCTCGGGGTTCCTCTTTGTGAATTCTCGCACCATAGATTCCGCACCTCATGCGAAGGATCCGAAGTGCTCGAAAGCCGTCGATCGGTCTCCTGAAAAAGTCGCCTCCGAATCGCGTGACTGGGTCATCGGTGAAGGTGTGGCGTCCTGGGGAGACGGTTCGACGGTTCTTCGCTGCGGGGTCGACGAACTGGAGCCCACGGTCAATCTCTGCCTCACGGTGGACGGCGTCGACTGGGTGCTGGATGAGAAGAAGCTGCGGGAGACAGGGGTCAGTACCCTCACCACATATGGGCGCTCTCCTGCGGTTCAGGTCACTTATTCCGGTGGGCGGGAAGAAGTGGGCGGGGTTCTCGTCGACCTGAAGAAGTCTGTCGCCGCGATTCCCCAGAAGAGGAAGTGCATCGGTTATGGGGAGATGCTCGGCTGAGCTCGGCCTCGGTGCGTGGAGGGCGGCCGTGGGGAGTCTCCGGGCGCGCCTCGGTGGGCGAGGGTGCCCGACGGTGACCGGCAGCGGGCGGCCGGGGCGGGTGAGTGCCGACCGTCCCTCCAGAAGACCCCCAGGTCAGGGGCCCCCACCCAGACGCGTTTCCGCACAGGGGTGGCGGTACGGCAAGATGGGGTGTTACTTGCCGCGAGAGGGCATTAAAAGGCCCCTCACCAGCGGTTTTCTCGCCGATGAGGGGCCGTGTCAGGCAGCCTGGGCCGTCTCTGGGCCGTCGGGCGTCCCTGGGCCGTCATGAGCGTGACCGGCAGCCCGGTACATCGCGGAGATGGCTTTTCGGGTTCGGGTCTCGCTGGACGGCATGAGGTGTGTGTAGACGCGGAGGGTGAAGCCCGGGTCACTGTGGCCGAGGTAGAGGCTCAGAGCCTTGATGCTCTCTCCGGCGTCCAGGAGGACCGAGGCGTAGAAGTGCCGCAGGGCGTGCATGCCGTGCTCGCGGGCGGCGACGTAGCGCTGGCCTTTTTCGGGGGTCGGGATGATGCCGGCGGATGCGAGCGCGGGTTTCCACGCCTGGTCGTTGAACGCCTGGCTCCAGATGGCTGCGCCGATGCCGCTCGTGAAGAGGAGCTGGTGTGTGACCTTGGGGCCGGTCGGGGTCAGCCAGGGCAACGTCACTTCGACGGGCGGGAAGCACTCCATGTGTTCGCGGAGCACGACCGACACCTCCGGTTCGAGCGGGACGTCTCGTAACTTGCCACGCTTGGGCGAAGCGAAGACCAGCGTGCCGCGAACCTTCTTGACCTGCTGGCGAACGTAGAGCCAGCCGAGATCTCCGATGTTGTCGGCGGCCAGGCCGAAGATCTCACCCTGTCGCAGGCCGCACCCGGCGCCGAGGTCGACCATGGCCCGGTAGCGCTCGGGCAGTCCGGCGCGTACGCCGAAGACCTGATCAGCGGACCACGGATGCACTCGTGACGGCACTGGGCGAGGTGCCTTGACCGATCGAGCCCGGCAGGGGTTCGAAGCCAAGAGACGGTCATCCACGGGCGCGTTGAGCACCGAAGAGACCGCGTCGAAGATGAGGCGCCGGTACTGGGTGGACGCTACGGCGTCTTCGAGCTGGCGGTTCCAGCCGCGGATGTGCTCGGGCTGGAAGGATCCGATGGGGCGGGTTCCGAGGTAGGGCAGGGCGTGAAGGCGGAGCCCTGCCTTCCACGGCGGGCCGACTGGTCAGATCGGCCGTGAGGGCGGCCAGCCAACGGTCGGTGTATTCGCGGAAGGTGGTGCGAGCGGCCCTCGGGGTCGATGTACTGCCCACGAGCCATGTCGGCTTCTACGTTGGTCAGCCAGGTGTCCGCCAAACGCTTCTGCTTATCCGGGAAGCTCTTCGACTTCTCCGCTCGAACGGAAGCTTGGAACCCGGCGAGTACCTGCCCTCAGCGATCCACTCACGAATCGTGCGGTAGACCCGCTCCGACTTCGGTCCCGTCCGGCGAGCACGCTCCTGTCGTCCTGCTATGTCGGCCAGCCCAACTGTAGCCGGGACCTACTCACGTGAGTAGGTGAGCGTCAGCGCCGATGATCAGTCCAGCGCGGTAGGAGTTCCCCTACGTTCATCAAGGCACCCGGCTGCGCTCCGCTCCGCCGGGCGCGCTTCCCGGCTCCGCTCCGCCGCCGCTCCTGCCTTCGGCCCGCTCCGGCGGGCTGCGCCGACGCGCGCCCACGCGTGGATAGGGCCGCTAGCCATGAGTCGATCACCGCACACAGCGCCCGCGGGTTAGAACAGTGCCTCCGGCGGGGGATCGGTCGGCACCGGGATGGAGGGGGCACCGTCCCCGACTGCGGGTGCGTAGTGGCGTGCCGGGAGGCTCCCATCCCGTACGCCATCGACCCAGGCAGAGCCGAGCAGACGCGGCCCATGGCGTCCAGATCGTTCGTACAGTGGCGCGCTCCACCTGGACGCCATGAACCACGCCTGCTCCACGGTGTGTGGGTCGACGGCGTACGGGATGGGAGCTGGGGTGGGCGGTGGGTTGAGGCCCGGAGCAACTCTAGGCCTAAGCCGGTCCGCCGATCATGCCTGGAGCTTCCCTACGCCGGGTACTTCACCATGAAGGCCCGGACTCCGTCGATGAAGAGGCGGACCTGCGCCTCGTCATAGTCGCCGTAGTTCCCGTGCGCGGCCTTATTGCGCAGATCCATCCAGGCCGTAGCCTGCTTCTGCTGCAAGCCGTCGTAGACGCCCGCCTTCTTCAGGTCCGCGTTCATGGTGTCGGCCTTCTTGGGCTTACCTCCCACGTCCGTGGCAATGCCGGACTTAACGCACAAAGCTCGCACGTGGACTTCGAGGGCCGTTCCTGTGATGACCGCCGCCGGGTCTTTGTATCCCGAGTTGAGGAGCGACTCCGCCATCTCCAAGTAGTCGCTGTGCATGTCGGCATGGACCAGTTCCACAACCGAATGAACCCATCCTGACCGGATGTCGTCGCGGAGCCCGACCGCGATACCGTGGATGGCTTCGAGCCTCCAACCGTCAGAGGCCCTCTGCGACCGAACCTCCGCCAGCTGCTTGGCGTACGTGCTCCCCGGAAGCGAAGCACGCTCAACGGCGGCCTCAAGCCGATTCTTGAGGATCCGCTCCTGCTCATTCGGTCGAGGTCTACTCATCTGGCGGAACTCTTCGATGAGCTTGTCCAACTGCTCAGCCATCTTCTCAAGATCAGTCAACTCAACACCTTTGTCCGTGACTTCGGCTCCCAAGGCCGAACAGACCAGAGTACATCCAGCTACCGTCACGAAGCACCTAGTTATGCTCGGACCCCGAGGTGGAACATCGCCGACCTGGTGCGCCAACATCTCGCACATGGGATGGCAACGCACCAGGTCACTGGCGGATCAGAGCGCCATCGCGGCAATCCAGATGAGCATCGATGCCGTGAAGGCGGCACCACCCTTGAAGATCGCATTCACCATCGAGACGCCTGTTGAGCGAGTCATAATCACGGCGATGAGGGCGATGACCAGGGAGAACAACATTCCCATCAGAAGGAGAAGCGCCCTGGCTGGAAGGAAGACTCCGGCACCCACAGGTCCGGCACCTTTCTGAACAGGTGGTCGAACCGCACGCACGAAGGCAGGCTCAGCTCGACCACACGCGAAACGTGGTCAGAACCGAGGCCCTGCCCGGCAGTCGGGGGCTCAGCAGACAGATCACTCAGATCTGCTTCCAGCTACGCTCAGCTATCAGGTGCTAAGCAACCCGCAGGCCCACACAGGACCCACCGTGGTACCCCTCAGGGGAGTCAATGAATATGATCTTGCTGACGCTTCTTCGACCTCAGCCCTGCCGGCGCGAGGAGGAGGAAGGCCAGTCCTGATCGTCCGACACCTGGCCGAACCCCTCAGGTAGGGAGCGAGAAAAGCCACCTGGGCTTTCACACCGCTCGTGGGCGAGGGTACCACGACCGTCAGAGGCCACCATGCCCCTCGCGTGCCTGTTCGGCGAGCACCTTGCGGGAACGCCGGGGAACAGCGGGGAGATCCCGGAGAACGTGCAGGTCACCGTCTACCCAGGTCAACCACAATGCGCGTACGCGATCTTCCAAACTAGCTACGCGGGTGCGATCCCCGTGTCCGTTCCATACCACTCAGGGCCAGGTCAGAGGATGAATACACCGGCTGGCCCTGATCGTGTCCACGGTCTCCGATCAGTCCGTCGTGGCTTGGTTCAGTCATTTCCAGCCCAAAGCCGCTCCGCCGACCGCGTGCTTCAGCTAAGGTCACTTGGAGCTGTGCTGAGCTCGGCGCTGCCGAGTCTCGCACTGTCCCTCTTCGCGGTAGCCGTCATCTGCAAGGTCTTGGCATCGAAGTTGAGCACCAACCAGGACACGAAGACGAACGAGCGTGAGGAGAACCGCATGGCTGATAAATCGAAGTCGAGCAGGATGAAGCAGTGGGCTAGCGCTACTTGCGACGTACTGGGAGACCTTGTAGTCGGCTTCGCGGGTGGGGCGGTGTCGAGCTGAGCGCAGCTCCATTGCTGTACAGCACGGAAGTACGGCAACCGACCATGGCTCACAGTGCCAACCCACGCGCCCTGCATAACTCGCCGATACCGATCTCTGTAGAGCTTCTCCTTAGGAGTTGAAACTCGGCAGTACGGGTGAAGACCTTGCGGCTGGAGCGCATCAAGGTCGACCATTTGCGCCGTTTTCAGATATTGAAATTCGGGGGAATTCCAGTGACGCCGGAACAAGAGCTACGTGGCCTGATCTCGGACTGGCGCAAACAAGTCGACCAACTGCCAATTTGGTCAACGGGTGAGGAGCGGCTGCATGCGCTCATGTCGCAAGCCCTCAGCGTGAAAGCAAGCTTCGCGCGGAACAGGGTGGATTTTCCAGAGTTTTCGTGGGAAATGTTGCTGGATTTTCTGATTTCATGGCACTTTAAGCATCCAATTGGTAGCGAACCTTGCTACGAAGACGATGTATCAAATGCCGTGAAGGCTGCCGTGGAGGCGACACGCCTCGAATCACTTGACGCCGCCCTTCGTGCGCAAGCCTATAGGGTTAGAAAGACTGGCGGCACAAAATTTAGGGTCTCATATAAGTGGAATATGGGCCTTGAAGTTGCCGACTTGTATCTTGAGCGACAGGCTGTGCCTGGGAATCGCGAAGAGCCCACACAGAAAGAAGTGGAATGGGCGTCGAAGCAATCTCGTGCAAGGCTTAATGCTTTTCTCCCTCCCGATGACGTCATCAGTTCTGCGATGGAGCGGACTCGTCGAGCAGTTCAAGCATGGCGCGCAGTTCACCAAGACCCTCCTTTGTCGGATGACACTGACCTTGGTGACGGCCTAAACGTCGGAATAATGGCTGAAGTCCTAGCTGCGCTCATGGCAATGGCGGAGCTAGGCGAGATGGCACACTCGTCAGCGCGCGTGCGTGGCACGACACTCCAACACAGCACCGAAGAGGCGATCGTGGAGTGGCTCGCACGCCTGTGTGGGAGCGTGCCGCGAGAGCTCGCTATACAGGCCATACATCGACTCATGGCCGGCCCGGGCAAGTCGATGAGAACGGCAATTCTAATCCCAAATGGCGGACTTATCACAGTCCTTCCGCTCGTAATGTTCCCTCGCGCCATTGATGCAATCGTTCTGCGAACTGCGGCATCAGATCCGGCCCGATACGGCCCTATTGGCAAGCGTCAAGGCGAGCGAGCCAAAGCGTGGGGTCGTTGGCTGAGGGAAATCCCTGGCGTTAAAGTCACCGAGGGCACGAAAGTGCGGAATTTGAAGGGGCAAGCTGTAGGTGACCTTGACGTAGTGGCGTTCGATCCAGTGTCGCGTAAGGGTCTTATCCTGGAAATCAAATGGCCTATTGATGCCCTTACGCTTTCTGAAACCTCCAAGACGGATCAAACTATTGTGCTTGCGAGCGCGCAGCTAGGGAAGGTCAGGAGTTCGCTCGTAGCTGGCGATGTGCAAGCGAAGCTGCCGCCCGACTGGCCAGCCTTTGATGAGATCGACTGGGCGTGGGGAGTCGGCATGCCGCAGCAGCTGACGCCTCGACCTATGCCGGAGCCGGACATGTTTGCTACGTCTTTTCGGTATGTTTCAAATCTCAGCCCCGTCAACTCGCTGACGGAATTGATTACTATGCTCAAGAATCCTATAGTGCCTGAACTGAATAGGCACTACCAAATTCGGAGTGTCACGATTCCTCTCCAGGGGCGATACTCCGTTCGCGTTGAGCGGCTAGAATGCCAAGAAATCGACTGGAGCCCGGTGGTGGATGCAAAAAGCGGCTGAATTCGGCCAACCCTTCAGATCAGTGGTAGAGCGTGCGGACGCTCCTTGGGACAACCCTCTTCGTCGTCACCACGTACCGCCGCAGAAGAGCCGTGGGTTGTCTTGGGGCCTCTGGCGTCTCGGACCAGGCCTCAGCGCCCCGCCCGCTCGTAGTTCGCATCGAGGAGGGTCAGGCAGTCCCGTCCCGTGGACCATTTGTGGACGGGCCAGCGCTAGTCGATCAACCGAAGGCCGATGACCTGCGCACACAGCTGGGACCGAAGGGCCTTCCGGAGTTGTTGCAGTACAGCAGAAAAGTGCGGCGACCACGATCATCAGGCTCGGCCCCGCCGCACCGTGCCAGGTGCACGCCGGACGAGAACAGGGAGCCCCGGAATGTGGCCGAGGCTCCCTGCGGCACTGCACACTGCTGCCGCTCGGCCCCTCAAGGGCGTCCAGGCACAACGGGCGTGCGTCCGCGACTGGTCGCCACACGCAGCACGTCTCGCAGCGCGCTCGTCAGCTAGGCGGCGAGAAGGTTGAGCTCCTCCGGGTCCTCGGTCTCGTCGTCGAGTACCTGATGTGAGTGCTTCGGCAGTTGGGACGCCATCCCGAGTTGGAAGGCCTCGATGTGGTCCGCCAGGCGAGAGACGTAGCCGCCTTGGTCATCGGTGCTCAAGTAGCACGGCTTGCCGTCCGGCCCTGCCCACGGGAGAAGTCTCAGTTCGTCATGTGCCGTCATCCCCGTGTGCCCCTCTCGGTGATCTCGGCGCTGAGCGCTGGCGTGCCACTCGATGCCGACCCGCTCACCGCGTCACCTCTGGGCTGAGGCCGGCCGGGTGCCGCGTGACACAGGCAATCGCAAGCCTCGTAAATCAAGGGAAGGTCGACCGGCGCCAATTCCGGCGACGACTCCGCGCAGGCGTGATGCGTGCCGATCTGGCACGCAGGCGAGCGGTACGAGGTGGCCGAGGCTTCCGAGCCAAGGGCTTGCCGCCGTGATGGCATCACTGAACCCCCAGGAGGGTCGACCTGGCGTCGGCTGGGAGATAGGGAGCAAGGACGACCCTAGGTCGGCGTGCGCGCTCTTCATGCGCCAGTACATACGGACGGACTAGTGCGGTGTCCTCGCCCCGGAGTGGCTGCAAGTGGCCCACCCTGTCGAGAGGATGGCCCAGGACGGCCGTCGGCTCGTCAGTGAATGCAGAGGAAGCGGGGGCGGGTGTCGGCCGGGACGGCCGTAAGGGGCGGCGGTGCCTGCCCTTGGGGAAGTACCGCGCTCTGGTGAGCGAGGCGGCACGGCGGATACGGTTGAGCACGCTGGTCAGCTCCTATCGCTGATGGCTCGGTCCCCCGACATCGCCCGTCGTGGGGACCGCTTTGTTTACGACCGCCCAGAGGGTGCGGTCGTTCAGGCTCGTGGCGAGAAGCCCGAACCGATCGGCCTCAGCCACCGCTTCCAGGACCTCCCGCCATAAGTGGGCGGTGAGTGATTCGGGTACCTCCGCCTCGACCGACGTGTGCCGGTCGTGCTCTTCCAAGCGCGCGGGAAGCCCGAGGTCGGACAGCCGGGCAGCGATGGCTGCCGCACGAACTCCCGAAGCGGGCACAGGGCAGCCTCCGTCACCGGCGATCACTTTGAGTGAAGCTAGTTAACTAGATTAGAGCTAGTGGACTAGATTTTCCATATGTCTGAGCAGCCGCCCTACCTCCGTATCGCCGACGAACTCCGGCGGCGGATCGCGGAGCACGTGTGGGAGCCGGGGGACCGGCTGCCCTCCCGTGCTCAGATCGGCCAGGAGTGCGGCGTGGGCGAGAACGTGGTTCGCCGGGCCCAGGAACTGCTGATCTCCCAGGGCGTGCTGGAAGGCCGCGCCGGATCAGGGACCTACGTCGCCGAGCCTCGGCAACGGGTGCGGGTTGTCCGGTCGTCTGCGCGCGAGCAGCCCAGCGGATCTCCCTTCCGGGCGGACATGAAGGCCGTGGGCAGGCAAGGAGATTGGGAGAGCCGGACCGACGCCAAGGTCCCCGCCCCGGCCGACATCGCGGCGCGGTTGGGCATCAGCGAGGGCGACCTGTGCGTCAGGACGTCATACGAGTTCCTGGCTGACGGCAGGCCGGTGCAGCTGTCGACGAGTTGGGAGCCGTACGACCTCACGGCAGGCACGCTCATCGTTCTCCCCGAGGGAGGCCCGCATGCCGGGGCGGGAGTCGTGAACCGTATGGCCGCGATCGGTGTCACCGTCAGCCACGCCGTGGAGCAGCCGGAACCGCGACAGGCCACCGCCGAGGAGGCCTCTCTTCTGGGCATCCAGAAGGCCGCACTCGTTACGCACATCCGGCGGACGTACTACAGCGACCAGGGGCGACCCGTCGAGACAGCGGACATCGTCGTGCCCGCCGCTCACTGCGAGATCGTCTACGAGATTCCGATCAACCGGTAGGCACAGGCTTCGCGGGCGGGCTGCGGCGGCGCTTCGGCGCGTCCACGTCTCAAGCGGTGAGGGCGGTCAGCCCTGCCTTTTCACGTCGCGACGATGGCCCAACCCTCGTACAACGCTGCCATCGAGTGATCACTCCTGGGCCGTCTCTGGGCCGTGCGAGGGCGCCCGAGGCCGACCAACGGCGACCGACAGTGACAAACGAGTCTCGGCCGCCAATCACGAACCACCAGGTCAGGGCTCCCCGGCCATACGCGTTTCCACCCAGGGCTGGCGGTACGGCAAGATGGGGTGTATCTGCCCACTGCCAGTTTCAAGCTGCCGGACGGTTTCTCTTGGCTGAGTTCATTTACACCATGCGCAAGGCGCGCAAAGCGCACGGCGACAAGGTGATCCTCGACGACGTGACGACGAGCTTCCTGCCGGGGGCGAAGATCGGCGTCGTCGGCCCGAACGGCGCCGGCAAGTCGACGATCCTGAAGATCATGGCCGGCATCGAGCAGCCGTCCAACGGTGACGCCTTCCTCACCCCCGGTTACACGGTCGGCATCCTGCTCCAGGAGCCGCCGCTGAACGAGGAGAAGACCGTCCTGGAGAACGTCCAGGAGGGTGTCGCCGAGATCAAGGGCAAGCTCGACCGGTTCAACGAGATCGCCGAGCAGATGGCGACCGACTACTCCGACGAGCTCATGGACGAGATGGGCAAGCTCCAGGAGCAGCTCGACCACGCCAACGCCTGGGACCTCGACGCCCAGCTGGAGCAGGCCATGGACGCCCTGGGCTGCCCGCCCGGCGACTGGGCCGTCACCAACCTCTCCGGTGGTGAGCGCCGCCGCGTCGCGCTGTGCAAGCTGCTGCTGGAGCAGCCCGACCTGCTGCTGCTCGACGAGCCCACCAACCACCTCGACGCCGAGTCGGTGAACTGGCTGGAGCAGCACCTGGCCAAGTACCCGGGCACCGTCGTCGCGGTCACCCACGACCGGTACTTCCTCGACAACGTCGCCCAGTGGATCTGCGAGGTCGACCGCGGTCGCCTCTACCCCTACGAGGGCAACTACTCCAAGTACCTGGAGACCAAGGCCGCCCGCCTGAAGGTCGAGGGGCAGAAGGACGCCAAGCGGCAGAAGCGGCTCAAGGAAGAGCTGGAGTGGGTGCGCTCCAACGCCAAGGGGCGCCAGGCCAAGTCCAAGGCGCGTCTGGCCCGCTACGAGGAGATGGCCGCCGAGGCCGACAAGATGCGGAAGCTGGACTTCGAGGAGATCCAGATCCCGCCGGGCCCCCGCCTGGGCAGCGTCGTCGTCGAGGTCAACAACCTCACCAAGGGCTTCGGCGACAAGCTGCTCATCGACGACCTCTCCTTCACGCTCCCGCGGAACGGCATCGTCGGCATCATCGGCCCGAACGGCGCCGGCAAGACCACGCTGTTCAAGATGATCCAGGGCATCGAGGAGCCCGACTCCGGCTCGATCAAGGTCGGCGAGACCGTCAAGATCTCGTACGTGGACCAGAGTCGCGAGAACATCGACCCCAAGAAGACCCTGTGGGCCGTCG
Source organism: Streptomyces sp. NPDC085932 (assembly GCF_044540525.1). Taxonomy (NCBI): domain Bacteria; kingdom Bacillati; phylum Actinomycetota; class Actinomycetes; order Kitasatosporales; family Streptomycetaceae; genus Streptomyces; species Streptomyces sp. NPDC085932. Next base: position 369,965 of record NZ_JBITSJ010000002.1, read on the forward strand.
TCTCCGACGAGCTGGACTACATCAACGTGGGACAGGTGGAGATGCCCTCCCGCGCCTACGTGTCCGCCTTCGGGTTCAAGGGGCCGGACCAGCAGAAGCCGGCCGGTGTGCTCTCCGGCGGTGAGCGCAACCGCCTGAACCTCGCGCTCACCCTCAAGCAGGGCGGCAACCTGCTGCTCCTCGACGAGCCGACCAACGACCTCGACGTCGAGACCCTCTCCAGCCTGGAGAACGCGCTGCTGGAGTTCCCCGGCTGCGCCGTGGTCGTCTCCCACGACCGGTGGTTCCTGGACCGCATCGCCACGCACATCCTCGCCTACGAGGGCGAGTCCAAGTGGTTCTGGTTCGAGGGCAACTTCGAGTCCTACGAGAAGAACAAGGTCGAGCGGCTCGGCCCGGACGCCTCCCGTCCGCACCGCGCCACCTACAAGAAGCTGACCCGGGGCTGATCTTGCGGCACATCTACCGCTGCCCGCTGCGCTGGGCGGACATGGACGCGTACGGCCACGTCAACAACGTGGTGTTCCTCCGCTACCTGGAGGAGGCCCGTATCGACTTCCTGTTCCGCCCGGAGAAGGACTTCCAGCAGGGGTCCGTGGTGGCTCGCCATGAGATCGACTACAAACGGCAGCTCGTCCACCGGCACCACCCGGTGGACATCGAGCTGTGGGTCACGGAGATCAGGGCGGCGTCCTTCACCCTCACCTACGAGGTGAAGGACGACGACCAGATCTACGTGCGCGCCTCGACGGTGATCGTGCCGTTCGACTTCGAGGCGCAGCGCCCGCGCCGGCTCACCGCCGAGGAGCGCGAGTTCCTCGGCGAGTACATGGACGACGACGAGGAGGAGGCCGTCGCCGCATGACGGTGCTCCACCTCGCCGACGAGGGGGAGGCGGCGGATCTCGCGGCCTTTCTCTCCCGGCTGCTCCACTACGACCGCGGGGCCGCGGTGCGTCTGCAGGCCGCGGGCACCGCGCTCGCCGTCTTCGGGCGGCCGCCGTCCTTCGAGGTGCTGGCGATCCGCGCGGTACGGCTGGCGAAGCCGTACGAGAACGGGCTCGACGTCACGCTGGACGTGACCGTGTCCGCCGGTGAGCTCCTGGAGTCGGTGGACGAGAGGGCCGCCACGGCCGTCGTGCCGGGCGCGGTGACCGGGCCGCCCTGGGCCGGTGTGCTGCCGCCGCGCGGCGGCTGGCGGCCCGAGCCGGGACTGCCCGCGCCGGACGCGCTGCGCTCCCTGGTGGCCGCCGTGGTCACCGAGTTCCGCTCCCGCACGCAGGAGTTGCCCGAGGAGCGGCGCACCCGCGCCGAACTGGACCGGATCGGCCGGGACATCTGGTCCCGCACGGTCGGCGACACCCGGCTGCCCGTCCGGGCCGTGCACGCGGCGCAGTCGCTCGGATTCCTGCGGCCCGGTCAGCCGCCGGCCCTGCTCTCCGCGGGCGCCTGGCTCCGGCTGCGCACGCCCTACGGGTCGATAGCGGTACGGCGGGCCGGGCTCGGGGCGCTGGACGTCAGCGTCCGCTGACCGGTTCCCCGCCGGGCGCCGGTCCGACCGGTCAGCCCGGGGTGTTCACCATGGACGCCGCCGCGTACGTCAGGTAGTTCCACAGCGTGTGCTCGTGTTCCTCGGACAGGCCGAGTTCCTCCACGGCGACCCGCATGTGCTTCAGCCAGGCGTCGTGCGCCGCGCGGTCGACCGTGAAGGGCGCGTGCCGCATCCGCAGGCGGGGGTGGCCGCGGTTCTCGCTGTACGTCGTGGGGCCGCCCCAGTACTGGATGAGGAAGAGCGTGAGGCGCTCCTCGGCCGGGCCCAGGTCCTCCTCGGGGTACATGGGCCGCAGCAGCGGATCCTCGGCGACTCCCTCGTAGAAACGGTGGACGAGCCGGCGGAAGGTCTCCTCCCCGCCGACCTGCTCGTAGAAGGTCTGCTCCTGAAGCGTGCCGCGCCGAATCTCTTTCACGCCGTCCATGGTCTCAGACGCGCCGGCATAGGACTCAAGACCTAGGACCCGCCCGAAGATCCCCGCCTTACTGTGGAGACATGGGCGGCCACGCATCCGGCAGGGAACTCGACACACTCGCCGCCGCCGCGCGGGCGGCGCTGGTGCGGCGGATCGAGGCGAGCGGGGCCTGGGCCGCCGACCCGGGATGGCGGGAGGCGTTCGCGGCGGTGCCACGGCACCTGTTCGTGCCGTACTACTACGTCGGCGTCTCCGGGGGCTTCGAACGCCGCTGGGGGGAGAGCCCGGAGCGCGAGGCCCGCGAGCGGTGGCTGCGCGGCGCCTACGAGGACACCCCGCTGGCGACCCGGCTGCGGGACGGTGAACTGCTGTCGTCCAGCAGCCAGCCGTCCCTCATGGCGGACATGCTGGTCGCGCTGGACGTGCGCGAGGGGCACCAGGTCCTGGAGATCGGCGCCGGGACCGGGTACAACGCCGCGCTGCTCGCCCACCGGCTCGGCGACGACCGGGTCACCACGGTCGATCTCGACCCGGAGATCACGGAGTCGGCCCGCCGGCACCTGGCCGCGGCCGGGTACCACCCGGTCGTCGTCACCGGTGACGGAGCGCGGGGCGTGCCCGAGCGGGCGCCGTTCGACCGGATCATCGCCACCTGCGCCCTGAGCACCGTGCCGCGGGCCTGGCTCGCGCAGAGCCGTCCCGGCGGGCGCGTGCTCCTGCCGCTGGCCACCGGCCTGATCGTGCTCACCGTCGGCGACGCCGGGCACGCCGAGGGGCGGTTCCTGCACACGCCCGCCTACTTCGTGCCGCTGCGCGGCACGAGCCGGGCCGGGGGCGAGCCGCTCCAGCTGGGCGGGGTGCCGCACCGGGCCAGGGAGGACGACCTGTTCCGCTTCCTGCTGGCCCTGACCCGCGGCACCCTCGACCCGCAGGAGGCGCACGCGCTGTGGGAGCAGGAGGGCAGGCCGCAGCGCGAGCGCTACGGCATCACCGTCAGCGGGGACCGGGAGTGGGCCTGGCTGGACGACCCGGAGGGGCCGTACGCCTGGCCCCTCCCGTCCTGACGCCCGGCTCGACGCGCCGAGCCCGGTCCGACGCGCCCGGCCCGATGAGCCGGGCGGGCGGGTTCAGCCGCGGCGGATCGTGATCGTCGTCCAGGCGCCGACGTGCACCCGGTCGCCGTCCTGCAGCGGCACCGGGACGAACGGCTGGATCGGCTCCTCGGAGCCGTTGACCGTGGTGCCGTTCGTCGAGTTCTGGTCGACGACCGCCCAGCTGCCGTCCGGCTGCTGCACCAGTACCGCGTGCTGGTGCGAGACGCCCGGGTCCTCCGGCGGCGTCGACAGGTCGATGTCGGGGGTGTCGCCGGTGGAGTGCCGGCGGCGGCCGATCGTGATCTGGTTGCCGGTGAGCGTGCGCTGCTGCTCGGGCGAGTACGCGGGCAGGTTCAGGCCCGCGGCCTCGGGGCCGGAACGCTGCATCATCGCCATGAAGTACTCGCGGTCCGGGCCGATCGTCGCGGTCCAGGTCGCCGGGCCCTGGGGCTGCTGCGGGAAGCCGCCGGGTCCGGGCGGGGCCTGGGTCGCGCCGGGCTGCGGGTAGCCGTAACCACCGCCCTGGCCGGGTCCGCCGTGACCGCCGGGGCCCGAGGTCGGCGGGGAGATCACCCAGTCGTCGTCACCGCCGCCGAAGGACGGACCGCCCTGCTGCGGCGGCCGCTGGGTCTCCTGCGGGAAACCGGGCGGGGCCGGCGGGCCGGACTGGTGGAACGCCTGCGGAGCCCCACCGGGGCCGCCATGACCACCGGGGCCGCCGTGGCCTCCGGGACCACCGTGGCCACCGTGTCCGCCCGGGCCGGGCGGCGGCGGGACCGGACGGGACGGGTCGGGACCGAATCCGCCCGGACCACCGGGTCCGGGGTGGCCGCCGGGACCGCCCTGGCCGGGATGGCCGCCGGGGCCGGGCCGGCCGGACGGGTCGCCGCCGAAGGGCGGGATCGGCTCGGCCGGGCGGTTCATCTGCGAGGGGCGGGAGCTCTGGTAGTCGAACCCGTCACCGCCGCCGTACGACGGACCGCCCGGGCCGGGCCGGCCCGGCGGCTGGAAGCGCATGCCCGGGCCGCCGGGCGCGGGCGGCGGCGGGGCCGCCGGGGTGTACGAGGTCGCCGTGTTCGTCAGGAAGTTCCACCGGCACTCCTCGCAGAACGGCGCGCCGCCCTCACGGGGCGTGCGGCACTGCGGGCAGAGCTCCGGCTCGGCGTTCGGCACGGCGGACAGGTGCGGCGGGCGGCCGCCGGGCTGGCCACCCGGGCCGCCGGGACCGGCGGGGGGCGGGAAGCCGTAACCGCCGCCGGGCGGGGGCGGCGGGGGAGGCGGAGGCACGGTACCCGCCATGCGGTGACCGCAGACCTCGCACCAGTCGTCGGAACCCGACTGGTGTCCGTTCGGGCAGGTCGGCATGTCGGCGCGTCCCTCCTTCGATCTCTTCTAGGTCACTTCTTCACGCGAACGGTCTTGGTGGACCGGGTTTCGAGTGTCATCTCGTCCGCCTCCTCGACCTTCGCCTTCAGTCGCACAGTACCGGTCGCGGCGTCGACCACGTCCACCACCTTCGCAAGCAGTTTCGCAGTATCGGCGTTCCCCGACGCACTGGCGAGCTGAACGGCCCGGCCCAGTTTGGCCGTTGCTCCGTCGATATCGCCCGACTTGCGCAGATCCAGCCCTTGTTGGATGACCTGTGCCAGTTCGGCCTGCCCGGTGTAGTGGGCCACCTGTGGGTTGATCGACGTCGAGGCGACCATGTCGTCCGTCCACACGGCCCGCACCAGGCCCTGCGCGCCGAGGTTCTGGACGCTGCCGTCGGGCTGCGGAACGACCAGCGAGATCCGGGCCGCCAGCATCTCCTGGCCGAGGTTCGCGGGCGGCACCTCCACGCAGACGTGGTAGTCACGGGACTCGTCCCCCCAGGAGCCCAGGGGGTAGTCGCCCGCGCGCGGGCCCGCCTCGGTGCGCCGGCCGGTCAGCTCCTCGACGGTGGGGGCGACCTGCTTGACGAACTTCACAGCCGTGCCCACCGGGGTCCACAGCCGCAGGGAGACGTCCGCGACCTCCTTGCCCATCGCCGTCTCCATCATCCCCGTGAAGTCGGCGGCGAGCCCGGCCGGATCGGCGACGATGTCGGCCGTGCCGAGCAGGGCGGAGGCGATCCCTGTGACTTCTTTCACTTCCCAGTCGGTGCCCACACCGCGCGCGTCACACGTGAAGCGCCCGGCGCACGCGTCGAGCGCGGCCTTCAGGTCCTCGGGCGACTCGTGCTCGTTGCGGCCGTCGGTGAGCAGGATGCCGTGCCGGATGGCGACGTCCGCCGAGGACAGCAGCCGGTCGGCCAGGCGCAGCCAGGTGCCGATCGCCGTGCCGCCGCCCGCGCTCAGCGAGCGCAGCGCCTGCTTGGCCTGGGCCCGGGTGGTGGCGTCGGCGACCGCGACCCGGCCGCCGCCCGGGTAGATCTCCTTGGCCACGTGCGTCCCGCCGATCACCGCGAAGTGCACGCCGTCGCGCAGGGTGTCGACAGCGGCGGACGTGGCGTCCCGGGCGTTGCGCATCTTGGTCGGCGGGTAGTCCATCGACCCCGAGCAGTCGACCATGACCGCCACGGCGGCGGACGGGCCCTGGCCGGGCGCGAAGAGGTGGGGCGCCGCGACCGCGCTGCCGATCGTGCCGCCGCCGGTCGCCGTCACCGTGACGATGGCGTTGACCTCGCCGGAGCCCTCCGGCAGGTACTCGTTCTGGTACACGTCCACCGAGAACCGGGGCACGTTCGACTTCGAGAAATTGGCCATGCCTGCTTCGATCCCCCTTCAAAGCCCCCGCCGAGGCGGGGTGATGACGGTAGGCGGACCGGTCCCCTCCGGTCCGCCGAGGCGTCCCCGTACGTGGCCTCAGGCCGATCCTGCCCCCTGCGGGACGGCGGGGAACGGCACGAGGGCCACTGTTACGTTGTCGTGGCCCCCGCCGTCCAGCGCGTGGCCGACGAGCACCCGGGCGCTGTGCAGCGGATGGGTGGCCGCGTCCAGCAGAACGACCCGGGCCATCTCCTCGGCCGCCTCCGCGTAGTTCCACAGGCCGTCCGTGCAGACCACGACCACGCCCGGGCGGTCCGGCTTGAACGCGGCCGTGTGCGGCTCCAGTTCGTAGGCGTCGGCGCCGAGCCAGCCGGTGATCGCGTGGGCGCGCTCGTCGGCGTAGGCCTCGGCCTCGTTCATCAGGCCCGCGGCGACCATCTGCGCGGCCCAGGAGTCGTCCTCGGTGAGCCGGGCCGGGGGAGCGCTCCGGTCGACCGGGACCCAGTAGGCGCGGCTGTCGCCGACCCAGCCGACGATCAGCAGGCCCGACGTCACCACCGCGCCGACGATGGTGCACGCGGGCGCGTTCTGGTGCGGGGCGTGCTCGCGGGCCGTGGCGGGCTCCTCGGCGAGCGAGTTGACCGCGCGGGAGGCGGCGACGATCGCGTCGTGCATCGCCTGCTGCGGGTGCGTGCCCCGGGGCAGCGCGGCCAGCAGGGACTCGCTCGCCGCCTTCGACGCCGCCAGTGAGGCGTCGTCGGGGCGGGTCGCCGAGGAGACGCCGTCGCAGACGATCGCCACGGAGGCGGGGGAGCCGTCGGGCAGCGCGGTGCTGCCGATGGCGAACGCGTCCTCGTTGCGGTGGTGGCGCAGGCCGCGATCGCTGACCGCGGCCACCGGGCCGGACTCCTGCTCCATGTGGTCCCGTTCGCGCGGCTGGGCGTGGCCGCAGTTCTCGCAGTAGCCGTCGTCGTCCACGCGGCCGGCTCGGCAGGCCACGCAGACCTTGCCGCCGGCGTCCGCGGCAGGTGCCGCGGGGTCGGCGGACACCCGTGGGTCCGGTGCCTGGAGGAGGTATGCGTCGGGCTGGGTCCGTTCGGCCCCGGCCGGAACGGCGTGACCGCCGGGCCGGGCCGGCCGGTCGAAGCGGACACCCGCGGCCGGGGCCGGCGGGGCGCTCGGGGGCGGGGGCGTGCCCGGTGGCAGCGCGGAGCCGCCCGAGTCGGTGCCCGGGAGGTCCGTCGGCAGGTGCACCGGTTCCGGGGCGTCCGGGCCGGCCGGCCCGGGGGCGGGCCACGCCGAGCCGTCGGGTGGCACCGTCGGGGCCTCGGGGTACGCACCGGCCGGCGCGCCCTGCGCGGGCACCGAGCCGTTCATGGCGATGGTCGGGTTGTCCTGAGGCCGTTCCGGCACGGCGGACAGGTCGTATCCGCACGCGCCGCAGAAACGGTCACCCGATTCGAGGGGTTCCTCGCAACTCGGGCAGGCGGACAACTGGGGCATCTGCGACATCAACTACACCCACGTCCGGGGGCGGTAACGATTGGCACGTTCCACCAGGTCGATCCTCTCCTCGCCGCCCCGCGCCAGCCGGGCCAGCGTGCGGTACGAACGTTCCAGGCCGAAGCGCAGGCCCCGCTCGTCCAGGCCGCTGCCGAGCAGCGTCCGTCCTCCGGCGGCGGGAGGGGCGGAACCCTGGCCCCCGGAGAGTACCCAGTCCAGGGCGCAACCGAGGACTTCGGCGGACAGCTGCTCGCGGCGCGCCGGATCCAGACCGTACGCCTCCAGCGCCTCCACCTGCGCCGCGGCCGCCGTCAGGTCCTCCAGGAAGGCCGCGTCCGACGCCGTCGCCGTGCGCTGCCGCAACCGGGCCCGGACGGCCGCCACGCGCGCGGCCGTGTAGTGGATGGACGACTCCGGGACGGACTCCAGCGTCCGTACGGCGCCGCGCCGGTCCCCGGTCGCCAGCTGCACCCGGGCCAGACCGAACGCGGCGCTCACATGGCTGGGGTCGGTCGCCCACACCAGCCGGTAGTACTCGGCGGCGTTGTCCAGCTGGCCCAGCACCTCCGCGCACAGGCCCAGCGCCAGCTTGGGCGCGATCTCGCCCGGGAAGGCGTCGTAGATCGCGTCGAAGGCCAGCGCGGCGCCCTCGTCGTCACCGGTGACCAGGGCGGCCACGCCCCGGTACCAGACCACCCGCCAGTCGTCGGGCCGCTCGCCCTCCAGGGCGGTCAGGGCCCCCAGCGCGGCGCCCGGATCGCCCGTCTCCAGCCAGGCCCGGGTCTGCCGCAGCCGGGTCTCGGTCGACGGGGCCGGGGCGGCCGCGAGGGCGCCGAGCAGCTCGGCCGGGGCCGAGGTCATCAGACCCGCGAGGAAACCGGCGTTGGGGTCGGTCGGGTCGACGCGGGGGACGGGCAGGGCCAGGGCGGCGGCGGCCGTGTCGACGGGCTTGACCAGGCCGGGCAGGGCGGGGCCGGCCGGCCCGGGCGCGGTGTGCGTGAGGGCCGGTCCGGGCGCCCCGCCGTACGGGACGGGTCCGGCGGGAAGCGAGGGCGCGGGAACCGGGGCCACCGCGGACGGCGCGACGGCGGGCGTGCCGGCGGCGGACGGCGCGGCGGCGGGGCGGTGCCCGGAGCGAACCGTACGGGCTCCCAGCCGGGACACCTCGCCGACCGACGCCGGGAACAACTCCGTGTCCGTCACCCGCAGTTCCGGCCCGAACAGGGTGGACAGCGCGGGCCGGGCGCGGCCCGTCTGCAGGGAGACGACCTCCCGCAGGACGCCCGTCAGCTGTTCGGTCATCTCCTGAGCGGAGGCGAAGCGGCGGGCCGGGTCGGGGTCCGTCGCGCGGACCAGCAGCCGGTAGAACGACTCGTACTGCCGGAACACCTCGATGTGGTCCGGGTCGGGCAGGGAGTCGACGTAGACGTTCGTGTAGCCCTGGAAGTCGAAGGTCAGCACGGCGAGGGTGCGCGCGACCGTGTACAGGTCGCTGGCCACCGACGGACCGGCCTCGGCCACCTCCGGGGCCTGGTAGCCGACCGTGCCGTAGATGGCCGACTCCTCGTCGTCCATCCGGCGCACCGCGCCCATGTCGATCAGCTTCAGCTGGTCCTCGGTCTGGATCGCGTTGTCGACCTTGAAGTCGCAGTAGAGCAGGTTGCGGCCGTGCAGGTGGCCGAGCGCCTCCAGCGCCTCGATGCCGTACGCGCAGGCCTGCTCCACCGGCAGCGGGTCGCGCCTGCCCTGGGCCGTGCGGCGGGCGTTGGCGATTTCCTTGAGGGACTTGCCGCCGACGTACTCCATGACGATGTAGCCGTCGAGCGAGCCCGTGCGCTGGTCCAGGTGCTCCACGAAGTTGTAGATCCGCACGATGTTGGCGTGCTCGATCTCCGCGAGGAAGCGCCGTTCGGAGATGGCCGCCGCCATCGCGTCCTGGTCGCCCGTGTCCAGCAGGCCCTTGAGGACCACCCAGCGGTCCGAGACCGCCCGGTCCACGGCGAGGTAGATCCAGCCGAGACCGCCGTGCGCGAGACAGCCGACCACCTCGTACTGGCCGTGCACCACGTCCCCGGCCGCCAGCTTCGGCACGAACGAGTACGGGTGGCCGCACTTGGTGCAGAAGCCCTCCGTGCGCCCCGGCCGGTCGCCGCGTGCCCGGCCCACCGGCGCACCGCAGTCCGAGCGCGAGCAGAACCGCTTCCGCTCGGGCACCTCGGGGTGGTCCAGGACCATCTCGCGCGGGTCGGGGCGGGGGATCGGCGGCACCTGCACCAGCCCGGCGCCCAGCCGGCCCCGGGACGTCGAACCGGCCGCGGAACCCGAACTGCGCACCGACACCGAGCGGCCCGTCGACCTGCCCGACAGGGAGCGCGAGAGGCGTCCCGACACCGACCGGCGCGACTTCGAGGACTGCGACGACGTACGGGAACTGCCGCTGCCGGAACGGGAGCTGCCGCTGCCGGAGCCGCGGGAGCCGCCCCTGCCGCCGGCGGTGATGCCGGTGGGCGGCGAACCGACCATGCCGTCCGGCGCGACGACCGGCGCCAGCCCGCAGGTGTCGCAGTACAGCTCGCCGCCGCCCACGTCCTCGTACACGCCCTCGCAGGTGGGGCGCTGGCAGCTGCGCGCGGGGCCGGACGGCTCGTGCGGTGCCTGACTCATGGACTCCCCCTCGTCGCTCATGCGCCCGGCCCCCTCCGGTCGTCCTCCGGCGGGCCCTGGTCCGGCACCCGCGGGCCGCCCAGCAGCTCGGCGGCCGCCCGCTGGTAGCGCAGCACGGCCTGCTCGGCGGCGCGCAGGTCGCAGGGGGCGCTCCACAGCATGCGGCGCGCCTTCTCGTACCGCTCCACCAGCAGCGCGTCCTCCGCGAAGCCGTGCCGGGCGACCTTCGCCTTGTACGCGTCGAGCCGGCCGCGCAGCTCCGCGCGGACCGCCAGCGGCGCCGTCACGGCCGTCAACGACTCGCGGGCGCGCAGCAGTTCGTCCTCGGCCTTCTGCTCCAGCGACTCCAGCAGCGGGGACAGCCGGTGCCACTGGCCCTGCCTGCGGTACTCCGCGGCCGTCGCCAGCTGCTCCTGCAGCGCCGTGGGCGGGCCGCTGACGACCGGCACCTCCGTCGCGGCGATCTTCGCCAGGACCTCGCCGCGCGCGGTGCGCGCCTCGGCGAGCGTACGGTCCGCGCGGCTGAGGACGTCCCGCAGCGCGACGATCCGCTTCTCCGCGTCCTGGCGGACCGTCAGCACGGCGTCGATCTCCCGCCGGACGTCCTCCAGGGCGCGCGCCTCGCGGTCGTACACCGTCGTGTCCGGCCGGCCGCCGCCCGGCGCCGAACTGCCCTCGGCGGGCTGCCAGAACGCCAGCGGGTCCGAGATCACCTGCTCGCGCAGCTTCGTCAGCGTGCGGGTGATGCGCTCCAGGTCGTCGCCCGCCGGATGCTCGCCGGGCCGCACCCCGACCGAGTGGGCGAGCCGGCGGGTGCGCTGGAGCTCGGCCGCCAGCAGGTCGATCCGGGCCGGCAGCGCCGACCAGACCGCGTCCGCGGCGACCACCATGTCCAGGCTCGTCGCGTACAGCTCGTTCATCCGGTCGACGAGCGTGGCGAGCGAGTAGCGCTCACTGAGCTTGCCCGGACTCCCGTGCAGCGTCGGCGCGTTGGCGGTCGCCGCGGCGCTGCCGGCGACCGTGACCGCTTCCCCGCTGAGGAGTTCGGTCAGCTCCGCCAGGTCCTCGCGGCTGGACCAGCGGCGCCGGGCCCGGATGTCCCGGGCGGAGCGCAGCGCGCCGGAGTACGCGTCGAAGTACGTCCACAGCAGCGTGATCGACGCCTCCGTGGACGCCCAGCGCTCCCGGGTCACGCCGGTGAGCTCGGCACCCTCCAGGAGTCTGCGGCCCGCGTGGTCCTGCAGGGCGAGGAGCGAGGTCTCGATCGCCTCGTGCTCCGCGCCGAGCCGCGCCAGCGCACGGTCCACCTCGTCCCGGTCCATCACCGGCCCGGCGGGTCCCGTGACGCCCATCGATCACCTCTCGCTGCCTTCGTACCGGTCGGGGGGTTGGGGCTCTTTCGCTGTTCGGTCCCGGCCACCCTCAGCCGGTGCGGAGGTACTCCGGTGCCGGGGGTTCCGACTTCTTCGCATCCCTGCCCAGTGTCGCGGACAGCCATTTCCCGTACGACGCCTGCCAGCCGTTCGCGGTGTCCTTGCGGTAGTCCACCAGGATCCGGTTGACCCGGCGTACCAGATCGTCCGCGTCCTTCTTCATCGCCACGCCGTAGTACTCGGCAGTGAAGGCGTCGCCCTTGAGCTGGACCGTCGGATCCTGTGCCGCCTGGCTCGCCGCGAGGGCGCCGTCCGTGACGACCGCGTCGACCTCGCCGAGCTGGAGCCGGACCAGGCAGTCGAGTTGGTTCGGGACGGTGGTGGAGATGTCGGTCGTCGCGGGGAGTTCCCCGCTCTTCTTGTCCGCCTCCAGCGTGGAGTACGCCGTCGAACCGGCCGCCGTGCAGATCCTCTTGTGCGCGAGCGTGCCGTCGTAGCCCTTGACGGGGCTGGACTTGGGGGCGAGGACCTGCTGGCCCGTCTTGAAGTAGGGCGCGGAGAAGGCGACGTCCTGGATGCGCGCGCAGTTGATGGTCATCGTGCGGACGACCATGTCCACGCGCCCGTCCTGGATCGCCGGGATGCGCTGGTCGGTGGGGATCGCCTTGAACTGGACGGCCTTCGCATCGCCGAGTATGTCCTCGGCGATGCGGTGGACCAGGTCGATGTCAAAGCCTTCGAGCTCCGCCTTCTTGCCGCTGTTGGGGTTGCGGTAGCCCCAGCGGTAGCTGTTCTGGTCGACGCCGACGATCAGCTTGCGCTTCTCGCCCTTGCGGTTCTTGATCTCCTGGATCGTGGGGCCGTCGGCGGAGGAGGGAGCGAGGGTCTGCTTCTCCGGGTCCTCGCAGTCCTCGTCCACCGATCCGGTGGTCGCGGTCCCGGTCGAGGTGGTCGCGGTGCCGCCCGTCGTGCGGGTGGAGTCCGTCGTGACGGCCGACTTCGGGAGGCAGAGCGCGAGGAGCGCCACCAGGACGCAGACGACCGCCATCGCGCTCACTCCGCCCCAGCCCTTGAGACTGCCGCGCATCGTGCCTCCTCCTTCCGCCCGTGGCCCGTTCACCGGTACTCCGAGAGCCTGCGGCCGATGCCGAGCACCGCGCCCGCGGCGCCCAGGACCGCCAGGACCGCGGCGCCCGCCGGGAGGCCCGTCAGCGCGTCCCGGCCGTCGCCCGCCGCGTGCCGGAACTCCGTCTCCTCGTGGGCCAGCGCCGCGCGCAGGTTGGCGTCGACGCTGTCGAAGCACTCGCCGGTCGCGCCCTTCGCGCCGATGACCAGGTCGAGCGCCTGCTGGTAGTTGCCGTTCTCGTCCTGCTCGCGGGCCGCCGCGTGGCGTTTCTGCCACTCCTTCATGTTGCCCGTGGCCGTGGTGACGGGGCGTTCGCCCGCGGCGTCGTCGGCGAGCTTCCCGGCGGCCTCCAGGCGGGCGCCCAGGGCCTTGATGTCCGTGCCGAAGTCGTGGTCGTAGGCGTCGTAGGTCCGGTCGCCGACCTTCTTCGTCTCCGCGCCCCGGGCCACCAGGGTGAGGTTCTCGTTGCCCCGGGCCTTGAGGGAGGCGATGCGGGCGTCGTGCAGCACGTTCAGGGAGCGGACGCCGTGGTCGTAGGAGTCGTCCAGGGCGGCCCGGGCGACGCTGTGGCCGACGACCAGCCAGAGCAGCACCACCGTGGCGGTGGCCGTGGCGGCGACCAGGCCGTGGTTGAGGACCCGGTTCGTGCGGCGGTACATGCGGTGCTGGGACCAGGCCAGGGCGGCGAGGGCGAGGACGCCGAGGGCGATGGCCGCCCAGGGGTAGGGGCGGGCGTCCGCGTAGTCCGCCTCCAGGCGCTGGTTCTCCTTCTGGTAGAGGTCCTCCGCCGCCGGGAGCATCTGCTGCTGCATCTTCTCGTTGGCGTAGCGCAGGTAGGCGCCGCCGACGGGGAAGCCCTGGCGGTTGTAGGTGCGGGCGCGCTCGATCAGGCCCTTGTACTCGGGCAGAAGCCGGTTCAGTTCGGCGATCGTCGCGGTGGAGGGCGAGTCGGGGTTCGCGTTGGCGGCCGCGTTGACGAGCTTCTCGGCGGCCGTGCGGATGTCCTTCTCGTACCGGTCGCGGGTGGTGGCCGATTCCTGGCCGCCGGCGAGGAAACCGCTGGAGGCGGCGGTGTTGGCGTCCGCGAGGGAGCGGTAGATGTCGGCCGCGTCGGAGGTGAGGGGCTGGCTGCTGGTGAGGACGTCGTCGGCGGCGGCCGCGCGGTCGGTCATCTGCCAGGCCGTGACGGAGCCGAAGGCGATGACGAGCAGGGCAAGGAGGGCGCCGATGATGCGCAGACGCCCGGGCTCCGTCGTGGCGGCGGTGCGCAGGCGGTCCAGACCCTCGGCGAAAGCCGTACGGCGAGGGGACTGCGGGGACCCGTGCGGTGCTGCCGGGCTCCCCGGAGGGCGGGCCGGGGCCGGTGGGGACGCCTGCGCCGGTACGGCCGGCAGGATGGGCAGGCCGGAACTCGCCGGTGGCGGTGTGCTGCTCTTCGGCGTGTACGTCACTGTGACCTCCCCCATGGTCATCCGTCGCCGCAAGTATCGCCGCCGGGACCGACATGCGCACCGGCCTTGCCTCGATCTTGATCGGATCGCAGCGCGGAGCACCACCCCTGTCCAGGTACACGTTCGGGGTGGTTGTTCGGTTCCCGGGGCGGTGGGGTGCGCGCGGCGCCGGGAACCGGCGGGTACGGGTCCGCTCAGACGCCGTAGTGCCCCCGCACCCGTTCCTGCGCCTCCTCTCCCGCGCCGAAGCGGTCCAGACCCAGCAGCGCCGCCCCCAGGACCGGGCTCGCCGTCACCACCCGGGGGACCGCCTTGGGGGCGCGCTCCGTGAGCAAGTGGCGGATGTGGTCGTCGAGTTGGGGGTGCCCGGCCGCCAGGACGCCGCCGCCCAGGAGGACCGGTGTCTCCTCGGCCAGCAGATCGAGGCGGGTGAGGGCCACCACCGCCATGGCGACGACCTCCTCGGCCTGGCGGGCCACGATCGCGCGGGCGGTCGCGTCGCCGTCGGCGGCCGTCGCGAAGAGGACCGGGGTCAGCTCGTGACGCCTGGACGGCGCGATGTGCTCCAGGTGCAGAGCCTCCACGAGCGCGTACATCGTGGGCAGGCCGAAGTGGGCGGGCAGGGTCCGGGCGAGGGCCGTGGGGGCGCCCCGGCCGTCCTCCGCCCGGCAGGCGTGCCACATGGCCTCCTCCGCCAGGCCCCACCCGCCGCCCCAGTCGCCCGAGACCCGGCCGAGCGCGGGGAAGCGGGCCGTACGGCCGTCGGGTCGCATGCCGACGCAGTTGATGCCGGCGCCGCAGACGACGGCCACGCCGCGCGGTTCGGTGACGCCGGCCCGCAGGATGGCGAACGTGTCGTTGCGGACGGTCACCGTGTCGGCCCAGCCGCGGGCCCGCAGCGCGGTCGCCAACTGCTCCTCCTCCACGGGGAAGTCGGCGTTGGCGAGGCACGCCGAGACGTGGGTGACCGAGGTGAGTCCGGCGGCGGTGAGGGCCTGCGTGACGGGCGCGGCCAGCTCCCGCATCGCCGCGTCCAGGCCCACGGCCGGGGGACGGAAGCCGCCTCCGCGTGCCGTGGCCAGGACGTCTCCGTCGGCCGTCACGATCGCCACGTCCGTCTTGCTGTTGCCCGCGTCGATCGCGAGGACACGTGCGGTCACGCCCACGCCAGGTGCTCCCGGTTGTGTGCGATGAGCCGGTCGGTGAGCGTCTCGGCGTACTCGTACTGGCCGATGAGCGGGTGGGAGAGCAGCGCGCGGAAGACGCGGTTGCGGCCGCCGTGCAGGGCGGCTTCCAGGGCCAGGTCCTCGTAGGCGGTGACGCCGGCCATCAGGCCCGCGTACAGGGGGTCGACGGGGTGCACGGGGAGGGGAGCCGCGCCCTTGGTGCCCACGGCAGCCTGGACCTCGACGACGGCGTCGTCGGGCAGGAACGGGAGCGTGCCGTCGTTGTACGTGTTCACCACCTGGTACGGCGTGCCGCCGCCGCCCAGCAGGGCCGCGGCCAGGTCCACCGCGGCCTCCGAGTAGTAGGCCCCGCCCCGCCGGGCGAGCAGGTCCGGCTTCTCGTCCAGGGCCGGGTCGGCGTACATCGCCAGCAGGCGCCGTTCCATGTCGGCCACTTCGGCCGCCCGGGAGGGCTTGGTGCGCAGCTCCCGTACGACCTCGTCGTGGGCGTAGAAGTAGCGCAGGTAGTAGGAGGGGACCACCCCCAGCCTGTCGAGCAGCGGGCGGGGCAGGCGCAGGTCCGCCGCGATGGTGTCGCCGTGGTCGGCCAGGAGCCGGGGCAGGACGTCCTCGCCCTCGGGGCCGCCCAGGCGTACGCCCGTCTCCCAGGTGAGGTGGTTCAGGCCCACGTGGTCCAGGTGGAGCCCGGACGGCTCCAGGGAGAGCAGGGCCGCGAACTTGCGCTGGAGGCCGATCGCCACGTTGCACAGGCCGACCGCCTTGTGCCCGGCCCGGAGCAGCGCACGGGTGACGATGCCGACCGGGTTGGTGAAGTCGATGATCCAGGCGTGGGGGTTGGCACGGCGCACGCGCTCCGCGATGTCCAGGACGACCGGGACCGTGCGCAGCGCCTTGGCCAGGCCGCCGGCGCCCGTGGTCTCCTGGCCCACGCAGCCGCATTCCAGGGGCCAGGTCTCGTCCTGCTGCCGGGCCGCCTGGCCGCCCACCCGCAGTTGCAGCAGGACCGCGTCCGCGCCGTCGACCGCCGCGTCGAGGTCGGTCGTGGTGGTGATGCGGCCGGGGTGGCCCAGGCGGGCGAAGATGCGGCGGGACAGGCCGCCCACGAGCTCCAGGCGGTCCTGCGCCGGGTCCACCAGGACCAGTTCCCCGAGGGGCAGGGTGTCCCTCAGGCGGGCGAAGCCGTCCACGAGTTCGGGGGTGTAGGTCGAGCCTCCGCCGACCACGGTGAGTTTCATACGTGTTCTAACCCTTTACTCCGGTGAGCGTGACACCCTCGACGAACGCCTTCTGGGCGAAGAAGAACACGAGGATCACGGGGGCCATGACCAGCACGGTGGCGGCCATGGTGAGGTTCCAGTCGGTGTGGTGGGCGCCCTTGAACGACTCCAGGCCGTAGGAGAGCGTCCAGGCGCCCGGGTTCTCCGAGGCGTAGATCTGCGGGCCGAAGTAGTCGTTCCACGCGTAGAAGAACTGGAAGAGCGCCACCGCGGCTATGCCCGGTCTGGCCATCGGGAGAACGACCCTGAGCAGGGTGCGCAGTTCGCCGCAGCCGTCCACCCGGGCCGCGTCCACGTACTCGTCGGGGATCGTCGTGAGGAACTGGCGCAGCAGGAAGATCGAGAACGCGTCGCCGAACGCCATGGGGATGATCAGGGGCCACAGCGTGCCGGACAGGTCCAGCTGCTTGGCCCAGAACAGGTACATCGGGATGACGACCACCTGCGGCGGCAGCATCATCATCGAGATGACCAGCATCAGGGCGAGATTGCGGCCCCGGAAGCGGAACTTGGCCAGGGCGTAGGCGACGGGGATCGAGGAGACGACCGTCAGGACCGTGCCGAGGCCCGCGTAGAGCAGGGTGTTCCGCCACCACGTGAGGAAGCCGGGGGTGTCGAAGACCTTGGCGTAGTTGCCCCACTCCCAGGTGCGCGGGATCAGGTCGCGGCTGAGCGCCTGGGAGTCGCTCATGAGCGATGTGAGGAACACGAAGACGAAGGGCAGCGTGAAGAAGAGGGCCGCGGCGATGCCGAGGGAGTGGACGGCGATCCATTCCAGGAGGGCCCTGCGGTGGGCGGTGCGCTCCGCCGGGGTGGGCGGCGCCTTCTTCAGGTCCAGGGGCTTGTCGAGCACCTGCGTCATCGGTCACCTGCCTGGATCAGGCCGCCCCTGCGGCGCATCAGAAGTGCCGTGAAGGCCATGGAGAGGGCGAACAGGACCAGGGCGACCACACAGGCGGAGCCGTAGTCGAAGCGCTGGAAGCCCAGGTTGTAGACGAGCTGGGGGAGGGTGAGGGTGGACTTGTCCGGGTAGCCCGGCTCGAACTGGGTGCCCGCGCCCTGGATCACGCCCGAGGCGACCTTCCCGGCGATCAGTGGCTGGGTGTAGTACTGCATCGTCTGGATCACGCCGGTGACCACCGCGAACATCACGATCGGGGAGATGTTCGGCAGCGTGACGTAGCGGAAGCGCTGCCAGGGGGACGTGCCGTCCAGCTCCGCCGCCTCGTACTGCTCCTTCGGCACGTCCAGCAGGGCCGCCATGAAGATGACCATGAGGTCGCCGATGCCCCACAGGGCCAGCAGGGTCAGGGCCGGTTTGGACCAGGCGGGGTCGTTGAACCAGCCCGGCGCCGGCAGGCCCACTCGCTCCAGGATCGAGTTGACGGGACCCGTGCCGGGGTTGAGGAGGAAGGCGAAGGCCATCGTGGCCGCCACGGGCGGGGCCAGGTAGGGCAGGTAGAACAGGGTGCGGAAGACGCCCGTGGCCGTCTTGATCCGGGTGATCAGCAGGCCCACGCCCAGGCCGAAGGCGACCCGGAGCGCGACCATGACGACGACCAGCCAGAGGGTGTTGCGCAGGGCGGGCCAGAAGAGCGGGTAGTGCTCGAAGACGTACGCCCAGTTCTTCGTGCCCACCCACGCCGGCGGCTTGAAGCCGTCGTAGCGCATGAAGGAGAAGTAGACGGTGGACAGCAGGGGATAGGCGAAGAAGACCGAGAAGCCGATCAGCCAGGGGGACAGGAACGCCAGGGTGCGCAGGGTCGAGCGGCGCTGTTTCGCCCGCAACGTGTAGGTGCTCATGGGCTACTTCGCCTGCGCGATGTCCGTGTCGATCTGCTCGGCCGTCTTCTTCAGGCCGGCCTTGAGGTCGGTGGCCTTGCCGCTCTCGTAGTCGTAGCCGAACTGCTGGATCGTGGTGAGGTAGACGCCGCCGTTGACGGAGGCGGGAGCCGTCGTGGAGTGGGGGTTCGCGGCGATCTCCAGGAACGTCTTGAAGCGCGGGTCGTACTTCAGCTTCGGGGACTTCAGCGCCGCGAGCGTCGACGGCACGTTGTGGATCGCGTTGGAGAAGTTCACCACCGCGTCGGTGTTCGTGGTCATGTACTTCACCAGCTCCCAGGCCGCGTTCTGCTTCTTGCTGGTCGCGGCGATGCCGGCGATCGTGCCGGTGATGTAGCCCTTGCCGTACTGGTCGGCCTGGTCGTCGGGGACGGGCAGCGGGGCCACGCCGATCTCGAACTCGGGCTTGGTGTCCAGGGCCATGCCCAGGCGCCACTCGCCGTCCAGCTGCATGGCGACCTGGCCGGTGTGGAAGGGGTGCTTGGGGCCCCACTCGTCGCCGAGCTTCGAGCGGTACTTCTCCAGTCTGCGGTAGCCGCCGAGGGTGTCGACCAGCTTCTTCTGCATCGTGAAGGCCTTCTCGAAGGCCGGGTCCTTGCCGACGTTCGACTTGCCGTCCCGGTCGAAGTACGTGGGCGAGAACTGGCCCAGGTAGTGCTCGGTGGTGGTCTCCCAGCCGTGGTAGTTCGGCATGAAGCCGAGCTGCTTGTAGCTGTCGCCCTGAGGGATCGTCAGCTTCTTGGCGACCCGCTCGAACTCCGACCAGGTCTTCGGCGGGGCGGTGACACCGGCCTTCTCGAAGGCCGTCTTGTTGTAGTAGAGGCCGTAGGCGTCGCCCAGCAGCGGCACCGCGCAGCGGTTGCCCTCGAACCGGGTGTACTCGTTCATCGCCTTCGGGAACGTCTTCGCCGGGTCGATGCCCGACTTCTCGAAGAACGGGTCGAGGTCGACCAGAGCGCCGGAGGAGCAGAACTTGCCGACGCTGTTCGTGGTGAACGACGAGATCACGTCCGGGGCCTTGCCGCCGCCGGCGCGCAGGGCCTGGTTGATCTTGTCGTCCGTCATGTTGCCGACGACGTCGACGTGGAGGTTGGGGTGCGCCTTCTCGAAACCGGCGACCAGGTCCTCGACGGCCTTCACCTCCGAGGGCGCGCTCCACGCGTGCCAGAAGGTGAGAGTCGTCTCCTTCGAGGCATCGTCGCTCGCGCCGGCGCCGGA
This sequence comes from Streptomyces sp. NPDC085932, assembly GCF_044540525.1. Classification (NCBI taxonomy): domain Bacteria; kingdom Bacillati; phylum Actinomycetota; class Actinomycetes; order Kitasatosporales; family Streptomycetaceae; genus Streptomyces; species Streptomyces sp. NPDC085932. The sequence goes on from NZ_JBITSJ010000002.1 coordinate 389,413, forward strand.
CTGGCCGGTGCAGGCGGTGGCGAGGAGGGCGAGGGAGGCGGAGGCGGCGAGGGCGAGGGCCGCTTTCCGGGGCATTCCGGGCATGGCGAAGCTCCCTGGGGTACGGGGGAAGGAAGGTGCGGGGGAAGGAAGGGGAGGTCGGAAACGGGGTGGGGACGAGGGGGAGACGGGGGTGGGTCAGCGGGAGGTGTCGAAGACCTCGTCCCGTGTCGTCGCGAGCGCGCTCTCCAGCGCGCCGCGCAGCACGGGGTGTTCACGCACGTCGCCCACGACCAGGCGGGGGCGGGACGCGGCCAGTTCTTCCAGCTCGGCCTGGACGAGCGCGCGCAGTGGTTCGCCGCCCGAGGTCAGGGCCGAGCCTCCCAGCACGACGAGTTCGGGGTCGAGGACCGAGACCAGGGAGGCCAGGCCGGTGGCGAGGCGGGTCGCGTAGGTCCGCAGGAGGGCGCGGTGGGCGTCGTCGCCGGACCGCGCGGCCCGGGCCAGCAGCCGGGCGGCGGCCTCGGCGTAGGGGCCCGGCGGGATGTCGTCGATGCCGAGCTCGCGGGCCAGGCGCGGGACCGCCTGGGAGCCGGCCAGCTCCTGGTAGCCGCCGCTGTTGGCCTTGGTGACCTGGCGGACCAGGGGTGCGCCCGGCACCGGGAGGAAGCCGACCTCGCCGGCGCCGCCGGTCCAGCCGCGGTGCAGCCGGCCGCCGAGGACCAGGGCGGCCCCCAGGCCCTCCTCGTTCCACAGCAGCACGAAGTCCGCGTGGCCCCGGGCCGCGCCCAGGCGCTGCTCGGCGAGCGCGACCAGGTTGACGTCGTTCTCGTACTCGAACGGCATCGGCAGCGCGGCGGCGAGCTCGTCCAGGAGGGTGGGGGAGTGCCAGCCGGGCAGGTGGGAGGCGTAGCGCAGCCGGCCCGTGGTGGGGTCGAAGGCGCCGGGGGTGCCGATGACGAGGCGGTGGACGTCGTCCCGGGACAGGCCCGCCGCCTTCACCGCGCCGTCCAGGGCGTCGGTGACCTGCTGGACGACCGGGGTGCCGGTGCGCCGGCCGGGGGTGGGCAGTTCGAAGCGGCCGATCGTGCGGCCGGTGATGTCGGCGACCGCGGCGAGGATCCGCTGGGGGGTGACGTCGAGCCCGGCCGCGTGCCCGGCCGCCGGATTGACCTCGTAGAGCTGGGCGCTCGGGCCAGGGCGGCCCTCGGTGGTGCCGGTGGCCAGGACCAGGCCCGCCGCCTCCAGGCGGGCCAGGAGCTGGGAGGCGGTCGGCTTGGACAAGCCGGTGAGCTTGCCGATCCGGGTGCGGGACAGCGGTCCGTGCTCCAGGAGCAGGTCCAGGGCGGCCCGGTCGTTCATGGCGCGCAGGACGCGCGGGGTGCCCGGCGTTCCGGCGAATCCTGCCATGCGTGTCCACACCTGCCCTTCGGCTGCTCAGCTTCTCAGTGATCGGGGAGGGAAGTCCACCGATCATTGTTAGGAAACTTACCTATCGGATGCGAGGACCGTAGGGCGCCGCGGGGCCCGCGTCAAGAGGCCGTGTGACCGGGGGTGGTGCACACGACGCAGGGCCCCCGGCCGTGCCGGGGGCCCTGCGTGTCGTGCCGGTCGCTACTTGGTGACGTTCGGCGGGGTCAGGGGCGTCGCCGTCTGGGACTGGGGCGAGGTGGTGCTGGCGTACACCGACGGCGCGGCCATGCCGGCCGTCGGGTCCGCGGGCGTCTCCTCCACCGGCGCCGTGGCGCCGCCGACGATCCGGATGTCCGCCGCGTCGAAGGCTCGCTTCACCCGCCAGCGCAGCTCCCGCTCCACGGTCAGGGACTTGCCCGGCATCGTCTTGGCGGACAGCCGCACAACCATCGAGTCCAGCAGGACGCTGTCCAGGCCGAGGACCTCGATCGGGCCCCACAGCAGCTCGTTCCAGGGCTCCTCGGCGCCCATCTTCTCCGCGACCTCGTCCAGCGTGGACTTGACCTTGTCGAGGTCCTCGGAGGCGGCGACCGTGACGTCGACGTTGGCCGTCGCCCAGCCCTGGGAGAGGTTGCCGATGCGCTTGACCTCACCGTTGCGGACGTACCAGATCTCGCCGTCGTCACCGCGCAGCTTGGTCACGCGCAGGCCCACCTCGATCACCTCGCCGGAGGCGACGCCCGCGTCGATCGTGTCGCCGACGCCGTACTGGTCCTCCAGGATCATGAAGACGCCCGAGAGGAAGTCGGTGACCAGGTTGCGGGCGCCGAAGCCGATCGCCACGCCCGCGACACCGGCGGAGGCCAGCAGCGGGGCCAGGTTGATGTTGAACGCGGACAGGATCATCAGGGCCGCGGTGCCCATGATGAGGAAGCTGGCCACCGAGCGCAGCACCGAGCCGATCGCCTGCGAGCGCTGGCGGCGGCGTTCCACATTGACCAGAAGGCCGCCCAGCGGGCTCCCGTCCGAACTCTGCGCCGTGCGGCTCATGCGGTCTATGAGCTTGGTGATCGCCCGTCGCACCGCGACCCTCAGCACGGCCGCTATGACCAGGACCAGCAGGACCTGCAGACCGATCGCGAGCCAGGTCGACCAGTTCTGCTCGACCCAGCCGGCGGCGTTCGTCGCGCTCTCCTGGGCGTCCTGGAGCGAGGGCACTCTCGGGGACTGCGTATCCGAGGGAGTGGGCGACGGCGACGGTGACGGGCCGGCGGCCGACAGGACGGCGTCCACGACGGACAGGGACACGGCAGGTACCTCCAGGTGCAGCGGTCTGCCCCGGTGCGGTGGTTCACGGGGGTCAAGGTCACGGCTGGGTCACCGAAGGGGCAGAACCACCACACTAACGGGGCATTGTGTGTGCCTTTGACGAATGTGTGAAGGAGAGACCGGACTCACCTGCGCTTGAACAGGCCATGATCCGGGGGATCCTCCAGATGTGGTCGAAAACACTCCCAGCCCGTTACCGGGACATGGTGGCGCGTCCACCAGGCATGAGGGGAGACTGACTACGAATCGTCCCGGCGCGAGCCACGCGCCGCCGGCGTCCAAGGAGGCATCCGTGCCGCATGTCCTGGTCCTCAACGCGTCGTACGAGCCACTGGGCGTCGTACCGCTCCGCCGCGCGCTCGTCCTCGTCCTCGAGAACAAGGCCGTCTGCCTGGAGGAGTCCGGCGCCTATCTGCACAGCGCGACCGTCACAGTCCCCGCACCCAGCGTGGTCCGGCTCAAGCGATTCGTCCGGGTCCCCTATCGGGGGCCCGTTCCGCTCACCCGCCGGGCGCTGTTCGCCCGCGACGGGGGCCGGTGCATGTACTGCGGTGGCGTCGCAACCAGCGTCGACCACGTCATCCCGCGCAGCCGCGGGGGCAAGCACGTGTGGGACAACGTGGTGGCGTCCTGCCGCCGCTGCAACCACGTGAAGGCCGACCGTCACCTCGTCGAGATCGGCTGGCGGCTGCGCCACAAACCCGCCCCGCCCACCGGCCTGGCCTGGCGCATCATCGGGACCGGCCACAGGGATCCGCGCTGGCTGCCGTACTTGCAGCCGTACGGCGCGGACGACGCCTTGGCCCGGATCGACGGCATTTCCGCCTGACGACGATCCGGGCCTTCGTGCAGGCGCGCGCGGCACCCGCCGGGCCCGGGGGACCCCCGTCCCCCCGGGCCCTGGCCTGCCTGCGCTCACGCGTACCGCAGCTCCCCGGGGCGCACCGAGCGGCGCAGCAGGGGCAGGGAACCGGCCGCGGCCAGCAGGCAGGCGGCGTAGGCCGCGACGGGCACCACGGCGATCGCCCAGGGCACCGGGCGGCCGGCCGACAGGGCGTACCAGGCGCCGATGCCCGTCCCGCCCAGGCCCGCGAGCAGCAGCGCGGGGGCCAGCGGCAGCGCGGTCTCCAGCAGCAGGGCCCGGCCGAGCACCGCCCGCGGCACCCCGGCGGCCACCTGCGCGGCCAGACCCCGGCGGCGGGCGGCCACCGACTCGGCGGTGCCCACGGCCAGCGCGGACAGGGTGAGGGCGACGGCGACCGCGACGGCCGCGCCGGTGAGGTCGAGGCCGGCCAGGTAGTAGGACGCGTCGAGGTCCCTCCTGGAGCGCACCACGTCCACGAGGACCTGCCGGACGCCCAGGAAGCCGGTCCCGGCGACCGTCACCAGCAGCACGGCGGCGTGGGCGCGGGCGGCGGCCCAGGGGTCGTCGCGCAGCCGCTCGGCGGCGATCAGGGTGGCCGCCGACCGGGCCCGGGCCGCGAGGAGCCGGCCGGTGGCCGCGGCGGCGGCCCCCGAGAGCCACACCGCGCCCGCGCCGACCGCGACGGCCGCGCCCAGCACCGAGAGCAGCGGCTGCGCGCCGGCCCGGCCGCCCGCGGTGGCGGACGCGCCGGACACGGTGAACACGCCCACCAGGCCGATGAGGCACAGCCCGGCCAGGAACAGCAGGCCCGGTCCCCGTCCGCCGCGCGGTCCGGCCCGGCGCACCCGGCCGAGCGGGTCGGCCACCACCCGGCGCAGCGCGAGCCCGCCCGCCGCCGCGCCCAGCAGCGGCACGGCGAGGGCGACCACGGCGATCCCGGCCCAGGCCGGCGGGCTCGGCCGCTCCCACCAGCGCAGCAGCAGCGGCACCGAGCAGCAGGCGGCGACCGCCGAGCCCGGCAGGCAGGCCAGGCCCGTCTCCAGCGCGGCGATCCGCCGCACCTGCCAGGGCGTCGCCCCGGCCAGCCGCAGCACGGCCAGCCGCCGGTCCCGGTGCACCGCCCCGATGCGGGCGCACTGGCCGAGGAAGCCGAGCACCGGCACGAGCAGGAGCAGCAGGCCGACGATCACGCCGGCCCGCGTGCCCGGCTGGTCCAGCAGGCCGTGGGCGGCGGGCACGCGGTGGGTGCCGCGCAGGGAGGCCAGGACGGCGGCGGCGAGTGCGAACCCCGTCGCCAGGGCCGCCCCGGCCGCCGTCAGAGCGATCCGCCACCACTCGCCGCGGCCGGACCCCCGGATGAGCTCCCGGGCCAGGCGCAGATCGGAGCGCAGGTGTCTCATGCCGTCACCCCCAGCGCCGCCGCGGCGCCGTCCCGCAGCCGGACCTCACGGTCCGCGTACGCCGCCACCTGGGCGTCGTGCGTGATGAGCAGGACCGCCGTGCCCGCCTCGCGGGCCGTGTGCACCAGGGCCGTCATGACCTGCTCGCTCGCGAGGGAGTCCAGGGCCCCCGTCGGCTCGTCGGCGAAGACCACGCGCGGACTCGTGACCAGGGCCCGGGCCAGCGCCACCCGCTGGGACTGGCCGCCGCTCAGCTCGCCCGGGCGCATCCCGCCCTGTCCGCGCACCCCGAAGCGCTCCAGCCACGCACCGGCCCGGGTCCGGGCGCCGGCCCGGCCGGTGCCGGCCAGCAGCAGGGGCAGGGCGACGTTGTCCAGGACCGTCAGCTCCGGGACGAGCTGGCCGAACTGGAACACCACGCCGAACTCGGTGCGCCGCAGCGCGCTCAGCCGCTGCTCGGACAGCTCCTCCAGTCGCCGGCCGTCGTACGTCACCGAGCCCTCGTCCGGCCGGACGATCCCGGCCAGGCAGTGCAGCAGGGTCGACTTGCCGCTGCCGCTCGGGCCGGTCACGGCGAGGATCTCTCCGGCGTGCAGCTCGACCGACGCGCCGCGCAGGGCGGGGGTGCTGCCGTGCGCCTTGACGAGGCCACGGGCCGTGAGGAGGGGGACGGGTCTGCTCATGGTGCGTCGACCTCCGCGGTCAGGGTGGTGAGCCGGGCCGCCGTGGTGTTCATCCAGCGGAGATCGGCGTCGAGGTGGTTGAGGGCGTAGTCCGCCGAGAGCACGGTCGCCAGGTCGGTGCCCGGGGCCGCCTTGAGGGCCGTCAGCTCCCGCATCCGCTCCATGTGGGCGGCGCGCTGGGCGCTCAGGTACCCGGCCGGGTCGCCGCCGGAGAGGATCGCGACCACGACCTTGGCGAAGATCTCGTTCGCCACGAAGGGCGCGGGCGGCGCGATCTCCGCGGCCCAGCGGGACAGCTCACGCGTCCCCTCGCCGGTCGGGCGGTAGACGGTCCGTTCCGGGCCGCCGTCGGAGTCGGTGCCGTCGACCTCGGCGAGACCGTCGCGGACGAGGCGCTGCAGGGTCGTGTAGACCTGCCCGTAGGCCAGCGGACGGGCCTGGGGGAAGCGTTCGTCGTGGCGCCGCTTGAGGTCGTAGCCGTGGCTCGGACCCGTGGCGAGCAGGCCCAGCAGGATGTGGCGGGTGCTCATGGCGATCATTATGTACTCAGTACATGTACTGAGTGAATAGTCGGCCGCGAAAAGATCGCGCCCGAGGGCTCTCGGTGACTACTCCGTGACCGCGTACGCCTCCGCCGACCACAGGGAGTAGCCGTACGGTGTGGCCCGCTTCTCGCCCTGGACGCGGACGAAGCGCACGTCCCGTTCGTCCATGCGGACGCTCTCGTGGCCGCCCCGGCTGTCGCGCACCGTCGCCGCCGTGCGCCAGCGGCGGCCGTCCGGGGAGACCTGGACGCGGTAGGCCGCGGGGTGGGCGTCCTGCCAGTGGAGCACGAGCCGCCCGAGCCGGGCCGGGCGGAGCAGTTCGACCTGCCACCAGGCGCCGTCGTCGGCCGGGGACGACCAGCGGGTGTCCGGGTCGCCGTCGTTCGCCGCCGACGCGGGGAAGTCCGGCGTCTCGTCGGCTGAGGAGCGGGCCGTTCCGGTGCGGGCCAGGTCGGGTCCGCCGGTGGGCGGGACCGCCCGGACGGTGAAGGTGCGGGCCGCGCCCGCGAAGCGGAGCCGCACCTCGTGGGAGCGCGTGGGGGCGCCGCGCTCCACGGTCACCTCGACCGGCACCTCCACGGTCGTGCCGCGCGGCACGACCGCCTCGGCCCGCGGCACCCGTACGCGCACGCCCCGCGGTGCCTCGACGATGAGCCGGCCGCGGGTGTCGGCGGGCCGCGGGGTGCTCAGCCGTGCCGTCAGCCGCTCGCTACGGCCGGTCTCCACGTCGACGCGGTCCCGGTCCAGGCCCAGGGAGGCCTCGGGGGAGTCGGCGAACCAGGGCACCAGATGGCGCACGCGGGAGGGGGAGGGGCCGTCGACGCGGACGGCGTCCACCGCCTGCCCGGCCCGCGCCCCGCCCGGCAGCCGCACCTCGGTCGCCCCCGAGGCGTCCAGCCGGCCGGCCTCCCGCCAGCCCCCTCCCGCGACCCGCACCTCGACGCGGCCCCGCGCGCCCGGCTCGGTCAGCACGGTCAGGGCGGCCAGCGGACGGGCGTGCCCCCAGCGCACGGTCCGGCCGTCGCCGGGGTTGCGCGGCGGCTCGTGATCGATGCCCGACCAGGCCGTGTACGACTTCTGCGCCCGCCGCAGGAACGCGTCCAGGACGTCCGTGCCGACCTCGACGCGCGCCGCCTGGAGGTCGTCCCGCAGGGCTCCGAGCCTGCGGTACGCCGTCCAGGCCGCCGCCGCGTCCCCGGCGCTCTGCGCGTCCAGCATGCCGAGCGCGGCCGTGCCCGCCTCGCCGTACCGCGACAGCTGCTCCGACCAGGGCGCGACCTCCGCGGCCAGGCCCGTGCCCGCCAGCCGGCCGGGCAGCTCGCGCAGCACCGTGAAGGCCTGACGCAGCCGCCGAGCGTCGTCGTCGCGGCCCGCGCCGCCCGCCGCGCGGGAGCGCCAGTACGCCTCGGTCAGCGGCCGCAGGTACGCCGACTCCTCGTCGTCCAGCACCGACGACGCGTCGTTCCCGGCCAGCGCCGCCAGGGCCTGCTCGCGGCGCCGGTCCCCGCCCGCCAGGTCGGCGATCGCGGCCCGCCAGGACTCCCCGGGGCGGTAGCCGCGCGGGTTCCAGGCGTAGTCGGCGGCGGTGAACAGCGGGATGCGGGACGCCTCCGGCTGCTGCATGGCGTTGGCGAGCAGGGCGGCCGAGCCGGTCGCGACGGCCGGCTCGCGGCCCTGGTAGGGGCCGAGGAAGAGGCGGCCGGGCGCGTAGTCGTTGACCGGGTAGTTGTCCATCGTGACCAGCGGGTGCCCGAACGCCTCGCGCGCCGCGGCCAGTTCACGGCCCGTGATGGTGCGGGGCACCACCCCGACGCCCGTCCACGCCACCTCGACGTCCCCGGCCAGCGCGTGCGCCAGGGCCCGCCGGTAGTCCGTCGCGCCGTCCTCGTAGTACTCGGTCGGCAGCAGCGACAGCCTCGCGGCGCCGGGGTGCCGCCGCTCCAGGTGGCGGGCGACCGCGTTCGCCACCCCCGCCTGCGCCCGGGCGGCCGCCCCGGGCCCGGAGCCGAACCGGCCGGCGTCCGCCTCGCAGTGCCACTCGCTGTAGCTGACGTCCTGGAACTGGAGCTGGAAGGCCCGGAAACCCAGCGCCCACATCGCGTCCAGTTTCCGCGTCAGCGCGCGGACGTCGTCGTCGGACGAGAAGCACATCGCCTGGCCCGGGGCCACCGCCCAGCCGGGCGTGACGTGGTTGCGGCGCGCCCGCTCGGCCAGTTCCCGGAACGCGGCCCGCTGCGCCGCCGGGTACGGCTCACGCCAGCGGGCCTGCCGGTAGAGGTCGTCGCCCGGGGCGTACAGGTAGCGGTTCTGCTTGGTGCGCCCCAGGAAGTCGAGCTGTGCCAGACGCTGCCGGTGCGTCCAGGCGGTGCCGTAGAACCCCTCGGTGACACCGCGGACGGCGGTGCCGGGCCAGTCGCGGACGACGGCCGCCGCGACCGTGCCGTCCGGGCGCAGGAGCTGCCGCAGGGTCTGCACGGCGTGGAACAGGCCGTCCGCGCCGGTGCCGGTGAGGGTGATGCCGTCCGCGCCCACGGTCAGCTCGTAGCCCCCGGAGGGAAGGGCGTGCCGGTCGCCCGGGCGGGCGGGTCGCGTCCCCGCGCGGACGACCAGGGCGCCCGGTCCGGCGGTGTCCGTGATCCGGCGCGCCCCGGCCTGCCGCAGGAGCGCGCGCAGCGCGTCGAGGGCGTACGGATCGGCGTGCGCATCCGAAACCAGCGCGACCCGGTCCGGGACGGCGACGGGGGCGCCGTTTCGGCGCAGGGACTGCGGGCGGGGCCAGACGGACGGACCCGCGTCGGTGACGCCGGGGGCCGGCGCGGCGGCCGGGCCGGGCGGGGGCGGAGCCGCCACCGCGGCGGGCGCGGCCCCGAGGCTTCCGGCCACGACGGCGACCGCGAGAGCCGCCGCCCGCTTCCCGTGCCGCAGTCCCACAGGCCCCCTCCAGGTGTGTTCGACCGGCGGAACGAGCCCACCACCCGCCCGGCGAGGGTGTCAACGAGAGTGGCCGATGTGACTGCTTTTGCCGGAATATGGAAGGAGTGGAGGGGAGGGGAATGTGAGCAGGAGCACGATGTGCGGCGCAGGGCGTCTGCCCGCGCGCCGACTGGGTAGGGCTGCGATAACCCGCACGCCGTACCCGAAAAGGAGGCCCCCGTGGCTGCGATGACGTTCCTTCCGCTCCCGGCCCCGTCCAAACCCGTGGCGGACGACCCGTCCGCCGACCTCGACGGCCCCCGCCACCACGACCCGCAGTACTGCGTCTTCAGCTCCGAGAGCGCCTGCACCGAACCGCCGCTGACCAGCGAGCCCCCGCTGCCCGACGCCGAGCCCCTCACCAGCGAGCCGCCGCTCGCCGAAGCCGCCCCCCTGACCAGCGAGCCCCCCGCCTTCGTCCCGGACCATTCGAGGCTCTAGATGACCGCTCCCCGGCCGGCCGAACCGCTCTCCGAGGACCTGTCCCGCCTCGCCGTCCTGCACGGCGTCGCGCCTTCCTTCAACCCCTCCCCGGACCGCACGGTCGCGGCTTCGGCCACCGCGGTCACCCTCGTCCTGGCCGCTCTCGGCGTGGACGCGAGCACGCCCGGCGCCGTCCGCGCCGCGCTCGCCGCCCGGGAGCGGGAGCTGGCCGCGCGGCTGCTGCCGCCGACGGTCGTCGCCTGGGGGCCGAACCCGCCGGCCGCCCTGGCCGCCCTCCCCGAGGGGACCCGGCTGCGCGTCGAGACCGAGCAGGGCGAGACCCGCGCCTCGGCCGAACAACTCCCGCCCGGCGTCCACCGGCTGACCGTCACGGCGCCCGACGGCCGTACCGCCCACGCCCACCTGATCGTCGCGCCGGAGCGCCTGCCCACTCCGGCCGGCCGCTCGTACGGACTCCTCGTCCAGCTCTACTCGCTGCTCTCCCGCCGCTCCTGGGGCATGGGCGACCTCGGCGACCTGGCCGAACTGGCCGGGTGGGCCGGGCGGTCGCTCGGCGCCGGGTTCGTCCAGGTCAACCCGTTGCACGCGGCCGTGCCGGGCACGCCCACCGATCCGTCCCCGTACCGCCCCTCCTCACGCCGCTTCCCCGACCCGGTGCACCTGCGGATCGAGGACGTCCCCGAGGCCGCCCAGGTCGAGGACCCCGACCGGCTGCGCGCCCTGCTGGAGCGGGCGGCCCGGCTGCGCGAGGCCGTGCTGCACGAGGGCGCGCTCATCGACCGGGACGCCGTGTGGGAGCTCAAGCGCGAGGCGCTCGAACTGCTCTGCGAGGTCCCCCTCGGCCCCGGACGGCGCGCCGCCTACTGCGACTTCCTCGCCGAGCAGGGCCAGGCCCTGGAGGACCACGCCACCTGGTGCGCGCTCGCCGAGGTGCACGGCTCGGACTGGCACCGCTGGCCCAGCGGCCTGCGCGACCCCCGCTCGGCCGAGACGACCCGCGCCCGCAACGGCCTGCTGGACCGGGTCGACTTCTTCTCCCGGCTCGCCTGGCTCACCGACAGCCAGCTCACCGCCGCCCAGCGCGCCGGACGCGAGGCCGGCATGCCCGTGGGGATCGTCCACGACCTGGCGGTGGGCGTGCACCCCGCGGGTGCCGACGCCTGGGCGCAGCAGGAGTACTTCGCGGCCGGCATGTCGGTCGGCGCCCCGCCGGACGCCTTCAACGCCCGCGGCCAGGACTGGGGCCTGCCCCCCTGGCGCCCCGACCGCCTGGCCGGCTCCGGCTACGCGCCCTTCCGCGACCTGCTGCGCGCCCTGTTCCGCTACGCCGGGGCCCTGCGCATCGACCACGTCATGGGCCTGTTCCGGCTGTGGTGGGTCCCCCAGGGCCACCCGCCCACCGAGGGCACCTACGTCCGCTACGACGCCGAGGCCATGCTCGCCGTCCTGGTCCTGGAGGCCTCCCGCGCCGGGGCGCCGGTGATCGGCGAGGACCTCGGCACGGTCGAGCCCGGGGTGCGTGAGGCGCTGCGCGAGCGCGGGGTGCTCGGCACGTCCGTGCTGTGGTTCGAACGCGACTGGGAGGGCGACGGCCGGCCCCTGGCCCCCGAGAGCTGGCGCGCCGACTGCCTGGCCACCGCCACCACCCACGACCTGCCCTCCACGGCGGCCCGTCTCACCGGCGAGCACGTGGAGCTGCGCGACAGCCTCGGCCTGCTGACCCGCCCGCTCGCCGAGGAGCGCGCCGAGGCGGCCGCCGACACGGCCGAGTGGCTCGCCCTGCTCTCCGAGCTCGGCCTGCTGCACGGCACCGGCGGCGGCACCGACACCTCCTCGGAGGAGGCCGAGATCCAGGCCGTCCACCGCTTCCTGCTGCGCACCCCGGCCCGCATGGTCGGCGTCTGGCTCCCGGACGGGGTCGGCGACCGCCGCCCGCAGAACCTGCCGGGGACGTGGGACCAGTACCCGAACTGGCGCCTGCCGATCGCGGACGCCGAGGGCCGTCCGGTGACGCTGGAGGAGCTGGCGGCCTCGCCGCGGCTGCACGCGCTGATGGAGGTGCTGAAGGAGGCGGGACCCTGAGGCGGGGCCTCTTACGGCACCCCGGGCGCGCGGCCCCGGGCGGCGTTGGATACTTTGACACCGTGGACAAGAAGAACGCCCTGCGCGCCGGCGCCCTGGCAGCCGGAACGACGCTGATGATGCTGCTCATGTCGTCCCCCGCCTCCGCGCTCACCCGCGACGACGGTGACGACCCCGGCACGGGCCTGAGCGTCATCGAGACGCTGGGCCTCTTCGTCGTGGCCCCGATCGTGCTGTACCTGGTCATCGCCGGACTGGTGATGGTCGGGGACAAGTCGCACAAGAAGAAGGACCCGACGAGCTCCAACATCACCACCAAGGCCGACGCGAAGACCGAAGTCAAGGCCTGATCAGGGGTTTTCCACCGAGGGCGCCGTCGCGGTCACCGCGACGGCGCCCTCGGTGCGTCAGGGGCGGTCCGCCTCCGTCAGCAGTGCCCGCAACAGGCCGGCCAGCAGGCCGGCCTGTTCGGCGTCGAGCGCGGACAGCGCCTGCGTCTGCACCGCCAGCCCCGCCCCGACCGCCTCGTCGACCAGCGCGAGGCCCTGGTCCGTGAGCGTCACCTGCAGCCCGCGCCGGTCGTGCGGGTCCGGGGAGCGACGCAGCAGCCCCGCGCGTTCCAGCTTGTCGAGCCGGCCCGTCATGCCGCCCGTGGTGAGCATGAGCGTCGCCGACAGCTGCCGGGGCGAGAGCGTGTAGGGCTCGCCGGAGCGGCGCAGGGTCGCCAGGACGTCGAACTCCCCGCGGGAGATACCGAACCCCGCGTAGACCTTCGTGGCCCGTTCCCCCATCGCGTGCGCGATGCGGTTGATCCGGCCGAAGACCTCCATCGCGGTGGTGTCGAGGTCGGGCCGGACCTTCGCCCACTGCTCGATGATCGCGTCGACGGGGTCCCTGTGCTGCTCCGGGCGTTCGCTCATGGCACGAGTATCGGCACCTTCTCGGTCACCCGCAAGAAAGTAGCTTGACGGAAAGTTGCTTAGCGCTAAGCTAATTACTGCCTACCTACTTTGAAGGGTGCCTCCCATGGCCGTCTCCCGCCCGGCTCTCATCGCCCTCACCGCCCTGGCTCCGATCTCCTGGGGCACCACCTACGCCGTCACCACCGAGTTCCTCCCGGCCGACCGCCCCCTGTTCACCGGCCTGATGCGCGCCCTGCCCGCCGGTCTGCTGCTGCTCGCCCTCGCCCGGACGCTGCCGCGCGGCGCCTGGTGGGGGAAGGCGGCGGTGCTCGGCGCGCTGAACATCGGCGCCTTCTTCCCGCTGCTGTTCCTCTCCGCGTACCGGCTGCCCGGCGGCATGGCAGCGGTCGTCGGCTCGGCGGGACCGCTGTTCGTCGCCGGGCTCTCGGCGCTGCTCCTCGGGCAGCGGCCGACCCGGCGCACGCTGCTCACCGGGGCGGTGGCCGCGTTCGGCGTCAGCCTCGTCGTGCTGCGCGCGGCCGGGGCGCTGGACGCGCTCGGCCTGCTCGCGGCCCTGGCCGCCACGATCTCCATGTCCGCCGGCACGGTCCTCACGCAGCGGTGGGGGCGTCCCGCCGGGGTCGGGCCGCTGGCGCTCACCGGCTGGCAGCTGACCGCGGGCGGTCTGCTCATCGCGCCGCTCGCCTTCCTGGTGGAGGGCGCGCCCCCGGCGCTGGACGGCCGGGCGGCCGGCGGCTACCTCTACCTCGCCCTCGCCAACACGGCGGTCGCGTACTGGCTGTGGTTCCGCGGCATCGGCCGCATGACCGCCACGCAGGTCACCTTCCTCGGGCCGCTCTCCCCGCTGACCGCGGCCGTCGTGGGCTGGGCGGCGCTCGGCCAGGCGCTGACACCGGTACAGCTGGTGGGCATGGCGCTGGCCCTCGGGGCGACGGTGGCGGGACAGTTCACCGGGCGGGGCGGTCCGGGCGCCCGCGGAGTCACCGCAACGAAGCCCCAGGGCGCTCCGGCCGGCAGGGAACGCCGGGGCGTGGCGGCCTGAGCGGTGCGGCGGTAGAGGAGGGGCGCGCTCGGGGAGGCGTGCGGTACGAACGGTCGAAGGGGCGCCCGGCACAGGCCGGGCGCCCCTTCTCGGTGCCGCTGTGGAGCCGGAGCCGCTACTGACCGGCCGCCGCCGCGTCCGCGCGCTGGGCCCGCAGGGCGCGCTCGACGCCGGCGCGGGACTCCGAGACCAGGCGGCGCAGGGCCGCGTTCGGTCCGGCGGAGGCCAGCCACGCGTCCGTCCTGTCCAGGGTCTCCTGGGAGACCTGCACGGTCGGGTAGAGGCCGATCGCGATCTGCTGGGCCATCTCGTGGGAGCGGGACTCCCAGATGTCCTTGACCACCTCGAAGTACCGGTCCGCGTACGGGGCGAGCAGCTCGCGCTGGTCGGTCTGGACGAAGCCGCCGATCACCGCCTCCTGCACCGCGTTCGGCAGCTTGTCGGAGTCGACGACCGACGCCCAGGCCTCCGCCTTCGCCTCCGCGGTCGGACGGGCCGCGCGGGCCGTGGCGGCGTGCCGCTCGCCGGCGGCGGTGCGGTCGCGCTCGTACTCGGCCGCGATCTCCGCCTCGTCGAACCGGCCGACCGCGGCCAGCCGCTGCACGAACGTCCACCGCAGCTCCGTGTCGACGACCAGGCCCTCGATCGTCTGCGAGCCGTCCAGCAGCGCGTCCAGCAGGTCCAGCTGCTCGGGTGTGCGGGCGGTCGCCGCGAACGCGCGCGCCCACGCCAGCTGGTGGTCGCTGCCGGGCGCGGCCGACCGCAGGTGCGCCAGCGTCGCGTCGGTCCAGCGGGCCAGCAGCGTCTCGCGGGCGGCCGGGTCGGCGTACAGGTCGATCGCCAGCTTCACCTGCCGCTGGAGGGACTGCACGACACCGATGTCGGACTCCTTGCCGATGCCGGAGAGCACCAGCGACAGGTAGTCGCGGGCCGCGAGCTGGGCGTCGCGGGTCATGTCCCAGGCCGAGGCCCAGCACAGGGCGCGCGGCAGGGAGGACTCGAAGTCGCCCAGGTGCTCGGTGACCACGGCCAGGGACCGCTCGTCCAGGCGGACCTTCGCGTACGACAGGTCGTCGTCGTTGAGCAGGACCACGGCCGGACGGCGGCGGCCGACCAGCTGCGGCACGGCGGTCAGGTCGCCGTCGACGTCCAGCTCGATGCGCTCGTCGCGGACCAGCTTGCCGCTGTCCTCGTCCAGCTCGTACAGGCCGACGGCGATCCGGTGCGGGCGCAGCGTCGGCTCGCCCTTGGCGCCGGCCGGCAGCGCCGGGGCCTCCTGGCGGACGGCGAACGAGGTGATCACACCGTCGGCGTCCGTCTCGATCTCGGGCCGCAGGACGTTGATGCCGGCCGTCTCCAGCCACTTCTTCGACCAGGTCTTCAGATCGCGGCCGGAGGTCTCCTCCAGCGCCCCCAGCAGATCGGACAGGCGCGTGTTGCCGAAGGCGTGCGCCTTGAAGTACGCCTGCACGCCCCGGAAGAACTCGTCCTCACCCACGTAGGCGACGAGCTGCTTCAGCACGGAGGCGCCCTTGGCGTACGTGATGCCGTCGAAGTTGACGAGCACGTCGTCCAGGTCGCGGATGTCCGCCATGATCGGGTGCGTGGAGGGCAGCTGGTCCTGCCGGTACGCCCAGGTCTTCATGGAGTTGGCGAACGTCGTCCACGAGTGCGGCCAGCGCGAGCCCGGCGCGGCGGCCTGGCAGGCGATGGAGGTGTAGGTGGCGAACGACTCGTTCAGCCACAGGTCGTTCCACCACTCCATGGTCACGAGGTCGCCGAACCACATGTGGGCCAGCTCGTGCAGGATGGTCTCCGCGCGCGTCTCGTACGCCGCGTCCGTCACCTTCGAGCGGAACACGTACTGGTCGCGGATGGTCACCGCGCCCGCGTTCTCCATCGCGCCCGCGTTGAACTCCGGCACGAACAGCTGGTCGTACTTCTCGAACGGGTACGCGTAGTCGAACTTCTCCTGGAACCACGCGAAGCCCTGCCGGGTCACCTCGAAGATGGCGTCCGAGTCGAGGTACTCGGCGAGCGAGGGGCGGCAGTAGATGCCCAGGGGCACGCTCTGGCCGTCCTTCTCGTAGACGCTGTGCACCGAGTGGTACGGGCCGGCGATCAGCGCCGTGATGTACGTCGAGATGCGCGGCGTCGGCTCGAAGGCCCAGACGTTGTCCTGCGGCTCGGGGGTGGGCGAGTTGGACACGACGGTCCAGCCCTCCGGCGCCTTCACGGTGAACCGGAAGGTCGCCTTGAGGTCCGGCTGCTCGAAGCTCGCGAACACCCGGCGGGCGTCCGGCACCTCGAACTGGGTGTAGAGGTAGGCCTGGTCGTCGACCGGGTCGACGAACCGGTGCAGACCCTCGCCGGTGTTGGTGTACGCGCAGTCGGCGACCACCCGGAGGATGTTGCGGCCCCGGAGCAGGCCCGGCAGGGCGATCCGGGAGTCCGCGAAGACCTCGGCCGGGTCGAGGGAGTCCCCGTTCAGCGTCACCTCGTGCACGGCCGGAGCGACCAGGTCGATGAAGGACTCCGCGCCGTTGTCGGCGTCCACGTCGAAGCGCACCGTGGTCACGGACCGGTAGGTGCCGCCCTCCTGCGCGCCGGAGAGGTCGAGTTCGATCTCGTACGAGTCAACGGCGAGCAGCTGCGCCCGCTGCTGCGCCTCTTCGCGGGTCAGGTTTGTGCCAGGCACGCGGTCATCTCCTCGTTATGGGTGGGTTGCGTCATCTTTCCACGGCGGCTCGGCGCGGGGCGACGACCCAGGCGTCCGGTAGGGATACCCCTCGGCTCGCGGGGGTACCGGCGACCGGCTGCCGGGCCGGCGCCCGGGGTGACGCCACGTCCGGAAACCGCCGGTGATCCCGCCCCGCGCGCACCACCCTGGGGACCATGACGACGACGTACACCGCCCGCCCCATCGACCCGCGGGCCCTGAAGGAACTGCGCACGACCGACGACGCGGGCCGTGCCACGGCCGGCTTCACCGACCCCGAGGGCGGCGCCCCGCTCCGCTGCTGCCTGCGGCGCAGCGCGCCCGGCGAGCGCATCGCCCTGGTCTCCTACGCGCCCCTGCGCCGCTGGGCGTCCGCCACCGGGGCGGACCCGGGGCCGTACGACGAGCAGGGGCCGGTCTTCCTCCACGCCGAGCCCTGCGAGGGGTACCTCGGTGAGGCCCTGCCCTTCACGAACAGCCACCGCACGGTCCGCCGCTACTCCGCCGACGGGCGCATCCTCGGCGGGCGGCTGGCCGAGGAGCCCGCGGACTTCGGGGCGGCCTTCGCCGAGGCCTTCGCGGACCCGGCCGTGGCGCTCGTGCACGTCCGGGCCGTGGAGTACGGCTGCTTCCTGTACGAGGTGCGCCGGCCCTGACGGGGGCGGGTCCCGGGCAGCACTCGGGGCGGCCACCCCGGCTGGAGGTGACCGCCCCGCTGCGCCTGTGGCGCCGTCGCCCTACCGGGCGGACAGCTCCTGGGCCACCAGCTCCGCGATCTGCACGGCGTTCAGCGCCGCGCCCTTGCGGAGGTTGTCGTTGGAGACGAAGAACGACAGGCCGTGCTCCACCGTCTCGTCGCCGCGGATGCGGCCGACGTAGGACGGGTCCTTGCCGGCGGCCTGCAGCGGGGTGGGGATGTCGGAGAGCTCGACGCCGGGGGCCTCCTTCAGCAGCTCCGTCGCGCGCTCGGGGCTGATCGGGCGGGCGAAGCGGGCGTTGACCTGGAGGGAGTGGCCGGAGAAGACCGGGACGCGCACGCAGGTGCCGGAGACCTTCAGCTCGGGGATCTCCAGGATCTTGCGGGACTCGTTGCGGAGCTTCTGCTCCTCGTCGGTCTCGTTCAGGCCGTCGTCGACGATCGAACCGGCCAGCGGCAGCACGTTGAACGCGATGGGGCGCTTGTAGACGCCGGGCTCGGGGAAGTCGACCGCCTCACCGTCGTGGGTGAGCTTGTCGGCGTCGGCGACGACCTTCTGCACCTGCCCGTGCAGCTCGGCGACGCCCGCCAGACCGGAACCGGAGACCGCCTGGTAGGTGGCGACGACGAGGGCTTCGAGGCCCGCCTCCGCGTGCAGTGGACGCAGTACCGGCATCGCGGCCATCGTCGTGCAGTTCGGGTTGGCGATGATGCCCTTGGGGCGGTCCGCGATCGCGTGCGGGTTCACCTCGGAGACGACCAGCGGGACCTCGGGGTCCTTGCGCCAGGCGGAGGAGTTGTCGATCACGACGGCGCCCTGGGAGGCGACCTTCTCGGCCAGCGCCCGGGACGTGGCACCGCCGGCGGAGAACAGCACGATGTCCAGGCCGGTGTAGTCGGCGGTCGCCGCGTCCTCCACCGTCACGCCGTCCAGCTCCGTGCCCGCGGAACGGGCCGAGGCGAACAGGCGCAGCTCCGTGACCGGGAAGTTCCGCTCCTTGAGGATCCTGCGCATGACCGTGCCCACCTGTCCGGTGGCTCCGACGATTCCGACCCTCACGGTGACTCCCTCTCCTGCGTTCTTCACGTGCTCGTTGCTTGGCCGAGGCTTTTCCATCATGCGGCCGACCACGCCCCGTCTGTCCACTTCTTTCCCCGGTCTGCCCGGAGAGTGGGACGGGGCGTCCCGCCCGATGGTTGCGGACCTGCGGTGGCGACCCCGCTGAGCTGGAGGAATTCATCCGGCGGGGGGCGTGCGCCGCAAGCTCGCCTGCCCATGCCGCTTCCGGCCACACGGGAGTGTGACGTATGCCTCGGCCGCCCCGGCGAAAACTCACGCGCCCACGGCCGAACGTTCCGGGCCGTGTCCGCGTCGTAGGACAAACACGGTGAGGGGGGTGGCTTGTGCTGCTGCGCGGAAGGGCCCGGCGCGGCCGGGAGGGGCACGCCGACGACGATCCGCTCGACGCGGCACAGGAACGCCGCGTGCGGGCGGTGCTCGCACTCGGCGGAGTGCCGCAGGCGGACCTGCCGGACGGGGTACAGCAGGTCCGCCTGCGGCTGCTGGAGCGGGCGGCGAGCGGCCGGGAGGCGCCGCGGGACGTCTCGGCGTGGGCGGCGGTCGTCGCCTCCAACCTGGCCATGGACTGGCACCGGGCCAAACGCCGCCAGGAGCGGCTCGGGGAGCGGCTGGCCGCGCTGCGGCAACTGGAACATCCCTCCGGGGAGGACACCAGCGTGCTGTCCGTCGCGGTCGCCCAGGGCCTGGACGAGCTGCCGGCCGCCCAGCGGCAGGTCGTCGTGCTGCGCTTCTACGCCGATCTGCCGGTCCGCTCCATCGCCGAACAGCTCGGCGTCCCGGAGGGCACGGTCAAGAGCCGGCTGCACACGGCGGTACGTGCCCTGCGCGCCCGCCTGCACGAGGACGAGGTGGTGTGACGTGTCCGGCTACGACAGCGAGGCGGGCGGTGCGGACAGGGACCCGCTGATGGCCGCCCTCACCGGCGAGCCGCTGCCCGAGGACGCCGGGGCCGGCGACCGGGCGGAGCACCGCGCGGCCCGGGCGGACGTGGCCCTGCTGCGCGAGCAGCTGGGCCTCATCGGGGACGCGCTGGCCGGCCCGGAGCGGGCGGCGCGCGGCACGGCGCGGCGGCGGCCGCGACTGCGGTCCCGGCGCCGGCCACGGCCCGCGGGAGGGGCCGGGAGGTGGTCCTGGCATCCCGGGATCAAGGCCGCCGCCGTCGGCATGGCCGTCGCGGCCGCCATCGGCTCCGCGACGGTGGGCCTGGGCTGGCTCGCCTCGCACGAGGGGAGCTCCGCCGACACCTCCGCGGCGAGCGGCGAAGCCGGAGGCACGGCGGACAAGGCCGCCTCCCCGCGCGGACCGGCGTACCTGGCCTGCGCCGAGCTGGTCGTCGAGGGCACGGTGGGCTCCGTGACACCCCTGCCCGAAGGCGACCAGGACCGCGTCACGCTGGACGTGACCCGCTCCTACAAGCCCGCCCGGGGCGAGGACGAGATCACCTTCACCCTGACGAAGGGCTCCTGGCCCCTGCCGGCCGAGGGCGACCACCTGCTGGTCGGCATCCGGCCCGGCGCGGCGACCCCGGACCTCTGGGCCCGGGGGGAGAAGCAGATCGCACGCGAGCGGGCCTGGATCACGTCGGCCCTGCCGTCGGCGGACCGGACCACCTGCGGAGAGGGGTGAGCGGGGACGGGAAAGGGGCGGGTGCCCGGTCGGACACCCGCCCCTCGTACGTCGTCCCGGGTGTTACGGCACGACCTTCTCGATCTTCACGCTGCCCAGGCCCGCGACCGTGCCGCGGGCGTTGACCAGCTGGACCTGGCCGAAGAACTCACGGCCCTCGGGAGCGGCCGCCGCGGCGGTGACGCTGCCGGAGACCGTCGCCGAGGCGCCCGTGCCGAGCTTCACCGCGGCACCGTCGACGCTCACGCTGCCGAGGGAGGCGGAGAAGAACACGTCCCGGTAGTCGTAGGCGGTGGTGCCGGCCGGCACGCCGTAGCCGACGACCTCGATGGTGTACGTCCCGGCGGCCGGGGACGGCACGGAAACCGACTCCTCCGAGTCGCCGTCGGCGGAGCTGCCGACCTGGTTGCCGGCCGCGTCGTAGACCGCGAGGTCCAGGTCGGCGGCGGCGTCCGAGACGTTGCCGATGGCCACGTCCAGCGACTTGGCGCCCGCGGGCACCTCGACCGTGGTGGTCTGCGTCTCACCCTGCTTGATCGACGGGCGGGCCGTCTTGGCCGAGCCCAGCGGGCCGCCGGCCAGCTTGCCGTCGATCGCCGCGAAGCCGTTCGTCACCTTCCAGGAGGCGGTGGCCGGGGTGCCGACCTTCGCCTCGGGCACGGTCACGGTCTCCGGCTCGAAGGCCGCGCCGAGGACGGCGACGTCCAGCTTGTACGGGTTGTCGAGCAGCGGCGACGTCCGGCGCGACTCGACCTCGATCTCCCAGACACCGGGCTGCGGGTTCGCGTACGACCGCACGTCCGGGCGGCAGGTGTTCGCCGGGTTGGGGTAGTTCGGGTAGCAGTTGATCGTCGACGTCGGGTCGGCCGGGACGCCGTACGGGTGGATGGAGATGAAGCGGGTCTGGCTCTTGTCCTTCAGACCGCTCAGCGCCACCTCCAGGGACTTGGCGCCCTCGGGGACCGTGACGAAGTAGTGCTGCGAGCTGTTGCGCTGCACCGAACCGGCCGCGGAGAAGGAGTACTTCAGCGGCTGCGAGACGACCACCGTGTGCAGGACCTGCTTGTCGATGCCCTCGGTGCGCGGGTCGTCGACCTCCAGGATCGCGCTCTTGATGCCCGCGGACTTCGGCGCGGCCTGGACCTTGACGGTCACCGGCTGGTTCAGCGGCAGCTTCACCTCGTCGGAGCCGACGATCCGGAAGGTGCCGCCCGCGTTGTTCTCGAAGTGCAGCTCGTGCCGGATCGCCTTGTCGGCACCGGACGTACGGGTGATGGTGACCTCGTAGGTCTTCTTCTGGCCGGCCTTCAGGCCGCCCTCACGGTCGTACAGGCCCGTGCCCGAGCCCGGGGTCTTCAGGAACTGGTCGATCGCGGTGTCGACCGGGGCCTTGACCGTGTACGCGTGGGAGGTGGCGCCGTCACGGATGGCGTCCCAGGCGTCCGGGATGTTCATCAGGCCCGCGCCCTCCTCGTACGCCTGCACACCCTTGATGTGGTCGGCGGTGGAGGTGAGGGCCGTGCGCAGCGTCGCCGGGGTGAGGTCGATCTTCTTCTGCTTCGCGGCCGACAGCAGCAGCGCGGCGGCACCGGCGGCCTGCGGGGAGGCCATCGAGGTGCCCTGCAGCATGCCGTAACCGGCCGGCAGGGAGTAGCCCGCCTCGGCGACCGGGGCGCCCGGCAGCCAGGTCTGGATGGTGTTGATCGCGGCACCCGGGGCGACCAGGGTCGGGGTGAAGCCGCCGTCCTCACGCGGGCCGCGCGAGGAGAACGGCATCATCGCGTACTTCTTCTCCACGACCGAGCCGTAGTTGGCGGCCCAGGTCTCCTTGGAGACGGACGCGCCGACCGAGATGACCTTGTCGGCCAGGGCCGGGTCGCCGATGGTGTTGGCGCCGGGGCCGGAGTTGCCCGCGGAGATCACCAGCTGGACGCCGTAGGTGTCGATGAGCCGGGTGTACAGCTCGGCGCGGGCGTTGTTGCCGTCGTTCAGCGCCGGCAGGCCGCCGATCGACATGTTGACGATGTCGACGCCGCGCTTGGTGACGAGGTCGATCATGCCCTCGGTGAGCGCCACGTTGGTGCAGCCGCCCGACCAGGTGCAGGCGCGCGAGGAGACCAGCTTGGCGCCGGGCGCCGCGCCGTTCATCTTCCCGCCGAACAGGCCGTTGGCGGCGGTGATGCCGGCCACGTGCGTGCCGTGCTCGGACTCGATGACGCCGATGTTGACGTAGTCGGACTTGGCGCCGGCCGCGTTGTGGACGACGTCCTTGCGGATCTCGACGACGAACGGCTGGCGCTCGGCGACGTCCGTCTTCGGGTCGTCGGTGCCGAAGTACCCGATCTGGAAGCCGTCCTTGTACGGCTTCATCGCGGTGTCGTCGGTGAAGTCGTGGTTGTCGTTGAGGTCGACGCGGACCGTGCCGGCCGCCGGGTCGTACAGCACGCCCCAGTCGTCGGTGGTGTCGCCGTCGCGGTTGGCGTCGCCCGCCGCGTCACCGCCGGTGGTGTACGACTCATTGAAGGTGCTGATCCGGTAGGAGCCGGCCGGTGCCGTCCAGGCCGCGCCGCCGTGCGTGAATGTGGGGCCCGCGACGGAGGTGTCCATCCGGCGCCAGGTGTTGTCGTTGTCGACGACCGGGTCCGTCGCCGTCACCCAGTCGACGATCTTGCGCTCGCCGGTGGTGGTCTTCTGCAGCGCCGGGTGGCCGAGGTCGACGCCGGAGTCCAGGATGCCGATGGTGATGCCGCGGCCGTCCGCCTTCGGGTGGTCCTCCACGAAGTCGACCGCGCCCGTCTCGAAGGACGGGTTGTACGGGTTCTCCGCCGGGGTCTTCTTGCCCGGCGCCGGGTACGTGCCCGTGGCCCGGGCGCCCTTGGCGGCGTCCGCGCTCGGCGTCGGGTCGTCCAGCGGGATCTCCTCGCGCAGGTCGATGCCGTGCACGGAGGAGAGCTTGGCGGCGGCGGCGATGGCCGCGTCGGCCCGGGAGGTCGGGACGGTGGCGCGGACGTAGCCCAGCTTGTCGTCGGCCCGGCCCACCGTGCCGCCCTTGACCGCGTCCAGCTGCCCGGAGACCTGCTCGGTCTGCCCCGGCGCGGTGGCGATCATCATCGTGACGGTCTTGTCGCCGTCGGCCTTGGCCTCGGCGAGCAGGTCCGCGTCGTCCGAACCGAGCTTGTCGTGCGCGGACTTCACGTCCGGGTCGGCCGGGGCGGCGGCACCGGGGCCGTCCGCGGCGAGGACCAGGGGGACCGGTCCGGCCGCGGAGAGCGCGGCGACGAGTCCGGCGGCCACGGCGATGCGTGCCACGCGTCTCCGGCCCGATATCGGGTCACGCTGGGGGGTGAGGCTCATCGGCATCCCTTGTTGGTAAAGGAACGAGCGGGAACGACCGGGGCCGATCGGCACCTGGTCGTCACGGTCCGGAACGGCAGGCCCGGACGATCGCACAGCCTTACGCAAGGGGATGTTCTTTGGGGAGGGTTGACCGAAACGAAATGGATGTATGGGGAAAACCCCCGATGCGTTTTGCGGGTATCAGTCCCGAAGGCGGTGAAATCGGTTAACGTCCCGGAGTGCGACAGAAGTTGAGGGTGGCGGCCTACGCCATATGCGTCCGTGACGGACAGATCCTGCTCGCCCGCTCGCCCGCACCCGACGGCACCCCCGAGTGGGTCGTGCCCGGCGGCGGCATGGAACACGGCGAGGATCCCTACGACACCGTCCGGCGCGAGGTCGAGGAGGAGACCGGCTACCGGATCGAGGTGACCGGTCTGCTCGGCGTGGACTCCTCCTGCCGCGTCTTCCGCGACGGCTTCGGGCGCACCGTCGACCACCACGCCGTCCGGCTCGTCTACGAGGGCCGCGTCACCGGCGGTGAACTGCGCTACGAGGTGAACGGCTCCACCGACCTCGCCGCCTGGCAGGACCTGGACGCGGTGCCCGGCCTGCCCCGGATTTCACTGGTCGACACCGCGCTGCGCCTGTGGCGGGATCGACCGGTGACGGGCAGACCGGCCGGCGCCCTGGACTAGGTGGAGTACCCCGGTAGATGAACGCCGCGTGACCGGCTTCGGGCCGTTCCCGGAGCGGTCGGCGACGCGCTCGGTAGTCCAAGATCCACGTACGGTGATCGGCGCTGCGCGTTGCCGCCTTGTTCACACGCAGGTCATCCCCGGTGCCAACGATCCAGTACGAGCGGGGTGTTCGTGTCGTGGACGCCCCGCGACCACTGCCGACGCGTTCGCACTCGGGGAGAGAAGCGCATGTCGCGCACACGCTCAGTCGCCGGCTCCGGCCAGGGCATCCACCGTCGTTCCGTCCTCGCCGCCACCGGAGCGGTCGCCCTCTCCGGGGGCGTCGGCTACGCGCTGCGGCCCAGCGACAGCCAGGCCGCCACCGCCGAGGAGACCACCCAGGCCGTCGCCGCCTCCTCGCGCCAGGCTCCGGCCGCCCCCCTGGCCCCCTACACCAAGGGCACGACCGTCGCCTCCGTCGCCACCGCGCGCGCCGGCTCCGGATACCGGCGCCTGGGCGACGGGCCCGGCTGGCAGCGGGTCGTGCGCTCCGAGCTGGCCGCGCCCAAGTCCGGCCGGGCCGGGCGGCGTACCGCGCTCGCGGCGTTCGTGCAGCTCACCGACCTGCACATCATCGACGCGCAGCACCCGCTGCGCCTGGAGTACCTGCGCTCGGCCGACGTGCACGCCTGGCGGCCCCACGAGGCGCTGACCGTCCAGGGCGCGATCGCCCTGGTGGAGCGGATCAACGCGCTGCGCGGCGCCCCCGTCACGGGCGCCCCCCTGCACTTCGCGATGACCACCGGCGACAACACGGACAACAACGCCAAGTCCGAGCTGGAGTGGTTCCTGAAGGTCATGAGCGGTGGGCGCATCACACCCAACACCGGCGACCCGCGCCGCTACGAGGGGGTCCAGAACAGCGGCCTGAAGCTGTACTGGCAGCCGGACGCCGCCCTCCGCGACACCGACAAGCAGGCCGGTTTCCCCCGCCTGGACGGCTTCCTGAAGGCCGCGATCCGCGAGGTGCAGAGCCCGGGCCTGAACCTGCCCTGGTACTCGACGGTCGGCAACCACGACTCCCTGCCGATGGGCTGCTACGCCTCGCACCGCGACTCCTACCTCACGGACCTGGCCGTCGGCGGCAGGAAGCTGATGGACGTGCCGGCCGCGCAGGCGAAGCAGCTCCAGACGCTCATCAAGAAGGCCCGGGACCCCCAGGGCGTGCGCTACCACGACTTCCTCAAGTCCCACGCCCGCGCCATGCGTTCGGTCACCCCGGACGAGCGCCGCGCCCCCTTCACGACCGCCGAGTACCTCCAGGCGCACCTGGACCCGGCCTTCCGGGGCGTCGGCCCGGTCGGCCACGGCTACTCCTCGGCGAACCTGGACGCGGGCACCCAGTACTACGCCTTCCGCATCTCCGACGACGTCATCGGCATCAGCCTGGACACCACCGACGCCGGCGGCCACTACGAGGGCTCCGTCGGCTCGGCCCAGCTGCGGTGGCTGGACCGGACGCTGCGGGAGAACAAGGACTCCTACGCGGTGGTCTTCAGCCACCACACGAGCAGGACGATGACGAACACCCGGCCCGACCCGGCCCGACCGCACGAGCGGCGCCGCACCGGCCAGGAGGTCCTGGCCCTGCTCGGCAGCCACCCCAACGTGCTGGCCTGGGTGAACGGCCACATCCACAAGAACGTCATCACCCCGCACTCCGCGCCCGACGGCCGTTCCTTCTGGGAGATCTCCACCGCCTCCCACGTCGACTTCCCGCAGCTGGCCCGGGTCGTCGAACTGGCCGACAACAAGGACGGCACGATCTCCCTGTTCACCACGCTGGTGGAGTCCTCGGCGCCGCACCGCACGGACTTCTCCGACCTCTCCCAGACCGGCCTCGCGTCGCTGTACCGCGAACTGTCCCTCAACGCCCCGGGCGCGAGCACGACCCTCGGCGGCAACCCCGAGGACCGCAACACCGAACTGGTCCTGAAGAAGGGCTGACGCCCGCACCGGGAGCGGCGCGCGGACGCGAGGAGGGGCCGCCGGTGCGCACCGGCGGCCCCTCCTCTCCCCTCCTGGCCCTGCCCCGGTCCGTCACTACCGGGGCAGCACCACGACATACGCGGCCGGTTCACGGTCGGCCGACGCCATCAGCGCCGTGCGGACCACCGTCGCCTGCTGCTCCGGGGAGTCGCGCAGCTTCCTGGGCGTGATGTGGACGACCGTGATCCCGAGCCGCTCCAGGTGCTCGCGCTTGCGGGCGTACTCGGACCACAGGGCGTCGTCGTCCTGCCGGGGCGCCCGGGTGTCCAGCTCGACCGCCACCGCCTGGTCGGGCCAGTAGGCGTCGAGGCCGCCGAGGTAGGGGCCACCGGGCAGGCGCAGGTCCACGTTCCAGACCGGGTCGGGCAGGCCGTACTCGCGGACCATCCGGTACAGACGGTCCTCGGCGATGGCGCGGCCCTCGGCCAGCAGCGAGTCCACCGCGTCCACCACGTGCGGGCGGCTCAGCAGCCGCGCCTGGTTCAGCTCGCGCACCACGGAGGCCGGGTCGCAGTGGCCGCCGCGCACCGCCTCCGTCATCAGCCGGCGCACCACGCCCGCGTCCGCCAGTTCGGCGACGGCGTCGGCCAGCGCCCGGGCCACCGGTGCCACCGGGACGCCCGTGACCAGCTCCGGGTCGGGCAGCACGGGGGTGCGGACGATCCGCGCGCAGCCCGTGGAGCGCAGCCGCCGCATACGCGGGACCAGGACGTCGAAGGCGTCCAGGGACGGCAGCGGAGGCGTGGAGGAGAAGCCGTGCAGGGTCAGGGCGGCCAGCCCCGTGATCATCACCTCCGGGTAGCCGGGGGTGTGTGCCGTGCCCGCCCCGGGCTGGGCCGGCACGCCGGTGCCGCGCTCCCGCGCCGCGTACATCAGCACCGCGTGCAGCCGCTCCTCGCTGGTCGGCGGGCCCGGGTGGAGCAGGACCACCCCCGGCAGCAGCTGCTGCCAGGGGCCGCCCGGGCGGCACTGCGCGTTCGTCTCGGCCGTGGAGACCCCGTGCGAACGGAGCTGGGCGGTCGTCATGACGCGGGGCCGGCCGCCACCGGACAGGTCGTGCAGCGGGCGGGGGGAGAGCGGCGTGTTCTGGGTCATGCCCCGCAATTTCCCGCGTCCGGGGCGCTCTTGAACCGCTGTTACAGGTCCGTCGACAAATACGGACAACCCAGCACTAAAGGACGGATGTTCGGATGCCGAAAGCCCCTGGTCCGTTCGGGTGCGGACCAGGGGTTACGGCTCGGCGGGCACACATCTCGTAACGAAGCCGGAACGCCCGAATCTCAGGCCAAAGCTACTGGTCAGCGGCCTCGTCGCACGTCTGTCCGCGCAGTGCCCGCGCCAGATCGTCCCGGGCCTCCAGCACCAGCCGGCGCAGCGCGGGCGCCGCGTCCGGGTGAGAGTCCAGCCAGGCGTCCGTGGCGTCCAGCGTCGCCCGGGACTGCTGCAGCGACGGGAACAGGCCCTGCACCACGTGCATGGCGATCTGGATCGACCGCTCGGCCCAGACCCGCTCGATCGCCGCGAAGTACTTCTCCGCGTACGGCGCGAGCAACTCCCGCTGCGAGCCCTGGGAGAAGCCCGCGATGGTCGCCTCGACCATGGCGTTGGACAGCGCGTCCGACTCCACGACCTGCGCCCACGCCTGGGCCTTGACCGCCTCCGACGGGCGCGCGGCCAGGCAGCGCACCTGGTGCCGCTTGCCGGAGGCCGTGTCGTCCCGGGCCAGCTCCTCGGCCAGCGCCTTCTCGTCCACCACCCCGTGCGCGGCCAGCGGCTCCAGGAACACCCAGCGCAGCTCCTGGTCCAGCTCCAGGCCCTCGACCGTCGCCGTGCCCTCCAGCAGGTCGCGCAGCAGGTCGAAGTCGGCCTCGGCGGTGGCCGTCCGGGCGAAGAAGCGGGCCCACGCCAGCTGCTGCTCGCCGCCGGCCCCGGCCGCGTACAGCTCGCGCCGCGCGCCCTCGGCGAGCAGCCGCGCGGTCGTCTCCCGCCGGGCCGGAGCGGAGTAGTGCGTGAGCGCGGACTCGGCCCAGGCGTGCAGCATCTGCAGGACGCCGATCTCGGACTCGCGCCCCGCGAACCGCAGCACCAGGTCCACGAAGTCCCGCGCGGGGAGCAGCGCGTCCCGGGTCATGTTCCACAGCGCCGACCAGCACAGGGCGCGGGCCAGCGGGTCGGTGACGGACCCCAGGTGCGCGCGCAGTGTGGCCAGTGACGTCTCGTCGAAGCGGATCTTGCAGTACGTCAGGTCGTCGTCGTTGACCAGGACCAGGTCCGGGGCGTCGGTGCCGGCCAGCTCCCCGATGACCGTCCGGGCGCCGTCGACGTCGGTCTCCACGCGCGCGTACCGCTCCAGCGTCCCGTCCGCCACCCGGTACAGGCCCACGGCCACCCGGTGCGGGCGCAGTTCCGGGTGCGACTCGGCGGCCTCCTGCACCACCGCCAGCTCCTCGACGCGGCCGTCGGCGCCCAGCAGCACCTGCGGCGTCAGCGCGTTCACCCCGGCCGTCTGCAGCCAGGACCGGGACCAGGCGCTCATGTCGCGGCCGCTGGTCTCCTCCAGCACCGACAGCAGGTCACCGAGGCGCGTGTTGCCGTACGCGTGCCGCTTGAAGTAGCGCCGGGCGCCCTCCAGGAACGCCTCCTGGCCGACGTAGGCCACGAGCTGCTTGAGCACCGACGCGCCCTTGGCGTACGTGATGCCGTCGAAGTTCAGCTTGGCGTCCTGGAGGTCGCGGATGTCCGCCGTGATCGGGTGCGTGGACGGCAGCTGGTCCGCGCGGTACGCCCAGGCCTTGCGGCGGTTGGCGAAGGTGACCCAGCCGTTCTTGAAGCGGGTCGCGCCGACCAGCGAGAACTCGCCCATGAAGTCCGCGAACGACTCCTTCAGCCACAGGTCGTCCCACCACTCCATGGTGACCAGGTCGCCGAACCACATGTGCGCCATCTCGTGCAGCACGACGTTGGCCCGGCCCTCGTAGGACGCCTGCGTCACCTTGCCGCGGAAGATGAACTCCTCCCGGAACGTCACCAGCCCCGGGTTCTCCATCGCGCCCAGGTTGTACTCGGGCACGAAGGCCTGGTCGTACTTGCCGAACGGGTAGGGGTAGTCGAAGTGGTCGTGGAAGAAGTCCAGGCCCTGCTTGGTGACGAGGAAGACGTCGTCGGCGTCGAAGTGGGGCGCGAGGGCCTTGCGGCAGAGCGCGCCGAGGGGGATCTCCAGCGTCGTGCCGTCCGCGAACGTGCGCGCGTAGGTGTCCGTCACGTAGTGGTACGGGCCCGCCACCACGCACGTGATGTACGTCGAGATCGGCCGGGTCTCCGCGAACCGCCACACCCCGTCGGCCCGTTCACCGGCGCCGTTGCTCCACACCGTCCAGCCCTCCGGGGCCCGCACCTCGAAGCGGAAGGGGGCCTTGAGGTCGGGCTGCTCGAAGTTGGCGAAGACGCGGCGGGAGTCGGCCGGCTCGTACTGCGTGTAGAGGTAGACCTCGCCGTCCTCCGGGTCGACGAAGCGGTGCAGGCCCTCGCCGGTGCGGGAGTAGGCGCACCGGGCGTCGACCACCAGCTCGTTGTCCGCGGCCAGGTCCTCCAGCGTGATCCGGGAGCCGTCGAAGACCTCCCCGGGGTCCAGATCACGCCCGTTCAGTGAGACGGACGTCACACTCGGGGCGATCAGGTCGGCGAAGCTGCTCGCGCCGGGCTCGTTGCAGCGGAAGCGGATCGTCGTGACCGAGCGGAACGTGCGGGGCCCGTCGCCGCTGTCCTCGCCGACCGCGGACCGCAGGTCGAGGGACACCTCGTACCCGTCGACGCTCAGCAGGGCGGCCCGCTCGCGGGCCTCGTCGCGGGACAGATTCTCACCGGGCACGGGCGGAACTCCTCAAGCGTCGTGGGATACGGCTGAACAGCACCGATCCTGCCACGAGCCCCTGACGCCGGTCAGCCGGGAATGGCCGGGGAGCGCCCCGGCGTTTCCCGGGGAAACGGTTTCCTCACGAGGAGAGACATGTCGGACAAGACCCCCGTCGACTTCTGGTTCGACCCGCTGTGCCCCTGGGCGTGGATGACCTCCCGTTGGGTGCTGGAGGTGGAGAAGGTCAGGGACATCAAGGTCCGCTGGCATGTGATGAGCCTCTCCGTGCTCAACGAGAACAAGCTCGACGAGCTGCCCGAGAAGTACCGCGAGCTGCTGGAGACGGGCTGGGGTCCGGTCCGGGTCGCCATAGCCGCCCAGCAGGAGCACGGGGCCGAGGTCCTCGGCGACCTCTACACCGCACTCGGCACCCGTATCCACAACCAGGGCGAGGGCCACGGCAAGGAGACCGTCGCCGCGGCCCTGAAGGACGTGGGCCTGCCCGACTCCCTCATGGAGCACTGGGACTCCACTCCGTACGACGCCGAGCTGCGCGCCTCCCACAAGGAGGGCATCGACAAGGTCGGCCAGGACGTGGGCACGCCCGTCATCGCGGTGCCCGGCGCCGACGGCGAGCAGATCGCCTTCTTCGGCCCGGTCGTCACCCCGGCCCCCAAGGGCGAGGAGGCCGCCCGCCTGTGGGACGGCACCCTCGCCGTGGCCTCGGTGCCGGGCTTCTA
Source organism: Streptomyces sp. NPDC085932 (assembly GCF_044540525.1). Taxonomy (NCBI): domain Bacteria; kingdom Bacillati; phylum Actinomycetota; class Actinomycetes; order Kitasatosporales; family Streptomycetaceae; genus Streptomyces; species Streptomyces sp. NPDC085932. Next base: position 419,872 of record NZ_JBITSJ010000002.1, read on the forward strand.
CGAGATCAAGCGCACCCGCACCAAGGGTCCGGACTTCTCCAACCTCTAGGACGCACACCGGACTCACACCGCGGCGTCGGCTCCCGGGTTCCGCAGTTCCTCCGGGAGCCGGCCCCCGCCCGCCTGATGACCCCAGGGCTGGTACCACCGGCAGCCCGGAGCGGTGCAGCGCCACAGGTCGGTACGGTCCGTCCCCAGCGCCTTGCGCTCCTCGGGCTTGAGCGGCGTGAACACCTGGGTGCCACCGCCGCGGCAGGTCGGGCAGTGCTTGTCCTTGAAGAACATCAGCTCCTCCTCGCGCTCACCGCCAGGTCCGGGAAGTCGGTCACGACCGCATCGACCCCCATGTCGTAGTACAGCGTGTATTCGGCGAACGCGTCCCCGAAATCGTTCGCCCCGCTTCCGCGCCGGAACCGAGCGGGCAGGTACTGGTTCTCCGCGCGGAAGGTGTACGGCCCGATCCGCAGCCCCGCCGCGTGCGCGTCCGCGACGAGCGAAGTGCCGGCGACCGAGGACTTGTCGGGCCCGATCCAGTCCGCGTACGCGGCGATCCGCGCGAGCCCGGCCGGGCTCATCATGTCCCGGTACGTCGTCGGATCCCCGGACGAGACCAGGTCGTACGGGCCGCCCGTCGTCCCCAGCGCCTGCCACAGCGGCACGCCCAGCCGTTCCGCGGCGATCCGCGCGAGGCTCGTCGGCTCGAACGACTGCACCACGCACTCGCGCCGCCCGAGCCGGTTGCGGCGGACGGCCGCGGCCAGCTTCGGCTCCAGCGGCAGTCCGATCGAGCGGAAGTACGTGGGGTGCTTGGTCTCGGGGAAGACGGCGACGGTCCGGCCGTGCGTCTTCGACAGCCGCCGCGCCAGGTCCACGACCTCCTGGAAGGTCAGGATCCGCTCACGCCCGTCGAAGACGGTGTTGCGGTTGCGCACCGCCGGCAGCCGCTCCACCGCCCGCAGCGTCCTCAGCTCGGCGAGGGTGAAGTCCTCCGTGAACCAGCCGGCGACCTGCCGGCCGTCGACCGTCTTCGTGGTGTGCCGGTCCGCGAACTCCGGCCGGGCCGCCACGTCGGTCGTCTGTGAGATCTCGTTCTCGTGCCGGACCACCAGCTCGTGGTCCTTCGTCGGCACCAGGTCCGGTTCGATCCAGTCGGCGCCCGTCTCCACCGCGTGGGTGTACGAGGCCGCCGTGTGCTCCGGGCGCCAGCCGGCCGCGCCGCGGTGGCCGATGACGACCGGTCCGCGGGTACTGGGTGCGGCCGCCGCCGGGGCGGTGGCGGCAGCCGTGGCCGTTCCCGAGGCCACCGTGGCCGCTCCCGTGGCCGCCGCGAGCAGGAGGGATCTTCGTTCGAGCCGCATACGACTCCCTTTCGTCGAGGGGACGTTCAGGCACGTGCCCGGGCCCGTGCCCCGGCCAGCCGCTCCAGGTGCTCCGCGTAGCCCGCCGTGTAGACCGCCGCCCGTTCCGGGTCCGGCTCGACGACCGCCGTCGGCCGCGTCCACGCCCGGGCGTCCAGCCCGGCCCCGAACCGCTCGGCCGCCGCCAGGACCGCCCCCCGGGCCCCCACCTCGCCCTCGACGACCCGCAGGGGCCGTCCCAGCACGTCCGCCAGCAGCCGCATCCAGGCGGGGCTGCGCGTGCCCCCGCCGCACACGGCGAGGCTCCCCGTCAGGCCCGCCGCCTCCAGGCAGTGCCGGGCCGCGTAACCGATGCCCTCACAGGTGGCCCGGATCAGATCGCCCCGGGTCGACTCCAGGGAGACGCCGGTGAGTTCGGCGCGCAACCGCGGCTCGACGAAGGGGGCCCGTTCGCCGGAGGGCGCGAAATAGGGCAGCACGCGCACGCCGTGCGCGCCGGGCGGTGTCTCCGCCAGCAGGCCGTCCACCTCGTCGTGCCGTACGCCGGTCGTCGAGAGCACCCAGTCCAGCGCGGCCGTGCCGACCATGGCGGGCATGGCGCGCAGCCAGTGCCCGGGCCGGTCCGTGGAGATGTACAGCCCGGCCGGTTCGCCGGTCAGGTCGAGTTCCGTCGTGGCGACCAGACCGGCCAGGCAGGTGCCGACGATCAGCAGCCCGTCGCCCGGGGACGTCACCCCGGCGCCCAGCGCGCAGGCCGGCAGATCGTAGGGGCCGTTGGCGATCCGGGTGCCGGCCGGCAGACCCTCACCACGGGCCCCGGCCGTGGCGACCGGGTCGCTGACCGGGGCGAGCAGGCCCCGCCGGTGCGTCAGCCCGAGCAGCTCCACGACCCGGTCGTCGTAGGTCCGGGTCCGCGGGTCCAGGAACGGCATGGACGCGTCCGACACGTCCGTCGTCGGACCGGCCCCCGTCAGCCGCTGGAAGACCACGTCCTTGCAGTACAGGGCGGCCCTCGCGGTGTCCAGCGCCTTCGGCTCGTGACGGTCGAGCCAGGCCAGCAGCGGCCCCGGGCACCCGGGGAACATCGCGCTCCCCGTCCGCCGGAACACGGTCTCGAAGGTGCCGTCCGCGAGCCACCGGTCGACCAGTTCGTGGGCGCGCCCGTCCATCCAGGAGGCCGCCGCCCGCACGGGCCGCCCCTCGGCGTCGACCAGCCACACCCCGTCGCCCTGCCCGGTCAGTCCCGCGAACTCCACCGGCTCCGCCACCGCCGCGGTCAGCGCGCCGAGCACGCCGACGACCGCCGCGTACACCTCCTCCATGTCCTGCTCGACGACCCCGCCGTGCAGGGACAGGCCCACCGGCCGTGCCTCGGCCGCCAGTTGGCGGCCCTCCGCGTCGAAGGCCGCCGCCTTGACCACGGACGTGCCCACATCGATACCGACGTACATGCGGCTCTCCTCAGGGTCCTCAGGTCAGACAGTGCGCGAGCGGCTCTCCCCGCACCCAGCGGCCCACCTCTTCGGCGGCGATCCGCGCGGCCTTCTCCGCCACCGCGCGCGAGGCGCCGCCCAGGTGGGGCGTGAGCACCACGCGGTCGGCGAATCCCCGCAGCCGGGACTCCACCGGCAGCGGCTCCCGCTCGTAGGTGTCGAGCGCCGCCGCCGACACCTGCCCGCTCTCCAGCGCGTCGCACAGCGCGGCCTCGTCCAGCAACGGGCCCCGGGCCACGTTCACCACCACCGCCCCGCGCGGCAGCAGGCCCAGCTCCCGGGCGCCGATCAGCCCCCGGGTCGCGGGCGTGAGCCGGGCGTGCAGGCTGATCACCCGGGAGCGGCGCAGCAGGTCGTCGAGCGAGCTGACGCGCAGGCCGTGGATCTCGCCGTGCACATACGGGTCGTACACCATCACCCGCGCCCCGAACGCGCACAGCACCCGCGCGACCCGGCTGCCGACGGCCCCGTACCCGACCAGCCCGACCGGCAGGTCCTCCAGCTCGTGGCCGCTCTCCTCGTACGTGTAGTACGCCGCCCCCTCCCAACTGCCCCGCCGGACGAGCGGGTCGTGCGCCTGGGGGATGCGGCGCAGCGCGCACAGCATCAGGGCGAGGGTGAACTCGGCGGTGGCGGCGGCGTTGCGGCCGGGCGCGAAACACACCCGCACGTCCCGCTGCCTCGCCGCGTCCAGGTTGACGTTGACCGGCCCGCCCCGGCACACCACGACCAGCCTCAGGTCCGGGCAGGCGGCCAGGACCTTCTCGGTGACCGGCCCCATCTGGGTGACCAGCACCTGCGCCCCGGCCAGCGCCTCGATCATCTCGTCCTCGGCGTCACTGGCCTCCCGCACCTCGGCGACCGGCCCGAACGGCTCCAGCGGCCAGCCGAGCCGCAGTTCCCGCACCTCGGCCCGCTCCACCTCGTGCTCCACCGCCCGGGTGATCAGCGACGGCAGGACGAAGTGGTCGCCGGCGGCCACGACACGCACGCTGTTCTCGGCAGTCATCGCAGGGAGTCTCCTGTCTCGGCGTCGAAGACATGGGTGTGTGCGAGGTCCGGGGCGACCCGGACCCGGTCGTCGTGGGCCAGCCGCACCTCGGGGTCGGTGAGGACGACCAGGTGCCGGTCGACGCCGTCGAGGGCGAGGGTCGCCAGGCCCCACTCCAGCAGCGGTTCGTGCGCGACGACCCGGGCCGGCAGGCCGCCCTCCTCGGTGGTGAGCCGGACGTCCTCGGGGCGGATGCCGACCACCACCGCGCGGCCTCGCTCCACGGGCACGGGCAGCGCGATCCGCACCGCGTCGGACAGGCGGGCGTGGCCGTCGCCGCCGGCGAGGCCGGGCAGCAGGGTGATCGCGGGTTCGCCGACGAAGTCCGCGACGAAGACGTTGGCCGGGCTGTCGTAGATCTCGTAGGGAGTGCCGAGCTGCTGGATGACGCCGTCCTTCATGACGGCGATCCGGTCGGCGAGGGACAGGGCCTCCTCCTGGTCGTGGGTGACCAGGATGGTGGTGTGGCCGAGGTCCTTCTGGATGCGCTTGAGTTCGCGGCGGGTGGTGTCGCGCTGGGCCGCGTCCAGGTGGGAGAGGGGCTCGTCGAGGAGCAGCACGTCCGGTGCGCGGATCAGGGCCCGGGCGAGCGAGACGCGCTGTTTCTGGCCGCTGGACAGACCGGCCGGGCGGGCGTCCAGCAGGTCGGTCAGGCCGACCCGTTCGGCGATCTCCTTCACCTTGCGCTCGACGTCGCCCCGGGCCGACCTGCGCCGGGCCTTCAGGCCGAACGCCAGGTTCTCCGCGACCGACAGCGGCGGGTACAGCGCGTAGTTCTCGAACGCGACGCCGATGTTGCGCCGCTGCGCGGGCCGTTCCACCACCGACGTGCCGCCGACCAGGATGTCCCCGCCGGTGACGGACTCCAGCCCGGCGATCATCCGTAACGTGGTCGACTTGCCGCAGCCGGACGGCCCGAGCAGCCCGAGCAGTTCCCCGGACCGCAGGCTCAGGTCGATCCCGCGGACGGCCTCCACCGGGGGCCGCCCCCGGGACCGGTAGGTCTTCCGCAGCTCACGTAGCTCCAGCCCCGTCATGGCCGCCCTTCGTCGCGCAAACCTCGTAACGGACCTTGTGCTCGTCCAGGTCCCGCAGCGCCTCCGCCGACGCCCCGTCGTCCACGAGGACCGTGTCGAAGCGGGACAGCGGGACGACCCGGTGCAGGGCGACCCGGCCGAGCTTGGTGTGGTCGATCAGCAGGACGTTGCGGGCGGCCGCGTCGAGCATGGCCCGCTTCACGGACACGATGTGCTGCTCCTGGTGGTACGCGTAACCCCCGTGCACGGCCGACGTGGACGCGAAGCACACGTCCACCCGCAGTTGCTGGACCGCCTCCACGCACGACACCCCGAGGAACGAGGAGTGCAGCGGGTCGTAGTCGCCGCCGAGCGCCATCAGATGGATGCCCCGCTGGTCGACCAGGAGATTGATCGCCTCCAGGAAGTTGGTGACGACCGTCAGGGGCGTGACCTCGCCCGTGCGCAGCCGCCTGGCTATCTCCAGGGTGGACGTGGAGTCGTCCAGCAGGATCGCCATGCCCGGCTCCACCATCCGCAGGGCGTGCTCGGCGACGGCGGCCTTCTCGGCGCGCATGGTCTTCAGCCGGTACTGCACGTTCGACTCGAAGACCCCCGACGGCTGCGCGGTCACCCCGCCGCGGAACTTCCGTACGATGCCCTGCCGTTCGAGCTCGTCGAGGTCCCGGTGGATGGTCATCAGGCTCACGCCGAACCGCTCGGCCAGCTCCGCCGCCGTCGCCGAGCCGTCGGCCAGCACCCGCTCGGCCATGGCGGCCTGCCGCGCCGCGGGCCCCTGCTGTCCACCGCTGCTGTTGCTCATGGCTGTGTCTCTATCCGTCGTCCCGGTCGTTCCGGCCGGTCGGCCTCGAACAGCAGCAGGTTCTCAGGCCGGACCACGAGCCGTACCGGATCGTCCGGACGGAGGCGCGCCGCGTCCGCCCGGGGCGCCACCAGCGACACCCGCTGCTCCCCGGTCCCGAGCCGGACGGTCACCTCGACGGACCGGCCGAGCACCTCCGTGACGTACACGGTCCCGGTCAGCTCGTGGCCCTCGCCGCCGAGGGCGAGGTCCCGGGGGCGGATGCCGACCAGGACCTCCGTGCCCGCCACGGCCGGGGCCCGCACCGGCAGCGCCACCCCGCCCTCCGACCGCACCCCGCCCTCCGTCACCACCCCCGGCAGCAGATTGATCCGGGGCCGGCCGAAGGCCCGCGCGACCTCGGTGTCGTGGGGCCGGTACCAGATCTCCTCCCGCGTGCCCGTCTGCACGATCCGCCCCTCCCGGATGACCCCGATCCGGTCGCCGAGCGCCAGTGCCTCGACCGAGTCGTGAGTGACGTAGAGGGTGGTGGTGCGCTGCACGGCCCCGATGGCCTTCAGCTCGGCCCGCATCTGCTGGCGGAGCTTGGCGTCGAGGTGGGAGAGCGGCTCGTCCAGCAGGAAGGCCCGGGCGGGGCGGACCAGCACCCGGCCGAGGGCGACGCGCTGCCGCTGTCCGTTGGACAGCTGCCCGACGGGCCGGTCCAGCAGCCCCGAGATGCCGAGCAGTTCGGCGATCGCGCCGATGCGCTGCCGGGCCTCGGCGGCGGGCAGCCGGTGCCGGGGCGAGCGCAGGGGCGAGGCGAGGTTGTCGTAGGCGGAGCGGTGCGGGTAGAGGGCGTAGCTCTCGAAGCACATGGCCACGCCCCGGTCGTACGGTTCGACGCCCCGCATGTCCTCGCCGCCGAGCGCCACCGTTCCCTCGTCGGGCCGTTCGAGCCCGGCGACGGTCTTCAGGGTCGTGGTCTTGCCCGCGCCGGACGGTCCGAGCAGGCAGAAGAACTCGCCCTCGTCCACCTCCAGTTCGAGCCCGTCGAGCGCGACGGTCTTCCCGTACGCCTTGCGGATCCCGCTGAGCCGGATCACGACTTCACCGCCCCGAAGGACAGGCCCCGCACCAGGTAGCGCTGGATCGTCAGCGCCAGCAGCAGCGGCGGGACGACCGACACGAGCGCGGCGGCGGCCGTGAGGTTGTACTTGGGCCGGTCGCCGCCGAGGAAGGACAGCGCGCCGACGGTCACCGTCTGCGCCTCGTTGGAGGTGAGGATCAGCGGGAAGACGAAGTTGTTCCAGGCGAAGATGAACGCCAGCAGCGACACGGCAGCGATGCCGGGCTTGACCAGCGGCAGCGCGACCTTGAAGAACGCCTGCTTGCGGGTGTAGCCGTCCAGCAGGGCCGCCTGCTCCAGCTCGGGGGTGAGGTCGGCGAAGTAGGACCGCATGATCCACACGATCAGCGGCAGCGTCACCAGTTGCAGCACCCACACCATGCCGACGTACGTGTCGAACAGGCCGAGCTTCTGGTAGAGCACGAACAGCGGGATGATGACGGTCAGTTCGGGCGCGAAGCGGAACGACAGCAGCGTGAACATCAGGTTCTCGGAGCCCTTGAACCGCCACCGGGCCGAGGCGTACGCCGCCGGCAGCCCCACCAGCAGGGACAGCGCGACCGCGCCGACCGACACCACCAGGCTGTTGACGAAGAACCGCACGAACGGGATGCCTTCGCTGTCGCCGAGGACGGTCCGGTAGCCGTCGAGGGTGGGGGAGAAGGAGAAGTAGGTGGAGAACAGCTGGTCCGCCGGCTTCAGCGACAGGATCACCATCCAGGCGATCGGGAACAGCGCGAAGACGAAGTAGAGGATCAGGGCGGCGTCGCCCAGCCACCCCAGGGCGCGTTTGTTCACGTGGTGACCTCCGCGGCTTTCCGCTGGATCTTCCCCAGGTGCTTCACCAGCACCATCGCGGCCAGGTACACCACGGCCCACAGCACGATCGTGTAGGAGATCCCGAAGGAGTAGCGCTGGAAGCGGATGGCTTCGAGGTACGCCCGGATCTGCAGCACCACCGTCGCGTCGCCCGGCCCGCCCTCGGTCAGGGCGTAGATGATGTCGAACACCTTCAGCGAGTCCATGAACCGGAAGATCACCGCGACCAGGACGTACGGCCACAGCATCGGGAGGGTCAGCCGCCGGAAGGTGTACCACCACCCCGCGCCGTCCACGGCCGCCGCCTCGAACGGGGAGGCGGGCAGCGACCGCAGACCGGCCAGGGCGAGGATCGCCACGAACGGGGTGTAGACCCACACGTCCACGGCGATCGACGACAGCAGCGCGCCCGTCGGGGTGTCCGTCCACTGCACCCCGCCCAGACCGAAGGGCCTCAGCAGGTGATTGACCACCCCGACCGACGGCTGGAGCATCAGCTTCCAGATGATCGCCGCGATCACCGGGGCGATCATCAGCGGCAGGATCAGGACCTTCTCCAGGACCCGGCCGACGGCCGTCGAACGGTGCAGCAGAAGGGCGACGGCCACGCCGAGCACCGTCTCGGCGAGGGCCGCCCCGACCGCGTACAGCACGGTCACCCACGCCGAGTTCCAGAACGCCTCCTGGGTGAAGACGGCTCTGTAGTTCTCGAGCCGCACCATGTCCGGCTGCGGTTTGCTCGCCGAGAAGTCGAACAGCGTGTAGTACAGCCCGAGCGCGAAGGGGTAGAGGATTCCGCAGGTGAGCAGCAGGGCCGGGACGATCAGGAGGTACGGCCGCAGCGCAGGCCGCACGGCTAGCCCACCTTGCCGGCGAGGTCGTCCGCCAGCCCGTCCAGGACCGACTGCGCGCCCTCGCCGCCGTAGATCTCCTGGAGGGCCGCGGCCCAGCTGGTCGTCGCGTCGAAGAACTGCGCCTGCGGGGTGAACTGGATCTTCGTCTGGTCGACGACCGTCTCGAAGGTCTCCAGGAAACCGGGCAGGTGCCGCATCTTGTCCTTGTAGGCGGCGTCCTCGGCGACCGACCTGCGCACGGGGTCGATGTGGTTGTGGGTGATCGCGCCCTTGCGCAGGTGCTCCTTGCCGGTGGCCCACTGCAGGAACAGCCAACTGGCGCTCTTCTTCTTGCTCTTGGCGTTCATGCCGAGCGACCAGATCCACATGTTGGTGGCGAGGGAACCGTCCGGACCCTTCGGACCCGGGTGGAAGGCGATCTTCCCGGAGGCGGGGCTTGCACCCTTCACCGCCTGGAAGTAGGCGGCCGTGTCGGCGTCGAACAGCATTCCCGCCTTCTTCGCGCCCAGGTCGCTGGAGCACTGGTACCAGGTGTAGGAGGTCCACGACGGCGGCCCGCCGCGCTTCACCATGCGCGCCCAGTCCTCGGTGAAGGCGACGGCCTCGGGGCTGTTCATCGCGGGCGTGAGCGTTTTGCCGTCGACCGTGAAGTCCTTCAGGCCGTTGCGGGCGTACATCGTCATGAAGCCAGGGTGGATGGTGGCCCAGCTCCGGGAGCCACGGACGGCGATCCCGTACATGCCGTCGAAGCCCGCGCCGGGCGCCTTCCGCTTGATGGTCCCCGCGAGTTCGGTCAGTTCGTCGAAGGACTCGGCCGGTTTCAGGCCGAGTCTGCCGAACACCTCGGTGTTGTAGGCGACGACGTTGGTCTCCCAGCCCCAGGGCAGCGCGTACTGCCCGCCCTGCCCGAGCGGCGCGCCCGCCTTCAGCGACCACTGGTCGGCCTGGAGCAGGTTCGGGAAGAAGTCCGCCTGGTCCCATTCGGCGCCCGTGGCGGCGGAGTTGCGCATCCAGGGTCCGAGGTCCTCCAGCCAGCCCGGCGGCCCGTACTGCCACACCATGTACGCGCCGAGCATGAAGACGTCGTAGGAGGCACGCCCGCTGGACAGGTCGACGGTGAGCTTGTCGAAGTAGTTGTCCTCGGGGAAGACGTCGTACTCGACCTCGATGCCGGTCCGCTCGGTGAAGGACTTCAGGTCGGCGATCAGGGCGTCCGTGTACGGGTGCTTGTTGAGCAGTGCCTTGACCGTCGTGCCCTTCTCCCGCTTCCAGTCGAAGGAGCCGGTGACGTCGTCGGCGGCGGACCCGTCGCCCTTGCTGTCGTTCCCGCCGAAACCGGCGCCGCAGGCCGTGAGCAGCGGGGCCGCCGCGGCCCCGGCGGCGAGGGCGAGGAAGCGCCGGCGGTCGTGCACGTGCGTGTCCATCCGTACCTCCGCGTGGAGCCTGGTTAACACGTCGGGTCGACTCGTTAACAGAGAGTGGAACGGCCGAAGTTGGGCGTCAATCCCTCGCGCACGGGAAAATATCGGGGCAGAGTGAGAAGTTCACAGTCCAGGCTGCGACGGCGCGGGAGGTTCCGGATGGCGGACGAGGGTGCGGCCTGGCTGGGCGTCGACCTGGGCACGCAGAGCGTCCGCGTGCTGCTCGTCACGGCCGACGGCACGGTCCTCGGCAGCGGCTCGGCCCCGCTGACCGGGCGCCGTGACGGGGTGCGGCACGAGCAGGACCCGCTGCGCTGGTGGGCGGCCCTGTGCACGGCGTCCCGCGCGGCCCTCGGCACCGCACCCCCCGGCACGCCGGTCGGCGGACTCGCGGTGTGCGGCACGTCGGGCACGGTGCTGCTGACGGACGGCTCGGGCCGGCCGGCCGGCCCGGCGCTGATGTACGACGACGGACGCGCCGCGCGGGAGGCGGCCCGGGCCCGGGAGGCCGGACTCGCGGTCCAGGACACCTGGGCGCTGCCCAAGGCCCTGTGGCTCCTCGGCGAGTACGGCCCGGGCCTGCGGCTCGCCCACCAGCCCGACCTGATCATCGCCCGCCTCACCGGCACACCGCCCCCGGCCGACTCCAGCCACGCCCTCAAGACGGGCTACGACCTGGAACGCGCCTCCTGGCCCGAGGGCGCTCTGGCCGAACTGGGCGTGCCCGAGGACCTGTTGCCCGACGTGGTCCGCCCGGGCACGCTCCTCGGCGAGGTCGGCCCGGCCGCCGCCGACGCCACCGGCATCCCCGCCGGCACGCCCGTGCTCGCCGGGATGACCGACGGCTGCGCGGCCCAGATCGCCTCCGGTGCGCTGCGGCCCGGCTCCTGGAACTCGGTCCTGGGCACGACCCTCGTGCTCAAGGGCGCGGCCCGCGATCCGGTCCGGGACTCCACGGGCGTGGTCTACAACCACCGTGCCCCGGACGGCACCTGGCTGCCCGGCGGGGCCTCCAGCGTCGGGGCCGGGGCGCTCGCGGCGCACTTCCCGGACGCCGAGCCCGCCGTGATGGACGAACGGGCCGGGGCGTTCGAGCCGTCGACCGCGGTCGCCTATCCGCTGGTCTCACCGGGGGAGCGGTTCCCCTTCCGGGCCCCGGAGGCGGCCTTCCTCCTGCTCGGCGACCCGGTGGACGACGCCGACCGGTGGGCCGCGCTGCTCCAGGGCGTCGGCCTCGCGGAACGACTGTGCCTGGACTACCTGCACCATCTCGGCGCCCCCCTCGACGGCCCGCTCACCTTCACCGGCGGCGGCGCGCGCAGCCCGTACTGGAACCAACTGCGCGCCGACATCCTGGGCCGCCCGGCCCGCGTGCCCGAACAGACGGAACCGGCCCTGGGGATGGCGGCGCTGGCCGCCTACGGCGTGTCGGGCGCCGGCTCGCTCGCCGGGGTCGCCGAGCGCATGGTCCGCGTCCGGACCGTCCTCGAACCCCGCCCCGGCCGCACGGCGGCCTTCGCCGAACCGTACGCACGCCTCGTCGACGCCCTCCGTGACCGCGGCTGGCTGCCCGCCCCGGTGGCGGAACACGCCCGGGCCCGGCTGCACTTGGACGCCGGGCAATCATGACGAGGACCGACGGGATGCGGGGACGGCATGACGAGGACCGACGGGATGCGGGGACGGCATGACGAGGACCGACTGGACGCGGGGAAGGCATGACCAGGACTCTGGAGCGGCCCGGCATCGCGGTGCCGATCAGGCCGACGCCGCATGACACCGACAGGCCGCCCGGGACGGCGTCGCCCCGCATCGACCAGCCCACCGCACGCGAACGGACCGGCCCATGACCACCACCCTGCTGCTGGCCCGCCACGGACAGACCGTCTGGCACGCCGAGAACCGCTACGCCGGCGTCAGCGACATCGCCCTCACCGACACCGGCCGCGCCCAGGCCGAGGCCCTCGGCCGCTGGGCCGCCGCCCACCCGGTCGACGCGATCCGCACGTCCCCGCTGTCCCGGGCCGTCGCCACCGCCGACCCCGCCTGCCGCGCCCTCGGTCTCACCCCGCGGATCGAACCGGACCTGCGCGAGTGCGACTTCGGCGTCGTCGAGGGCCGCACGCTCGCCGAGTTCGAGGCCGAGGACCCGGAGTGGGCCGCGGCGTACCGGGCCGACCCGGTGGCGCACTCCTTCCCCGGCGCCGAGGACCCGGCGGCGGCAGCGGTCCGGGGCGTGCGCGCCCTGCGGGAGACCGCCGCGGCCCACCCCGGCGGACGCGTCCTGGTCGTCGCCCACAACACCCTGCTCCGCCTGGTGCTGTGCAGCCTGCTGTCGATCCCGGCGCGCGAGTACCGCAGGGTGTTCCCGCGGCTGCGGAACGCGGCGATCAGCGAACTGCGCATGCATGCCGACGGTTCCGCGGCCCTGCTCTCCCTCAACGTCCCGTGCGAGCCGGACCTGCCGTAACACCGGAAGAGTGGAAGACCCCCGCGAGTCCTGTCCTCGCGGGGGTCTTCTTCTCTCCGCCTGCCGATCGTGAAGGGTGAGAAGACGATCACGAGGCAGGACGCTTCACGGAAGGCGGCCTCAGGGGGCCAGCAGCAGCACGTCCGTGCGGGACTTCGCGGCCTCGTAGCGCCGGGCCACGTCCTGCCAGTTGACGACCTGCCACATCGCCTCGATGAAGTCCACCTTCTGGTTGCGGTACTGCAGGTAGAAGGCGTGCTCCCAGGCGTCGAAGACCAGGATCGGGGTCGCGCCCTGGCCGACGTTGCCCTGGTGGTCGTAGACCTGCTCCACGATCAGCCGGCCGCTCAGCGGTTCGTAGGCGAGCACGCCCCAGCCGGAGCCCTGGGTGGTCGCCGAGGCCTTGGACAGCTGGGCCTTGAAGCGGGCGAAGGAGCCGAAGGACTCGGTGATCGCGTCCGCGAGCTCCCCCACGCCGTCCTGCGCGAGCGGCTCGCCGCCGCCGTCCTTCGGGCCGGTCATGTTCTGCCAGTAGATGCTGTGCAGGATGTGCCCGGAGAGGTGGAAGGCCAGGTTCTTCTCCAGCCCGTTGATCGACCCCCAGGTCTCCTTGTCCCGCGCCTCGGCGAGCTGCTCCAGCGTGTCGTTGGCGCCCTTCACATAGGCCGCGTGGTGCTTGTCGTGGTGCAGCTCGATGATCTCGGGGCTGATCACGGGGGCGAGTGCCGCGTAGTCGTACGGCAGGTCGGGCAGCGTGTAGACGGGCATGGGCGGGTTCCCCTCCGAACCTCTTATTGCAACTCTCTTGCAACTGCACGCTAGCAGCAAGAGTGCGGGAGGGATGCCACGGGCACGCGAAAAGGCCCCCGCGTGTCCCACGGGGGCCTTCTCGACGTCGGGGTCCTCAACGCCGGGCGCGCGCCCTCTGCCAGGCGTAGCCGACGGCCGCGAGGACCAGCGTCATCCCGCCCGTCGAGTACAGCTGCACCCGCGTGTCGGGCTCACGGGCCATCAGGACGAACACGGCGGCCATGCCCGCCAGGGCGAGCCACGTCAGCCACGGGAACGCCCACATCCGCACGACCAGCTTCTCGGGGGCCTCGCGCTCCATCCGGCGGCGCAGCCGCAGCTGCGAGACGGCGATGAAGATCCACACGACGAGGATCACCGCGCCGATCATGTTCAGCAGCCAGGCGAAGACGTCGTTCGGCCGCCAGTAGCTCAGCAGCACGCACAGGAACCCGAACACGGAGGAGGCCAGCACCGCGATCCGCGGCACCCCGCCCGACACCCGGCCCAGCCCCTTCGGGCCCTGGCCGCGCTCCACCAGCGAGTAGGCGATACGGGAGGCCCCGTAGATGTTGGCGTTCATCGCCGACAGCAGCGCCACCAGCACGACCACGTTCATCAGCTGCCCGGCGCCGGGGATGCCCAGCTCGTCGAGGGCGGCCACGTACGGGCCCTTCTCGACGACCTCCTTCGAGTCCCACGGCACGAGCGTGACGATGACCGCCATCGAGCCGATGTAGAACAGCGCGATGCGCCACATCGCGGTGCGGACCGCGCGCGCCACGCCCTGGACGGGGTTCTCCGACTCGGCCGCGGCGATGGTCACCGTCTCCAGGCCGCCGTAGGCGAAGACCGAGGCGAGCAGGCCGATGACCAGGCCTTCGGCGCCGTTGGGCAGGAAGTCGGTGAGGTTGGCCGCGCCGGGGGAGTCCGTGCCGGGCAGGACGCCGAGGATCGCCAGGACGCCCAGGACCAGGAACAGGGTGATCGCGGCGACCTTCAGCGCCGCGAACCAGAACTCGAACTCGCCGAAGTTCTTCACCGCCGCGAGGTTCGTGCCGCAGAAGACGACCATGAACAGCGCCACCCAGGCCCACTCGGGCGTGCCCGGCAGCCAGCCGCTGACGATCTTCGCGGCGCCGATGCCCTCCAGGCCGACGGCCGTGCACAGCAGCACCCAGAACGACCAGCCCGCGGTGAACCCGGCCCAGGGGCCGATCGCCCGCTCGGCGTGCGCCGAGAACGAACCCGACGAGGGATACGCGGCCGACATCTCGCCGAGCATCCGCATCACCAACATCACGAGGAGACCGGAGAGGGCGTAGGCGACGACGATCGAGGGACCGGCGGCGGCGATCCCCGCGCCGGAGCCGACGAACAGACCCGCGCCGATCACCCCGCCGAGGGCGATCATCGACAGGTGGCGCTGCTTCAGGCCGTGGGAGAGGGAGACGCCGTCCGTGCCGGTCGGGGTCTCCTGGGTGGTGCTGGTGGGCATGGGCGCGGCTCGTCCAATGCGTGAGGTGCGTACGAGGGCAAAAACGCCGCCAGTTTCGGACGCCTCCCCATCCGGGCGGAGAGGCATCCCACGATGTGGACGCCCGTGTCGCTCAGCGTGCCTGGGCGGCCACCGGCGCGCAGGTGGGCTGCGGCGGGGCCGGGGACGAAGGTGACGTCGGTGCGCGTCGGTGGGCGGCGAAGGCCTCCCGGGTGAGGCCTTTGGGGGAAACCTACAGACGGCTTCCGTGCTCTTCCCATGTCCCAGGGCACCCGAGCACCGTGACCGGCGTCACGCCGTACTCGGTGTAACCCGCACTCTTTGTACGGAGCCGACCAACCGCCGGTTCGTGCCTTTGTCGACCGCTGACGGTGATCGGGCCGCAGGCGCTGGGATAGCGTCACGGTGTCCCACCGGCCCTCACCCTCGCGGAGTCCCCATGAGCACCGCTGCCGCCACACCCGCCCGCACCGGACAGGTCCTCGCCGACCTGCTCCCCGCCTCCCGTGTCCGGGACGCGGCCCTCGTGCTCGGCGGCGCCGCGCTCACCGGTCTCGCCGCCCAGCTCTCCGTGCCCGTGCCGGGCTCCCCGGTGCCGGTGACCGGCCA
The DNA here is from genome assembly GCF_044540525.1 of Streptomyces sp. NPDC085932. Taxonomy (NCBI): domain Bacteria; kingdom Bacillati; phylum Actinomycetota; class Actinomycetes; order Kitasatosporales; family Streptomycetaceae; genus Streptomyces; species Streptomyces sp. NPDC085932. The sequence goes on from NZ_JBITSJ010000002.1 coordinate 435,181, forward strand.
GACCTTCGCCGCGCTGCTCGTCGGCACGTCCCTCGGCGCCGGCCGCGGCTTCCTCGCCCTGGCGCTGTACGCGCTGGCGGGCCTGGCCGGCGTGCCGTGGTTCGCGGGCGCCTCCTCCGGCGTCGCCCCCTCCTTCGGCTACATCCTCGGCATGATCCTCGCCGCGACCGTCGTGGGCGCCCTGGCCCGCCGCGGCGCCGACCGCTCGGTGTGGCGCATGGCCGGCGCGATGGTCGTCGGCGAGGCGATCATCTACGCCGTCGGCGTGCCCTACCTGGCCCTGGCCACCGGCATGTCCGCCACCGCCGCGATCGCCGCCGGCCTCACGCCGTTCCTCATCGGCGACGCGCTGAAGGCCGCGCTGGCGATGGGCGCGCTGCCGACGGCGTGGAAGTTCGCGAACAAGCGCTGAACGCGCGCAAGCCCTCGGAGGCCCGCCGGGACGAACCGTCCCGGCGGGCCTCTTTCCGTGTGTTCCCCGTGCCGTGTTCCCCGTGTCGTGTTCCTCGCGCGGTGTTTCTCGCGCGTGGCCGGATCAGCCCTCCCGCACCGCCGGCCGCCGCCACTGCGACCACCACAGACCGGCCACGCCCGCGGCCAGCAGCGAGGCACCGGCCGCACCCAGTGGCAGCAGATCACGCGCCGGTCCCGTCTTGGGCAGCTCCTTGCCGCCCGGGCCCGCCGGTTCGTTGTCCGTACCGAGCAGCAGGGGAGTGGCCGGGGCGTCCGGCGACGGGTTGGTCGTGCCGAACGGCACCGGACCCTGCTGCCAGAACGTCTTCTTCCCGTCGCCCGTCTGAACGGGCAGACAGATCTTCCCGGTCTTGCCCAGGTCGTACGTCGCGTCGACGGCGTACGACTTCGACTCACCCGCCGCGAGATGGTCGAGCGGGCAGGCGAAACCGCTGTTGGAACCCTCCGGAAGGTCATTGTCGGCTATCGCGGAACACCCTTCGACGCTCTTGACCACAAGCCCGTCGAAACCGACGACCAACAGCCTGATCTTTCCGCTGTCCTTGGTTCCCTCGTTCTTCACCGTGGCGGTAATCGCCGTCTTTTCCGAACCGTTGTCGACCGAGATCTTTCCGGGCAGCAGCGTGGTGAGCTTCACCCCGGCCGGGGCCTCGTCGACGACCTTTCCACCCTTGCTGCTTGCGGGCCCTTCGTCTTCCGCGCCGGCGGTGCCGGAAAGGATCAGCACCGCTGAGAATGATGCCGCGACCAGCGGTCCCACGACCACGGCCGTACGACGAGAACTCATGTTCGTCCCCCCTTGCGTCCCCCTGGGCTGCGCCTGAATTCGCAGCACTGAAAGAGGTACCACAAGATTTCGCCGCACTATCCTGGTGCGGCACGAAGTGTGACCGTTGTGTTTCACTGGAGTCGGTCGCGGCGTCGTGGAGGGGGTGCAGCGGATTGCCGGGGAATTCGAACAGCGGCGGTGTTCCAGGGATATTGGTGACGGGACGCTATCGGTTGGTCGAGAGTATCGGCCAGGGGGGAATGGGGCGGGTGTGGCGAGCCGCCGACGAAATACTCGACCGGCAGGTCGCCGTCAAGGAAATGCGGATCGACGGTCTCGACGCGGAGGACAGCAGGACGCGCCGCGAACGGACCCTGCGCGAGGCCAGGGCCACGGCCCGCATCGACCACCCCAACGTCGTACGGATCTACGACGTCGTCGACGAGGGCGAACGCCTCTGGATCGTCATGGAGTTGGTCGCCGGCCGCTCCCTGGAACGCGCCCTGGCGGAGGAGGGCCCCCTCCGCCCCTGCGAGACCGCCCGGATCGGACTCGGCCTGGTCGCGGCGCTCCGGCAGGTCCACGAACGGGGCGTGCTGCACCGGGACATCAAGCCCGGGAACGTCCTGGTGGAGGACGCGAGCGCGGTGGCCGGATCCGGACGGGCCGAGCGCGACGTCCCGGCCACCCGCTCCCGTGCGAGGGCCCGGCGTGTGGTCCTCACGGACTTCGGTATCGCTGCGATCCAGGACGCCAAGGCGCTCACCATGGTCGGCATGCTGGTCGGTTCGCCCGACTACATGGCCCCCGAGCGCATCTCCGGCCGCCCCCAGGGCCCGCCTTCCGACATCTGGTCCCTCGGCGCGACCCTCTGCGCGGCCCTGGGCGGCCGCTCCCCGTTCTCCCGCGACACCACGCTGGCGACCCTGCACGCGGTCCTCTACGAGGAGCCGGACCTGCCCGCCGCGGCGGGCCCGCTGTGCGAGATCCTCGCGTCCCTCCTGGAGAAGGACCCGTCGACCCGCCCGACCCTGGAGGACCTGGAATCGGCCCTGGAACCGGTGGCGTTCCCCTTGCCGACGCCGACGGTGGCGGTAGGGACACCGGGGGTGGGAGCCGCCGAGCCGGAGACCGGCGCCCCAAGCCCGGACGCCCCGGGCCCGGCCTTCGCGGCAGGCCCGTACGCGCGAACGGCACCGGGCCCGATTCCGGAACCCGCCCAGGGGGCGCCGGTCGCCGAGGAGGAACGGGCAGGGGAGCGGGGGCAGGGGCAGGAGCCGCAGGCCGTCCAGGGGCAGCAACCGGGCCCGGAGGCCGAGTCGGAGCGGCCGGAGCGGCCGACTCCACAGGGCTCCCGCCCACCCACACCACCGGACCCCCGCCGCCCCGCACCGGCCCCGAGCCCCGTCTCCCTCATCCGCGCCCACGCGGAGACCGAGCGCCGTCCACACCCCACTCCGAGCCCGGCCCCCGACCCCATGCCGCCGGGCGAGCTCCCCGGCCCCACCACGCCCCGCCCCCGCCGGACCCCGCACCCCGGCACGCGCCGCCGCCGAACGGCGTTCGCGGCCGCGGCCGCCACCGTCGCCACCGTCGGAACCGCCGTGGGCATCCTGCTGGCCACGTCCTCCACCCCGCCGGACGACAAACCCACCCGCGCGGGCACCTCCGCATCGGCGTCCCCCACCGCAACGGGCACACCCGCCACCTCACCCACCGCCTCACCCACCGTGGAGGGCACCGCCAGGCCGCAGAGCCCGCCGCCCGGCACCCGCCGCGAGGCGGGCGGCTTCGCCTGGGCGCCCCCCGGCGGCTGGCGCAGGGACGTGAAGACGGGCGCGGAGGTGCACTACACCTCCCCGGACGGCTCCCAGGAACTGGTCGGCAAGTCGTCCCTGGCCCGCGGCGACCTCCTGGAGACCTGGCAGACCTCGGAGCGCAACGCCCAGCAGGGCGAGGACTACCGCAAGATCCGCCTGGAGGAGACGACGTTCCGCGGCCACCCCGCGGTCGTCTGGGAGTACACCTTCACCCTGAAGGGCGTCCACTGGCACGCCCGTCTGCTCGGCTTCAACGTGAAGGGGACGTCGTACCAGGTCAACACCTGGTACGACGCGGCCGTCGAGCCGGAGGCCCTGCGCGTCTACGAGAAGGTCAAGGACAGCTTCACGGTGCTCTAGGCAGCGGGAAGGGCAGCGAAAGGAACAGCGAAAAGGCCTGCGGCGCGTGCGCCGAAGCAACACGCGCCGCAGGCCCTGCCGTTCGTTCACGAGGACGGCGAGCGACTCAAGGCTCAGCCGGCGGAGACCTTGTCCCGGGCCTCGGCCTCGTCGGCGGCCCGCCGCCCGCCCCGCAGCTTCTCCTTCACGAAGGCGATGGCGAGCACCACCGCCGCGACGAGCAGCGACAGCGAGATGGTGGTCCGGCCGTCGTGCTCGGTGTCGGTGAGCATGTAACCGAGGATGAACACGATCAGCGCGGCCGTCGCCCACGTCAGGTACGGGTACAGCCACATCTTCACGACGAGCTTCTCCGGCGCCTCGGCCTTGATGATCTTCCGCATGCGCAGCTGCGAGAAGCAGATCACCAGCCACACGAAGAGGGCGACCGCACCACTGGAGTTCACCAGGAACAGGAAGACGGAGTCCGGGAACTTGTAGTTGAAGAACACCGCGACGAAGCCGAACGCGACGGACGCGAGGATCGCCGTGCGCGGCACGCCGTTGGAGGTCGTACGGGCGAAGGACTTCGGCGCGTCCCCGCGCTGGCCGAGCGAGAAGGCCATGCGGGAGGCGGTGTACAGGCCGGAGTTGAGGCAGGACAGCACCGAGGTCAGCACGATGAAGTTCATGATCTGACCGGCGTGCGGGATGCCCAGCGAGTCGAGCGCCGCCACGTAGGAGCCGTCCTCGGTGATGGACTTGCTGTCCCACGGCAGCAGGGCGACGACGACGAAGATCGAGCCGAGGTAGAAGACGGCCACACGCCAGATGATGCTGTTGGTCGCCTTGGTGACGGCCTGCTGCGGGTTCTCCGACTCGCCGGCCGCGAGGGTCGCGATCTCACTGCCCATGAAGGAGAAGACGACGAGCAGCACACCGGTGAGGATGGCCCCGGGCCCGTTGGGCAGGAAACCGCCGTGCTCGGTGAGGTTGCTCAGCCCGGCCTGCTCGCTGTCCACGCCCGGCAGGACGCCGAACACGGCCAGTCCGCCGATGACGATGAACGCGGCGATGGCGACGACCTTGATGCCCGCGAACCAGAACTCGAACTCGCCGTAGGAGCCGACGGAGACGAGGTTGGTGGCGGTCAGCACGACCATCACGATCAGGGCCCAGGCCCACTGCGGCACGGCCGGTATCCAGCCCTCCAGGATCACGGCACCGGCGGTCGCCTCGACCGCGAGCACCACGACCCAGAAGAACCAGTACAGCCAGCCGATGGAGAACCCGGCCCAGGGGCCGAGCGCCCGGTCGGCGTGGGCGGAGAACGAACCCGAGGTCGGGTTGGCGGCCGACATCTCACCCAGCATCCGCATCACCAGCACCACGAGCGTGCCGACGAGGGCGTAGGAGAGCAGGATGCCGGGGCCGGCGGTGGCGATGCCGGAACTCGACCCCACGAAGAGGCCGGCGCCGATCACGCCACCGATGGCGATCATCGACAGGTGCCGGTTCTTGAGTCCGGCCTGCAGCCCGGAGCCGTGCGCCCCGGGTTCTCCGGGACCTTGGGGTTCGTTTCCGGTTGTCTTCATCGTCGGCTGCGAGGTCATGGAACGGATTTCCTTTGCGCCGGGGAGTGGTACTTCCGTACGGACCGCGCGCGCCGTGCGAACGGGGTGTGTCGCGGCATGCCGGTGTACGGGGGCTCATACGAGCGGTGTACGAGCCGGTCCAGTGAATCGGAGGCGAACGTTTAGGAGAACCTTTGAATCCAGATTGTTACTTGAGGTTTTCCTGAGCTTCCGTAATGCGGCTCACATGTGCCTCACGTTTTCCTGTGAGCCACCCCGCGCGCCTGCCCCGAAACACCCGTGTCACACTCGTCCCATGCGCGTGTACCTCGGCTCGGACCATGCCGGCTACGAACTGAAGAACCACCTCGTCGAGTGGCTGAAGGAGGCGGGTCACGACCCCGTCGACTGCGGCCCGCACATCTACGACGCCCAGGACGACTACCCGCCGTTCTGCCTGCGCGCAGCGGAGCGCACGGCCGCGGACCCCGACTCCCTGGGCATCGTCATCGGCGGCTCCGGCAACGGTGAGCAGATCGCCGCGAACAAGGTCAAGGGCGTCCGCGCGGCCCTCGCCTGGAGCGAGGAGACGGCGTCCCTCGGCCGCCAGCACAACAACGCCAACGTCGTGGCCGTCGGTGCCCGCATGCACTCCCAGGACGAGGCGACCAAGTTCGTCGAGGTGTTCCTCAACACCCCGTTCTCCGGTGACGAACGTCACATCCGCCGCATCGACATGCTGTCGTCGTACGAAACGACCTCGGACCTCCCCCCGATCCCCCCGCACCACCCCCAGCAGTAGCGACCGCCCGGCGGACCCGGACCGAAGGCCGGGCCCCCGCCACGCGGCCCCGGCCCGGGTCCGGGGCGAACCCCCGAGGAAGCCACAGCGGACGCAGTCCCACCGGACCCGGGGCGAGCCGGGCCCGCTGCCCGACCGTGCCGGGCGGGTGGGTGGGCGAGGATCCGGGGTCCGGGGCGGAGCCCCGAGGCTTGTCGAGCCCGGCCCGTGAACGAACCGTGCCGGGCGGGCGGGTGGGCAAAACCGTAGCGACCCCATGGAGCACCCCGTGCCCGAAGGCCACACCATCCACCGTCTCGCCCAGGACTACGCCACAGCCTTCCGCGGCACCACCCCCCACGTCACCAGCCCCCAGGGCCGGTTCGCCCCCGCCGCCGCCCTCCTCACCGGCACGGAACTGACCGCCACGGACGCCCACGGCAAACACCTCTTCCTCGGCTTCGGCGCGACCCACTGGGTCCACATCCACCTCGGCCTCTTCGGCAAGGTCACCGCGGGCCCGGCCCCCGCGCCCCCGCCCGCGGACACCGTCCGTCTGCGCCTCACCCACGACACGGCCTACGTCGACCTCCGCGGTCCCACCACCTGCGCCCTGATCACGCCCCCGGAGAAGCGGGCGATACACGACCGCCTCGGCCCCGACCCCCTGCGCGACGACGCCGACCCGGACACCGCGTACCGCCGCATCGCCCGCAGCCGTACGACGATCGCCGCCCTCCTCATGGACCAGAAGGTCGTCGCGGGCGTGGGAAACGTCTACCGCGCGGAGGTACTGTTCCGGCACCGGATCGACCCGTACCGCCCCGGCAAGGACATCACCCCCGCCGAGTGGCACGCGATCTGGACCGACCTCGTCGTCCTCATGCGCGAGGGCGTCCGCAACAACCGCATCGACACGGTCCGCCCGGAGCACACCCCGGAGGCGATGGGCCGCCCGCCGCGCGTGGACGACCACGGCGGCGAGGTGTACGTCTACCGCAGGGCCGACCTGCCCTGCCACATCTGTGGCGGCGAGATCCGCACCGCCGACCTCGCCGCCCGCAATCTCTTCTGGTGCCCGGCCTGTCAGCGACCGTGACCCGCCGAGGGCCCGCAGACCCTCGCGCTCCCCTGGGTCACCGGCGCCCTAAGCCCCGGCATCAGAACCCGTGCGGCAACCACGGCGCCAGACCGGCACCGGCACCCCCACCGCCGCCGAACGCCAGCGAGGCCTCGGCCAGCGCCCCCCGCCGCACCTCGCGCACCCGCCCCGCCGCCCCCAGCGAGGCCAGCGACACGCCCCCGAGATACGCCGCCCCCAACTCCCGCACGGACAGCACGACATCCGCCGCGTCGGCCGTGCGCTCGCAGGACGCGCCCTTCTGGTCCCCGCTCAGCCGCCAACGCCCGGCGTTCCAGGGGCAGAACGCGTCCTCCACCTCGAACACCACGTCCACCGGCGTCTGATACGTCCGCGCCTCCAGCGCGGCCCCCACCTCCACCGGCCGGACGTACAGCGAGTCCCGCAGCCGCGGCAGGCACCGCCGTATGTCGGACACCAGGTACTGCCACGCGTCGTCGACCGGCCGCCCGCGCGCCACCACCTTCGACGTCAGGTCGACGTCGAACAGGAACCGCCACAGCGCCGCGTCCGCCGCGGGGTCCAGCGCGTCCAGGCTCTCCACGATCACCGTGCCGTTCGGACCGGGGGTCTCCCACTCCGGTTTGATCCGGTACCGGACGTACCCGACCGTCTCGCCGTCCCGCTCGGCGACGACGCACTGCAGCGGCGACGCGCCGCCCCGCTCGCTCTCCGGGTCGAGCACCCCGAGCCGCTCCCAGCCGGGCCGCCGCGCGAGCATCCCGGGCCGCGTCGGCACCAGCCGGGCGTACAGCGCCTCGCACGCGTCGAGCACCTCGGCCGGCGCCGCGTACCGCAGCCGTACGTCGTCCGTACCGGGCGGCACCGACAGCCGCACCCGGCTGGTGTCGATCTCGACGTTCAAGTGGTAGGTCGCGTTGCCGTAGCCGAACCGGCCGTAGATCGCCGGCTCGCTGGCCGTGAGCACCGCCAGCGGCTCACCCCAGGCGCGCACGTCGTCCAGTTGCCGGCGCATCATTGACGTCAGCACCCCGCGCCGGCGGTGCGTGGCTGCCACGCTCACCATCGTGACGCCCGCGGCCGGCACCGACGCCCCGCCCGGCACGGTCAGCCGGAAACTGAACGCCCCGGCCGTCCCCACGCACTCGTCCCCGGCCCAGGCGCCGAGTGAACGGTCGTACTCGGTCAGCGCGTTCCACAACGCGCGCTCCTCCGTGGACTCCGGCACTCCGCCGAAGCCCCGAAGCAAGGTGTCGTACCACTTGTCCCATTCGTCCTGCCGAAGCACCCGCAGGTCGGCCGAAGAGCCCGTCGCGTCAGTCGCCATGCGCCATGCCTACCAGGGCAATGCGGGACGAGCGAGGGAATTTCTCCCGGGCGGGGGCGGGGCGGCGCTCGGTGAAGTTCACTGTGACGTGCGCCCTCGGACGGGGGACAAGTGGGACCTCCCGTGCCAAGGGGCAGGTCCGATGGATAGGGTCCCGAACTAATGGCATCAGGACGAGAGCGGCGCGCGGAAGCCGAGACGTTCACGGCCCGGTTGAAGAAGCAGTGGCACCGGGCCCGCGTCGGCGTGCGCCGCGCCGCCGTGGACTACTTCCGCGGGGACGGCTCGGACTGGATCGCCCTGGCCGGTCTGCTCCTGATGGTTCCGGTGATCGCGGCGGCGACGCTGGCCAACTCCGTGTGGTTCTCCCCGGCGGCGCTGGTTTTGCCGGTCGTCGTGGGCGGTCTGCTGCTGCGCCCGGCGAGCCTGCTCGGCCTGTACGCGGCGGCCGCCACGGCGCTGATCGTGGAGTCGGTGCAGCTCGGCCCGTACACGGAGGGCCCGTCCCGGGTCACTCCGGGCGTGGTGCTGGTGGTCGCGGCCTGCGGCTTCTTCGGGCTGCTGCTGGCGCAGTTCCGCAGCCGGGTCGGCGTGCCCTGGCGGCGCGGCGGCACCATGCTGTTCGACCTGCGGGAACGCATCCGCGTGCAGAGCAAGCTGCCCGGCCTGCCGGACGGCTGGCACCGTGAGATGGCCCTGCGCCCGGCGGGCGGCCAGTCCTTCTCGGGCGACTTCGTGGTGGCGGCCCGCACCAACGGCGGCCGCACCCTGGAGGTCGTCCTCACCGACGTCTCCGGCAAGGGCATGGACGCGGGCTCGCGCGCGCTGCTGCTGTCCGGCGCCTTCGGCGGTCTGCTCGGCTCCCTCCCGCCGCACGCCTTCCTGCCGGCCGCCAACGGCTATCTGCTCCGCCAGGACTGGGACGAGGGCTTCGCCACCTCCATCCACCTGGTCCTGGACCTGGACTCCGGCGACTACGAGCTCTACTCCGCGGGCCACCCGCCGGGCCTGCAGCTCAGCGCCGGCACCGGCCGCTGGGAGGAGAAGGCGGCCGAGGGCCCGCTCCTCGGGGTCTACGACGGCGCCCAGTTCGACCCGGTGAAGGGCTCGCTGCGCCCCGGTGACGTGCTGATGCTGTTCACCGACGGCCTGGTGGAGACCTCCGACCGCGACATCGTCGAGGGCATCGACCGTCTGACCGGCGAGGCCGACCGCTATGTGGCCGGAGGCTTCCACGGCGCCGCCTGGCACCTCATCGAGGCGGTCGCCAAGGACGTCAACGACGACCGGGCCCTGCTGCTGATCTGCCGCGAGGGACCCACGGCCGCCGCCACCCGCTGAGGTGCCGTCGCCCGCCGGGGCACACTGGAGCCGTGACCGAGACATCCCGAACCCCGCTGACCCCGGCCGAAGTCGAGGCCACCGCCCGTGCCGCGCACCGCGGTCAGACGGACAAGGCGGGCCGGCCCTACGAGGAGCATCTGCGGGCCGTCGCCGAGGGCGTCCGGGCGCGCGGCGGCGACGCGGACCAGATCGCGGCGGCCTGGCTGCACGACGCCGTCGAGGACGACGCCCTCCCGGTCCAGTGGCTGCGCGAGGCGGCGCTGAGCGACCGGACGAAGGACATCGTGCTCGCGCTCACCAAGCGGCCGGGCGAGCCGCCCGAGGCGTACGCGGCCCGCATCCTGGCCACGCCCGGCGCGCTGCTGGTGAAGGAGGCGGACCTGGCGCACAACGCGGACCCGGAGCGCCTCGCGGTCCTCGACGAGGCGACCCGTAAAAGACTGACCGAGAAGTACGCGCGGATGCGCGCACTTCTCGGTCTCGTCGGCTGAGGTGCCCGCGGGTGGGTCAGGCGTCGACCTTCTCGCGCTCACGCTCGCGCCGCTCGGCGCTCTGGCGCTCGCGGGCGAGCTCGGCCGCGTCCCGCTTGAAGGCCCACTCCATCCTCGGTTCCATCGCGAACCGGAACACGCGCTGCACCGGCTTGGTGCACAGCACCGTCACGACGGCGGCCGCGAGGACGGTCACCGCGATCTGGCCGGCCGGGTGCTGGAGCGAGGAGGCCTCGAACCAGCCCTCGTAGTCACCGGCCTTCACCAGGAAGCCGTGCAGCAGGTAGCCGTAGAGCGTGCCGGCGCCGAGGGCGGTGAACCACATGTGGCGGCGCGGCACCCAGGCGAAGAAGCACGCGGTCAGCACCAGGGAGCAGCCGAACAGCGCCAGCACCATGACCGGACCGGTCCACCACGGGGCGCCCAGTTCCTGCGCGGAGTCGCGGTGGTAGAACCACGCGGTGTTCATGCGCGGCACCGCCCACCAGCTGACCGCGAGCGCCGCCGCGAACACGGGCACCGACGCGATCCGCACCGAGCGGCGGCGCACCATGTGGAAGTGCTCGGGCTTCATCGACAGGCCCAGCACGAAGAAGGGCAGGAACTGCAGGACGCGCTGGAGGTCGAGGTCGTCGCCGATCGAGGGGCTGACGGTCGCCAGCATGGCGAGACCGAGCGCGAGCGGCAGGGGCCACCGGGCCAGCTTCCAGATGGGGGTGGTCAGCCGCCAGACGAACAGCGCGACCAGGAACCACGTCAGGTACCAGGGGTCGAGCAGGCTGATGTCCTGGCCCGGGTCGTCGTCGATCCAGCGCTTGAAGAGCGGGTAGGCCGTCTCGAAGACGATGTACGGCACGGCGACGCCGGTGATCAGGCGCTTCAGCCGGTCGGGCCGCATGTCGAAACTGCGGGAGAAGTAGCCGGAGATGATGATGAACGCCGGCATGTGGAACGCGTAGACGACCTGGTACGCGGCCTCGAGTATGCGGCTGTCGCCCTTGAGCGGTTCCCAGGCGTGGCCCATGGCCACCAGCACGATCGCGAGGTACTTGGCGTTGTCGAAGAACGCGTCGCGCTGCTTGCCGTTCTGCTTGTTCTGCGGGCTGTGCGGCGAGCGCGGGCTCGGCACTCCGTCGGCCGTCGGCTGGGCCGGGGGAAGTGGCGCCTTGCGGTCGCCGTTCGGTCGCAGCGAGTTCGTCACAGACCCTCCCACCAGGAGCTCGGGGAGACGATCCGGGACCTCGCTGCGCTTACGGGGGACGAGGCAGCGTGGAACATCTGAGGCACCCTAGCGTTCCCTGTAGCTATTCGTAAAACGCCGGATGTGAATCCTGGCTATTCGCTCCGGGTACCCCGGATTACGGGTAGTTGACATCGCCACCGGAGTGATGGCCAACACACCGCCCGATGACGGACGGTGTCCACCATACCGGGGCAGCTTGTCGGGATACTTCCGGACTAAGCGGTGCATAAGACCAGCAGGCGACTCCTGCGGAATGTCCGCTTCAGGCCTCTCCGGAGGCGCCTCGCAGGGGCGTTGATGAGGCCCTGGCAACAATTCGAATTAATGGCGAACGCGTTGTGTGGAGACGGAAACGATCCGGTCGAATTCCCCGCGCGGGTGGCCCCTCGAAATGCCGTACGAACACCCGTCGTTGAGCCCCCGCCCCCGGGTGACGTACGCGCGTCCGGACAACACGGAGGTGGTCGATGCGTCAGCCGCCGCATAGCGCGGCCGGGTTGGTGGCACGATGGTTCTGGCGGGGTGCGCGGGGTCGCGTCCCCGGGCCGGGAGAGCGGACCGACCGAGGGTGTGATCAGTTGTGGCCATTTCACTGTCTGTGGTGCTGCTGTTGGCGATCATCCTTGTGGTGTTGCTGAGAGGGGGATCCATCAAGGCAGGTCCCGCGATCGTGGCGATCCTGTTCGGCTTCTTCCTCGCCTCGACCGGCATGGCCCCGTCGATCAACCGGTTCCTCAACTCGATAGCGGAGACCATCAACTCCATCAGCTTCTGACGCCCGGGACGGACCCCGGCCGTCCGGGCCCCGCACCGCGGGCCCGCGGTGCGGACGGATACGCTCGCCCCGACCACAGGACGGTACGTGACGGGGGGAACGTACGGGGATGGCGCTGCGCGACTCCGACCCGCCCGAGGTGGGCGGCTACCGCATCGAGGACCGGCTCGGCTCCGGCGGCATGGGCGTGGTCTACCTCGCCCGCTCGGCCTCCGGCCGCCGCCTGGCCGTCAAGGTGGTGCACGGCCAGTACGCCGACGACGGCGAGTTCCGCACCCGCTTCCGCCGCGAGGTGGCCGCCGCCCGCCGGGTCAGCGGCGCCTTCACGGCCCCCGTCGTGGACGCGGACGCCGACGCGCCCCGCCCCTGGATGGCCACCCTCTACATACCGGGCGCGGACCTCGGCACCCACGTCCGCGGGCACGGCCCGCTCCCACCGCCCCGGCTGCGCGAACTCGCCGCCGGACTCGCCGAGGCGCTGCGCGACATCCACCGCGCCGGAGTCGTCCACCGCGATCTGAAGCCGGCCAACGTGATGCTCGCCGACGACGGCCCCCGGGTCATCGACTTCGGCATCTCCCGCGCCGCCGAGTTCGCCGCCTCCGACGCCCTCACCCAGACCGGCCGCGTCATGGGCACGCCGCCCTTCATGTCCCCGGAACAGTTCGCCTCGCCCCAGGACGTCGGCCCGGCCGCCGACATCTTCTCCCTCGGCTCGGTCCTCACCTACGCGGCCACCCGCCGCGGCCCCTTCGACAGCCCGAGCCCCTACGAGACGGCCCTGCGCGTCGTCGAGGGCGAGCCGGACCTCTCCGGCGTCCCGGCCGAGCTGCTTCCGGTCGTCCGCCTCTGCCTGGAGAAGCACCGGAAGTCCCGCCCCACGGCGGACGACCTGTTCACCCTCCTCCGCGAGGGCGCGCCGCCCACCAGCGCTCCGTCCCACCCCACCGCGGGCACCCGGCGGCCCGACCCCGCACCGGCCGCCCCCGCCCCGGCCCCCTGGCCGGACACGCCCGCCACCGACCGGGACGCGGCCCCGCTCCGGCCACCGGCCGAGCGGGACACCGAACGGGAGGACCCGGGTCACCGGCCCGGAGCGACAGCGACGCAACGGAACGAACAACCGGCCGGCCCGGCGGCCGCCCCGGCCGCGACGCCGCTGGACGACCGGGCCGCGATGCCGCTGGACGACCGGGCCGCGATGCCGCTGGACGACCGGGCCGCGATGCCGCTGGACGCCGGGGCGGGGACCCCGCCGTACGACCCGTCCCGGACCTCGCCGCCCAGGGCCGGGCGCCCGCGCCGCCGTGTCCCGCGCCGCCTGCTGCTCCTCCCGGCGGCGGTCGTCGCCGTCCTCACCGCGGTCATCGCCAGCGCCCTCGCCATGACGCGCGACGGGAACCCCGCCTCCTCCGCCCCCTCCGGCAGCAGCGACCTCCCCGGGGGCTGGAAGCCCTGGGCGAACACCGCACCGGCCCCGGCGGGCAGCGAGCGCGTCCTGGGCGGTCCCGACAGCACCCTCACGGGCTGCGCCGCCCTCGACCGGTCCCTGGTGTGCGCCGGCGCCGAACTGATGGCGACCCGCTTCGCCCTCGCCGACGGCCGCACCACCTGGTCCAGGCCCGTCGATCCCACGCCGGAGGGCGGCTCCGGCGACGAGGGCGCGCTCATCGGGACCGGCGAGGGCCGCGTCTACGCCTACGAGGCCGACGACCGCAACGCCCCGAACGGCCCCCGGACCACCTACCGGGTCCACGCCCTGGCCCCCGACACCGGCAAGGTGCTCTGGCGGACACCCACCGGCACCGGCGAGAGCGCCTCCGTCCCCGACAGCACGCAGGGCGCGGCGGTGGCGGTTCCCGAGGGTGTCGTCACCTTCTACGGGGACGGGGGCGACCGGTACGCCCTGCTCGACGCCGGCACCGGCGACGTCCGCTGGAAGCAGCCGAAGCCGGCCCTCCTGGACTGCCTGCTGCACGCCGCCGCCGGCCGCGCCTACCTCGTCTGCGCGACCCCCACGGACGAGGGGGAGACCGGCCGTACCACCGTCACCCGCATCGACCCCGCCACCGGGAAGTCCCGCTGGACCGTCGAGGTGGAGGGCACCGCGTACCTGCTCGGCCAGCACGACGGGCGCCTGGTCCTCGCGGACACCCTCGACACCGACCGGCCGCTGACCCTGATCGACGTCTCCTCGCACGTACTCACCGTGCGCCGGCTCGCCCGGCCCCGGCCCGCGGACGCCGATGCGCACCTGGTGCGCGGCACGCTCTACTTCACGACGGCGAGCGGCGGCATCCGCGCGGTGTCGCCGGACACCGGCCGGACCCTGTGGGAAGCGAACTCCTCCGTCGAACAGCCGGGCCCCCCGGCCGCCTCCGCCACCCACGTGTACCTGGCGTCCCCCAGCGGCCGCCTCGCCGCCCTGGACGCACGCACCGGCAAGCCGGAAGGCACCCGCCCCGGCCGCGACGACGGCGGCCGCGTCGACAGCATGTTCGCCACCGGAGGCGCCCGGCCCGTCCTGGTCGGCGACGCCCTCTACGTCCCCTACGGAGTCCGCTCCGTCTACACGGTCGACGCACGCACCCTCACGACCCGCTGAGCACACATCCGGGGCGCGTGATCACCGACCGGACTACCGGCGGTGGGAGTCGTGCACGGTCGGCCGGTGGCCGTGCCCGTAACCGCCGCTCCTGCTGAACGCAGCCCCGGGAAGCACTCAGGGCCAGGCCGGAGGAATGATCCTCCGCCTGGCCCTGAGCCATGAAGAGCGGGCGACGGGAATCGAACCCGCGTAGCTAGTTTGGAAGACTAGGGCTCTACCATTGAGCTACGCCCGCACAGCACGCGCCGCAGGTCGGAGCGACCGCGGCACTGAAGGCATCGTAGCGGGTCGGGCCCGCCCCACGCACACCGCATTTCCGGCCCCGGCCGACGCGGCGCCGGCCCTGTGGAAATGCGGCGGCCGCACCGCCTGACGGCATGTACCCTACGTGTCGCACCAGACGGGGTGTGGCGCAGCTTGGTAGCGCGTCCGCTTTGGGAGCGGAAGGCCGTGGGTTCAAATCCCGCCACCCCGACCAGCCACCCGACCACCTCGGGTGATCGTCTCCTGATCACTCGCGTGATCGCCTTTTGGGCGGTGTAGTCGCTGCCGTTACTATGCAAGCTGCACGCCCGTGTGTCTCATCGTCTGAAGTCCTCCGGGCGGCGAAATCCGCCGGGCCGTTCTGGCCCCGGCAGAAACCAAGAAGTCAGCCACAAGGAGACCGAACCGTGAAGAGCGCCGTGGAGACCCTGAACCCGACTCGGGTTCGGCTCACTGTCGAGGTGCCCTTCGAGGAGCTCAAGGACAGCCTCGACGCGGCGTACAAGAAGATCAACCAGCAGGTCACGGTGAAGGGCTTCCGCAAGGGCAAGGTCCCGGCCCGGGTCATCGACCAGCGGTTCGGCCGCGGTGCGGTGCTGGAGGAGGCCGTCAACGACGCGCTTCCCAAGTTCTACACCGACGCGGTCAACGAGGCCGAGCTCAGCCCGCTGGGCCAGCCCGAGGTCGACATCACCGAGCTGAAGGACGGCGAGACGCTGAACTTCACCGCCGAGGTCGACATCCGCCCGGCCATCGAGATCCCGGACTACTCCGGCATCGAGGTCGAGGTCGACGCCGTCGAGGTCACCGACGAGGACGTCGACAAGGCCGTCGAGGAGCTGCGCGAGCGCTTCGCCTCCACCGCCCCGGTCGAGCGTGCCGCCGAGGACGGCGACGTCGTGACGATCGACCTGGAGGCCAAGGTCGACGGCGAGGTCCTGGAGGACGGCGTCGCCAACGGCGTCTCCTACACCATCGGCTCCGGTGAGCTGCTGGACGGCATCGACGACGCCGTGAAGGGCCTGGAGGCGGGTGGCGAGGCCACCTTCACCTCCGAGCTCAAGGGCGGCTCCGCCGCCGGCAAGGAGGCCGAGGTCACCGTCAAGGTCACCCAGGTCGCCAAGCGTGAACTGCCCGAGCTGGACGACGAGTTCGCGCAGCTCGCCTCCGAGTTCGACACCCTCGAGGAGCTGAAGGCCGACAGCCGCAAGCGCCTGGAGAACATGAAGCAGTACGACCAGGCCACGCAGGCCCAGGAGCGCGTCCTGGAGAAGCTGCTGGAGCTCGTCGAGGTGCCCGTCCCCGAGAAGCTGCTCGAGGACGAGATCAACACCCGCAAGCACAACCTGGAGCACCACCAGCTCGGCCAGATGGGCCTCGACCTCGCGAAGTACCTGGAGATCCAGGGCAAGAGCGAGGAGGAGTTCGAGACCGAGACCCGTGAGGCCGCGGTCAAGGGCATCAAGACCCAGTTCGTCCTCGACGAGCTGGTCAAGCAGGAGAAGCTGAACGTCAACCAGGAGGAGCTCACCGAGCACCTCATGCGCCGCGCCGCCTCCTCCGGCATGTCCCCCGACCAGTTCGCCCAGGCGGTCGTCGAGGGCGGCCAGGTTCCGCTCCTGGTCGGCGAGGTCGCCCGCGGCAAGGCCCTGGCCGTCGTGGTCGAGAAGGCCACGGTCAAGGACACCAACGGCGAGATCATCGACCTCGACGACGAAGAGGACGAGACCGAGTCCGCCGAGGCCGCCGCCGAGGAGACCCCGGCCGAGTCCGCCGAGGAGAAGACCGAGGGCTGAGCCCCGGCACCGGTGAGTTCGTGAAAAGGCCCTGGGGCACGCCCCAGGGCCTTTTCGCTCCCCGCGAGGGCAGCTCACCCCAGGGGCGCGGGGAACTGCGCGACAAGCCCCCACGCGCCCGCAGCCGCCCACGGCCTTGAAGCCCTCCGGCGAGACGCCCCGGCCCCACCGCCGGAGCCCACCGCGCTACGCCCCCGGCGAACACTCCCATCTCCGGGATTCCCCGAAGGGACCCGCGCGTTAGGGTCCATGAATACCAGGGCAGTGGAGTCTCCGATACGGCTCCCGCCCCGCAGGGAACACGTGAGACGGCCCGGCGCCGTCGTAAGACGAGCAGGTGGATACGTGACGAATCTGATGCCTTCAGCCGCCGGCGAGCCTTCCATCGGTGGTGGCCTCGGCGACCAGGTCTACAACCGGCTGCTCAACGAGCGGATCATCTTCCTCGGCCAGCCGGTCGACGACGACATCGCGAACAAGATCACCGCACAGCTGCTGCTCCTTGCCTCGGACCCCGAGAAGGACATCTACCTCTACATCAACAGCCCCGGCGGTTCGATCACGGCCGGCATGGCGATCTACGACACCATGCAGTACATCAAGAACGACGTGGTGACGATCGCCATGGGTCTCGCGGCGTCCATGGGCCAGTTCCTGCTCAGCGCGGGCACCCCCGGCAAGCGCTTCGCGCTGCCGAACGCCGAGATCCTGATCCACCAGCCCTCCGCCGGTCTCGCCGGCTCCGCGTCGGACATCAAGATCCACGCCGAGCGGCTGCTGCACACCAAGAAGCGCATGGCCGAGCTCACCGCCCAGCACACGGGCCAGACGGTCGAGCAGATCACCCGCGACTCGGACCGCGACCGCTGGTTCGACGCCTTCGAGGCCAAGGAGTACGGCCTCATCGACGACGTGATCGCCACGGCCGCCGGTATGCCGGGCGGCGGCGGCACCGGGGCCTGAGCGGTCCCACGCGGCTCCACGAGCCCCGTAGGACCCCGCCCGGGCCCGTGAAGCCCCGGGACGCCCCAGCAGCCCCAGCCGACCGCCTCAGCCCCTTTCAGGAGACACCGTGAACGCATTCCCCGGCAGTGGGATCTACGACCGTATGCAGGCCGTGCAGGACATGAACGCCTCGCAGGGCCGCTACACCGGCCCGCAGGCCGAGTCCCGCTACGTCATCCCGCGCTTCGTCGAGCGCACCTCCCAGGGCATTCGCGAGTACGACCCGTACGCGAAGCTCTTCGAGGAGCGCGTGATCTTCCTCGGCGTCCAGATCGACGACGCCTCCGCCAACGACGTCATGGCGCAGCTGCTGTGCCTGGAGTCGATGGACCCCGACCGGGACATCTCGGTCTACATCAACAGCCCCGGCGGCTCCTTCACGGCGCTCACGGCGATCTACGACACGATGCAGTACGTCAAGCCGGACATCCAGACGGTCTGCATGGGCCAGGCGGCCTCCGCCGCGGCCGTGCTGCTGGCCGCCGGCACGCCCGGCAAGCGCATGGCCCTGCCGAACGCGCGCGTGCTGATCCACCAGCCGTACAGCGAGACGGGCCGCGGCCAGGTGTCCGACCTGGAGATCGCCGCCAACGAGATCCTGCGGATGCGCACGCAGCTGGAGGAGATGCTGGCCAAGCACTCCACCCAGGCGATCGACAAGATCCGCGAGGACATCGAGCGCGACAAGATCCTCACGGCCGAGGACGCGCTGAACTACGGGCTGATCGACCAGATCATCACCACCCGGAAGATGGACAACTCGTCCCTGCGCTGAGGCGCGAGGCTGTAACGTCTGCCGCCCCTTGGCACGGTTTGGCTCGGTTCACGTCAAAGCGAACCGCGCCAAGGGGGGCCCGGACGGGGGGCCCGGCAAGGTACCGTCGGACATAAGGCAGCACCAGGAGTCCGCTGGACGTCGACGTCCAGGAGTCTCCCAGGCGAAGGGGAAGCACACCGTGGCACGCATCGGTGACGGCGGCGATCTGCTCAAGTGCTCGTTCTGCGGCAAGAGCCAGAAGCAGGTCAAGAAGCTCATCGCAGGGCCCGGTGTCTACATCTGCGACGAGTGCATCGATCTCTGCAACGAGATCATCGAGGAAGAGCTGGCGGAGACCAGCGAGGTCCGCTGGGAGGAACTCCCGAAGCCGCGCGAGATCTACGAGTTCCTCGAGGGCTACGTGGTGGGCCAGGAGGCCGCCAAGAAGGCCCTGTCCGTGGCGGTGTACAACCACTACAAGCGCGTCCAGGCCGGTGAGAACGGCGGGGCGAACGGCCGCGACGACGCCATCGAGTTGGCGAAGTCCAACATCCTCCTGCTCGGGCCCACGGGCTCCGGCAAGACCCTGCTCGCGCAGACCCTGGCGCGCATGCTGAACGTCCCGTTCGCGATCGCCGACGCCACGGCCCTGACGGAGGCGGGCTACGTCGGCGAGGACGTCGAGAACATCCTGCTGAAGCTGATCCAGGCCGCCGACTACGACGTCAAGAAGGCCGAGACCGGCATCATCTACATCGACGAGATCGACAAGGTCGCGAGGAAGAGTGAAAACCCCTCCATCACGCGCGACGTCTCGGGTGAGGGTGTCCAGCAGGCCCTGCTGAAGATCCTGGAGGGCACGACGGCGTCGGTCCCGCCGCAGGGCGGCCGCAAACACCCGCACCAGGAGTTCATCCAGATCGACACGACGAACGTGCTGTTCATCGTGGGCGGCGCCTTCGCCGGCCTGGAGAAGATCATCGAGTCGCGGGCCGGCGCCAAGGGCATCGGCTTCGGCGCGCAGATCCGCTCCAAGCGCGAGATGGAGTCCAAGGACCAGTTCCAGGAGGTCATGCCGGAGGACCTGGTCAAGTTCGGGATGATCCCCGAGTTCATCGGCCGTCTCCCGGTCATCACCTCGGTCCACAACCTCGACCGCGAGGCGCTGCTCCAGATCCTCGTCGAGCCGCGCAACGCCCTCGTCAAGCAGTACCAGCGCCTGTTCGAACTCGACGGTGTGGAGCTGGACTTCGAGCGCGAGGCGCTGGAGGCCATCGCCGACCAGGCCATCCTCCGCCAGACCGGCGCGCGCGGCCTGCGCGCCATCATGGAGGAAGTCCTGCAGGGCGTGATGTACGAGGTCCCGTCCCGCAAGGACGTGGCCCGGGTCGTCATCACGGCGGACGTCGTCCAGTCGAACGTCAACCCGACGCTGATCCCGCGCGACGCGCGCGGCCGGGGGCCGGGCGAGCAGAAGACGGCGTGACACGGCAGACGTGACGGAAGGGCCCCGGTCGCCGACCGGGGCCCTTCGTCGTGTCCGTCGAGCGCGTGGCCGTCAGGCCTTGACGCGGATCTCCGGGCGGAGCTTGGTGGTGATGTCGACGGCGGTGTCCTTGGAGACGTCCCCGGTGGCCTGTCCGGGCGACACCAGCACGATGGTGCTGTAGTCGGACCAGGCGCAGAACCAGTCGGTCTTCTCCTTCTTCGTCGTCGGGTCCTGCCCCTTGGCGGCCTGGCACTTCATGACCGCTCCGTCGAGGTCGGCCTCCTCGGGCTCGCCGATCAGCTCGGTCTTGCTGCCGCTGCTGCCCGAAGAGCCCTCTTCCGCCGACTTCTTGAAGTTGGCGAAGAAGGTGTCCAGCGCCGCCTCGGGGTCGGAGATCTCGCCGTACAGCCCGACGAACGTGACGCCCTTGGCCGTCGCCATCTGGGCGGCCGAGGACGGGTCGGTCGGGTCGTAGTTGCTCAGGTCCGCGGTGGAGTAGGTGCCCAGCACCGACTTGGCGTTCTTGACGCCGCTCTTCTCCAACTCCTTGGTGGAGTCGTCCCCGGCCGTCTGCCCGTCCTTGCTGAAGCGCTTGTACTCGCTCAGCACCTTCGCGGGCGTCGCCAGCTTGTGCGGCCCGTCGTCCTCGACGGCGCCCGCGCCACCGCCCCCGCCGAGCACGAAGTACGCGCCCACGCCGATCGCCGCCACGACGGCGACCGCGCCGAGGATGATGCCCGTCTTCTTCTTGCCGCCGCCGGGGGCCGGGGGCTGCGGCACGCCGTAGGGGGCCTGGCCGTAGGGCGGCTGCTGGCCGTACGGGGGCTGCTGGCCGTACGGAGCCTGCTGGGGCGGGACGCCGTGCGGGGGCTGCTGCGGGTAGCCGTAACCCGGCTGGGGCGGAGGGGCCTGCTGGGGGTAGCCGTAGCCGGGCTGGGGCGCCTGCGGCTGCTGGCCGTACGGGCCCGGCTGGCCGTACGGTCCGGGCTGCTGGGGCTGCCCGCCGTACGGGCCCGGCTGGTTGTAGCTCATGTTCTGGGTTCCCCTCCAGATGCTTACGTGTTTCCGACATCCTGGCGCAGACCCGCCGTGTGCATGGCATCGGGGCCCGCACCGTTACAAGACAAACGCGTTTCGGGACGGGGTCGTGACACCTCTAAACTGACCCCCGTGACCGAGAACGCTCAGCAGCAGCCACCAGCGCCCAGCACCGACCTGCCGACCCAGTACGCGCCGGCCGACGTAGAGGGGCCGCTGTACGAGCGCTGGGTGGAGCGGGGTTACTTCGAGGCCGACGCCAAGAGCGAGAAGCCGCCGTACACCATCGTCATCCCGCCGCCGAACGTCACGGGCAGCCTGCACCTGGGCCACGCCTTCGAGCACACGCTCATCGACGCCCTGACCCGCCGCAAGCGGATGCAGGGCTACGAGACGCTGTGGCAGCCCGGCATGGACCACGCCGGCATCGCCACGCAGAACGTCGTCGAGCGCGAGCTCGGCAAGGAGGGCAAGTCCCGCCACGACCTCGGCCGGGAGGCCTTCGTCGAGCGGGTCTGGCAGTGGAAGGGCGAGTCCGGCGGCCAGATCAGCGGCCAGATGCGGCGGTTGGGCGACGGCGTCGCCTGGTCGCGCGAGCGCTTCACGATGGACGAGGGCCTCTCCCAGGCCGTCCAGACCATCTTCAAGCGCCTCTACGACGACGAGCTGATCTACCGCGCCGAGCGCATCATCAACTGGTGCCCCCGGTGCCTGACCGCCATCTCGGACATCGAGGTCGAGTACCAGGACGACGACGGCGAGCTCGTCTCCATGAAGTACGGCGACGGGGACGACACCATCGTCGTCGCCACCACCCGCGCCGAGACGATGCTCGGTGACACGGCCGTCGCCGTCCACCCCGAGGACGAGCGCTACAAGCACCTGATCGGCAAGCTGGTCAAGCTGCCGCTGACCGACCGCTCCATCCCGGTCGTCGCCGACGAGCACGTCGACCCCGAGTTCGGCACGGGCGCCGTCAAGGTCACCCCGGCGCACGACCCGAACGACTTCGAGATCGGCCAGCGCCACGACCTGCCGGCCATCACGATCATGGACGAGCACGCGGTCATCACCGCCCACGGCCCCTTCCAGGGCCTGGACCGGCTGGAGGCCCGCTCGGCGATCGTCGCCGCGCTGCGCGCCGAGGGCCGGATCGTCGCCGAGAAGCGGCCCTACGTCCATTCCGTCGGCCACTGCTCGCGCTGCAAGACCACCATCGAGCCGCGCCTGTCGATGCAGTGGTGGGTCAAGGTCGGCCCGCTGGCCAAGGCGGCCGGTGACGCCGTCCGCGACGGCCGGGTCAAGATCCACCCGCAGGAGATGGAGAAGCGCTACTTCGACTGGGTCGACAACCTCCACGACTGGTGCATCTCGCGCCAGCTGTGGTGGGGCCACCGCATCCCGGTCTGGTACGGCCCGGACGGCGAGGTCGTCTGCGTCGGCCCCGACGAGGAGCCGCCGAGCGGTGAGGGCTGGCGCCAGGACACCGACGTCCTCGACACCTGGTTCTCCTCGGGCCTGTGGCCGTTCTCCACGCTCGGCTGGCCCGAGCAGACCGAGTCGCTCGCGAAGTTCTACCCGAACTCCGTCCTGGTCACCGGCTACGACATCCTCTTCTTCTGGGTCGCCCGGATGATGATGTTCGGCCTGTACGCGATGGACGGCACCCCGCCGTTCCACACCATCGCCCTGCACGGCATGGTCCGCGACCAGTTCGGCAAGAAGATGTCGAAGTCCTTCGGCAACGCGGTCAACCCGCTGGACTGGATGGACAAGTACGGCTCCGACGCCCTGCGCTTCACCCTGGCCCGCGGCGCCAACCCGGGCGTCGACGTGCCGATCGGCGAGGACTGGGTCCAGGGCTCGCGCAACTTCGCCAACAAGATCTGGAACGCCACGCGCTTCGCGCTGATGAACGGCGCGACCGTCGAGGGCCCGCTCCCGGAGCCGTCGAGGATGTCCCCGACGGACCGCTGGATCCTCTCCCGCCTGAACTCGGTCGTCGCCGAGGTCGACGCGTACTACGACGACTACCAGTTCGCGAAGCTGTCCGACTCCCTGTTCCACTTCGCGTGGGACGAGGTCTTCGACTGGTACGTCGAGCTGTCCAAGACGACGTTCCAGGCAGGCGGCGAGGCGGCCGAGGTCAGCAAGCGCGTCCTCGGCGAGGTCCTCGACGTCACGCTGAAGCTGCTGCACCCGGTGGTCCCGTTCGTCACCGAGACGCTGTGGACGACGCTGACCGGCGGCGAGTCCGTCGTCATCGCCGAATGGCCGAAGGACAGCGGCTTCCGGGACGCCGACGCCGAGCGCGAGATCGCGTCGCTCCAGTCGGTCATCACCGAGGTCCGCCGCTTCCGCGCCGACCAGGGCCTGCAGCCCGGCCAGCGCGTCCCGGCCCGCCTCACGCTGGACGGCACGCCCTTCGCGCCCCACGAGGCCGCCATCCGCCAGCTGCTCCGCCTCCAGCCGGAGGGCGACGGCTTCACGGCCACGGCGACCCTCCCGGTCGCCGGCGCCGAGGTCGCCCTCGACCTCTCCGGCACGATCGACGTGGCGGCCGAGCGCAAGCGCCTGGCGAAGGACCTCGCCTCGGCCGAGAAGGAGAAGGCCCAGGCGAACGCCAAGCTCGGCAACGAGGCGTTCCTGGCGAAGGCCCCCGACCACGTCGTGGACAAGATCCGCACCCGCCTCGCCAAGGCGGAGGAGGACATCGCCCGCATCCAGGCCCAGCTGGAGCGCCTGCCGCAGGCCTAGCCCGTTCGTGCGGTGATGAAGGCCCCCGGAGCCACCCGGCCCGGGGGCCTCGTGCCTGCCTCGGGGGACGTCCACAGGGACGCGGGGAACTGCGCGACCAGCCACGGACGGCCCGCACTCGCCCGACGACACAAGCCACCCCCGACCGACGTCACCCGGCCTCCGTAGACTGGCCCCGTGAGCGAGCTCCCTCCAGACCCCAGCGCCGACGACCAGCCCGACCCCCTCACCGCCTTCGACGAGATCATCGCGGAGGAGACCACCCGCGACCCCGACCTCGCGGTCATCGAGGCCGGCAGCCGAACCCTCCGCACCCAGGGCGGCCCCCCGGAGGCCGACATCCCGGCCCGGCCCGCCGACCCCGAGGTCGACAAGGCCCTGCGCGAGGTCGAGACGGAGCTCGCCACCCGCTGGGGCGAGACGAAGCTGGAGCCGTCGGTCAGCCGGATCGCCGCACTGATGGACGTCCTGGGCGAGCCGCAGCGGTCGTACCCGTCGATCCACATCACGGGCACCAACGGCAAGACGTCCACGGCCCGCATGATCGAGGCGCTGCTGGGCGCCTTCGAGCTGCGCACCGGCCGCTACACCTCGCCGCACGTGCAGTCGATCACCGAGCGCATCAGCCTGGACGGCGCCCCCATCACCGCCGAGCGGTTCATCGAGACGTACCGGGACATCACGCCGTACGTGGAGATGGTCGACGCGTCGCAGGAGTACCGCCTGTCGTTCTTCGAGGTGCTCACGGCCATGGCGTACGCGGCGTTCGCCGACGCCCCCGTGGACGTCGCCGTCGTCGAGGTCGGCATGGGCGGCTCCTGGGACGCCACGAACGTGATCGACGGTGACGTCGCCGTGGTCACCCCGATCGACCTCGACCACACCGACCGCCTCGGCACCACGCACGCCGAGATCGCCACGGAGAAGGCCGGCATCGTCAAGCAGGGCGCCACCGTCATCCTGGCGCAGCAGCCGGTCGACGCGGCCCAGGTGCTGCTGAAGAAGGCCGTCGAGGTGGACGCGACGGTGGCCCGGGAGGGGCTGGAGTTCGGTGTCGTGGACCGGCAGGTGGCCGTCGGCGGTCAGCTGCTGACCCTGCGCGGGCTGGGCGGCGAGTACCGGGAGGTGTACCTGCCGCTGCACGGCGCGCACCAGGCGCACAACGCGGCCGTGGCGCTCGCCGCCGTCGAGGCGTTCTTCGGCGTCGGTGCGCAGCGGCCCGACCCGCTGGACCTGGACACGGTCCGCAAGGCGTTCGCCGCCGTCGCCTCGCCGGGCCGGCTGGAGGTCGTGCGGCGCTCCCCGACGATCGTGCTGGACGCCGCGCACAACCCGGCGGGCGCCCGGGCCGCGGCCGAGGCGATCGGGGAGGCGTTCCAGTTCAGCCGCCTCATCGGCGTGGTCGGCGCGAGCGGCGACAAGAACGTACGGGGGCTGCTGGAGGCCTTCGAGCCGGTGTTCGCGGAGGTCGTCGTCACGCAGAACTCCAGCCACCGCGCGATGGACGCCGACGAACTGGCCGGCATCGCCGTCGAGGTGTTCGGCGAGGAGCGCGTCCAGGTCGAGCCGCGGCTGCCCGACGCCCTGGAGGCCGCCATCACGCTGGCCGAGGAGGAGGGCGAGTTCGCGGGCGGCGGCGTGCTCGTCACCGGTTCGGTCATCACCGTCGGCGAGGCCCGACTGCTCCTGGGGAGAGGCTGAGAACCCATGCGCACGCTCTGTTCCTCCACGCTGATCGGCGAGTTCTTCGTCATCGGCTTCGCCGGACTGGTCGCCATGAAGGACCCCGACCTGTCCATGACCACCGTGTGGACGGTCAGCGGCATCGCGATGTTCCTGTGCGTGCTGCTGTGCGGCCTGGTGACGCGCCCCGGCGGGGTCGCGCTCGGCTGGGCCCTGCAGATCACGCTGATCGCGTCCGGCTTCATCGTGCCGACCATGTTCTTCCTGGGCGCGATCTTCGCGGCCCTGTGGTGGGCGTCCGTGCACTACGGGCGGAAGGTGGACGAGGCCAAGGCGAGATTCGCCGCCCAGGCCGCTTCCTCCACACCTGACGCTGCGTAACAGGTGCCCCGACACGCCGGGTAATCTCGTCCCACCGCATGACCGCACAGCCTTGACGCATAAGGAGCCCCGTCGTGACCCAGCGCACCCTCGTCCTCCTCAAGCCCGACGCCGTCCGTCGTGGCCTGACCGGCGAGATCATCAGCCGCATCGAGCGCAAGGCGGGCTGGACGATCACCGCGCTGGAGCTGCGCACCCTGGACCAGGACACGCTGGAGCAGCACTACGGCGAGCACAAGGGCAAGCCCTTCTACGAGCCGCTGGTGCAGTTCATGGCCTCCGGCCCGGTCGTGGCGCTGATCGTCGAGGGTGAGCGGGTCATCGAGGGCGTGCGTCAGCTGGCCGGACCGACCGACCCGATCGCCGCGGCGCCCGGCTCCATCCGCGGCGACTACGGCGTCATCGTCCGGGAGAACCTGATCCACGCCTCCGACTCCGAGGAGTCCGCCGAGCGCGAGGTGAAGATCTTCTTCCCCGGTCGGGCGTAGCGTCCGCACCCCACCAGCACAAACGGCGGGTCCGGGGGCGCCGGCCCCCGGACTTTGCGGCATATGCGTGGCGTACGAGGGAACGATCGCCCCCGAACGCCCGTCTCCACAAGCGAACCCGCACAGCATCTGCTGACAATGGCGGAGACCCTCCCGCAGTGTTCGCGAAGGCGCGTCTACCATGGAAGCCTTCACGTCACAGCACCCACCTTTGCCGACCTGAAAAGCCCTCAAAAGCTCATGGGAAGGCCAGACGAATCCTGATGGGGAACTCAATGTCGTTCATCGGCCGTGACATGGCTGTCGACCTCGGGACCGCCAACACGCTGGTGTACGTCAGGGGTCGCGGGATCGTACTCAACGAGCCGTCCGTTGTCGCGATCAACACCAACACCGGTGGCATCCTCGCGGTCGGCGCCGAAGCGAAGAAGATGATCGGGCGCACGCCCGGCAACATCGTTGCCGTTCGTCCGCTGAAGGACGGCGTGATCGCCGACTTCGAGATCACCGAGCGGATGCTCCGCTACTTCATCCTGAAGATCCACAAGCGGCGGTATCTGGCTCGTCCGCGGGTCGTCGTCTGTGTGCCCTCGGGCATCACGGGCGTCGAGCGCCGTGCCGTCATCGAGGCGTCGTCCCAGGCCGGCGCCCGCCAGGTGCACATCATCGAGGAGCCCATGGCCGCGGCCATCGGCTCCGGCCTGCCGGTCCACGAGGCCACGGGCAACATGGTGGTCGACATCGGCGGCGGCACGACGGAGGTCGCGGTCATCTCCCTCGGCGGCATCGTCACCGCCCAGTCCATCCGGGTCGCCGGCGACGAACTGGACAACGCGATCATCCAGCACATCAAGAAGGAGTACTCGCTCCTGCTGGGTGAGCGGACGGCCGAACAGATCAAGATCACGATCGGTTCGGCGTACGACCTCGACACCGACGAGCACACCGAAATCCGCGGCCGGGACCTGGTGTCCGGGCTGCCGAAGACCGTCGTCATCTCCGCCGCCGAGGTCCGCAAGGCGATCGAGGAACCGGTCAACGCCATCGTCGACGCCGTCAAGACGACCCTCGACAAGTGCCCGCCGGAGCTGTCCGGCGACATCATGGACCGAGGAATCGTTCTGACCGGCGGCGGAGCGCTGCTGCGGGGCCTGGACGAGCGGCTGCGCCGGGAGACCGGCATGCCGATCCACATCGCCGAGGACCCCCTGGACAGCGTGGCGCTCGGATCCGGAAAGTGCGTCGAGGAGTTCGAGGCGCTGCAGCAGGTGCTGGACGCCCAGCCGCGCAGATGACATAACTCTTCGATTCCGCCGTACGGGACGATCTCCTCTCGTACGGCGGATCGTTGATATAGAGGCATAAGCTCCCGTAAAGCAGCCCCTCGGTATTCCCTGGGGCTTCCTGAATTCCTATGAGGAAGGGCACGGCCGCCGCACGTGAGGGACACACGAGAGAGCCGGCTGCTCCTGGTGCTGCTGATCGCCATCGCGTTCGCGTTGATCACGGTGGACATCCGCGGTGGGGAGGACTCGCCCGTCGACGGTGCCCGGCAGGCCGCGGCGACGGTCTTCGGCCCGATCGAGAGCGGCGTGTCGTCCGCGGTCGACCCGGTCGGGAACGCGGTCTCCGCGATCCGCGACTCCGGCGAACGGCACGACCGGCTCGCCGCGCTGGAGCAGGAGAACGCCGCCCTGAAGGCCCGCCTCGGCAGCGACGACCGCGCCCGCAGCCGCCTGAAGCAACTCGACAGGATGCTGAAGGTCGCCGGGCAGGGCCAGTACGGCATCAAGGGCGCCGAGGTCATCGCCATCGGCGCGGCGCAGGGCTTCTCCTGGACCATCACCATCGACGTCGGCGCCGACGACGGCATCAAGCGGGACATGACCGTCCTCAACGGGGACGGGCTCGTCGGCCGCGTCACCACCGTCGGGCCGAACACCGCCACGGTCCTGCTCGCCAGCGACCCCGACTTCACGGTCGGCACGCGCATGGAGTCCGGTGACGAGCTGGGCTTCGCCTCCGGGCAGGGCGACCGCCCGCTGCGCGTGGAACTCCTCAACGGCAAGGCCGAGGTGAAGAAGGGCGACCGTCTCGTCACCTTCGGCTCGCAGGCCGACCGGCCCTTCGTGCCCGGCGTGCCCGTCGGCGTGGTCTCCCGCGTCGACCCCTCCGGCGGCGGCCTGACCCGCACGCTGTACGTCACGCCGTACGCCGCCTTCACCAAGCTCGACATCGTCGGTGTCGTGGTCGAGCCCCCGAAGAAGGATCCGCGTGACACGGTGCTCCCGCCCAAGCCCAAGCCGACCCCGAGGCCGACGGTGACGGTGACCGTGACGCCGTCCGCCGAGGCCCCCGTGGACGGCCAGAACCAGCAAGAGCAGTAGGAGCTGTCACCTCATGCGCGTCAACCGGATCCTGCTCTCCTCCGCCCTGGTCGTCGTCGCCCTGGTGATCCAGGTCAGCGTCCTCGCCCGGCTCCACCTGCCGGGCGCCGTGCCCGACCTGATGCTGCTCACCGTCCTGGGCCTCGCGCTGGTGTACGGGCACGTCGGGGGCGCCCTCGTCGGTTTCGGCGCGGGGCTGCTCGCCGACCTGGCCCCGCCCGCCGACCACGCCGCCGGGCGGTACGCCCTGGTGCTGTGCGTCATCGGCTATCTCGCGGGCCTGGCGAAGCCCGAGACCGGCCGGCTGAAGTCCGCGACCGGCCCGATGGTCGTGGTGGTCGCCGCCGCGGTCGGCTCCACCCTGCTGTACGCCGGCGTCGGGGCCCTTGTCGGGGACACCGCCGCCCGCCACGTGGGCCTGGGCGGCCTGCTGTTCACGGCGGCCCTGTACGACCTGCTGCTCGCGCCCTTCGTGGTGCCGGGGGTGATGGCCCTGGCCCGGCGCGCGGAGAACGATC
Organism: Streptomyces sp. NPDC085932; assembly: GCF_044540525.1. Taxonomy (NCBI): domain Bacteria; kingdom Bacillati; phylum Actinomycetota; class Actinomycetes; order Kitasatosporales; family Streptomycetaceae; genus Streptomyces; species Streptomyces sp. NPDC085932. Next base: position 464,391 of record NZ_JBITSJ010000002.1, read on the forward strand.
CGCTCGCCGAGTCCACGTCGGCCGCCGCCAAGGCCACGGACATCTCCTCCGGCTGGCTCTCCGGCGGCACGGGCCTGCGAATCGGCAGCCAGCGCAACGGGCTGCGGGTGAAGGCGGCCCGGGCGCGGATGGCGCGGGCCGGGCGCATCAAGGGGGTCAAGCGGCTGTGAAGGCGGGGAAGTTCACCCGAACGGGGCGGTCCCGTAGGAACGTCGGCGCGTGGGCCGGTCGTTCATCACTCGCAACCGCACACATGTGTCCGGACAGACCGTCGGACTCGCACATCCGTACACGCACGGAGAGGGGGAGGCAGCCGCAGTGACCAACATTCCCGAGACCGGTCGGAACCCACGGGTCCAGATCCGGCTCGTCGTCATCCAGGTCCTGGTCCTCTCCCTGCTGCTCACCCTCGGCGGACGCCTGTGGTACCTCCAGATCCGTGAGGGCGCGGCCTACGCCAAGGAGGCGTCGGGCAACCACGTCCAGCAGGTGGTCCAGCCCGCCGTCCGCGGCTCCATCCTGGACGCCCGCGGCGTGGCCCTCGCCGACAACGAGACGCGCCTGGTGGTCTCCGCCTCCCGCACGGACCTGCTGAAGATGAAGGACGACGGCGAGGAAGTCCTCACCAAGCTCGCCGGCGTCCTCGGCATGACCCCCAAGGAGGTCATGGAGAAGGTCCGGCTGTGCGACGCCAAGACGCCCCAGCCCTGCTGGAACGGCTCGCCGTACCAGCCCATCCCCATCACCGACGAGGCCACCCCCAAGCAGGCCCTGCAGATCCGTGAGCGCGCCGAGGACTTCCCCGGCATCACCGCCGAACCGCAGGCCGTGCGCCGCTACCCGAGCCCGGGCAAGGCCAACACCGCCCAGGTCCTCGGCTACCTCTCCCCGGTCACCGACGAGGAGATCAAGAAGGCGCAGAACACCAACTCGCCGTATTTGCGCTCCGACCAGGTCGGCCGCTCCGGCCTGGAGCGCCAGTACGACAAGCAGCTGCGCGGCAAGGCCGGCGTCACGCGCTACGAGGTGGACAACCTCGGCCGCGTCATCGGCCAGGCCGAGGCCGACCCCACCCAGCCCGGCGACAACCTCGTCACCAGCATCGACGCCCGTGTCCAGCGGATCGCCGAGTACGAGCTGAACGAGGCCATGAAGCAGGCCCGCAAGGAGCACGACCGCAACACGGGCACGAACTACAAGGCCGACTCCGGCGCCGTCGTCGTCATGGAGGCCAAGACCGGCCGCGTCGTCGCCATGGCGTCGAACCCGACCTACGACCCGAACGCCTGGGTGGGCGGCATCTCCGCCAAGGACTACGCGCGCCTGACGGGCAAGAAGTCCAACTACCCGCTGCTCAACCGCGCCATCCAGGGCCAGTCGGCGCCCGGCTCCATCTTCAAGGTCATCCCGACGGCCGCCGCGGTCAACGCCGGCTACTCCTTCAACGGCCCCTACGAGTGCTCCAGCTCGTACTCCATCGGCGGCCAGGTCTTCAAGAACTTCGAGTCCAAGGGCTACGGGGCCATCAGCCTCGGCCGCGCCCTGGAGGTCTCCTGCGACACGGTCTTCTACCGCCTCTCGCACGAGGAGTGGAAGCGCGACGGCGGCACCAAGCCGAAGAAGAACGCCAACGACTGGTTCTACAAGACCGCCCACCAGTTCGGCCTCGGCAAGGAGACCGGCATCGACCTGCCCAACGAGGTCACCGGCCGCGTCCCCGACCGCCAGTGGAAGCTCGACTACTGGAAGGCCAACAAGAACGTCTGGTGCCGCACCGGCAAGCGCAACGGCAGCTACGCCGAGAAGATCGCCTACGAGAACTGCCTCGAAGGCAACCGCCTGCGCGCCGGTGACTCCGTCAACTACTCCATCGGCCAGGGCGACACGCTCGTCACGCCCATCCAGATGGCCACCATCTACGCCGCCATCTCCAACGGCGGCACGATGTACACGCCCTCCGTCGGCAAGGCCGTCATCAGCGCCGACGGCAAGACCGTCACGCCGATCAAGCCCCAGGCCCACGGCAAGCTGCCGATGAGCCAGAAGACGCGCAACGAGATAAGCGATGCCCTCGCGGGAGTCGCCACCCGCGGTACGGCCGCCTGGAGGTTCGGCGGCTGGCCGCAGGACAAGATCCCGATGCACGCCAAGACGGGTACGGCCGAGGTCTACGGCAAGCAGACGACCTCCTGGTTCGCCACGTACACCAAGGACTACGCGGTCGTCATGACGATCTCCCAGGGTGGTACGGGCTCCGGCGCCTCGGGCCCGGCCGTGCGCAACATCTACAACGCGCTGTACGGCGTCTCCCCCGACGGCGACATCGACACGAAGAAGGCCCTGCTGCCCACGCCACAGAAGACCCTGCCGAAGGTCAAGGTCGACGGCACCATCGCCTCCCCGAAGATGTCCAAGGACCCGGCCAAGGACCAGCAGGCGAACAAGAAGGACCCGAACGCCCCGGCCGACCCGCTCCAGCCGGCGACGGCGGCCCCGCCGACGCCCGAGAACCGTGACACCCGAAGGCGCCGGCGCCGGCGGGGAAGCCGGAGGTTGCCGACATGACCGGCGGTGTGAACAGCTTCCAGGTCTCCGGCTACGGGCCCGAGCGCTCCGGCTGGACCCGGCTGCTGGCCCGCGACTCGGTGGCCCGGCGGCTCGACTGGCCGATCCTGCTGTCGGCGCTGGCCCTGTCCCTGCTCGGCACGCTGCTGGTCTACTCGGCGACCCGCAACCGCACCGAGCTCAACCAGGGCGACCCGTACTACTTCCTCGTCCGGCACCTGCTGAACACCGGCATCGGCCTCGCCCTGATGGCCGGCACGATCTGGCTCGGCCACCGCGCCCTGCGCACGGCCGTGCCGGTCCTGTACGGCCTCTCGGTGCTGCTGATCCTGCTGGTGCTCACCCCGCTCGGCTCGACGATCAACGGCGCCCACTCCTGGATCAAGCTCCCCGGCGGCTTCTCGCTCCAGCCCTCGGAGTTCGTGAAGGTCACGATCATCCTGGGCATGGCGATGCTGCTGGCGGCCCGGGTCGACGCGGGCGACAAGCAGTACCCCGACCACCGCACGGTCGTGCAGGCCCTCGGCCTGGCCGCCGTGCCCATGCTGATCGTGATGCTCATGCCCGACCTCGGGTCGGTCATGGTGATGGTCATCATCGTGCTGGGCGTCCTGCTCGCCTCCGGCGCCACCAACCGGTGGGTGTTCGGGCTGCTGGGCGCGGGCGCCACCGGCGCGATCACCGTCTGGCAGCTCGGCGTGCTCGACGACTACCAGATCGCCCGCTTCGCCGCGTTCGCCAACCCCGAGCTCGACCCGGCCGGCGTCGGCTACAACACCAACCAGGCCCGCATCGCCATCGGCTCCGGCGGACTGACCGGCTCCGGCCTCTTCCACGGCTCGCAGACCACCGGCCAGTTCGTGCCCGAGCAGCAGACCGACTTCGTCTTCACCGTGGCGGGGGAGGAGCTGGGCTTCCTCGGCGGCGGCCTGATCATCCTGCTGCTCGGCATCGTCCTGTGGCGGGCCTGCCGCATCGCCCGGGAGACGACCGACCTGTACGGCACGATCGTGGCCGCCGGCATCGTCGCCTGGTTCGCCTTCCAGACGTTCGAGAACATCGGCATGACCCTCGGCATCATGCCGGTCACGGGCCTGCCCCTGCCGTTCGTCTCCTACGGCGGCTCCTCGATGTTCGCCGTGTGGATAGCGGTGGGACTGCTGCAGTCGATCCGGGTGCAGCGGCCGATGTCGGCATGACCGACGCGGGGTGGCCCTCTGCCGCCCCGCGTCCGGGCCGACTAGATTCGCTTCATGGCGGACACCAAGCGTGAGATCGAGCGGAAGTACGAGGCCGAGGACAGCGGGCTGCCGGACCTGACCGGTGTGCCCGGCGTCGCGAACGTGGTCGACAAAGGGGTCGCCCACCTCGACGCCACCTACTACGACACCGCCGACGAACGCCTCGCGGCGACATCCGTCACCCTGCGCCGCCGCACCGGCGGCTCGGACGCCGGCTGGCACCTGAAGTTCCCGGTCGGCCCCGACACCCGGGACGAGATCCACGCCCCGCTCTCCGACACCCTCCCCGGCGAACTCGCCGGCCTGGTCCGCTCCCGCGTCCGCGACGCCGAGCTGGTCCCGCTGGTCCGGCTGCGCTCCGAGCGGGACGTGCGGCACCTCGTGGACGCCGAGGGCCGGCTGCTCGCGGAGGTCAGCGTGGACGCCGTGCACGCCGAGCGGCTCACGGCCGACGGGGGCGCGGCGCAGTGGACCGAGATGGAGGTCGAGCTCGCCGACGGCGGTGACCCGGCCTTCCTCGACAAGGTGGACAAGCGGCTGCGCAAGGCGGGCGTGCGGCCCTCGAAGTCGCCGTCCAAGCTGGCACGGGCCCTGGCCGAGACGGCGCCCCGGAAGCGGCGCCCCGCCGCGGAGACGGGGGAGCCGGTGACCGCCGCGGACCACGTGCTCGCGTACGTACGCGTCCAGCGCGACGCGATCGTGGCGCTGGACCCGGCCGTCCGCCGGGACGCCGAGGACGCCGTGCACAGCATGCGCGTGGCCACCCGGCGGCTGCGCAGCACCTTCAAGTCCTTCCCGGACATCCTCGACCGGGCCGTGACCGACCCGGTCGCCGACGAGCTGAAGTGGCTGGCCGGGGAGCTGGGCCTGGACCGCGACCGCGAGGTGCTGGCCGCACGGCTGACGGCGGCCCTCGACGAGGTGCCCGACGACCTGGTCCGCGGTCCCGTCGGGGAGCGGCTGCGCGGCTGGTCGAGCGCCGAGCACCACACGGCCCGCGGCCGGCTCCTCGGCATCCTGGACTCCCGCCGCCATCTCGCCCTGCTCGACACCCTGGACGCGCTGATCGCCGATCCGCCGCTGCTGAAAGCGGCCGGTAAGAAGCCCGGCAAGCCGCTCGCCGCCGCGGTGAACAAGGACTTCCGCAAGGTGGCCCGGCTGGTGGAGCGGGCGCTGGAGCTGGAGCCCGGCAGCGAGCGGGACGTCGCCGTGCACGAGGCCCGCAAGAAGGCCAAGCGCGCCCGCTACGCCGCGGAGGCGGCCGAACCGGCCCTGGGCAAGCCCGCAAAGACCATGCTCAAGTCCATGAAGTCACTGCAGAAGCTGCTCGGCGAGCACCAGGACAGCGTGATGGCCCGGCAGACCCTGCGCGAGCTGTCGGCGGTCGCCCACGCGGCGGGGGAGAGCGCCTTCACCTATGGCCTGCTCCACGAGCGCGAGGAGCAGCGGGCCCTGCGCACGGAGGCCGAGCTGCCCGGGCTGTGGAAGGAGATCAGGGGCACGATCGCGGGCCTGTGAGGCGCACGGCGTACGGAGGTGCCCCGCGGCCGCGTTAGGCTGGATGGTCACCCCTGTCAGTTAAGTCCAGCTCACGAAGGTGCGCGACATGCCTGCCGAAGTCGCTGCGTCGGTGTTCCCGCAGCTCGAAGCTCTGCTCCCGCATGTGCAGAAGCCGATCCAGTACGTCGGCGGAGAACTGAACTCCACGGTCAAGGACTGGGAGTCCTGTGACGTCCGCTGGGCGCTCATGTACCCGGACGCGTACGAGGTCGGTCTGCCCAACCAGGGCGTGCAGATCCTCTACGAGGTCCTGAACGAACAGCAGGGCGTCCTCGCCGAGCGCACGTACAGCGTGTGGCCGGACCTGGAGGAGCTGATGCGCGAGCACGGCGTCCCCCAGTTCACGGTCGACAGTCACCGGCCGGTGACGGCGTTCGACGTGCTCGGCCTCTCCTTCTCCACGGAGCTCGGCTACACGAACATGCTGGCCGCCCTGGACCTGGCGGGCATCCCGCTGGAGTCGAAGGACCGCGGCCTGGACGACCCGATCGTCCTGGCCGGCGGCCACGCCGCGTTCAACCCCGAGCCGATCGCGGACTTCATCGACTGCGCCGTGATCGGCGACGGCGAGCAGGCCGTCCTGGAGATCACCGCCATCGTCCGTGCCTGGAAGGCGGAGGGCCGCCCGGGCGGGCGCGAGGAGCTGCTGTTCCGCCTGGCGAAGACGGGCGGGGTGTACGTGCCCGGCTTCTACGACGTCGAGTACCTGCCCGACGGCCGTATCGCTCGCGTGGTGCCCAAGCGCAGCGGTGTCCCGTGGCGGGTGTCCAAGCACACCGTCATGGACCTGGACGAGTGGCCGTACCCCAAGCAGCCGCTGGTGCCCCTGGCCGAGACGGTCCACGAGCGCATGTCGGTGGAGATCTTCCGCGGCTGCACCCGCGGCTGCCGCTTCTGCCAGGCCGGCATGATCACGCGCCCGGTCCGTGAGCGTTCCATCACGGGCATCGGCGACATGGTCGAGCAGGGCCTGAAGGCGACCGGCTTCGAGGAGGTCGGCCTGCTGTCGCTGTCCTCCGCGGACCACAGCGAGATCGGCGACATCGCCAAGGGCCTCGCCGACCGCTACGAGGACGACAAGATCGGCCTGTCGCTGCCGTCGACCCGCGTGGACGCCTTCAACATCGACCTGGCCAACGAGCTGACCCGCAACGGCCGCCGTTCGGGCCTGACCTTCGCCCCCGAGGGCGGCTCGGAGCGCATCCGCAAGGTCATCAACAAGATGGTCTCCGAGGACGACCTGATCCGCACGGTCGCCACCGCCTACGGCAACGGCTGGCGCCAGGTGAAGCTGTACTTCATGTGCGGCCTGCCCACCGAGACCGACGACGACGTCCTGCAGATCGCCGACATGGCGACGAAGGTCATCGCCAAGGGCCGCGAGGTCTCCCGCTCCAACGACATCCGCTGCACGGTCTCCATCGGCGGCTTCGTGCCCAAGCCGCACACGCCCTTCCAGTGGGCCCCGCAGCTCTCCGCCGAGGAGACCGACGCCCGCCTGGCCAAGCTCCGGGACAGGATCCGCGGCGACAAGAAGTACGGCCGCTCCATCGGCTTCCGCTACCACGACGGCAAGCCCGGCATCGTCGAGGGCCTGCTCTCCCGCGGCGACCGCCGCATCGGCGCGGTCATCCGCGCGGTCTACGACGACGGCGGCCGCTTCGACGGCTGGCGCGAGCACTTCTCCTACGACCGCTGGATGGCGTGCGCGGACAAGGCCCTGGAGCCGTTCGGCGTGGACGTCGACTGGTACACCACCCGCGAACGCACCTACGAGGAGGTCCTCCCCTGGGACCACCTCGACTCGGGCCTGGACAAGGACTGGCTCTGGGAGGACTGGCAGGACGCCCTCGACGAGACGGAGGTCGAGGACTGCCGCTGGACGCCGTGCTTCGACTGCGGCGTGTGCCCGCAGATGGACACCCACATCCAGATCGGCCCGACGGGCAAGAAGCTCCTGCCCCTGACGGTCAAGAACGCGGCCCCGGCCCCGAGCGGCCACGCACACTGACCTGAGCACCGACCGAGCCCCCTCCGGCGTGGAGGGGGCTCAGTGCTATCGGCGGCCGGGTGACCTGCTCGAATGATCCGTTCTGATCACTTCGGCAACGTGATATTCACGGCGGCGATTGCTGGATACAGTCGTTTTGTCACTCCTGGTTGCGGGGGCAACCAGGGCTTGGTCGGCTGGGCCGACGTCCTGGGGAGGGCCTGTAGCGCATGAGTCGTCGCTCTGCTGGTGTGGTCGGTGCCTGGGCTGAGATTCAGCGGCAGCAACAACGTCAGGTGGAAGCCGATGCAAGGCGTCGGCGGTACGAGGCGCAGCAAGCCCGGGCGTATCAGCGGTCGGCCGCGCAAGGGCACCGGGAGTACTGCCAGGCGGAGGCCAGACGCCGTACGGAGGAACTGGAGGCCCAGGTCGCAGCTCTGCAGGGTCTGCTGACCACGGGTTGCCGGGCGCCGGCCTTCAGGGCCGCGTCTCTCCTGCGTGCGGAAGACGTCGCACCGTTCGACCCCGGGCAGCTCGCCTGGCCGGTGCGGATGCCGGACCCGAGTCACTACCAGGCGCAGGGCGGCTGGACCGCCGGTCAGCGAGCGCGGGCACAAGCCGAGGCGCGGGCCCGGTTCGAGCAGGACTGGCATGCCGCTCAGACCGCCGAGGCGCAGCGGCAGCAGCGGTTAGCCGCGTTGCAGCGGGACCACGAGCAGCGGACGGAGTCCCAGCGGGCCGAGGTGCGTCGGCACAACGCCGGGGTCGCGGAGGTGACCGACGGGGTCCGGCGGGGCGAGCCGGATTCCGTGGTCGCGTACTTCTCGGCCGCGCTGTACGCGTCGACGGCCTGGCCGGAGGGCTTTCCCCGGCAGGTGGCGGCGGCCTACGACGCGGCGGGACGGCAGTTGGTGCTGGACTGGGAGCTGCCCCCGTACGAGGTGGTTCCCGAAGCGAAGTCCGTCAGGTATCTGTCCCGTGAGGACCAGTACAAGGAAGCGGCACGCCCGGTGAGTCAGCGGCGGGCGCTGTACCGCGAGGTGCTGGGGCAGAGCATGCTGCTGGTGCTGCACCAGCTGTTCACGGCGGACGAGTACGGCATCCTCGACTCGATAGCGCTGAACGGCTTCGTGGACGCCCCCGACCCGGCGACAGGACGACAGACGCAGATCTTCCTGGCGACCGTCATGGCTTCCCGGGCGGTTTTCACGGACTTGCATCTGGGACAGGTGGACCCGGTCAGCTGCCTGACCGACGCGCTGAGGGGACAGCTCTCGACCCGGCCCGACCAGCTCACTTCCGTGCGGCCGGGCCGGCAGCCCCAGGACGTCGGCAGCACTGTGGCCGCCCATGGTGGCGATCACGAGCCCGACCTGTACGCCATGGATCCGATCGCCTTCGAGTCCCTGGTCGCCGATCTGTTCCGCGCCATGGGCATGCAGGCCGTGACGACCCAGCGCTCGAACGACGGTGGCGTGGACGTCGATGCGACGGACCCGGCTCCCATCCGCGGCGGCAAGATCGTCGTCCAGGTGAAGCGCTACCGCAACACGGTGCCGCCCACGGCCGTGCGCGATCTCTACGGCACCGTCCAGGACGTCGGTGCCAACAAGGGCGTACTCGTGACGACGTCCGGGTTCGGTCCGGGCTCTCACACCTTCGCCAGAGGTAAGCCGTTGGAGCTGATCTCGGGCGGAGAGCTCGTGGACCTCCTGCACCGGCATGGGCTGCGTGGGCGTCTGGGAGGGGGAGGAACGGCGGTTCCGGCGCAGCCGGCAGGCGCCGGCCCCTCGGTACCGCCGGACGACCACAACGTGCTGGGCATGACGTGGTCCGGCGACGTCGCACTCGACGTGTGCGCGCTCGTCTGCCGGGGCAGCCGGGTCCTCAGTGAGGATCACTTCGTGTTCTTCAACAACCCGCAAACACCTGACGGCACGGTATGCGCCGTACCGGCTGCGGGACCCGACAAGGCAGCCATGCGGGTCTCCTTCGACGGGCTGCCCGAGGCAGCTGATCGGCTCGTGATCGTGGCTGCCGTGGATCCGGAGGTGAATCCGGAGGCTGACCTGTCGCGGTTCACCGATGCCTGCATCCGGCTCCTGGATCCGGCGATGACCGAGCTCGGGCGGCTCGAAGTCTCCGACGGGCGGGCCGGAGAGAGCGCGTTGGTCCTCGGCTCCTTCCGGCGCAGGTCCAACGGCGACTGGGACTTCGTGCTGGGCGGCAAGGGCTACACGGGTGGCCTGGAGCAACTCGTCCGGGACTACGGGATCGAGGTGGAGTGATCCCCTGACTGCTGCATGTGCGTGGCCTCCGGGGTGGCGGACACCCCGAGCCGCACCCGCGCGGCTACACCCACCGGATGCTGAGCGGCGAGGTCGAGGACGTCACCGACTGGAACCCGGCTGGCAGTAGCCGTCCACGCTGCTTGCCCGCGCGGTCACGGAGGTCGTCATGCCGGACCACGTGTACGACGGGTCGGTGGTCGCGTGCCGGCGGTCGTTGTGCGGGCGGGACCGTGAGGGGTGAGACACCGGTCCTGGGGGACCCGCTGAAGAGGCGGGGTCGGTGACGCTCCCCCGGGGGACCGGCGCCGTCAGGTTCCCCCAGTTCAGAATGTGTGCTGGGGGAGCCGTCAACCCAGTCCGCCGTGCTCGCAGACCCGGCGGGCGACCTCCCGGAGCTTGACGTTGTTCTCCTGGGAGTAGCGGCGCAGCACGTCGAAGGCCTGCTCCTCGGTGAGGCGGTGGCTGCCCATGAGGATGCCCATCGCCTCGCCGATGGCGTGCCGGGTGGCGATGGCCTGCTCCAGCTGGGCGTGACTGCGGGCGCTGGAGAAGGCCACGGCGGCGTGCGAGGCCAGCAGCCAGCCGGCGGTCTCGCTGTCCTCGGAGAAGGCCCCGGGGCGCTGGGAGTACAGGTTGAGCGCGCCGAGGTCCTCGTCCTCGGTGTACAGCAGGAAGCCCATCATGCTGCCAATGCCGAGCTCCTCGGCCCGGGTGGCGTAGGCAGGCCAGCGGGACCGCCCATGGGTGATGTCGCCGATGCGGAACACGCGCTCGCCGGTGCTGGTGCGGGCCGCGTCGAAGCAGGGGCCCTCGCCGAGGCGCTCCTGGAGCCGGTCGCTCTCCACCACCAGGTCGTGGGTCGGGGCGAGCGACTCCGCCGTCTTGCCGTGCAGCAGCAGGACGCCGGCCGCGTCGCAGCCCGGGACCAGCTCGACGGCCGCGCCGGTGATGTGTCCGAGGGTGGCCTCCACCGAGTCCTGGGCGAGCAGGTCCCGCGCCATGGAGGCCATCTCCCGTGCGAACACGCGCCAGTCCACCGTCGTCCTCCTCGGTCCGGGGTGCCGGCCTTGGATGCCTCTTGCCACGGTGTCACGGGTCGCACGCCTCCGTTGGGACGACCACTTGCCGCGTCTATCGATTCTCGATAGATTTCCATCGTAGTTCGATCGGAGAATGGGGAGTGGGATGGGAAAGCTGGCCGTGGCCGCGTTGCGGGCGGTGCTCGGGGTGCTGCTCGCCGGGTCGTTGTTCGTGCAGGGCGTGATGGTCCCGTTGCTGGCCATCGACATGAACGGGCTCAAGCCCGAGTACGCCCACCTGCGGACGCCGATCCTGGTGATCCTGGTGCTGGGGGTCGTGACGGCCCAGGTCGTGCTGGTCTGCGTGTGGCGGCTGGTGACGATGGTGCGGCGCGGGACGGTGTTCTCCACGGGTGCCTTCCGGTACGTGCACATCGTGATCGGCGCGTTCGTGGCGGCCGCCTGCCTGGTGTTCGCGCTCGGGGTGGTGCTCGCGCCCGGCGAGGCCGTCGCCCCGGGGGTGGTGCTGCTGCTGGGCGGGGTCGGCCTGGCGGTGCTGGGGGTGGCACTGGTCGTGCTGGTGCTGCGGATGCTGCTGGCGCAGGCCGTCGCGCGCGACATCGAGGCGGCGCGGATGCAGGCCGAGCTGGAAGAGGTCATCTGATGCCGATCGCCGTCGACATCGACGTGATGCTGGCCAAGCGGAAGATGTCCGTGGGCGAGCTCGCCGAACGCGTCGGCATCACCCCGGCCAACCTGGCCGTCCTCAAGAACGGCCGCGCCAAGGCGGTCCGCTTCTCCACCCTCGCCGCGCTGTGCGAGGTGCTGGAGTGCCAGCCCGGCGATCTGCTGCGTTTCGAGCCGGACGGGGACGCCCCCGCGACCATGCCCTGATGGAGAACACCGACATCCGTCCGGTCCGTACCGGGGACCTGGCCGCGGTGGCCGCGCTGCGGTGGGAGTGGCTCGTCGAGAACGCCGAGGAGGCCGCCGTCGGACGCGAGGACTTCCTGCGGCACTTCACCGCCTGGGCGCGGGACAACGCCGGAACCCACCGCTGCACGGTGCTCGTCCGGGACGACGTCGTCATCGGCATGGCCTGGCTGGCCGTCGTGCAGCGGGTGCCCACCCCGCGGGCGCCCCACCGGGCCTCCGGTGACCTGCAGTGCGTCTACGTCGTCCCCGGGGCTCGGGACGGCGGTCCGGGCGGGCGGCTCGTCCGGGCGGTGCTGGACGAGGCCCGGGAGCTCGGCCTGGAGCGGGTGACCGTGCACTCCAGCGAGCGGGCGATCCCCGCCTACGCCCGCTGGGGTTTCCGGGAGTCACCCCGGCTGCGGCACGCCCGGGTCGCCGGGACACGGGCCGTGTGAGCAGGACTCCGGGTGGAGGAACCGCGGGAGAGCGGCGTCGGGATCGTGCGGAACGGGATCCGGACGGGAGGCTGCGGCGTCTTCGACGGTATGGATCTGCACAAGCCGCCCCGCGAGGGCACCCAGCCGCGGGTCGATCCGCGCGAGAGCCCGGCCGGGCCACCCGTCCGGCGGCAGCCCGTGGCGCCCGTGGCTGCCGTGGTGCCCGAGGCCTCCGAGCCGCCCGAGGGGTGTCTGGCCGTCGCGATCCGGATCCCCGTGCGGATCGTCGTGCTCGTGCTGGTCGTCCCCGTGCGGATGCTCTGGGACGCCCTCGTCGTCACGGGCCGCTTCCTGAACGACACCCTGTTCCGGCCGCTGGGACGGGCCCTGCTGTGGCTGGGACGGGCGGTGTTCGTCCTGCCGTTGGTGGGGCTGTGGCGGTACGTGGCGGTGCCGCTGGGCCAGGCTCTCGCCTGGCTCGGGAAGGTCCTCGTCGTCGTGCCGCTCGTCGGTCTTCACCGCTACGTGCTGACGCCGGTGGGACATGCGATCGCCTGGGCCGGCCGGGGCGTCGGGGCCGGGCTCGGCTGGGTGTACGCGCACCTGCTCACGCCCGTCGGACACGCCGTGACGTGGGTCCTGAGGGGCATCGGTGCCGTGCTCGCCGCGATCGGCTCGGGTGTGTACGCGGCCGTGGCGTGGCTCGGCCGGTACCTCGTCGTCCTGCCGGCCGTCCTGGTGTACACCTGGGTGCTCAGGCCCGTCGGGCACGCCCTGCTGTGGTGCGGCAAGGGGCTCGTGTGGCTGGTGAGCACAGCCGTCAACGGCCTCGGGGTGGCCCTGTACTGGATCACGCGGATCCTGTTCGTCCTGCCCGCGCTCGCCCTCTGGCGCTGGGTCCTCGCGCCCGTCGGCCGCGTCCTCGCCGTCGTCGGACGGGAGGTGCTCGACGCCCTCGGCCACGCCTGGCGCATCGCCGGCCACGTCTCGCTCGCCGTCGGGCGGTTCCTCGGCACGCTCCTGCGGTGGATCTTCGTCGAGCCGGTGCGCTGGGCGTACCGCAGTGTGCTCACGCCCGTCGGACACGTCGTGCGCGACCACGTCCTGCGGCCCGCCGCCGAGGCCGCCCGCAGCGCCGGACGGGCCACCCGGCAGGCGCTCGCCACCGCCCGCGAGACCGTACGCCAGGCCCGCGCCGACGTCCGGCGGATGCTCTTCGGAGAGCCGAGGCGACCCGCGCCGGTCGCCCGGAGGGAACCTTCCGGCCGCGAGGCACGTACTCTTGGTGGCAGTACGACCGCTCTCACGAAGGACTGAACGACACTGGGCAAGCGACAGCCCGAAGGCCCGCCGCCCGCACCCGCGGTGCAGCGCATCCGACTGCGCTACACCAAGCGCGGCCGCCTCCGGTTCACCAGCCACCGTGACTTCCAGCGCGCCTTCGAGCGTGCGTTGCGCCGTGCCGAGGTGCCGATGGCCTACTCGGCCGGGTTCACGCCGCACCCGAAGGTGTCGTACGCCAATGCCGCACCCACCGGCACGGGCAGTGAGGCGGAATACCTGGAGATCGCGCTCACCGCGCCCCGCGACCCGGAGCAGCTCAGGCTCCTTCTCGACGCGTCGCTGCCCGCCGGGCTCGACATCGTCGAGGCGGTCGAGGCCCGCACCTCGGGCCTCGCCGACCGGCTGACCGCTTCCGTGTGGGAGCTGCGGCTGGACGGCGTGTCGCCGGAGGAGGCCCGCCGCGCGGCGGACGCCTTCACCGCGGCCGGGACCGTCGAGGTCCAGCGCCTCGCCAAGAACGGGGTCCGTACCTTCGACGCCCGCTCCGCCGTCGTGAGCCTGGAGAGCCGCGATCTCGCGGAAACGCAGAGTTCGCAGGCTGATAGGCCGACCGACCAGCCCTGTGCGATACTGCGGCTGGTTGTTCGGCACGTGACGCCTGCCGTACGACCCGACGACGTCCTGTCCGGTCTCCGCGCCGTGGCCGACCTGGCGCCGCCGGTCCCCGCAGCGGTGACCAGGCTGGCGCAGGGGCTGTTCGATGAAGAGACCGGCACGGTGACCGACCCGCTCGCGCCCGACCGCGAGGCAGCGCAGGCCCACTCAACGGCCGAACAGCCTGCCGCCGCGACGGCGCCGGCGTAAGGAAGGTCCCGCGTAGGGACGGACGTCGTAGCGCCGCCCTTGGACTCGGGAGCCACCTGGGTCGGGCAGCGTACCGATCAGAAGACTTTCGCCAGGCCGTGCGCATTCGGCGTACGGAACCGGCGAGACAGGACACGGAGAGCTCCCGTGCGGCGCCCGCGCCCCGGACGGCGGCGACGCGCACAGCGCGAGCCGCGGACGTCACCGGCATCGCCGGACCAGGCGCGGCGCCCGGGAGCCTGACGGGAGAAAAGCCCGCATGCTCGAACCGACCGAACCCGCAGAGTCCTCGCAGGGCTCCGAACAGAACACCCCCAGCGACACCCTGCCGCCCCGCCGGCGGCGGCGTGCCGCGTCCCGCCCGGCGGGGCCGCCCGCCGGTGCCGCCGACGCGCCGGCCGAGACCGTCGCGCCGGCCATACCGGCCGCCGAGGCCGACGAGCTCGCGGCCGATGCCGAGGAGCCGGCGGCCGATGCCGAGAAGACCGGCGAGGCCGACAGCGACGTGACACCGTCCGCGGAGACCGCCGCCGACGCGACGGAGCCCGCCGAGGCCGCCGCGGTGGAGGACACCGCGTCCGCCGGGCGCAAGCGGCGCCGTGTGGTGCGCCGCGCCTCCGCGCCGGCCGGGACTCCGGCTTCCGAGGCCGCCGCCGAGACGGTGGTGCCCGCGAGCGCCGCCCCCGCCGCCCCCGAGACGCCGGACCAGGCCGAGGCCTCCGCCTCCGCCGACGTCTCCGCCCCCGTCGAGGACGCCGCTCCCCGGCGCACCCGCCGCCGCGCGACCCGCAGTGTCACCTCGCCCGCCCCCGCTGCCGCCGGGACGGACACGCAGGCGCAGGCCGACCAGCCCGCGCAGGCCGACCAGAGCGTCCAGGCCGACAAGGCCGCCCAGACCGACCAGCCCGCCCAGGCGGCACAGACCGGCAGGACCGGCAGGACCGCCCGGACCGGCAAGGCCGCGCAGGCCGCCCAGGCGGCGCAGAGCGTCCAGGCCGAGCAGGCCGACCAGGGCGCGCCGGTCGACGCCGCGTCGGCCGCCGCCCAGGCGTCCGAGGCCACCGAGGCCGGCACCGCCGGTGCCGAGGCCGTCGACGACGCCGCTCCGCGCCGTACCCGCCGCCGCGCTTCGCGCCGCGTGTCCGCGCCCGCCGGGGCGCCCGCTGCCGCCGACGCGGCCGACTCCGGTGTCGACGCCGGTCCGTCCGGCTCCACCGCCGCGTCCGCCGAGGCGCCCGCGGAATCGCCCGAGGAGGCGAACGCTCCCGTGTCCGAGAACCCCGCCGAGCCGGCCCGCAGGTCCAGGACCCGGTCCCGCTCCAAGGCCGCCGCCGAGACGACCCCCGTGTCCGAGGCCGCCACCGACGCCGCACAGGCCTCCGGCCAGGCCCCTGCCGCCTCCGAGGCCCCCGCCGAGGACGCTGCCCCGCGGCGCCGCCGCCGGGTCGTGCGCCGGGCCGCCGGCGGATTCGCCGAGCCCGCCCAGCCCGCCAAGCGCGCCGCCGGTGCGGCCGCGGGCGAGGGCGAGGGACCGGCGCGCCCCGCCCGGCCCGCCGTCGCCCTCTTCCAGCCGCCCGTCTTCACCGAGCCCCAGTTCCAGACCCCGGAGCGGGCCGCCGCCGCGGCCGCCGCCGAGGCGGCCGGCACGGCCGAGGAGCCCGAGGACCTCGCGCAGGACACGCCGGACGCGCAGGACACGCCGGACGCGCAGGACGGACGCGACGACCGCTCCGACCGCGACGAGCAGACCTCCGCGTCCCGCCGCCGTCGCCGGCGCCGGGGCGGCGAGGAGCCGGAGGCCCCGGCCGCCGAGACCGTCGCCGAGGAGCCTGAGGAGGAGGCCGAGGAGGCCGCCGAGGACCAGGCCGAGGGCGACGACCAGAACGACGACGAGGGCCCGGGCTCGCGCCGGCGCCGTCGCCGGGGCGGTCGCCGCCGCCGTCGCGGCGAGTCCGCCGAGAGCGACGGCGACGCCGACGGCGACTCCGACGAGATCGCCGCCGCCCAGGCCGCGCAGGACGCCGAGGACACCGCGGAACAGGACGAGGAGGACGGCGAGGACGCCGACGAGGCCACCGACCGGGACGACTCGTCCGGCGGGGGCGGCTCCAGCAGCAGCCGCCGTCGTCGGCGCCGCCGGCGCCGCGCCGGGGACTCCGGCCTCGACGCCGAGCTCTCCGACGACGACCCCAAGCGCACGGTCGTCAAGGTCCGCGAGCCCCGGCCCGCCCGCGAGAAGGGCAGCGAGCCCTCCGACGAGGTGCAGTCCATCAAGGGCTCGACCCGGCTGGAGGCCAAGAAGCAGCGCCGCCGTGAAGGCCGCGAGCAGGGCCGCCGGCGCGTCCCGATCATCACCGAGGCCGAGTTCCTGGCCCGTCGTGAGGCCGTCGAGCGCGTGATGGTCGTCCGTCAGCACGGCGACCGCACCCAGATCGGCGTCCTCGAGGACAACGTGCTCGTCGAGCACTACGTCAACAAGGAGCAGTCGACCTCGTACGTCGGCAACGTCTACCTCGGCAAGGTGCAGAACGTGCTGCCGTCGATGGAAGCCGCCTTCATCGACATCGGCAAGGGCCGCAACGCCGTGCTGTACGCGGGCGAGGTCAACTTCGAGGCGCTCGGCATGGCCAACGGGCCGCGCCGCATCGAGACCGCCCTGAAGTCCGGGCAGTCCGTGCTGGTCCAGGTCACCAAGGACCCGATCGGGCACAAGGGCGCGCGTCTGACCAGCCAGGTCTCCCTGCCGGGCCGCTACCTCGTGTACGTGCCCGAGGGCTCCATGACCGGCATCAGCCGCAAGCTGCCCGACACCGAGCGGGCCCGGCTGAAGACCATCCTCAAGAAGATCGTCCCCGAGGACGCGGGCGTCATCGTGCGCACCGCCGCCGAGGGCGCGAGCGAGGACGAGCTACGCCGGGACGTCGAGCGGCTGCAGCAGCAGTGGGAGGACATCCAGAAGAAGGCCAAGAACGGCAACGCGCCGACGCTGCTGTACGGCGAGCCGGACATGACCGTCCGCGTCGTGCGCGACATCTTCAACGAGGACTTCTCCAAGGTCGTCGTCAGCGGCGACGAGGCCTGGTCGACGATCCACGGGTACGTCTCGCACGTCGCCCCGGACCTCGCCGAGCGGCTGCAGAAGTGGACCTCCGAGGTCGACGTCTTCGCCACGTACCGGATCGACGAGCAGCTCGCCAAGGCCCTGGACCGCAAGGTCTGGCTGCCCAGCGGCGGTTCGCTGGTGATCGACCGGACCGAGGCGATGGTCGTCGTCGACGTCAACACCGGCAAGTTCACGGGCCAGGGCGGCAACCTGGAGGAAACCGTCACCCGGAACAACCTGGAGGCGGCCGAGGAGATCGTCCGCCAGCTGCGGCTGCGCGACCTCGGCGGCATCATCGTCATCGACTTCATCGACATGGTGCTGGAGTCCAACCGGGACCTGGTGCTGCGGCGCCTGCTGGAGTGCCTGGGCCGGGACCGTACGAAGCACCAGGTCGCCGAGGTGACCTCGCTGGGCCTGGTGCAGATGACCCGCAAGCGGGTGGGCCAGGGCCTGCTGGAGTCGTTCTCCGAGACCTGCGTCCACTGCAACGGCCGCGGCGTCATCGTGCACATGGAGCAGCCGACCTCGACCGGTGGCGGCGGCAAGCGCAAGAAGCGCGCCCGTGCCGGCGCCGCCGACCAGCCGCACGTCCACGAGGCGGCCGTCGAGACCGCCGAGCAGGAGGCGGAGACCGAGGCCGAGGTCGTCGCCGAGGCCGCCGAGCCGATCGCACTGCCCGAGCCGGCCTTCGAGCCGGACGAGGAGCTGTACAGCAGCGCCGCCGAGGCCGAGGCCGCGGCCACCCGCGGACGGTCGCGGCGCCGGGCGAGCCGCCGCGCGTCGGCCCCGGCGGGCGCACCGCGCGGCGAGTCCGCGAAGGCGGAGCGCACCACGGCCGAGCCGGTCGCCGATCGGGCCGGGGCTCCCACGGCGCAGGACGTGACCGCGGCGGACGAGGCCGCCCGTCCCGTGCAGCCGGAGCCGGCCGCCGAGGCGCAGGCCGAGCCGATGGCCGTGGAGGACCCGGTGGTCGAGGCGGCACGGGCTGAGCAGCCCGAGCAGCCCGAGCAGCCCGAGCAGCCCGCGCCGGCCGTTCCGGCCGAGGAGGCCGCGCCGAAGGGCCGCACCCGGCGGCGGGCCACCCGCAAGGTGTCCGCTCCGGCCGGTTCGCCGGCGGGAGCCGAGGCCGCCGTCGTGACGGTGGCGGAGACCGCGCCCGCGGTGTCCGAGGCCCCGGAGGCCCCGGAGGCCGCGGCGGTCGAGCAGGCCGCGCAGCCCGAGCCGGCCGACGAGGCGCCCGCCGAGAGCCCGGCCCCGGCCCGTCCGCGGCGCCGTGCCGTGCGCAAGTCCACCGCGCCCACCGCGTCCGAGGAGGCGGCCGTCGTGGTCGTCCCGTCGGCTCCGGCGGAGGAGCCGGCGCAGGAGCCGGTGCAGGCCGCCGCTCCGGCCGCCGACGCGGGGGAGCCGGGCGAGGCGGCCGTGACGGCCGAGGAGCCGGCCGCGGCCAGGAAGACGGCCCGCAAGACGGCCAAGAAGGCCACGGCGAAGAAGGCCGCCACCAAGAAGACCGCGGCGAAGAAGACCACCGCGGCCAAGAAGACGACGGCCAAGAAGGCGGCGAAGACCACCAAGACGGCCGCCAAGAAGGCCACGTCGAAGAAGACCGTGGCGGCGGAGCAGACGCTCTCCTCCGTCACCGCCTCCACCGACGAGGACTGACCCGCAGGAAGCCTGTGCGTCCGGAGTGACCGGACGCACAGGCGCGGGGCCCGGCCCGGTTTGACCCTCTCGGCCGCAGCCCCGTAACCTTGACCGTCGGCGTGTCGACTGACACGTCACATCCCCGTAAACCTCATCCTCCGGGCGCCGGGCGCCCAGGAGAGGCCGCTCGCTCTGCCGGGTGGCTGGCCTGCGGGGGTGCCGTTTCCCGAGCGAGAGAGTGAGTTCCGCGTGTACGCCATCGTGCGCAGCGGTGGTCGCCAGCACAAGGTTGCTGTCGGCGACATCGTTGAGGTTGACAAGATTTCCACTGCCAAGGTTGGCGACACGGTCGAGCTCTCGACCCTGCTCGTTGTCGACGGCGACGCCGTGACCAGCGACCCGTGGGTGCTGGCCGGCATCAAGGTCCAGGCCGAGGTCGTGGACCACCACAAGGGGCAGAAGATCGACATTCTGCGCTACAAGAACAAGACCGGTTACCGCCGTCGTCAGGGCCACCGCCAGCAGTACACGGCGATCAAGGTCACCGAGATCCCCACGGCTGCGAAGTAAGGGACTGAGGAGAAATGGCACACAAGAAGGGCGCATCGTCCACTCGGAACGGTCGCGACTCCAATGCCCAGCGGCTCGGCGTGAAGCGCTTCGGCGGTCAGGTCGTCAACGCTGGTGAGATCCTGGTCCGTCAGCGCGGCACCCACTTCCACCCGGGTGCGGGCGTCGGCCGTGGCGGCGACGACACGCTGTTCGCGCTCCAGGCCGGTTCGGTGCAGTTCGGCACCCACCGTGGCCGCAAGGTCGTGAACATCGTTCCGGTCGCCTGATCGGACACTCTCGCGAGGCGGACCTCACTTCCCGTTGCGGGAAGGCGGGTCCGCCTTTCGCTTGTTGAACAAGTACATCTCGTTGAACAAGTAAATCTCGCACGTACTTCTGGAGGCACCCACCATGACCACCTTCGTGGACCGCGTCGAGCTCCATGTCGCCGCGGGTAGCGGAGGCCACGGCTGTGCCTCCGTCCACCGTGAGAAGTTCAAGCCGCTGGGCGGCCCGGACGGCGGCAACGGCGGTCGCGGCGGGGACGTGATCCTCACCGTCGACCAGTCGGTCACCACGCTGCTCGACTACCACCACTCCCCGCACCGCAAGGCCACCAACGGCAAGCCCGGCGAGGGCGGCAACCGCTCCGGCAAGGACGGGCAGGACCTGGTCCTGCCGGTGCCGGACGGCACGGTCGTGCTCGACAAGGCGGGCAACGTCCTCGCGGACCTGGTCGGGCACGGCACGTCGTACGTCGCCGCGCAGGGCGGCCGCGGCGGGCTCGGCAACGCGGCCCTGGCCTCGGCCCGGCGCAAGGCGCCCGGATTCGCGCTGCTCGGCGAGCCGGGGGACATGCAGGACATCGTCCTGGAGCTGAAGACGGTCGCCGACGTGGCGCTCGTCGGCTACCCGAGCGCGGGCAAGTCCTCCCTGATCTCGGTGCTCAGCGCCGCCAAGCCGAAGATCGCCGACTACCCCTTCACCACGCTGGTGCCGAACCTCGGCGTCGTCACGGCCGGTTCGACGGTCTACACGATCGCCGACGTTCCCGGGCTGATCCCCGGGGCCAGCCAGGGCAAGGGCCTGGGCCTTGAGTTCCTGCGGCACGTGGAGCGGTGCAGCGTGCTCGTGCACGTCCTGGACACCGCCACCCTGGAGTCGGACCGCGACCCGCTCTCCGACCTCGACATCATCGAGGAGGAGCTGCGCCAGTACGGCGGGCTGGACAACCGGCCGCGCATGGTCGTGCTGAACAAGATCGACGTACCGGACGGCAAGGACCTGGCCGAGATGGTGCGGCCCGACCTGGAGGCGCGCGGGTACCGCGTCTTCGAGGTGTCGGCCGTGGCGCACCTGGGGCTCAAGGAGCTGTCGTTCGCGCTCGCCGAGCTCGTGGCGCAGGCCCGGGCCGCGAAGCCGAAGGAAGAGGCCACGCGGATCGTCATCCGGCCCAAGGCCGTGGACGACACCGGCTTCACCGTGACCCGCGAGGACGACGTCTTCCGGGTGCGCGGCGAGAAGCCCGAGCGGTGGGTGCGGCAGACCGACTTCAACAACGACGAGGCGGTCGGCTACCTGGCGGACCGGCTCAACCGGCTCGGTGTCGAGGAGGCGTTGATGAAGGCCGGCGCCCGGGGTGGCGACGGCGTCGCCATCGGCCCCGAGGAGAACGCGGTCGTCTTCGACTGGGAGCCGTCCGTGACGGCCGGTGCCGAGATGCTCGGCCGGCGCGGCGAGGACCACCGCTTCGAGGAGTCGCGTCCGGCCGCGCAGCGCCGCAGGGACCGGCAGGCCGAGCGGGACGAGGCGCAGCAGGAGTTCGACGACTTCGAGCCGTTCTGATCCGAGCCGCTTCCCCGACGGGTCGTACGGGGCCGCGCGGATGAGGGGCCCGGACCCCCGCCACGCGGCCACCGCCCCCGGGTTTCGCTCACCCACCTCGAACTGAACACCTGTCAGACTCGCCCCGGCAACGGCTTGTTCCAGCGCTGGCGGCGGGTCTTCTTTTGTCTGCTTAGTTGTCATGTACGTGAACCCCGGCGTTCAGCGGGCGGACCGCCCGCGAGCGTGAAGCTTCCCCGTGTCCATGTGGCCAGCGAGGTAAGGGAGTCAGCCGATGACCGGAGCAGTGTCCCCCGACCGACGCCGCTTTCTGACCGCGGGCGCCGCCGTGCTCGGTGCCGCGGCCTCCGCCCAGCTGTGGCTTCCGGCCGCCGCGCACGCGGCCGAAACGCCGTTGCCCGACGGGGTGTTCAGCCTCGGCGTCGCCTCCGGGGACCCGCTCCCGGACGGCATCGTGCTGTGGACCAGGCTCGCCCCGGACCCGCTGAACGGCGGTGGCATGCCGGAGCGGGTGGTGCCGGTGGAGTGGCAGATCGCCGAGGACCACCGGTTCAGAAGGGTCGTCCGCCGGGGGACCGCGCAGGCCCGGCCCGAGTACGGGCACAGCGTTCACGTGGACGTACGCGGACTGCGCGCGGACCGTGCCTACTGGTACCGCTTCCGCACCGGCGGTCAGCTCTCGCCCGTCGGCCGCACGCGCACCGCGCCCCACCCCTACAGCGCCGGCGGCTCCCTGCGCATGGCCCTCGCCTCCTGCCAGAACTGGCAGCACGGCTACTTCACGCCCTACGCGGACATGCTCGACCAGGACCCGGACGTCGTGGTCTTCGTCGGGGACTACATCTACGAGTCCACGCCCTCGGCCACGGCCCTGCGGCGGCACGAGGGCACCGGCGAGCCGTTCGGCCTCGTCCAGTACCGCAACCGGTACGCCCAGTACCGCACCGACCCGGACCTCGCGGCGATGCACGCGAACGCGCCCTTCGTGGTGACCTTCGACGACCACGAGGTGGACAACGACTTCGCCGGCGAGATCCCGCAGGATCCGGACAAGCAGCCGCACGACGCGTTCGTGGCCCGCCTGACCGCGGCCTACCAGGCGTTCTACGAGCACATGCCGGTCCGTGCCACCGCCGTGCCGAACGGCCCCCACATCCGGATGTACCGCCGCCTGGAGTTCGGCCGCCTGGCCCGGCTCAACGTCCTGGACACCCGCCAGTACCGCAGCGATCAGGCCACCAGTCAGGAAGGCGCCCAGGACCCCTCGCTGACCATGCTGGGCGCGCGGCAGAAGCAGTGGCTGCTGAACGGCCTGCAGGACTCGCCGGCCCGCTGGAACCTCATCGCCTCGCAGATCATGATGGCCGAGACGGACCTCAAGGTCGGCGAGGGCAAGCTCTGGTTCTACGACGCCTGGGACGGCTACCAGGCCGAACGCAACCGGTTCATGGAGGAGTTCAGGCAGGTCCGCAACCCGGTGGTGCTCTCCGGCGACCGGCACCTGACGATGATCAGCGACCTCAAGGAGGACTACGCCGACCCGGACTCCGCGGTCGTCGGCGCCGAGTTCGTCGGCACCTCCATCTCCAGCAACGGCGACCAGGACCAGGAGGCCTTCCGCCGGGAGTGGGACCCGCGGCGGCCGGACAACCCGCACTGGAAGCTGCTCGACGCGCACCGCGGCTACCACCTCTTCGACATCCGCCGGGGCGGCATCGACGCGCAGGTGCGGGTGGTCGACACCGTGCGGCAGCCGCAGGCGACGCCGAGCACGCTGGCCCGGCTCCGGGTCGAGGCGGGCCGGCCGGGCGTGGAGGTCGTCTGACCGCGACACCGGTACGCCGGGGGCACACAGGAGCCCGGGACTCTTCGGAGTCCCGGGCTCCCGCCGTACGGGCGCGGCCGGGCGCGGCCGGGCGCGCGGGCGTCACCTTGCCCGCACCGAGACCGAATTGCTGCGGAATCTTGATCGAGAACTCCTTGTGGAGTTACTCACAGCAATTAGAGGGACCCTCGCGAGGCCCTGGAACCGTCTCACCAATCACCAGCAGTACCAGGTGAATGACAGGTTGCGCGCACATATGCGGCGAAGGGCGCTCACCTTGCACTGCGGTAACCAAGAGTGGGACCATTTCGAAGTTCCCTGTCGCCCCAAGGTAGGTCACCTGTGTCCCAGCACATAGCCAAGCCCCGTACCACCGCAGTGATCCTGGCCGGTGGCACCGGTCAGCGGGTGGGTCTGTCGATCCCCAAGCAGCTGCTGAAGATCGCCGGCAAGGCAGTCATCGAGCACACGCTGACCACCTTCGAGAACGCCGACTCGATCGACGACATCATCGTGCTGATGGCACAGGGCTACGTGCCCGACATCGAGAAGATCGTCGCGAAGGCCGGATTCAAGAAGGTCTCGAAGATCATCGAGGGCGGTTCCACGCGGAACGAGACCACCGAGCGCGCCATCGCGGCCCTCGGTGAGGGTCTCGCCGAGGGCGAGGACGTCAACGTCCTCTTCCACGACGCCGTGCGCCCCCTGCTGTCGCAGCGCGTCATCGACGACTGCGTCACCGCCCTGGAGCGCTACCAGGCCGTCGACGTGGCCATCCCGTCCGCGGACACCATCATCGTCACGCGCACGCACGGCGAGGACGGCGAGTTCATCACCGAGATCCCGGACCGCGCACGGCTGCGCCGCGGCCAGACGCCGCAGGCCTTCAAGCTGTCCACGATCAGGCGGGCCTACGAGGTCGCCGCCGGCGACCCCAACTTCCAGGCCACCGACGACTGCTCCGTCGTGCTCAAGTACCTGCCCGACGTGCCGATCCACGTCGTCGCGGGTGACGAGTACAACATGAAGGTCACCCAGCCCGTCGACGTCTTCATCGCCGACAAGCTCTTCCAGCTCGCCTCCACGGCCGCGCCCGAGCAGGTCTCCGAGGAGGCCTACCGCGAGCTGCTCACCGGCAAGACCGTCGTCGTCTTCGGCGGCTCGTACGGCATCGGCAAGGACATCGCCGAACTCGCCGAGTCCTACGGTGCCACCGTCTACGCCCTGGGCCGCTCCACCACCGGCACGCACGTGGAGAACCCGGAGGAGGTCGACGACGCGCTGTCCAAGGCGTACGCCGAGACCGGCCGCATCGACTACGTGGTGAACACCGCCGGCGTGCTGCGCATAGGCAAGCTCGCCGAGACCGACAACGCCACCATCGAGGAGGCGCTGAAGGTCAACTACCTGGCCCCGGTGCAGATCGCGCGCTCGTCGTACAAGTACCTGTCGGAGACCAAGGGCCAGCTGCTGCTCTACACCTCCAGCAGCTACACCCGCGGCCGCGCCGAGTACAGCCTGTACTCCTCGACCAAGGCCGCGATGGTGAACCTCACCCAGGCCCTGTCCGACGAGTGGGCCGGCGACGGCGTCCGCGTCAACTGCATCAACCCCGAGCGCACCGCGACCCCCATGCGCACCAAGGCCTTCGGCCAGGAGCCCGCGGGTTCCCTGCTGTCCTCCGAGGCGGTCGCCCGTACCTCGCTCGACGTGCTGCTCTCCGAGCTGACCGGGCACGTCATCGACGTCCGCCAGCAGGACCCGACGGCCGGCGCGGCCCGCGCGTCGGGCTTCGAGCAGGCCCTGGCCTCGGTTCTGGACCGGCAGGACGGCGTGTAATAATTGGCGCCAATTAGACTTCGGTAATTCAGGCCTCTGCGCCCTCCTGTTAACGGGGATCCGTCAACGGGGGTGTTCGCAGGGGCCTGAATCCATACAGTCCCGCGAATATTCACAGACCAGCCGCATTCAGAACCAAGACCGGCACACCCCTCTCAAGAGCAGGTTTCTCCGTGATATCCACCGCTATTCGCGTCGCCCGGGTGGGCAGCGCGGCCGAGCTGGCCGCGGCGGTCCTCATGGTGGCGGGGTTCCCCGCCCTCATGCTGGCCGCGCTCGTCCCGAGCGTTCCCGCCTTCGCGGCAGCGGCCGCCGTGACGTACCTGGCGGACCACTATCTGCACCGCAAGGGCAGCTACCTGATCAACCGCCTCGGCAAGGTCCGGGCCGGACTGTCGATCCGCTTCCTGATCCGGCAGCTGCTCCTGGTCCTGCTGCTGGCCCGGCTGTCCCTCGCGGACAACCTGATCTACTACGGCGCGATCGCCTGCTTCATCGCCTTCTACGGTCTGCAGGCCCCGCACGGCGCGCTGGTGCAGCTCATCCGCAACCGCCGCCGCATGCCGGTCGCCACACGCAACGTCGACCTGAAGTCCCGCATCCGCATCCCGGACGCCCCGCCGCGCCGGCTGCTGCACCGCTCCGCCGAGAAGATGCTCCACCTCGACCTCGCGGCGGTCGTCGGCATCCTCCTGGCCGCACAGCTGAAGTCCTCCCTGATCGGGTTCGCCGGCATCGGCCTCACGGTGGCCCTCGCCACCCTGTACGTCCTGGCGCTGGTGCCGTTCGTGCGCGGCCGGAAGATCCCGCCGAACGCTGAGCGCGTGCTGGCCGCCGTCGACGACTGGCTGGGCGAGTACAGGCCCGAGACGGTGCTGTACTTCTCCGGTTCGAAGGACTCCGCGTACCAGGTCAACATGTGGCTGGACACGATGGAGAAGCTGGACTCCAAGCCGCTGATCATCCTGCGCGAGCGGGCCATCCTGAACAACCTGGCGCCCACCACGGTTCCCGTCATCTGCGTGCCCGGAGGGGTGCACCTGATGAACCTGGACCTGTCCACGGTGCGCGTCGCGCTGTACGCGGCCAACGTCGGCAAGAACATCCACCTGCTGCGCGTGCCCACCATGAAGCACGTCTTCATCGGCCACGGCGACAGCGACAAGCTCGCCAGCGTCAACCCGTTCAGCAAGGTCTACGACGAGGTGTGGACGGCCGGCCGCGCGGGCCGCGACCGCTACGCCATCGCCGACGTCGGTGTCCGCGACGAGGACATCGTCGAGGTCGGGCGCCCCCAGCTCGCCCCCATCCAGACCTGGCAGGGCGTGCCCGAGGGCCGCATCCCGACCGTGCTGTACGCCCCCACCTGGGAGGGCTGGGACGGCAACCCGGGCAACACCTCGCTCGTGCTGGCCGGCGAGAACATCGTGCGCAAGCTGGTGGCCGCCGACCCGCCCGTGCGCGTGCTGTACAAGCCGCACCCGTTCACCGGCACGGTCAGCAAGGAGGCCGGCGCCGCCCACCAGCGCGTCACCGCCCTGGTCCGCAAGGCCGCCGCGGAGCGCGCCATGGACCCGCGTTTCGTCGCCGACACCGCCGCCCAGGCGCAGGCCAAGGCCGAGCTGAACCGGATCGAGGCCCGGCTGGCGCAGCTGTCCGGCGCCGGCAACGACCGCGGCGACGAGGCCGAGGCCACCCGTGACGGGCTGATCGACATCGCCCGCCACGAGGAGGTCGCCCGGCTGCGCGCCGAGTGGAACGACGCCTACTGGCGTTCCTTCCCGAGCTGGGAGCACGGGGTCGTCACCGGCGCCGAGCCGCGGCTGTACGACTGCTTCAACGTCTCGGACGCGATGGTCTCCGACATCTCCAGCGTGGTCTCCGACTTCATCGCGAGCGGCAAGCCGTACGCGGTGACGGACTCCGCGGAGGTGGGCGTCGAGGAGTTCAAGCGGAACAACACGGCGGTGCGTGCCGCGGTGATCCTGTCCAACAGCGCGAAGGAGCTGGGCGAGCTGCTGGACGCCGTGCGCGACCCGGCCGCCGATCCGCTGGCCGAGGACCGCAAGGAGCTCAAGCAGTACCTGCTGGGTCCGGACGAGCCGACCTCCCTGGAGCAGTTCAACACCGCCGTCGGGAACCTCGCGCTCAAGGCAGAGACGCGCAACGTCGGCCAGCAGTCACGGGACGCGGCGGCCCTGGCCGAGGCCGAGGCCGAGCTGGCGAACGCCGTGCCCGGGCAACGGGTGTCCACGGCCGGTGACACGGACGGAGTCGGCACGGGCTGAACCGCCGCCGACCGCTGACGAGTTCGGCCCCCGAGGAGTTCCTCGGGGGCCGGACTTTTTTGTTCTCCCGTTCCCCGCCCGTTCACCCTGTGACGTGTCCCACTAACACCCGTGTGCGAGGCAACCGCTTGCCTCGATCACCCGTCTACCAATGAGCAATGAGGCGATACGGGGGGAATATCCCATTGACTAGGGGGAAAAGTGACCGTGACGCAGCCTGATGTGAGTGTGATCATCGGGGCGTACGAAGCGATGCCGTACCTGATCGAGTGCCTCTCGTCCGTCGAGGCACAGACCATCGATCCGGACCGCGTCGAGGTCATCGCGGTGGACGACGGATCGACGGACGGCACGGGGGAGTACCTGGAGGAGTTCGCCGCGCGGGCGCCCATGCCCGTGCTGGTGATCCGGCAGGAGAACTCGGGCGGCCCCAGCGGCCCGCGCAACGTGGGCCTGGGCAAGGCGAGCGGCCGCTACGTCTTCTTCCTCGACGCCGACGACCGGCTGGGCCCCGAGGCGCTGGAGCGGATGGTCGCCATGGCCGACCGTGCCGGCACGGACGTCGTCCTCGGCAAGGTCGAGGGCGTCAACCGCTCGGCTCCGAAGTCCATGTGGGGGAAGACGGTGGAGCGGACGGACGTCTACTCCTCCAACATCAAGTTCACGTTGAGCGCGCAGAAGCTGTTCCGCCGGGAGCTGCTGGACCGGCACGGCATGCGGTTCGACGAGTCGCTGTTCACCGGCGAGGACGCGCTGTTCACGATGGAGGCCTACCTCCGGGCGAACGGCGTCTCGGTGGTGGCCGACCACACCTGCTACTACCTGGTCGGCCGTGACGACGGCAAGCACGTGACCAAGAGCGGCAGTTACACGCTGCGCTTCGACTCCGCGCGGGCCCTGATGCACCTCATCGCCGAGCTCGTCCCGGCGGGCGGCCGGCGCGACCAGCTGATGGTCCGGCCGTTCCTGGTCACCCTGCTGCCGCAGTTCGGCCCGAAGTTCGCCACCGACAGCGAGGAGGTCCGGCGGCACAAGCTGGAGCTGGCCAAGCCGCTGATGGACACGTACTGGACGGAGGGCGTCGCCCAGCGCCTGAAGGTCCACGAGCGGCTGCGCCTGCACCTGGTCGCCGAGCAGCGCGCGGACCTGCTCCTGGACGTGGTGCGGTTCGTGAAGGCCAAGAAGCAGGCGGCGGCCCTGCTGGAGAAGAAGGGCCGCCGCGTCTACCTGGCCTACCCGCACTTCCGCGACCGTGCCGCGGGCATCCCGGACGCGGTCTACCTCGCCGAGCCCCACGAGGCCCGGGCGTTCCCGGGCTACCGGGAGGGCGGCGTCGAGACGTTCGTACGGCGGGCGGTGCGCAAGGCGCGGCGCGTGCTGACGTCCCGTGAGGTGCGGCCGGCGGCCTGAACGGCAGCGGGGCCGGGGTTTCCCCCGGCCCCGCAGTCGTCCCGGCGTCCCGCTGTGCCGGTGTCCCGCCGGTCAGCGTGGTGCGGTCGGGATCGCCGTTTCCGTGCGCTGGCCGGGCAGCTCCGCGGCCAGCCGTTCCGCCACCCGCGCCCGGTGGTCCCGGGCCTTCGCGCACAGCGCCCGCACGGCCTGGGCGAAGCGCTCCTGCGACGACGGCTCGGCCGGGCCGAGCAGCCGCAGCTTCAGCTCGGCCCGCGCCGCGGCCAGTTCGTCCTTCTCCGGGTGCCGGACCGACTCCAGCAGATCCGGCACCCCGGCCGCGTCCGGCGTCAGCACGGTCGCCGCCGCCACCGTCGGGAACGCCGCGCGGAAGGCGTCCTCCGGCAGCCCGCTGGTGTTGGCCACCGCGTACGGCTTCTCGCTGGCCAGGAAGTCGCTGATCACGCTGGAGACATCACTGATCAGCAGGTCGGCCACGTTGAAGCAGGAGTACAGCGCGGGCCGGACGTCCGTGACGACCTGGTGCTCGCCCTCCGGCAGCGACGCCCAGTAGGCCTCCTCCCAGGCGGCGGTCGCCCGCGCCACCGCCTGTGCGCGGCCCGGCTCGGGAGCCGACTGCACCAGCATGCGCTCCACCGTGTCCGCCCCGGGCCGGAAGTCGGCCGTGGTGAGCCGGTCCAGCTCGGCGGCGCGGCGCGCCAGGTCCGCCGCGGCCGGCGTGCGCGTCGCCGCCCGCTCCCGGTTCGCCGCCCGGATCAGCTCCCGGATGCGCAGGTCGGCCGCGCCCGCGCGCGGATCCACCGACCCCGTCAGCGGATGCGGCTTGTACAGCACCCGCACGCCCGGGTCGGCGAGCAGCGCCCGCACCAGGTTCTCGCCGGCCGCGACCACCGAGGTGTTGCCGGGGTTGCCGTCCCAGCCCTCCCAGGTCGGCGCGTACAGGACGGTCGTGTACGCCCCGGCCGGCGGACCCGCGTAGGGCAGCACTCCGTCCAGCTGCGGGCGGCCCGTCTCCACCACGTCCTTGTCCTCGACACCGACCTCGGCCAGCGCGTACCGCTCGCGGGCGGCGGGACCGGCCACCCACACCTCGTCGTACGCCTTCGCGTACGGGTTGCACGAGGACAGCTTGTCGCTCTCGCCGTGGTTGACGAAGGTGTGCTTGATCGTGGGGATGCGCAGCACCTGGGAGGTCTTGCCCGAGTTCGAGGGGTGGATGAGGACCTGGAGCGTGGAGTGCTCCAGGCGCATCAGCGTGGACACCTTCGGCAGGCACACGATCGGGATGTCCGTCGCCGCGATCTTCTGCACCATGAACCGCTCGCGCAGCACGATGACCGGACGGCCGTCCAGCTCGGCCAGCGGCTCCAGCCACATGTTCGCCTGGTAGGCAGAGGCGGCTCCGCCGGAGAAGTACAGGCCGACCGTCGGCCGGTAGGAGGCCAGCCACGCGTCGAACCACTCCAGCACCTGCTGCTCGTCGGCCGGCCGGCGTCCCGGCAGCAGCCGCAGCAGCAGCGCGCCCAGCCCGGCCAGGGCGAGCAGCAGGGACAGCGCGATGCCCGCGGCCGCGAGGACCGGCCGGCCGCCCGCCGCGCCGGCCAGCAGCCCGGCCGTCGCCGGCAGGCCGAACACCAGCAGCCGCAGGCCGGGGCGGCGCAGCAGCACGGCCGGGGCGGGGGACAGCCGCAGTGCCGAGGCGTCGATGTTGCGGGTCACCACCGGCAGCGTGCGGGTGCGGCGCACCAGCACGGAGACCGCCTGGATCGCGCAGTGCAGCGCGTAGAAGGCGAGCAGCGCGCCCACCAGCGGGGCGTACACCGTCTCCCGGTCCTGCTCGCCGATCCGCAGCAGCGCCACGACCAGCAGCAGGTCCCGCAGGACGTGGCGCACGGTGATGTCCGCGTGCGACTTGGCGAACAGCGCCAGCACACCGCGCTGCCAGCGGTACAGGACGCCCTCGACGGCCAGGGACACGGCGGTCGCCGCGAGCAGCAGCGGGACGTGGGGCAGCAGCGCCGCGACTGCCTGGGCGGCGAACGCGGCGGCCAGGACGACGGTGACCAGCCCCTTCAGAAGGGCCGGTGGGCGGGGAAGAGGTACGGGCACTGCGGTCACTCCAGGAGCGTCGGTTCGGCGCAGGTCGGCCGTACGGGTTAACGCGCGGCGACCTCCGGACGACACGCGCGTGTCCTCGGGCCGGGCCGGGCGACTGCGCCCCGTCGTGCGCTCGGACCGTAGCGGAATCTCGTGTTCCTGTCGTGGGGCCGGGTCACAGGAGGCCGGAACCGCCGTGTCCACCCTCGTGTGACCCCGCCCGCACCGTCCGTAGCGTGGACCGGCTCGGCGGCGGACCCGCGCGTCCCGTAGATTTCCCGGTGAGGGACCGGAACGCGGCGAGGGGACGGACGGCGACGTGGCAGGGGCAAGGCAGGCCGTGGGCGAGGCCCGCAGGATCGTCGTCAAGGTCGGATCCTCCTCGCTGACCACCGCCTCGGGCGGCCTGGACGCGGACCGCGTGGACGCGCTGGTCGACGTGCTGGCCAAGGTCCGCAGCGGGGGAGAGAGGGAGATCGTCCTGGTCTCCTCCGGCGCCATCGCCGCGGGTCTCGCACCGCTCGGCCTGCGCCGCCGCCCCAAGGACCTGGCCCGCCAGCAGGCCGCCGCCAGCGTCGGCCAGGGCCTGCTGGTCGCCCGCTACACCGCCTCCTTCGCCCGCTACGGCGTCCGCGTCGGCCAGGTGCTGCTCACCTCCGACGACATGAGCCGCCGCGCCCACCACCGCAACGCCTCGCGCACGCTCGACAAGCTGCTGGCGATGGGCGCCTTCCCGATCGTCAACGAGAACGACACCGTCGCCACGGACGAGATCCGCTTCGGCGACAACGACCGGCTCGCCGCCCTGGTCGCCCACCTCGTCCACGCCGATCTGCTGGTCCTGCTCTCCGACGTGGACGGCGTCTACGACGGCGACCCGGGCAGGCCCGGCACCTCCCGCATCGCCGAGGTGCGCGACCCGGCCGACCTGGCCCACGTCGAGATCGGCAGCGCGGGCAAGGCCGGCGTCGGCACCGGCGGCATGGTCACCAAGGTCGAGGCAGCCCGGATCGCGGCCGCCGCCGGCGTCCCCGTCGTCCTCACCAGCGCCGTCCACGCCGCCGACGCGCTGACCGGCCAGGACACCGGCACCTTCTTCCACCCCACCGGCCGGCGCTCCGCCGACCGGCTGCTGTGGCTCCAGCACGCCTCCACCCCGCAGGGCGCCCTGACCCTCGACGACGGAGCCGTCCAAGCCGTCGTGGAGCGCCGCAAGTCGCTGCTGCCGGCCGGCATCGCCGCCGTCGAGGGCGACTTCACCGCCGGCGACCCGGTCGAGCTGCGGGACGGCGCCGGGCACGCGGTGGCCCGCGGGCTGGTCAACTTCGACGCCAAGGAGATCCCGCGGCTGATCGGCCGTTCCACCCGGGAACTCGCCCGCGACCTCGGACCCGCGTACGAACGGGAGGTCGTACACAGGGACGACCTGGTGGTTCTGCACCCGTAATGTGTCGAAACATCCGCCCCCGGTGGTGGACGTTCCGCAAAACCGCCCCACGAGCCCGTGCGGCCTGCTCAACTTTGTCCCAGGGAACTGTTCCGCAGCAGCGCCACAAGCAGCGCCACTGAGCGAAGGAGGCCGTCGTGAGACGAGTGCGCCCTGGGACGCCGGCGTCCCGTGGTGGTACCGGCTCCCGCGCGGCCGGTGAGGAGCGCGCCCTGACCAGCGTCGCGGCCGGAGACCGGTTCGAGGGCGAGGAACCCGCGGACCTCCCGCGCCTGT
Organism: Streptomyces sp. NPDC085932; assembly: GCF_044540525.1. Lineage (NCBI taxonomy): Bacteria > Bacillati > Actinomycetota > Actinomycetes > Kitasatosporales > Streptomycetaceae > Streptomyces > Streptomyces sp. NPDC085932. The sequence continues at coordinate 496,883 of NZ_JBITSJ010000002.1, forward strand.
GGCACGTCACCCTCAGCGTCTCCGGCAAGGAGGCCCCGCTGCCCGAGGTCAGGCGTGCCCTGGAACAGCTCGCCCACGACCATCCCTTCCTGCTGACCAGCCGCTACGCCGTCGACCACGCCGAGATCCGCTACTGGGAGGAGGCCCGCGACCTGCACGACGCGGCCGCCGTCGCCCTGCGGCTGTGGGGCGAGCACCGGCAGACCGCCGGACTGCCGCCCTGGGAGATCGTCGGCCTGGAGGTCATCGACCGCGCGACCTACCACCAGCGCATCGCCGAGGGGTACGGGCCGCCCCCGGCCTCGCCCGTCGGAGTTCACCCGTTCTGACCCGCTCCGGCAGGAGTCTCGCGAAGTGTCTCGGGGTGTGGAACGCGCGAGGAACACCCTCGCCCGGCGCACTACCCTTCCCTCATGACCACGCTCTCGCCGTACGACTCCATGTCCCCGGTCACCGAGGCCGCCTACCGGGCCAAGGCCGCCGCCGCGAGCCTCGCGCCGCTGCCGCGGGCCGAGAAGGACGACGCGCTGCTCGCCATCGCGGACGCGCTGGAGGTCCGCACGAGCGAGATCGTCGAGGCCAACGCCAAGGACGTCGCCAAGGCCCGCGAGTCCGCCCTCGGCGACGGCATGATCGACCGGCTCACGCTCACCCCCGAGCGGGTCCGCGCCATCGCCTCCGACGTGCGCGACGTCGCCGCCCTGCCCGACCCGGTCGGCGAGGTCGTGCGCGGTAACACGCTGCCCAACGGTATCGACCTGCGCCAGGTCCGCGTGCCGCTCGGCGTCGTCGGCATCATCTACGAGGGCCGGCCGAACGTCACCGTCGACGCCGCCGCCCTCTGCCTGAAGTCCGGCAACGCCGTCCTGCTGCGCGGCTCCTCCTCGGCCTACCAGTCCAACACCGCCCTGGTGCGCGTCCTGCGCGACGCCGTGGGCGGGGCCGGGCTGCCCGCCGACGCCATCCAGCTCGTGCCCGGCGAGAGCCGCGACAGCGTGCGCGAGCTGATGCGCGCCCGGGGCCTGGTCGACGTGCTCATCCCGCGCGGCGGCGCCTCCCTGATCAACACGGTCGTCCAGGAGTCCGTCGTCCCGGTCATCGAGACCGGCACCGGCAACTGCCACGTCTACGTCGACGCCCAGGCCGACCTCGACATGGCCGTCGAGATCCTGATCAACTCCAAGGCCCAGCGGGTCGGCGTCTGCAACGCCGCCGAGACCCTCCTGGTCCACCAGGACATCGCCGCCGCGTTCCTGCCGCGCGCCCTGGACGCCCTCGCGGAGGCCGGGGTCACCGTCCACGCCGACGAGCGCGTGCAGGCCTACGCCAAGGACTCCAAGGCCACCGTCGTCGAGGCGACGGCCGAGGACTGGGAGACGGAGTACCTGTCGTACGACATCGCCGCAGCCGTGGTCGACTCCCTCGACAAGGCCGTCGAGCACATCCGGCTGTGGACCTCCGGCCACACCGAGGCGATCGTGACGACCTCCCAGCAGGCGGCCCGCCGCTTCACCCAGCTGGTCGACTCCACCACCGTCGCCGTCAACGCCTCCACGCGCTTCACCGACGGAGGCCAGTTCGGCTTCGGCGCGGAGATCGGCATCTCCACGCAGAAGCTGCACGCCCGCGGCCCCATGGGCCTGCCGGAGCTGACCAGCACGAAGTACATCGTCACCGGCGACGGGCACGTCCGCCGCTGACCGGACGCCCGAGGGCCGGTGCACCCGAACGGCGGCATGGCGCAAGCGCGTGCGGCGGAGGGCTCAGCGCCCGGTCGCGCGCCCTTGCGCGCTCCGGTGCGAGCCGTCTCGACCGGCGGATGAATTTCCATACCGTCTGCCCAAATTGACCCCCCAGGTCTACTCTGGATCCGTGCCGGAGGACGTGGGGGGCACGCCGTTTCCGGACGGCCGCGAGCCCGACGACGACCACGACCGCGGGGTGTCGGACGAAGAGTTCGCCTCCGTGGTCTTCGACGAGGCCTTCGTACGCGCGGCCGTGGTGCACGAGCCGACCGCCGTGGAGCGCCTCCTGGCCGCCGCGCAGGCGAGAGCCGAGGCCTCCGAGGCGGAGGCCGCCCGCCGCGCCCACCCCAGGGGCGAGCGGTACGACGACGGGTACGGCCCGGACGGCCGCGGTCTCGGCCGTGATCCGGACCTGGACGACCTGGACGAGCCCGACCTGCTGGAGGACCACTACGGCGACACGGGGCCGTACTCCAAACAGGTGCGCTGGCACCGCCCGGTCGCCTGGCTGCTCGCCCTCGTGATGGGGATCGGCATGGTCGCGCTCGCCTTCACGGCGGTCTACCGCGGGGCGTCCTCGAACCGCGAGGGCCCCGTGCCGCCGCCCGCCTCGACCGGGCTGGAACAGGGCGGCGGGGTGGCCCCCTCCGCTTCCGCCGACTACTCCCAGCCGGCCGTCTCGGTGATCCCGCGCACCCCCTGACCTGAAGCCACCCCTTGGTGAGGACCTGTCAGAACTTGTGGAGCAGCCCGGCGTTTACCCGGGCTCGCGGCGACCTACCCTGAAGATATGGGCGGGCCTGGAGACCCACCTGAGGGGACACCCGAGGGCGCTCCCGGAGGTGGAGAGGACGAGTACCGATCCGTCGTCTTCGACGAGTCGTTCGTCCGTGCTGCCCGCCTTCAGGAGTTCTCCGCGCAGGAGCGCATGGCCGACCACGCGCCCGCCGTGCGCCGCCGCCCGCCCCTGCGACGGGGCCTGTCCCGGCAGGCGCTGGTCCTGGTCCTGCTGATCGCCATCGCCTTCGGCACCGCGATCTACATGGGGGTCCGGCACCCCTACCAGACCCCCGCCGCCCGGGAGCCGGTCGAGCCGCTGCGGATGACTGTGATCCCGCTCGTCCCCGAGGGCAAGGTGCCCGGGGCGGCCGACACGGCGTACCTGTACGCGCACAGCCCCGCCGCGCAGTTCAAGACCGGCGCGGAGGGCGTGCCGCTGCCCGCCTCGCGGCGTACCGCGCACTTCTCGGACAGCCAGGTCGTGACCGCCCTGTCCACGGCCAAGGACTACGTGGTGCGCTCCGCCCTCGACCCGGAGGTGATCACGGGCGGCGAGATCCGTGCCGTGCGCGTGCTGCTCGACCCCGACCAGCTGGACCAGTTCGACCAGAGCTTCGCCCGCCCCACCGCGGACGGACGCCACGCGCCGACCGGCTGGCTCGTCCGCTTCGACCCCTCCCGGGCCGAGCTGGCCGACCGCCGGGTGCGCGTCCAGGGCACGCTCCAGGCCGCCGAGACCGACGCGTCGACGCTGGAGGTCACGGCCGATCACACGTTCGTGTACGCCCTGCGGCCCGCCGGGGCCGGTGACGAGGGCGAGGTGTCCCTGTTCACCGTCCGGCGCGAGCTGCAGTTCCGCTTCGACCGCGACGACCTGCGCCTGCACCAGGCCCAGCTGGTCGTCTCCTACGTCCAGGCCGGCCCGCTGTCCTGCGCCGAGGACTCCACGCACCACCTGCGCCCCCTGCTCGCCGGCCAGACCGCCAAGGAGGGCGGCCCCGCCGGCACCGACCCCTACGCGACGGGCAGCGCCACGGCCCTGTGCGGCTCCCTGGCGACGAGCGCGCAGCCGAAGGTGTGAGGCCCCACCCCGGACCCGCGGCGCCCCGCTGCGCCCGGGGAACCCGGCTCCGGAGGCGCGTCGCAGGCCGTCACGGGGCGGCCGGCTCCGGAGAGCCGTCGCGGGCCGGCGCGGTCATGGGAGGCCCTTCGGACTTCAGGGCCGGGGGCGGGAGACCTCGCGGGGCGAGGTGGCTCAGCGGTCGTCGCGCGGTGTTCCGTCGTCCCCCGGAGCGTCCGACGAGCCCGGCGACTGCGGGCCCCCGGGCGGCTTCGGGGACGAGTTCGTGAAGCCGCCGAAGCCCCGGCGCACCCGGTCGCCGAGGTCGCCGGCGCCGCCGGCCAGGTCCGTGACCAGCTTCATCAGCGGGTCCTTCGAGCTCTTCACGTGCGTGCTGTAGTGGTTGGCCGACTCGCGCCAGGAGTCCCTGACGGAGGTGTCCTTGTCCTCGTCGCGCCGCGGGTAGTGGCCGTCCATGATGCGCTGGTAGTCCCGCGACTCGGCCCACTTCTTCAGCTCGGCCGCCCGGACGGTCGTGAACGGGTGGGAGCGGGGCAGCACGTTCAGGATCTTCAGCACGGAGTCGCGCAGGTCGCCGCCGGCCTCGTACTCCTCGGCCTGGGCGAGGAACGCGTCCACGTTCATCTCGTGCAGGTGGTTGCCGCCCGCGATCTTCATCAGGCCCCGCATGGACGCCTGGAGGTCCTGTCCGACCAGCAGTCCCGCCCGGTCCGCGGACAGCTCCGACTTGCGGAACCACTCCCGCAGGCCCGTGACGATCGCCATGATCGCGAGGTTGCCCAGCGGGATCCAGGCCACCCGGACCGCGAGGCTGGTCAGGAACAGCAGGATCGTCCGGTAGACCGAGTGGCCGGACAGCGCGTGCCCCACCTCGTGGCCGACGACCGCCCGCATCTCCTCCTCGTCGAGCAGCTCGACCAGGCCCGTCGTCACGACGATGATCGGCTCGTCCAGGCCGATGCACATCGCGTTGGGCTGCGGGTCCTGGTTCACGTACATCGGCGGGACCTTCTCCAGGTCCAGGATGTAGCAGGCGTCGCGCAGCATCACGTTCAAGTGCGAGAACTGCTGGTCGGAGACCCGCACCGAGTCGGACAGGAACAGCAGCCGCAGACTGCGCTCGGGGAGCAGGCCGCTGAGCGCCTTGAACACCGTGTCGAAACCGCTCAGCTTGCGCAGCGCCACCAGGGCGGAGCGGTCGGCCGGGTGCTCGTACGTCCGTGAGGAGATCCCTGGGAAGCGCCTGCGCTGCCGGCTCGGCACGTGCTCGTGCCCGTCCTGGTCATGGCCGTCGGACATGTGTCTCCCCTGTGCGTCTGGATGACCTTTGCGGCCCCTTGTGCGGCCCTTTGCTTCCCCGAGGCTGAGCTCAGCCTAGGCGGAGTTACGGTGGTCGGGCAGTACAGCGAAGGGAACCACCGTCATGGAGCACCACCCCGCCGCCTGGCTCGCCGAGGCCGCGAACGCCGCCGACCGGCAAGGGGGGCCGGGGATCCTCCGGATCGTTCTGCTCGTGATGATCGTGGGCTGTGCGGTGACCGCGTGGTTCCTGCTGCGCGGCTACAGACGGAAGGACGACTGAGGCGGCGCGAAGGTTCCCCCGCCGGACCCCCGGGACCGGGCCGGCGCGGGCACGCGGTCCCGGACCCGGGGACTCCCGCCGCACGAACAGGCGGAGTCGGGGTGATCGCGGCCGAGGCGCCCGCTTACGATGAGCCGACGTCTTTAACCCGCCCACACGCGATAGGTCCTGCCGAAGATGAGCTTCCACAGCACCGCTGCCCCGTTGGTCACCCTCGCCGCCGAGGGCGGAGAGCACGGCGGAAACCACGAGAGCCTCAGCCCCTACCTCACCGGTGGCGCCGCCCTCTTCATCCTGCTGCTCCTGCTGTGGATCACCACCCGCTTCAACCGCGACCGCTGAGCCCGGCAGGGCACCCCGCGCGGGGTGCCCCGGGGACCGCGGGGGCGGCCGGAGCCCTCAGGCGGGGCCGGTAGGGTCTGCACGCATGGGAGAGCAGGACATGCCTACCGGTCCGGCGAACGAGACGCCGCACGACCCGGCACCGGACACGGCGAGCGGCACCGAGCGACACTCGGCGCCCCGCCGTGCCGCCACGCCGACCCGCCAGATCGACGGCCCCGGCAAGAGCCCGTCGCAGCCGGGCAAGCGCCGCCTGGGCGTCATGGGCGGCACCTTCGACCCGATCCACCACGGGCACCTGGTGGCCGCCAGCGAGGTCGCGGCGGCGTTCCACCTCGACGAGGTGGTCTTCGTGCCGACCGGCCAGCCCTGGCAGAAGAGCCACCGCAGCGTCTCCCCGGCCGAGGACCGCTATCTGATGACGGTCATCGCGACCGCCGAGAACCCGCAGTTCTCCGTGAGCCGCATCGACATCGACCGCGGCGGCCCCACCTACACCGTGGACACCCTCCGTGACCTGCGCGCGCTCAACCCGGACACGGACCTGTTCTTCATCACCGGCGCCGACGCCCTCGCCCAGATCCTGACCTGGCGCGACAGCGAGGAGCTGTTCTCCCTCGCGCACTTCATCGGCGCCACCCGGCCCGGTCACCACCTGGACGACGCGGGGCTGCCCGAGGGCGGTGTCTCGCTCGTGGAGGTTCCCGCCCTGGCCATCTCCTCGACGGACTGCCGTGCGAGAGTCGCCAAGGGCGACCCCATCTGGTACCTGGTGCCGGACGGTGTCGTGCGCTATATCGACAAGCGCGAGCTGTACCGCGGCGAGTGAGCCGAGAGGGGCACCGGTGAACGACCGATACGACGCGGGGGCCGCGGGCTACGGCGCCGACCAGTACGAACTCGTCGGCTACGACGAGTACGGACAGCCGGTCTACCGGCAGGTCCAGGCCCAGCAGACCCAGCAGCAGACCTACGACCCGTACGCCCAGCAGCATCAGCAGCACCAGCAGGGCTACGGCTACGACCCCTACGCCACGGGCGGGCAGCAGCAGCCGCCCGCGTACGACCACGGAGCGGGACAGCAGCAGTCCGCCGCCCCGTACGGCTACGACCCGTACACCTCCGGGAGCCACCAGGGCGGCCAGACGCAGGGCGCCCACCAGGACCCCTACGGACAGGCGCCCGCCGCCGGGCAGACCGCCCGGCAGACCGCGCAGACCCCGCACATCCCGCAGCAGGCCGGTCCCGCAGCGGAGGAGCGGGACGCCGGCCGGGAGCACGACGACCGGGAGTACCACACCGAGCAGTTCGCCTTCGTCGAGGAACCGGACGACAACTCCGAAGACGTCATCGACTGGCTGAAGTTCACCGAGAACCGCACCGAGCGCCGCGAGGAGGCCCGGCGCCGCGCCCGCAGCCGGATCGTCGCCCTGGTCGTCGTCCTCGCGCTCGTCGCGGCCGGCGGCGTGGGCTACCTCTGGTACGCGGGGAAGCTGCCCGGCCTGTCCTCCGAGGACCCCGGGACGGGCACGGAGACGGCCGCCGGCGCCCAGAAACGGGACGTCATCGTCGTCCACCTGCACGACACCAAGGGCGACGGCACCGCCACCGCGCTCCTCGTCGACAACACCACCACCAAGCGGGGCACCACCGTCCTGCTGCCCAATTCGCTCGCCCTGACCAGCGACGACGGCACCACGACGACCCTCGCCAAATCGGTCGAGGACGACGGCTCCGACGGCACCCGCGAGGCGCTCGACACGGTCCTCGGCACCGACATCCAGGGCACCTGGCGCCTGGACACCCCCTACCTGCAGAACCTCGTCGACCTCGTCGGCACCATCGACGTCGACACGAACACCGATGTCCCCGACCCCGCCGCCAAGAAGAAGGGCGAGGCGCCCCTGGTCAACAAGGGCCGGGACCAGACGCTCAGCGGCAAGATGGCCGTCGCCTACGCCACCTACCGTGCCCCGGGCGAGGCCCAGAACGCCCAGCTGGAGCGGTTCGGGCAGGTCATGCAGGGCGTGCTGCGCAAGATGTCCTCCGACCCGGGGGCCGCGACCACCACCGTCCAGACCCTGGCGCAGATCCTCGACCCGTCCCTGACCGACAAGGACCTCGGCACCTTCCTCGCCGGGCTCGCCGACCTCGCCAAGGGCGGCGACTACCGCACGGACCTGCTGCCGGTGCGCAGCGACGGCACGCTCAGCGCCCAGACCGGCGCCGGCATCGTCAGGAACGTCCTCGGCGGCACCGCCAAGAGCCCCGACAAGGACGCAGCCGTCAGCGTCTCCGTCCAGAACGCGACCGGTGTGAAGGACAACACGGAGCAGGCCCGCGTGGTGCTCCTCAACGGCGGCTTCACGTTCCTGGAGGGCGGCACGGCGGCAGCCAGGTCCACCTCGAAGGTCGTCTACGCCGACGCCGCCGGCAAGACGAACGCCGCCGAGGTCGCCAAGACGCTCGGGCTGCCCGAGAGCTCCGTCGCGCAGGGCAGGATCTCGGCGAGCGCCGACGTCGCGGTGGTCCTCGGCCAGGACTACAAGCCCTCCGCCGGCTAGGCGGCGCGGGCCCGTCCCCCACGGGAGCGCCGTAATCGCGTGGGGGGCGCACGGCGGTCCGTGAGACCCTTGAGGACAAACGACCGCCGACCGAAAGCCTTGTAGTGACCGTGACCGACCGCTCCCAGGAGCTCATCACCACCGCCGCCCAGGCGGCCGCCGACAAGCTGGCGCACGACATCGTCGCCTACGACGTCAGTGACGTGCTCTCCATCACGGACGCCTTCCTGCTGGCCTCCGCGCCCAACGACCGCCAGGTCAAGTCGATCGTCGACGAGATCGAGGAGCGCCTCCAGAAGGAGCTCGGCGCCAAGCCGGTGCGCCGCGAGGGCGACCGCGACGCCCGCTGGATCCTGCTCGACTACGTCGACATCGTCGTCCACGTCCAGCACAGCGAGGAGCGCGTCTTCTACGCCCTGGAGCGGCTGTGGAAGGACTGCCCCGAGCTCGACCTGCCCGAGGACGCCAAGGCCACGCGCGGCAAGGGCGAGGAGCACGCCAAGCTGCAGGCGGCCGAGGAGGCGGCGGAGCTGGACGGAGACTGGCGGTGAACGCCTTCAGCGAGGCCGCCACGCCGGGCCGCGGCCGCCGCATCATCCTGTGGCGGCACGGCCAGACCTCGTGGAACGTGGAGCGCCGCTTCCAGGGCACCACGGACGTCGAACTCACCGAGACCGGTGTCGCCCAGGCGCGCCGTGCCGCCCGGCTGCTCGTGGCCCTGAAGCCGGACGCGATCGTCGCCTCCGACCTGCAGAGGGCCGCGCGCACGGCCGCCGAGCTCGCCGCCCTCACCGGCCTCGACGTCACCCACGACGAGGCCCTGCGCGAGACCTACGCGGGCGTCTGGCAGGGCCTGACGCACGAGGAGATCATCGCCCGGCACGGCGAGGAGTACGCCGCCTGGAAGCGCGGCGAGCCCGTGCGCCGCGGCGGTGGCGAACTGGAGACCGAGGTGGCCGACCGCGCCGCCCCCGTGGTCCTCCGGCACGCCGACAAGCTCCCCGAGGACGGCACGCTTGTCGTGGTCAGCCACGGCGGCACCATCCGCACCACCATCGGCCGGCTCCTCGGCCTGCAGCCGCACAACTGGGAGAGCCTCGGCGGACTCTCCAACTGCTGCTGGTCCGTCCTCGGTGAAGGCGCCCGCGGCTGGCGGCTGCTGGAGCACAACGCCGGCACGCTGCCGGAACCGGTGCTGGGCGACGACGACTGACCCCGGATTTCACTTTCCGGCAGGTCGCAGGCTAAAGTTCTTCTTGTTCGCCCGGCCCGCCGGGAAGGAACACGAGGGGCTATAGCTCAGTTGGTAGAGCGCCTGCATGGCATGCAGGAGGTCAGGAGTTCAATTCTCCTTAGCTCCACGTCAAGATCCCGTTCCCGTCCAGGGGGCGGGATTTTTCGTGCCCGGAGTTGAGTCACATGGGCCGCCCGAGGCGTATACCTCTACGGTCGCGACGACCGCCGTGTCCGGACTGGTACTGAGGCGTCGCTGACCGTATTGGCCCGGCCGTGGCAGAATCAAACGGCCGGAAGGGGGCGCGGCCCGACGGGAGGAGCACCGATGCCTGCGAGCATCCTCGAGGAGGTCGACCACCTCCTCGGAGCGGCGTTGACACGGGACCTGTCCACCCGCCTCAGCTGCCCTTCCTGCGGATCCGCGCACGTGGCCCAGATGCTCGGCGACAACGGCGGGGTGTCCTACGTGTGCACGGCCTGCGGCCACAGCTGGAGCTGATCGATGGGTGCACACAGGCGGAAGTGCGACTGGTGCGGCAGCGGGACTCCGATCGTCCGTGACATGGAGCCGATCAATCCCGACTACCAGTACTGGTGCGAGGAGTGCGCGCGGGCGCTGATCATAAAAGGCGACCCGATCGAGACGTACCGCGAGCTGGAGGGAGAGCCGATCTACGGCCGGCTTCTGGAGGAGCACTGCACGCTCAAGCGGTTCTACTCGTTCGTGACGGCCTGAGACGAGAAGGAGCGGCGAATCGGTCATATCGGGCGCCGGAAAACCGATTTGGTGTTGGGCCCGCAGGACCAGTAAAGTTGGCGTCGCCGCCGGGGAAGCCCGGAAGGCAACACCGCAAGGGGCTATAGCTCAGTTGGTAGAGCGCCTGCATGGCATGCAGGAGGTCAGGAGTTCAATTCTCCTTAGCTCCACAGCAGATGAGAAGGCGGGCCATCCGATCCGGATGGCCCGCCTTCTTGCCGTTCCCGTCCTGCCGATGCGCTGAGACGTACGGCGGGCCTTCCCGGAGGAAGACCCGCCGTACGCGCGCTCAGCGGCCGAGGGCGCGGCGGCCGCGGCCCTGGGAGAGCACCGGGAGGTTGCGGGAGGGCGCCTGCCCGCGGGTGTCCTCCTCGATGCGCAGGGCCAGCGCCGGGCAGCGGCGCACCGCGCGTAGAGCCTTGGCCTCGGCGTACCGCGGCACCTGCGCCTGGGCCACGGTCGGGAAGCCGTCGGCGCCCAGCTGGAACACCTCGGGGAGGATGTCCGCGCACAGGCCGTGGCCCCGGCACAGCGTCCAGTCGACGTAGATCTTCTGACGGCTCGGGCCGTTCTCCTCGGACTCGCCGCCGCCCGGGATGCCCGTCGGGGCCCTGCCCCCCTCGAAGAGCGGCAGAACGCCCTCCACGCGCCGTCCGCAGCCGTTGCCGAGGACGTGGGCGGCCAGGTCGTCCGTGAACGCCTTGATGGTCGACTCCAGGAACATCGCGGAGCCGTCCGGGTGGGAGCAGGCACCGCGCCGCTTGACGTTCTTGGCGACCTGCTTGAGCGCCTCCAGGGCGGCCGGACCGCCGCCGTTGAGGATGTCCTCCATGCCGCGCGCGGCGGCCGGCAGACCCAGGTAGCAGGGGCCGCACTGGCCCGCGCTCTCCTCGGCCAGCCACTGGGCGACCCGCAGCGACTCGCCCAGCGGGCAGGTGTCCTGACTGATCGGCAGGATCGCCCCGGCGCCCAGCGAACCGCCCACCGCGTCCAGGGAGTTGCGGGAGACGATCGCCTCGTTCACCGTGGCGGCGTCGATCCACTTGCCGTGGTAGCCGCCGGTGAGCACGCCCTGCGGCACCGGCGGGGCGCCGGCCAGCTGCAGGACGTAGCGCAGCGGCACGCCCGTGGGGACCTCGATCACCATGGGGCGGGCGACCGCCCCGGAGACCGTGAGCATGACCGTGCCCGGCTCGTCGTACAGGCCGGTGTTGCCGTAGCGCTCCGGGCCGATGCGGGCGGCGATGGCCAGCTGGGCGAAGGTCTCGGCGTTGGAGAGCAGGGTGGGCGCGCCGCCGACGCCGTTCTGCGAGGCGCTGACCTTGCGGCCGGGCGGGACGGCCGGGCCGCCGTCGATCGAGCGGATCAGCGACGCGGCGGCGCCGGTGACCATGCGGACCGGGTTGCGCTGCACGCGGGCGCGCAGGGCCGACCGGCGGCCGTTGCTGAGGCCGCGTTCGGCCAGCGCGGCCTCCATGGAGCGCTGGGTGGACTCCCGGGTGACCCCCACCACGAGCGTGCGGGCACCCAGGGCCTCGGCGCACAGCAGTGCGCCGTCCAGGATGAGGTGCGGGGCACGGTTGATCAGCACCGTGTCCTTGCGGCAGGCCGGTTCGTCCTCGCTGCCGTTGACGACGACGACCGGCCGGACACCGCGCTTGATCGCCGCCTCGGCGACCGAGCGCAGCTTCTTGTGGAAGGGGAAACCCGCGCCGCCGCGGCCCTTCAGGTTGATGCGTTCGGCGAGTTGCGCGAGCTGCTCACCGCCCATCGGCTCGAGCGGCCCGTGCACCTTGAGGTGCATGGGCAGATCGAGCCGATCGACAAGGTCGAAGCCCGACGTGAGCTGGGGAAGACCGACCACGCGGACTTCGGGTACGTCGGGCAGGGCCTCGTTCACTTAAAGCCTCCGGAAGGCGTGTTCCAAGGTTCGCCCGATCCCGGTGCGTCGAAGTCGTAGGACGCACCGGGCAGTGTTTCAGTGGCGGGACCGCTGTTGTACGTGTCGTTCGGGTAGTACGTGTCCTGGACGGCGTTCGTCTCACCCGTGTCGTACACATCACTCGATCCGTACCCGGAGGCGACCGGATTGCCATAGGCCGGGATGCTTTGTCCGGTGTCCCGCAGCGGGTCGTAGGGCGGGATGTTGAAGCCCGTGTCCTGGAGCGGGTCGTAGGCCGACGGCGGGGCCTCGCCGACCGGGGGCGGGGACGGGACAGGCCAGCTGCCGGAGGTGCTGGAGGGGCCGTCCACGGTCGGTAGGGCCTCGGTCGGCTGCAGGTCCAGCGGCAGTTCCATGCTGGTGGTGGGGCCCGGCGCGTAGGCCTGGTCCATCGGGGGTCCCGAGACGGCCCGGTAGGCCGCGGCGAAGCCGCTCGTGGACTCCTGGGGCGAGGGGCGTTCGGCCCGCTCGTACCGCGGCCCGGACCCGGCCCCCGCCGCTTCCGCCCGGCCCGTGCGGCCCTCGTAGCCCGGCAGCGCGGAGCCGGCCCGGGCCCGGCTCTCCTCCAGGTCACGGCGGCCGAGGCCCTCGCCGGGGCCGATGAGGGCGGCGACCTTGTCGGCGACCTTGCGCTTGACCGGGCGCGGCGCGGCGCGCAGGGCGAGGGCTGCGGTCACCCCGAGCAGGGAGAGGCAGTACAGGAAGACGAAGACCGGCTTGGCGGCGCGACCCGCGTAGAGGCCGTGCACGAGGGCGGCGCACCAGGCCGGGTAGGCCAGCATGTGCATGGCGCGCCAGCGGGCCGCGACCGGCGCGGGGGAGGCGAAGCGGTTGCGGAGCACACCGGTGACGCCCACGAAGATCATGAGCATGCCCGCCAGGGTGCCCAGGCCGATCAGGAACGACCTGCCCCCGACCAGTTCCTCGTCGGTGAACACCAGGCCGAAGGGGATGACCGCGGCGATCCACGACGTGTGGGACAGCGCCAGCTTCACGCCGATGTGCACCAGCAGGAAGACGATCGAGGCGACGGCCGTGGTGCGGTGCACGGCCTGGGCCAGGATGCGCCGGCGCGCGTCGAGCAGGATCCGGTCCTGGGCGACCAGACCCCAGATCACCGAGCAGGTCAGGCACACGAGGGACAGCACGCCCGCGCCGAAGTTGAGGAACTCGGCGAAGGAGTCGTCTGCCGTGGAGTCGTTGGGGTTCACGACCTGCCACCCCACATCCCGGCGACCGGGGGGAGTGAGGGGGTACTGCGATGAGGGTTCATGGGGGCAACTCCGAGCGGTTCGGGAAAGCGGTCCCGCTGCCGCACTCTAAGCGGAGCCATACCGATGGGTACGAGGTTTGAGTTATTGCGTTGTTATCAAAGGACAATGCGGTTGTTGCGATGCCCCTTAGCTACTGTTACGCGAAGTAACTCTTGACCTTGGTTCAGCTTGACGAGTGTGGGATCGAGCGTCGAGGGCCCGTCCGAAGCGCGTCGCGGCGCGCTGGGGGCCTGCGGTACCCTAACGCCATGCGTGCCGTACGCCTTCTGCTTAGCGGGCCGCGCTGATCAGTCCCGGCCACCGGACGAGTCGAGTGGCCGGAATCGGCGCGGCGTCCCCTCCTGTGCGAGGGGATTTTTCGTTTCTCGACGACACAGCCGCAGGCAGAGACGATCGATGGAGCTTTGAGGATCATGAGCGAGACGAACCCCGCGGCCACCTCCGAGGTGGCCGCGCCGCACCGCTACACGGCCGCGACGGCTGCCGAGATCGAAGCACGCTGGCAGGACTTCTGGGACGCGGACGGCACCTACGCCGCGCCCAACCCCAAGGGTGACCTGGCGGGCGACCCGGAGACCGTCGCCCGGCCCAAGAAGTTCATCATGGACATGTTCCCGTACCCCTCGGGCGCGGGCCTGCACGTCGGCCACCCGCTGGGCTACATCGCCACGGACGTCTTCGCCCGCTTCCAGCGGATGACCGGCCACAACGTCCTGCACACCCTGGGTTTCGACGCCTTCGGCCTGCCCGCCGAGCAGTACGCGGTGCAGACCGGCACGCACCCGCGCGTGTCCACCGAGGCCAACATGGAGAACATGAAGGCCCAGCTGCGCCGGCTGGGCCTGGGCCACGACAGGCGCCGGTCGTTCGCCACGATCGACCCGGACTACTACAAGTGGACCCAGTGGATCTTCCTGCAGATCTTCAACTCCTGGTACGACCACGACGCCCGGCGGGCCCGTCCGATCGACGAGCTGGTCGCGCAGTTCGAGTCCGGTGAGCGGCCCGTCCCCGGGCACACGCGCGCGTGGAGCGAGCTGAGCGCCGCCGAGAAGGCCGACGTCCTGGGCGAGTTCCGGCTGGCCTACGCCTCCGACGCGCCGGTCAACTGGTGCCCCGGCCTGGGCACCGTGCTGGCCAACGAGGAGGTCACCGCCGAGGGCCGCTCCGAGCGCGGCAACTTCCCGGTCTTCAAGGCCAAGCTGCGCCAGTGGAACATGCGCATCACCGCCTACGCCGACCGGCTGCTGGAGGACCTGGACGCGCTGGACTGGCCCGAGGCCATCAAGCTGCAGCAGCGCAACTGGATCGGCCGCAGCGAGGGCGCCCGCGTCGACTTCCCCATCGACGGCGAGCGCATCACCGTCTTCACCACCCGCCCGGACACGCTGTTCGGCGCCACGTACATGGTGCTGGCGCCCGAGCACCCGCTGGTCGAGAAGTTCACCCCGGCCGCCTGGCCGGAGGGCACCCACGAGGCGTGGACCGGCGGCCACGCGACCCCGGCCGAGGCCGTCGCCGCCTACCGCGCGCAGGCCGCGTCCAAGTCCGACGTCGAGCGCCAGGCCGAGGCCAAGGACAAGACCGGCGTCTTCGTCGGCGCCTACGCGACCAACCCGGTCAACGGCGAGCAGGTCCCGGTCTTCATCGCCGACTACGTGCTGATGGGCTACGGCACCGGCGCGATCATGGCCGTCCCGGCCCACGACACGCGCGACTTCGCCTTCGCCCGCGCCTTCGAGCTGCCGATCCGCTGCGTGGTCGAGCCGACCGACGGCCGCGGCACCGACCCGTCCGAGTGGGACGACGCCTTCGCCTCCTACGACGCGAAGATCGTGAACTCCACCGGCACGGGCGTCTCCCTGGACGGCCTGGGCGTCGTCGAGGCCAAGGCCCGCATCACCGAGTGGCTGGAGGCCCAGGGCGTCGGCGAGGGCACCGTCAACTTCCGGCTGCGCGACTGGCTGTTCAGCCGCCAGCGCTACTGGGGCGAGCCCTTCCCGATCGTCTACGACGAGGACGGCATCGCCCACGCGCTGCCCGAGTCGATGCTGCCGCTGGAGCTGCCCGAGGTCGAGGACTACAGCCCCCGCACCTTCGACCCGGACGACGCCGACACCCAGCCCGAGACGCCGCTGTCGCGCAACGAGGACTGGGTCAACGTCACGCTGGACCTGGGCGACGGGCCGAAGAAGTACCGCCGCGAGACCAACACCATGCCCAACTGGGCCGGTTCCTGCTGGTACGAACTGCGCTACCTGGACCCGCACAACAGCGACAAGCTGGTCGACCCCGAGATCGAGCAGTACTGGATGGGCCCGCGCGAGGGCATGCCGCACGGCGGTGTCGACCTGTACGTCGGCGGCGCCGAGCACGCCGTGCTGCACCTGCTGTACGCCCGCTTCTGGTCCAAGGTGCTGTACGACCTGGGGCACGTCTCCTCCGCGGAGCCGTTCCACAAGCTGTTCAACCAGGGCATGATCCAGGCCTACGTGTACCGCGACAGCCGCGGCATCGCGGTGCCGGCCGCCGAGGTCGAGGAGCGCGACGGCGCCTACTGGTACCAGGGCGAGAAGGTCTCCCGGCTGCTGGGCAAGATGGGCAAGTCCCTGAAGAACGCGGTCACTCCGGACGAGATCTGCGCCGAGTACGGGGCCGACACGCTGCGCCTGTACGAGATGGCGATGGGCCCCCTGGACGTCTCCCGTCCGTGGGACACGCGCGCGGTGGTCGGCCAGTTCCGGCTGCTGCAGCGGCTGTGGCGCAACATCGTCGACGAGGCGACCGGCGAGGTCACCGTCGTCGACGTCGAGGACGCCGACATCGACGAGGACACGCTGCGCGCCCTGCACAAGGCGATCGACGGGGTGCGCGGGGACCTGGAGGGCATGCGGTTCAACACCGCCATCGCCAAGGTCACCGAGCTGAACAACCACCTGACCAAGGTGGGCGGGCCCGTGCCGCGCTCCGTGGCCGAGCCGCTGGTGCTGATGGTCGCGCCGCTGGCCCCGCACATCGCCGAGGAGCTGTGGCGCAAGCTGGGGCACACCGACTCGGTCGTCCACCAGGACTTCCCGGTCGCCGACCCGGCGTACGTGGTCGACGAGACCGTGACCTGTGTCGTTCAGATCAAGGGCAAGGTCAAGGCGCGCCTGGAGGTCTCGCCGTCGATCTCCGAGGACGAACTGGAGAAGGTGGCCCTGGCCGACGAGAAGGTCGTCGCCGCGCTGGGCGGGGCCGGGATCCGCAAGGTGATCGTGCGGGCGCCGAAGCTGGTGAACATCGTTCCGGCGTGAGCGCCGGGGCCGCAGGGCCACGGAACCACCGGTGAGGGTGACCTTCCGGTGGTTCGCCCGATGGTCCCTCAGTGGCGCCCTAGTGGGTCTGCTAGTGGTCCCCTAGTGGTCCCCTACGGGCAGGTTCGGGGTCTTTCCGGAACTCCGGGCCTGCCTGTTGCGTTTACCGTGGAGAGCGATGTGAGGTGTGCCGTGGCGCCCTGAGGAGGAGCCCTTGTGGAAGCAGTGATCGCAGTCTTCGCCCTGCTCTTCGTGCTCCTCGTCGTGCTCGGCGCGTACGCCACCGTCAAGGCCGTCGGCGCCGCCAAGCGCAGCGTGGACCGCGGCATCAGCCAGGCCCGCCGCACGGTCGAGGACCACACGCTGCGGGCCAAGTCCCTGGCCCAGACCGGCGCAGCGGGGGAACTGGCCCAGCTGCGGCTGAAGCTGCGCACCTCCATGCGCGCCACCCAGGACGCGCTGAACGCGGCCGCCCCCGACGACCAGTCCGTGCAGGAGTCCATCGGCCTCTTCGAGCGGCTCAGCGCGCACGGCCACGAACTGGACGGCGAGCTGAAGCGCCTGGAGTCCGAGCCGGACCGCACCGCCCTGCGGGAGCGCCTGCCCGAGCTGCGCGAGCGCACCGAGCGCATCACGCAGTCGGCGGACGCGCTGCGCTGGGCCGTCCGCGACCGCGCCCGCCGCTTCGCGGGCGACGACCTGGACACCCTGAGCGCCCAGATCGACGTCGAGGCCGGCGCCCTGCGGCACTGGACGGCATCGGACTCCCCGTCCGCCTCGGCGCCCGCCTCGAAGCCGTGGCCCGAGGCACCCGCCCCGGGCGCCGCCGCGGCCGGACAGACCTGGCCGGAGACCCCGGGGGCGAGCCCTGCGCAGGAGCAGGACCGGCCGGCCATCGCCCCGCCGGCAGCGCGTCCCACCTACCCCTGGCAGAAGAAGCCCCGCCCCGAGAGCACCACTTGATCCGGCCACGCGCGCGGCAGGGCACGGGTCCCGGGCTGCCACACGGGCACTACGGCAGGTAACCTCCAGCTCATGTCCCGCCATGTCGCGATCGTCACCGATTCAACGGCCTACCTGCCGACCCGGACGATGGACCGCCATGGCATCTCGTCGGTCCCGCTGACCGTCGTCCTCGGCGACCGGGCGCTGGAGGAGGGCACCGAGATCTCCACACGCGCCCTCGCCCAGGCTTTGCAGAAGCGGCGCCCGGTGACGACCTCGCGGCCCGCTCCCGCGGTCTTCGAGGAGACCTACCGCAAGGTGGCCGAGTCCGGCGCCACCGGCATCGTCTCCCTCCATCTCTCCGCCGAGCTGTCCGGCACGTACGACGCGGCCGTGGTCGCCGCCCGCCGGGCACCCGTGCCGGTGCGGGTCGTGGACACGGGCATGATCGCGATGGCCCTCGGTTTCTGCGCGCTCGCCGCCGCGGAGACCGCCGAGGCGGGCGGCACGGTGGACGAGGCCGTCACCGCGGCGGAGAAGCGGGCCGCGGGCACGTCCGCCTACTTCTATGTCGACACCCTCGACTACCTGCGCCGCGGCGGCCGGATCGGCGCCGCCCAGGCCCTGTTGGGCTCCGCGCTCGCGGTGAAGCCGCTGCTGCAGCTGGCCGACGGCCGCATCGAACCGCTGGAGAAGGTGCGGACCGCGTCCAAGGCGATCGCCCGGCTGGAGGAGATCGCCGCCGACCGCGCGGGCAGTGCGCAGGTCGATGTCGCCGTCCACCATCTCGCCGCCCCCGACCGCGCGTCGGCCCTCGCCGACCGGCTGCGGGGGCGGCTGACCGGGCTGGCCGATCTGCATGTCAGCGAGGTCGGGGCGGTCATCGGGGCGCACACGGGGCCGGGGTTGCTGGCGGTTGTGGTTTCGCCGCGGTGAACGTTGCGAGGGGGTTCGTCTCACTCGTGTGAGTGGCGGGGTTGTCCACAAGTGGGTGGTTGTCCCCGGGAATCAACCATGATCATCGCGGGTGCGGCGGTGTGTCCGATCCTCGTCGCATGGCACTTCGATCACGTTCACGTACAGCGACCGCGACCAGTGGGCCCGGTCGGAGCCCTGCGTCCGACGGGCGCGTCCGTCACCGCCGGCCCCGGTCCGTGGCACGTGGCCGGGCCGCCGCCCGGCACCGGCACCCATCCGGGGAGGAGCTCCGCCGTCGGGCGGAGGCGTTGTTCGGGGAGCGCGCCGAGCCGCCGAGTCGGGCCGATCCCGGGGAACCGGCAGGGGAGCGGCGGGAGTCGGGGCAGGGGCCGCCGGGGGAGGGGCCGCCGGGGGAGGGGCGGCTTGGGCCGGGGGCGCGCGGGCCGGTGTCGCCTGGGCCGGGGCTGCCTGGTTCCGGGGGTGGTGACGAGGCTCGGGCGGGGGTGGATCCCGGTGGCGGTCGTCTGGAGGAGGACTGGCGGGAGGGAGACCGGCGGGAAGGGCACTGGCGGGAACGGGCCGGGCTCGCGCTGCGGGAGCGCATGCCGCTGTGGTTGCAGACGAGGTGCGGGCTGGAACGGCGGAGCGTGCTCGCTCTGACGGTGGTGCTCGTCGTCGCCGCGGCCTTCGCCGTGCAGCACTTCTGGGCGGGCCGGACCCAGACCGTGCGGCCGCCCGAGGTGGTGCGCGCGGCGGCCCGGTACGGGGAGGAGCCGGGGCAGGACGGTCGGGCGGTGGGGCCGCCGGGGTCCGGGGCGGCCGCAGGGGCGGCGATGTCCACCGGCACGGCGGCTGCGTCCGGAACGGCGGGAACGCTCGGGACGACCGGGACGGCCGGTACTTCCGGAACCGCCGAGATCGTCGTGGACGTCAGCGGCAAGGTCCGCGATCCCGGGATCCACCGGCTGCCGGCCGGCTCGCGCGTGGCGGACGCACTGCGCGCAGCGGGTGGCGTGAAGCCCGGTACGGACACCGACGGCCTCAACCGCGCGCGGTTCCTCGTGGACGGCGAGCAGGTGATCGTCGGCGGTGCCGCTCCCGTCGCGGGGGCAGGAGCGGCAGCAGGAGCGGGGAGTACAGGGGCGGCGGGCTCGGTGGGAGGGGCGTCGGGCGGGGCGTTGCCGGGCGCTCCGGTCTCCCTCAACACGGCCACCCTCGACCAGCTCGACACGCTGCCCGGTGTCGGTCCCGTGCTGGCGCAGCACATCGTCGACTACCGCACGCAGCACGGCGGATTCCGTTCCGTGGACGAGCTGCGCGAGGTGAACGGCATCGGCGACCGCCGCTTCGCCGACCTGCGCAACCTCGTACGGCCATGAGGCACGCCTCCGGCCCTCCGGCCGGACCCGGGCTCGGGTCCGCTTCCGAGTCGCCGGGCGGGTCCGATGGAACCGGTCCTCGCTCCCCGGCCCGATCAGGCGGGGCCGATCCGGACACTCCCGTGCCACCCGCCGGGACCGCCCCTGTCCGTCGCCCCGCACGGGCGTCCGTGCACCTCGCTTCCGGTACGCGGCTCGGCCTCGCACGGCCACGGCAGGAGGGGCCCACCGACCTGCGGCTCGTCCCACCCGCCCTCGCGGCCTGGGGCACGGCGGCGCTGGTGCCATCCGTGCCGGCGGGCTGGGTGGTGGGCATCGTGGCCGCCTGCCTCGTCGCCGTCGCGCTCCTGGCTCTGACGCGGCGACGTGGCGCGGCCTCATGGCCACGGGTGTCGGCCGCCGCCGTGCTGCTGTGCGTCGCGGCGGCCGCCGCCTCAACAGGGCTGCACGCGGCCGATCTGCGGCGGGGCCCGGTGCCCGGGCTGGCGCGGGAGTACGCCACGGTGACCGCCGAGGTCGACCTCACCTCCGATCCCCGGCTCACCCGGCCCCGGGTTCAAGGCGATCGCCTGGCTCCGGCCGCCGTGCTGATCGACGCCGAGGTGCGGTGCGTCCACCGTGCGGGGGCCGCCTCGACGGTGACGCGGACGCCGGTGCTGGTGATCGTCGACGTGGGACCGGCCGGGCGGGGTGACCGGGCCGGGCGGACGTTCGCCGGTGGGTCCGGGCCGTCGGCGTGGCTCGGGCTGTTGCCCTCGACGCGGCTGCGGGTGACCGCGCGGGCGGCACCGGCGATGGCGGGCGGTGACCGGGTGGCGGCCGTGCTGCGGGTGCGCGGCGAGGCCGGACCGGAGGTGGTGGACGGGCCCTCCGGGGCGCAGCGGCTCGCCGGACGGTTGCGTGCCGGGCTGCGCGAGGCGACCGACGACTTGCCGGCGGACGCCCGGGCGCTGTTGCCGGGACTCGTCGTCGGGGACACCTCGCGGATCACGCCGGAGCTGGAGGAGGCCTTCAAGGAGACCGACCTGACCCACACGTTGGCCGTGTCCGGCGCCAACTTCACGATCCTGCTCGCGCTGCTGCTCGGTCCGCCCGGTCTGGCCCAGCGGGCGGAGCGGCGCGGGCTCGCGCCCCGCCTCGGCATCTCGCTGCGGGGAACCGCGGTGCTCGGGGGCGCGCTCTCGCTGGGGTTCGTCGTGGTGTGCCGGCCGGATCCGAGCGTGGTGCGGGCCGCGGCCTGCGGAGCCGTCGCGCTGCTGGCCCTGGCGACCGGCCGCCGCCGTTCGATGATCCCGGCGCTGGCGACGGCGGTCCTGCTGCTGGTGCTCTACGACCCGCGACTGGCGCGGAGTTACGGGTTCCTGCTGTCCGTCGTGGCCACCGGCGCGCTGCTCACCCTCGCGCCACGGTGGAGCGCCGGGCTGCGGCGGCGCGGGGTGCCGCCCCGGCTCGCCGAGGCGCTGGCCGCCGCTGCCGCCGCGCAGGCCCTGTGCGCGCCCGTCGTCGCCGTGCTGTCGGCGCGGGTGAGCCTGGTGGCGGTGCCGTGCAACCTGCTCGTGGAGGCCGCGGTCGCCCCGGCGACGGTGCTGGGCTTCGCCGCGCTGGCCACGGCCCCGTCGGCGATGCCGGTGGCCCGGGCCCTGGCGTGGTGCGCCCAGTGGCCCGCGGAGTGGATCGCGGGCGTCGCCCGGAGCGGGGCGGCGCTGCCCGGGGCGGGTGTGGACTGGCCCGGCAGCTGGACGGGGGCGGCACTGCTCGGCGCCGTGATCCTGCTCGCGGTGCTCCTGGGCCGGCGGCTGCTGCGACATCCCTGGTGGTGCGGGGTCTGCGGGATGCTGCTCCTGCTGGCCGTGGTGCAGCCGCCGCCGCTGACCCGGACGATCACGGGCTGGCCGCCACCGGGCTGGCGGCTGGTGATGTGTGACGTGGGGCAGGGGGACGCCCTGGTGCTGGCGGCGGGCGACGGCGCCGGGGTCGTGGTCGACGCGGGTCCCGATCCGCAGCGCGTCGACCACTGCCTGCGCACGCTCGGCATCACCAGGATCCCGCTGGTCGTCCTCACCCACTTCCACGCCGATCACGTCGCGGGCCTGCCGGGCGTGCTGCGCGGGAGGGCGGTGGGCGCGATCGAGACGACGGGTCTGGAAGAGCCCGCCGACCAGGCCGCGTTCGTGCGGAGACTGGCGGCGGCCCGGGGGGTTCCCGTGACGCGGGCCGCGGCCGGTGAGGAGCGGCGGGCGGGTGAGCTGTCCTGGCAGGTGGTGTGGCCGCCGCCGATCCCGCCGCCGGACGCTCCTCCGGGGATGCTTGGGACCCACCCGGTGCCGGAGGGCCCGAACGACGCCAGTGTCGCCCTGCTGGTCCGCTCGGGCGGACTGCGCCTGCTGCTCCTCGGGGACCTCGAACCCCCGGCCCAGCGGGCGCTGGCGAGATCTCCGGCCGCCGAGGCACTGCGAGGCGTGGACGTGCTGAAGGTCGCGCACCACGGCTCGGCCTACCAGGACCCCGGGCTCATGCACCGGGTTGCTCCGCGGCTCGCCCTCATCAGTTGCGGTGAGGACAACCCCTACGGGCACCCGGCCCCCGGGACGGTGGCGGCGTTGCGGGCCGGAGGCGCGGCGGTGCTGCGGACGGACCGGGACGGCGCGCTGGCCGTCACGGGAGAGGGCGGCCGGCTGACGGTGGCGCGAGACTGAGGCCATGAATTCAGCACAGGTTGATGCCTACCTCCGTCGTCTGGGAGTCGAGCACCCGGCGTGGCCCACCGTCGACGCGCTGCGCGAGCTGCATCTGCGCCATCTGCAGACGGTGCCGTTCGAGAACCTCTCGATCCATCTCGGCGAGGAGATCGTGCTGGAGGAGAAGCGGCTGCTGGACAAGGTGGTGGGGGCGCGGCGGGGCGGGTTCTGCTACGAACTCAACGGCTCCTTCGGGGCGTTGCTGACCGCGCTGGGGTACGACGTGACGCTGCTCGCCGGGCGGGTGTACGGCGACGGGGAGCGGCTCGGGATCCCGTACGACCATCTCGCCCTGCGGGTGCGGACGGTGGACGGCGGTGACTGGCTGGCCGACGTCGGGTTCGGGGCGCACAGCCACCTGCCGCTGGCGTTCGGGGAACGAGGGGAGCAGGAGGATCCGGCGGGCACGTTCCGGATCGTCGAGGCGGGGCCGGACGCGGCCGGAGTGCGCGGCGGGCACGGCACGGTGGAGGCGGCGGACCTGGACGTGTTCCGGGGCGGCACTGCCCAGTACCGGCTGGAGGTGCGGCCGCGGGCGCTCGGTGACTTCGTGGCCGGGGCGTGGTGGCACGGCACGTCGCCGGTCTCGCACTTCACGCGGTCGCTGGTCTGTTCGCGGGTCACGCGGGACGGGGGGAGGATCACGCTCAGCGGACGCCGGTTCACGACGACGGCGGCCGACGGCACGCGGGAGGAGCGGGAGCTGGGGACGGACGAGGAGGTGCTCGGCGCGTACCGCGAGCGGTTCGGGATCGCGCTCGACAGGGTGCCGACGGTACAGCCCTCGGGTTCGGACGGGCTCTAGGGGGCGTGGCGCTGCCGGGCCGGCCCGGGGTGCGGGCCTGCCGGGCGGCGCTCGGGCCGCACCGGGAACAATGTCCCGCGTGAGCGATGTGCGACATGTGCTGGTGCTGCCCGACCGAGATGCCGCGGAAGAAGTGGTCGAGGCGCTGCGGGAGCGGTTCGGGATCGTCGAGGAGCCGCAGCTGGTGCGGGACGCGCTGGCCGGTGAGGACGACGCGGAGGACGCGCAGTGGCTGGTCGTCCTGCGGGACGAGGAGGAGCGGCTGGACGCCGCGGAGCTGGACCGCTTCGCGGGCGAGTGGGAGGGCTGGCGGGAGGAGCCGTAGCCCCAGGCGTTAAGCGCCGTAGCCCCGGGCGGGTCGTGCCGTCGCCCCGGCGGACGAGCCGTGTCCCCTGGAGGGAGGAGTCGAAGCGCCCGGCGGACGAGTCATGGCCCTCGGCGGGCGAGTCCTAGTCCTCGGCGCACGAGTCCTAGTCCTCGGCCGGAGGAGCCCGGGGTTCGGTGTCAGTGGGGCGTGGGATGCTTGGCGCGATGGCCAGGAAGACTGCGAATGACGACCCCCTCGCCCCGGTGACGCTCGCCGTGGGCCAGGAGGAGCTGCTGCTCGACCGTGCCGTGCAGGAGGTGGTGGCCGCCGCCAAGGCCTCCGACGCCGACACGGACGTACGGGACCTCACCCCGGACCAGTTGCAGCCCGGCACGCTCGCCGAGCTGACGAGCCCGTCGCTCTTCGCGGAGCGCAAGGTCGTGGTCGTGCGCAACGCGCAGGACCTGTCGGCCGACACGATCAAGGACGTGAAGGCGTACCTCGGGGCGCCCGCCGAGGAGATCACCCTCGTGCTGCTGCACGCGGGCGGGGCCAAGGGCAAGGGCCTGCTCGACGCGGCGCGCAAGGCGGGGGCGCGCGAGGTGGCCTGCCCGAAGATGACGAAGCCGGCGGACCGGCTGGCGTTCGTGCGACAGGAGTTCCGCGTGGTGGGCAGGTCCGCCACGCCGGAGGCCTGTCAGGCGCTCGTCGACGCGATCGGCAGCGATCTGCGGGAGCTGGCCTCGGCGGTATCGCAGCTGGTCGCGGACGTCGAGGGGACGATCGACGAGGCGGTCGTCGGGCGGTATTACACCGGCCGGGCCGAGGCGTCGAGCTTCACGGTCGCCGACCGCGCGGTCGAGGGCCGGGCGGCGGAGGCGCTGGAGGCGCTGCGCTGGTCGCTGGCGACCGGGGTGGCGCCGGTGATGATCACGAGCGCGCTCGCACAGGGCGTCCGGGCCATCGGCAAGCTGTCGTCGGCGCGCGGGGGCAGGCCGGCCGATCTGGCCCGGGAGCTCGGGATGCCGCCGTGGAAGATCGACCGGGTGCGGCAGCAGATGCGCGGGTGGACGCCGGACGGTGTCTCGGTGGCGCTGCGTGCGGTGGCCGAGGCGGACGCGGGCGTGAAGGGCGGGGGCGACGACCCCGAGTACGCCCTGGAGAAGGCGGTGGTCACGATCGCCCGCGCGGCCCGCTCCCGCGGGCGGGGCTGACGATCCCGGTCGGTCGGCCACGGTCCGGCCCGTCGGCCGGATTCCTCGCGGACTCAGCACAGGGAAGGCCGGTACAGGGAAGGTCGGTACGGGGAGGCCGGGGCCGGGAGGACCGGCACCGGGAAGAGTCAGTACAGCGGCTGACCGATCCCCAGCAGGTTCCCCTCGCTGTCGCGGAACCAGGCGCCGCGTTCACCCCGTGCCCCCTTGCTCGGGTAGTGCCCCTCGACCTCGGCGATCCCGTCCTCGGTGCGGAAGCCGGGCAGGTCGACCTCCTCGAAGACGACCCCGCGCCGCTTCAGCTCCGCCACGACGCCGTCGATGTCGTCGACCTCCAAGGCCATCTGCGTGAAGGTGCCGGGCGAGGCCCCCGTCGACCGGAACAGCGCGAACTCTCCGCCGCCGCACCGGTACAGCAGCCCGCCGGGCCGTTCGTCGACCGGTTCCAGGCCGAGTGTGTCGGCGTAGAAGCGCCGCGCCCGGTCCAGGTCCTGCGCCGGGAGCCGGGTCGCCACACGGGCCCCGGCCAGCACGGCCGTGTCGTCAGCGTCCATCTCTCCACTGTGCCCCGGAATGTGCCGTGAGGGCGGCCCGGAGGGAGAATCGGGAGTGTCAGCCGTACATCGCCGAACGACGGAGAGGTGGCGAGGGACATGGCTGAACACCCGCACGCGGCGCTGGTCCGCAAGGGATTCGAGGCCTTCTCGCGCGGAGACATGGACACCCTGCGCGGCTTGATGGCGGGGGACGCCACCCACCACGTGCCCGGAGACCACCCGTTGTCGGGCGACTTCAAGGGGGTCGACTCGATCATCGAGATGTACGAGCGACTCGGCGCCGAGACCGAAGGGACGATGCGCGCCGAACTGATCGGCATCGCCGTCGACGGCCGCGGCCACGCGGTCGGCATGACCCGCTTCACCGCCGAACGCAACGGCAGGCACCTCGACGACACCGGGTGCATCATCTTCCGGATCGTGGGCGACAAGGTCACCGACCTCGACGAGTGCGTCGAGGACATCGACGAGAACAACGCGTTCTGGTCCTGAACACGCCGAGGGCCGGGCGCCCTCCCATGGGGAACAGGAGGAGACCCGGCCTACGGTTCACAACTGGTGGATCCGCGCCCGCGTGGCGAACGCAGGCCGCGCGCGGATCCGAGGGGTGCCGGACGGGAGCGGATGAGAGAGGGCCCGCTCGATTCCCTCCGGCGTCACATCAAACGTCAGCCCTTGAGCGCGGCGACCTTCTGAGCCAGCGCCGACTTCTTGTTGGCAGCCTGGTTCTTGTGGATGACGCCCTTCGAGACGGCCTTGTCGAGCTGGCGCGCGGCAGCGCGCTGGTACTCGGTGGCCTTCTCCACGTCACCCGCGGCAGCGGCCTCACGGGCCTTGCGGATCGCGGTCTTGAGGGAGGACTTGACGGCCTTGTTGCGCAGCCGCGCCTTCTCGTTGGTCTTGATCCGCTTGATCTGGGACTTGATGTTCGCCACGAATGAGCCTTTTCAGGTTCTGGCACGGGCCGTACGAGGCCGCACGGATCCGCGCCGGGTGATTTCTTGAGGTCGTGCCTCCTGCGAGAGGGCATGAGACACAGCCACCCAGGCTACCAGCGGGTGCATTCCCGGCCCAAACCCGTCCATGGTCCCCACCCGTGGGACGATGGAGGCTACGTATCGATCCGACCCGAGACCGCAGACACTGCGGACGCCTCAAGAATCAGGACCCTGCGTGCCCGCGATCCCCAGCCACGTGCCCGAGCCGAGCCGTACCGACCCGGCTCTGATCCGCAATTTCTGCATCATCGCGCACATCGACCACGGCAAGTCCACGCTCGCCGACCGGATGCTCCAGCTGACCGGAGTGGTCGAGCAGCGGCAGATGCGCGCCCAGTACCTCGACCGCATGGACATCGAGCGCGAGCGTGGCATCACGATCAAGTCTCAGGCGGTGCGTCTGCCGTGGGCCCCGACCCACGACAAGACCAACACGCACATCCTGAACATGATCGACACGCCGGGGCACGTCGACTTCACCTACGAGGTCTCGCGGTCGCTCGCCGCCTGCGAGGGCACGATCCTCCTGGTCGACGCCGCCCAGGGCATCGAGGCGCAGACCCTCGCCAACCTGTACCTGGCGATGGAGAACGACCTCACGATCATCCCGGTGCTGAACAAGATCGACCTGCCGGCCGCGCAGCCCGAGAAGTTCGCCGAGGAGCTCGCGCACCTCATCGGGTGCGACCCGGGCGACGTGCTCAAGGTCTCCGCCAAGACCGGGCTCGGTGTCGAGGCGCTGCTGGACAAGGTCGTGGAGCAGGTCCCGGCCCCGGTCGGCGTCAAGGACGCCCCGGCCCGCGCGATGATCTTCGACTCCGTCTACGACTCCTACCGGGGTGTGGTCACGTACGTCCGTGTCATCGACGGGCAGCTCAACAAGCGCGAGCGCATCAAGATGATGTCCACGGGCGCCACGCACGAGCTGCTGGAGATCGGCACGAACTCGCCGGAGATGCTCGGCGCCGACGGCCTCGGCGTCGGCGAGGTGGGCTACCTGATCACCGGTGTGAAGGACGTCCGCCAGTCCAAGGTCGGTGACACCGTCACCAGCCAGTCCAAGGGCGCCACCGAGCCCCTCGGCGGCTACAAGGACCCCAAGCCCATGGTCTTCTCGGGCCTGTATCCGCTGGACGGCTCGGACTACCCCGAGCTGCGCGAGGCCCTGGACAAGCTCCAGCTCAACGACGCCGCGCTGGTCTACGAGCCGGAGACCTCCGCCGCGCTCGGCTTCGGCTTCCGCGTCGGCTTCCTGGGCCTGCTGCACCTGGACGTGATCCGCGAGCGGCTGGAGCGCGAGTTCGGGCTCGACCTGATCGCCACCGCGCCGAACGTGGTCTACCGCGTGGTCATGGAGGACGGCAGCGAGCACACGGTCACCAACCCGAGCGAGTTCCCCGAGGGCAAGATCTCCGAGGTCTACGAGCCGGTCGTCCGGGCCACGATCCTGGCGCCGAGCGAGTTCATCGGCTCGATCATGGAGCTGTGCCAGACCCGGCGCGGCACCCTGCTGGGCATGGACTACCTCTCCGAGGACCGGGTCGAGATCCGCTACACCCTGCCCCTCGCGGAGATCGTCTTCGACTTCTTCGACCAGCTGAAGTCCAAGACCCGCGGCTACGCCTCACTCGACTACGAGCCCACCGGCGAGCAGACCTCCAGCCTGGTCAAGGTCGACATCCTGCTGCACGGCGACAAGGTGGACGCCTTCTCGGCGATCACCCACCAGGACCAGGCGTACGCGTACGGCGTGCGGCTCGTCGCCAAGCTCAAGGAACTCATCCCGCGGCAGGCCTTCGAGGTGCCGGTCCAGGCCGCCATCGGCTCCCGGGTCATCGCCCGCGAGACCATCCGCGCCATCCGCAAGGACGTCCTCGCCAAGTGCTACGGCGGTGACATCTCCCGCAAGCGGAAGCTGCTGGAGAAGCAGAAGGAAGGCAAGAAGCGGATGAAGATGGTGGGTTCCGTGGAAGTTCCGCAGGAGGCCTTCATCGCGGTCCTGTCGAGCGATGACAGCGCGGGATCGGGCAAGGGCAAGAAGTAATCACGGATTACCGTGGGTTACACCCCAAACCGGGTAGAACAGGGGCCCGCCGTGCGAAAGTGCGGCGGGCCCTGCGCGTCCACGGGGTAGCTCTCTGTACGAAGTGACAGGCCGCGGACCCTTACGCGGGGGCCGGTCGGCCTTTACTCTGATCCCTGCTCGATAGTTACTCACGAGTTAAACAACGGGGTGTGCGTTGCGCCTCGTGACGCCTCGTGAGTGCCCACCAGCCGCACCTGAGCCAGCCGCACTGTCGCGGGCCCCGGAGGATGTCGTGAGCGACACACAGACTTTGATCGAGAACCGTCCGCCGTCCGTGGCGGGCCTCTTCCTGGAGCGCGTGACGGCCACGCCGGACGCGGAGGCCTACCGGTATCCGGTCCCCTCATCGTCCGGACAGGGGCCGGACGAGTGGAAGTCGCTGAGCTGGGCGCAGGCCGCCGAACGGGTCTTCGCCATCGCGGCGGGCCTGATCGAGCTGGGCGCGCAGCCCGAGCAGCGGGTCGCGCTCGCCTCCAGCACCCGGGTCGAGTGGATCCTGGCCGACCTCGGCATCATGTGCGCCGGTGCCGCCACGACCACGGTGTATCCGCAGACCAACGCCGACGAGTCGGCGTACATCCTGTCGGACTCCGAGAGCCGGGTGCTCATCGCGGAGAACGCCGAGCAGCTGGCCAAGGCCAAGGAGAAGCGCGCCGAGCTGCCCGAGCTGACCCATGTCGTGGTGATCGACGCGGCCGGCGCCGAGACCGCCGACTGGATCCTCACCCTGGACGAGCTGGAGAAGCGCGGCGCCGCCCGGCTGGAGAAGGATCCCGACCTGATCAAGGAGCGGGTCGGCGCGATCACCAAGGACCAGCTCGCCACCCTCATCTACACCTCCGGCACCACCGGCCGCCCCAAGGGCGTGCGGCTGCCGCACGACAACTGGTCGTACATGGCGAAGGCGATCGCCGCGACGGGGCTGGTCAGCGGCGAGGACGTGCAGTACCTGTGGCTGCCGCTCGCGCACGTCTTCGGCAAGGTGCTGACCTCCGGCCAGATCGAGGTCGGGCACGTCACCGCCGTCGACGGCCGCGTCGACAAGATCATCGAGAATCTGCCGGTGGTGCAGCCGACGTACATGGCGGCCGTGCCGCGCATCTTCGAGAAGGTCTACAACGGCGTCGCCGCCAAGGCCCGGGCGGGCGGCGGAGCCAAGTACAAGATCTTCCAGTGGGCCGCCGAGGTCGCCCGCGAGTACGCCAAGGTGTCCCAGGACAACTTCCGGCGCACCGGCACCGCGACCGTGCCGTTCGGCCTGAGCGCCAAGCACAAGGTCGCCGACACCCTGGTGTACGCCAAGATCCGCGAGGCCTTCGGCGGCAACCTGCGGGCCTGCGTCTCCGGCTCGGCCGCCCTCGCGCCCGAGATCGGCTACTTCTTCGCCGGCGCCGGCATCCACATCCTGGAGGGCTACGGCCTCACCGAGTCCTCGGCGGCGTCCTTCGTCAACCCGGGCGAGGCCTACCGCACGGGCACGGTCGGCAAGCCGCTGCCCGGCACCGAGGTGCGCATCGCCGACGACGGCGAGATCCTGCTGCGCGGCCCCGGCATCATGGAGGGCTACCACAAGCTGCCCGAGAAGACCGCCGAGGTGCTGGAGCCGGACGGCTGGTTCCACACCGGTGACATCGGCGAGCTGTCGCCCGACGGCTACCTGAGGATCACCGACCGCAAGAAGGACCTCATCAAGACGTCCGGCGGCAAGTACATCGCGCCGGCGGAGGTCGAGGGGCAGTTCAAGGCGGTGTGCCCGTACGTGTCGAACATCCTCGTGCACGGCGCCGACCGGAACTTCTGCACGGCCCTCATCGCACTCGACGAGATCGCCATCACCGAGTGGGCCAAGGAGCACGGCCTCGAAGGCAAGTCGTACGCGGAGATCGTCGCGGCGCCGCAGACCGTGGAGATGGTCGACGGGTACGTGAAGCAGCTCAACGAGGGGCTGCAGCGCTGGCAGACCATCAAGAAGTTCCGGCTGCTGCCGCGGGACCTCGACGTCGAGCACGGCGAGATCACGCCGAGCCTGAAGCTGAAGCGGCCCGTCGTGGAGCGGGAGTACAAGCACCTGATCGAGGAGATGTACGAGGGCTCGCGCGAGGCGTGAGTCCCCGCGCCCCTAGGAGACGTCACCCACCCGGCGCCGCAGCTCCCGGACCTCCGCCCTGAGGCGCTCCACCTCTCTGCCCTTGCGGTAGAGGTCCAGGAAGACGCTGACCTTGGCCCTGAGCACCCACGGGTCGAAGGGCTTGGTCACGTAGTCGGCGGCGCCCGTGGCGTAGCCGCGGAAGGCGTAGCCCGAGTCGTCGTCCGCCCCGGTCAGGAAGATGATCGGCACGTCCCGGGTCTGGGTCAGGCGTTTGATGTGGGCGGCCGTCTCGAAGCCGTCCATGCCGGGCATGCGGATGTCCAGCAGGATCAGCGCGATCGGCCGGCGCAGGAGGGCCTTCATGGCCTCCTCGCCGGAACGGGCGCGCACCAGCGGCTCGTTGAGGGAGGCGAGAACGGCCTCCAGGGCGGTCAGGTTGTCCTCCATGTCGTCGACCAGGAGGATCCCGGCGCGTTCGTCGTGGGTGTCCGCGCTGCTCATGCCTCTTCTTCCGTGCCGTCCGGGTCCAGCAGTGCGCACACGACCGTCAGCAGCCGGTCGATGTCCACCGGCTTGGGCACGTAGTCGTTGGCGCCGCGGGCGATGGACTTCTCCCGGTCACCGGGCATCGCCTTGGCGGTCAGCGCCACGATCGGCAGGTCCGCCCAGCGGGGTGTGCGGCGGATGGCGGAGATGGTCTCGTAGCCGTCCATCTCCGGCATCATGATGTCCATCAGGACCAGTTCGACGTCGGCGCTGCGCTCCAGCGTCTCGATGCCCTCGCGGCCGTTCTCCGCGTAGAGCACGCTCATGCCGACCCGGCCCAGGACGTGCGTGAGGGCGAAGACGTTGCGGATGTCGTCGTCCACGATCAGCACCTGCCGGCCGGACAGGATCCGGCCCGGCCTGCCGGACGTCCACGCCTCCAGCTTGGTGGGGGCGGGCCAGGCGTCGTCCGCGTCGGACCCGCCCGGGAACGGGCCGGCGGACGGCTGGAGCGGCAGGGGCAACGCGGCAGGGACCTCCGGGACCGGCGCGGGCGCCGTGTGGCCGGGGCTGACGACCGGGACGTACAGGGTGAACGTCGAACCCTTGCCGGGTTCGCTCTCGGCGACGATCCGGCCGCCGAGCAGGCCCGCGATCTCCCGGCTGATGGACAGGCCGAGCCCCGTGCCGCCGTACTTGCGGTTGGTGGTGCCGTCGGCCTGCTGGAACGCCTCGAATATCACCGGGAGTTTCTCCGGCGCGATGCCGATGCCCGTGTCGGACACGGCGAACGCGATGACGTCGTCGGTGTCGCGGACCACCCCGCTGTCGGCGTCGTTCGTGCGGGCGGATGCCCAGCGGCGCTCGGCGTCCTGCACCCGGCGCACGCGCAGCTCCACCTTGCCCGTCGCGGTGAACTTGATCGCGTTGGAGAGCAGGTTGCGCAGGATCTGCTGCAGGCGCTGCTCGTCCGAGTACATCTCGCGCGGGATGTCCTCGCCGACCGCCACCTCGAAGGCCAGACCCCGGTCGAGGGTGAGCGGGCGGAAGGTGGCGTGGACGTAGTCGAGCAGCTTGATCAGGGGGAGCCGCTTGGGGCGTACGTCCATCCGGCCCGCCTCGATCTTCGACAGGTCCAGGATGTCGTTGATCAGCTGGAGCAGGTCCGAGCCCGAGCGGTGGATCGTCGTCGCGAACTGCACCTCCTGGTCCGAGAGATGCCCGTCCGGGTTGTCGGAGAGCAGCCGGGCGAGGATCAGCAGGGAGTTCAGCGGGGTGCGCAGCTCGTGCGACATGTTCGCCAGGAACTCCGACTTGTACTGCGAGGACGTGGCCAGCAGGGCGGCCTTCTCCTCCAGTTCGGCGTTGGAGCGCTGCAACTCGCCTTGCTGCTTCTGCAGTTCGTCCGAGCGCTCCTGGAGCTGCATGGCCAGGCGCTGGGACTCGCCGAGCAGGGACTCCGTGCGGGAGTTGGCGATGATCGTGTTGATGGCGACGCCGATGGTGTTGACGAACTGGTCGAAGAAGGCCAGGTGCACATCGGAGAAGCGGGAGAAGGAGGCGAGCTCGATGACGCCGAGGAGCTTGTCCTCGAAGAGGATCGGGATGATCACGATGGTCGTGGGCGCCGCCTCGCCGAGCCCGCTGTTGATCTTGATGTAGTCGGGCGGGGCGCCCTCCACCAGGATCCGCTTCTTCTCCCGGGCCGCCTGCGCGACCAGGCCGTGCACGGGCAGTCCGCCGGTCTCGACGGTCGCGTCCTGGGCGGCGCCGTAGCCGGCGATGAACGCCAGCCCCTTGGTGGGGACCGTCGCGCCGTCCTCCTCGGGATCGGCCAGGTAGAACGCGCCGTACTGGGCGTTCACCAGCGGGGTCAGCTCCCGGAGTATCAGGTCGGCGACCTCCATCAGGTCGCGGTGGCCCTGCATCAGGGCGGCGAGGCGGGCCAGGTTGGATTCCAGCCAGTCCTTCGCCCGGGTGGTCTCGCGCAGGTTGGCCACCATCAGGTTGATGTTGTCCTTCAGCTCGGCGACCTCACCCTGCGTCTCCACCGTGATCGAGCGCGACATGTCGCCCTGGGCCACGGCCGAGGCGACCTCGGCGATCGCGCGGACCTGGGTGGTGAGGTTGGAGGCGAGCTCGTTGACGTTCGTCGTCAGGCGCTTCCAGGTGCCGTAGACGCCCTCGACCCGGGCCTGGCCGCCGAGCCGCCCCTCGGAGCCGACCTCGCGGGCGACGCGCGTGACCTCCGAGGAGAAGGAGGACAGCGTGTCGACCATGGTGTTGATGGTGGTCTTCAGCTCCAGGATCTCGCCGCGCGCGTCCACGTCGATCTTGCGGGACAGGTCGCCCTGGGCCACGGCCGTGGCGACCTGGGCGATGTTGCGCACCTGCGAGGTGAGGTTGTCGGCCATGTAGTTGACGTTGTCCGTGAGGTCCCGCCAGACGCCCGAGACGCCCAGCACCTGGGCCCGGCCGCCGAGCCGCCCGTCGGTGCCGACCTCGCGGGCCACCCGCGTCACCTCGTCGGCGAAGGCGCGCAGCTGCTCCACCATCGTGTTGACGGTGTCCTTCAGTTCGAGGATCTCGCCCCGGGCGTCGACCGTGATCTTCTTCGACAGATCCCCGTTGGCCACGGCGGTGGTGACCTGGGCGATGTTGCGGACCTGCGAGGTCAGGTTCAGCGCCATGAAGTTGACGTTGTCGGTGAGGTCCTTCCAGACGCCGGAGACGCCCCGGACCTGCGCCTGGCCGCCGAGGTTGCCCTCGGTGCCGACCTCGCGGGCCACGCGGGTCACTTCGTCGGCGAAGGCGGAGAGTTGGTCGACCATCGTGTTGATCGTGGACTTCAGCTCCAGGATCTCGCCCTTGGCCTCCACCGTGATCTTCTTGCCGAGGTCGCCCTGGGCGACGGCGGTGGACACGAGCGCGATGTTGCGGACCTGCGAGGTGAGGTTGTCCGCCATGAAGTTGACGTTGTCGGTGAGGTCCTTCCAGACGCCGGAGACGCCCCGGACCTGGGCCCGGCCGCCGAGGTTGCCCTCGGTGCCGACCTCGCGGGCGACCCGGGTCACTTCGTCGGCGAAGGCGGAGAGCTGGTCGACCATCGTGTTGATCGTGGACTTCAGCTCCAGGATCTCGCCCTGCGCGTCGACCGTGATCTTCTGCGACAGGTCACCGTTGGCGACGGCCGTCGTCACCTGGGCGATGTTGCGGACCTGCGAGGTCAGGTTCGACGCCATGAAGTTGACGTTGTCGGTGAGGTCCTTCCAGACGCCGGAGACGCCCCGCACCTGCGCCCGGCCGCCGAGCCGGCCCTCCGTGCCCACCTCGCGGGCCACGCGGGTGACCTCGTCGGCGAAGGCGGAGAGCTGGTCGACCATCGTGTTGACGGTCAGCTTCAGTTCCAGCAGTTCGCCGGTCGCCTCGACCGTGACCGTACGGGTCAGGTCGCCGCGCGCCACCGCCGTCGTCACGGCCGCGATGTCCCGCACCTGGGCCGTCAACCGGGACGCCATCGTGTTGACGGCCTCGGTCACGTCCCGCCAACTGCCCGACAGCCCCTGCACCTTGGCGCGCCCCCCGAGCCGCCCCTCGGTGCCCACCTCGCGGGCGACCCGCGTCACCTCGCCGGTGAACAGGGACAGCTGGTCCACCATCTTGTTCACGGCCCGGCCCATGCGGCGCAGGTCGCCGCGCAACTGCCGGGTCCCGTCGTGCAGATCGACCCGCTGGGTCAGATCGCCGCCGGCCACCGCGTCCAGCACGCGCGTGGCGTTCGCCGCCGGGGCGACCAGGGCGTCGAGCAACTGGTTCACGTCGTCGACCCGGGAGGTCCACAGGCCCTGCCCCGGGCTGGCCGACAGCCGCTCGTCGAGGCGGCCGTGGCGCACCAGTTCGCGTCTGACCCGCCGCACCTCGCCGGTGAAGTGGACGCTGCGGTCCATGATCTGGTTGAAGACCGCGGTGAGTTCGGCCACCATGCCGTGGCCGGTTTCCGGCACTTTGGTGAAGTCGCCGTCGCGGGCGGCCGTCATGGCCGCGAGCAGGGGACGCAGATCGGATGCACGAATCTGACCGTCTTCGTGCCGGTCTTCGACCACAGGAGTAGCACGGTTCTCACTCATGGCGGCCCACTTCGGTAACTCGGCGCTTATGGGCGCGGTCAGTCTGTCACTCTGTCGGCATCGACTGTGGCGTATTCGTACGAACTGCCCGGGGAGCCGTCCATGGGGGCCATTCCGATGCAACGGGAGACCGCTGCCCGTGCCTCAGATGCGCCTGCACACGCTGGGGAGACGTCCGTGCCCGTTCAGGAGGGGCCCGTTCTCGAGGAACCCGCGCCGGCCGTGCGTGAGCGCGCGCGGGCGTACGCGACACTGCCCGGCAGCTCGGTCGCGCCGGGAGCCGCCCGCGCCCTGGTGCGTGAGGCGCTCGCCGAGTGGGCCGGGCTCGGCGCGCCCGGCGCCGAGCACCTGACCGGCGGCCTCCGCGACGACGCCACGCTCGTCGTCAGCGAACTCGTCACCAACGCCGTCGTGCACGCCGGCACCGACGTCGAGCTGGAGTGCCGGCTGGAGGGCGACGCCCCGGAGACGGCCGCCCTCGTCGTCGAGGTCTCCGACCACCACCCGTCGCGCGCCCCGCGCGGCGGCGAGCCGGAGACGCCGTACGACACCCCGGAGTACGGGCGCGGCCTGCGGCTCGTCGGCGCGCTCTGCGAGGCCTGGGGGATCACGTACCGCACCGGCCGGAAGACGGTGTGGGCGCGGCTGCCCGCCGTGGGGTGCACGGCCGGGGAGCAGATCGAGGCGTACGCCGGGGAACGCGCGCTGGCGCGCGATCTACGGGTGGCCGAGATCCTGGCGCCGGAGCCACCCCGCGGCGACGCGGACGGCACGGCCGGGGCCGTACGGGACTCCCCCCGTCCGCGCGACGTCCCCGACCGGCGCGGCTTCGGCGACCGGCGCGACTTCCCGGATCCGCGGGACTTCCCGGACCAGCGGGACTCACCCGACGGGCGGGGCTCGGCCGACGGGCGGGGTTCGGCCGACCGGCGGGACTCTCTCGATCAACGGGACTCTCCCGTCCGGCCGGACGCTCCCGACCGGCGGGACTCTCCCGACCGGCGGGACTCTCCCGACCGGCGGGACTCTCCCGACCGGCAGGACGCTGCCGACCCGCGTGACTCGGCCGTCCTGCGTGACTGGAGTGACCTGCGGGACTGGCGGGACCGGTACGAGAACCCCGACGGGCGCGACGGGCCCGACGGCTCCTGGCTCGGCCGCGGAGCCCTGTCCTTCCTCGCGGAGGCCTCGGACCTGCTCGCCGGGCAGCTCGACGAGGACCTGGTCGCCGCCCTCGCCGGACAGCTGATCGTGCCGCGGCTGGCCGACTGGTGCGCCGTCTGGCTGGAGGACGAGGCCACCGGCGGCGGCTGGAGCGGCGGGGCGGGCGGTCCCCGGCTGGCCCGGGTCTGGCACGGCAGTGAGAACCGCATCGAG
Source organism: Streptomyces sp. NPDC085932 (assembly GCF_044540525.1). NCBI lineage: Bacteria > Bacillati > Actinomycetota > Actinomycetes > Kitasatosporales > Streptomycetaceae > Streptomyces > Streptomyces sp. NPDC085932. Next base: position 533,508 of record NZ_JBITSJ010000002.1, read on the forward strand.
GAGCTGCGCCGGACCCTGGAGAAGGAGCCGCCGCCCCCGTCCGACCCCGCGGGCTCCGGGCCCGTCGTGTGCCCGTGGCCCGGCGAGGCGCTCGGCGACGCCCCGGGGGAGTCCGGCTCGGCCCTGGCGTACCGGCTGGTCGCCGGGGGACGCCCGCTCGGCACCCTGGTCATCGGGCGGTCCGGCACCGCCGGCTTCCCCGACGAGATCACCGGCCTCGTCGAGGACCTCGCCCGCCGGGTGGCCCTGGCCATCGGCGCCGCCCGCCAGTACGCCCGTCAGGCCACCATCAGCGCCGTCCTGCAGCGCGGCCTGCTGCCCGGGGCCGTCGCCGAGATCCCCGGCGTGCGCAGCGCCCTCGTCTACGAGCCCTGCGACAAGGGCGGGCCCAGCGGCGACTTCTACGACCTGTTCCCGGCCGGCGACGGCCGCTGGTGCTTCGCCGTCGGCGACGTCCAGGGCAAGGGGCCCGAGGCGGCCGTCGTCATCGGCCTGGCCCGGCCCTGGCTGCGGCTGCTCGCCCGCGAGGGCTACCGGGTGGCCGACGTCCTCGACCGTCTCAACCAGCTCCTGCTCGACGACGCCACGGAGGCCGCGGACGCGGCGGCCCGGGCCCTGGTGGCGGCGGGCGCACGGCCGACCCCGCCCGGCGACGGCCCCCAGACGCGCTTCCTGTCCCTGCTCTACGGCGAGCTGATCCCCTTCGACGGCGGCATCCGCTGCACCGTCGCCTCCGCCGGGCACCCGCTGCCGCTGCGGCTCGGGGCGGGCGGCGAGGTCCACGCGTGCGCGCAGCCGCAGACCCTGCTGGGCGTCCTGGAGGACGCCACGTACACCAGCGAGACCTTCGAGCTGCGCTCCGGCGACACGCTGCTGTGCGTCACCGACGGCGTCACCGAGCGCCGCTCCGGCTCCCGCCAGTTCGACGACGGGGACGGGCTCGCGGCGGCGCTGGCCGGGTGCGCGGGCCTGGACGCGGAGCTCATAGCGGAAAGGATCCAGCGGCTCGTGCACGAGTTCGGGGCGCGACCCCCGGCGGACGATCTGGCGCTGCTGGTGCTCCAGGCGGAGTGAACCCCGCCCCGGACGGGACACCGCGCGGGTGCTGGACAATGGAAGGCATGCCTTCCGCTCTCCCCGACGGCGAGCCCGTCCCCGAGGACGGCGCGCTGCCCGCGTCCGCCCTCGCCGGGGCCGCCGCCCGCCCGCTCGGGTTCTACCTGCACGTCCCGTACTGCGCCACGCGCTGCGGCTACTGCGACTTCAACACCTACACCGCCACCGAGCTGCGCGGCACCGGCGGTGTGCTCGCCTCCCGCGACAACTACGCCGAGACCCTCGTCGACGAGATCCGCCTGGCCCGCAAGGTCCTCGGGGACGACCCGCGCCCCGTCCGCACGGTGTTCGTGGGCGGCGGCACGCCGACGCTGCTGGACGCCGGCGACCTCGTCCGGATGCTGGAGGCCGTCCGGGACGAGTTCGGGCTCGCGCCGGACGCCGAGGTCACGACGGAGGCCAACCCGGAGTCGGTCGACCCGGCCTATCTGGCGACCCTGCGCGAGGGGGGCTTCAACCGGATCTCCTTCGGGATGCAGAGCGCGCGGCAGCACGTGCTGAAGGTGCTGGACCGCACGCACACGCCCGGGCGTCCGGAGGCGTGCGTCGCGGAGGCCCGGGCGGCCGGGTTCGAGCACGTCAACCTCGACCTGATCTACGGCACGCCGGGGGAGTCGGACGACGACTGGCGGGCGTCGCTGGACGCGGTGCTGGGGGCCGGGCCGGACCACGTCAGCGCCTACGCGCTGATCGTCGAGGAGGGGACGCAGCTGGCGCGGCGGATCCGCCGGGGCGAGGTGCCGACGACCGACGACGACGTGCACGCCGACCGGTACCTGATCGCGGACGAGGTGCTCTCGGGCGCCGGGTTCGACTGGTACGAGGTGTCGAACTGGGCGACCTCAGCGGCGGGGCGGTGCCTGCACAACGAGCTGTACTGGCGGGGGGCCGACTGGTGGGGGGCCGGGCCCGGGGCGCACAGCCACGTGGGCGGGGTGCGGTGGTGGAACGTGAAGCACCCGGGCGCGTACGCGGCGGCGCTGGCGGCCGGACGTTCGCCCGGGGCCGGGCGTGAGGTGCTCTCGGAGGAGGACCGGCGGGTCGAGCGGATCCTGCTGGAGCTGCGGCTGCGGGACGGAGTACCGCTGGCGCTGCTGCGGGCGGACGGGCTGGCGGCGTCGCGCAGGGCCCTGGCCGACGGCCTGCTCCAGGAGGAGCCGTATGCGCGGGGGCGGGCCGTGCTGACCCTGCGCGGGCGGTTGCTGGCCGACGGCGTGGTGCGCGATCTCGTGGACTGAGCGAGCGCCGGCCTAGGCCGCCGTCACGAAGTCGATCAGTTCCTCCACCCGGCCCAGCAGCTCCGGCTCCAGGTCCTTGTACGAGTGGACCCCCGACAGGATCCGCTGCCAGGCCGCGCCCGTGTTCTGCGGCCAGCCCAGGGCACGGCACACGCCCGTCTTCCAGTCCTGGCCCCGCGGGACCCGGGGCCAGGACCCGATGCCGAGGGACGACGGCTTCACCGCCTCCCAGATGTCGATGTACGGGTGGCCCACCACCAGCGCGTGCTCGCTCGTCACCGACTGCGCGATGTGCCACTCCTTGGAGCCCGGCACGAGGTGGTCGACCAGGACGCCGAGGCGCGCGTCCGGGCCGGGGGCGAAGGACTCGACGATCGACGGCAGGTCGTCGACGCCCTCCAGGTACTCCACCACCACGCCCTCGATGCGCAGGTCGTCGCCCCACACCTTCTCGACCAGCTCGGCGTCGTGCCGGCCCTCGACGTAGATGCGGCCGGCCCGGGCCACGCGCGCGCGTGCGCCGGGGACGGCCACCGAGCCGGAGGCCGTGCGCGTGGGCCGCGCCGGGGCGCCCGGCGAGGGGCGGACCAGTGTCACCACCCTGCCCTCCAGGAGGAAGCCGCGCGGCTCCATCGGGAACACGCGGTGCTTGCCGAAGCGGTCCTCCAGCGTCACCGTGCCCGCCTCGCAGCGGACGACCGCCCCGCAGAAGCCGGTGCCGGGCTCCTCGACCACCAGGCCCGGTTCCGCCGGGACCTCGGGGACCGGCTTCGGCTTCTTCCACGGCGGGGTCAGATCGGTCGAGTACTGGCGCATTCGCATGACGATAGGGAAAGCCGCCGGACGGTCACGACGACACGCCGAAACGCGCCGCCAGCGCGTCCCGTTGGGCCCGGACGAACGCCGCGTCCACCACCGCTCCGTGACCGGGCACGTACAGCGCGTCCTCGCCGCCCAGGGCGAGCAGCCGGTCCAGCGCGGCCGGCCACTGCGACGGCACCGCGTCCGGGCCGGCCTGGGGCTCGCCCGACTCCTCGACCAGGTCGCCGCAGAACACCACCTCCGGATCGCCCGGCACCAGCACCGCCAGGTCGTGCGCGGTGTGCCCCGGACCCACGTTCGCCAGCAGCACCTGGCAGCCGCCGCCCAGGTCGAGCGTCCACTCGCCGGAGACCAGGTGGCGGGGCGGGACCAGCCGGTCCGCCGACTCGCGCGCCACGGTCTCCGCCAGGCCGTTGCGCACCGCGTCCGCGCACAGCTCCTCGCGGTCCCGCGCTCGGCTCAGCACCGCGTCCACGCCGACCGCCCCGAACGTCTCCGCGTCCTCGAACGCGGCCGCCCCGAAGACATGGTCGAAGTGGGGATGGGTCAGCGCGAGATGTGTCACACGGCGACCGGTGAGCGCCCGCGCCTGCGCACGCACCCGCGCGCCCTCGGCCGGGCTCGACCCGGCGTCGATCACGAGGACCGCCCCCTCGCCGGCGACCAGTCCCGCCGTGCAGTCCCACACCGGCAGCCGGCACCGGCCCACCCCGGCGGCCAGGCGCTCCCACCCGGCCTCTTCCCAAGTCACCGTCATACCGCGACGCTAGCGGTGCGCCCCGCCCGGGGCACGACGCCGCACGACCAGCCTTGCCGGAGGCGTACCCCACCGCCGTACACTGGGCCGGGGAACGTTGGCACTCGCACGCGCAGAGTGCCAGGCCGCGAGTGGCAGGCAACGGGCGGACGACTTCTGGAGGTGTGCGCGGTGCTCAGTGAACGCAGGCTTCAGGTGCTGCGCGCCATCGTCCAGGACTACGTCGGCACCGAGGAGCCGGTCGGCTCCAAGGCCCTCACCGAGCGGCACAACCTCGGAGTCTCCCCGGCGACCGTGCGCAACGACATGGCGGCCCTGGAGGACGAGGGATACATCGCCCAGCCGCACACCAGTGCCGGGCGCATCCCCACCGACAAGGGCTACCGCCTGTTCGTCGACAAGCTCGCCGGCGTCAAGCCCATGACGGCTCCCGAGCGGCGCGCGATCCAGAACTTCCTGGAGGGCGCCGTCGACCTCGACGACGTCGTGGCGCGCACGGTGCGGCTGCTCGCGCAGCTCACGCGCCAGGTCGCCGTCGTGCAGTACCCGTCGCTGACCCGGTCCACCGTGCGGCACGTGGAGCTGCTCTCCCTGGCGCCCGCGCGGGTGATGCTCGTGCTGATCACGGACACCGGGCGGGTCGAGCAGCGGGTCGTCGACTGCCCGGCGCCCTTCGGCGAGGCCTCGCTCGCGGATCTGCGTGCGCGCCTCAACAGCCGGGTGGCGAACCGCCGTTTCGCGGATGTGCCGAGTCTGGTGGAGGATCTCCCGGAGGCTTTCGAGCACGAGGACCGGGGTACGGTCTCCACGGTGCTCTCCACACTCCTGGAGACGCTCGTCGAGGAGAACGAGGAGCGGCTGATGATCGGCGGCACCGCCAATCTGACCCGCTTCGGTCATGACTTCCCCCTCACGATCCGGCCGGTGCTGGAGGCGCTGGAGGAGCAGGTCGTGCTCCTCAAGCTGCTCGGCGAGGCGAAGGATCCGGGCGTGACCGTCCGTATCGGTCACGAGAACGCCCACGAAGGACTCAACTCCACGTCCGTCGTGTCGGTCGGCTACGGTTCGGGCGGCGAGGCAGTCGCCAAGCTCGGCGTGGTCGGACCGACCCGCATGGACTACCCGGGAACGATGGGAGCGGTACGCGCAGTGGCACGGTACGTCGGACAGATCCTGGCGGAGTCGTAGTGGCCACGGACTACTACGCCGTACTCGGCGTGCGCCGCGACGCGTCGCAGGAAGAGATCAAGAAGGCCTTCCGGCGGCTCGCCCGCGAGCTGCACCCGGACGTCAACCCCGATCCGAAGACCCAGGAGCGGTTCAAGGAGATCAACGCCGCCTACGAGGTGCTGTCGGACCCGCAGAAGAAGCAGGTCTACGACCTCGGCGGCGACCCGCTCTCGCAGTCCGGCGGCGCCGGCGCGGGCGGCTTCGGAGCCGGCGGCTTCGGGAACTTCTCGGACATCATGGACGCGTTCTTCGGTACGGCGTCGCAGCGCGGACCGCGCTCGCGCACCCGCCGCGGCCAGGACGCCATGATCCGCATCGAGGTGGAGCTCGACGAGGCGGCCTTCGGCACGACGAAGGACATCCAGGTCGACACCGCCGTCGTCTGCAACACCTGCAACGGCGAGGGCGCCGCCCCGGGCACCTCCGCGCAGACGTGCGACATGTGCCGCGGCCGCGGTGAGGTGTCACAGGTGACCCGGTCCTTCCTGGGCCAGGTCATGACGTCCCGCCCGTGCCCGCAGTGCCAGGGCTTCGGCACGGTCGTCCCGACGCCGTGCCCCGAGTGCGCGGGCGACGGCCGGGTGCGCTCGCGCCGCACCCTCACGGTCAAGATCCCGGCCGGTGTGGACAACGGCACGCGCATCCAGCTCGCCGGCGAGGGCGAGGTCGGGCCCGGCGGCGGTCCCGCGGGCGACCTCTACGTCGAGATCCACGAGCTGCCGCACGCGCAGTTCCAGCGCCGCGGCGACGACCTGCACTGCACGGTCACGCTGCCGATGACGGCGGCCGCCCTCGGCACGAAGGTGCCGCTGGAGACGCTCGACGGCATGGAGGAGGTCGACATCCGACCGGGCACCCAGTCCGGCCAGTCGATCCCGCTGCACGGCCGGGGCGTCACGCACCTGCGCGGCGGCGGACGCGGCGACCTCATCGTGCACGTCGAGGTCCAGACCCCGACCAAGCTCGACCCCGAGCAGGAGCGCCTCCTGCGGGAACTGTCCAAGCTGCGCGGCGAGGAACGGCCGACGGGCCAGTTCCAGCCGGGTCAGCAGGGGCTGTTCTCGCGGCTGAAGGACGCCTTCAACGGCCGCTGACGCGAGGGCCGGCAGGGGTGCGGAAGCGGTAGTTCCTCTGGTCTATGCCACACGGCAGGCCGGATTCGGAGTTGTCCGGAGGACGTGACAACATGCGGTCATGTCCTCCGCACTGACCGATCTCTTCCCGCTCCCGATCGTGCAGGCCCCCATGGCGGGCGGCGTCTCCGTGCCGAAGCTCGCCGCCGCCGTGTGCGAAGCGGGCGGGCTCGGGTTCCTCGCCGCCGGGTACAAGACCGCCGACGGGATGTACCAGGAGATCAAGCAGCTGAGGAGCCTCACCGGCCGGCCCTTCGGGGTCAACCTCTTCATGCCGCAGCCGGAGTACGCCGACCCCGCCGCCGTCGACGTCTACGCCCACCAGCTGTCCGGCGAGGCCACCTGGTACGAGGCCGAGCTCGGCGACCCGGAGAGCGGCCGGGACGACGGCTACGAGACCAAACTCGCGGTGCTCCGCGACAACCCCGTCCCGGTGGTGTCGTTCCACTTCGGCGTGCCGCACCGCGAGGTGGTCGACGCCCTGCACCGGGTCGGCACCTTCGTCCTGGCCACCGCCACCACCCCCGACGAGGCCCGGGCCGTCGAGCGGGCCGGCGCGGACGCCGTGATCGCGCAGGGCGTCGAGGCGGGCGGCCACCAGGGCACCCACCGGGACGTCCCCGAGACGGACGGCTCCGGCCTCGGCCTGCTGACCCTGGTCGCGCAGGTCCGGGAGGCCGTCGGCATCCCGATCGTCGCCGCCGGCGGCATCATGCGCGGCGGCCAGATCGCCGCGGTCCTCGCGGCCGGTGCCCACGCGGCCCAGCTGGGCACGGCCTTCCTCGCCACGCACGAGTCCGGCGCGCACGCCCTGCACAAGCAGGCGCTGACCAACCCGCTGTTCGTGCGGACCGAGTTGACCCGGGCCTTCTCGGGCCGCCCGGCGCGCGGGCTCGTCAACCGCTTCCTGCGCGAGCACGGCCCGTACGCGCCCGCCGCCTACCCCGAGATCCACCACCTCACCTCGCCGCTGCGCAAGGCCGCCGCCAAGGCCGGGGACGCGCAGGGCATGGCGCTGTGGGCCGGGCAGGGCCACCGGATGGCCCGGGAACTGCCCGCCGGACAGCTGACGGAGGTCCTGGCCGCCGAACTCGCCGCCGCCAGGACAGCGTTGTCGGGCGGGGGCGTCGCGGGCGGAGGCGTGCGATGACCGCGCCGGTGTTCGTCGTCGAGCACTTCGACGCGGGCCGCGGCGGACGGTACGTCCTGGACGGGCCGGAAGGGCGGCACGCCGTGTCCGTGAAGCGGCTGCGGCCCGGGGAGGACGTGATCCTCACCGACGGGGCCGGGCGCTGGGCGGACTGCGTGGTGCTCGGCACCGAGGGCAAGGACCGGCTGATCGTCCAGCTGGACTCGGTCGGCGAGGAGTCCCCGGAGCAGCCGCGGGTGACCGTCGTGCAGGCGCTGCCCAAGGGCGACCGCGGGGAGCTGGCCGTCGAGACCATGACCGAGGTCGGCGTCGACGCCGTCGTGCCGTGGGCCGCGGCCCGCTGCATCACGCAGTGGAAGGGCGAGCGCGGGGCGAAGGCGCTCGCCAAGTGGCGGGCCACCGCGCGGGAGGCCGGCAAGCAGTCGCGCCGGGTGCGCTTCCCGGAGGTCGCCGACGCGGCCACGACCCAGCAGGTCGCCGCGCTGCTGCGCGAGGCCGACTTCGCCGCGGTGCTCCACGAGAGCGGCGACGTCCCGCTGGCCACGGCCGAGTTGCCGGCCGCCGGTGAGATCGTCCTGGTCGTGGGGCCCGAGGGGGGCGTGGCGCCGGAGGAACTGGCGCTGTTCGAGGAGGCGGGGGCCGGGGCGTACCGCCTCGGGCGCAGCGTGCTGCGCACATCGACTGCCGGGACGGCGGCCGCGGCCGTCCTCCTGGCGCGTACCGGCCGCTGGTCCTGAACCCCCTGGAGGCACCGTGGAACTCGCCCAAGTACGCCTGCTCGTCACCGACTTCGCCGCGTGTTACCGCTTCTACGGCGACGTCCTCGGCCTCAAGCCGCAGTCGGGCGCCAGTGAGGGCCCGTACGAGAAGTTCAGCCCCGCGGTCGGCTCCGCCGGGATCGCGCTGCAGGACCGGTCGATGATGGCCGAGGTGCTCGACGAGGTGGGGGACGCGGCCACCGGGCACCGGTCCCTGGTGGTGCTGCGGGTGGACGCGCTGGACGCGTACTGCGAGGAGATCACGCTGCGCGGCGCCACGGTCCTGCACGGGCCGGCGCCCCTGACGGACCGGATGCGGGTCGCCCATCTCAAGGACCCCGAGGGCAACTTGGTGGAGCTCCAGGAGTGGCTGCTGCTGCGCGGTTGACGCCTTTGCGCCCTACCGCGCCGCCCCCGTCGATGGCAGGCTGCCCTTCATGGGGGCTTCGAGGAGGTTTCGGCGGGGGCCGCGCGGGCGGCGGGCGGCCGGGGCAGCGGTGTTCGCGGTCGTCGCCGTGGGCGGCGCCGTCGCCTGCGAGCCGGGCGGCGGCATCAGTACCGCGGCCGTCGCGTACACCACGGACGAGACCGTGACCCGGGAACTCGACCGTCAGAAGGCGGGCGTGCGCTGGCTCAGCTGCACCGCCTCCTACGGCGACAGCGGCCGGAACACGAAGGCGTCGCCCTCGGCGAGCGAGAACACCGTCGCGACCGTCGACTGCGAGGGCGAGACCGACGACGGCAAGGACATCACCGTCGACGGCAAGGTCACCCACGCGGTGGACGGGGCCTGTGTGCGCGGGAACATCACCGCCAAGGTCGACGGCAAGGTGTGGTTCCAGGTCGACGGGCTCGGCGACTGCGACGCCACCAGCCCGTCCCCCGTCGGCGGCGGACCCACGAACGACCGGCCGGGGCCCACCGTCACGGTGACCGTCACCCAGACCATCTGGTGCGACCGGTACCCGGACTGCCGCCCTGTCGAGGGCAAGTGATCCGAACCCGTTCCGCGCGGCGCCCTCGCTGCATAGGGTGATCAGGTGACATCGCCTGCTTACCTCCGCTTCCCGCACGTGCACGGCGACCTGGTCGCCTTCACCGCCGAGGACGACGTGTGGCTCGCGCCGCTCGACGGTGGCCGGGCCTGGCGGGTCAGCGCCGACAACACGCCGGTGACCCACCCCCGCATCTCGCCCGACGGCACCACCGTCGCCTGGACCTCCACCCGCGACGGCGCCCCGGAGGTGCTCGTTGCCCCGGTCGACGGTGGCCCCGCCAAGCGCCTGACCCACTGGGGCAGTTCGAAGACCCAGGTGCGTGGCTGGACGCCCGGCGGCGAGGTCCTGGCGATCAGCTCCCACGGCCAGGCCAGCCTGCGCCGCACCTGGGCGCGCGCCGTCCCGCTGGACGGCGGCCCGGCCGCCGTCCTGCCGTACGGGCCGGTCGGCCACGTCGCGTACGGGCCGCACACGGTGCTGCTGTCCGCGCCGATGGGGCGCGAGGCGGCCTGGTGGAAGCGGTACCGGGGCGGCACGGCGGGCAAGTTGTGGATCGATCGCGAGGGCGACGGCGAGTTCGTCCGGCTGCACGAGGACCTCGACGGCAACATCGAGGACCCGCTGTGGGTGGGCGACCGGGTCGCGTTCCTCTCCGACCACGAGGGCACCGGCGCGCTCTACTCCTCCCTCGCCGACGGCTCCGACCTGCGCCGGCACACGCCTCTCGACGGCTTCTACGCCCGGCACGCGGCCACCGACGGCAGCCGTGTCGTCTGGTCCAGCGCGGGTGAACTCTGGCTGCTGGACGACCTGGACGGGGCCGAGCCGCGCCGGCTCGACGTGCGCCTCGGCGGGCAGCGCGTCGACCTGCAGCCGTTCCCGGTGAACGCCTCCCGCTGGTTCGGATCGGCCTCCCCGGACCACACCGCGCGCGGCAGTGCCGTCTCCGTGCGCGGCACCGTGCACTGGGTCACCCACCGCTCCGGTCCGGCCCGCGCCCTGGCCGCCACACCCGGTGTCCGGGCCCGGCTGCCGCGGACCTTCCGCGCCGACGGCGAGGAGTGGGTGGTGTGGGTGACGGACGCCGAGGGCGACGACGCCCTGGAGTTCGCCCCCGCCACCGGCCTCGCCCCGGGCGCGACCCCGCGCCGGCTCGCCGCCGGGCAGCTCGGCAGGGTGCTGGACCTCGCCATGGCCCCCGACGGCAGCCGGGCCGCCGTGGCCTCCCACGACGGGCGGCTGCTGCTCGTGGAGCGGGAGACCGGCGAGGTGCGGGAGGTCGACCGCAGCGAGGACGGCGACGTGTCCGGGCTGGTCTTCTCGCCCGACTCGGCCTGGCTCGCCTGGTCCCACCCCGGCCCGCGGCCCCTGAGCCAGCTGAAGCTCGCCAACACCACCGACCTGTCGGTCACCGAGGCGACCCCGCTGCGCTTCCAGGACTACGCCCCCGCGTTCACGGCGGACGGCAAGCACCTCGCGTTCCTGTCGACCCGCTCCTTCGACCCGGTCTACGACGAGCACGTCTTCGACCTGGCCTTCGTCGAGGGCGCCCGGCCGCACCTCATCACGCTCGCGGCGACCACCCCCTCCCCGTTCGGCCCGCAGCGGCACGGCCGCTCCTTCGAGGCGCCCGACCGGGAGGAGACGCCCGACAGCGAGGGCACCCCCACCACCCGCATCGACCTGGAGGGCCTGGCCGACCGCATCGTGCCCTTCCCGGTGGAGGCCGCCCGCTACTCCAACCTGCGGGCCGCCAAGGACGGCGTGCTGTGGCTGCGCCACCCGGTCGCCGGTGTCCTCGGCGCGTCCCGTGCCACCCCGGACGACCCCGAGCCGAAGACCGAGCTGGAGCGCTACGACCTCGCCCAGCAGCGCGTCGAGCATCTCGCCGTCGACGCCGACCACTTCGAGGTCAGCGGTGACGGCAAGCGGGTGCTGCTGTGGACCGACGGGCGCCTGAAGGTCGTGCCCAGCGACCGGCGCGCCTCCGGGGACGACGACAGCGACAGCAACATCACCGTCGACCTGAGCCGGGTCCGCCAGATGATCGACCCCGCCGCCGAGTGGCGGCAGATGTTCGACGAGAACGGCCGCATCATGCGCGACCACTTCTGGCGGCCGGACATGAGCGGCGTCGACTGGGAGGGCGTGCTCGACCGCTACCGCCCGGTCGTGGAGCGGCTCGCCACCCACGACGACCTCGTCGACCTGCTGTGGGAGGTCCAAGGCGAACTCGGCACGTCTCACGCCTACGTCACCCCGCGCGGCGGATCCGGCGGCGGCCCCCGCCAGGGCCTGCTCGGCGCCGACCTCTCCCGCCACGAGGACGGCACCTGGCGCGTCGACCGCATCCTGCCCTCGGAGACCTCCGACCCGGACGCCCGCAGCCCGCTGGCCGCACCCGGCGTCGCGGTACGCCCCGGGGACGCCGTCGTGGCGGTCGCGGGGCAGCCCGTCGACCCCGTCACCGGCCCCGGCCCGCTGCTGATCGGCACGGCGAACAAGCCGGTGGAGCTGACCATCTCCCCGTCCGGCGGCGGCGACCCCCGGCACGCCGTCGTCGTCCCGGTCGCCGACGAGGAACCGCTGCGGTACCACGCCTGGGTCGCCGACCGCCGCGCCTACGTCCACGAGAAGTCCGGCGGCCGCCTCGGCTACCTCCACGTCCCGGACATGCAGGCGCCCGGCTGGGCGCAGATCCACCGCGACCTGCGCGTCGAGGTGGCCCGCGAGGGGCTGGTCGTCGACGTCCGCGAGAACCGCGGCGGCCACACCTCCCAGCTCGTCGTGGAGAAACTGGCCCGCCGCGTCGTCGGCTGGGACCTGCCCCGCGGCATGCGCGCCGAGAGCTACCCGCGCGACGCGCCCCGCGGCCCGGTCGTCGCCGTCGCCAACGAGTTCTCCGGCTCCGACGGCGACATCGTCAACGCCGCGATCAAGGCCCTCGGCATCGGCCCCGTGGTCGGCACCCGCACCTGGGGCGGCGTCATCGGCATCGACAGCCGTTACCGCCTGGTCGACGGCACGCTGGTCACCCAGCCGAAGTACGCGTTCTGGCTGGAGGGGTACGGGTGGGGCGTGGAGAACCACGGCGTCGACCCGGACGTGGAGGTCGTCCAGCGCCCGCAGGACCACGCGGCGGGCAGGGACGCGCAACTGGACGAGGCGATCCGACTGGCCCTGGAGGCGCTGGAGGCCAGTCCGGCGAAGACGCCCCCGGCCCTGCCGACCCTCTAGGACACGGCCAGGGGCCGAACCGCCCTACCGGACGGCGATACGATGCCGACTGCGATCACACCGCCCAGACTTCGGAGGTAACCGAATGGCCGGGGAACCCCAGGACGACTGCCTGTTCTGCAAGATCGTCGCAGGCACCATCCCGGCGACGATCGTCCGCCAGACGGAGACGACCCTCGCCTTCCGCGACATCAATCCGCAGGCTCCCACGCACGTCCTGGTCATCCCCAAGGCGCACTACGAGAACGCCGGTGCCCTCGCCGCCGCCGACCCGGCCCTCACCGCGGACGTGCTCCGCGAGGCCCGGGCCGTCGCCGACGAGGAGAAGCTCGACAGCTACCGCCTCGTCTTCAACACCGGCAGCGGCGCCGGCCAGACCGTCTGGCACGTGCACGGCCACGTCCTCGGCGGCCGCGGCCTCGAATGGCCCCCGGGGTAACCGCCTTGTCCGTACGCGAACTCGTCGTCCTCGGCACCGCCAGCCAGGTCCCGACCCGGCACCGCAACCACAACGGCTACCTGCTGCGCTGGGACGGCGAGGGCATCCTGTTCGACCCCGGCGAGGGCACGCAGCGCCAGATGCTGCGCGCCGGGGTCGCCGCGCACGACCTGAACCGGATCTGCGTCACCCACTTTCACGGGGACCACAGCCTGGGCCTCGCCGGAGTGATCCAGCGCATCAACCTCGACCAGGTCCCGCACGGGATCACCGCCCACTACCCCCGCTCCGGGCAGCGCTTCTTCGACCGGCTCCGGTACGCCACCGCCTACCGCGAGACCGTCGGCATCACCGAGGCGCCGGTCGACGCCGACGGGCCCCTCGCCCGCGCCGGCGGCTACACGCTGGAGGCCCGCAAGCTGTCGCACCCGGTCGAGTCCTACGGCTACCGCCTCGTCGAGCCCGACGGCCGCCGCATGCTGCCCGAGCGGCTCGCCGCGCACGGGGTGAAGGGCCCGGACGTGGGGCGGATCCAGCGTGAGGGCTCGCTCGGCGGGGTCACCCTGGAGGACGTCAGCGAGGTGCGGCGCGGACAGCGGTTCGCGTTCGTCATGGACACCCGGCTGTGCGACGGCGTGTACGCGCTGGCCGAGGGCTGCGACCTGCTCGTCATCGAGTCGACCTTCCTCGACGAGGACGAGCGACTGGCCGTGGAGCACGGCCACCTGACGGCAGGTCAGGCGGCGCGGGTGGCGCGGGAGAGTGGGGTGCGGCACCTGGTGCTGACCCACTTCAGCCAGCGCTACACCGATCCGGACGAGTTCGAGCGGCAGGCGCGGGCCGCCGGGTACGAGGGCGAGCTGACCGTCGCCCACGACCTCCTCCGGGTGCCGGTTCCGAAGCGTCGGTGAAACGCCCGTACGATGCATTGATGCCCATCCCCAAAGCCGAACTGCACCTTCACATCGAAGGGACCCTGGAGCCGGAACTCGCCTTCGAGCTCGCCACGCGCAACGGCCTCACGCTGCCCTGTGCCGACACGGACGAGCTGCGCGAGGCCTACCGCTTCGAGGACCTCCAGTCGTTCCTGAACCTGTACTACGAGCTCATGGCCGTCCTGCGCACCGAGCGGGACTTCGAGGACCTGGCGAACGAGTACCTCGCCCGGGCCGCCGCGCAGGGCGTGCGGCACGCGGAGATCTTCTTCGACCCGCAGGCCCACACCGGCCGCGGTCTGGAGCTCGGCACGGTCGTCGAGGGGCTGTGGCGGGCGCTGGGACGCAGCGAGGAGAACCACGGCGTCTCGACCCGGCTGATCCTGTGCTTCCTGCGCGACGAGTCCGCCGAGTCGGCCCTGGCGACCCTGGAGGCGGCCAAGCCCTACCTGGACCGGATCACCGGCGTCGGGCTGGACTCGGCGGAGGTCGGGCACCCGCCGGTGAAGTTCCGCGAGGTCTACGAGGCGGCCGCCGCCCTGGGACTGCGGCGGGTCGCCCACGCGGGCGAGGAGGGGCCCCCGGAGTACATCACCGAGGCGCTGGACGTGCTCGGCGTCGAGCGGGTCGACCACGGGCTGCGCTGCGTGGAGGACCCGGCGCTGGTGGAGCGGCTGGTGCGGGACCGGGTGCCGCTGACGCTGTGCCCGCTGTCGAACGTCCGGCTGCGTACCGTCGACACCCTCGCCGACCATCCGCTGCCCGCCATGCTGGACGCCGGCCTGATGTGCACGGTCAACTCCGACGACCCGGCCTACTTCGGCGGCTACGCCGGGGACAACTTCGACGCCGTGCGCGCGACCCTCGGCCTGGAGGAGGAGCGGCTGCGCGAGCTGGCCCGCAACTCCTTCCTCGCCTCCTTCCTGGAGGACGACGAGGAACTGCGGGCGCGGTACCTCGCCGAGGTCGAGGCGTACACCTTCTCCTAGACCGTTTCCGTACAGTCCCTCCGGGCGGACGGAGGGACTGTACGGACACGGCCCAGGCCCTCACAGGACCTCGGACCCCGCCTTGCCGTAGGCGCGCTGGGCGGGGACGGCCGGGGTCTCCACGGGGATCTCGACCACCGGCTGCTCCGGGGCGCCGATCTCGGGAACGGCGCCCGTGGGCGTGCCCGTGGCGGCGGCGACCAGGGCGGCCGGGTGCCCGCCGCGGCGGCGGATCGCGCCCGGCAGCAGCGGGCGCCCGCCGGTGTGCAGGGCCACGGCGGTCATCGGCAGCGCGATCACCAGCAGGCCGGCGCCGAGCACCAGGCCCATGACCGGGAAGCCGGCCTGCGCCGACAGCACACTGCCGGTCAGCGGCCCGGCGGCCGTGCCCAGCGAGGACGCCGAGCCGACCAGCACCGCCCAGCGGCCGCGCGAGTCGAGCGAGGCGGCCAGCCCGATGAGGTACGACAGCACCACCGGGTACAGCGTGTTCCAGGCGATCTCGCCGGCCGCGAAGCTGCCGAGGCCGGTGGCGGAGGCGCTGACGGCGATGCAGCCGGCGATGAGGACCGTGCCCAGGCCGATCGGCACGGCACGTCCGAGCCGTGCGCCGAGGGCACCGGCCGCGAGGACTCCGGCCAGTCCGGCGCCCAGGGCCACGGCGAACACGGCACCGACGGTGGCCTCGCCGAGGCGGGCCTGCTCCAGACCGATGCGTCCGCTCACGCCCCACAGGGAGTTCTGGGCGAGCGACCAGCAGACCATGGCGACGGCCAGCACCAGCCCGGAACGGGCGTGCGGCAGACGGGCCCTGTCCTGCCGGGCCGGTGCGGCGGGCAGACCGGAGGGGAGCCGGCCGGTCAGCGGCCAGACGGCCAGGGACGTGAGGGCGATCGCGGACAGCGGCAGGCCGTGCCCCGGGCCCAGGTGCGGAACCGTCAGGTACACGGCGCCCGCGAGGGCGGAGACGCTCAGCAGCCCGGCGGTGGAGGCCCGGTGCGGGTCGCGCTGGGCTGCGATGAGGGTGGCGGCGACGGTCGTCGCCGTGCCGGAGCCGAAACCGCCGACCATCGCGCCGGCGACGACGGCCGGGACGGCGGAGGTCAGCGCGGCGCCGCCGTAGCCGAGGACGGCCAGGACGAGGCCGAGCCGGGCGAGGGTGCGGGCGCCGATCCGCTCGACCCGGGAGGCCAGGGCGAATCCGGCGGCGGCCGAACTCAGCAGCAGCGCGCTGCCGACGGCACCGGACTGTGTGGCGGAGAGCGGAAGGGCCGAGTCGAGTCTGCCCACGGTGGTCGGGAGCAGGTACGGAGCGAGGTACCCGGCCGTGAAGAGGGCGACGAGGGGCCAGGGGGTGGTGCGGGGGGCGAGCACGGGCGTTCCCAGGGCATGCGAAAGGAGCGGCAGAAGAGGGGAGATGGGGCGACGACCGTCGACGGACAGGAACGCGCGGGCAATTTGTATCAAGCAAGTACTCGGGCACGGGAGCCCGGAGGGTGTGATGTGGAGCACGTTGCGTTTGGGGTGGTGAAGCCCGGGTAAACGAGCGCCCTTCGCCGGCTGTCCGAGGCCCCCCGCCGCCGCTCCTCGCGCGCGTTCGCGCTAGCGCCAGTGCACCGACCCGGCGCCCGTCGGCACCGTCGCCTCGATCTTGGCCCGGATCTCCCGCATCACGGCGACGATCCGCTCCTCGTGCTCCGGGGTGAGCCGGGCGACCGGCACCGAGCAGCTGATCGCGTCCTGCGCGGGGGTGTCGTAGCGCAGGGCGAACCCGAAGCCCACGATGCCGGGTACGCCCTCCTCGCGGTCCACGGACCAGCCGCGGTCCCGGATCCGCGCGAGGTCGGCCGCCAGGGACTCCCGGCTCGTGTGCGAGTTCGGGGTGAGCGCCTCGTACGGTCCCTCGGGCAGTTCCTTGTCGGGGCGTTCCGCCAGCAGCGCCTTGCCCAGGGCGCCGACGTGCGCGGGCAGGCGGCGCCCCACCCGGCTGATCGTCCTGAGGTACTCGTGCGACTCCCGCGTCGCCAGATACGCCACGTCCCGCCCGTCCAGCCGGCCCAGGTGGATGGTCTCGCCGAGCGCCTCGGACGCCTCGTCGAGATACGGCCGCACGATCCTGACCCGGGGGTCGGAGTCGAGGTAGCTCGTGCCGGTGAGCAGGGCGTGGATGCCGATGCCGTAGAGGGAGCCGGTGACGTCGGTGCGGACCCAGCCGCGCGAGATCAGGGTCTGCAGCAGCGCGTACATGGAGCTGCGCGGCACGCCGAGCGCGTCGGCCAGCTCCTGGAGCCGGGCCGGGCGGTCGCCGCGCGCCGCGAGGAGTTCCAGCAGCGCGACCGTGCGCGCCGCGGACTTCACCTCGCGGACGCCCCCTGTGTCTGACATGGGCCGATCGTAATCGTCCCGCTGCGCCCGGTTGACGGTCCCTGTTCGCCCACCTAACCTTCGTTCTCATACATGGATGACGTCTATATGAGGAGATGGCCGTGAACGCTGGACCGGTGGCGGTCGCGCAGCGGCTGCGGGAGGGCATGGCGCGCGGCGTGCTGTCGTTCCCGCTGACCGGCTTCCGCGACGACGGCACCCTCGACCCGGACGGTTTCCGCCGCCACGTCGCCGAGCGGCTCGCCGCCGCGCCCGGCGCCGTCTTCCCCGCCTGCGGCACCGGGGAGTTCTTCTCGCTGGACGAGGACGAGTACCGGCAGGTCGTCACCATCGCCGTCGAGGAGGCGGCCGGCCGCGTCCCCGTCGTCGCGGGCACCGGCTACGGCTGGGCACAGGCCGCCCGGTTCGCGCGCGTCGCCGAGGACGCCGGAGCCGACGCGCTCCTCGTCCTGCCGCACTACCTCGTCGCCGCCCCGCAGGACGGCCTGGTCGCCCAGCTGGAACAGCTCGCCACCCGCACCCCGCTGCCCCTGATCGCCTACCAGCGCGGCCAGGTGGCCTTCACCGCCGCCTCGCTGCGGCGCGTCGCCGCCCTGCCGACCGTCATCGGCCTCAAGGACGGCCACAGCGACCTCGACCGGCTGCAGCGCCTCACGCTGGCCGCGCCCGAGGACTTCCTGTTCTTCAACGGGGCCGCCACCGCCGAGCTCCAGGCCCGCGCCTACGCCGCCGTCGGCGTCCCGGCCTACTCCTCCGCCGTCCACGCCTTCGCCCCCGAGATCGCCGACGCCTTCTTCGCCGCCCTGCGCGACGGCGACCACGGCACGGTCGACAAGCTGCTGCGCGACTTCTACGTCCCGTTCGTCGAACTGCGCGATCGCGTCCCCGGGTACGCCGTGTCCCTGGTCAAGGCCGCCGCCCGGTTGCGCGGCCACGCCGTGGGCCCCGTACGCGCCCCGCTCACCGACCCCTCGCCCGCCGACCTGGCCGCCCTCGGCACCCTCCTCGCCACCGGACTCGACCTCGTGGGAGCCGCGCTGTGAACCTCACCGTCGCGGACGTCCGGCTGACGCCGGTCCTGGTCGCCGACCCGCCGCTGCTGAACACGCAGGGCGTGCACCAGCCCTACACGCCGCGGCTGATCGTCGAGGTCGTCACATCGGACGGCGTCACCGGCGTGGGGGAGACCTACGGCGACACGACGTACCTGGAACTGGCCCGGCCCTTCGCCGAGCGGCTCAAGGGGCGGCGGGTCAGTGACCTGAACGCGCTGCCCACCCTCGCGGACGAGGTCGCCGTGGACGCCTCCCGGGTCGGGAACGCCGTCGACGTCGGCGGCCTGCGCGGCGTCCAGACGGCCGGCAAACTGCGGCTGTCCGTGCTCTCCGGGTTCGAGGTCGCCTGCCTCGACGCCCTCGGCAAGGCCCTCGGACTGCCCGTGCACGCGCTGCTCGGCGGCAAGGTGCGCGACGCCGTCGAGTACAGCGCCTACCTGTTCTACAAGTGGGCGGGCCACCCGCGGGGCGTGCCGGCCGAGCCGGACGACTGGGGCGCCGCCCTCGACCCGGCCGGGGTGGTGGAACAGGCCCGCCGGTTCACGGAGCGGTACGGCTTCACCTCGTTCAAGCTCAAGGGCGGCGTCTTCCCGCCCGACGAGGAGATCGCCGCCGTACGGGCGCTCGCCGCGGCCTTCCCCGGGCATCCGCTGCGGCTGGACCCCAACGGCGCCTGGTCGCCGGCGACCTCGCTGCGGGTGGCCGAGGAGCTCGCGGACGTCCTCGAATACCTGGAGGACCCCACCCTGGGCACCGCCGGCATGGCCGAGGTCGCCGCGCGGACCGGTGTGCCGCTGGCCACGAACATGTGCGTGACGACCTTCTCCGAGATCAAGGAGGCCTTCACCCGTGACGCCGTGCAGATCGTGCTCTCCGACCACCACTACTGGGGCGGGCTGCGCGCCACCCGGCAGCTCGCCGCCGTCTGCCGTGCCTTCGGCGTCGGCGTGTCCATGCACTCCAACACCCACCTGGGCATCTCGCTCGCCGCGATGACGCACGTGGCGGCCACCCTCCCGGACCTCCACCACGCCTGTGACTCCCACTACCCCTGGCAGTCGGAGGACGTCCTCACCGAGCGCCTCGCCTTCGAGGGCGGCAGGGTCACGGTGTCCGACGCTCCCGGGCTCGGCGTGGAACTGGACCGCGACCGGCTGGCCGCGCTGCACCGGCGGTGGCTGGAGGACGACGGTGCGCTGCGTGACCGCGACGACGCGGCGGCGATGCGGGTCGCCGACCCGGCGTGGCGGACGCCCTCGATGCCGCGCTGGTGAGGCGCGTGGCCCAGGGGAGGGCGTGCGGAGGCCCCGCGCGAGCTGACGGGCCGGGTGGGTCCGGCGTGATCGGCGTCACGTCGTCGGTGATGTGGTGCAGACTGGCCTGATCCGCACCACGTCAGGGAGCGCATCGTGATCGCGTCCACCGCCCCGGCCGGAAAGGGCCCGGCCGGAAAGGGATCGCACCGCCAGAGCCAGGTCGATCCCCTCGCCCCCCTGCGCACGCCGGACGACCCGCCCTGGGACGTCTACCTCACCGGCACGGTCTTCCTCGACATCGTCTTCACCGGCCTCGACTCCGCCCCGGTGCGCGGGACGGAGTCCTGGGCGCGCGGGATGGGGTCGAGCCCCGGCGGCGTCGCCAACATGGCCACCGCGCTCGCCCGCCTCGGCCTGCGCACGTCCCTCGCCGCGGCCTTCGGCGACGACCACTACGGCGACTACTGCTGGGACGCCCTGGAGCACGGCGAGGGCATCGACCTCTCCCCGTCGCGCACGGTCCCCGGCTGGCACTCCCCGGTCACCGTCTCCATGGCCTACGAGGGCGAGCGCACGATGGTCTCGCACGGCCACGAGCCGCCCCCCGAGGAACCGGCCCCCGAGTGCCCGCCCCGCGCCCGCGCCGCCGTCGCCTCCCTCGCGCCGGGCGTCAGCGCGCCCTGGATCGCCCAGGCCGCGAGCAAGGGCACCCGGGTCTTCGGCGACGTCGGCTGGGACGACACCGGCGCGTGGGACCTCGCCGGCCTGCCCGACCTGCGGCACTGCGAGGCGTTCCTGCCGAACGCGGAGGAGGCCATGCGGTACACGGGCGCGGACTGCCCGCGGGCCGCCGCGCACGCCCTGACCGAGTACGTGCCGCTGGCCGTGGTCACCCTCGGGGCGGACGGGGCGTACGCGGTGGACCGGCGGACCGGGGAGACGGCCGAGGTGCCCGCGATCGAGGTCGAGGCGCTCGACCCGACCGGCGCCGGGGACGTGTTCGTCGCCGGGTTCGTCGCCGGGACGCTGGCCGACTGGCCGCTCGCGGACCGGCTGGCCTTCGCCGGGCTGACGGCGGCGCTGTCGGTGCAGGAGTTCGGCGGCTCCCTGTCGGCGCCGGGCTGGTCGGAGATCGCGGCCTGGTGGCGCAAGGTGCAGTCCGTCGAGGGGCAGTCGGCGGAGGCGCTGCAGCGGTACGGCTTCCTGGCCGACCTGGTGTCGGAGGAACTGGTGCGGCCCTGGCCGCTGCGGCGAGCCGTCCCCACCATCGGTTTCCGCCGCTCGGCGTGACGGAGGAGTGCCGTCCCCTCCGCGACCTCCGCTCCGGAACCCCTGGTGAGAAGCCGTGAGAAGCCCCGACCCAAAACCCCTACGGCGTTGTCACCGCCCCGTCGTACCCTGGGAATCGTGAGGCCGCCCTCAGTTGCGCGGCCGTGACGAGGAGGAACCGCAGGCCTTCAGCGCCGGCCCATGACTCAGACACCCACAGCTCACACCCCCGCGCAGGAGCAGGCGAGAGCACAGTTCACCGTCCCCGCCCAGCACCCCATGGTGACCGTCCTGGGGTCCGGCGACTCCCTCCTGCGCGTGATCGAGAAGGCCTTCCCGGCGGCCGACATCCACGTCCGGGGCAACGAGATCAGCGCGGTCGGCGACCCGAAGGACGTCGCCCTCATTTCCCGCGTGTTCGACGAGATGATGCTGGTGCTCCGCACCGGGCAGCCGATGACGGAGGACGCAGTGGAACGCTCGATCGCCATGCTCAAGGCGAGCGACAACGGCGAGAGCGACGGCCAGGAGACCCCGGCCCAGGTGCTCACGCAGAACATCCTGTCCTCGCGCGGCCGCACGATCCGCCCCAAGACGCTCAACCAGAAGCGCTACGTGGACGCGATCGACAAGCACACCATCGTCTTCGGCATCGGCCCCGCCGGTACCGGCAAGACATACCTGGCGATGGCCAAGGCCGTGCAGGCCCTGCAGTCCAAGCAGGTCAACCGCATCATCCTGACCCGCCCGGCGGTCGAGGCCGGCGAGCGCCTCGGCTTCCTGCCCGGCACGCTCTACGAGAAGATCGACCCCTACCTGCGCCCGCTGTACGACGCGCTGCACGACATGCTCGACCCGGACTCGATCCCGCGCCTGATGGCGGCGGGCACGATCGAGGTCGCGCCGCTCGCCTACATGCGCGGCCGCACGCTCAACGACGCCTTCATCATCCTGGACGAGGCCCAGAACACGAGCCCCGAGCAGATGAAGATGTTCCTCACCCGCCTCGGCTTCGACTCGAAGATCGTGATCACGGGTGACGTGACGCAGGTCGACCTCCCGGACGGGACGAAGTCCGGCCTGCGGCAGGTCCAGGACATCCTGGACGGCGTGGAGGACGTGCACTTCTCGCGGCTGTCGTCGCAGGACGTCGTCCGGCACAAGCTGGTGGGCCGTATCGTCGACGCGTACGAGCAGTACGACACGAAGCACGGCACCCAGAACGGCGCGCACAAGGGCCGCGGCAAGTCCGGGCACAAGGGGAAGTAGACACACACAGCACCATGTCGATCGACGTCAACAACGAGTCCGGAACCGAGGTCGACGAGCAGGCGATCCTCGACATCGCCCGCTACGCGCTCGCGCGGATGCGCATCCACCCGCTCTCCGAGCTCTCGGTGATCGTCGTGGACGCCGACGCCATGGAGCAGCTCCACATCCAGTGGATGGACCTCCCCGGCCCGACGGATGTCATGTCCTTTCCGATGGACGAGCTGCGTCCGCCGTCCAAGGACGACGACGAGCCGCCGCAGGGGCTGCTCGGCGACATCGTGCTGTGCCCGGAGGTCGCCGAGAAGCAGGGCAGGGAAGCGGAGACGCAGCACTCCATGGACGAGGAGCTCCAGCTCCTCACCGTCCACGGCGTGCTGCACCTGCTCGGCTACGACCACGAGGAACCGGACGAGAAGGCCGAGATGTTCGGCCTCCAGGCGGCCATCGTGGACGGCTGGCGCGCGGAGCGGGGCCTGACCGGCCCGTCCCCGGCGCCGACGGTCTCGTAGCCGCCGATGAGTCCGCAACTCGCCCTGGGCGCCGTCGCCCTGGTGGTCGTCGCCTGGCTCGCCGCCTGCGCGGAGGCGGGCCTCGCGCGCGTCTCCAGCTTCCGCGCCGAGGAGGCCGTGCGCTCCGGCCGCCGCGGCAGCGCCAAGCTCTCCCAGGTCGCCGCCGACCCGACCCGCTACCTCAACGTGGCGCTGCTGGTCCGCGTCGCCTGCGAGATGGCCGCCGCCGCGCTGATCACCTACGGCTGTCTGCAGGAGTTCGACGGCACCACGCAGGCCCTGCTGATCGCCATCGCGGTCATGGTCCTGGTGTCGTACGTCGCCGTCGGGGTCTCGCCGCGCACCATCGGCCGCCAGCACCCGCTGAACACGGCGACGGTCTCCGCCTACGTCCTGGTCCCGCTGGCCCGGATCATGGGCCCGATCCCGTCGCTGCTGATCCTCATCGGCAACGCGCTCACCCCCGGCAAGGGCTTCCGGCGCGGCCCGTTCGCCTCCGAGGCGGAGCTGCGCGCCCTGGTCGACCTCGCCGAGAAGGAGTCGCTCATCGAGGACGAGGAGCGCCGCATGGTGCACTCGGTCTTCGAACTGGGCGACACCCTGGTCCGCGAGGTCATGGTGCCGCGCACGGACCTGGTGGTCATCGAGCGCTTCAAGACCATCCGCCAGGCCCTCACCCTCGCCCTGCGCTCCGGCTTCTCGCGCATCCCGGTCACCGGCGAGAGCGAGGACGACATCGTCGGGATCGTGTATCTGAAGGACCTGGTCCGCAAGACGCACATCAGCCGCGAGGCCGAGTCCGAGCAGGTGTCCACGGCCATGCGCCCGGCGTTCTTCGTGCCCGACACCAAGAACGCGGGTGACCTGCTGCGCGAGATGCAGAAGGAGCGCAACCACGTCGCGGTCGTCATCGACGAGTACGGCGGCACGGCCGGCATCGTCACGATCGAGGACATCCTGGAGGAGATCGTCGGCGAGATCACCGACGAGTACGACCGGGAACTGCCGCCCGTGGAGGAGCTCGGCGAGGACCGCTTCCGGGTCACCGCCCGCCTCGACATCGGCGACCTGGGCGAGCTGTACGGCCTGGAGGAGTTCGACGACGAGGACGTCGAGACGGTCGGCGGCCTGCTCGCCAAGGCGCTGGGCCGGGTGCCCATCGCCGGGGCGTCGTCCGTGGTCGCCCTGCCCGACGGGCGGGAGCTGCGCCTGACCGCGGAGGCGGCGGCCGGCCGCCGGAACAAGATCGTGACCGTGCTCGCCGAGCCGGTGGACCCGCCCGAGCCGCCCCAGGAGGAGAAGCCGGAGTGACCCCGCAGGAACTGCGCGCGTTCTGCCTGTCGTTCAACGCGGCGGAGGAGGACTTCCCCTTCAGCCCGGAGATCTCGGTGTTCAAGGTGCGGGGCAAGCTGTTCGCCCTGTCCTTCCTGGACGCGCGCCCCCTGAAGGTCAACCTCAAGTGCGACCCGGACGAGGCGGTCCGCCTGCGCCGCGAGCACGAGGGGCTCATCGTGCCGGGCTGGCACATGAACAAGCGCCACTGGAACACGGTCACCGCCGACGGCGGCCTCCCGGACCGGCTGGTCCGCGAGCTCGTCGAGGACTCCTACGACCTCGTCGTGGCCGGCCTGCCGCGAGCGGACCGCCTCCGCCTCGACCGCCCGTAGCGCTTCCGTATGCTCGGATCATGACCGACAGCAGCGCGCTCGACCCCGAGGACCGCAAGATCGTCACCCTGGCCCGTTCCGCGCGGGCCCGCAACGGTGTGCCCGAGGGGGCGGCCGTGCGGGACGAGACCGGACGCACCTATGTCGCGGGCACGGTGTCCCTCGACTCCCTGAAGCTGAGCGCCCTGCGCACGGCGGTGGCTATGGCGGTGGCCTCGGGGGCGCGCTCGCTGGAGGCGGCCGCGGTGGTGAGCGAGGCGGAGTCGGTGTCCGACGAGGACCGGGCGGCCGTGCGGGACCTCGGCAGCGCGCAGACGCCGGTGCTGCTGGCGGGGCCGGACGGGACGGTCCGCAGCACGGTCACGGCCGGCTGAATCACGCTGTAACCGCCGGTGATCAGGCGGGTTTCCACCTTGCCGCTCCCTGCTCCCAGCGGCATCAAGGGAACCGTAAGTTCCGACGGGCCGTCAGGTTGAAAGCCGGCGGCGGCACGGTCGGCTTCACCGGCACGGAGAACCCCGCGATGGCCGTCGGCGCCCCCGTCGGGGTCGGCCCCCTCAGCGGCACCGTGGCCTCCGGCGACAGCCTGGAGGCCTTCGGCGGCTCACTGCGGATGACCGTCTTCGGCATCACCATCACGTGCACGGCGACCGGGCCGCAGCCACCGGGCCCGTTCGTGTTCGACTGAGCACGAGCGCGACGCGGCCCCGGTGCTCAGAGCGCGTCGGGGCCGCGCTCGCCCGTGCGCACCCGCACGACCGTCTCCACGGGCAGCGCCCACACCTTGCCGTCGCCGATCTTGCCGGTGTGCGCGGCCCTGACGACCGCGTCGATGACGGCCTCGGCGTCCGCGTCCTCCACGACGATCTCGATCCGGACCTTCGGCACCAGGTCCACCCGGTACTCGGCGCCCCGGTACACCTCGGTGTGGCCGCGCTGCCGGCCGTAGCCGCTGGCCTCGGAGACGGTCAGGCCGTGCACGCCCAGTTCCTGCAGGGCGTTCTTGACCTCGTCGAGGCGGTACGGCTTGACGATCGCGGTGATGAGCTTCATGCCTGGGGGGTGACCTTCTGGGCGGGGGAGACGACGGAGGAGACCGGGGCACCGTGCCCCAGGACCCCGTGATCGTAGGCCGTCTCGGCGTGCACCGTAAGGTCCAGTCCGGTCTGCTCCTGCTCCTCGCCGGCGCGCAGGCCCATCGTGACGTCGATCAGCTTGCCGATGCCGTACGTCACCCCGAACGCGTACGCCGCGACGACCACCACGGCCACCAGCTGCCTGCCCAGCTGGCCGAGTCCGCCGCCGTACAGCAGGCCCTCGGCACCGCCGGTCATCGACTCGACGGCGAAGACGCCGATGAGGAGGGTGCCGATGACCCCGCCGACCAGGTGGACTCCGACGACGTCCAGGGAGTCGTCGTAGTTCAGCTTGAACTTCCAGCTCACGGCGTACGAGCAGACCGTCCCCGCGGTGAGGCCGACGACCAGGGCGCCGAGCAGGGAGACGGACCCGCACGAGGGCGTGATGGCGACCAGGCCCGCGACCGCGCCGGAGGCGGCGCCCAGCGTGGTCGGGTGGCCGTCGCGCTTCTGCTCGACGAAGAGCCAGCCGAGCAGGCCGGTGCAGCCCGCGGCGAGGGTGTTGAGGAACGCGGCCGCGGCGAGGCCGTTGGCACCGAGGGCGGAGCCGGCGTTGAAGCCGAACCAGCCGAACCAGAGCAGACCGGCGCCCAGCATCACCATGGGCAGGTTGTGCGGCCGCATGGCCTCCTTCTTGAAGCCCATGCGCGGGCCCAGGACCAGGCACAACGCCAGTCCAGAGGCACCGGAGACGATCTCCACGGGGAGTCCGCCCGCGAAGTCGAGCGCGCCGAGCCGCTCCAGGATCCAGCCGCCCGGGCCCCACACCCAGTGCGCGACGGGAACGTATACGAGCAGCGCCCACACCGGCACGAAGACCAGCCAGGCCCCGAACTTGGCGCGGTCGGCGACCGCGCCGCTGACCAGCGCGGCCGTGATGATCGCGAAGGTGAGCTGGAAGGTGGCGAACAGCAGCGTGGGGACCGTGCCCTGGACGCTGTCCGGGCCGAGGCCGCTCATGCCGGCGTGGCCGAGCCCACCGATGAGCCCTCCCGCGGCGTCCTCGCCGAAGGCCAGCGAGTAGCCGGCCGCCAGCCACACCACCGTCACCAGGGCGATGGACACGAAGCTCATCATCAGCATGTTCAGGACGCTCTTCGTGCGGACCATGCCGCCGTAGAAGAGGGCCAGGCCCGGCGTCATCAGCAGGACGAGGGCGGTGGCGGCGAGCAGCCAGGCGGTGTCGCCGGTGTCGGCGTGTGCGGCGGCCAGGGGCACGGTGTCTCCAACGGGTGGACGCTGCGGGGGCTCGTCAGAGGTTCACGGGTGTGCGTTTCCGGCCGCGCACGGCCGTGTTTCCACGGTGTTTCGTTGCGTGAGGGTTTCGGAAAGCTCACGCGGCCGGGGCTGCGCGGGCCGCGGTGCGGAGGGGCCGGTTGGATCAGGGAGAATGGGCGGCATGAGCGTTCGTATGCAGTCATCCGAAGAGTCGGGCGAGACCGTCCACCGTGCCGGCTTCGCCTGCTTCGTGGGCCGCCCCAACGCGGGCAAGTCCACGCTGACGAACGCTCTGGTCGGGCAGAAGGTGGCGATCACCTCCAACCGGCCGCAGACGACGCGGCACACCGTGCGGGGCATCGTGCACCGCCCGGACGCGCAGCTGATCCTGGTGGACACCCCGGGGCTGCACAAGCCGCGCACCCTGCTCGGCGAGCGTCTGAACGACGTGGTGCGCACCACCTGGGCCGAGGTCGACGTGATCGGCTTCTGCCTGCCGGCGAACGAGAAGCTCGGCCCCGGCGACCGGTTCATCGCCAAGGAGCTCGCGGGCATCAAGAAGTCGCCGAAGGTCGCGATCGTCACCAAGACGGACCTCGTCGACGGCAAGACCCTGGCCGAGCAGCTGATCGCGGTCGACCAGCTGGGCAAGGAGCTGGGCATCGAGTGGGCGGAGATCGTCCCGGTGTCGGCGGTCGGTGACAAGCAGGTCGAGCTGCTGGCGGACCTGCTGATCCCGATGCTCCCGGAGGGTCCCGCCCTCTACCCCGAGGGTGACCTGACGGACGAGCCGGAGCAGGTCATGGTGGCCGAGCTGATCCGCGAGGCGGCCCTGGAGGGCGTCCGCGACGAGCTGCCGCACTCCATCGCGGTCGTGGTGGAGGAGATGCTCCCGCGCGAGGACCGCCCCGCCGACAAGCCCCTCCTCGACATCCACGCCAACCTCTTCATCGAGCGCCCCAGCCAGAAGGGGATCATCATCGGCCCCAAGGGCAAGCGCCTGAAGGAGGTCGGCATCAAGTCCCGCAAGCAGATCGAGGCCCTGCTGGGCACGCCGGTCTTCCTGGACCTGCACGTCAAGGTGGCCAAGGACTGGCAGCGCGACCCCAAGCAGCTGCGCCGCCTGGGGTTCTGACCAACGGGTCCCCTCAGCGGGGGTCCCGGGGTTCCCGCTGCGCGCGCAGCACCTCCCGGAACCACGCGTACGAGGCCTTGGGCGTCCGCTCCAGGGTCTCGAAATCGACGTGCACCAGACCGAAGCGGCGGGCGTAGCCCTCCGCCCATTCGAAGTTGTCCAGCAGCGACCAGACGAAGTACCCGCGCACGTCGACCCCCGCCTCCAGCGCCCGGTGCAGGGCCCGCAGATGACCGTCCAGGTACGCGATGCGGTCCTGGTCGTCCAGGCCCGGGTACGAGCAGCCGTTCTCGGTGACGACGACCGGCGGAAGCCGGTCGCCGTAGCGGTCGCGGAAGGAGGTGAGCACCTCCGTGAGCCCCTCCGGTACGACGGGCCAGCCGAAGTCGGTCACCGGGTGGCCCTCGATCTCCCGCACGGAGAAGGGCAGTTCCGCCGGCATGGTGACCCCGCCGAAGTCGATCTCCGTGCCCCGCGGTGCGCCCACCCGGGTCGGGGCGTAGTAGTTGACGCCGTACCAGTCGATCGGCTCGGCGATCACCTTCAGGTCGGCCTCGACGTCCCCGGGCAGCAGCGCCTCGATGCCGTCCGGGTAGCGGCCCAGCAGCAGCGGGTCGGCGAACAGGCGGTTCAGCAGCAGGTCGTAGAAGTCCGCCGCCTCCACGTCCGCCGCCTCCGTCGAGGCGGCCCAGGTCGGGCCGTGCGAGTTGGCGACGCCGATGTCCGTGGCGCCCGCTGCGCGCAGGGCGCGGACGGCCAGGCCGTGGGCGAGCAGCTGGTGGTGGGCGACCGGCAGCGCGTCGAACAGCAGCCGCCTGCCCGGCGCGTGCACGCCCAGGGCGTGGCCCAGCAGGGTGTGCTCGGCGGGCTCGTTCAGCGTGATCCACCGGCTCACGCGGTCGCCGAGCCGGCCGGCGACCAGCGCGACGTGCTCGGCGAAGCGCGCGGCCGTGTCGCGGTCCAGCCAGTCCAGGTCCGCCGGCAGGTCCCAGTGGAACAGCGTCGGCACCGGGCGCACGCCCGCCGCGCACAGGTCGTCCACCAGCCGGTCGTAGAAGTCCAGGCCGCCCTCGGAGCGCACGCGCGGCCACGAGACGGAGAACCGGTAGGCGTTCACGCCCAGGTCCGCCAGGAGCGCCACGTCCTCGCGGTGGCGGTGGAAGTGGTCGCAGGCCACCGCCGCCGTCGATCCGTCCTTGACCCGCCCGGGCTCGGCCGTGAAGACGTCCCACACGGACGGCTCGCGCAGCTCCGCCGCGCCCTCGATCTGATGGGCCGAGGTGGACACGCCCCACAGGAAGCCGGGCGGGAAACGGGGGATCGGGGTGCCTGCGTCAGTCGCCATGCGCCGGATCATCCGTACCGGGGGTAACGGAAGTCAACGGCCGGGCGGGAACCGGCCGTTACGCCCCCTCCTTCAGGACGCGCGAGATCAGCGTGCGCTGGTCGTCGGTCAGCCGCGGATCCGCCGCGTACACCGTCTTCCCGTCCACGGTGATCTGGTAGGCGAACCCGTCCGGCACCCCGATCGGCGGCGTGGTCCGGCCGTCCGCGAGCGCCCGCTCGGCCAGCGCGTGCCACTCGGCGGCATCGGAGCGGCCCGAGGTGTCCACCTCGGCGTGCCGCTCGATGCCCGCGAATCCGCCCGTGCGCCTCACCTGAATACGCATGGCACCTGTCTAGTACGGAACTACAGCGTCCGCACCCCGACCTGCTCCCAGGCCTTTGCCACGGCGTCGAGTTCCTCACCGTCGCCGAAGCGCTCCCGGGCGGCCTTGACGGTGAGCGTGGCGAAGTCGGCGAACAGCGCCTGCTCCTTCAGCTCGCCGCCGGTCAGCACGTCGTACCAGACCTGGCCCGCGCGCTCCCAGGCGGGGCCGCCGAGGGCCGTGGCGGCGAGGTAGAAGGCGTGGTTGGGGATGCCCGAGTTGATGTGGACGCCGCCGTTGTCGCGGCCGGTGCGGACGAAGTCGTCCATGGTCGCGGGCTGCGGGTCCTTGCCCAGCACGTCGTCGTCGTACGCCGTGCCCGGCTCCTTCATGGAGCGCAGCGCCTTGCCGGTCACCCGCGGGGCGAGCAGCCCGGCGCCGATCAGCCAGTCGGCCTCGGCGGCGGTCTGGCCGAGCGTGTACTGCTTGATCAGCGCGCCGAAGACGTCCGACAGGGACTCGTTGAGCGCGCCGGGCTGGCCGAAGTAGGTGAGGTTGGCCGTGTACTGCGTGACGCCGTGGGCGAGTTCGTGGCCGATGACGTCGATCGGGAGGGTGAAGTCGAGGAAGATCTCGCCGTCCCCGTCGCCGAAGACCATCTGCTCGCCGTTCCAGAAGGCGTTGTTGTAGTCGCGGTCGTAGTGCACGGTCGCGTTCAGCGGCAGGCCGTTGCCGTCGATCGAGTCGCGTCCGAAGGCGCGCAGGAACAGGTCGAAGGTCGCGCCGAGTCCGGCGTAGGCCCGGTTGACGGTGGCGTCCTCGCCGGGGGCGTCGCCCTCGCCGCGGACCCGGTGGCCGGGCAGGTCGGTGCCGTGCCGGGCGTCGTGGACGGTGCGCTGCGGCTTGCCGTCGGCGGCCGAGGGGACGGCGGTGGCGCCGAGGACGGTGGTCAGGCGGCGCTGGGTGCGCTCGTAGGCGTCGCGCTGCAGGGTGCGGCGGGCGGGTCCGGCGAGCGCGGGGTCCTCGGCCTGGGCGAGCCGGTCGAGGACGTGGGGCGGGACGATGGTGCAGAAGACGGGCTCGAAGCCCCCGTGAGTCGTCATGCCCGGCACCCTTGCACTGTGTGACGAGCCTGTCACCAGTCGCCACCATGATTGGTGAAATACCGGGACAACGACCCTCACACTCCGTGGTGAGTGCTAGGGCGAAGTGGTGTAGCGCACTTTTTGTCCCGTTTGCGTGGCCGGTCCCGCATACTGATACGACCCCACGCGCAGGAAGGGGCTCGGCTAGCATGCTGCGCATCATGCGTTTCGGGCTGCTTCTCCTTAGCTGCCGCGGCGAGGGCCTGTAGTCGAGGCCGACTCCCTCCCCGCGGAGCTTGGTGCTGCGTCGTCGGCCGTCCTTCCGGACACCCTCTGAGGAGCCCACAGCATCATGGCGAACCGCCAGCAGCCCAGTTCCATGCCGATCCACAAGTACGGCCGCTACGAGCAGGTCGACATCCCGGACCGCACCTGGCCGGAAGCGCGCATCACCACCGCCCCCCGCTGGCTCTCCACCGACCTGCGCGACGGCAACCAGGCCCTGATCGACCCCATGTCGCCCGCCCGCAAGCGCGCCATGTTCGACCTGCTGGTCAAGATGGGCTACAAGGAGATCGAGGTCGGCTTCCCGGCCTCGGGCCAGACGGACTTCGACTTCGTGCGCTCCATCATCGAGGAGCCGGGGGCCATCCCCGACGACGTCACGATCTCCGTGCTGACCCAGGCCCGCGAGGACCTGATCGAGCGGACCGTCGAGTCCCTGAAGGGCGCCAGGCGCGCCACGGTCCACCTCTACAACGCCACGGCCCCCGTCTTCCGCCGGGTCGTCTTCCGCGGCTCCAAGGACGACATCAAGCAGATCGCCGTCGACGGCACCCGCCTGGTCATGGAGTACGCCGAGAAGCTGCTGGGCCCCGAGACCGAGTTCGGCTACCAGTACAGCCCCGAGATCTTCACCGACACGGAGCTGGACTTCGCGCTGGAGGTCTGCGAGGCGGTCATGGACGTCTGGCAGCCCGGCCCGGGCCGCGAGATCATCCTCAACCTGCCCGCCACCGTCGAGCGCTCCACCCCCTCCACGCACGCCGACCGCTTCGAGTGGATGGGCCGCAACCTCTCCCGCCGCGAGCACGTCTGCCTGTCGATCCACCCGCACAACGACCGCGGCACCGCCGTCGCCGCCGCCGAGCTGGCCCTGATGGCCGGCGCCGATCGCGTCGAGGGCTGCCTGTTCGGCCAGGGCGAGCGCACCGGCAACGTCGACCTGGTCACCCTGGGCATGAACCTCTTCTCCCAGGGCGTCGACCCGCAGATCGACTTCTCCGACATCGACGAGATCCGTCGCACGTGGGAGTACTGCAACCAGATGGAGGTCCACCCGCGCCACCCGTACGTGGGCGACCTGGTCTACACGTCCTTCTCCGGCTCCCACCAGGACGCCATCAAGAAGGGCTTCGACGCCATGGAGGCCGACGCGAAGGCGAAGGGCGTCACCGTCGACGACATCGAGTGGGCGGTCCCCTACCTGCCCATCGACCCCAAGGACGTCGGCCGCTCCTACGAGGCCGTCATCCGGGTCAACTCGCAGTCCGGCAAGGGCGGTATCGCCTACGTCCTGAAGAACGACCACAAGCTGGACCTGCCGCGCCGGATGCAGATCGAGTTCTCCAAGCTCATCCAGGCCAAGACCGACGCCGAGGGCGGCGAGGTCACGCCGAAGGACATCTGGGCCGTCTTCCAGGACGAGTACCTGCCCAACCCGGACAACCCCTGGGGCCGGATCCAGGTCAAGAACAACCAGTCGACCACCGACACCGACGGCGTGGACACGCTGCAGGTGGAGGCCACGGTCGACGGCCAGGACACCGTCCTCACCGGCTCCGGCAACGGCCCCATCTCGGCGTTCTTCGACGCCCTGCAGTCCATCGGCATCGACGTACGCCTGCTGGACTACCAGGAGCACACGATGAGCGAGGGCGCCTCCGCGCAGGCCGCCTCCTACATCGAGTGCGCCATCGACGACAAGGTCCTGTGGGGGATCGGAATCGACGCGAACACGACGCGCGCCTCCCTGAAGGCCGTCGTCTCGGCCGTCAACCGCGCGACGCGCTGACCAGCCTCGCAGGCGGTTTGAGGGCTCCGTCCGCCGATGTCCGGCGGGCGGAGCCCCGTCACATACCGGCCAATCCCTGTGAGGGTCACGGAAAGGTCTCCTCCGGGGTGCTGACTCCTCCTCGCGGATGTGGCTAACATCACGCAAGCGCGGCGGCGTTGCCGCGCGGCGTGACGGAGGTGCGACGTGCTGCCAGGACGGGGACGAAACGGCCGTGCCGCCGGGCTTGCCCGCATCCTGGGCACCCGTACCGCGTGGACGGCCGCCGGCGACGGGGAGTTCTTCTGCCCCGGCTGCGGCGGAGACCGCAACTACCAGCGGCTGACCGGACAGCGCCGCTTCACCCTGCTCGGCGTGCCCGTGCTGCCGCGCGGCGAGACCGGACCGGTCGTGGAGTGCGCCGCCTGCCGCCGCCACTTCGGCACCGACGTCCTCGACCACCCGACCACCACGCGCTTCTCGGCGATGCTCCGCGACGCGGTGCACACCGTCGCCCTCGCGGTCCTCGCCGCGGGCGGCGCCGGATCCCGTACGGCGCTGGAGTCCGCCGTGCTCGCCGTGCGCGCGGCCGGCTTCGACGACTGCACCGAGGAGCAGCTGGCCGCCCTCGTCGAGGCGCTGGAGGCGGACACCGGCCGCATCACCGGCGAACCCTGCGGCGCCGGGCTGGCCATAGAGCTCCACGAGGCCCTCGACCCGCTCACCCCGCACCTGGCCACCGTCGGCCGCGAATCGATCCTGCTGCAGGGCGCGCGCATCGCCCTGGCGGACGGGCCGTACACCCCGGCCGAGCGGGACGTCCTCGCGACCGTCGGAGCGGCGCTCACGATCTGCTCCGACGACGTCACCCGCCTGCTCGCGGCGGCGGCCCGTACGCCCTCGTAGCACCGGCGGCCCGTACGCCGTCGTGGCACCGGCGGTACTCCCCGGGGAGTAATCCGTCCGCCGCACCGCCCCACGCAGTAACCCCCGGCTCGGTCTCACGCCCGACGTGCCGGACCCCGCGCGCCGGGAGTCTGGAGTCCGTTCCAGACACCCGACCGGAGGGAGCCGGACAGATGGGGGCCGTAAGGACGCGTACGGGGCGGCGGCGGGCCGTGCCCTGGGTGGTGGTGGGGCTGTGGATCGCCGCGCTCGTGCTGCTCGGGCCGCTCGCCGGCAGGTTCGCCGACATCCAGCAGAACCGCGCGGTCGACTACCTGCCCGACAGCGCCGACTCCACGCAGGTGGCGCGCATCCAGGACGAGTTGCCGGGCGGCGAGTCGACCGACCTGGTGCTGGTGTACCACCGCGGCGGCGGACTCACCGACGCCGACCGGCGCACCGCCGCCGAGCAGATCGCCGAGGTGCGCGCCGCCCACGACCTGGCCGGTGAGCCGCGGGGCGTGCCGTCGAAGGACGGCACCACCCTGATGTACCCGGTCTCCAGCACCCAGCCGGGCCAGGACGAGGAGGCCCGGGACGCCTTCGTCGACGGCGTGCGGGAGATCGCCGAGGGCGGCGGCGGACTCACCGTCGAGGTCGGCGGACCGGGGGCGCTGAACACCGACATGAACAAGGTGTTCGAGACGCTCGACGCCACCCTGCTGCTCGCCACGCTCGCCGTCGTCACCGTGCTGCTCGTGCTCATCTACCGCAGCCCCTTCCTGTGGCTGGTCCCGCTCGCCGTCGCGGGCGTCGCCGCCGCCGTGGCGATGGCCGCCGGGTACGGACTGCACGAACTGTTCGGCGTCACCGTCACCGGACAGAGCGGCGGCGTGATGACCGTCCTCGTCCTCGGCGCCGGCACCGACTACGCGCTGCTGATCGTCTCCCGCTACCGCGAGGAACTGCGCCGCCACGAGCGCCCCTACGACGCCATGCGCGCCGCCCTGCGCGGCTGCGGGCCGGCCGTCCTCGCCTCCTCGGGGACCGTCGCGGCCGGGCTGCTGTGCCTGCTCGCCGCCGACCTCAACAGCAGCAGCGGCATGGGGCCGGTCGGCATGGCCGGGGTGCTCGCGGCGCTGGTCGCCATGACGACGCTGCTGCCCGCGGTGCTGGTCCTGCTCGGGCGGCGGGTGTTCTGGCCACTGGTCCCCGCCTTCGGCAGCGAGCCCAAGGCCCGGCGGTCGCTGTTCGCCGCGATGGGCACCTCGGCGACGCGCCGGCCCGCCGCCGTGCTCGTCGGCGGAGGCGTACTGCTCGGCGCGCTCGCCCTCGGCACGCTGAACCTGTCCGGCAGCATCAAGCAGGAGGACTCCTTCACCGAGCGGCCCGAGTCCATCACCGCGATGCGGACGCTGGCGCGGGAATACCCCGAGCGCAGCAGCCGGCCCCTGACCGTCATCGCGCCCGACGGCGCGGCCGAGGCGGTCCTGGCGCGGGCCCGGGTGACCGACGGGGTCGCCGAGGCGGTGCCCGGGCGCAGCGGGTCGGGCTGGACCGAGATCGCCGTCTTCGCCACCGCGCCGCCGGAGACCCCGGCCGAGACCCGCACCGTCGAGGCCCTGCGCGCCGGACTCGACCCCGAGGGCGCGTACGTCGGCGGGCCCAGCGCCCAGCAGATCGATCTCGCCGCCGCCGAGGCGCGGGACCGCAAGGTGATCGTGCCGCTGGTGCTGGCCGCCGTGTTCGTCATCCTGGTGGGGCTGTTGCGCAGTCTGGTCGCGCCGCTGCTGCTGCTGGTGGCGGTGGTCGCGGTGTGGGGCGCGGCGCTCGGCATCGGCGGGCTGGTGTTCGAGCCGGTGCTCGGCTTCGGCGGGACGGATCCCGGGCTCGGGCTGCTGTCGTTCGTGTTCCTGGTCGCCCTCGGGGTCGACTACGGCATCTTCCTGATGCACCGCATGCGGGAGGAGTCCGTGCGGGGTGCCGAACCGGAGGCGGCGGCGCTGACCGCGCTGCGGACGACCGGCGGGGTGATCGCCTCGGCGGGGGTCGTGCTGGCGGCGACGTTCGCGGTGCTGACGACCCTGCCGATGGTCGGCCTGGTCGAGCTCGGGTTCGTCATCGCCGTCGGGGTGCTGCTGGACACGTTCCTGGTGCGGACGTACCTGGTGACCACGGCCAGTGTGCTGCTCAAACGGCGGATGTGGTGGCCGGGCGGGCTCTCGCGCGCACCGCGGCGGGCCACCCCGGCGACGCGGGACGAGCCCGTGTCCGCGCACGTCACCTGACCGCCGACGGCGTCCCTCCCCTCCCGGAGGGACGCCTTCCTCGCCGAGGATGATGCCCGTGCAGCAACCCACCACCGCGGCCACGAGCCGGTCGCGAACCGCCGAGCGGGTCATGGCCGCCGTCAACCGCGACCCCCTGACCGCCCCGCACGCCGTCCGCAACGACACGCTGCTCGCCTTCGTCGCGGCGGTGCTCGCGGCCGGCATCGCGCTGTTCGTCGACGACGGGCGCGAGCCCGACGCCCTCGGCTGGACGCTGCTGCTCGCCGCCCACGCCCCGCTGCCCTGGCGGCGGCGCCGGCCGCTGCTCGTGCTGGCGCTGATCGTGGCCTGTGTCGCGCCGTACCACGCGCTGGACCACGTCCACTCCGCGCCCACCCCGGCCACCTACATCGCCCTCTACACCGTCGCCGTCACCGGCCGCCCGCTGCGCACGGTCCTGGTCGGGACGGGGGTCATCGCCCTCTCCGTCAGCGTGATGCTCACCGTCAGCGCCCACGAGGCACTGGAGCTGCTGAAGATCTCCGGCTGGGTCGTCGCCGTGCTGTTCTGCGGCGTCGACGTGCGCTTCTACCGCCAGTACGTCGCCTCCATCGTGGAGCGCGCCGAACGGGCCGAACGCACCCGGGAGGAGGAGGCCCGGCGGCGCGTCGCCGAGGAACGGCTGCGGATCGCCCGCGACCTGCACGACCTGCTGGCCCACAGCATCACCCTGATCGGAGTGCAGACCTCCGTCGCCGCCCACGTGCTGTCCGCCGATCCGGAGCGGCTGGACCGGGAGGCGGTCGCCAAGGCCCTGGACGACATCGCCGAGACGTGCCGCAGCGCCCGCGGCGAACTGCGCACGACGCTGGAGGTGCTGCGCGCCCACGACGCCGCGCACGGCAGCGCCGACGCCCGCGGCCCGCTGCCGGGCCTGGACGGGCTGCCCGACCTGGCGGAGGCCGCCCGGCTCGCCGGTGCCCGGGTCGAGCAGACGGTACGGATACGGCACGCGCCGCCCGCCGTCGGCGCCGCCGCCTACCGCATCGTGCAGGAGGCCCTCACCAACGCCGTACGGCACGCCGGACCCGGACCGGCCGTCCGGGTCGCGCTGGACGAGCGGGCGGGCGCCCTGCACGTGTCGGTCAGCGACGACGGCGCCGGACCGGCCGCGGGCGGCACCCCGGGCTTCGGGCTGGTCGGGATGCGGGAGCGGGCCCGCAGCGTGGGTGGCACACTCGACGCCGGACCGCGGGCCGGGGGCGGTTTCGAGGTGACGGCGGTCCTGCCGCTGACCACGACGGGGGAGAGGACCGGATGACGATTCGGGTGCTGCTCGCGGACGACCAGACCCTGGTGCGCGAGGCGTTCGCGATGCTCGTGGACTCGGCCCGGGACATGGCGGTCGTCGGCCAGGCCGCCACCGGCCGGCAGGCCGTGGAACTGGCCCGCGCCACACGCGCCGACCTGGTGGTGATGGACATCCGTATGCCCGACCTGGACGGCATCGAGGCCACCCGGCTCATCGCGGCCGACGAGGACCTCGCGGGCGTCCGGGTGCTCGTGCTCACCACGTACGACACCGACGAGAACATCGTCGACGCCCTGCGCGCCGGCGCGTCCGGGTTCCTCGTCAAGGACACCCGGCCGGCCGAACTCCTGGACGGCATCAGGACCGTCGCGGCCGGTGAGTCCCTGCTGTCGCCCGGGCCCACGGCACGGCTGATCGAGCGGTTCCTGCGCAGTCCCACGCCGCCGCCGGCCGGCGGGCCCGAGTGCCTGTCCGACCGTGAGCGGGAAGTGCTCACGCTGGTCGCGCGCGGCCTCAACAACACCGAGATAGCGGAGGCGTTGGGTCTGAGCCCGCTGACCGCGAAGACCCACGTCAGCCGCATCATGGGCAAACTGGCGGCGCGGGACCGGGCGCAGCTGGTCATCGTGGCGTACGAGTCGGGGATGGTGACGCCGGGGAGCATCTGAGGGATGAGACTCCTCAGCCGCACCCTCCTGGTCACCTCGGTCCTCCTCACCCCCCTCACCGCGGGAGCCGCCACCGCCTCGGCCGCCCCCGGCTGCACCTCCTCCGTCCCGTACGTCTCGGGCGAGGGCGGCTACGCCACGTACCGCATCCCCGCCGTCGTCACCACGCCCCGGGGCACGGTCCTCGCCTTCGCCGAGGGCAGACGGGGCGGGGCGGGCGACAGCGGCGACATCGACGTCGTGCTGAGACGCTCGGCGGACGGCGGCTGCACCTGGGGCCCGCTCACCGTCGTCGCCGCCGGGGACGGCGACACCCGGGGCAACCCGGCACCCGTCGTCGACCCGCGCAGCGGCGCCGTCGTGCTCCTGACCTCCTACAACAGCGGTGACGTGACGGAGGCGCAGATCATGCGCGGGGAGGTCACGCCCGAACAGAGCCGCCGCGTCTTCGTGCAGCGCAGCCGGGACGACGGCCGCCGCTTCACCGCGCCCCGCGAGATCACCGCGCAGGTGAAACACCCCTCCTGGCGCTGGTACGCGACCGGCCCCGGCCACGCGCTCGCCCTCACCCGGGGCCCGTACGCGGGCCGTCTGGTCGTCCCCGCCAACCACTCGGCGTCCCCGCCGCCCGGCTCCCCGGGCACCGGCAGGGAACCCCGCCACTACGGCGCCCACGCCCTCCTCAGCGACGACGGCGGCCGGACCTGGCGGCTCGGCTTCGTCGACGACTCCTACGACGGCACGCACAACGCCAACGAGTCCACCGCCGCCCAACTCCCCGACGGGGACGTGTACTTCAACGCCCGTGACCAGCACGGCAGCAGCCCGGGCCACCGCCTCGACAGCCGGTCGAGCGACGGCGGCGCCTCCCTCGACCGGCCCTACGCCGCGCAGCCCACCCTGGACGACGTCCCGGTCGTCCAGGGGAGCGTGCTGCAACCGGCCGGCCGCCGCGCCCCGTTGCTGTTCTCCGGCCCGTCCGTCCCGACCGCCCGCCGGGCCATGGCCGTGTGGCGCAGCACCGACGGCGGCGCCACCTTCACCAAGGCGCTGACGCTCTCCACGCAGCCCGCGGCCTACTCCGACCTGGTGCCGCTCGGCCGCGGGACGGTGGGGGTCCTCTACGAGACCGGCGTCCGGGGGACCTACGAGACGATCGAGTTCCGCCGGATTCCGGCCGGGGAGCTCTAGAGCAGCCCCGCCGCGGCCAGGTACTTCCCGACCCGCTCCACCTCGTCCGGCGACAGCGGCACCTGCGGCTCGGCCGTCAGCGGGCAGTCGATCACGCCCCGCAGGTGCAGCGCTGCCTTGAACGCACCGATCGCGGAGGAGCCCGGGCCCATGCGGGCCGGGTCGCCCACCGATACCAGGCCGAACAGGGCGCACAGCCGCTCCTGTTCGGCCCGGGCCCCCTCCGCGTCCCCGGCGCGGCACAGGCGGTCCAGGCGGACGTAGCCGTGCGGGTCGACGTTGCCGAGGCCGGGCACCACACCGTCCGCGCCGATCGCCAGGGCCGCGTCGGCGATCAGCTCGGATCCGGTGAGCACGCTGAAGCCGGTGATGCCCTGGTGGTCGCGGACGCCGGTCACGACCTGCCGGAAGGCGGCCAGATCGCCGCTGGAGTCCTTCAGCCCTGCCAGGACGCCGTCGGCGGCCAGCTCCAGCACGACGTCCCCGGGCAGCTTCGTGTGGACGGCCACGGGGATGTCGTAGGCGACGACCGGGACGGGGCTGGCGGCGGCGACCGCGCGGTAGTGGCGGGCGATCTCCGCCGGGTGGGTGCGGGCGTAGAACGGGGCGGTGACGACGACCGCGTCCGCGCCCGCCGCCGTCACCGCGGCGACGTGGTCCCGCACCCGGGGCGTGGTCATGTCGATGGCCCCGGCCAGCACCGGGAGCTGCCCGCCGGCGTGACGGACGACCGACTCGACCACCAGCCTGCGCTGGGCGTCCGTCAGATAGGCCGCCTCGGAGGTCGAGCCGAGCACGAACAGGCCGTGCACTCCTGCTGCGGCCAGATGGTCGACGAGCCTGAGCAGCGAGGGGACGTCCACCTCGCCGTCCGGTGTCAGGGGTGTGCACAGGGGCGGGATGACACCGGCCGGCTGGGTGATCGTCATGGGGCCTCCATCGGGTCGCTCCGGGGGACGAGGTCACGGGTCGACTCGTCCTCCTGGACAGGATGGTGGCAGCGGAAGCGGTGTGCGGGCGCCGACGCGGCGGAGAAGCCCGGCATCTGTTCCGCGCAGACGCCGTCCGCCTTCCAGCAGCGGGTGCGGAACGGGCAGCCGCTCGGCGGGCGGGTCGCCGAGGGGACGGGACCGGCCAGCGGGATGGGCTCGATCGGGTCGAGCAGGCCGGGCGTGGCGGAGAACAGGGCGCGGGTGTACGGGTGCCGGGCCCGGTCGGTGACCAGGGCGGCCGGGGACTCCTCGACGATCCGGCCCAGGTACATGGTGATCACCCGGTCGCTCATCCGCCGGACCGTCTGGATGTCGTGCGAGACGAACACCAGGGCCAGGTTCAGGCGTTCCTTCAGGTCGAGCAGGAGGTTGAGGATCTGGGCCCGGACCGACACGTCCAGGGCGCTGGTCGGCTCGTCCGCCACGACCAGGTCCGGCTCCAGGGCCAGGGCCCGGGCGATGGCGACGCGCTGGCGCTGCCCGCCCGACAACTGGCCGGGCAGGGCGTCGGCGAGGGCCCGGGGCAGGCCGACCAGGGACATCAGCTCCCGCACCCGCTCCTCGCGTTGCGCACGGGTCCCCCGGTCGTGCACGTCCAGCGGGTCGCGCAGGATCCGCCGGACGGGCAGCCGGCGGTTCAGGGCCGTTGACGGATCCTGGAAGATCATGCCGGTGCTCGCGCCGACGGCCCTGCGGCGCTCGGCGGCCGGCATCGCCCACAGGTCCCGCCCCCGGAACGCGACCGTGCCGCGGGTCGGCCGCTCCACCCCG
Organism: Streptomyces sp. NPDC085932; assembly: GCF_044540525.1. NCBI lineage: Bacteria > Bacillati > Actinomycetota > Actinomycetes > Kitasatosporales > Streptomycetaceae > Streptomyces > Streptomyces sp. NPDC085932. The sequence continues at coordinate 574,091 of NZ_JBITSJ010000002.1, forward strand.
ACCAGCACCTTCGCCAGGGTCGACTTGCCGCAGCCCGACTCGCCGACCACGCCGATCGTCTCGCCGGGCGCGACGGCCAGGTCCGCGCCGGTCAGCGCGTACACCCGGTCCCGGGTGAACACCCCGCCGCTGCGGGCCTTGTGGACGACGTGCGCGTCGGACAGCTCCACCAGGGCGCTCATGACACGGCCTCGGTCTCCGTCGTGGCCAGTTCCAGGGCCGGGTGATGGCAGGCCGCCGTGTGGGCCCGCGTACCGGTCAGGACGGGCGCCGTCGTCCGGCACACCTCGCTCGCGCGCGGGCACCGGCCGGCGAAGCGGCAGCCTGCGGGGAAGTCGGCCGGGGACGGCACGACGCCCCTGATCTGCGTCATGCGCTCCTGGGCCGACTCCAGCGACAGCACGCTGCCGAGCAGGCCGCGCGTGTAGTGGTGGGCGGGGGACTCCACCAGGTCCGCGGTGACGCCGGTCTCCACGATCTGCCCGCCGTACATCACCACCACCCGGTCGGTGACGTCCGCGACCAGCGCCAGGTCGTGCGAGACCAGGACCAGCGCGAAGCCCAGCTCCTCGCGCAGCCGCAGCAGCAGTTCCATCACCTGTGCCTGCACGGTGACGTCGAGCGCGGTCGTCGGCTCGTCGGCGACGATCAGCTTCGGGTCGCGGGACAGGGCCAGCGCGATCAGGACGCGCTGGCGCTGCCCGCCGGACAGCTCGTGCGGGTAGCTGCGCAGGGTGCGCTCGGGGTCCAGGCCGACCATCGTCAGCAGCTCGGCGGGGGAGCGCCGCCCGCCGCGCCGTACGACCTGCTTGAGCTGGGCGCGGATCGTCATGGCCGGGTTGAGGGAGGACAGCGCGTCCTGGTACACCATCGCCATCTCGTGGCCGAGCAGCCTGCGGCGGACGCGCACCGGCTCGGCGAGCAGGTCCCGCTGGTGGAAGCGGACCTGGCCGCGCACGCGTGCCCCCTTCGGCTGGAGGCCCATCACCGCCAGCGCGGTCAGCGACTTGCCGCAGCCCGACTCCCCGACCAGTCCCAGGACTTCGCCGGGGTGCACCTCGAAGCTGATGCCGTCCACGATGTCCACGCCGCCGTGCCGCCCGTCGAAGTTGATGGCGAGGTTCTCCACCGCCAGCACCGGCTGCCCGTCCCTGGGGACGTGCCGGGCCCGGGCCCGCAGCCTGCGGGCGGCCTCCGTCAGGCCGGGCAGCGGCACGACCTCCCCGCTGCCGGGCTCGGGCGCCTCCAGCCGGTCGTCGCCGGGCGCCCGCACCTCCCGGGCCGACGGGGCCGCCCACGCGTCGGAGACGCCCTCGGACAGGACGTTCAGGGACAGCACCGTGACGAGCATCAGCAGCCCCGGGAACACGGTCGCCCACCAGCCCCCGGTCAGCACCATGTTCTTGCCGTCGGCGACGACGCTGCCCCACGACGGGTCGGGCGGCCGCACGCCCGCCCCGATGAAGGACAGCGAGGCCTCGAAGACGATCGCCTCGGCGACCTGGACCGTGCAGAACACCAGGACCGGCGCGGCGCAGTTGACCGCCACGTGCTTCAGCACGATGTGCGGGGTGCGGGCACCGATGACCCGTTCCGCCGTCACGTAGTCCTCGCCGTACTGGTCGAGGACGTTGGCCCGGACCACCCGCGCCACCGGCGGTGTGAACAGGAACGCGATCGCGCAGATCAGCACCGTGATCCCGCCGCCGAACACCGCCACCAGCACGGCCGCGAGGGCGATGCCGGGGAACGCCATCACCACGTCCAGGCAGCGCATCAGCGTCTCGTCCACGGCCTTGCGGGAGGTCGCGGCGATCGCCCCGAGCAGCGCTCCGGCCACCAGGGCGAGCCCGGTCGCGCCGAGCCCGATCGCGAGCGACCAGCGCGCCCCGTGCATCAGCCGGCTCAGGATGTCCCGGCCGAGGCTGTCCTGGCCCATCCAGTGGCCGGCGGACGGGTGCCCGGTGCCGTCGGCCGGTGGCTGCTGGTCGAGCGGGTCGTGCGGGGCGAGGAGCGGCGCGAGCAGGGCCATGAGGACGACGACCGCCAGGAAGCAGACGGCGGCCTTCGACGCCGGCGGCAGCCGGCGCCGGCCGCGCAGCCGCACCCCGGGCCGGGACAGCCTCTCGGCGAGGCCCTTGCGGGTCAGCATGCGCGTCATCATCGGGGCGCATCCCTCAGTCGCGGGTTGACCAGCAGGTACAGGACGTCGATGACCAGGTTGACGACCACGAACCCGGCCGCCGTGGTCAGCACGACGCCCTGGACGACGGCCGGGTCGCCGTTCTTCACGGCGTCGATCATCAGCTTGCCCATGCCGGGCAGCGAGAAGATCGTCTCGATGACGACCGCGCCGCCCAGCAGATAGCCGACGCGCAGCCCGAGCACGGTGAGGGGGTTGATCAGGGCGTTCCGCAGGACGTTGCGCCCGACCACCACCCGGGGCGGCAGCCCGCTGCCGACCGCCGTGCGCACGTAGTCCTTGTCCAGCTCCTCCACCACGGCCGTCCGCACGATCCTGGTCAGCTGCGCCGCCACCGGCAGCGACAGCGCGCACGCCGGCAGGGCCATGGTCCTCAGCCAGCCGGTGAACGAGTCGGCCGGGTTGATGTAGCCGCCGGTCGGGAACCAGCCCAGGTCGACCGCCAGGTACTGGATCATCAGCAGCGCCAGCCAGAACCCGGGCGCGGCGACCCCGGTCAGCGACACCACCCGGATGATCTGGTCGGGCAGCCGGTCCCGGTGGATCGCCGCGGTGACGCCGCCCAGCAGGGCCAGTACGACCGCGATGCCGAGGCCCAGGAAGGTGAGCTGGAGGGTGAGCGGCAGCGCGGTGGTCACCTGGTCGATCACCGGTGCCCGGGTCAGCGCGCTGGTGCCCAGGTCGCCGTGGAGCAGGTCGGCGACGAAGGCGGCGTAGCGCACGGGCAGCGGGTCGAGCAGGCCGTGCTCCTCGCGGAAGTCGTGCAGTTGCCGCGGGGTCGGGTTGGCGCCCTGGAAGAACGCGGACGCCGGGTCGACGTCCGAGAACCGCATCACCAGGAACACGAACAGCACGATGCCGAGCAGCAGCGGCACGAGCAGGGCGACGCGGCGCAGCAGGATCCGCAGGACGGCCGTCATGCCGTCAGGCCCACTTGGCCTGCACGAGGTTGATGCCCGGGTAGGGCTGGGCCCTTATGCCGCTGAGCCGCTTCGGGTCCCAGGCGGTCATCAGCTCGTTGTGGACGACCGGGTAGAGCACGGCCTGTTCGGCGACGACGTCGATGTAGTCCTGGACCATCGCCTTCTTCTTCCCGGCGTCCGGCTCCCGGGTCGCCCGGTCCATGTCCTTGAAGAGCTGTCTGGCGACGGGGTCGGAGGCCCACCGGGTGTACTGCATCCACAGGTTCCCCGGGCCGTAGTTGTAGTGCATGATCAGGTCGGCGTCGAGGCCGAACTGGTTGGGGTTCGAGGCGGCGGCCACGACCTGGTAGTCCTGCTTCTGGTCCAGCTTCGTGAACACGGCCGTGGTCTCCTGCGGGGACAGGGTCGTCCGCACGCCGATCGCGTCCCAGGACGACTTGATCGTCGGCAGGCAGTCGACGATCCAGCTGACGTTCACCGCCAGGAGGTCGATGCTCAGGTCCTTGACCCCGGCCTTCTTCAGCAGCGCCTTCGCCCGGTCCGGGTCGTGGTCGTAGACGGTCCTGGCCCGGCGGTGGGAGGGGTTGCTCTCGTCGAGGAAGGAAGTGGCCGGTCGGCCGTGGCCCTTGAGGGCGACCTCCACCATCTTCTCCGTGTCGACGGCGTAGTGCAGGGCCTGGCGCACGCGTACGTCGTCGAAGGGCTTGCGCCGGGTGTTGAACATCAGGAACAGGTTGTTCATCCCGGCCCCGCCGGCGACCGTGAGTCCGCTGCCCTCCAGCTGGCCGATGTTGGCGTAGGGGATGTTGTCCGCGATCTGCGCGCCCGCGCTCGACCCGGAGATCCTGGCGACGCGGGGGGCCGCGTCCACGATCGTCAGCCAGTTCATCCTTCGGAAGGCGGGCTTGCGCGGGCCGTTGTAGGCGTCGAACGCCTCGAAGGTCGTGTTCGACTTCGGGTGGTGCGCGGTCTGCCGGTAGGGGCCCGAGCCGACCGCCTTGCCCTTGATGGCGTCGTCCCAGCCGCCGGGCCGCCCGAACACGTGCCTCGGCATGATCTTGGCGAGGGTCAGCCGCGAGAGCCCGTCCGGGAAGGGGAACCGGAGCACCAGCTCGACCTGCCGCGAGTCGATCTTCCGGACCTCCTTCAGCCAGCTCGCGAAGAAGCCCTTGGCGAGGGTCTGGGTGTCCGGGTCGAGGATCCGGTCGAAGACGAAGACCACGTCGTCGGCGGTGACGGGCCTGCCGTCGTGGAAGGTGGCACCCTCCCGCAGTGCGAACCTCCACGAGGTGGCGCCCGGGTCCTCGGGCACCTCGGTCGCCAGGGCCGCGTACGGCTCCCGGGAGATCGGGTCCGTGTCCAGCAGGCCCTCGTAGATGTGGTGGTTGGCGGCCATGGAGAACGCGGACGCCGTCTGGGTGGGGTCCCAGCTGCCGTCGTTGCCGTAGCCGATCACCGCTGTCAGCGTCCGGTTCGCCCCGCTGCCGCCCTCACCGGTGTCGTTCGTGGACTCGGGCCCGGACGAGCAGGCCGACAGGGACGCGGAGACGGCCGCGGCCGCGCCCAGCGCGCCGGTGTACTTCAGGAACGACCGGCGGTGCGGCGCCGGCACGTCGGGGGTCACGTCGCGCACGGGTCCTCCAGCGAGAGGTCTGGGGGGAAGGGACTGGCTGCGGAGATACGACGTCCTACGTCCTGCGGTCAGCGCGACCATAGGAGGGGCCGTGAGGCCGGTCAAGGGATCGCACACGAATGGCCCATCCGCCGGAGGTCGCACCAATGGCACGGCGAAGTGGCATGAGTTGACGCCCTGTCAGGCCTGCCGCGGTATCCGGTGCCGCCGGCGCTGGGACGTGGGACGTCCACGGCGCGATGCGGCGCATGTCCGGGCCCGGACGAGCCGGAGCGGGTGGCGACCCGGAGGGAGGCCGCCGCCGGAACCGGCGCCGGCGCCGGGAAGGGCGACAGTGGCGCGGACCGCTCCTTCCCCGGGCCGGACCGCGAGTTCCACGAGGTGCTCTGCGCGTCTTCGGGCAACGACCTCGTCCCGCAGCTCCTCGCCGCCTTCCGGACGGTCTTCCGGCGGGTCTCCGGCGCCCGCGGCCGGCCCCACGACCCCCGCCCGAGGTCACGGCCCGCCGCCACCGCGACGTCGTCACCGCTCTGCGCGCCCGTGACGCGGAGGGCGCACGGCGGGCCGTGGTCGTGCACTTCCGAGGCCTCGAGGCGCGGTTGGCCGAGGCGTCGCCGGGCATGGGCCGAACCCCCTGCCCGCGCGGCGATCACGGGGCATGATGGCGGACGTGAGCGATCTGTGGAGCGAGCGAGACGCCGGCGTCCTGCACCTGCCCTCCGGCCGGTCGGTGCGCGGCCGGGGCCTGCGCCACCCCCTCGACCCCACCGCGCCCCACCCCTCCTACGGCGTCTACCTGCTGGGCCGCCGGCCGCCCGAGGTGCCCTGGGAGTCGGAGTGGATCCGCTGGCCCGACTTCCGGCTCCCGGTGGACCCGGCGGCCGCCCACGCGGTTCTGGCCGTGGCGTGGGAGCGGGCCGCCGGGGAACGGGTGGAGATCGCCTGCGGGGGCGGACGCGGCCGGACCGGCACGGCCCTGGCCTGCCTCGCGGTGCTGGACGGCGTACCCGCGACGGAGGCCGTGGCGTACGTCCGGCGGCACTACGACCGGCGGGCCGTGGAGACGCCCTGGCAGCGGCGGTACGTCCACCGGTTCGGCCAGGGGTGAGCCGCCCGGCCCCCCGCTGACGTCACCCGCAGTACAGGTCGGATCCCGGCCGCTCGCCGGTGGCGAGGAAGCGGGAGACCGCCCGGTCGCCGCAGGCGTTGCCGTTGGCGAGGTAGGCGTCGTGGCCCGTGGAGTTCACGGTGACCATGACGGCCCGGTCGCCCAGCGCCCGGCGCAGCCTCAGGGCGCCGCTGAGCGGGGTCGCGACATCCCGCTCGTTCTGCACGAGCAGCACGTTGGACGGCCCGCGGTCGGTGATCCGCACGGCCGGTTCCCGCGGCTCGTACGGCAGGGCCGCGCACGCCATCGGCCCGCGCGGCATGCCCGCCGTGAGCGGGAACCGCGCCCGGCTCTCGTCGACGTCGCCCTGGTACGCGGCGGCCGAGTCCGGCCAGTCGACGTCGTTGCAGATGGTGCCGACGCCCACCGCGGCGACGTTCTGCAGGACCGACTCGGGCGGGGACTGGGGCACGGGCGGCACGGTGTTCTTGCGGGCGGCCAGGATCGTCCGGGCCAGGACCGGATAGTCGTCCGGGTCGTAGAGGCTGGTCAGCATGGTCTGACGGAGCACGGTGCCGTCCAGCCGCTCCGGGTTGGCGCCGGGCCAGGGGAGCGGCTCGCGGTCCAGCCGCGCGGCGAGGCGCAGGAACCCGGAGCGCACCCCGTCGGCGGTGGGAGCCAGCCGGTACGGATTGCCCGGGCGCGACGCCCACGCGGCGAACTCGGGGAAGTTGTCCTCCACGCCCCGCTCGAAGGCGGCGAGCCAGCCGCGGGTCACGCGGGTCGGATCGGGGTCGTTGTTGCTGTCCAGCACGATGCGGTCGGTACGGTGCGGGAACAGCTGGCTGTAGACGGCGCCGACGTACGTGCCGTACGACACGCCCCACGCGGAGATCTTCCGCTCCCCGAGCGCGGCCCGGACGCGGTCGAGGTCGCGGGCCTCGTTGGCGGTGCTGATGTGCCGGAGCAGCTCACCGCCGTTGCGGCCGCAGGCCTCGGCCATGCGCCGGGCGGTGGCCATGTTCCCGGCGACGGAACCGTCCGGGGCGGGCCAGGGCAGCAGCTTGGTCCTGCTGAGGTCGGCGGGGTCGAGCTTGCAGTCGACGGCGGTGGAGGGCGCCATGCCGCGCGGCGCGAAGCCGATGAGGTCATAGGCGTCACGTACCTTCTGCGGCAGCTTCTGCCCCTTGCCGGAGGGGTCGGAGAGACTGTCCCCGCCGGGGCCGCCGGGGATGAGTAACAGGGCGCCGCGGCGGGCGGAGGGCTTCTCGCTCGGAATGCGGGAGACGGCGATCTCGACGGTCCGCCCGTCCGGGTCGGAGTAGTCCATCGGGACTTCGACGGTGGCGCACCGCTGTCTGGGGTCGAGGCCCTCGCCCCGGCAGGCGGACCACGTGAGCGGCTCGGCGGCGCCGGCGGACGCGGTCAGCGGGACGGCGAGGGAGAACAGCACCGCGCAGGCCGCGGCGACTGAGGCATGACGCGTGATCTGCTTCGAGTTCATGCGCCGATCCTGACGCCTCCCGGCCCCGCCCCACATCCGGGCAACTCCCTCATTCCGCCGGGGGATTACCCCCGCATCCCGCCGGGGGGCGGAGCATGAGGACGTCCGTCGCGTCCTCGCTCTCCACCCGGAAGCCGTGACGTTCGTACAGGCGGCGCGCCGGGCTGCCCCGCAGGACGTCGAGACGGACGGCGGTGCCGGTGGCGTCCGTCCCGCTCAGCAGCGTGCGCAGCACCGCCGAGCCGAGGCCCCGGCCCTGGACGCCGGGCGCGAGGTAGAAGTGCTCCAGCCAGTGGCCGTCCTCCGCCGGGCGCAGGGCGACGCTGCCCGCGAAGGCGCCCGCCACCAGGACGACCGACGTGTGCTCGGGGCGGAAGCCGTCCCGCAGGCGCCGGCGCACCCGGTCCGGGTCGTAGCGGCCCAGCCTTTCCAGATCCAGGCGCATCACCACCGCCCGCAGTTCCGCTATCGCCTCCACATCGGCCGGTTCCGCGGCGCGCAGGGACCATTCCCGGTCCGCTCGCGGCTCCGGCGCTGTCCCGGGCGGCCTCCCTGTCGTATTCACGATTCGATCATGCCCGAACCCCTTTGTCGTGCGCCGCAGTTGTACGGCACAGAGCCTTCCCGAGTGTAGACGCGGAGAGTCACCGGAAAGATGCGAAGAGTGAAACTCCGGAAGGAAGGGGAGGCCGGTGGAGGCACGACACTCGGCGCTCTGCGCCGAAGAAGCGGAGGACGCGGTGAAAGAATTGCGGGCAGAAAACGCCAAGGCCGGAATTTCCCAGCCCTCACCGGGAATCACCCCGGTGAATGTCGTGCGGGAAGCGCCCTGCCCGCTCACGATTTCGGTCCGGCCTTCCCTCCGGTCGGCCCGCCCGGCCGCGGCGGTGGTGCGATGAAGCCCCCCGTCGGCGCCTACGTCGTGGACACCCGCAGCGGACGCATCGGCATCGTCATGGGGCACGAGGGGCCCTACGTGCAGTTGCGGCCGTACGGCGGCGGCAAGGAGTGGGACGCCGACCCCCGCGCCGTCCGGCACGCCACCCCGGCCGAGCGGCTGCGCGCGGCGACCGCGTACGCCAACGCCCGCAGCAGGGGCGAGGTCCCTTGACGCACTGACCCTGCGAGAATGGCGCCATGAGTCTGTTCCGCGACGACGGCATCGTGCTGCGCACCCAGAAGCTGGGTGAGGCGGACCGGATCATCACGCTGCTCACGCGCGGTCACGGCCGGGTACGGGCCGTGGCCCGGGGCGTGCGCCGGACCAAGTCGAAGTTCGGCGCGCGCCTCGAACCCTTCTCCCACGTCGACGTGCAGTTCTTCGCCAAGGGCAGCGAGCTGGTCGGACGCGGGCTGCCGCTGTGCACCCAGAGCGAGACCATCGCGCCCTACGGCGGCGGCATCGTCACCGACTACGCCCGGTACACCGCCGGCACCGCCATGCTGGAGACCGCCGAGCGGTTCACCGACCACGAGGGCGAGCCGGCCGTGCAGCAGTACCTGCTGCTCGTCGGCGCCCTGCGCACCCTCGCCCGGGGCGAGCACGCGCCGCACCTCGTGCTCGACGCGTTCCTGCTCCGCTCCCTCGCCGTCAACGGCTACGCCCCGACCTTCAGCGACTGCGCGAAGTGCGGGATGCCCGGCCCCAACCGGTTCTTCTCGGTCGCCTCGGGCGGCGCCGTCTGCGTGGACTGCCGCGTGCCCGGCAGCGTCGTACCCTCGCCCCAGGCCCTGGAACTCCTCGGCGCGTTGCTTACGGGAGACTGGGAGACCGCCGACGCGTGCGAGGCGCGCCACGTCCGGGAGGGCAGCGGACTGGTGTCCGCCTATCTGCACTGGCACATGGAGCGCGGGCTGCGCTCGCTGCGCTACGTCGAGAAGTGACCGAAGCAAGCAAGCACGAGGAGACGAGACACACATGGCCGTACGCGGGATCCTGGGGCGCCAGCGCCGGGAGTACAGGACGCCGGAGCCGCACCCGTCCGGCGCGCGGCCGCCGAAGCTCCCCGGGGAGCTCGTACCGCAGCATGTGGCGATCGTCATGGACGGCAACGGCCGCTGGGCCAAGGACCGCGGCCTGCCGCGCACCGAGGGGCACAAGGTCGGCGCCGAGCGGGTGCTGGACGTGCTCCAGGGCGCCATCGAGATGGGCGTGGGCGCCATCTCCCTGTACGCCTTCTCCACCGAGAACTGGAAGCGCTCGCCCGACGAGGTGCGCTTCCTGATGAACTTCAACCGCGACTTCATCCGCAAGACCCGCGACCAGCTCGACGAACTGGGCGTGCGCGTGCGCTGGGTCGGGCGGATGCCCAAGCTGTGGCGGTCCGTCGCCAAGGAGCTCCAGATCGCCCAGGAGCAGACCAAGGGCAACGACCGGCTGACCCTGTACTTCTGCATGAACTACGGCGGCCGGGCCGAGATCGCCGACGCGGCGAAGGCACTCGCGGAGGACGTGCGCAGCGGGAGGCTCGACCCGTCCAAGGTCAACGAGAAGACCTTCGCCAAGTACATGTACTACCCGGACATGCCGGACGTGGACCTGTTCCTGCGCCCCAGCGGCGAGCAGCGCACCTCCAACTACCTGATCTGGCAGAGCGCCTACGCCGAGATGGTCTTCCAGGACGTGCTGTGGCCGGACTTCGACCGGCGCGACCTGTGGCGGGCCTGCCTGGAGTTCGCCTCCCGCGACCGGCGCTTCGGCGGGGCCATCCCGAACGAGGAACTGCTGGCCATGGAGGGCAAGCAGCAGTAGCCCGGCCGGCGGCCCGGCCCGGCCGCGGTAGGCCGGCCGTAGCCGTCGACCGCGTGTTGGGGCCTCCGGTCCCGGCCGGCGGCCGCGGTGCCGCCCACACTGGCCGCATGCCCGATGCGTCCCCGGCCCTCGCGACCGATGCCCGGCGGGTGACGGTCCTCACGGTCCTCACCGTGCTGGCAGGCGCCGTCGACGCCGTCAGCTTCCTGACGATGGGCAAGGTGTTCTGCGCGCTGGCGACCGGGAACGTGCTCTTCCTGTCCTTCGCGCTCGCCGGGGAAGGGGACGTCCCGGTGGCGCGGCCCGCCACCGCGATCGGCGCGTTCGTCACCGGGGCCGCCCTCGCGGGTGTCGCGCTGAAGGCCCTCGCGGAGCGGGCCAGGGCCTGGTTCCCGGCCGGGCTCGTCTGCGAGGCCGCGCTGCTGGTGGCCGCCGGTGCGGTGACGCTGTGGCGGCACGGCACGCGGGCCGCCGCCGACGCGGGCCAGGACCACGCCGTCATCGCGCTCGTCGCGCTGGCCATGGGGGTGCGGGCCTCCACCGCGCTGCGCGTCCACGTCCCCGGCATGCCGACCCTGCTGAGCCAGACGGCCATCGCCGAGCTCGTCAACGACGTGCTGAAGCGCCCCCGGACGGCGCTGCGCGGGATGCCGGCCCGGCAGCGGCTGGCGCGCACGCGCTGGACGGCCACGGTCGGCGGCATCTTCGCCGGCGGGGTACTGGGCACGCTGCTGCTGGTGCCGCTGGGCACCGGGCGGGCGCTGCTCGTCATCGCCGCCGCGGTACTGCTCCTCGCGGCGGTCACCTCGGCACTGCCGCCGCGGGCGGAGCGTGCCGGGGAGTCCGGAGTGGGCTGATCGCCTGCTCCGCCGCCGCGCGGTGGTGCTGTTCGCGGATGGTCGGGCCGGCGCTGCCCGGCGGGCGGAACGGCCGGGCCGAGGCGCGACGCGTCCGGCCGCTTACGTCGCGGCCGCCGCGCAGTCGGCGCAGGTGCCGAAGATCTCCACCGTGTGGGCCACGTTGACGTAGCCGTGCTCCGCGGCGATGGCCTCGGCCCACTTCTCCACGGCCGGGCCCTCCACCTCGACGGCCTTGCCGCAGGCGCGGCACACGAGGTGGTGGTGATGGTCGTCGGTGGAGCAGCGGCGGTAGACGGACTCGCCGTCGGCGGTGCGCAGCACGTCGACCTCGCCGGCGTCGGCGAGGGACTGCAGGGTGCGGTAGACCGTGGTGAGCCCGACCGAGTCGCCCTTGTGCTTGAGCATGTCGTGCAGTTCCTGCGCGCTGCGGAACTCGTCGACCTCCTGCAGGGCCGCCGCCACGGCGGCGCGCTGCTTGGTGGCGCGGCCCTTCACGGACGGTCCAGCGGTCGTCACCGTTGCCTCCTCACGTCTGCCTTGCCCGGGCCATTGTGCCAGCCCGGGGTGAGGGCGGTCAGACACCGACCTCGTCGGCGGCCTCCCGGCTGCCCGGGATCGCGCACTCGGTGGGGTCCCCCGCGCTGTCCGCGGCGGCCCGGGCCCGGGCGCGGCGGCGGGCCAGCGGGGCCGCGAGCGCCGTCAGCACGATGAACGCGCCGATGGTCAGCAGCACGATCGTCGCGCCGGGCGGCACGTCCTGGTAGTACGAGGTGACCGTGCCGCCGATCGTCACGCTCACGCCGATGGCCACGGCGATCACGAAGGTCGCGGCGAAGCTGCGGGCGATCTGCTGGGCGGCGGCGACGGGCACCACCATCAGCGCGCTCACCAGGAGCAGACCGACCACGCGCATCGCCACCGTCACGGTGACGGCCGCGGTGATCGCGGTCAGCAGGTTCAGGGCGCGCACCGGCAGGCCCGTCACCCGCGCGAACTCCTCGTCCTGGCTGACCGCGAACAGCTGCCGGCGCAGGCCCAGGGTGACCAGGACGACGAAGGCGGCCAGGACGCAGATGGCCGTCACGTCCGACTCGGACACCGTCGACAGGGAGCCGAACAGGTAGGAGGTGAGGTTGGCGTTGGAGCCCGTCGGCGCGAGGTTGATGAACATCACACCGCCGGCCATGCCGCCGTAGAAGAGCATCGCGAGGGCGATGTCGCCGCGCGTCTTGCCGTACCAGCGGATCAGCTCCATGAGGACCGCGCCGAGGACGGAGACCAGGGTCGCCATCCACACCGGCGACCAGGTCAGCAGGAAGCCGAGGCCGACGCCGGTCATCGCCACGTGGCCGATGCCGTCGCCCATCAGGGCCTGGCGGCGCTGCACGAGGTAGATGCCGACGGCCGGAGCGGTGATGCCGACCAGGACGGCGGCGAGCAGGGCCCGCTGCATGAAGGCGTAGTCGAGGAAGTCCATCAGCTCAGCAGTCCCGTGCGGATCGGTTCGGCGCCCGCCGGTGCGTGCGGGTGTACGTGGTCGTGGCCGGGCAGGGCGTGCTGTCCGACGGCCTTCGGGGGCGGGCCGTCGTGGACGACGCAGCCGTCCCGCAGGACGACCGCCCGGTCGATCAGAGGCTCCAGCGGGCCCAGTTCGTGCAGCACGAGCAGGACCGTCGCGCCCTGGGAGACCTGTTCGCGCAGCGTGTGAGCGAGGACCTCCTGGCTGGCCAGGTCGACGCCGGCCATCGGCTCGTCCATGATCAGCAGCTCGGGTTCGGAGGCCAGGGCGCGGGCGATCAGGACGCGCTGGTGCTGCCCGCCGGAGAGGGCGTCGACCGGGTCCTTGGCCCGGTCGGCCATGCCGACCAGGTCCAGGGCGCGCCGCACGGCCGCGTGGTCCGCCTTGCGCAGCACGCCGAAGCGGGCCCGGGACAGCCGGCCGGAGAGCACCACCTCGGTCACCGTGGCGGGCACGCCGGAGGCGGCCGTGGTGCGCTGCGGCACGTAGCCCACGCGGTGCCAGTCGCGGAATCGCCTGCGGTCCGTGCCGAACAGCCGGATCTCGCCGGCGGCGGTCTGCACCTGGCCGATGACGCTGCGCACGGCCGTGGACTTGCCCGAGCCGTTCGCGCCGAGCAGCGCGACGACCTCGCCGCGGCGCACGGTCAGGTCGATGCCGCGCAGCACGGGGCGCGAGCCCAGGTCCGCGCGGACGCCGCGCAGGGATACGACGGGCTCGGTCATGCCGTCCTCCGATGGGTCGATCACTTGGCTCCCAGGGCCTTCTGCAGGGCCTTGAGGTTGGCTTCCATGACCTGGAAGTAGTCGTCGCCGCGGGACTTGTCGGTGATGCCCTCCAGCGGATCGAGGACGTCCGTCTTCAGGTTCGCGTCGCGGGCGAGGGTCTTCGCGGTCTTGTCGGAGACCAGTGTCTCGTAGAAGACGGTGGTGACGCCGTCGGCCTTGGCCTCCTGCTGGAGTTCCCTGACCCGGGCGCCGCTGGGCTCGCTCTCGGGGTCGAGGCCGGAGATGGCCTCCTGGGTGAGGCCGTAGCGCTCGGCGAGGTAGCCGAAGGCGGCGTGGTTGGTGAAGAAGACCTTGGTCTTCGTGTTCTTCAGGCCGCTCTCGAACGTGCCGTTCAGGTCGTTCAGCTTCCCGACCAGGGCCGCGGTGTTCTTCTTGTAGTCGGCCGCGTGGTCCGGGTCGGCCTTCTCGAAGGCCTTGCCGACGCCCTCGGCGACCTGGGCGTACTTCACCGGGTCGAGCCAGACGTGCGGGTCGCGGGCGTGCTCCTCCTCCTCGGCGTGGCCTTCCTCCTCGGCGTGGCCCTCCTCGGAGTGGCCCTCCTCGCCCTCGTGGCTGTGGCCGCCGGTGCCGTGGTCCTCCAGGGTGGTGAGCGTGGCCGCGTCGATCTTCGTCTTGATGCCGGTCTGGGCGACCGCCTCGTCGACGGCGGGCTGCAGGCCCTTGAGGAAGAGCGCCGCGTCGGCCTCCTCCAGCTGCGCGCGCTGCCGGGTGCTGATCTCCAGGTCGTGCGGTTCCTGACCGGGTTCGGTCAGGCTGGTGACGTTGACGTGGTCGCCGCCGATCTGCTCGGCGAGGAACGCCATCGGGTAGAAGGAGGCGACGACGTCGAACTTGGCCGTGTTGCCCGTCGCCGCGCTGTCGCTGGAGCAGGCGGTCAGGGCGCCCAGGCCGAGAGCGGAGGCCAGGGCGGCGGGTATGAGGCGTCGTCGTACGTTCATGACACTCATTTTCAACAAATATGGAAACCGTTGTCAACAAACGCCCTGACCGGGACCTTCGGGGCGTCGGAGGGGGGAGCGATTTGATTGAGGGGGCGCCCCCGCCGGTAACCTGAAGCATTCGCTGGAAGCATCTCGCTTCGCCCGCCCGCTGCCCGACCACCACCCCTCATCGAGGCGCTCCGCGCCGCACCGTCAGTATTCGTCGTCGTAATGAAGAGAGCACCGTGGCCGCCGACAAGATCGACACCATCGTCAGCCTGAGCAAGCGCCGTGGCTTCGTATTCCCCTGTAGTGAGATCTACGGCGGCCAGCGCGCCGCTTGGGACTACGGCCCCCTGGGTGTCGAGCTCAAGGAGAACCTCAAGCGCCAGTGGTGGCGCTACATGGTGACGTCCCGCGAGGACGTCGTGGGTATCGACTCGTCCGTGATCCTGGCCCCCGAGGTCTGGGTCGCCTCCGGCCACGTCGCCACCTTCACGGACCCGCTGACCGAGTGCACCTCCTGCCACAAGCGGTTCCGCGCGGACCACCTGGAGGAGGCCTACGAGGCCAAGCACAAGCGCCTGCCGGAGAACGGCCTGGCCGACGTCAACTGCCCCAACTGCGGCAACAAGGGCCAGTTCACCGAGCCCAAGCAGTTCTCGGGCCTGCTGTCCACGCACCTCGGCCCGACCCAGGACTCCGGCTCCGTCGCCTACCTGCGCCCCGAGACCGCGCAGGGCATCTTCACCAACTTCTCGCAGGTGCAGACCACCTCGCGCCGCAAGCCGCCGTTCGGCATCGCCCAGATGGGCAAGTCCTTCCGCAACGAGATCACGCCCGGCAACTTCATCTTCCGCACCCGCGAGTTCGAGCAGATGGAGATGGAGTTCTTCGTCAAGCCGGGCGAGGACGAGAAGTGGCAGGAGTACTGGATGGAGCAGCGCTGGAACTGGTACACCGGCCTGGGCCTGCGCGAGGAGAACATGCGGTGGTACGAGCACCCGAAGGAGAAGCTCTCCCACTACTCCAAGCGCACCGCCGACATCGAGTACCGCTTCCAGTTCGGCGGCAGTGAGTGGGGCGAGCTGGAGGGCGTGGCCAACCGCACCGACTACGACCTCGGCGCCCACGCCAAGGCCTCCGGCCAGGACCTCAGCTACTTCGACCAGGAGGCCGGCGAGCGCTGGACCCCCTACGTCATCGAGCCCGCGGCCGGTGTCGGCCGCGCGATGCTGGCGTTCCTGCTGGACGCCTACATCGAGGACGAGGCGCCCAACGCCAAGGGCAAGATGGAGAAGCGCACGGTGCTGCGCCTGGACCACCGCCTCGCCCCGGTGAAGGTCGCCGTGCTGCCGCTGTCCCGCAACCCGGAGCTGTCGCCGAAGGCCAAGGGCCTCGCCCAGGCGCTGCGCCAGCACTGGAACATCGAGTTCGACGACGCCGGCGCCATCGGCCGCCGCTACCGCCGTCAGGACGAGATCGGCACGCCGTTCTGCGTGACGGTCGACTTCGACACGCTGGAGGACAACGCGGTCACCGTCCGCGAGCGTGACTCGATGAAGCAGGAGCGCGTCTCCCTCGACCAGATCGAGGGTTACCTGGCGGCCCGCCTGATCGGCTGCTGACGCCTCTTCTTCCTGCGACGGTGCCGGGTCCCTCCCAGGAGGGGCCCGGCACCGTCGTGTTCCGGCGGGAGTGGTCCCCCAACGGCGAGGGTGATTGGTCCTGTTGCCGCCGGCCGGGCCGCACCAGGGTGGGGGCATGAGCCTCGCCTTCCTGCTGACCACCCTGATCGTCGTCGCCACGCCGGGCACCGGTGTCGTCTACACCCTCGCCGCGGCGCTCTCCCGGGGCCGCCGCGCCAGTGTCGTCGCGGCCATGGGCTGCACCCTCGGGATCGTGCCGCACCTGCTGGCCACGGTGACCGGTGTGGCCGCCCTGCTGCACGCCAGTGCCACCGCCTTCCAGGTGCTGAAGTACGCCGGCGTCGCCTACCTGCTCTACATGGCGTGGGCCACGCTGCGCGACCGGGACGCCCTCGGGGCCGGCGAGCGCGAGTCCGCGCCGCTGTCCGCGCGGCAGGTGATCGTGCGGGGCGTGCTGATCAACATCCTCAACCCGAAGCTGACGATCTTCTTCTTCGCGTTCCTGCCGCAGTTCGTGACCCCGGGGGAGCCGCACGCGCTGATGCGGATGGCCGGTCTCGGCGGGGTGTTCATGCTGGCCACCTTCCTGGTGTTCGCCGCCTACGGGCTGCTGGCCGCGTCGGTGCGCAGCCAGGTGCTGGGCCGGCCGCGGGTGATGACGTGGCTGCGCCGGGGTTTCGCGGGGTCGTTCGTGGTGCTGGGCGCGAAGCTGGCGGCCACGGCCCGGTAGGGGGCGGACGTCGGACACCCGGCGGCTGACAAGTATTGAATGACAGATATTGAAATCTGTCAGCTGTCATGTCATCGTGGAGGACATGACGATGCGAACCCGATCCCTCGGAATCACCGGCCCCCGGGTCTCCGCCCTCGGTCTCGGCTGCATGGGCATGTCCGCCCTGTACGGCGAGGCGGACCGGGCCGAGTCCATCGCGACGATCCACGCGGCGCTCGAAGCGGGCGTCACCCTCCTCGACACCGGCGACTTCTACGGCATGGGCCACAACGAGATGCTGATCGGCGAGGCCCTGCGCGCGGCACCCGCCGCCCGGCGCGAACAGGCCCTGGTCAGCGTGAAGTTCGGCGCCCTGCGCGGCCCGGACGGCAGCTGGTCGGGCTACGACGGCCGGCCCGCCGCCGTGAAGAACTTCGCCGCCTACTCCCTGCAGCGGCTCGGCGTCGACCACATCGACGTCTACCGCATCGCCCGCCTCGATCCCGACGTGCCGGTCGAGGAGACGGTCGGCGCGATCGCCGACCTGGTCGAGAAGGGCTACGTGCGGCACATCGGCCTCAGCGAGGTCGGCGCCGGGACCGTCCGCCGCGCCGCCGCCACCGCCCCGATCGCGGACCTGCAGATCGAGTACTCCCTGATCTCGCGCGGCATCGAGGCCGAGATCCTGCCGGCCGTCCGTGAGCTGGGCATCGGCGTCACGGCCTACGGGGTGCTCTCCCGGGGGCTGATCTCCGGCCACTTCACGGCGGACCGGCAGCTGGGCGCCGGCGACTTCCGGGCGATGTCCCCGCGCTTCCAGGGCGACAACCTCACGCACAACCTCGCACTCGTCGAGGCGCTGCGGAAGATCGCCGAGCAGAAGGGCGTCACCGTCGCGCAGATCGCCATCGCCTGGGTGCTCAGCCGCGGCACGGACATCGTGCCGCTGGTCGGCGCCCGCCGCCGCGACCGGCTCACCGAGGCGCTGGGCGCCCTGGACGTGACGCTGGACGCGGCCGACCTCGCCGCGATCGAGCAGGCCGTGCCCGCCGGAGCCGCCGCCGGCGACCGCTACCCGGCGGCGCAGATGGCGCACCTCGAAGCGTGAACCGGCCTGCGGGTACGGTCAGGGCATGGCACCGACCAGCGAGACCCTGACCGCCGAGCGCATCCTCGAGGCGACCGAGGAGGTGCTGCGCCGCCACGGCCCGGCCAAGGCCACCGTGGTGGACGTGGCCCGCGCGCTCGGCGTCAGCCACGGCAGCGTCTACCGGCACTTCCGGACGAAGGCGGCGCTGCGCGAGGCGGTCACCAAGCGCTGGCTGGACCGCACCTCCGGCGAACTGTCCGGGATCGCCGCCGGCGACGGCGCCCCGGAGGCCCGGCTGCGCGACTGGCTCGCCGCGCTGTTCGCCGCCAAGCGCCGCAAGGCGGGCGCGGACCCGGAGCTGTTCGCCACGTACACGGTCCTCACGGGCGAGAACGGCACGGCGGTCGGCGAGCACATCGCCGAGCTGACCGCCCAGTTGACCCGTATCGTCCGCGACGGCGTGGAGAGCGGCGCCTTCGCCTCCGACGACCCCGAGGCCACGGCCCGCGCGGTCTTCCAGGCCACGGGCCGTTTCCACGACCCCTGTTACGCCCGGGAGTGGGAGGAGCCGGGGGCGCAGGCGGACTTCACGGCGGTCGTCGACGTGTTGCTGCGCGGGCTGCGGGCCTGAGCGGAGCGCCGTACCGGGTGCGCCCGGCCCTCTCGGGGCCCAGGATGGAAACCGAGGGGCGGGCCGCCGCGGGGGATGCGCGAAGAAGGGGTTGGCGATCGTGGACCTCATACTCCGCCCGGGCACCCCGGACGACACCGCGGAGTGCGGCCGGATCTGCTACGAGGCCTTCGCCGGGGTCGCCGCGGAGCACGCCTTCCCGCCCGACATCCCGAGCCCCGAGATCGGTGCCGCGCTGATCGAGGGCGCCCTGACGCACCCGGGGTTCTACGGTGTCGTCGCCGAACTCGACGGGCGGGTCGTCGGCAGCAACTTCCTCGACGAACGCTCGGCCGTCGCCGGGGTCGGGCCGGTCACCGTCGACCCGGCCGTGCAGAACGCGGGCGTGGGCCGCCGCCTGATGCGGGACGTGATGGAGCGGGCCGCCGAGCGCGGGGCCCCGGGCGTCCGTCTGCTGCAGAGCGGCTACCACAACCGGTCGTTCTCCCTGTACGTGAGCCTCGGCTTCGTCCACCGCGCCACCGTCGCCTGCGTGCAGGGGCCGCCGATCGGGCGCGCGCTGCCCGGGTACGCGGTGCGGGCGGCCACGGACGCGGACCTGGGCGCCTGCAACGACGTGTGCCGGCAGGTCCACGGCGTCGACCGCGGCGGCGAGGTCGCCGACGCGCTGGAACAGGGCACGGCCCGGGTCGTGGAGCGCGCGGGACGCGTCACCGGTTACGCCACCAACCTGGCGTTCTTCGCACACGCCGTGGGCGAGACCACCCCGGACCTGCAGGCGCTGATCGCGGCGGCACCGCGGTTCGGCGGCCCGGGCATCCTCGTCCCCGTGAGCGACGCCGTGCTGCTCCGCTGGTGCCTGTCCCACGGTCTCAAGGTCGTGCAGCTGATGAGCCTGATGACCGTCGGCCTCTACACCACACCGGACGGGGCCTACCTGCCCTCGATCCTCTACTAGGCCGTGTCCGCGACGTCCCTCCCGCCCGGGCCGCTCACGCCGCCGTCGGGTCCACCGTCGCCTGGTGGGCCTGGGCCAGGTGCTCCTCCGCCTTCAGCCAGGGCAGGAACTGCGCGCCTCCGCGCCAGCCGCAGGTGCCGCATCTGATCGTGCGCTGCACGCCCGTACGCAGCACCTGCACCACATGCCGGCGCCCGTGCAGGTCCCACCGGCTGACCTTGCTCGTGTCGATGTCCGCCATCACGCCTCCCGCGTCCGAGGAATCCGGCCGGCCCGGCCCGCCCGCGGCAAGGAGCGTGCGGCAGGACCGACATCAAAGGGGATTCCCCGGGACGGAGCTGTCAGGCCGTTTCTGTCGCCACCACGTCCCGCACCTCCGGTGACGCCAGCCTCGCGGCGGTGCGTTCGGCGGTTCCGCGGGCCCAGCGGCCGCTGGTCACGGCGCCGAGGGCCAGCACCGCGGACCCGCACGCCACGAGGATCCACCACCCCGGCCGCGCGGCGGACACGAACGCCTCCCGGTACGAGGACGCCCCCACACCCGACGCGAGCACCGCCCCCACCACCGCGACGCCCAGCGTCTGACCGAGCTGCCGGCTCGTCGAGGCGACCGCCGCCGCCACGCCCGCCTGGGCCCGCGGCATGCCGGAGACCGCCGTGTTGGTGATGGGCGCGTTGACGAAGCCGAAGCCGACGCCGAACAGCACGTAGCCGAGGAAGAGCGTGACGTTCGAGGTCTCGGCCTCGAACGCGGCGAAGAGGACGGCGCTCGCGGTCATCGCGAGGCCCGCGATCACCAGGGACAGCCGGGGGCCGCGCGTGCCGACCAGGCGGCCGGACAGCGGCGCGCACAGGAACGTGGGCACCGCCATGGGCAGCATCCACAGCCCCGCCTCCAGGGCGGTCAGCCCCCGTACGTTCTGCAGGTACAGCGTCGACAGGAACAAGAAGCCGCCGAGCGCCGCGAACGCGCTGACGGCGATGACCGTCGCGCCGCTGAACGGAGCCGAGCGGAAGAAGCGCAGGTCGATCAGGGGTTCCGCGCGGCGCGGCTCGTACCAGAGCAGGGCGGCGAGGGCCGCCAGGGCCAGGGCCATCAGCGGGGCCAGGGAGGCGAGGGCCGTGCTCGGCGCCTCGATGATCGCGTACGTCAGCGAACCGAACAGCGCGATCACCAGCACCTGCCCCACCGGGTCCGGGCGGCGGGCCCGGGGCGCGCGGGACTCCGGGACGAAGCGCAGCGTGAGCAGCAGGGCCAGCAGGCCCACCGGCAGGTTGATCCAGAAGATCGAGCGCCAGCCGACCGACTCCACCAGCAGGCCCCCGACCAGCGGGCCGGCGGCCATGGAGATGCCGACGACCGCGCCCCACGCGCCGATCGCCCGGGCCCGCTCGCGCGGGTCGGTGAAGGTGTTGGTGATGATCGACATGGCGACCGGGTTCAGCATGGAGCCGCCCACCGCCTGGACCATCCGGAAGGCGACCAGGGCGTGGAGGTCCGGCGCGAGGGAGCACAGCACCGAGCCGATCGTGAAGACGACCAGGCCCGCCATGAAGACGCGCTTGCGGCCGATCCGGTCGGCGGTGGAGCCCGCGAGCATCAGCAGCGAGGCCAGGACCAGCGTGTAGGCGTCGATCGTCCACTGCAGACCCGACGTACTGGCGTGCAGGTCCTGTTGCATGGAGGGCAGGGCCACGTTCAGGACCGTGTTGTCCAGGCTCACGATCAGCAGGCTCATGCAGCAGATCGCGAGCACGAGCATGCGGCGGCGGGGACTGAGCTCGGGCATGCGTGCCATCGTACGCCGATTTCGATAGTGCGCCTAACTAATGAATTTTGCCATTCCATTGCACGGCACAATGGAGGCATGTCCACGCCCCTGCAGATCGGCCCGCACACCGTCCAGCCGCCCGTCGTCCTGGCCCCCATGGCCGGGATCACCAACGCGCCCTTCCGCACCCTGTGCCGGGAGTTCAGCGGCGGCAAGGGGCTGTTCGTCAGCGAGATGATCACCACCAGGGCGCTGGTCGAGCGCAACGAGAAGACCATGCAGCTCGTCCACTTCGACGCCAGTGAGCGGCCCCGGTCGATCCAGCTCTACGGCGTGGACCCGGTCACCGTCGGCAAGGCCGTCCGCATGATCGCGGAGGAGGACCTCGCCGACCACATCGACCTGAACTTCGGCTGCCCGGTGCCGAAGGTCACCCGCAAGGGCGGCGGCTCGGCGCTGCCGTACAAGCGGAACCTGCTGCGGGCGATCCTGCGCGAGGCCGTCAGCGGCGCCGGCGAGCTGCCCGTGACGATGAAGATGCGCAAGGGCATCGACGACGACCACATCACCTACCTCGACGCCGGCCGGATCGCCGTCGAGGAGGGCGTCACCGCCATCGCGCTGCACGGCCGCACCGCCGCCCAGCACTACGGCGGCACCGCCGACTGGGACGCCATCGCCCGGCTCAAGGAGCACGTCCCGGAGATCCCGGTGCTCGGCAACGGCGACATCTGGTCCGCCGAGGACGCCCTGCGGATGGTGCGTGAGACCGGCTGCGACGGAGTCGTGGTCGGGCGCGGCTGCCTGGGCCGGCCCTGGCTCTTCGCCGACCTGGTCGCCGCCTTCGAGGGCCGCACCGAGGACATCGCCCGGCCCGCCCTGCGCGAGGTGGCCGACGTCATGGTCCGGCACGCCACGCTGCTCGGGGAGTGGATCGGCGACGAGTCGCGGGGCGTGATCGACTTCCGCAAGCACGTCGCCTGGTACCTGAAGGGCTTCGCGGTCGGCTCCGAGATGCGCAAGCGCCTCGCGATCACCTCGTCCCTGGAGGAGCTGCGCTCCGGCCTGGACGAGCTGGACCTCGACCAGCCCTGGCCGGCCGGCGCCGACGGGCCCCGCGGCCGCACCTCCGGCAACAACCGGGTGGTGCTGCCGGACGGCTGGCTGAAGGACCCCTACGACTGCGCCGGCGTCGGCGAGGACGCCGAGCTCGACACCTCCGGCGGCTGATCAGCCCTTCGAGGGGTGCGGTGTCGAGCCGTAGGCCTTCAGGAAGCGGTCGCGGAAGGAGTCCATGCGCCACACCGGCGCGTCGGCGGCGGGCTTGAGGCCCTCCGTCCAGTTCCAGCCGTCGATCCTCTCCAGGACCTTCGGGTCCTTGGCGACCAGGGACACCGGCACGTCCCGCGAGGCGCGGTCGCCGCTGACCCGGGCGATGGGCTGGTGGTCGCCGAGGAAGACCAGGACGGTGTCGTCGGTGCCGTAGCGCTGGAGCCACTGGGTGAGGCTGGTGACCGAGTACTGGATCGACTTCCCGTACTCCTCGCGGGACCTGGTGGTGTCGGTGAGGACGTCCGAGGCCTTGTTCCCCGCCCTCTGGATCGCGTCGAAGACCGAGCCGTCGCCGAGTTCGTCCCAGCCGACCATCCTCGGGATCGGGGCCCAGGGCTGGTGGCTGGAGGTCAGGATGACGAACGACATCAGTGGCTTGTCGCGCTTCTTGCCGTGCACCCGGCGCTGGAACGCCTCCAGCGCGTACTGGTCGGGCATGGTCGACCAGCTGAACTTCGGCCCTCGGTAGCCCAGGTCGAAGGCGTCGTAGAGCCGGTCGAGGCCGTACCACTCCTCCTCCGGCCAGCCCTTCTGCACGCCCGGCATCACGCCGACCGTGTCCCAGGCGCCGGTCTTGCGGAACGCCTTGGTCAGGGTCAGGTGCTCGCCCGCGGTCACCGTGCGGTAGCGCCGCTGGTTGTCGATCCACAGGCCGGACATGGTCGTGGAGTGGCCGAGCCAGCTGCTGCCGCCGAAGGTCGCCGAGGTCAGCCAGCCGCTGCGGGCGTGGAAGCCGGCCTCGGCCAGGGCCCCGGTGCTCTCGGCGAGCGTCCGGCCGACGCCGGGGGCCATGACCGGGTCCTCCAGTGCGCTGCGGCCGTAGCTCTCGATGAACGTGAAGATCACGTCCTTGCCGCGCAGGTCGGGCAGGAGCTGATCGGGCGGGGTGGCGCCGAAGCTGTCCGCCTTCGCCTGCTGTGCGAACGCCGCCTCGTCCCGCAGCGAGTCCACCGTGCGCTGCGCGTGCGCGCGCAGGGCACCGGCCGCGCGCTCGGAGGCGATCGGGCCGCCGAACAGCGTGAGCCCGAGGGCGGAGCAGGTGACCCAGACGGTCCCGGCGGCCAGGGCCCCCTGGGTTGCCCGGGCGCGGTGCCGGGCCAGTGTCCCGGCGAGCCGGACCGAGGCCGCGACCAGGACGGCGGCGAGCAGCAGGATCAGCACGACCGCGCCGACGGCGGCCGCGGTCGCGACCGTGGCGCCGAGCGTGTCCGCCACGTACGCCTGGGCGTCGGGCAGCAGGTCCCAGTCCAGCGCGGCGTTGAAGCCCCGGCCCAGGTACTCGTTGAAGCCCATGTCGAGCAGGTTCACGGCGGTCAGCACGGTGAGGCCGAGCCCGTAGAGCACGGCGGCGGCCAGCCGGGGCCGGCGAGGCAGCGCCAGCACGACGACGGCACCGGCGACCGCCTCCGCCGGGACGCGGGTGAAGCTGCGCGGCGCGAGCGCGGGGAGCGTGTTGGGCAGGAGCAGGGCACCGAGGACCAGCACGGCCGCGACGGCGGTGGTGGTGCGGCGCAGGGCGCGGGCGGCCCGGGGGTGACGGGTGCGCCAGGCCCGCAGGTGCGCGAGCCGGGACGCGGCAGCGGCCGCGCCCGTCTCCGCCGCGCGGACGTCCTCCCCGAGGTGCTCCGCCGGCGGTGACTGGCGGAGGCGTGTGAAGACAGGCACCCGGAGGTCCTTCCCGTACGAAACCCGGCGAAGTGGCGGACCCGCGTGGGGGGACGGGTCCGCCTCCGTTCCGTACGGGGCGTCCGGCGGATGCGTTCAGCCCGCCGGGCCGGCGCTCGGCAAACACCCGGCAAACGAACGGCCACCCGGCCCTCAGGCGCCGCCGACCGCCGTGAGCAGCGCCAAGGGGGCCGACGCGGACCGGGACTCGCGCACACAGGCGTGCGGGTACGGCACGGGCTCCGGGTGGGTGTCGCGCCCGTACCCCGCGAGCACCTCGGGCAGCCGGTGCCCGGTCACGGACGCCGCGTCGACCAGGCCGTGGGCGACCGCGCGGGCCTCGTCGTGCAGCCCGTAGCGGGCCAGGCCCAGGGCGATCAGCGCGTTGTCGTGCGGCCAGACCGACCCGCGGTGGTAGGACAGCGGGTGGTAGGCGGGCTGCCCGGCGGCCAGGGTGCGCACGCCCCAGCCGGAGAAGAAGTCCGGCTCCAGCAGGCGCCGGCCGACCAGTTCGCCGTACTCCTTGTCCAGCAGGCCCGACCACAGCAGGTGCCCGGCGTCGGAGGCCAGCGCGTCGACCCGGTCGCCGCGTCCGTCGAGCGCCAGCGCCGGGAAGGACCGCTCCGGCATCCAGAAGTCCCGCTGGAAACGGTCGCGCAGATCACCGGCCGCCTGTTCCAGCAGCTCCGCGTACGTCCCGTCCTGCCACACCGTGCGGGCGAGCCACGCCGTGCGGCGCAGCGCGTCGTAGGCGTAGCCCTGGGCGCCGGCCGCCGTGACCGGCCCGTGCGGGCGGGTGCCGTCGGCGGAGCAGATGGCGCCGGGGGAGTCCTTCCAGTTCTGGTTGGCGAGGCCGCCCCGGTCGGCCCGGTAGACCAGGTAGCCGCGCGAGGTGAGGCCGCCGTGGTCGAGCATCCAGCCGACGGCGGCCCGGGCGTGGGGTTCGAGACGGCGCGCCAGGGCCGTGTCACCGGTGTGCTCGGTGTACGCGCCGAGCAGGACGAGGAACAGCGGGGTGGCGTCGACCGAGCCGTAGTAGCGGCGGTAGGGGACCTGGCCGAAGTGGGCGAGCTCGCCGTGCCGCACCTCGTGCACGATCTTCCCCGGCTGGGCGACCTCGTCGGCACCGGCCCGGGTGGCCTGGGTCGCGGCGAGGGCGGGCAGGGTCGCGGCGGCCAGCCCCGGCCGGTAGGGCAGGGCGAACAGCGAGGTCAGCAGGGCGTCCCGGCCCAGCAGGGTGAGGAACCAGGGGGCGCCGGCGGCCGGCACGCGCAGCTCCTCGCCGTCCGGGCCGGTCGCCGGGACCTGCAGCGCGGCCAGGTCCGCCAGCCCTCGCGCGCAGGCCGCGGCCAGCTCCGGCCAGCCGCTCGGGAACGCCACGCCCTCCATGAACGCGCCCTCCCGCGCGATGAGGTGCTCCTGGACGGCGGCGGGGGAGCGGGGCACACGCAGGGCGCGCCGGTCGCCGTGCGGGCGGGCGATGACGCGCAGGACCAGCTCGGCCGTGCCGTGCGGGGCGAGCTCCACCGTCCACACCAGGCGGCGGGCGCCGGTGCCGGTCTCCTCCACGGCGTCCGGCCGGGGCTCGGCC
This sequence comes from Streptomyces sp. NPDC085932, assembly GCF_044540525.1. Classification (NCBI taxonomy): domain Bacteria; kingdom Bacillati; phylum Actinomycetota; class Actinomycetes; order Kitasatosporales; family Streptomycetaceae; genus Streptomyces; species Streptomyces sp. NPDC085932. The sequence goes on from NZ_JBITSJ010000002.1 coordinate 599,701, forward strand.
GTCACGCTCGTCACGGAGCGCCACTCGCCCCGCCGGTAGACGAACTCCACGCCGTGGCCGAGGACCTGACGGGAGCGGACGGCACCGGCCTTCGGGTAGGTGCGGTGGTCGGAGCGCAGCTCGAACTGGTCGGCGAAGTCGGCGTCGGCCATGACCGCGAGGCGGACCGTCGTCGGCACCGGCCGGTTGCTGGTGACGCGCAGCGACTCCACGAACGAGGCGTCCCCGACGGCCTGTTCGCGGAAGAGCGTGCAGGCGGGCGGCTCGTCGCGGCCGCCGCGCGGGACGAGCACGCAGCGCGCGGTGTCCCCGTCGGCCACCGGCGTCAGCGTCTCCGGCACGGCGCCGTCGACGGTGAGCTGCCACCGGCTCAGGTGCCGCGCGTCCCGCACGAACATGCCGTCCGGGGCGCTGCCGCCCCGGTAGCCGCTGATGTCGCCGCGATCGCCGACGGCGGCGAACGTCTGGCCGTGCACGAGCAGATGATGCCGGTCCGTCATCCCCGGTCCCCTCCCTTGATCGCCGTGAGGCCGTTGCGGTCCCCTGAGGGACGGTCGTGCAGCAGGTCGAGCGCGAGCGCGGCGGTCCAGCCGAAGCCGGTGGTGCCGCAGGCCCGTGCCGTGTACGGGTCGACGTACTCCGCGAAGCCGGAGGCGCCGGCGGTGTGCAGGATGCCCCTGCGCAGGGCGTCGGCCCGGCCGCGCTCGCCGTGCAGCCGCAGGCCGCGCTCCAGCAGCCAGCTGGTGTTGAACCAGGCCGGGCCGCGCCAGTAGCGGTGCGCGTCGAAGGCCGCACCGAGCAGGTCGTAGCTCGGGACCAGCCGGGTCGTGCCGCCGAGTCCGAAGTGCGGGCCGCAGAGCGTGCGGACCAGGGTGGCCACGAGGTCGCGCGGCAGGCCGGGCAGCAGCAGCGGGATCAGGCCGGAGACCCCGCGCTCGGGGATCGGCTCCCCGGCGCGCACGTCCCGGCACAGGAACATCCCGGCGGCCGGGTCCCACAGCCGCTGCACCAGCGCCGCCGTCAGCCGCTCGGCGCGGGCGGCGTGCTCCCGGCCGGATGCGCCCAGCTCCTGGGCGATCCGGGCCAGGGCGTGCTCGGAGGCGATGAGCAGCGCGTTGAAGGCGGGGTCCTCCACGGCGAACTCGCCCCGTCCGTCGGCGTATCCGCCGTCGCGGTAGTCCGCAGCCAGCCGCACGTAGCGCCCGTAGTCCAGGTCCGTCGGCCGGTCCTCGGGCGTGCCGTGGTCGAGGTCGGCGCGGCGGAAGGAACGGGCCGGGGCCGGTGCGACCCGGGACAGCGGGCGGTCCCAGCAGGGGCTGTTGTCCATACCCTGTTCCCAGGGGTGCACGACGGAGACCAGGCCGGCGCCGCTCAGGTCGCGCCGGCCCAGCAGGTACCGGTGCCAGGCGGCGAGCCGGGGGTGGGCCCGGCGCAGGAAGCCGCGCGCCCTCGACAGACCCGGGTCGGCCAGGTGCACGAGCCAGGCGGCCAGCGCGTGGACCGGTGGCTGCACGATCCCGGAGGTCTGTACGGTGCCCGGGGCGCCCGCCGCGCGCCCCGCTGCCGACGAGCGCCAGAAGTCGGGGCTCGGGAAGTACGCGTCGAGCGGGACGGAGGGGTTGAAGACGATGTGCGGGATCCGCCCGTCCCCCCACTGCGCCGCGAGCAGCGTCTCCAGCTCCGTCTGGGCCCGTAACGGCGACAGGTGCCGCAGGCCGATCGCCATGAACGCCGAGTCCCAGGACCACTGGTGGGGATACAGGCCCCGGGAGGGCACGGTGGACCGGCCCGTCCAGTTGGCCTCCAGCACCTGCGCGGCCCTGACCTGCACGGAGGGCGGCGCGGCGGCCGGATCGTATGCGATCTCGCGCCCCGCGGGACGCGTGCTGAGCTGGGCGGTGCGATCCACTCGGGGCTCTCCCAAAGACGTACTCCTGCCAGGATCGGCGGGGGCTACCGTAGGGTTACGTCTATTTAACACGCAAAACCCACTATGTAATGCAGAGTTGGGAAACACAAGGGGGTGCGCATGACGGGACGCGTTCAGGCCAGCGCCGGGGATCTGCTCGAACTGGTGCGCAGTCGTCGCGCCACGACCCGGGGTGCGCTGCAGCAGGCGACCGGACTGTCCCGGGCGACCGTCGGGCAGCGGCTTGACCGGCTCTTCCGCGCGGGCTGGCTGCGCGAGGGAGCCGGGGGGCCGGTGGACTCACCGCTGGGCGGACGGCCCTCCATCACGCTGGAGTTCGACGACGAGCACGCGGTGGTCCTGGCCGCCGACCTCGACACCCGGCACGCCCGGGCGGCCGTGCTGTCGCTGAGCGGCGAGATCCTCGCCGAGCACTCAGGCACCCTCGTCGTCGAGGACGGCCCGGACGCGGTGCTCGGCGAACTGGGCCGCTGGTTCGCCGAGTTGCTGGAGAAGGCCGGGCAGCGGGCCGAGGCCGTGTGCGGGGTCGGGCTCGCGGTGCCCGGGCCGGTCGACAGCGAGGCCGGCCGCGTCGTGCAGCCGCCGATCATGCCCGGCTGGGACGGCTACGACATCACGGGCCGCACCGCCCGCGCCCTCGCCGAGCACACGGGCGCCGGCCCGGTACCGGTCCTGGTGGACAACGACGCCAACCTCATGGCCTACGGCGAGCAGCGCACCGGCTATCCCGACTGCTCCGCCTTCGTCCTCGTCAAGGTCTCCACCGGCATCGGCGCCGGGGTCGTGGTCGACGGCTCGGTGTTCCGGGGCGTCGACGGCGGAGCCGGGGACATCGGGCACATCCGGGTCCCCGAGGGCGCCCAGGCGCTGTGCCGCTGCGGTTCCTACGGCTGTCTGGCCGCCGTCGCGAGCGGTGGCGCGGTCGCGCGGCGGCTCGCGGAGGCGGGGGTGCGGGCCGCCTCCGGCTCGGACGTGCGGGACCTGCTGGCCTCCGGGCACCCCGAGGCCGTCGGGCTCGCCCGGGAGGCCGGGCGCCGCGTCGGGGACGTCCTGGCGACCGTCGTGACCCTGCTCAACCCCGGCGTGCTGATGATCGCCGGAGATCTGGCCGGAACGCCCTTCCTCACGGGCGTGCGCGAGCTGCTCTACCAGCGGGCGCTGCCCCGCTCCACGGCCCGCCTGGACGTCGTGACGGCGCGGCTGGGCGAGCGGGCGGGGCTGGTCGGGGCCGGTGCGATGGTCGTGGAGCACCTCTACGCGCCCGAAAGGGTCGAGGAGAGGCTGCGCGCGCTCGGCGTGTGACGGGCGCGTTTCCGCTCGAAGACGCGTCCGCATGGTGAAATCCCGTCGGCTGTGGCAGCGTGATTCTCGCCACCCTTGATAAGGCTTGCGCTCAGATGAGCGGATCATGAGCGGCTGCACTTCCTCAAAGGGTGGCACTGAGTGCCACCCTTTGATCGTTCATCGAGCGAAATCAAATGTGCGGAAACCTCGCTCACATGAGCGCTCAGTGGGGTGCTGGAAGGTTCTTGCGTTCAAGAAGTGAAAACATGCGGCTGTGATCGCTTGCCGAGCCTTGACTTTCGATCCGCTGGCGGACGAGTGGTTACAGGCGCATGACGCGCGAGTGGACCTCCCCAGAAGCCTTTGATCTGGGTATGTTCCTCGCCGTCAGGGCAGCCACCGCGTCCTCGAGGAGTCGAGACCCGTGTCGGAAAACAAAGATCTCCCGGTAGCCGAGTCGGCCGCGAGCGTTGAGGGCGTGAAGTTCGTTTACGACTTCACCGAGGGCAACAAGGACCTCAAGGACCTCCTCGGTGGCAAGGGCGCCAACCTCGCCGAGATGACGAACCTGGGCCTTCCGGTCCCGCCCGGGTTCACGATCACCACCGAGGCCTGCAAGGTCTACCTGGACAGTGGCGAGGAGCCGGCGGCACTGCGTGACGAGGTGAGTGCGCACCTCGACGCGCTGGAGGCCCGCATGGGCAAGAAGCTCGGCCAGGCCGACGACCCGCTGCTGGTGTCGGTGCGCTCGGGCGCCAAGTTCTCCATGCCCGGCATGATGGACACCGTCCTCAACATCGGCCTCTCCGACAAGTCCGTGCAGGGCCTGGCCAAGCAGGCCGGCGACGACCGGTTCGCGTGGGACTCCTACCGCCGCCTCATCCAGATGTTCGGCAAGACCGTGCTGGGCGTCGACGGCGAGCTGTTCGAGGACGCCCTGGAGGCGGCGAAGGCGGCCAAGAAGGTCACCGTCGACACCGAGCTGGAGGCGGCCGACCTCAAGAAGCTCGTCACCAAGTTCAAGAAGATCGTCAAGACCGAGGCCGGCCGGGACTTCCCGCAGGACCCGCGCGAGCAGATGGACCTCGCCATCAAGGCCGTCTTCGACTCCTGGAACGGCGACCGGGCCAAGCTCTACCGCCGCCAGGAGCGCATCCCGCACGACCTGGGCACGGCCGTCAACGTCTGCTCCATGGTCTTCGGCAACCTCGGCCCCGACTCCGGCACCGGCGTCGCCTTCACCCGCGACCCCGCCTCCGGCCACCAGGGCGTCTACGGCGACTACCTGCAGAACGCGCAGGGCGAGGACGTCGTCGCCGGCATCCGCAACACGGTGCCGCTCGCCGATCTGGAGCGGATCGACAAGAAGTCCTACGACCAGCTCATGCAGATCATGGAGACCCTGGAGAACCACTACAAGGATCTCTGCGACATCGAGTTCACCATCGAGCGCGGTGTGCTGTGGATGCTCCAGACCCGCGTCGGCAAGCGCACCGCGGGCGCGGCCTTCCGCATCGCCACCCAGCTGGTGGACCAGGGCCTGATCGACGAGGCCGAGGCGCTCACCCGCGTCAACGGCGCCCAGCTCGCGCAGCTGATGTTCCCGCGCTTCGACGAGAGCGCCAAGGTCGAGCAGGTCGGGCGCGGTATCGCCGCCTCGCCGGGCGCCGCCGTCGGCAAGGCCGTCTTCGACTCCTACACGGCCGTCAAGTGGTCCCGTTCCGGCGAGAAGGTCATCCTGATCCGCCGCGAGACCAACCCCGACGACCTGGACGGCATGATCGCCGCCGAGGGCATCCTCACCTCCCGCGGCGGCAAGACCTCCCACGCGGCCGTCGTCGCCCGCGGCATGGGCAAGACCTGTGTCTGCGGCGCGGAGGAGCTGGAGGTCGACACCAAGCGCCGCCGGATGACCGTGCCGGGCGGGCACGTCGTCGAGGAGGGCGACGTCGTCTCCATCGACGGCTCCACCGGCAAGGTGTACCTCGGCGAGGTGCCGGTCGTGCCGTCGCCGGTCGTGGAGTACTTCGAGGGCCGGATGCACCCGGGCGCCGACGACGCCGACGAGCTCGTCGAGGCCGTCCACCGCATGATGGCCTTCGCCGACCGCAAGCGCCGGCTGCGCGTGCGGGCCAACGCCGACAACGCCGAGGACGCGCTGCGCGCCCGCCGCTTCGGCGCCCAGGGCATCGGCCTGTGCCGCACCGAGCACATGTTCCTCGGCGACCGGCGCGAGCTGGTGGAGCGGCTGATCCTGGCCGACACCGAGACCGAGCGCGAGGAGTCCCTCAAGGAGCTGCTGCCGCTGCAGAAGCAGGACTTCGTGCAGCTCTTCGAGTCGATGGACGGCCTGCCGGTCACCATCCGCCTCCTCGACCCGCCGCTGCACGAGTTCCTGCCGGACATCACCGAGCTGTCCGTGCGCGTGGCCCTGGCCGAGTCCCGCCAGGAGCCGCACGAGAACGAACTGCGCCTGCTCCAGGCGGTGCACCGCCTGCACGAGCAGAACCCGATGCTGGGACTGCGCGGTGTCCGTCTCGGTCTGGTCATCCCCGGCCTGTTCACCATGCAGGTCCGGGCGATCGCCGAGGCCGCGGCCGAGCGCAAGGCCGCCAAGGGCGACCCGCGCGCCGAGATCATGATCCCGCTCGTCGGCACGGTCCAGGAGCTGGAGATCGTCCGCGAGGAGGCCGACAAGGTCATCGCCGAGGTCGAGGCGGCCTCCGGTGCCGAGCTGAAGCTGTCCATCGGCACGATGATCGAGCTGCCGCGCGCCGCGCTGACCGCCGGTCAGATCGCCGAGGCCGCGCAGTTCTTCTCCTTCGGCACCAACGACCTGACCCAGACGGTGTGGGGCTTCTCGCGGGACGACGTGGAGGCGAGCTTCTTCACCGCCTACCTGGAGAAGGGCATCTTCGGCGTCTCCCCCTTCGAGACGATCGACAAGGACGGCGTCGGCTCGCTGGTGAAGCTGGCCGCCAAGGCCGGCCGCGAGACCCGGCCCGACCTCAAGCTCGGCGTCTGCGGCGAGCACGGCGGCGACCCGGAGTCGGTCCACTTCTTCCACGAGGTGGGACTCGACTACGTCTCCTGCTCCCCGTTCCGCATCCCGGTCGCCCGCCTGGAAGCGGGCCGGGCGGCCGTCCAGTCCCAGGGCAGCGACCACCGCTAGCCGGGACCCACGGAACCCGGAGCCGTCGGCGGTCCCCGACCCTCACCGATCGCGGCGGCTCCGGCCCACGGAAGAGGAGCGGGCCCCACCTTGTGCGGAGGCGGGGCCCGCTCCGGCGTTCCGCTCAGGGGGCCGGGTTCATCACCGGGGCGGACCGGGCACGTATGCCGACATGTCGTGCCCGCGTCCGTGGACCCTCCTCGTTCTGGCGTTCACCCTGCTCGTCCCGGCCCCCGCGGCCGCCGCTCCGCGCACGCCGCCCCCGGATCCGGTGGTGGCGGCCCTGGAACGCGGCGCGCATCCGCTGCGCACCGCCGAGCCCGGCGGCGACACCCGTGACCTGGAGCCGCTCGGCAGGGCCGTCGGGGACGCCGTCGTGGTGGGGGCGGGGGAGGCGACGCACGGGTCGCACGACTTCCTCGCCCTGAAGGCCCGGGTCTTCCGGTACCTCGTGGAGCGGCGGGGCTTCCGCACGTTCGCGCTGGAGACGGCCTGGAGCACCGGAGTCCGCCTGGACGACTACGTCGTGCACGGCAAGGGCGACCCGGAGCGCATCATGCGCGAGGACCTCCAGTACACGTACGCGCTGAACCCCACCGCCGAGAACCTGGCCCTGGTGCGGTGGATGCGGGAGTACAACCGCCGCCGTCCGCACGACCCGGTCCGCTTCATGGGCGACGACTGGGGCTACACCGGCCCGGAGCTGTACGACCGGGTGACGGACTGGGTGGCCCGGGTCCGGCCGCGGCACGCCCCGCGGTTCGAGGCGCTCTACCGAGGGCTGCGCCCGGCCGTCCCCTCCGGCGCGTACCAGCGGGCGTACCTGGCCCGGCCGCTCGCCGAACGGCGGGCGATGGCGGCCAGGACCGGCCGTGCCCTGCGCCTGTTGCGGACGCTCGCACCCGGCGGGCCCGCCGCGCACCGGGAGTTCGCCGAGGTGCTGCGGCACGCCACGGTCATCGACCAGACGGCCACCGGCTACGGCTTCGACTTCGCGGACCCCGACCAGGTCGCCGAGGCCATGCGCCGGCGGGACGAGGACATGGCGGACAACGTGCTCTGGTGGCAGGCCCACACCGGGCACCGCGTCCTGCTGTCCGGGCACAACAACCACATCGGCTACCGGCCCGAGGACCCGCAGGTCCTGCCCAGGACCCAGGGCGCGGTCCTGCGCGACCGGCTCGGCAGCGGCTACGCGAGCGTCGGACTCACCTTCGGCCAGGGCTCGTTCAAGGCCACCGACCCGGAGGAGGAGCGGATGCTCACCCACACGGTCGGCCCCATGCCGCCCGGCGCCAACGAGCACACCCTCGACCGGGTGCGCCACGAGCGCTGGGTCCTGGACCTGCGCATCGCCCCGGCCCCGGCCCGCCGCTGGCTGGCCGGGGCGCGGCCCACACGCAGTGTCGGCACCGCCTACCCGGAACCGCGCAACGCCTTCGACATCGCCCTGGGCCGCTGTTACGACGTCCTGGTCCACCAGGACCGGGTGCGGGCCGTGGACCTGCTGCCCGCGCCCTGAGCGGGGCTCACAGCGGCAGGCCTTCCCGCAGCGGTACGACGGTGCCGGCCAGGGCCGCGGTGTGCAGGGCGGTGAGGGCGGGCAGCGCGGGCAGCAGGGGCGTGGCGCCGAGCTCGGACAGGGCGAACAGGCCGTGGTCGTCGTGCTCGCCGCTGCGCCGGACGGTCGCCTCGGCGGGGAGCCGGCCGCCGTAGTAGTAGAAGTCGATCACCGGGCCCGTGCCCTTCACGTCGGCGCGGTGATCGTAGCCGACGAGCCGGGGCGGGCCGTCCAGCACGAGCCCGGTCTCCTCGTGCACCTCCCGGCAGGCGGCACCCACCGGGTCCTCGCCGTGGTCGAGCATGCCGCCGGGCAGCCCCCACAGCCCGGCCCCGGGCTGGCCCGCGGCGTAGCGCAGCAGCAGGATCCGGTCCTCCGCGTCGAGCAGCAGGACGCAGGACGCGACGATCGTCTGCGGCAGCGTCTTGACCCACTCGGCACGCGGCAGCACGCGCGGTACGTCGGTGGCGGGCGCGGTCGTGTCCACGGTGATGTCCCTTCCGTCGGCAGGACAGCCCGGACGAACTGCCCCCAACGGAGGAACGGCCGAGCCCGCCGATGGTCACCGGCGGGTCCGGCTCACGTGTCGCAGGCGACCCCGTCACCGTCCCGGTCCAGGTGGGAGGCGTAGCCCGGCTCACCCCGGTGGATGGGGGCGGCGCCGGCGGCCCGGACCTCGCTGCAGTTGCCGTAGGACACGGCCGCGCCGCCGCCGGAGCCGCTCCCGCCGTCGTCGGAGCCGCCGGCCGCCGGGCGGGCGGTGACGGTGGTGGTGGCCCGGACGGTCTTCGTCGCGGTGACGGTGGGCGCCGGCTCGGGCTTCGCGGTGGCCGTGGCCGTCGCGGTGACCGTGACGGTCGGCCGCGGCTTCGCGGCCGCGGGCTTGGCGTCGGTACCGCTCTCCCCGCCGCCCGCGCCGATCCCGGCGCCGACGAACAGGGCCAGGGCCAGGGCGGGCAGCACATAGCGCTTGCGGGCCCAGCGGGGCGCCGGCCGGTCCGGCCGCGGAGCGGGGTACGGACCGTTGTGCGGTCCGGTGTACGGATGGGTCATGGTCATCCCCCCAGTGGTGGTACGTGAGGGGATGACCGTAGGACCGGGCAGCTCCGGATGAGGGAGAGGTGACCAATTTGTGATGGTCGCGTGAAGCCCGGTGGGCCGGGACTACACGCGGAACGGGCCGCGGACCTCGTAGGTGATGCCGCCCGAGGAACTGCCGCTGGTGCCGCGCTGGCTGGAGAAGTACAGGCGGGTGCCGTCCGGGGAGAAGGCCGGGCCCGTGATCTCCGAGCCGGACTGGCCGTCCACGCGCAGGAAGGGGGCGACCACGTCGGTGGGGGTGATGACGCAGATCTCCATGCTGCCGCCGTCCTCGGCGACGAAGAGGTCACCCGAGGAGGAGCCGGTGACGTTGTCCACGCCGGTGAGGGGGGCCGTGCCGGACGTGACCAGGGAGTCGTCGTAGGCGAGTTCGATGGTCTGGGCGGCGGCGTTGTACTGCCAGACGCGGTTGTCGCCCTTGGTGGTGAACCAGCAGGTGTCGTCGGCGTAGTAGCAGCCCTCACCGCCGTTGAAGCGCTTGGCGCCGGAGACCTGGTTGCGGGTGGCGGTGGCGCCGGTCGGGTCGGGCACGCGGGCCCAGGTGACCGGGCCGCTCGTGCCGCTGCCCGCCACCATCACCTCCAGCGTGCCGGAGGAGAGGTCGCCCCAGGTCGCCGGCCGGAAGCGGTAGAAGCAGCCGTCGGTGACGTCCTCCGTCAGGTAGACGACCCGGCGGACCGGGTCGGCGGCCGCCGCCTCGTGCTTGAAACGGCCCATCGCGTCCCGGCGCACGGCCGCCTTCACGCCCCAGGGGTCGGTCTCGTAGACGTAGCCGCGGTCGACCTCCTCGCAGGACAGCCAGGTGTTCCACGGGGTGGTGCCGCCCGCGCAGTTCTGGCGGGTGCCCGACAGGATGCGGTACGCGCCGGTGATCGCGCCGGTCGACGAGAACCTCACCGCGCTCGCGCCGCCCGAGGGGTTGATCTCGGAGTTGGAGACATAGATCCAGCCGGTGCCGTCGGCGTAACAGGCGCCGCCGTCGGGGGCGTTGTGCCAGGTGTACGACGTGCTGCCGACCCGCTGGCCGGAGCGGGCGATCACCCGGCTCGTGAAGCCGCTGGGAAGTCTGATGCCGTTGGCGTCGGGGGAGCCCAGCGCCCCGTAGGGGCCGGCCCCGGGCTGGGCCGGGGCCGCGTACGCGGCGCCGCGCCACAGGGTTCCGCCCAGCGCGGCGGACGTACCGCCGAGGACGGCCGCACGCAGGAGGCTACGACGTTCCACTCTCACTCCAGAGGTGCCGTACCGCCCCGCCGCCGGTCGACGGCAGGGTCGTGCGTGGGGGGAGGCGGAAAGGGACGCTAGGCGGCCGGGGTTGACGGAGCGTGGACAACCAGTGGCCGCGGAACGGCATGCTGTGAGCCGCCTGTGGCCGCGAGACGGCCGGGCGGTCCGGGAGGGCCGGGGAGGCGGGGCGGAGGGCCGAGTGGGGGCGCGGACCGGGCGGACCGCCCCGGCGTCCGGTCGCCGCCCCGGTGGACGGAGCGGCCCGGTCCTCGCCCCGGCCGTCCTGCGATGCCGTGTGGTTCTGCCTGACACCCGGCGCCTGCCGGAGGAGCAGCGGTACGGCGCCCCGCTGCGGCCACGCCCGGGCCTCCGGGACCCGGGCGCCTTCCCCGAGGCGGCTACAGGGGGACGGCCACCGCGTTGAACGTCGTCTCGGGCGTCTGCGGGCTGGTGAAGCGGGCGTTGACGAGGTAGAGGCGGTGGCCCCAGCGGGCGGCCGTGGCCGGCACGTCGAAGCGCGGGTCGGTGATCGTCCCGGTGAGGGTGGCGGTGGTGGCGTGCCGGTCGAGGTGCCAGACGGTGACCTTGTTCAGACGGTTCTGCACGACGTACAGCCTGTGGCCGACGCGGACCAGGCCGTCGCCGTTGGCCACGTCGGCCGCTCCCCGAAGGGCGATCACGGTGGCGTGACCGGTGCGCAGGGACACGCGGTACAGGCGGCCCGCGTTGACGACGATCAGGGCGCTCCCGTCGGGGGTGGCGACCAGCCCGTTCGCGCTGTTGGTCCCGGCGGGCGCCTGCACCCACGCGCCGCCGATCGGCAGGGCGCGGACCCGGCCCGGGCGTCCGCGCGGCACGCCGTGCAGGACCGCGGCGCGGGAGTCGGTGAACCAGGCGCGGTCCTCGTGCAGCACCACGTCGTTGACGAAGGGCGCGGCGTCCTCGGTGAGCCGGTGGGTGGCGAGCAGCTCGCCGGTGCGCGCGTCGACGATCCGCGCGGTGCCGCCGCCACCCCCGGCCACGTACAGCAGCCCGTCGTGGTCCAGCTTCAGCCCGATCGACGCGAGCCCCGGGCCGCCCGCGTGCAGCACCCGGCCCCGGCCGGTGCGCAGGTCGGCGCGGTACACGGCGCCGTTCGCGCGGGAACCCAGGTACGCGTACGGCCTGCCGCCGATCGTGATGCCCTCGGGCAGCCAGCCGTCGGGCAGCGGGAACTCGGCCGGCCAGCGGCTTTCGCCGGCGGCCTGCGCGGTGCCGGTGCCGGCGGCCACGGTGAGCGCGGCCACGGCCCCGCCGAGCACCGTGCGCCGGGACGGCCGGGGATGGTTCCGGGTCATGGTCGGACCTCCAGGAAAGGTGGGGGTGTGACGCGACGCATCCGATGAAACGCGACGCACCCCCGGAGGCGGACCGGGTCGGCCGAACCCGACAGGAACTCGACAGCGGCCGCGCCGGGTCGGTCCCGGCCGCTACGCGGTACGCACCGCGTACGCCGTCACCCGCACCGCCTCGTCGTCCAGGCACTGGCCGGAGGCGAGGTCGAAGCGCTGCTTCAGCAGCGGCGAGGCGACGAAGGGGCGGCCCCGGTGGGTGCCCGTCAGCCCGCGGGAGAGGACGGCCGCACCCGTGAAGGGGTCGCGGTTGTCGACGGCGAACAGCTCGCCGGTGCGGTCGCGGAAGATCGCCGCCTGGCGGCCGCCGGGCAGCAGCGCCGCCACCCCGCGGCCCGGGAGCAGCGTGCTCAGGTCGCAGACCGTGAACCAGTCGCCGTCCAGGGAGAGCTGGACCTTCAGGTCGGTGGTCTCGGGTGCCAGGGTCATCGCTGGGCGCTTCCTTCCAGAACGTCGGCGGGTCGCATGCCGATGGACAGCAGCGGCAGGTCGGGCTTCATCTGGTCGCGCTCGGGCACGAACGCGACGACCGGGTCGGGGGTGTCCGGCGCGTTCACGAACGACACGAACCGGGCGAGCTTCTCGGGGTCGTTGATCGTCTCGGACCACTCGTCGCGGTAGTGCGCGACGTGCGCCCGCATCAGCTGCTCCAGCTCGTCGCAGATGCCGAGCGAGTCGTGCACGACCACGTCCCGCACGTGGTCCAGGCCGCCCGGGATCCGCTCCAGCCAGGTCGAGGTGCGCTCCAGGCGGTCGGCCGTGCGGATGTAGAACATCAGGAACCGGTCGATCAGGCGGACCAGTTCGGCGTCCGAGAGGTCCTGCGCGAGCAGGTCCGCGTGGCGCGGGGTGGCGCCGCCGTTGCCGCCGACGTACAGATTCCAGCCGTTGGCGGTGGCGATCACGCCGAAGTCCTTCGACTGGGCCTCGGCGCACTCGCGCTGGCAGCCGGAGACCGCCGACTTCAGCTTGTGCGGGGAGCGCAGGCCCCGGTAGCGCAGCTCCAGGTCGATCGCCATCTTCACGGAGTCCTGGACGCCGTAGCGGCACCAGGTGGAGCCGACGCAGGACTTCACCGTGCGCAGCGACTTGCCGTAGGCGTGGCCGGACTCGAAGCCGGCGTCCACCAGGCGCGCCCAGATCACCGGCAGTTGCTCGACGCGCGCGCCGAACATGTCGATCCGCTGACCCCCGGTGATCTTCGTGTAGAGGCCGAAGTCGCGGGCGATCTCCCCGATGACGATCAGCTTCTCCGGGGCGATCTCGCCGCCGGGGATCCGGGGCACGACCGAGTACGAGCCGTTCTTCTGCAGGTTGGCCAGGAAGTGGTCGTTGGTGTCCTGCAGGGCGGCCTGCTCGCCGTCCAGGACGTAGCCGCTCGCGCCGATCGTCGGGGCGAGGGAGGCGATGATCGAGCCGACGGCCGGCTTGCAGACCTCGCAGCCGTCGCCGCCCCGGGCCTCCTCGCGGCCGTGCCGGTCCAGCAGGTCCTGATAGGAGGTGACGCGCAACGCCAGGACGATCTCGTACAGCTCCTCGCGGGTCTGGGAGAAGCAGCCGCACAGGCCCTTGTCGACCTCGACGCCGGACGCCTCCAGCTCGGCGGTGACCAGCTGGCCGAGGACCTTGACGCAACTGCCGCAGGTGGTGCCGGCCTTGGTGCACTTCTTCACCTCGGGCACGGTGGTGCACCTGTGCTCGGTGACCGCCCCGCGGATGGTGCCCTTGGTGACGTTGTTGCAGGAGCAGATGATCGCCTCGTCCGGCAGCGCGGCCGGGCCGAGCTGGGCCGGGGCCCCGGCACCGGCGGGCAGCACCAGCGACTCGGGGGAGACCGGCGGGACGGAGCCGGTGAACGCCTTCAGCGTGCCGTAGGCCTCCGCGTCGCCGACCAGGATGCCGCCGAGCAGCGTGCCGTCCCGGCCGATGACCAGCTTCTTGTACAGGCCCGCACGGGAGTCGGAGTAGACGACGTCCAGGCAGTCCTCGGCGGTGCCGTGCGCGTCACCGAAGGACGCCACGTCCACGCCGAGCAGCTTCAGCTTGGTGGACAGGTCGGCGCCGGTGAACTCCGCCTCGTCCCGGGCGATCGTCGCGGCGGCGGTCTCCGCCTGCTCGTAACCCGGCGCGACCAGGCCGTACACCCGGCCGTCCGCCGCCAGCGCGCACTCGCCGATGGCGAACACGTGCGGGTCGGCGACCGTGCGGCACTGCTCGTCGACCGCGATGCCGCCGCGCTCGCCGACGGTCAGGCCGCAGTCGCGGGCCAGCTGGTCGCGCGGGCGGACACCGGCGGAGAACACCACCATGTCGGTGGCGAGTTCGGAGCCGTCGGAGAGCTTCATGCCGGTGACGGCGCCGTCCTCGCCGACCACGATCTCCTGCGTGCCGACGCCGGTGTGGACGCTCAGGCCCATCTCCTCGATGGTGCGCAGCAGGGCCGCCCCACCGCCCTCGTCGACCTGGACGGGCATCAGCCGGGGCGCGAACTCCACGATGTGCGCGTCGAGTCCGAGTCCCTTCAGCGCTCCGGCTGCCTCCAGACCGAGCAGCCCGCCGCCGACCACGGCACCCGTGGTGGCCCTGCTCGCGGCGTACGCCTCGATGGCGAGCAGGTCCTCGATCGTGCGGTAGACGAAGCAGCCCTCGGCGTCCTTGTTCGGCACCGGCGGCACGAACGGGTAGGAGCCGGTGGCCAGGACCAGCACGTCGTAGCCGACGACGAGCCCGGAGCGGGCGGTGACCGTGCGGGCCTCCCGGTCGATCGTCTCGGCCGGGTCGCCGACGCGCAGCTCGATGCCGTGGTCCTCGATGAACCTCATGTCCGTCACGGACAGGTCTTCCGGGGTCCGGCCCGAGAAGTACGAGGTGAGCTGGACCCGGTCGTAGGCCGGACGCGGCTCCTCACAGAGCACGACCACGCGGTGCGTGGCGGTCAGGCCGCGCTCGGCGAGCGCTTCGAGGAAGCGCTGGCCGACCATGCCGTGGCCGACGAGCACGATCGTGGGGGTAGCCCCGGGGGTGGCCGTCATCAGGAGCCTCCATCGTTGGTGAGCAGGTGGAGCAGCGGGCCGCCGTCGGAGGGGAGCGGCTCTGCTCCCTCCCAGGCGCGGGCGAGCGCGCCGACGGTGCCGAGTTCGCCGACGAGGACCCCGCCGACCAGGCGGTCGTCGCGGACGACGACCTTGCGGTAGGTGCCGCGGGTGGCGTCGGTGAGCTGGACGACGTCGTCGCCCGGGAGCGCCTCGGTCTCGCCGAACGCGGCGAGGTCCAGGGGGCTGTCCTGCCCGTTGAGCGTGAGCCGGGTCAGGGAGCGGGTGCCGGTGTAGCGGGCCGTCGTGTCGCCGGCCAGCAGGGCCGCGAGGGCGTCGGCCTGTTCCAGCGCGGGAGCGGCGAGGCCGTACAGGACGCCGTCGTGCTGGGCGCAGTCGCCGATCGCGTGGATGTACGGGTCGGAGGTGCGCAGCTCGTCGTCGACGACGACGCCCTTGCGGACGTCCAGGCCGGCGGCCTGCGCGAGGCCGGCCCGGGGGTGGACACCGCAGGCGACGACCACCAGGTCGGCGTCGAGGGCGTACCCGTCGGCCAGCTCCACGGAGCGGACCGCGCCGCCGACGCAGCGCACGTCCCGCACGCGGCACTCGGTGTGCACCTCCACGCCGAGACCGGTCAGGTGCCGCTGCACCAGCCGCGAGGCGGCCGGGTCGAGCTGGCGCTCCATCAGCCGCTCGGACTGCTGGGCGAGCACCACCTGGGCGCCGCGCAGGGCGAGCGCCCGGGCCGCGGAGACCCCGAGGAGACCGCCGCCGATGACGACGGCCTTCGCACCCGGCCGGACCGCCTCGGACAGGCCCAGGCAGTCGTCCATGGTGCGGAAGGCGTGCACGCCCTCGGGCAGTTCGCGGTCCTCGGTGAACAGGCCGCGCAGCGGCGGCAGCACCGGGTTGGAGCCGGTGGCCAGGACCAGCCGGTCGTATGCGATCACCGAGCCGTCCGCGCAGGCCACGCTCCGCCGCTCGCGGTCGATCCCGGTGACCCGGGCGCGCACCACCCGCGCGGGTGCCGGCAGGGCGATCACCTCGGGGCTGTACCGTCCGGCCAGCACCTCGGCGAGCAGCACCCGGTTGTAGGGCCGGTGCTCCTCCTCGCCGATCAGGGTCGCGGGCGTGCCGAGCTCACCGAGCCGCCGGGCGAGCCGTACGCCCGCGAGGCCGGTGCCGATCACCACCACACGCTCGTTCGAGGTCATGCCGTCGAGCGTGCGCTGCCGGTGTTACCCGGCAGCATCACGTCTGTTTCCCACGGGGAACGCTGCCCTCAGCGGGAGCGCGGGGTGGGTGTGAGGGTTCCGGGATGCGGGCGGCGACCAGCGGTGAGGCGCGTTTCGCATAAGGTCGCGATCATGCCCGACATATCGCTGACCATGATCGTCCTGCTCTGCCTGGCGGCCCTCGCCGCCGGCTGGATCGACGCCGTGGTCGGCGGCGGGGGCCTCCTGCTGCTGCCGGTGCTGCTGCTCGGCCTGCCGTCGCACACGCCCGCCGCGCACGCCCTCGGCACCAACAAGGCGGTCGCCATCGTCGGCACGACGGGCGCGGCGGTGACCTACGCCCGCAAGGCCCCGGTGGACGTCCGCACGGCGGTCCGCATCGGGCTGGCCGCCCTCGCCGGCTCCTCCGCCGGGGCCTTCTTCGCGGCCGGGATGAGCACCGAGGTCCTCAAGCCGGTGATCATGGTGGTGCTGCTCGGCGTCGCCGCGTTCGTGATCCTGCGGCCCGCCTTCGGCACGGCCCCCGCGACCGGCCCGGCCACCCGCCGGCAGATCCTCGCCGCGATCGGCCTGGCGGGCCTCGGCATCGGCTTCTACGACGGTCTCATCGGCCCCGGCACCGGCACGTTCCTGGTCCTCGCCCTCACCGCCGTCCTCCACCTCGACCTGGTCACCGCCTCCGCCACGGCCAAGATCGTCAACTGCTGCACCAACGCCGGCGCCCTGGCCACCTTCGCCTGGCAGGGCGCGGTCCTGTGGCAGCTGGCCGCCCTGATGGCCGTCTTCAACCTCGCGGGCGGCACCCTCGGCGCCCACACCGCCCTGAAGAAGGGCAGCGGCTTCGTCCGGGTCGTGCTGCTGACGGTGGTGTTCGCGCTGGTGGGGAATCTGGCGTACGAGCAGTGGATCGCCTAGGAGCGGCCGCGCAGGTCCAGCAGCTCGATCATCCCCGTCCCGTCCTCGTCCCCGTGCCCCTGCGCCACCCGCTCGCGCATCAGGTCCAGGTACGGCGTCAGCAGCTCGGGGCTGACCCGCTGCTCCTCCGCCGTGCGCAGGAAGGTGGGGATGCCCGCCGCCTGCATCGCCAGGTTGGAGACCACGCCCTTGGTGTAGTCGCCGCTCTGCAACTGCTCGGCGGTCTGGTGGACGGCCGGGGCCATCGCGGTCAGCCAGCCGGCGAGCAGGGGAGCGAAGTCCTTCGGGGCGATGTCCTCCCCGCGCACCAGGGCGAAGGCGTGGAGCATGCCCGCGAACATGCCGTTCATGGCGCTCAGCAGCGCCACGTCGTGCAGGGCGGCGAAACCGGGGTCGGTACCGACCCAGCGGGTGCCGGCCGGTACGGCGAGGGTGTCGCGGTGCTCCTCGAACAGCTCGGGGGAACCGCTGTAGAAGACGTAACCGCCGGACTCCGGGACCCCGATCATCGGCGGTACGGCCATGATCCCGCCGTCCACGAACCGCGCGCCGCGCGCCTCGGCCCAGGCGGCGCGCGCACGGCCCTCGCCCGGGGTTCCGGTGGTCAGGTTCACCAGGTCCCGCCCGGTGAGGTCGGCGGCGTCGAGGGCCTCGCCCACCGAGGCGTCGTCCAGCAGGCAGACGACCACCAGGCGGTTCGCGGCGACGGCCGCGGCGGCGCTCGGCGCGACGGCCGCGCCCTCGGCGGCCAGGGCCTCGGCCCGGGCGGGGGTACGGTTCCAGACGGTCACCGGATGCCCGGCGGCGAGCCAGGCACGGGCCAGTGCGGTGCCCATGGCGCCGGCGCCGAGCAGGGTGACGGGGGTGCGGGGAGCAACTGCGGTGTCGGTCATGGCGTTTAGGCTCGTCGCAGGGGAAGCGCCTGCTCAAGTACGCACTTGGAAGTGGGTGGTTACCTCGCGGGAAGGATCCAGGCAGCGGCAGGGGAGGAGCGCGGGCATGGGAACGACGGGGCGGCGGCCGGGGGCGTACGTGTGCGGGATCGACGCCGCGATGGACGTGATCGGCGGCAAGTGGAAGGTGCTCGTGCTGTGGGCGCTGCACGAGCGGCCGTGCCGCTTCGGCGAGCTGCGCCGGGAGCTGCCCGGCGTCACCGAGAAGGTGCTCGCCTCGCATCTGCGCGAGATGGAGGCCGACGGGCTGGTGCACCGCGAGGCGTACGACGAGGTGCCGCCGCGCGTGGAGTACTCCCTGACGCCCCGGGGGGTGTCCCTGAACGAGGCGCTGGAACCGCTGGGGGCGTGGGGCAGGACCCACGTCCTGGGCGGGTCAGCGGCTCCCGGTCAGGTGCGCGAAGACGACGACGTTCCCCTGGTAGCCGGTGGCGCGTGAGTAGGTGCCGCCGCAGGTGATGACCCGCAGCTCGGGGCGGCGGGCGGCGCCGTAGACCTTCTCGTCGGGGAAGTCCTTCGCGGCGTAGGCCTCGACGGCGTCGACGGTGAACACGGCGACGCTGCCGTCGCGCCGGTCCACCTCGATCGTGCTGCCCTTCTGCACGGCTCCGAGGTCGTGGAAGACGGCGGGGCCGTCGGCGTTGTCGACGTGGCCCGCGACGATCGCCGTGCCCCGCTCGCCGGGCGTGGTGCCGGCCTCGTACCAGCCGGCGAGGTTCGTCCGCGCGGCCGGGGGCACGTCGAGGCTGCCGCTCCCGGTCAGGCCGAGCCCGGTCAGGGGCGCGTCCACCCGGATCGCCGGGATGCGGATGCGGTCGGGCGGCGAGGGCGGCAGCGCCGGCGCGGCGGGCCGCTCCGGCTCACCGGCCCGCCCGTCCAGGCCCTCCACACCCGCCCGCCCGTCCTGTCCGGCGCGGGCCTGCGCGGCGGTCGGCTGCGGCGGGGCGTGCGTCTCGGCGCCCTCGCGCAGCAGCCACACCCCGCAGCACAGGGCGAACACCGTGACGGCCGCCATGGCCGCGTTCGCCGGGTCCACGGGGCGGGCGGACCTGGGGAACCTGCGCATACCGACCCTTTCCTCGACTCCGGCCCCGTGCCCCCCTCCGGGCCGCGAGGGGCGTCGGACCCGGAGGGGGAGGGGACATGCGGTACCGGCGACGGACAGCGGAGGGTGTCCGTCAGATCCCGTCGCCTCTCGCCCGGCGATGCAGGAGCCAGGTACCGCCCGCGGCGGCGACGGCGAGAGCCGCCACACCGGCCGCGGTCTGCACGGGATCGGGGCCCAGGGCGCCGCCGACCCCCGTCTTCACACTCCCCCGGGGATGGACCTGCTCGTGCCCGGCCGTCAGCGTGACCACCAGGTCCCCGGTGACCCGCCGCCCGCTCCCGGCGCACGTCGCGGTGATCTCGTACGTCCCCGGCTGCGCGCTCGGCGGCACCCTGAACCGCCCGCTCGCCGCCGTCTCGTACCGGCCCGGCGCCAGCGTGAAGGCACCGGCCCCGACCGCGCTGGCGTCACCGGCCGCAGCGCCGTCCTGCCCGCAGGCCGAGGTGCGCACCGTGACGTGCGCACCGGGCTCGACCGAGGCGGGGGACACCCGGAGGTCACCGGCCGGGGCGCCGTGCGCCGGGGTGGCGGCGAGCGCGGCGGCGGCGACGGCGAGCGCGGTGGCGGTCAGCGGCCGGGCGGTACGTCGCATCGGTGCTCCTTCGAGCTGTTCGGTCGTGCACCTGCCCTTCCGAGGTAACGGGCAGCGTGGCCCGGGCGCTTTCTGAGAGGCCGTCAGAATTGGGGTGAACGGGTGTCGCGCACGGTCGGCCCGACGGGCCGTCAGGTGGCGTTTCGCCAGGTCACACGTCGTGCGGCGGGCGAGGTCGGAAAATCGCGCCGGGCGCGGGTGAACGGGTGACCCGTGAACGCGCGGCGGCGCTTGACCTGAACCAAGGTTGAGGTATGAGGCTGTGGCGCATGAAGACAACCGCTGACGCACCCACCGCCGAGCAGACCGACGCCCTCCGGGTGACCCTGGTCGTCGGCAGCAACCGCCACGGCCGCTTCGGCCCGGTCGTCGCCGACTGGCTCCTGGACCGGCTGCGGGACCGTGCCGACATGGTCGCCGAGGTCGTGGACGTCGCCGACGCCGAGCTGCCGACGTCCCTCGAACCGACGCCGGCGGCCACCGCCGTGCTGTCGGACGTCACCCCGAAGCTGGCCCGCGCGGACGCGTTCGTCGTCCTCACCCCCGAGTACAACCACTCCTTCCCGGCGGGTCTGAAGAACCTCGTCGACTGGCACTACGGCGAGTGGCGGGCCAAGCCGGTCGCCCTCGTCTCCTACGGCGGACTGGCCGGCGGCCTGCGTGCCGTGGAGCACCTGCGCCAGGTCTTCGCGGAACTGCACGCCGTGACGGTCCGCGACACCGTCTCCTTCCACAACGCCGGAGCGTCCTTCGACGACCGGGGCACCCTGCGCGACCCCTCCGCCCCGAACGCGGCGGCCAAGACGATGCTGGACCAACTGGCCTGGTGGGCCCGAGCCTTGAGGCAGGCCAGAACGGCACATCCGTACACAGCCTGAGGGCCCCGTCAGGGCGCGGGGAACTGCGCGAGCAACCACAACCCACCCACACCGGCACACGACCCGCGCCCCCACCCCCTACCGCCCCCCGGCCACCCCCTACCGCCCCCGCCACTCCCCGCCCGCGACCCGCCGCCCGGCACCCCGCAGTCGCGCCGCCACCTCCACCCCCGCGACATACACCCAGGCCCGCACACCCACCCCGTCCGCAGCCCGGACGACCTTCCGCTCCACCCGCACGTACAGGCTCCGCGGATCACCCGGCACGTACTCCTCCAGCCGGTCCAGCTCCGCGAGCAGCCCCGCGTACGCCTCCGGCCGCGCGGGCACCAGTTCCCCGCGCACCACACCACCGCTCGGCTCCTCCACCGCGAACGGATAGCCCGGCCCCTCGTACAGCACCGCGTCCGCGAGCTCCCCGGGCTCCTCGGAGCGGACACGGCCGCGCAGGAACAGGTCGTGGTTGACCTCCCCGGGCCGCAGGGTGCCGTAGACGAAGAAAGGCAGGGTCACAGGAACGATTCTCCACCCTCACACACCTCCACAGCGGTGCTATGGACATGCCAGGTCGGTGACGCCTTGACTCGCGGTCGACATCAACGCCGCACCCGGTCGACCCCACGCGACCGGGTGCGCCCGTACGAGGAGACCGATGAGTCGGATACGTCCCGCCCGCGCTTCCCGCCTCGCCACCGCCGGCGCGGCCGCCACCGGCGTCGCCGCCCTCGTGGCCGCCGTGCTCCCCCCGACCGCCGGCGCAGCCGACGCCTCCGGCGCCGCGGACCGGCCGACCCGGGCCGCGGCGATCGAGGAGGCCGGGACCGTGCTCGCGGACCGCGCCGCGGAGCTCGGACTCACCCCGGACCAGCGGACGAAGGTCCGGGACGTCGTCCTCGACGACGACGGCAGCCGCCACGTCCGCTACGACCGCACCTACCACGGACTCCCCGTCCTCGGCGGCGACTTCGTCCTCCACCTGAAGCCCGACGGCACCCACCGGAACACCACCCGGGCGACGACGTCCCCGCTCTCCCTGGCCACCGTCACCCCGAAGGTGGCCGCCCCCGAGGCCGCCGGCCGCGCGGCGAACCTGCTGCGCGCCGCACACCTCGGCGAGACCCTGCGGAAGCTGACCGCCAAGCCCCGCCTGGTCGTCGACGCCCTGCACGGCGCCCCCAGGCTGGCCTGGCAGACCGACGCGGTGGCCCACGACGACCTCGGCAACCCGGTCGGGCGGACCGTGCTGACCGACGCGGCGACCGGCGCCCGGATCGACGCCTGGGACACCCTGGAGTCGGCCTCCGGTGACGGCGCGTCCCTCTACGGCGGCACGGTGCCGCTGGAGACGACGGCGTCCGGCTCCTCGTACCGGCTCTCGGACGCCACACGCGGCGGCACCTACACCGGCGACGCCGCGAACAGGACGGACCGGTGCCTGCTGACGATCTGTCTGACCCGCGCTCCGGCCACGGTGTTCACGGACGCCGACAACCACTGGGGCACCGGAGCGGCGGCCGACCGGGCCACCGTGGCGGTGGACGCCCAGTACGGCACGGACGTCACCTGGGACTACTACGAGCAGGCCCACGGCCGCAGCGGCATCGCCGGCGACGGCAAGGGCTCGTTCAACCGCGTCCACTACGGCAAGGACTACAACAACGCCTTCTGGGACGACACCTGCTTCTGCATGACCTACGGCGACGGCGACGGCAAGCTGATGGGCCCGCTGGTCTCCCTGGACGTGGCCGGGCACGAGATGACCCACGGCGTGACGTCCAAGACGGCCGCGCTGCGGTACTCGGGCGAGTCCGGCGGCCTGAACGAGGCCACCTCGGACATCTTCGGCACCCTGGTGGAGTTTCACGCGGCCAACCCCGAGGACCCGGGCGACTGGCACATCGGCGAGAAGGTCGTCCGCTCCGGCCTCGGCCGCGAGGCCCTGCGCTTCATGGACAGGCCCTCCAAGGACGGCAGGTCGGCGGACTGCTGGAGCCCGAAGCTCGGCGACCTCGACGTGCACCACTCCTCGGGCGTCGGCAACCACTTCGCGTACCTGCTCGCCGAGGGCAGCGGCAGCAAGACCCTCAACGGCGTCGCCCACACCTCCCCGACCTGCGACGGCTCCACGGTGACCGGCATCGGCCGCGCCAAGCTGGGCGCGATCTGGTACCGCGCGCTGACCGTCCACATGACGTCCTCGACCACCTACGCGGACGCCCGCACGGCGACCCTGAGCGCGGCCGAGGACCTCTACGGCGCCGACAGCACCGAGCACAAGGCGGTGGCGGCCGCCTGGAAGGCCGTCGCGGTGGGCTGACCCCTACCGCTCGACGGTCTCCAGCCGCACCGCGCACGCCTTGAACTCCGGCATCCGCGAGGTCGGGTCGAGCGCGGGGTTGGTCAGCGTGTTGGCGCGGCCCTCGCCCGGCCAGTGGAACGGCATGAACACGGTGTCGGGCCGGATGGCGCTCGTGATCCTGGCGGGTGCCACGGCCCGGCCCCGCCGGGACACCACGGCCACCGGATCGCCCTCGGCCGCCCCGAGCCGGGCCGCCAGCCGGGGGTGGATCTCCACGAACGGCCCGGGCGCGGCGGCGTTCAGCTCCGCCACGCGCCGGGTCTGCGCCCCGGACTGGTACTGCGCCACGACCCGCCCGGTGGTCAGCAGCACCGGGTACTCGTCGTCGGGCTCCTCGGCGATCGCCCGGTGCGACACGGGCACGAAGCGGGCCCGGCCGTCAGGCGTGGCGAAGCGGTCGAGGAACAGGCGGGGCGTGCCCGGGTGCGCGGTGGGCGTCTCCCGGGCGGGATCGTCGGGCAGCGGCGCGTCGAGCAGGGCGTCCTCGCCGTCCTCGACCGCTTCCTCCACGGCAGGGCAGGGCCAGAACACCCCGTTCTCCTCGGCCAGCCTGCGGTAGGTGATCCCCGAGTAGTCGGCCGGGCCGCCCGCGCTCGCCCGGCGCAGTTCCTCGAAGACCTCCTCCGGATCCGTCGGGAAGCCCTTCTCCACGCCCAGCCGGGCGGCCAGTTCGTGCAGGACCTCCAGATCGCTGCGGACCCCGTCCGGCGGGGTGATCGCCCGGCGGCGCAGCAGGACCCTGCCCTCCAGGTTGGTCGTGGTGCCGGTCTCCTCGGCCCACTGGGTGACCGGCAGCACGACGTCCGCGAGCGCCGCCGTCTCCGACAGCACGACGTCGCACACCGCCAGGAAGTCCAGCGACCTGATGCGCTCCTCGACGTGGGCGGCACGCGGCGCCGACACCACCGGGTTGGACGCCATCAGCAGCAGCGCCCTGATGTCGGTGCCCAGCGCGTCCAGCAGCTCGTACGCGCTGCGCCCCGGCCCCGGCAGGCTGTCCGGGTCCACGCCCCACACCTCGGCGACGTGCGCCCGGGCCGCCGGGTCGTCGAGCTTGCGGTAGCCCGGCAGCTGGTCGGCCTTCTGCCCGTGCTCGCGGCCGCCCTGCCCGTTGCCCTGCCCGGTCAGGCAGCCGTACCCCGACAGCGGGCGGCCCGCCCGGCCGGTCGCCAGGCACAGGTTGATCCAGGCGCCGACGGTGTCCGTGCCCTTGGACTGCTGCTCGGGACCGCGCGCGGTGAGGACCATCGCCGACTCCGGCGCGCAGAACAGCCGCACGGTCTCCCGGAGTTCGGGAACGGACACCCCCGTGATCCGCTCCACGTACTCCGGCCAGTGGGCCATCGCGGCGGCCCGCGCGTCCTCCCAGCCGGCCGTGCGCTCGGCGACGTACTCCTCGTCCACCCGCCCCTCGGCGATGACGAGGTGCAGCAGGCCCAGGGCGAGCGCCAGGTCGGTGCCCGGGCGGGGCGCCAGGTGCAGGTCGGCCTGTTCGGCGGTCCTGGTGCGCCGCGGGTCGATCACGATCAGCGTGCCGCCGTTCTCCCTCAGCTCGGTGAAGAACCGCAGCGACGGCGGCATGGTCTCCGCGAGGTTCGACCCGACCAGGATCACGCAGCCCGACTTCGGGATGTCCTCCAGCGGGAACGGCAGCCCGCGGTCCAGCCCGAACGCCTTGATGCCGGCGGCCGCCGCCGACGACATGCAGAAGCGGCCGTTGTAGTCGATCTGGGAGGTGCCGAGCACGACCCGCGCGAACTTGCCGAGCGTGTACGCCTTCTCGTTCGTCAGACCGCCCCCGCCGAACACCCCGACGGCGTCCGGCCCGTGCGCCGCCCGCGTCCGGCCCAGCCCGGCGGCGATCCGGTCCAGCGCCTCGTCCCAGGAGGCGGGCACCAGCGTGCCGGCCGCGTCGCGCACCAGCGGCTGGGTCAGGCGCACGTTCCTCGCGAGCACCGCGGGAGCCGTACGGCCCTTGCCGCACAGGGCGCCCCGGTTCACCGGGAAGTCCGCGCGCTCGCTCACCTCGACGGTCCCGTCCGGTGTGGGCGTGAGGTTCATCCCGCACTGCAGGGCGCAGTACGGGCAGTGCGTGGGCGTGGCGGTGTTCTGCATGCCGTCCAGCGTGCTTCGGCCGTGTTACGCCCGGGACGGCCCCCTGTTACGCGGCCGCGACGGGGACCTCCCCTCCGTCGGCCCGCCCCGGTGAGGCACCGGCTACCCGGCCTCGCCCAGCGCCCGCTCCACCCCCGGCTCCCGGGGCCCGAGGAACCGCGGGTCGGGCCGGAACACCGCGTCCAGGGCGGCTTTCCCCGCGGCGAGGATCTCCCGGGCGCCCCCGTAGTACCAGGTCGCGTCGTGCACGGCGTCCACCCCGACCCCGTACGACTCGATCCCCGCCGCCCCGCACAGCGCCACCGCCCGCCGGATGTGGAACCCCTGGCTGATCAGCACCGCCTCGTCCACCCCGAAGATCTTCTTCGCGCGCACGCAGGAGTCCCACGTGTCGAACCCCGCGTAGTCGCTGACGATCCGCCCGTCGGGCACCCCGTGCCGGGTCAGATAGCCGCGCATCGCGTCCGGCTCGTCGTAGTCCTCGCGGCTGTTGTCCCCGGTGACGAGCACCACCTCGACCCGCCCCCGCCGGTACAGCTCCGCCGCCGCGTCCAGCCGGTGCGCGAGATACGGCGAGGGCTCCCCGTCCCACAGCCCGGCCCCGAACACCACGGCGACATCCGTGCGCGGCACCTCGTCCGCCGTCCGCAGCCGGTCGCCGGTCGTGGTGTACATCCAGGCCGACGGGGACAGCGCGAGCACGCACCCGGCCATCACGGCCTGCACGAGCCGCCGCTGCCCCCGGCGGGTGCGCGGCAGTCGCGGTCTGCGCAACGTCACACGACGCATGGACACGCCCCTCCCCGGTTCGGCTCCCGACGTCAGGGACGCCCCGCGGGGCCGTCCGGTTCATCCACCGGCGCGTGAGCAGCTTCACTCCCGCGAGGGAAACCCCAGGTCACGACGCCTCACACACCCCCGGTCCCCGATGGTGAACCGCCGGAAAACACCCGTGACGCCCCGGCAACGGGGAGGCAACGTGGCGCCGCGACCATCGACGCATGCCCAGTCAGCTCGGCCTCGTCCCGCCGCCCGCCACGCGCCGCCCGGCCCCGCCCGCCCTCGTCGTCGTGGCCCACGGCAGCCGCGACCCGCGTGCGCTGAGCACCGTCCGCGCCCTCCTGGACCGCGTCCGTGCCCTGCGCCCCGGAGTGCCCGTGCACCTGGGCCACATCGAGCTCAACGCCCCCCTGCTCCCCGACACCCTCGCCGCCCTGGGAGGGACCGAGGCCGTCCTGGTCCCCCTCCTGCTCAGCCGCGGCTACCACGTGAAGCGGGACATCCCCGAGATGGCGGCGGCCTCCCCGGCCCGCACGCGGGTGGCGGCCCCCCTGGGCCCGCACCCCCTCCTGGTCGACGCCCTCCAGGACCGCCTCACCGAGGCCGGCTGGGGCGCGACTCCGCGCCGCACCAGCGCCGTCGTCCTCGCGGCCGCGGGCTCCCGCGACCCGGACGCGAGGACGGACACCGCCCGCACGGCCCACCTCCTGGCGGCCCGCCTGGGCGTCCCGGTCCTGCCCGCCTACGCCTCGGCGGCGACCCCCACCGTCCAGCAGGCCGTCCGTACCCTCCTCGCCCGGGGCCGCCGCCACATCGCCCTCGCCTCCTACTTCACGGCCCCCGGCCGCTTCGCCACGGAGTGCGCCCAGGCGGCCCCGTGGATCGCGGCGGCCCCCCTCGGCACGCACCCGTCGATGGCCGAGCTCGTCCTGCACCGCTACGACGAGGCCCTGCGGGCGTCGCCCTCGCTGCCGCTACCGGTCTCGGCCTGACACCGGGCGGCGGGTCACGCCCTGAAGGGGCGCGGGGAACTGCGCGACAAGCCACGACACCCCCGCACCCGCCGAACACCCCAACCCGGCAGACGCTGCCACCCCCACCACACCCGTACCCGTACTGTCGACCCATGGCAGGCACCACGACGCACCCCACGGCCTACGACCCGACGTCAGTCGAGCGGTGGGCCCCCGAACCCGACAAGCGGCCCGGCCGCACCGCCTTCCAGCGCGACCGGGCCCGGGTCCTGCACAGCGCCGCCCTGAGACGACTCGCGGGCAAGACCCAGGTGGTGACCCCCGGCACGCTCGGCCCCGCCTGGGACGCCAGCCCCCGCACCCGCCTCACCCACTCCCTGGAATGCGCCCAGGTCGGCCGCGAGCTGGGTGCCGCCCTCGGCTGCGACCCGGACCTCGTCGAGGCCGCCTGCCTCTCCCACGACCTCGGGCACCCGCCCTTCGGCCACAACGGCGAACAGGCCCTCAACGAGTTCGCGGCCGACTGCGGCGGCTTCGAGGGCAACGCCCAGTCCCTCAGGCTCCTCACCCGCATCGAGCCCAAGCGGTTCACCCCGGAGGGCTCCGTCGGCCTCAACCTCACCCGCGCCGCCCTCGACGCCGCGACCAAGTACCCCTGGCCGCGCGGCGCCCACCCCACCGACCCGGGGTCGCGCAAGTTCGGCGTCTACGAGGACGACCGCCCCGTCTTCGACTGGGTCCGCAAGGACGCCCCGGGCACCCGCACCTGCTTCGAGGCGCAGGTCATGGACTGGTCCGACGACGTCGCCTACTCGGTGCACGACGTGGAGGACGGCCTGCACGCCGGGCACATCGACCCCAACTGCCTGCACGCCGACCCCGAACGGCGGGACGTCTTCCAGGTCGCCCTCGGCCGCTACGTGCCCGCCGGCACCGACCCCGCCGAACTCGCCGAGGCCCTCGACCGGCTCCTCGCCCAGGAGTGGTGGCCGCACGGCTACGACGGCACCGCCGTCGCCCAGGCCCGCCTGAAGGACGCCACCAGCCAGCTCATCGGCCGCTTCTGCCTGGCCGCCGAGGCCGCGACCCGCGCCGCCCACGGCACCGGACGGCTCACCCGGTACTCCGCCGAACTGGTCGTCCCGCGCGAGACCCGCATGGAGTGCGCCGTCCTCAAGGCCGTCGCCGACCTCTACGTCATGCAGCGCGCCGAACAGGAGCGGCTCCGCGCCGACCAGCGCGTGGTCGTCGCCGAACTGGCCGAGGCGCTCACCGCCCGCGCCCCCGACGGTCTGGACCCGCAGTTCCGCGCGCTGTTCGACCAGGCGCCCGACGACCGCGCCCGCAAGCGGGCGGTCGTCGACCAGATCGCCTCCCTCACCGACACCTCCGCCCGTTCGCTTCACGCCCGGCTGACGGGGCACGCGTGAGACGGGCGGGAACCGAGGGACACCGGACGCCCGAATGTGACCCTCCGTGGCCTGATCGGGTCACTCCCTCTTCCCGCATCACGCTCCGTGCGGGACGCTCGCAAGTGGCGACACCCTGACGAGGAGGCATCAAGTGGTCGACGCGGATCAGACATTCGTCATCGTCGGAGGCGGACTGGCCGGCGCCAAGGCGGCCGAGACGCTCCGCGCGGAGGGCTTCACCGGGCGGGTGATACTGATCTGCGACGAACGCGACCACCCCTACGAGCGCCCGCCCCTGTCCAAGGGCTACCTCCTGGGCAAGGAGGAACGCGAGAGCGTCTTCGTGCACGAACCGGCCTGGTACGCGGCCCACGACATCGAGCTGCACCTCGGCCAGACGGTCGACGCGATCGACCGCTCGGCGAAGACCGTCCGCTTCGGCGACGACGGCACGGCCGTCCGCTACGACAAGCTGCTCCTGGCGACCGGCGCCGAGCCCCGCCGCCTCGACATCCCCGGCACGGACCTGGCCGGCGTCCACCACCTGCGCCGGCTCGCCCACGCCGAGCGCCTCAAGCACGTGCTGACCAACCTCGGCCGGGACAACGGCCACCTGGTGATCGCCGGCGCCGGCTGGATCGGCCTGGAGGTCGCGGCGGCGGCCCGCGAGTACGGCGCGGAGGTCACCGTGGTCCACAGCGGCCCGACCCCCCTGCACTCGGTCCTCGGCCCCGAGCTCGGCCAGCTCTTCGCCGAGCTGCACCGCGAGCACGGCGTCCGCTTCCACTTCGGCGCCCGGCTCACCGAGATCACCGGCCAGGACGGCATGGTCCTCGCGGCCCGCACCGACGACGGCGAGGAGCACCCGGCGCACGACGTGCTCGCCGCGATCGGCGCGGCTCCCCGCACCCACCTCGCCGAGGCGGCCGGCCTGGAGATCGCCGACCCGGCGCACGGCGGCGGCATCGTCGTCGACGAGCGGCTGCGCACCTCCGACCCGGACATCCACGCGGCCGGCGACGTCGTCTCCTTCCCGCACGCCCTGTTCGACACCCGGCTGCGGGTCGAGCACTGGGCCAACGCCCTCAACGGCGGCCCGGCGGCGGCCCGCGCCATGCTGGGCCACGACGTGACCTACGACCGGGTGCCCTACTTCTTCTCCGACCAGTACGACCTCGGCATGGAGTACTCGGGCTGGGCACCGCCCGGCAGCTACGACCAGGTGGTCATCCGGGGCGACGCGGGCAAGCGCGAGTTCGTCGCCTTCTGGGTGAAGGAGAACCGGGTGCTGGCCGGGATGAACGTGAACGTGTGGAACGTCACCGACACGATCCAGCGCCTGATCCGGGGCAGGGCACGGGTGAACACGGAGCACCTCGCAGACCCCCACATTCCGCTCGAAGACCTCGCACCGTGAGTGTCGGTCCGGCCCCGTAGACTTCACGCGTGGCAGGACGGATCAACGACGAGGACGTGAAGGCGGTACGGGACGCGGTCCCGATCGACGCCGTGGTGTCCGAGTACCTCCAGCTGCGCAACGCGGGCGGCGGCAACCTCAAGGGTCTGTGCCCGTTCCACGACGAGAAGTCGCCCTCCTTCCAGGTCAGCCCCGCCAAGGGCCTGTTCCACTGCTTCGGCTGCCAGGAGGGCGGCGACACCATCACGTTCGTGATGAAGATCGACCACCTCACGTTCTCGGAGGCGGTCGAGCGCCTGGCCGGCCAGGCGGGCATCACCCTGCGCTACGAGGAGGGCGGGTACAACCCCTCCCACCAGCGCGGCGAGCGGATCCGCCTGGTCGAGGCCCACAAGATCGCCGCGGAGTGGTACGCGGAACAGCTCGCGACCAGTCCCGAGGCCGACACCGGCCGGCAGTTCCTCGCCGAGCGCGGCTTCGACCAGGCCGCCGCCCACCACTTCTCCGTCGGCTACAGCCCCCAGGGCTGGGACCACCTCACGCGCTACCTGCGCGGCAAGGGCTTCACCGACAAGGAGCTGCTGCTCTCCGGTCTCTCCCAGGAGGGCCGCCGCGGCCCCATCGACCGGTTCCGCGGCCGGCTGATGTGGCCCATCCGCGACATCGGCGGCGATGTCGTCGGCTTCGGCGCCCGCAAGCTCTACGAGGCGGACAACGGCCCCAAGTACCTCAACACGCCGGACACGGCGATCTACAAGAAGTCCCAGGTGCTCTACGGCATCGACCTCGCCAAGAAGGACATCGCCAAGGCCTCCCGCGCGGTCGTCGTCGAGGGCTACACCGACGTCATGGCCTGCCACCTCGCCGGAGTCACCACCGCCATCGCCACCTGCGGCACCGCCTTCGGCGGCGACCACATCAAGATCCTGCGCCGCCTGCTGATGGACAACGGCTCGGCCCGCGTCATCTTCACCTTCGACGGCGACGCCGCCGGCCAGAAGGCCGCCCTGCGCGCCTTCGAGGACGACCAGAAGTTCGCCGCCGAGACGTACATCGCCATCGCCCCCGACGGCATGGACCCCTGCGACCTGCGCCTGGCCAAGGGCGACGAGGCCGTCGCCGACCTGGTCGAACCCCGCACCCCGCTCTTCGAGTTCGCCCTGCGCCAGATCGTCGGCCGCTACGACCTCGACACCCCGGCCGGCCGCGCCGCCGCCCTCGACGAGGCCGCCCCGATCGTCGCCCGCATCAAGAACAGCGGCGCCCAGCACGAGGTCGCCGTGCAGCTCGCCGGCATGCTCGGCATCCTCGACACCCAGTTCGTGGTCAAGCGCGTGGCCCAGCTGGCCCGCTGGGCCCGCGAACGCGGCGGCAAGGGCCCCGCCCCGGACCGGCACGCACCCCGGCAGCACCCGTCCGCCGAGCCGTCCGCCACCCCCCGGGGCCCGGCCCTCAACCTCCGCAACCCCGTCTACGCCACCGAACGCGAACTGCTCAAGCTCGCCCTGCAGCGCCCCGAGCTGGTCTCCCCGGCCTTCGACGCGTACGGCGTCGACGAGTTCACGGCCCCGCCCTACGCCGCCGTACGCCAGGCCATCCTGGACGCGGGCGGCGCCGAAGCGGGTCTCGCGGACCCCCAGGACTATCTGGTCCGGGTCCGGGAGGCCGCCCCGGACGACGCGGTCCGCGCGATGGTGACCGAGCTGGCCGTCGAGGCGATCATGCTGCACAAGGGCGTGAAGGGCGTCGACGAGAACTACGCCGGCGCCCAGCTGGTCACGGTCCGCCGCCGGGCCGTGGAGCGCCGCATCCGTGACATCACCGGCCAGCTCACCCGCCTGGGCACCCACGGCGACCCGGCCCGGCTGGCCGCCGTCCAGAACGAGCTGTGGGTGCTCCAGCAGTACGACCAGGCCCTGCGCGAGCACGGCGCCGCGGCGCTCTGACGCCGGTCAGGCCCCCTCGAAGGCGGGCCTCACCGCCCGCACCAGCCGCTCGGCGAACTCCCGCTCGTCGTCCCGGAAGCGCGGGTACTCGGTGACGAAGTGGTTCCACTCGACGTACCCGACCGCCTCCACCACGTGCTCCAGCAGGATCTCCTCCTGACAGGCGTAGGGCCACTCGCCCGACAGCCGGAACACCTCGTGCAGCAGCTCGCGGCGCAGCGGGTGCCGCTCGGCCAGCAGGACCGCGTCGTACAGGTCCTTGCCCTGGGCGTGCACGTCGTTGATCAGCCACATCAGCTTCCACGCCAGCGACAGCTGCGGCGTCGCCGCCTGGACCACCGCACCGCCCGCCAGCTCCACCGGCTCGGGCTCCTCGGGCAGCCGCTCGTTGAAGACGAAGTCCAGCTGGACGTGACCGCCCGGCAGTCCGGCCGCGCCCCAGGGCAGCACCATGCGCCGGCCCGGCACGCGGTCGTAGGTCCAGATGTCCTCGACGACCGCGCCCCGCGCCGAGACGCCGACCTCCCGGCCGTGCGCGACGGCCCGTCCCTGCGCCGCCTCGGCGATCCCGGTCAGCATCCGGTCGGTACGGCCGTCCTCCATCCGCCAGGTGTGCGGCACCACGACGAAGTCCAGGTCACCGGGCTCGCGCGCGGCCTCACCGAACCAGGCCGACATCAGCACACTGCCCCGCAGCACCAGCGCGTCGACCCACGGCGAGTCCGCGATCGCGGCGAGGACCAGATCCAGGGCCCGTCGTCGGGCCGCCCGCCACACCTCGCCCCGCTCCGGGTCCCGGAAGCGCGGGTCGGTGGCCCGGTAGGCGTTCTGGTACTGCTTCAGGGCCGGGTCGAAGACGGGGAGCTGCACCACGTCGTCCCCCGGCACCGGCCGCAGCGTCCTCGGCAGGTGATTGGCCCTGCGGGTGGCCTCGTCCGGCGGCACCCGCGGGACCTCGGTGCTGCGCCAGTCGAACCCCTCCCACGACGTCCCGGTCATCTGCCCGCCCCCACCGGCTCCTGGAGCCATCCGTCGTCCACCGTCACATCGCTGTCGTGCAGCACGAACTCCCGCTCCACGCCCAGCACGTCGAAGCCGTCGAGCTCGGCCAGCAGCCGCTCCAGCGCGCGGCCCGCGCCCTCGGCGTCCACCGCCCGGCAGCGCTGCGTCACGAACCGCTCGTGCCGTGCGCCCCGCACCCGCCGGGCGTTCCACGACAGATGGGCGCCGTGCGGTACCACCCGGGCCGCGAGCGCCCCCAGGTCCGTGTCCGCGGGCAGCAGCAGCTTCACGTGGTGCTCGAAGTACCGCCCGTCGGCGCAGGGTTCGCGCGGCACCTCCGGTGCCCGCGGCGAGGACTCGATCTTCACGCGCACCGGGTCGAAACCGTCCTCCCGCAGCCGCGCCGCCACCTGGCGCACCCGCGCCGCCTCGTCGGCGTACGTCGCCGAACCGGACAGCGTGAGCATCGGCTGGTCCCGCATCCGGCCCCTGGCCAGCACGATGTGCGTGAGCTTGAACCCGCCCGCGGCCGCCCAGCGGCGCAGCCGCGCGGACTCGGCCGGGCCGGAGCAGCGGACCGTCACATGCGATTCGTACAGGAAAGCGGACATCGGCCGATCGTCGCAGACCAGGGGCGGGTGAGGCATCCGGGTTTCCACGAGGCGCGAGCGCGCGGTCACGGACCGGAGGCAAAAAGTCACCGCACGCCCCTCGTGGCGACGATGTGTCTTACCCCACACTGGGTTCCGGTGCCTGAGTCCTCGGAGCGCGGCCGGTCCGTCACCGACGGGTCCCAGATCCCCGCGGTTCCGCTCATCGCGTACGGGACGGAAAGCGGCGAGGCCGTCGACTCCGCCCCCGAAGTACCGCTGCCGCACCCCCTGGCAGCGATCATCCTGGAGGTCGCCCCCGTGCAGACCCAGACCCTCACCCAGACCGACGTCCGCGGTGCCCTCGGCGCCGCCGGCGCAGCGCCGGAAGCGGAGGCCGGCGCATTGCCCGCGGTCCCGGCGCAGAGCCGCGTCGGGCACCACCCGGAGTCGGAGGCGGAGCCGGAGGAGCCGCCCGCCGAGGCCATCGGGACGGCCGAGGTCCCCGAGGCCGTCGAACCGCCCCCGGCCCGCGCCGACACGGGCAGCGGCCCCTCCTCGGACCTGTTCCGCCAGTACCTGCGGGAGATCGGCCGCATCCCCCTGCTGACCGCGGCCGAGGAGGTCGAACTCGCCCGCCGCGTCGAGGCCGGGCTGTTCGCCGAGGAGAAGCTGAGCACCACCCCCGACCTGGACAGCCGGCTGGCCCTGGATCTGGACCGGCTCGTCGTCATGGGACGGATGGCCAAGCGCCGCCTCATCGAGGCCAATCTGCGCCTGGTCGTCTCCGTCGCCAAGCGGTACGTCGGCCGCGGCCTGACCATGCTCGACCTCGTCCAGGAGGGCAACCTCGGACTCATCCGCGCCGTCGAGAAGTTCGACTACGCCCGCGGCTACAAGTTCTCCACGTACGCGACCTGGTGGATCCGCCAGGCCATGTCCCGCGCCCTGGCCGACCAGGCCCGCACGATACGGGTGCCGGTGCACGTCGTGGAGCTCATCAACCGTGTCGTCCGCGTCCAGCGCCGCATGCTCCAGGAGCGCGGCTACGAGCCGACGGCCGAGGAGGTCGCGGCCCACCTGGACCTGCCGCCCGAGCGGGTCGGCGAGGTGCTGCGCCTCGCCCAGGAGCCGGTGTCGCTGCACGCGCCCGTGGGCGAGGAGGACGACGTCGCCCTCGGCGACCTCATCGAGGACGGCGACGCGGCCTCCCCGGTGGAGTCGGCCGCGTTCCTGCTGCTCAGGGAGCATCTGGAGGCCGTCCTGTCGACCCTGGGGGAGCGGGAGCGGAAGGTGGTCCAGCTCCGCTACGGGCTCGCGGACGGCCGCCCGCGCACCCTGGAGGAGATCGGCAGGATCTTCGGCGTGACCAGGGAGCGGATACGGCAGATCGAGTCCAAGACCTTGAACAAGCTGCGGGACCACGCCTTCGCGGACCAGCTGCGGGGCTATCTGGACTGACGCCGCCTCCCCGCGCCCCGTCGGGGGCGCGGGGAACTGCGCGACCGGCCCCCACCGGCCCGCAGCCGCCCCGCGACCCCCCTCGGCACCGCAGGACGCGACTCAGTCCACCTCCGCAACCGCCTGCGCGAACTGCGCCTGGTACAGCCGCGCATAAGCCCCACCGGACGTCAGCAACTCCTCGTGCGCGCCCTGCTCCACGATCGCCCCGTTCTCCATGACGAGGATCGTGTCCGCGTCGCGGATCGTGGAGAGCCGGTGCGCGATGACGAACGAGGTCCGCCCGTGGGCGAGTTTGGCCATGGCCTTCTGGATGAGCACCTCCGTGCGCGTGTCGACCGAGCTCGTCGCCTCGTCCAGCACCAGGATCACCGGGTCGGACAGGAACGCCCGGGCGATGGTGATGAGCTGCTTCTCGCCCGCGCTGACGCCCGTGCCCTCGTCGTCGATCACCGTGTCGTACCCGTCCGGCAGGGTCCGGACGAACCGGTCGGCGTGTGCGGCCCGGGCCGCCTCCTCGATCTCCCCGCGGGTCACCTTCCGGGACGCCCCGTATGCGATGTTCTCCGCGATCGTGCCGCCGAACAGCCAGGTGTCCTGAAGCACCATGCCGATGCCGGCCCGCAGCTCGTCCCGCGACATCCGCGCGATGTCGACGCCGTCGAGGGTGATGCGCCCGCCGGTGACGTCGTAGAACCGCATGAGCAGGTTCACCAGGGTCGTCTTGCCGGCGCCGGTCGGGCCGACGATGGCCACGGTCTGCCCGGGTTCGACCTTCAGCGACAGGTCCTCGATGAGCGGCTTGTCGGGGTCGTAGCGGAACGACACGTGCTCCAGTGCCACCTGCCCGCGCAGTTCCTCGGGCCGCACCCCCGGCACCGGATCGGCGCCCTGCTCCGGCGCGTCCAGCAGCTCGAAGACCCGCTCGGCGGAGGCGACACCCGACTGCACCAGGTTCGCCATGGACGCCACCTGCGTCAGCGGCATGGAGAACTGCCGCGAGTACTGGATGAACGCCTGCACGTCACCGATGGACAGCGAGCCCGAGGCGACCCGCAGTCCGCCGACGACCGCGACGAGCACGTAGTTGAGGTTCGACACGAACATCATCAGCGGCTGCATGACCCCGCTGTTGAACTGCGCCTTGAACCCGGCCTCGTACAGCGCCTCGTTCTGCTCGGCGAACTGCTTCGCCGACTCCTCCTGCCGCCCGAACACCTTCACCAGGGTGTGCCCGGTGTACATCTCCTCGATGTGGGCGTTGAGCGTGCCCGTGGAGCGCCACTGCTGCACGAAGTGCGGCTGCGACCGCTTGCCCACGCGCGTGGCCACCACGAACGACAGCGGCACGGTGACCAGCGCGACCAGTGCGAGGATCCAGGAGACGTAGAACATCATGGCGAGCACGCCGATGATCGTCAGCACCGAGTTGATGAGCTGGCCCATCGACTGCTGCAGCGTCTGCCCGATGTTGTCGATGTCGTTCGTCGCCCTCGACAGCACCTCACCGCGCTGCCGCTTGTCGAAGTAGGACAGCGGCAGCCGTGACAGTTTCGTCTGCACGTCCTCGCGCATCCGGAACATCGTCCGGTTCACGGCCCGGTTCACCAGCCGCGTCGCCACGGCCATCAGCAGCCCGGCCACCGTGAACACGCCCAGCGCGAGCAGCAGCACATGCCCGACGGCCGTGAAGTCGATGCCCTCGCCGGGGGTGAAGTCGGTGCTGCGCAGCATGTCGGCGACGTCCCCGTCCCCGCGCTCGCGCATCCCCTCCAGGACCTGCTCCTTGCTCGCCCCCTCGGGCATGCCCCGCCCGACGATGCCCGCGAAGACCAGGTCGGTGGCCTTGCCGAGGATCTTCGGCCCGACGACGTTGAGCCCGACGCTGAGCACCACGCACAGCAGCAGCACACCGATGGTCACGCGCTCCGGGCGGAACTGCGCGAGGAGCCGTTTGCCCGATCCCTTGAAGTCCAGCGAGCGCTGGTCGGGGCCGCCCCCGGCCATCATCCGCCCCATGGGCCCCGCCATCAGGCCGCCTCCGCTTCCGTGAGCTGGGAGAGCACGATCTCCCGGTAGGTCTCGTTGTCCGCCATCAGCTCCCGGTGCCGGCCGGTGCCGACCACCCGCCCCTCGTCGAGGACGACGATCCGGTCGGCGTCGCGGATGGTCGCCACCCGCTGGGCGACGATCACCACGGTCGCCTCGGCGGTCTCCCGCGCGAGCGCGGCCCGCAGCGCCGCGTCGGTGGCGTAGTCGAGCGCGGAGAAGGAGTCGTCGAACAGGTAGATCTCCGGGCGCTGCACCAGCGTCCGGGCGATCGCGAGCCGCTGCCGCTGCCCGCCGGAGACATTGGTCCCGCCCTGCGCGATGGGGGAGTCGAGCCCGCCCTCCAGCCGCTCCACGAAGTCCTTGGCCTGCGCCACCTCCAGCGCGTGCCACAGCTCCTCGTCGGTGGCGTCCGGATTGCCGTAGCGCAGGTTGGTCGCCACGGTGCCCGCGAACAGGTACGGCTTCTGCGGCACCAGCCCGACGGTCCTCGCGAGCAGCTTCGGCTCGATCTCCGCCACCTCGACCCCGTCGACGAGGACCTGTCCCTCGGTCGCGTCGAACAGCCGCGGCACCAGCCCCAGCAGGGTCGACTTGCCACTGCCGGTCGAGCCGATGACGGCGGTCGTCTCACCCGGCCGGGCCACGAGGTCCACGGCCCGCAGCACCGGCTCCTCGGCACCCGGATAGCGGAAGCCCGCCCCGCGGATCTCCAGATGCCCGTGCCGGCGCAGCTCCCGCACCGGCGCCGACGGCGGCACGACGCTGGAGGAGGTGTCCAGCACCTCCTGGATGCGCTCGGCACACACCTCCGCGCGCGGCACCATCATGAACATGAAGGTGGCCATCATCACGGACATCACGATCTGCATCAGATAGGCCAGGAACGCGGTCAGATCGCCGATCTGCATCCCGCCGCTGTCGATGCGGTGCGCGCCGAACCACACCACGGCGATCGACGACAGGTTCACCACCGTCATCACGATCGGGAACATCAGCGCCAGCAGGTTGCCCGTGCCCAGCGCGACGTCGGTGAGATCGGTGTTGGCCTTGCGGAAGCGCCGCTGCTCGTACTCGTCGCGCACGAACGCCCGGATCACCCGGTTGCCGGTGATCTGCTCACGCAGCACCCGGTTCACCGTGTCCAGACGGTCCTGCATCGACCGGAACAGCGGCCGCAGCCGCCGCACGATCAGCGTCACGCAGATGCCCAGCACCGGCACGACCGCCACCAGCACGCCCGACAGCGGCACGTCCAGGCCCAGCGCCAGCACGATGCCGCCGACGCACATGATGGGCGCCGACACCATCAGCGTGAACGTCATCAGCGCCAGCATCTGCACCTGCTGGACGTCGTTGGTCGTCCGCGTGATCAGCGACGGCGCGCCGAAGTGACCCACCTCACGCGCGGAGAACGACTGCACCCGGTCGAACACGGCCGCGCGCACGTCCCGCCCGAGCGCCGACGCCGTACGGGCGCCGTAGTGGACGGCACCGATGTTGCACACGACCTGGACCAGCGAGATGCCGATCATCAGGGCGCCGTAGCCCATGATGTAGCCGGTGTCGCCGTTCACCACGCCCTGGTCGATGATGTCGGCGTTCAGCGTGGGCAGGTAGAGCGTGGCGCAGGTCTGCAGGAACTGCAGCAGCACCAGCAGGGTGATGGGTCTCTTGTAGGGCCTGAGGTAGGTCCGCAGAAGTCGTATGAGCACGCTGCTTCTCTCGGGGGTGGTCGACGGGGCGGTTGGTTGCCCCTGGCCCCTATCGTCGGACACTCCACCCGCGTTACCTCAACCGAATTAACCCAACAGGCGGTCAAGCCCTCAGAAGGCCCCGGGGTGCGTCTGCTCCCTGACCGACACGAACTGCTGGCGCACCGCCTGCCCCACGGCCAGTTCCTCCCCGGGCTCCAGCACCTGCGCGACCGCGCCCTGCCACAGCGGCGGCATCCGCGTGTCGAGCGTGCCCTGCGACACCCCGAGCGCCCAGGCCGCCTGCCGGGCGGCGCCGACCGCCGCGTAGTCCGCGGGCTGCGGCACCACGACCTGCGTGCCGAACAGCATGGGCGCCGCGGCTTGCACGGCGGGCAGTTCGGCGGCCGGACCCAGCAGGAACACCCGCCGCACCTCCACACCCCGGCCGCGCAGCACGTCCAGCGCGTCCGCGAGCCCGCACAGCATGCCCTCGAACGCGGCCCGCGCCAGGTGTTCCGCCTTCATCGACTCGCGCCTGAGGCCCGCCAGGGTCCCGGCGGTGTGCGGCAGGTTCGGCGTCCGCTCACCCTCCAGATAGGGCAGCAGCACCAGCCCGTGCGCCCCGGGGGTGGACTTCATGGCCAGGTCGGACAGGCTCTCCAGATCGGGCAGCCCCAGCAGCTCCGCGGTCCCGCGCAGCGTCCGTACGGCGTTCAGCGTGGTGACCACGGGCAGGTGCATGCCGGTCGCGTCGGCCAGCGCGGTGATCATCCCCGAGCCGTCGACGAGCGCCTCGGGGTGCACGGCCATCACGGACCCGGACGCCCCCAGCGACACGACCGCGTCCCCGAGGCCGATACCCAGACCGAAGGCCGCCGCCATGGTCTCGCCGGTGCCCACGGAGATCAGCAGCCCCTCCGGCGTGGTCCCCGCCGCGTCCGCCGGGCCGATCACCTCCGGCAGCATCACCTGGTGGCCCAGCGCCAGCTCGACCAGGTCCGGCCGGTAGGCGCCGGTCGCCGCCGACCAGTACCCGGTACCGGACGCCCCGCCCCGGTCGGTCGTTCTCCTGACCGGCCGGCCCAGCAACTGCCACACCAGCCAGTCGTGCGCCTGCAGCAGGATCGCCGTGCGCTGCGCGTTCTCCGGCTCGGTCCGCGCCAGCCAGCGCAGCTTCGTCACCGGCTGCGCGGCCTGCGGGACACAGCCCACGGCCTGCGCCCAGGCCTCGCGCCCCCCGAGCGCGTCGACCAGATCGGCGGCGGCGACCTGGGTGCGCTTGTCGCCGCCGACCATCGCCGGGCGCACGGTGTTGCCCTGGGCGTCGAGCGGCACGACCGCGTTCTGCTGCGCCGAGACGCCGATCGCCTGCACGCCCTCCAGCAGCCCGCCGCCCGCGGCCTCGCCCAGGGACAGCAGCCAGGCCTGCGGGTCGACGTCGGACGGCCGGCCGCCGTCGGGGCTCTCCACCGGATGCGGCGCGTATCCCTGCCGGAGCACGGCTCCGGTGTCCGCGTCACAGACGACGATGCGAGTGAAATCGGGTGAACTGTCCAACCCGGCGACTATCCCCATGGCCAAAATTCTGCCGTACGGCCGCGCCGGGCCGGGCCACGGGCGCCGCAGGGGTCAGTGCCGGGTGGTGACTGCGGGTCTCGTCGTGGCTGGTCGCGCACTTCCCCGCGCCCCTGAGGGCGGCACCACACCGGCATCGAAGAGACCCGCTCAGGTGTTGCTCGTGCCCCAGTCGTCCTGGCCGCCGTTGTGGGTGGCGCGCTCCTTGAGGTGGCGGACCCGGTCGGCGACCGAGTCCGGGACGCGGTCGCCGACCTTGTCGCTGACCACGTGGTACGCCTTGCCCGCGAACTCGCGCCCCTGCTGGGCCGCAGTCTCCGCGGTGTTGCGGACGGCGGGGTTCTGCGCGAACTGCCGGGCGGACTTCTTGAGCTGTTCGTAGCGCTCGCGTCCGGCCCTCGTGCCCAGCACGTAACCCAGCACGACTCCGGCGACGAACGTGAGCCGGTAACGCATGGCTGCCACCCTTCCCTTGCGTGAGTCTCCGGTGCGGCGTCGGCGCCGGGGAGTACCGATTGGCGGAGCACCCCCCTGCTTGCGCTAATGTATGTGTCGCAGCGAGCGCGCGCCCCCTGGCGAATACCCAGGTAGGTACGTTCGATGCAACGAGACCTTCCTCGGTAGCTCAATTGGCAGAGCAGCCGGCTGTTAACCGGCAGGTTACTGGTTCGAGTCCAGTCCGGGGAGCTCGGTCCTCCGTAGCTCAATTGGCAGAGCAGCCGGCTGTTAACCGGCAGGTTACTGGTTCGAGTCCAGTCGGGGGAGCACGGTGAACGAGGACCCCTCAGGGGTCCTTTTTCATGTCCGGTGGAACCGTCCGGCCCGGGGCGGAGTCATCAAGGTCACGAACGCCGTGGCCGAGCCGACCATCCGAAGCAGGAGATCGTATGAGCGGCTATGCTGCGGCAGACGGCGCGCACACATGTACGCGACACGCCGCTATGGGGCGGTAGCTCAGCCGGTTAGAGCAGCGGACTCATAATCCGTCGGCCGTGGGTTCGAGTCCCACCCGCCCCACTGCGCGCCTCTCGCGCAGAACCGTTTCCATCCGTCCCCCTCCGTTTCCCTCCGTCTTCGTCGCTTGTGCGCGAGCAGCGAAGGGGGCGCGGGAGCCGCCGGGGGCGCCCGCAGGCGCGGTTCGTCTTCTCCCGGCGGCCCGGGGTGCCGCTCAGGCGGTGGTGCTCCCGGTGATGCGGCGGGTCAGGTCGTCGGCGCTCAGGCTGCCCGGCTCCGTGCCCCGCCGTGCGCTCTCCCGGGCGGCGGCCTGGAGGGCCGCGTTCACCGGGGTCGGTACGCCGTGTTCGCGGCCCAGCAGCACGATCTCCCCGTTGAGGTAGTCCGTCTCGATCGAACCCGCGCCCCGTGCCAGGCTCTGCCAGGTCGAGCTGCGCGTGGGCTCGCCGGGGAGCGGCTGGACGTCGACCGTGCCGCCGCGCAGCTCGGTGATCTCCGCCCCGCTCGCGTACGCGATGCCCGCGGCGTCCAGGACGGCGGTGCCCTCCGCCTTCGCCCGGGCGGTCAGCTCCTTGGCGGCGGCGTCCGAGGCGGAGCCGCAGACGGCCTCGACGGCGTTGGCGAGGTTGCCCAGGAGCTTGCCGTACTTCCAGCGCATCACGTCCGTCACCACCGGCGCCAGGAAGCAGGACTTCTCCAGGTCGTCGGCGATCCGCCGGGCGGTGTCGTCCGGCCCCGTCCCGTAGCGGCCGAGGACCAGGGCGCCGGTGTACGGGCCGCAGGGCGCCACGACCTCACCCGGCGTCAGATGACTGCTGGGCAGGATGACGCACACGCCGTACACCTCGCGGAAGCGGCGCAGGGCCAGGCGCTCGTTCTCCACGCCGTTCTGCGCGCACACCACGGGCAGGCGCTCGCCCGCCGTGCCGCCGCCCGCCACCGGCCGTGCCGCCCAGGCGTCCAGGGCGGCCACGCTGTCCTGGGTCTTGACCGCGAGGACGAGCACGTCGTCCTCGCGCAGGTCGACGTCCTCGGGCCCGGCCGCCACGGGTACGTCGAGGGTGAGCGTGCCCGTGGGGACCGTGAGCCGCAGCCCCCGCTCGCGCAGCGCCCCGACCTGCGCGCCGCGGGCGACCAGGACGACGGACCGGCCGCTCTCGTGCAGCCGTCCCCCGATCGAACCGCCGACCGCTCCCGACCCGATGATGATGTACCGCATTGCGCTCCTGGCTCCCCGCTGGTCCGATCCGCTGTCAGTCGAGGGGCGCGTGATCCTCCCGGTCGTGGTGCCCGGTCCACCGCACCCCCGCGGCGTACCACCGGGCGAGCTCCTGCGCCCGGCGCTCGACCTCGTCGTCGTCGGCCCCGGTCAGGACGTAACCCGCCACGTACACACCGGACTTCTGACCACCTCGGTACGCCGTGCCCACCGTACCCCGCAGGCGTTCCTCCACCACGAAGGGCGGGGGGTCCGCGGGCAGGGCGGCGAGCGTGGCCCGTTCGGGATAGAAGACGACCCAGCCCGCGCCGTGGCCCGGCGCGACACCGTGCGTCCCGGTCCCGGCCGGCTGCTCGGGGGCGACCTGGGCGCTGAACCACTGCCGGTCGAGGTCGAAGCCGGAGGCGGCGCGGATGGCGGGGGCGGTCAGCGCGCCCCCGGTGCGGCTGCCGATCTCGCACAGCACCAGACGGTCGTCGGGGGTGTGGAAGACCTCCAGGTGGAACGTGGTGCACTCGGGCGTGGGCAGCGCGGCGAGGACCCGGCGCGCGTAGTCGATCAGCCGGTCCGTCAGCGGGTGGTCCCGGGTGAGCTGCGCCGAGCCCAGGTAGGTGCCCTCGCGGAAGGACAGGCAGTCGTTGAGGTAGCGCGAGGCGAAGGCGGCCACCGGGGTGCCCGCCACGACCAAGCCGTCCACCACGTACATGGGCCCCTCGACGAACCGCTCCACCTGGGCGTGCTCCGGCAGGCCCGCGGCGAGGAGCCGGGCCAGGTCCGCGGGGCCGCGCAGCACCTGGGTGCCGGTGGAACCGGAACCGAAGGCCGGTTTCACCACCACCGGATAATCGTGCTCACGGATGAAGTGGAAGAGATCGAACGCGACGCGTATCGGGGCGAATTCCGGGACTTCCAGTCCGCTGCGGCGCACCAGGGTCTTCATACGGACCTTGTCGCGGAACGCGAGCGCGCCGGCGAAATCCTGACCCGGTACCGCGAGCAGTTCCCGCAGTCGTGCGGCGCGCAGCAGATCGCCCTCCATCCGGGCGAGTACGGCGGCCGGCGGGACGCGCGCGGCGAGGTCGAGGGCGGCCCGCTCCGCCTCGCCGCCCCGGTGGTAGCCGGCCACGGACACGGCGCCCGGGATGTGCCGGTACTGCGGAAACCTGGCCGCGGAGACCAGCAGGTGCGGCCGTACGCCCGTGTCGGCGGCCCACTTGTCGTACGGGGTGTCCGCGTAGTCGCTGTCCACGAAGGCCAGAACGTTCCGTTCCGCTCCTGCCGTCACCAGCACCTCCCAGGGCTTGTGAAAGCACGCGTCGGGCCGCGTGCGGCACCAAGGCTAGAAGTGTGGGACGGAATCCGGCCGGTACTGGCGAATACCTCGCTTTAGAGCGGAAAAATCGTTCTGCTCGCGGTGGTCAAAAGAAGCAGAAGGAGCTTTCCGAGGTAAAGCCACAGTGCACGCAGAACCGTGTCCGGGCCCCGGACGCTCATCTAATGTCCGTGTCGGTCCCGAGAACCCGCCTGCAAGGACACGGAGATCTGTCATGGGCGTGACACGCCGTACGCTCCGTCTGGGAGCCTTCCTGCTGACCCCCGGTTACCACGTGGCCTCCTGGCGGCACCCCACGGCCCGGGCGGACGGCGGCCTGGACTTCGCCCACTACCGCGAACTGCTGCACACCGCCGAGCGCGGCAGGTTCGACATGTTCTTCGTCGCCGACGGAGTGGGCATCCGCACCCCCTACCGCGACGCCGACGAGCTGAGCCGCTGGGGCCGCTTCCTCCAGTTCGACCCGCTGACGCTGCTGTCCGCCCTCGCCGTGCACACCACGCACATCGGCCTCGCGGCGACGGCGTCGACCACGTACAACGAACCGTTCCACATCGCCCGCAAGTTCGCCTCGATCGACCATCTCAGCGCCGGCCGGGCGGCCTGGAACATCGTCACCTCGGTGACGGACGCCGAGGCGCGCAACTTCAACCGCGACGCCCAGCCC
The DNA here is from genome assembly GCF_044540525.1 of Streptomyces sp. NPDC085932. Classification (NCBI taxonomy): domain Bacteria; kingdom Bacillati; phylum Actinomycetota; class Actinomycetes; order Kitasatosporales; family Streptomycetaceae; genus Streptomyces; species Streptomyces sp. NPDC085932. The sequence goes on from NZ_JBITSJ010000002.1 coordinate 643,630, forward strand.
GACCACGCCGCGCGCTACCACCGCGCCCGGGAGTTCATGGAGGTCGTCACCGGCCTCTGGGACAGCTGGGACGACGACGCGTTCGGCTACGACAAGGAGTCCGGGCGCTACTTCGAGCCCGGCGGGATGCACGTCCTGGACCACAAGGGCGAGCACTTCTCGGTGCGCGGGCCGCTCAACGTGGCCCGCCCGCCCCAGGGTTACCCCGTCCTCATCCAGGCGGGCGCCTCCGCGGACGGCCAGGACTTCGCCGCCCGCTGGGCCGAGGTGGTCTTCACCGCCGCCCAGACCGTGGACGAGGCCCGCACGTTCTACCGCGGCATCAAACGGCAGGCCGCCGCCTACGGACGCGACCCGGGCCGGATGAAGGTGATGCCCGGCCTCTTCCCGGTGGTCGGCCGCACCCGCGCCGAGGCCGAGGACAAGTACGCCGTGCTCCAGGAACTGGTCGACCCGGTCGTCGGGCTGGGACTGCTCACCCAGCTCCTCGGCGACGTCGACATCTCGGGCTGCCCGCTGGACGGGCCGCTGCCCGAACTGCCGACCACCCAGGGCAGCACCAGCCGGCAGCAGCTCGTCTACGACAAGGCGCGCCGCGAGGGCCTGACGATCAAGGAGCTGTACCGGTCGCTGACCGGCGGCCGCGGGCACCGCATCGTCATCGGCACCCCCGAGGACGTCGCCGACCTCATGGAGGAGTGGTTCACCGGCGAGGCGGCCGACGGCTTCAACGTCATGCCGCCCGTACTGCCGCAGGGCCTGGACGACTTCGTCGACCTCGTGGTGCCCGAGCTGCAGCGCAGGGGCCTGTTCCGCACCGAGTACGAGAGCACCACCCTGCGCGGCAACCTCGGCCTCGAACGGCCCGCCCGCGGCGCCGCCGCCGAACTCCCGCTCAGCACCGGCCCGGTACAAGTCCAGGAGTGAGCACACCTCATGCCGTCTTTGGCCAGAACCCTCAGTGAGATACCGCCCTCCCCGCTGGTGACCGTCGACCGGTTGCTGCGCTCCGGCGCGCACGCCGAGCCGGTGCCCCTGCAGCAGGGCAGAACCGTCTTCGAGCCGTGCGCGCGGCCCGGCACGTGGGAGCGCGCCGAGTTCGGGATCGCGCCCCACGAGCACGCGCCGCCGGCCGGGGTCCCCGCACTGCGCGAGGCGTTCGCCGACACGGCGAGCCGGCGCCGGGGCACCCCCGTAGACCCCGGGCAGGTCCTGGTGACCAGCGGCGCCACCCACGCCATCGCGGTCGTCCTGCACGCGATCCTGAACCCCGGCGACGAGGTCCTCGTCCTGTCCCCGCAGTGGCTGTTCGCCACCGGCCTGGTGTGGGCGGCCGGCGGGACGCCGCGCGAGGTGCCGGTCTTCCTGGAGCTGAGCGAGGACCCCGGCTTCGACTTCGTCGCGGCGATCGAGCGGGCCGTGGGGCCGCGCACCCGGGCCGTCTACTTCAACAACCCCAACAACCCGACCGGCTTCCGCCTCGACGAGCGCGCCCTGGGCGACCTCGCCGCGCTGGCCGAACGGCACGACCTCTGGCTGATCGCCGACAACGCCTACGAGAACTACGACTTCGGCGACACCGGGTTCCTCGACATGGCGACCGTGCCCGGCGCGGCCGAGCGCACCTTCTCGGTGCACAGCTGCAGCAAGACGTACGCCATGCCCGGCGCGCGCGTGGGCCACCTGATCGCGCCGCCCGGCGTGGAGGAGACCCTCACCAAGTGGTCGCTGCACACCCTGTACTCGGTGTCCACGGCCGCCCAGTTCACCGCGTTCCGCGCCCTGTCGACACCCGCCGAAGAACTCGCGCGGCGCCGGGAGCTGGCGGAACGGGCCTGGCAGCGGGCCGACTCGGCACTGGAGATCCCGCACACCCGCGTCGCGGGCGGGCTCTACACCTTCCTCGACCTGAGCCGGTACGGCGACGGCGACGCGTTCGTGCGCCGCTGCGCCGAGGCCGGGGTCGGACTCGCACCCGGCCGGGTCTTCGGCGGCCACTGCGACGGCTGGGCCCGGCTCTGCTTCACCGCGGCCCCCGAAGAGGCCGTCGCGGACGCCATCGGGCGTATCAACAAAATCTACTGGGAGGGCGGCCTTGACCGTTGACACCATCGTGGCCAGGCCCGCGGCGGCATCCGCGCTGGCTCCGTATCTGCACCGGTACGACAGCCCCGCACAGCTCGGACTGAAGATCAACGCGTACCGCGGCTACGAGGTCGAGGGCCTCGCCGAGGCGCTGCGCGCACCGGACCTGCGGGAGGCCCCCGTCGAGTGCGTGATGGTCGGCGACTCCTACTTCATGACGCACCTGGGCCGCAGCGGCACCACGCTGTCCGGAGCCGCCGAGCAGGACTGGGGCCTGGCGACGCTGACCGGTCTCGTCTCCGAGGTGCGCAAGGCGCTGGACACCGAATTCCCCGCCGGGCGGCGGCCGTTCCTGCTCGCCGACCTACCGGACGGCACGACCCGCAGCGCCGCCACGGCCCGGGCCGCCGCCGACCGGTTCACGGCGGCCGGCGCGGACGCGGTCAAGATCGAGGTCGCGGGAGAGGGCGAGTTCGGCTGCATCGAGGCCGTGGCCGCGACCGGCACCCCGACGCTGGCCCACCTCGGCTACACCCCGCAGAGCGGCGGCCTGGCCCGGCACGGCGACGCCCTGGACGGCGCGCTGGCGCTCTTCGCGCAGGCCCGCCGGGCCAGGGACGCGGGCGGCTGCGGCCTGATCGTCGAGATGGTCAGTGAGGCCGTGAACCAGGCCCTGAGCCGGCCGCACCCCGAAGGCCTGCCGCTGTACTCGGTGTTCAGCGGCCGGGCCCGCTGGGGCGGCCAGAGCCTCAATCTGTGGGACGCGGTCGTACGCCCCGTGCCCGGCGGGCGGTACTTCCCGCCGACCCCGGTCATCGACGCGGCCGAGGTGCCCGACCGCTACACGCCCGAGCTGATCGCCGACCGTATGCGCGAGCTGCTGCGGCTCACCCTCGCCGGCTGGTTCCCGCTGTCCCCGCGCACCGCGCAGAGCGCCCGCGAGACCGCCGAGATCACCGCCATCGACCCCTGGAGCGCCTCATGACCACCGTCGAACCGGTCACCGAAGAAGCGGTGGGCCCCGGGGCGGACACGGCCGTCTTCGACGAGCTCGAATCGGCCGTGCGGACCTACTGCCGGCGCTTCCCCGCCGTCTTCACCCGCGCGTCGGGACACCGCATGTGGGACGCCGCCGGCCGCGAGTACATCGACTTCCTCTCGGGCGCCGGCGCGCTGAACTACGGGCACAACCCGCCCGAGGTGCGGGCCGCCCTCATCGACTACCTCCAGGCCGACGGTCCGGTGCACGGCCTGGACCTGCACACCGGCGCCAAGGCCGCGTTCCTGCACCGCTTCCGCGAGGTCGTGCTCGCCCCGCGCGGCCTCGACCACCGGGTGCAGTTCACCGGTCCCACCGGCACCAACGCCGTGGAGGCGGCCTTCAAGACGGCCCGCCGGGTCACCGGGCGCACGGACGTCATCGCCTTCACCGGCGGCTTCCACGGCCTGTCGCTCGGCGCGCTCGCCGCCTCCGCCACCGCCTTCAAGCGCGGCGCGGCCGGCGTACCGCTCGGCCACGTCACGCGCATGCCGTACGAGGGGTACGCGGGCGACGGCGTCGACACCCTCGACTACCTCACCCGGATGCTCGACGACCCGGGCAGCGGCGTCGACCTGCCGGCGGCGTTCGTGGTGGAGACCGTGCAGGGCGAGGGCGGTCTCGCGGCGGCGAGCGCGCCCTGGCTGCGCCGCCTGGCCGACATCGCACGCGAGCGGGGCATCCTGCTCATCGTCGACGACATCCAGGCCGGGTGCGGCCGCACCGGCACCTTCTTCAGCTTCGAAGAGGCCGGCATCGTCCCCGACCTGATCTGCCTGTCCAAGTCCATCAGCGGCTTCGGCCTGCCGATGGCCCTCGTGCTGGTCCGGCCCGAGTTCGACCAGCTGGGCCCCGGCGAGCACAGCGGCACCTTCCGCGGCAACAACCTCGCCTTCGTCACCGCCACCGCCTGCCTGGACCGCTGGGCGGAGCCGGAGTTCGCCGAGCGGGTGCGCGGCAACGCCGCCGAGCTGGAGGCCCGGCTCACCGAGCTGGCGGCCCGGTTCACGGACCTCGGCTGCACCGTGCTCGGCCGCGGGCTGATCCGGGGGCTCGGCTTCACCGACCCGGCGCTGGCGGACCGGGTGTCGCGGGCCGCGTTCGCGCGCGGGCTCCTGGTGGAGACGTCCGGTGCCCGCGGCCAGGTCCTCAAGATCATGCCGCCGATCGTGGCGGGCGCCGACGACCTGGCACCCGGCCTCGCCGTTCTGGCCGACGCGATCGCGTCCGCCGCGCAAGCCGACGCAACCGAGGGGGACCTGGCGTGAGCATCGCCGAGCACGAGCAGACGATCGAGGACGGCCACGAGCACGGCATCGACGAGAGCGTGCTGCGCCGGATCGCCGACTCCTGGCCGCGGCGCGCCACGATCCGCACCGACCTGGACCGGATCTCGGAGCCGGAGGAGTACGACGAGCAGCTGCCGGACTACCCCGAACACCTGCTGCCGTTCGCCGGGCACCCGCTGTACCTCGCGGCGCCGCCCGAGCAGCGCCGGCGCGTGCTGACGATGGCGTGGCTGGTGTACAACGAGCGGGTCATCGCGGCCGAGGAACACGTCGCCAACCCGACCTTCGCCATGATCATGCACGGCGCCTTCCCCGGCGCCGACGGGATCCAGCTCAAGCGCGCCGTCCAGCAGACGCACGTGGACGAGGTCTGGCACACCTACATGCACATGATCGCCATGCAGCGCACCCGGGAGGTCCGGCAGGTCACCGGCGAGCCCGCCTACCCGCACACCGTGACCTACCGCCGGCTGCTGGAGGCCGACGCGAAGGCGTCGGAGGCCTGGGAGCGCGACCTGCTGAAGCTGGTGTGGACGACCGTCTCGGAGATCAGCGTCAACGCCTACCTGGAGCTGCTCTCCCGCGACAAGACCGTCCAGCCGCTGCACTCCCTGGTGCCCCGGCTGCACGCCCGCGACGAGTCCGCGCACTCGTCCGTCATGGTCGAGGTCGCCAAGGCGCTGTACGTGCACATGAACGACGAGCAGCGCCGTGCCTTCACCGACGCGCTGCCCAAGGCGCTGCACGCCTTCGTGGAGCAGGACTTCGCGGTCTGGCCCGGCATCCTGCGGGCGGCGGGCTTCGAGAAGGCCGACGAGATCGTCGAGGACTGCCGCCGCCAGGCCGGGAACGACCTGCTGGTGCGCGACTTCTCCGGGGTGCGGCGCATCGTGCGCGAGATGGAGCTGGAGGACCGGGTCGAGTTCGACTTCGGAGCCGAGTGACGTGAAGCTCACCGCAGGCGGCCGCCGGCTCGCCGTCGCCGCACTCGTCCAGTCCCTCGGCATCGGCCTGTTCATGGCGAGCTCCATGGCCTACTTCACGCGGCAGGTCGACCTGTCGGCGAACCAGGTGGCCTCCGGGCTCGCCCTCGCCGGCATCGTGGCGCTCGGGATCTCGCTGCTCGGCGGCGTCCTCGCCGACCGGTACGGGGCACGGCGGGTGCTCGCCGCCGTGTACACGGGGCGCGGGCTGTGCTGCGCGGCGTACGTCTTCGTCACCGGCTTCTGGCAGTTCATGGTGGTGACGCTGTGCGCGGTGGCGTGCGACAGGGCCGGGCCGCCGGTGCTCCAGGCGCTGGTCGCCGTGGCCGTGCCGGAGCGCCAGGAGCGCACCCGGCTGCTCGCCGTGGTCAACGTGGTGCGCAACTGCGGTCTGGGGGCCGGGGCCCTGGCGGCCGGCGTCGCGCTCGCCAGCGACACCCAGACCGCCTACCGGATCACCCTGGTCGCCATCGGGCTGGCCTTCCTGGGCGGTGCGGTGCTGGTGCTGCGGGTGCCCGAGCTGGCGGCACCGGTGGCCGGGGCCGGTTCGGACGGGGCCGGGGAGAAGCCGGCCGCGGGCCGGGTGCTGCCCGACGGGCGCTATCTGACGCTGACCGCGCTCAACTTCCTGCTGTTCTTCTTCGACACGATGCTGCTGGTCGCGATGCCCGTGTGGATCCTGGAGCACACGGACGCCCCGCGGGTCACCGTCTCCGTGCTGTTCGCGCTGAACACGGCGCTCGTGGTGGTGCTGCAGATCCCGGTCAGCAGACTGGCGACCGGCCAGCGGCGCACCACCCGCATGCTGACCTGGACGGGCGCCGTGCTCGGCGTGAGCAGCCTGTGCTTCGCCGCGTCCGGCTCGGTGGCGGGCGGCCCCGCCGTGGCGTGGCTGGCCACGGCCGTGGTGCTGCTGACCCTGGCCGAGGTGATCGCCAACGCCGCGGTGTGGGACCTGTCCATCGCCCTCGCCCCGCCGGAGCAGCGCGGACGCTACCTCTCCGTCTTCAACCTGAGCGTGGCCGGACAGCGGGTCCTGGGGCCCGTGATGGTCACCGGGCTGCTGCTCGGGGCGGGAACGCTCGGCTGGGTGGTGGCCGCGGCGGTCCTCGTGGTGGCGGGCGGTGCGGCCGAGCGGGTCGCCCGAGCGGCCGGGGAACGGACGCCTCCCGTGGTGCCCGCCGATGCCTGAACTGCCCGCTCTGGTCTGCGCGTCCGTGGCCGTGTTCCTCGGCGCGCTGGTCCAGGGCAGCCTGGGTGTGGGACTCGCCCTGGTCTCGGCGCCCGTGGTGCAGATCGCCGCGCCGCGCCTGATGCCGGGGTCGCTGCTGCTGGTGGCCGCCGTCCTGGCCGTGCTCGGGGCGACGCGGGAGATCTCCCACACCGACTGGCACGGCGTCTCCTGGGCGCTGGCCGGGCGGATCGCCGGCACGGCGGCGGCCTCGTACGTGATCCTCGTGGTCTCGGGGCCGACGCTCGACCTGCTCTCGGCGGGCATCACCCTGGGCGTCGTCTCGCTCCTGGTCCTCGACCCGGCCCGGCTGCCCCGGAACCGGGGCACCCTGCTGGCCTCCGGCGCGGTGGCGGGCCTGACGGGGACCACCTCGTCCATCGGCGGGCCGTTCATCGCGCTCGTCTACCACCGCGAGCCCGGGCCCACGGTCCGCGGCACGCTCGGCGTCTTCTTCACGGCCGGAGCCCTGCTCTCGCTCGGCTCCCTCACCGCCGTCGGCCGCCTGCCGCGTGAGCAACTGCTCTTCGGGACCCTGCTGCTGCCCGCGGTGGTGGCCGGGTTCGCGCTGTCCGGGCCGGTCCGCAAGCACGTGGACGGCGGCCGGATGCGCGGCGCGGTGCTCGTCCTCGCGGTGGCCGCCGCGCTCGTCCTGACCGTCCGGGGGCTGCTCGCCACCGTCACGGCATGAGCGCGTCCGCCCGGACGCGCGCGCACAGCTACAGAGAAGGGAACGGATCATGCGGGTGGGATGTGCGGGTCTGGGGGCCATGGGCGGCGGGATGTGCCGCCGGCTGGCCGACCGCGGCTTCGACGTGGTCGCGTACGACGTCGACGCGGGTGTCGCGGCGGAGGCCGGTGCGTACCCGGGCGTGCGGACGGCGGCTGGCGTCGCTGAGCTGGCCGCGCCGGTGGTGGTCACCATGCTCCCCGACGGAGCGGCCGTGCGGCAGGTGGCCGGGGAACTGCTCCCGCACCTGGCCGCGGGCTCGCTGATCATCGACACGGGTTCCTCGGCGCCCGAGGACACGCTCGCCCTCGGCAGCGCGGCCGCCGCGCACGGGGTGTCCGTGGTGGACGCGCCGGTCTCCGGTTCCCCGGCCGCCGCGCGGGCGGGCGAGCTGACCCTGATGGCGGCGGGCGAGCCCGGGGACGTGGAGCGCGCGGAGCAGGTGCTCGGCGCGCTCGGCACGGTGTACCGGGTGGGGCCGCTGGGCGCCGGGCACGCGCTGAAGGCGCTCAACAACCTGCTCTCCGCGGTCAATCTCGCCGCGGTCGCCGAGGTCATGCTCGCCGGGCGGGCGTTCGGCCTGGAGCCCGCGGCGATGCTGGAGGTGATCAACGCGTCCACCGGCCGCAACCACGCCTCGCAGACCAAGCTCCCCGACCATGTCCTGCCCGGCACCTTCGACTCCGGCTTCGCCCTGCGCCTGATGCTCAAGGACATCCGCATCGGCACGTCGCTGCTGGACTCGGCGGGCGGCCCCGCGGCGTTCGGGCAGGCCTGCCGGAACCTGTGGGAGCGGGCGCACGAGGAACTGCCGGCCGGCGCCGACAACGTCGAGGTCGTGCGCTGGCTGGAGCACGCCTCGGGCAGGGAGCTGCGCGCATGACGCACGGGAGCGCACCACGCATCGCCGTCATCGGCGGCCAGGTCGCCGCCCTGCACAAGGCGCGGCAGGCCGGCTACGACATCGTCTGGGTGCACGGGCCGCACGAACTCGACCGCTCCGGACTGGAGTTGGTGGCAGAGGCGCACCTCACCGACTACCGCGACCCGCAGGCGGTGGCCGATCTGCTGGCCGCCGTGCACCGGCACCGGCCGCTGGCCCGGGTCGTGTCGATGATCGAGGACGGCCTGGAGTCGGCGGCGGCAGCGACCACCGCCCTCGGCCTGCCCGGCACCGGCCTCGACACCGTCCGCCCGCTGCAGGACAAGCTGGCGTTCCGGGAACTGCTCGCCGACCGCGGCATCGAGGGGGTCGCCGCCCGGCTCGGACACGACGAGGCCGACCTCCGCGCCTTCGTCGCCGAGTTCGGGCCGGCGGTCATCAAGCCCAGGTACGGCTCCGGCAGTCTCGGCGTGCGGCTGGTGCCCGGCCCCGACGCGGTCGCCGATGTCGCGGCCTGGGCGGCGGAGTTCGGGCTGCACACCTTCGTGATGGAGCAGTACCTGCGCGGCCCGGAGTTCAGTGTGGAGGCGTTCAGCTTCGCGGGCGAGCACGTGGTCGTCGCCCACACGGCCAAGGAGAAGCTGGAGTCGTTCGTCGAGGTCGGGCACGTCCAGCCGGCCGGCCTCGACGCCGACACCACGTCCCGGATCGAGTCGCTGGTCTCCCGGATGCTGGACGCCGTGGGCGTCCAGGACGGCCCCTCGCACACCGAGGTCATCGTCACCGCCGACGGCCCGCGCCTGGTGGAGTCCCACAACCGGCGCGGCGGAGACCGGATCGCCGACCTCGTCCACGAGGTGTACGGGATCGACATCGACGCCCTGGCCTTCCTCTGGTACGCGGGCCGCACCGCCCCGGTCACCCCCGGCCCGGCCCGGGGCGGCGGCGCCATCCGCTTCCTGACCGCCCCGCCGGGCGTCGTGGAGTCCGTCACCGGAACCGACGAGGTCCGCGCCGATCCGCAGGTGGTGGCCGTGCAGGTGTCCGTCGCACCCGGGGACACGGTGGCCCCCATCGCCTGGTCGTACGACCGGTCGGGACTGCTCATCGTGCGGGGTGCATCGGCCGGCGAGGCGCGCGCCCGGGCCCGCGAACTCGCCGCCCGGATCACCATCGAGACCCGGCCCGACGCGGAGCCGGGCGCGCCCCGCCCCATCGCGGCCGTGGCACCCCGTCCCGAACGGCTGCTCGGCACCACGCCGCCGAGCGCGCACAGGAGGTCCTGATGGGCAAGGTCTACGACGGGCTGACCCCCGCGCTGCGCGACTTCATCGCCCAGTCCCCGATGTACGTCGTGGCCACCGCGCCGCTGTCGGCCGACGGGCACGTCAACGTCTCCCCCAAGGGAGGCATGGACACGTTCACCGTCCTCGACGACACGACGGTGGCCTACCTGGACCTCATCGGGTCCGGGGCCGAGACCATCGCGCACGTGCGCGAGAGCGGGCGCATCACCCTGATGTTCTGCTCGTTCACCCGCCGGCCGAAGACGCTGCGGCTGTACGGCACCGCGCGCTGCGTCTTTCCCGACGCCCCCGAATGGGACACCCTGATCGGGCACTTCGGCAAGCACCCGATCCCGCGTTCCGTCATCGTCGTCTCGCTGGGCCGCATCACGGACTCGTGCGGTTTCACCGTCCCGGAGATGGAACTGGTCCGTGAGCGTGACCTCCAGGACCAGTGGGGCCGGCGCAAGTCGGACCGGGAACTGGAGGACTACATGCGGCTGAAGAACACCACCAGCATCGACGGCCTGCCGGCCCGGCCGCACCAGGAGCCGTAGGAGCCGCCGCAGGACGTCCGCGCACCGCGCCGCCCGACCGGGCGTGCGCGGTGCGGACCCCTTCGGAGCCGACCGGTCGGCTCGGTCCGGCGCGTGCGCGCGGCCCGACCCGCGGGCCGCACCCGGGAAAGAGACCGCACGACCGCTTTGCGCCAACTCGACGACGGTGGCGGGGACATCAGGGAGCGGCGGCACACGGGCCGCGCCCGACCGATGGCGGGGCCGCATTACCGTCGACCGCTCCTCGTTCGGGAGCGATTTCCGGCCTTTATCCGGCGGGCATGGCGCAAATCAGGTGGCGTGGACTGCTGCCCTGTTGCTTGGATGCCCGGCGTGACTTCTGCCGATTTTGCCAATGAGCACGGCCACGGGCCGGAAACTCGATCCGGTGGTCCTGGTGGCCAGGCTTGAAAGCGACGGAAAAGGCCCGAATGACACGAGATGAAGCGCTCCTGCCTCGTGCGCTGACGGAGTTCGCCGACGCGGACGTCCGGCGGCACGAGCGGCGCAACGCCCTGCACACGCTCCAGGGGCTGCTGGAGCTCGCCCGGCACGCCAGGGAACGGCCGGGCTCGTTCACCGAGCCGGCGGGCGTACCCCTCGCCGAGGTCGGCGAGATCGTCAAGCGGGTCGGACACTGTGTGGTCCGCGCCCAGCTGGTCGGGAAGCTGCTCGCCGCGCAGGAGCGCGGGGTGCGGCTGCGCATCAGCCACGACACCTGCCTGCCCGGCGACATCGAGGCGGCCGGTGAGGTGGTCACCGTCGTGGGCAACCTCATCGACAACGCCCTCGACGCGGTGGCCGGGACGGTGTGCGCCACGCCCACGGTGGAGGTCGCCCTCCGCCGGGGAAGGGACGCCATCGAGCTGCGGGTGAGCGACAACGGGACGGGCGTCGACCCGCACCTGCGCCAGTGGATCTTCGACCGGGGAGCCTCCACCAAGCGCTCGACGGCCGCGCGGCCGCGCGGGATCGGCCTCTCGCTCGTGCGGGCCATCACCGAGGCGCGGTGCGGTTCGGTCACCGTCGCCGACCGTGAGGGCGGCGGCGCCGTCTTCACCGTATCGATGGGCCGCCGTTCGTAGGAATTAAAAAAGAGCCGCACCGGCGCGCGAGCGTCGGGCGAACCATGTAACCGGGGGAAAGATGTTCAACGTGCTCGTCGTCGACGACGATTTCTATGTGGCGAAAATAAACGCCCATTATGTGTCCGAGGTACCCGGATTCCGGGTGGCCGGCATCGTACACAGCGCCGCTCCGGCCTTCGCGGCCGTCGAGCGCGGCGGTATCGACCTGATCCTCCTCGACCAGTTCCTGCCCAACGAGAGCGGACTGTCCCTCACGCGCCGGCTCCGGCAACTGGGCCACGACGTCGACATCATCATGGTCACGGCCGACCGCCGTCCCGCGTCCGTCCACGAAGCCCTGCGCTCCGGCGCCCTCTACTACCTCGCCAAGCCGTTCACCAGTGACGGCCTGCGCTGCAAGCTGGAGGCGTACGCCCAGCTGCGCGGCACCATCGACGACGGCAAGGAGATGGACCAGGCCCGCATCGACCGCACGTTCGGCGCCCTGCGCACCCACGAGGCCGGGCACGCCATGCCCAAGGGGTACTCGGAGCGCACCGCCGAGCTGGTCTCGCGCATCGTCGCCGACCACGGGGACGACCAGGTCTCCGCCCAGGAGGTGTCCGAGCTGGCCCGGATCAGCCGCTCGACCGCCCAGCGCTACCTCAAGTTCCTCGCCGCCAACGGCAAGTTGCAGCTCACCCTCCGGTACGGCGACAGCGGACGGCCCCAGCACCTGTACTCCGGCCTCTGATGGAGCCCTTCAGCGCCCTTCAGCCCTGGTTCCAGCAGAGCATCGTGGCCCCGGGGCGGCTGCCGCTGTTCTCCTTCCTCGCCGGGCTGCTCACCGCCTTCGTGGGGATACGGTTCAGCGTCCGGCTGATCCGGGCCGGAGTCCGCTGGTGGCCCGGAAACATCCGGCTCGGCGGGCTCCACGTCCACCACGCCGTCTTCGGCGTGGTCCTCATGGCGGGGGCGGGCGCCGCCGGGCTGGCCGTGCCGGACGGCCGGCTCGCCTGGCGCGCCGCCGTCGCGGTGGTGTTCGGCATCGGAACGGGCCTGGTGCTGGACGAGTTCGCGCTGATCCTGCACCTGGAGGACGTCTACTGGACCGAGCGGGGCCGCACCTCGGTGGACGCCGTCTTCGCCGCCGTAGCCCTCAGCGGCCTGATGCTGACCGGGCTGCGGCCGCCCGGCTTCCACCACTGGGGGCGCCTCGGCCCGGGCGGCGACGCCGCGGCGTTCGCCGCCGAGGTCACCTGCTCCCTCCTGCTCGCCGTGGTCACCCTGCTCAAGGGCAAGACCTGGACCGGGCTCGTCGGGCTGTTCTGCCCGCCGCTGCTCGTCGTCGGCGCGCTGCGACTCGGCCGGCCCGGGGCGCCCTGGGCCCGATGGCGGTACGGCACACGGCGCCCGGACCGGCAGCGGCGGGCCGAAGCGCGCGAGCGCCGGCTGCGGGTGCCCCTGATGGCCGCCAAGGTGCGCCTGCAGGAACTCCTCGCCGGGCGGCACGACCTGCCCGACCACCGGCGTGCCCCCGTGCCCCGCACCCGCGCCCCGCGCTGCGTGGACCGGGGCGTGCGGGCCTGCCCGAGGGTGCGCGACGGGGCAGCGGCCCGGCCGCGGAACGGCCGTTGGATTTACGAGAAGAACAGGCTTTCCGCAGTCAAGTCGGTTTGCGCCCACAACGGTGGTGCGTCCACCCCCATGACCTAGCCTCCCCAACGAGTCCATGACGGTGGCGAAGTGACAGGAAGACGACCCGTGCTGACCCGTATGCTCCCCCCGCCCGGCCCGGCCCGGATGCTCACCTTCATCACCATGGTGATGAGCCTGGGGCAGGGGCTGTGGATGGCCATCAACGCGATCTACGCGGTGACCATGGTCCACCTGACGCCCAGCCAGCTCGGCATCAGCGTGGGCATCGCGGCCGGCCTCGTCCTGGTGTCCAGCATCCCGCTCGGCCACCTCGCCGACCGGGCCGGGCCGCGCACGGTCCAGCTCTGGTCGTTCCTCGCGCTGGCGCCGCTGACCGCCGCGCTGGTGCTGGTCGAGGGGTTCTGGTCGTACCTGCTCGTCACCTGTGTGCAGGGCCTCGCCTACCGGGCCGGGAACAACGCCCGCAAGGCGATGATCGCGGCCAACGTCCCGCAGGGCGAACGGGCCCACGTCATGGCCTACATCCGGGCCGCGCTCAACGTGACCATGTCCATCGGCGCCTGCATCTCCGGCCTCGTCCTGGCCTGGGGCGAACGCGTCGGCTTCCAGGGCGCCGTCCTGTTCACCGCCGTCTGCTTCCTCGCCACCGGCCTGCTCACCCTCAAGGAGGCGCCGGTGCCGCCGGTGCCCGCCTCGGCGGGCGCGGCCTTCGCCGTCCTGCGGGACATGCCCTTCCTGGCCTTCACCGCCCTGGACGGACTGCTCGTCACGCACGCCCTGCTGCTCGACATCGTGCTGCCGCTGTGGATCATCAGCCACACGGACGCCCCGCGCTGGATGAGCGCGGTCATCCTGCTGGTCAACACCACCTTCGTGGTGGCCTTCCAGACCAGGGCGGCCCGCGGCACCGACGACCCGAGATCCGCGTCCTGGGCGAGCCTGCAAGGGGCGGGCTGCGTGGCGGCCGCCTGCCTGGTCTTCGCCACGACCGGGACGAGCGGGGCCCTGACGGCGTGCGTCCTGCTGATCGCGGGCGCCCTGCTGCACGCGCTGGGAGAGATCCGGCAGGCGGCGGGCAGCTGGACCATCGCCTTCGACCTCGCCCCCGACCACGCCCAGGGCCAGTACCAGGGCACCTACAAGATGGGCGGCGACATCGGCAAGATGTTCGCCCCCGCCGTCTTCACCTGGCTGATCATCGGCCACGGCACGGTCGGCTGGATCGTCCTGGCCGTGTCGTACGCCGTGCTCGGCGCCGCCATGCCGGCCGTCGTGGCCCGCGGGGTGCGCAGCCGGGCCGCCTCCGCCGCGAAGGCCGCCGCCGCGGCCTGAACTCCCGGCCTGCCCGCCGCCCCGGCAGGCCCTTCCCACGCCCTTCACCCAGCGAGGTGTCACCCATGACCTGCACCATTGCCCCGCGGAGCGTCAACCTCCAAGGCGTCTGCCTGGTGGACGAGACCCACGGCTGGGCCGTCGGCGACGGCGGCATGATCCTCGGCACCACGGACGGCGGCCGGCGCTGGCACGCCCAGGGCGGCACCGACAAGGACCTGCGCGCGGTCTGCTTCGCCGACACCCGGCGCGGCTGGATAGCGGGCCGCGACGGCGTCATCCTGCACACCACGGACGGCGGCCGGACCTGGGAGCGCCGGAGCACGGGCACGGACCGGAACCTGTACGGCATCTCCTTCGACCCCACCGGGCGCACCGGCTGGGCCGTCGGCGACAGCGGCACCGTCCTCGTCTCGTTCGACGGCGGGGCGACCTGGCAGCGGCAGTCCTCCGACGGCACCCACTTCACCCGCTGCTTCACGCTGGACGAGAGGACCGCCTGGATCATCGGCAAGCGGGGCAGCATCCACGCCACCACCGACGCGGGGGAGACCTGGGTCGTCCAGGACAGCGGCACCGAGGTCGACCTGCGGGGCATCTACGCCGTGTCGCCCGGCCTGTGCTGGGCCGTCGGCCGCTCGGGCACCGTGCTGCGCTCCGAGAACGGCGGCACCACCTGGGTCCGCGCGGACAGCGGCACCGGCCTGGACCTGTACGGGCTCTGGGCGGCGCCGGACGGCCGCGAGGTCAGGACCTCCGGCGACGACGGGGTCGTCCTCGCCTCCCACGACGGTGGCCGCACCTGGTCCCCGCAGTCCAGCGGCACGGCCAAGGACGTGGTGTCCCTCGCGTTCCTGCCCGACACCCGGCACGGCTGGATGGTCGGCGACTCCGGCCTCATCCTCGCCACCCCGGACGGCGGCGAGAGCTGGACCCCGCAGCTCAGCGGCATCCACAAGGACCTCGTCGCGGTGCACGGCGCCGGCGCCGCCCGCTGGGCCGTCGGCCGGGACGGCCTGCTCGCCGTCACCACGGACGGCGGCAGCACCTGGCAGGTGGCCGGGACCGGCACCGGCGAGCAACTGTGGGACGTCACCTTCCGCGCCGACGCCCGGCACGGCTGGGCCGTCGGCGACGCCGGCCTCCTCCTGGCCACCGACGACGGCGGCACGACCTGGCACCGGCGGGAGACGGGCGTCGACGTGCCACTGCTGAGTGTGCACGCCGACGGCGAGCGGGGCTGGGCGGTCGGCGACGCCGGCCTGCTCCTGGCCACGGAGGACGGCGGCACGACCTGGCACCGGCGGGAGACGGGCGTGGATGTGCCGCTGCTGAGCGTGCACGTCGACGGCGAGCGGGGCTGGGCGGTCGGCGGCGGGGGCACGATCCTCGCCACCGGCGACGGCGGCGCCACCTGGCACGGCCAGACCTCCGGAACCCGCGCCACCCTCACCCGCGTCCACGCCGGCCCGGACGGCACCGCCTGGGCCGTCGGCCGCTCCGGCACCGTGCTGACCACGCGGGACGGCGGAGCCACCTGGCGGACCCGGGACAGCGGCACCGGCGTGAGCCTGTGGGGCGTCGCGTTCACCGGCTCGGGGGAGCGCGGCTGGGCGGTCGGCGACGGCGGCACCGTCCGCGCGACGAAGGACGGCGGCGCAACCTGGGAGGCGCAGGACAGCGGCATCGCCGACAACCTGAAAGCCGTCTGGGCGCAGCCCGAGGGTGAGCAGGTGTGCGCCGTCGGCGACGGCGGCTCCGTCATCGCCACCGCCGACCAGGGCGCGAGCTGGTCCTCCCACATCGCCAGCACGGGACGCAACCTGTACGGCGTGCACCTCTTCCCCGGCGGCCGGGACGGCTGGGTGGTCGGCGACGGCGGCACCGTGCTGGCGACCCGGGACGGACGCCGCTGGGCGCCGCAGCCCTGCGGCACGGCCGCCAACCTCTACTCCGTCTCCCCGGCCGACCACGACACCGCCTGGGCGGTCGGCCGCGCCGGGACCATCCTGGTCACCGAGGACGCCGGCCGGTCCTGGCGGCAGCAGCCCAGCGGCAGCGCCAAGGACCTTCTGGAGGTCCATGTCCGCCCCGACGCCCGGACCGGCTGGGCCGTCGGAGACGGGCCCACCGTCCTCGGCACCCGGGACGGCGGCGCCACCTGGACGCACCAGAAGCTCCCGGCCACCGACTGCGCCCTGTGGGCGGTGGACTTCGCCGACGACCGCACCGGCTGGGCCGTCGGCACCGGCGGCAGCGTCTTCGCCACCCGGGACGGCGGCGCCACCTGGGAGGCGCAGGACAGCGGCGGCTCCGACGACCTGATCGACGTCCACGCCGTGGACGCCGCCACCGCGTGGGCCGTCGGGCACCGCGGCACCGTCCTGCACACCGCCGACGGGGGCCGCACCTGGGAGCGCCGCGAGAGCCCCACCCGGCAGAACTTCACCGCCGTGCACTTCACACCGGACGGCAGGACCGGCCGCGTGGTCGGCCGGAGCGACACCGTCCTGACCTCCCACGACGGCGGCACGACCTGGCGCACCGGCACCACGGGCACCGGGATGTCCCTGTGGAACGTACGGGCCCTGACCGAACGGGACGCGTGGATCGTCGGGGACGAAGGGACCGTACTGTCGACCTCCGACGGAGGTGCCACCTGGGATCAGCACTTCTACAGCCCGGAGAAGGACGCGACGCCGGGCCGTTGACCGATCCGCGACCGGGACACCTCGACACCGAGACAGAGGAAGCAATGGACAACGCATTCAAGGACGTTCCCCCCACCACCCTGGCCGACCTGCTCGGCCGCGCGCAGGTCATGGACACCGGCATCCGCCCGCTGTGGGACTCGCCCCGCGTCGCGGGACCCGCCTACACCGTGCGGTGCGAGCCCGGCGACAACCTGATGCTGCACGCCGCGATCTACCGTGCCGAGCCGGGTTCCGTCATCGTCGTGGAGTCGGGCGACGTGGACTACGCGCTGGCCGGCGGCAACGTGTGCGCCGTCGCCCAGCGCCGGGGTGTCGCGGCCTTCGTGGTCGACGGTGTGATCCGCGACCTCGGCGAGGTGCGCGAGGCGGGCTTCCCCGTCTTCTCGCGCGGCGTCATCCCGATCCCCGGCACCAAGAAGAAGGTCGGCTCGCTCGGCGAACCGGCCCGGGTCGGCGGGGTGCTCGTCCACCCCGGCGACATCGTCGTCGCCGACGAGGAGGGCATCGTCGTCACCCCCGCCGCCCGTCAGGACGAGATCCTCACGGCGGCCCGGGCGAAGCTGGCCAAGGAGGCGGAGGAGTCCCTCGACGCCTGGGAGGCGAACCACCGCGCCCGCATCGACAAGGCGCTGAGCGAGGGCGGCTTCACCGCCTGATCCACCCCTTTTCCCACGTCGCGGCAGCGGTGTGCTCCGGAGCGGTCCTCCGGAGCACACCGCTGTTTCGTGTGTGCGGACACCGGACGGAACCCGCCGTGCGGCAAATGAGCAGAACGCATTTTTCTCAACTCACGGGTGTTTAGGGATTCAGCGCGCACAAACGCGCCGCCGGGAAGCCGCATGGCTAGCGTCAGTCGCGTCCAGTCACCGATGAGTTGGATCGACATGACCACAGCACTGCATGCGCGCCTGGGTGCCGGCCTCCTCCACCACGCGCGCATCCTGCCCGACGGCATCGCTCTGACCATCGGCAGCCGCGGCTACACCTACGAGGAGACCGCGACCACCGCACGCCGGTGGGCCACCCGGCTGGTCGAGGCGGCCGGCGGCCGGCCCCGGCGCGTCGGCGTCTTCGCCCACCGCAGCGAGGCCTCGTACCTGGGCGTCGCCGCCGCGCTGTGCGCCGGTGCCGCCTTCGTGCCGCTGAACCCCAAGTTCCCCGCCGAGCGCACCCGGACCATGCTGGAGCGGGCCGACGTCGACGCGCTGATCGTCGACTCCACCGCACTGCCCGCCCTCGCCGGGCTGCTGCGCGGTCTGCCGCGCAGCCCCGTCGTCCTGCTGCCCGACGTCGTGCGCAGCCAGGCCGGCGACCTCGGGGACGTACGGGTCGTGGACGCCATGGACCTGGCCGTGGCCGCACCCCTGGAGACGCTGCCGGAGGTGTCGCCCGACGACATCGCCTACCTGCTGTTCACCTCGGGCAGCACCGGCGCCCCCAAGGGCGTCCCGGTCACCCACGGCAACGTCCGCGCGTTCCTCGCCGCCAACCAGGAGCGGTACCGGCTCACGCCCGACGACCGGCTCACGCAGACCTTCGACCAGACCTTCGACCTGTCGGTCTTCGACCTCTTCATGGCCTGGGAGAACGGCGCGCGGGTCTGCGCGATGGAACCCATCGAGATCCTGGCGCCCTTCAAGTACCTGGAGCGCAACGGGATCACGGTGTGGTTCTCGGTGCCGTCGGTCGCCGCCATGCTGCGCAGGCGCGGAGCGCTGCGGCCCGGCACCATGCCCACGCTGCGCTGGAGCCTGTTCTGCGGCGAGGCACTGCCCCGCGCCACCGCCGAGGCCTGGCAGGCCGCGGCCCCGGACTCGGTCGTGGAGAACCTGTACGGCCCGACCGAACTCACCATCGCCTGCACCGTGCACCGCTGGGACCCGGCCACCAGCCCCGCCGCCTGCGTGCACGACAACGTGCCCATCGGCCGCCCCTACCCGGGCCTGCACACCCTGGTCGTGGACGACGGGCTGCACCCCGTGCCCGACGGGGAGACGGGCGAGCTCTGCGTGGCCGGAGCGCAGACCACGCCGGGCTACTGGCGGGCCCCCGGGATCACCGCACAGCGCTACTTCGCCCACCGGGGCCGGACCTACTACCGCACCGGGGACCTGGTGCGCCTCCAGGACGGCGAGTACGTCTGCCTCGGCCGCAACGACCAGCAGGTCAAGGTCGGCGGCCACCGCGTCGAACTGGGCGAGATCGAGGCCGTGCTCCGCCGCGCCGGCGCCGTCGAGGCCGTCGCCCTGCTGTGGCCCGAAGCGGACACCGTCGGCGCCGTGGTCACCGGCGTCACGGACCCCGCCGCGCTGACCGCGGCCTGCGACGCCGCGCTGCCCCCCTACATGGTGCCGCGCTCGGTGCACGTCGTCGACGAGATGCCCGTCAACGGCAACGGCAAGATCGACCGCCGGGCGGTGCGCCGACGCCTCGACGAACGCCTGACCTCCACCGAAGAAAGGGAATCGTGAGCAACGTCGACCAGCTCATAGCCCGTGCCCTCGGCATCTCCGAGGACCGTGTCACGGACTCGCTCGCCTACCAGTCGATCAGGGAGTGGGACTCGCTCGGCCACGTCTCGCTGCTGGTCGCCATCGAGCAGGAGTACGGCGTCGAGATCGACGACGAGCTGACGCTCGGGCTCCGCTCGGTGGCCGCCGTCCGCGCGTTCGCCGCCGCCCCGGCCACCCGGGCGGCCCGCGGGGACGCGGGGGTCCCCGCGACCGCCCCCGGGCGGCCGGACGGCCCCGTGGTGCACCGCGGCCTGGAGAACGTCGTGTTCGACCGGACCGCCATCACGCACATCGACGGCGCCGAGGGAGTCCTCGAGTACCGCGGCTACAGCATCCACGACCTGGCCGAGCGGTCCTCGTTCGAGGAGGTCGCCCACCTGCTCGTGCACGGCGAACTCCCGGACGCCGCCGCCCTGGAGAGCTTCGACAAGCAGCTGCGCGCCGCCCGCGCCCTGCCCGAACCCGTCCTCGGCCTGCTCCGTGAACTCACGCACGCCCACCCCATGGAGGCGCTGCGCACCTGCGTCTCCGCGCTGGGCGCCTTCGGCCCGCAGCGGGCCCCCGGCACCGACGAGAGCTACGCCGAGGCCCTGGAGACCGGCGTCTCGCTGATCGCCCGGATACCGATGATCGTCGCCGCCCACCACGCCCTGCGCACCGGCCGTGAACCGTTGCAGCCGCCGGAGGACGCCTCCCACGCCGAGGCGTTCCTCACCGTCCTGCTCGGCGAGCGGCCCACACCGGCCGCGGTGCGGTTCATCGACAAGGGCTTCATCGTCCACGCCGACCACAGCTCCAACGCCTCGGCGTTCACCGCCCGTGTCGCCATCGGCTGCCGCGCCGGCATGACCGCCGCGATCACCGCCGCCGTCGCCGCCTTCGCCGGCTCGGTCCACGGGGGTGCCGCCGAGCGCGTCGTCGGCCTCATCGACCAGGTCGGCTCCGTGGAGAACGCGCGGGCGCACGTGGAGGCGCTGCAGGCCCGGGGCGAGGCCGTGATGGGCTTCGGCCACCGCGTCTACCGCACGGAGGACCCGCGCGTGCGTCATCTGCGCGCCACCGTCGTCGAGTTGAGCGAGGAGCGGGGCGACACCTCGGGCCTCGACATCCTCGACGCCGTGGCCACCGCCATGCGCCCGTACGGCCGGCACGGCGTCGCCCCCAACGTGGACCTCTACGCGGGGCTCGCCTACCGGCTGCTCGGCCTGCCGGACGACCTCGCCGTGCCGCTGTTCGTCGTCGGCCGCACCCCGGGCTGGGTCGCCCAGGCACTGGAACAGCAGTCCAACAACGTGTTGATCCGGCCGCTGCTCACGTACGTGGGGCCGCACGGGCGCACCTACCGTAAGGCGTACGACCGATGACCTCCACCGCACCGGCCGCGCCGGCCGCCGAGCCGACCGCCGAGCCCTCACTGCCCGGCTTCGCCGCGGAGCGCGGGTTCGACCTCGGCGCCGTCCCCTACACGGGCCGGATCCTGATCGAGTCCCTGCTGCGAGGCGGTGACCCGGCGCAGGCCGAGGTGCTCGGCAAGCGCCTCGCGCTCGGCGAGGAACCCGGCCTGGAGATGCCGTTCCGGCCCGCCCGCATCCTCGTGCAGGACTACACCGGCATCCCGCTGCTCGTCGACCTGGCCGCGCTGCGCGACCGCGTCGCCGAGCCGGGGCGGGTCAACCCCGCGCTGCCCATCGACGTGGTCGTGGACCACTCCGTGCAGACCGACTGGGCCGGGCGTCCGGACGCGCTCGGCCTGAACGAGGCACTGGAGATGTCCCGCAACCAGGAGCGCTACTCGTTCCTCAAGTGGGCCGAGGGCGCGTTCGACGGGCTGCGGGTCATCCCGCCCGGCCAGGGCATCGTCCACCAGGTCAATCTGGAGCGGCTCGCCACCGTCGTCGCGCAGGGCCCGGACGGCACCGCGTACCCCGACACCGTGCTCGGCACCGACAGCCACACCACGATGGTGGGCGGTCTCGGGGTGCTCGGCTGGGGCGTGGGGGGCCTGGAGGCGGAGGCGCAGATGCTGGGCCTCGCCCAGTCGCTCACCCTGCCCCCGATCGTCGGCGTCCGCCTCACCGGTGCGGTCAGCCCCGGCACCTCGCCCGTCGACGTGGTGCTCGCCCTGACCCGCCGGCTGCGCGCCGAGAACGTGCGCGCCGTGATGCTGGAGTTCACCGGCCCCGGTGTCGCCGAGCTCACCGCGCCCGACCGGTGCACCATCGCCAACATGGCACCCGAGTACGGGGCCATGACCGCGTTCTTCCCCGTCGACGAGGAGACGCTGGACTACCTGCGCCGCACCGGCCGCACGGAGGCCGACGTGGCCCGGGTGCGGGAGTACTGCGTGCGGCAGCGGCTGCTGCGCACGGACGGCGCCCCCGCCTTCGCGCGGACCATCGACTTCGACCTGGGCGAGGTCGGCCCCGGACTGGCCGGCCCCAGCCGGCCCGACCAGCGCATCGGCCTCGGCGAACTGCCCGCCTCCTTCGCGGAACTGCACGGGGGCGAACCGCGCACCGGCGACGTCGTCTCCGACGGGGACCTGGTCATCGCGGCCATCACGTCCTGCACCAGCACCTCCAACCCGAAGGCCATGCTGGCCGCCGGACTGCTCGCCCGCCGGGCCGTGGAACGCGGTCTGAGCGTGCCCGCACACGTCAAGACGAGTCTCGCCCCGGGCTCCCGCGCGGTCACCCGCTACCTGGCGGAGTCCGGCCTGCTCGGCGACCTGGAGCAACTGGGCTTCCACGTCGTCGGATACGGCTGCATGACCTGCAACGGCGGCAGCGGCCCGCTCAACCCGGGGGTCGGCGAGGACGTCGACCGCCTGGGCCTGACGGTGGCCGCCGTGCTCAGCGGCAACCGCAACTTCGAGGCCCGCGTCCACGGCCAGGTCCGCGCGGGCTATCTCGCCTCCCCGGCCCTCGTGGTCGCGCTGGCCCTGGTCGGCACCGTCCGCGCCGACCTGGAGAACGAGCCGCTCGGCACGGACACCGAGGGCCGCCCCGTCCACCTGCGTGACCTGTGGCCGCACCACGGCGAACTGCGGGAACTTGAGGACCGGTTCATCGCGCCCGAGATGTTCACGCACGACCAGGAACCCGCCCCCGCCTGGGAGGCGATCGGCGCCCCGGACGGCGAGGTCTTCGCCTGGGACCCGCAGTCCACGTACATCCGGCCGCCCGCCTACGCCGACCCGGCCCCCGTCCTGCGCTCCCTGTCCGGGGCCCGCGCCCTGGTCGCCCTCGGCGACGACATCAGCACCGACCACATCTCCCCGGTCGGCGCCATCCCCGCCGACTCACCCGCGGGGCGCTACCTCCTCGAACGCGGCGTGCGCGACTTCAACTCCTACGGTTCACGGCGCGGCAACCACGAGGTGATGGCGCGCGGCACCTTCAGCAACCCCCGGCTGCGCAACCTCCTGCTGGGCGACGACGGCGACAGCGGCGGCCGGACGCTGCACCTGCCCAGCGGCGAACGGCTGCCCGTCTTCGACGCCGCCCGGCGCTACGCCGACTCCGGCACCCCGCTGATCGTGCTGGCCGGCCGCAGCTACGGCATGGGCTCCTCCCGGGACTGGGCCGCCAAGGGGCCCTGGCTGCTGGGCGTGCGGGCGGTCCTTGCGGAGAGCTACGAGCGCATCCACCGCACCAACCTGTGCGCCATGGGCATCCTGCCGCTGCTGCTGCCCGCCGGGCAGAGCTGGGCCGGCCTGGGCCTGACCGGCCACGAGGAGTTCGACCTGGACCTGGACCGGGCGCGGGAGACCGGGGAGGTCGAGGTCACCGCCGGGGAGCGGACGTTCACGGCACGCGCCGACGTGCAGTCGGGCGGCGAGTGGGACGTCCTGCTGGCCGGCGGCACGCTGCCGTACCTGCTGGGGCGACTGCGCGCACAGGAGACCACGTCCGTATGAGCACCCACATCCTGGACCGGCTCGGCCTGCGCCGGGCCGCCGAAGCCGACGCCCTCACCGCCGGGACGAAGACCTTCGTCCCGGTGCACCTCGGCACGCACGACGTGACCGTCGGGGCCCTCCTGGACGCCCTGCGCGCGGATCCCGGTCTGCTGCCGCCGCGCACCGGCCACCTCGGCAACTGGGAGGACATCGCGGCCGGCCGCTCCGGACCGATGGACTTCAACACCGCGATCTGCGGCGGCGGTCACGGCTACCCGCTCATCTACGGCTTCACCCGCACCGAGGCCGACACCGAGGGCGGTGACGAGGCCTACCAGCCCGGTTCGCTCATCGAGCAGGGCAAGCGGCACGTCCTGCCCCTGCACACCTGGGACGGCACCCGCTTCGTGCGCCGCGACCGCGGCAAGCCCCTCTTCTGCCCCCTGGTGCAGGCCGAGGCGGACGGGCAGCTGGTCCCGCTGGTGGACCTGCACTGGCAGCGGATGCTCGCCCTGCCCGGCCACCGCTTCCGGCAGTGGGCCGCCGTCCTCACCGACCGGGCCCCGCTCGTCACCGACATGCTCACCCTGCTGCTGGAGCAGGCGGCCGCACAGGGCCGCAACCAGGCGTTCGCCGAGCTGATCAGCCAGGCCGTGCGCCTGGACGGCGAGGTCAGCCGCTGCGACCTGCGGCCGGACGGCAGCGGCTACGTCCTCGACGGCCACCGCTACCCCTCGGCCCGGGCGCTCGCCGAGGCGGTCATGCTCACGGTGCGGGCGCTGGTGGAACCGGCGGACTTCTTCGCCCGGATGCGCGACCTGCCGCCGGTCCTGCCGGTGATGTCGCTCCAGCTCACGAACGTGCTGTTCGCCCTGCTCGACGTGCACCACCCGGACGCTCCGGCCGGGCCGCCCGAGCGGCCCTTCGTCACCCATCTGCACTGGGGTGCCCGGGCCATGGCCGGCTGCCCGCCCCGGCGCGGGGGCTACCTCTCCCGGCGTTCCACCGTGCGCTCCCTGCGGGCCATCACCGACCCGCTGACCCGCCACTTCGACGAGGCCGCTCCGGTGGCCTTCGTGCTGCTGCCCGCCCAGGCCTTCATGCTCTGCCCGCCGAGTACGGCACCGGCCGACGCCGAGGTCATGGCGGAACTGTTCACCGCGGTGCGGGCAGCGGGTCCCGACGCCGCCTACGACACCACCCTGACCTGGCTTGACTCCCACCGCGACCGGCTGTCGCCGTACCTGCGGGGCCGTTTCCGCAGCGGCAGCGGCGTGCCGGCCGACGGCACACCGCGCGACGCGGCCGCGCCGGTGGAGCCCGAGGGGTTCCGGGAGCTGACCTTCCGGCAGGCCTGCGGCGTGGTCGCCGGCTTCGAGGAGGTGCTGGGGTGAGACTCGCCCACCACGAGGTCGTCATCGCGCTCCGGGAACCGTTCGTCAGCAACACCGGCGTCACCACCGAGGTGCGCCAGAGCGTCGTCGAACTGACCTGGGAAGGGCTGCGCGGCCTCGGCACCGCGCGGGACGCCGTACCGGCCGAACTCGACGCCTGCGCGGCGCCGCTCGCCGACGCCACACCCTTCGGACCGCGCCGCGCGCTGGACCGGCTCGGGCCGGTGAGCCCCGCCACCCGGTCCGCCGTCGACATGGCCCTGCACGACCTGCTGGGCAAGGCGGCCGGCCTGCCCCTGCACCGCCTCCTCGGCCTCGACGGGCTGCCCCTGCCGCCCACGGCGCTCTCCCTCGGCGCCGGCCCCGACGACGCACTCGTCCGGCAGGCGCGCGAGCTGGCCGACTGGCCCGTGCTCAAACTCAAACTCACCCCCGGCGACGACGGCCGGCGCGCCGGGGTGCTGCGCTCGGTCTACGACGGGCGCATCCGCGTCGACGGCAACGGCTCCTGGACCCGCGACCAGGCCCTGCGGGTTGCCGAGGAGCTGCACCGGCACGACGTCGAGCTGCTGGAGCAGCCGGTCGCCCCCGGTGCCCTGGACGACCTGCGGTACGTGCACGAACGCTCCCCGGTCCCGGTCTTCGCCGACGAGGACTGCGGCGGGCCCGAGGACGTGCTGCGCCTGCGCGGCCGGGTCAGCGGCGTCAACATCAAGCTGGTCCGGTGCGGTGGCCTGGCCGCCGCGCACGAGATGCTCGTCCTCGCCCGTGCCTGCGGGCTGCGGACCATGCTCGGCTGCAAGGTGGAGAGCGCCCTGGGCACCACCGCCATGGCGCACCTCGCCCCGCTCGCCGACCACCTCGACCTGGACGGGCCCGTCGGCCTGCTCGACGACCCGTTCGCCGGCGTCCGCATCGACCGCGGCACCCTCACCCTGCCCGCCGGGCCCGGCATCGGCGCCACCCGCGTCCACGCCACGCCCGTCCACGCCACCCACACGCTCCACGGAGAGGACTGACATGCGGCTGCGCTGCGCCGTGCTCGACGACTTCCAGAACGTCGCCACCACCGTGGCCGACTGGAGCGCCGTCCAGGACCGGGTGGAGGTCGTCCCCTTCACCCAGCACTTCACCTCCGAGGACGAACTGGCCGCCGCCCTGGCGGACTTCGACATCGCGGTGACGCTGCGGGAGCGCGTGCCCTTCCCCGCCTCCCTCCTGGACCGCCTGCCCCGCCTGAAACTGCTCGTGGCGTCCGGCATGCGCAACTCGGTGATCGACTACAGCGCAGCCGAACGCAACGGCGTCACCGTCTGCGGCACCCGCAGTTCCTCCACCCCGCCGGTCGAGCTGACCTGGGCCCTGCTGCTGGGACTCGCCCGCGGCATCGTCACCGAGAACAACGCGCTGCGCACCGGCGGACCCTGGCAGTCCACCGTCGGCGCCGACCTGAACGGCCGGCGTCTCGGACTGCTCGGCCTGGGCAAGATCGGCAGCCGCGTGGCCCAGGTCGGTCTCGCCTTCGGCATGGAGGTGACGGCCTGGAGCCAGAACCTCACCAAGGAGCGCGCCGAGGAGGCCGGCGTCCACCTGGCCTCCTCCAAGGAGGAGCTGCTGCGCACCGGCGACTTCGTCTCGGTCCACCTCGTGCTGGGCGAGCGCACCCGCGGCCTGCTCGGCGCGGACGAACTGGCCCTGCTCAAACCGACGGCGTACCTGGTCAACACGTCCCGCTCGGCCATCGTCGACCAGGACGCCCTGCTCGCCGCCCTGCACGAGGGCCGGATCGCCGGAGCCGGCGTCGACGTGTTCGACATCGAGCCACTGCCCGCGGACCACCCGATGCGCACGGCGCCCCGGCTGCTGGCGACCCCCCACCTCGGTTACGTCTCGCAGAGCAACTACCGCACGTACTACGGCCAGGCCGTGGAGGACATCGAGGCCTACCTGGCCGGCGACCCGGTGCGCCGCCTCGGCTGACCCTCGCCCAGGGCCCCGCGTCCGAACCCGCCCGTCCCACAGCAAGGGAGAACACCGGTGACCAGCCCACAGCGCCGCATGATGAAGCTCGGCGCCTTCCTGCCGGCACCCGGCCACCACATAGCCGCCTGGCGCCACCCCGAGGCCCGCCCCGACGGCGGCCTCGACTTCGACTACTACCGCTCGCTCGTGCAGACCGCCGAACGCGGCAAGTTCGACATGGTCTTCCTGTCCGACGGTGCCGGTGTGCGCACCAAGTACAAGGACGCCGACGAACTCAGCAGGCAGGGCCGCATGGTCCACTTCGAGCCGCTCACCCTGCTGTCCGCGCTCGCCGTGCACACCACCCACATCGGCCTGACGGCCACCTCGTCGACGACGTACAACGAACCCTTCACCGTCGCCCGGCAGTTCGCCTCGCTCGACCACCTCAGCGGCGGCCGCTCCGGCTGGAACGTCGTCACCTCGGCGACCGACGCCGAGGCGCGCAACTACAACCTGGACCAGCAGCCCGAGCACGCCGCCCGCTACCACCGCGCACGCGAGTTCATGGAGGTCGTCACCGGCCTGTGGGACAGCTGGGAGGACGACGCCTTCCTGTACGACAAGGAGTCCGGGCGCTACTTCGACCCGGAAAAGCTGCACATCCTCGGCCACCGGGGCGAGCACTTCTCGGTGCGGGGCCCGCTCAACGTGGCCCGCCCGCCGCAGGGCTACCCGGTCATCGTGCAGGCCGGCTCGTCGCCGGACGGCCAGGACTTCGCCGCCCGCTGGGCCGAGGTCGTCTTCACCGTGCAGCAGACCCTCGACCAGGCGCAGGTCTACTACCGCGGTCTGAAGAAGCAGGTCGCCGACCACGGCCGAGACCCCGACGACGTCAAGATCCTGCCCGGCGCCTTCATCGTCGTCGGCCGCACCCTGGCCGAGGCGGAGGACCGGTACGCGACGCTGCAGGCGCTCGTCGACCCGGTGGTGGGCCTGGGCATGCTGTCGTACCAGCTCGGCATGGTCGACATCTCCGGATACCCGCTCGACGGGCCGCTGCCGGAACTGCCCGCCACGGAGGGCAGCACCAGCAAGCAGCAGATGATCTACGAGCAGGCCAGGCGGCAGGGCCTCACCATCCGCGAGCTGTACCTCTCCGTCGCCGCCGGCCGCGGCCACCGCTTCCTGCTGGGCACCCCCGAGACCGTCGCGGACCAGCTGGAGGAGTGGTTCACCGACGAGGCCGCCGACGGCTTCAACATCATGCCGGACTACCACCCGGGCGGCCTCGACGCGATCGTCGACCTGCTGGTGCCCGAGCTGCAGCGCCGCGGACTGATGCGCACCGAGTACGAGGGCACGACGCTCCGCGCCAACCTGGGCCTGCCGCGGCCGGACTTCCGGACCGCGGCCGGGGCCACCCGGTGAGCGTCGTGGAGCCGGTCACCGTCGACGGGGCGGAGCTGCGGTCCGTGCTCCGGGCGCACGCCGCCGGGGTCGCCGTGCTGACCGCCGCCGACGCGGACGGGCCCGTGGGCGTGACCGTGACCTCCTTCACCTCCGTCAGCGTCGCTCCGGCCCTGGTCTCCGTCACGCTCGCCGAGACCTCGAACACCTGGGGCCGGGTCAGGGCCTGCGACCGGTTCGGCATCCAGTTGCTCGGTGCCCACCAGGCGGAGCTGGCCCTGCGGTTCGCCGGGTCCGGCGACCGGTTCGCGCCGCCCCTCGCCTGGCGGCCGCACGCGTGCGGGGTGCCGCTGCTGGACGACTGCCTGAGCTGGCTGATCTGCTCG
Organism: Streptomyces sp. NPDC085932; assembly: GCF_044540525.1. Classification (NCBI taxonomy): domain Bacteria; kingdom Bacillati; phylum Actinomycetota; class Actinomycetes; order Kitasatosporales; family Streptomycetaceae; genus Streptomyces; species Streptomyces sp. NPDC085932. The sequence continues at coordinate 672,051 of NZ_JBITSJ010000002.1, forward strand.
CCGTACCGGCAACTCCGGCTGGGCGACCACCATCTGCTGGTGGGCGCCGTCGAACACGTACGACACGGGGCGCCCGGGGACAGCCTGGTGCATCTGCACGGAGACCTGCGTCCCGTGACCGCCCCCATCCGAGCGAGGACGTGAACCATGCCCCGAATCCTGCTGCTCTCCCGGCAGCCCCTCGCCACCCGCCCGCTGCACGAGTGGCTGGACCGCACCAGGGACGAGATCGTCCTGCTCACGACGCCCAAGGCGGTGGCGGGTGCCGAGGACGTCCTCGCCGAGCACTTCCCGATGCACCGGCTGGTGGACTCCTACCACAGCTGGTCCGCCGAGCACGCGGCCGAGGAGGCCGCCCGCGCGTACCGGGTGGACCTCGTCGCCAGCACCAGCGAGAGCGACGTGCTCCGGGCGGCCCGGCTGCGGGCCCGGCTGGGTCTGCCGGGCCAGGACGTCGCGTCGGCGACCGCGTACCGGGACAAGCTCGTCATGAAGCAGGTGGCCGGGGCGGCCGGGATCGGTCTGCCCGCCTTCGCCCCCGTGGACAGCCCCGCGGACCTGCTGGACTTCATCGACGCCGAGGGCTTCCCGGTCGTGGTGAAGCCGCGGCTGGGCGCGGGCGCCGAGGGCGTGTCGATCCTGCGCGGCCCGGTCGACGTCACGGCGTTCCTGGACCGCGAAGCCGGCTCGGACGTGCCGTACCTGACGGCCCAGTGGATGGTCGAGGGCTTCGTCACGGGGGAGTTCTTCCACGTCGACGGCATCATGCGCGACGGACGGATCGTGCACGCCTGGCCCGGCCAGTACACCGGGGGCCTCGCCGAGCGCATCCACGACGAACTGCACATCGGCAGCGTGCTGCTGGCGCCCGACGATCCCCGCACGGCCGTGCTGCGGGACATGGCCCGCGACGTGGTGAGCGCCCTGCCCGCGGCCCCGCACCCGCTGGCCTTCCACCTGGAGGCGTGGATCGGGCCGGACGGCGTGCCGGTGCTGTGCGAGATCGCCAGCCGCGCGGGCGGATCCCTGGTCGGCGACCAGTACGCGCACGCCTTCGGCGTCCACCTGGCGCGCGAGGGGCTCCGGGCGCAGTGCGGGCTGCCCCTCACCCTGACCGCCCAGCCCCCGGCCCCCTCGGTGGCCGTCGGCTTCGTCCTCGTGCCGCCCGGCCGCGGCGTCTTCGTGCCGCCGGCCGGGCCGTGCCCCGTGCCGGGGACGGAGATGACGCTCCTTCGGGAACCCGGGGCGCGGTGCGACGGCGTCGAGCACGTCGGGGACGGGGCGGCCTCCTTCGTGGTCCGGGCCGAGACCGCCGAGGCGGTGCGCAAGCTCCTGGCCGAGGCCATGCAGTGGTGGCACGAGAATACGGCCTGGCAGTAGTCCCACACGAACAGAGAGCGAGACCGACCTTGTCCGAACACGTCCTGATCGTCGGCCCCGGCCGCGACTTCCCCGCCCGCATCCGCGGCCTCCGGCCGGGCACCGCCACGACGGTGATCTGCCAGCTGGACTACATCGGCAAGGTCCGTGCCCCCGGCGAGAACGCCCGGGTCGTCGGCGTGCGCGGCGACGCACCCGAGCAGGAGTGGATCGACATGGCGGCCGCGGTGCACGCGCGGCACCCCTTCACCCGGATCGGCACCTTCGGCGAACGGGACCAGGACCACTACGCGGTCATAGCCGAGGCCCTCGGCCTGACCGCCCACAGCCCGGCCACGGTCTCCCTCGTCCACGACAAGGAGGCCATGCGGATCCGGTTGCGCGAGGCGGGCGTCGACGCCACGGCCAGCGCCCGGGTCGCCGACCTCGGCGAACTGCGCGCCTTCGTCACCGAACACGGCCTGCCCTGCGTGGTGAAGCCGATCTCCAGCTCGGGCAGCGCCGGGGTCACGAAGGTGACGGACGACAGTCAGCTCGCCGAGGCCTTCGAGCGGGCCGGCGGCAGCTACCTCGGGCTGCCCAACACCGGTGTCCTGGTCGAGGAGTTCCTCGACGGCCCGCAGTACAGCGTGGAGGCGTTCTCCGAGGCGGGCGAGCACCAGGTCGTGACCGTCACCCGCAAGTTCTCCGACCCGGGCAGCCTCGTCGAACTCGGCCACGTGTCGCCCGCGCCGCTCCCCGACGACGTGCGCGAGGAGGTCGACGCGTACGTGGCCGGCGTGCTGGACGCCCTCGGGATCGCGTTCGGCCCCACCCACACCGAAGTGGTGCTCGGCGAGCGGGGCCCGCGGCTGATCGAGACGCACGTCCGCATGGGCGGCGACCTGATCCCGGCGCTGACGCTCGACGCGACCGGAGTCGACGTGGACGACTGCACCGCGCGCCAGACCCTCGGCGAGAAGGTGCTCCCGGGCATCCGCGCCACCCTCGCCGAGGAGCGCCCGGCCCGCTGCTCGGCCATCTGGTTCGCCGCGCTCGACGCCACCGGCGTCCTCGACGAGGTCGTCGGCGTCGACGAGGCCCGGGCACGCCCCGGCGTCACGGAGGTCACCGTCGGCGCCCGCCCGGGCGCGCGGATCGACGGACTGCGCGACTCGGAGTCGCGGGTGGCCTACGCCCGTGCCCTGGCGGACACCGCCGACGAGGCGGTGACCGCCGCTCGGGAGGCCGCCGAGAGCCTGGAGTTCCGGTTGCGGGTGCCGGGCCGACGGGGCGAGACGGTGTGACCCCGCCGGCCCCGCCGGTGGGCGGGGCCCCTACAGGGGCAGGGGGTTCGGGCTCTCCGCGCCGAGGCGCCGCTGGCGGCCGGTGTAGGCGGTGACGGCCTGCCACAGGTCACGGCGGTCGGTGTCGGGCCACAGGCCGGGCGTGAAGTGCAGCTCCGCGTAGGCCGAGTGCCAGGGCAGGAAGTTGGACGTGCGCTGCTCGTTGCCGGTGCGCCAGAGCAGGTCCACGTCCGGCATGTCCGGGTGGGGCAGGTGGCGGGCGAAGTCCTCGTCGGTGATCCGGTCGGGATCCAGATGCCCCGCCCGCGCCCGGCGGGCCAGCGCGGCCGCGGTCCGGGTGATCTCGTCCCGGCCGCCGTAGTCGATGCACATCGTCAGCGTCAGCCCGGTCCGGCCGCGGGTGGTGCGCTCGCGCAGGTGCAGCAGATCGGCCAGATCGGGGGGCAGCCGCCCGGCGCGGCCGTGCCAGCGCAGGTGGACGTCGAGGTCCCGGAAGGGGTTCTCGGCGACCTCGTCGCGCAGCAGGCCGAGGATCGCGTCCACCTCCTCCCGGTCGCGGCTCCAGTTCTCGGTGGAGAACGTGTACAGCGTCAGGTGGCGCAGGCCCATCTCCAAGGCGCCGTGCACCACCTCGCGCACCGCGTGCGCCCCGGCCCGGTGGCCCTCGTGCCGGGGCAGGCCGCGCTGCTGCGCCCAGCGGCCGTTGCCGTCCATGATCACGGCGACGTGCGTGGGGAGGTGGGCGGCCGGGATGGCGGGGGGCCGCTCGCCGCTCGAGTGCGGGGGCGGGCGGCGGAAGGCCGGGGCGGCTGCCGGCCGGACGGGCGCGGGGACCGGCTGCGGGGCGTCCGGCGTCCGGGCCGGTGGCAGCGAGAGCGGCGTCAGCGACCAGGCCAGGGCCGCGCGCGTGCGGGCCGGGGCGAGGATGCGGGCGCGGGTGCGCAGCGAGGGGCGGGGCCGTGTGCGCAGCAGGGACGGGCCGGCCGCGTCGACGGCGTCGAGCTGCGCGCCCAGCAGGGCGGCCATCGTGTGCAGGACGGTCGCGGGGCCGGGGTGCATGCCGCGGGTGAGGGTCTCCTGGGCGACCCACCGGCGGGCCAGGCCCGTCAACTCGCCCACCAGGGCCGACACGGCGGGGCTCCAGCGGCGGTGGACCAGGTCCTCCGCCGCCCCCGGGTGCCGGCCGAGGGCCTCCTCGGGCAGCAGCAGGTCGCCTTCGGCGAGGTCCGCGGACAGGTCGGTGAGGATGTCGGTGAGCCGGACGCCGTCGAGGAACTCCTCGTAGGCCTCCCGGGTGTCCAGGCGCAGGGCCACGGGGACGCCCGCGCGGTCGAAGACCGAGCGGACCTGGGAGAACCAGGGCAGCAGGTTCTCCCGGCCCCAGGCGCGCCACTGCGCCCAGTCGGTGAAGCGCCGGCCCTCGGTGTCGTCCCGTACCTGGGTCATGGCGTCGTGCAGCTCGGACAGGTCCAGGCGCCAGCGGGCCGCCGTGTCGACCAGGGCGCGGCGGATCGGGTCGGGGCTGGTGCCGGTGGGCAGTTCGCGGTGCAGGGCGGTGATCCACGCCTCCACGCGGACGGCCCGTTCGGCGGCGGGCGCGGTGCGGTCGTCGCCCAGGTCGTCCAGGGCGTTGGCCGCGGCCCACAGGGCGTGCAGGGCCGGCCGCAGGGGCGCGGGGACCAGCTGGATGAGGGCGTACTCCGCCGGGTCCTGGGTCTTGGTCCGGCGTCGGCACAGTCGGTAGGCGGCCCGCAGGGCCGGGTCGGCAGGCGCATCGCTCACACCGAGGACATTACGTCCCGCCCGTGCGGGCGTCCGCACATGCGGGCCCCCACCGCGCCGGGGGAGTCCACCCCGGGCCCGGCCCGTCGGGCTCACCATCCGCGCCGCGCATGCCACCGGCCGCGCGGGCGGGGCGGTGAGGCGGGCAGGCCGCGCGGACGCCACGTGGCCCGCCCGCCGCCGTGCGGGCGCCGGCCCGGGAGCCGTGGCGTGGCGGGGTGGCGGGCCGGGGGTGTGGGGCGGTCGAGTGCGGGCGTACGCAGGGGCGTGCCGGTGGCGTGCACGGCTAGCGTGTCGCCTCGTCGTCCCCGGAGCCGGTGTCGTCCCGTTCGCCCTCCGCCTGGGACGGCGTGGGGGTCGGCGTGTTCTGCGTGTCCTGCTCGTCCTCGCGGTCGCCCTCGGCCTGGGACGGGGTCTGCTCGCTCATGGTCTGTCTCCTTATGCCGGTGCCGGTTGCCGGGTACCCCGGTGCGGCCGGAGTGATCGCCCCTGGGCGCGGTACCACTGGGACGCCAGCAGCAGGGCCAGGGCGATCTCCACCGCGTCGCCGCCGTAGTACATGAGCTGCGAGGCGAGGTGCAGGTCGGCGGGGGTGTACGCGGTGCCCGGCGGCCCCGTCGCCCACAGGCTCTTCGCCAGGACGGCGTGGGCAGCGGCGGCCGCCAGGAGGGTGCCCGCGCGCACGGCGAGCCCCGGCCGGTGGCGGACCGGGTCCACGGCGAGCAGGGCGAACGTGAAGAGCAGACCGGCGAGGAAGAAGTGGAGCAGGACGAGGGGGTGGTGGTGCAGGGACGGCGGCAGCGGAGCCCGGTGGAGGAGCCACAGGCCGCCGATGTCGAGGGCCGCGGCCACCGGCGGGAAGACCAGGGCCGCGGCGAGGCGGGAGCGGGTCACGGCGACCAGGGCGCGCCGGGCGGGCAGCGGGAGGGTGCGCAGGGCCAGGGTGACCGGCCGGGCCAGCACCAGGGGGAGCGGGGCCGCCATGCCGGCCGTGACATGGGCGGCCGTGTGCGCGGTGAACGCAGGCAGCCACTGCTCCCACGGCACCGCGAACGCGGCCACCAGCAGACCCCCGCCCAGCCAGCACCCCGCGTCCCGGCCCACCGGCCAGCGGTCCCCGCGCCGGCGCAGCCGGGTCGCCGAGGCCGTGTACAGCAGGCAGCACACCAGGACGGCCAGCGGGAGGGGAGCGGGCGCCGTCACCGTGGCCTCCCGCGTGCCGCGCGCCGGGCCCGCCGCCACAGCAGCAGCCCGGCCAGCAGGAACAGGGCGGCGACGACGTTCCAGGTCCAGTCGTAGGGCCGCGGGTCGACCTCGTAGCGGATCTGGTGCAGCCGCAGCAGTTTGTGCTGGACCGTGCCGTCGTAGAGCTGGAAGCCGCCCAGACCCAGGCAGACGCCGGACCACCAGGCCGGGCGCAGCGGGCCGCCCCTGCGGCGCAGGTCGGCGTAGACGAACAGGCCCGCCACCATGGCGAGCCACCCCCCGGCGTGGAACAGGCCGTCGGAGACCAGCCCCACGTCCGGGGTGGACCGGTCGTAGAAGTGGTGCCAGTGGAGCAGCTGGTGGAACACGACCTCGTCGACGAACGCGGCGAGGCCGACTCCCGACAGCGCTCCACCGGCCAGCGAGCGGCGGTACGTCACCCGTCCTTGCCCATGGCCTTGCGGACGGCGTCCCGCGTACGGTCGACCAGGGCCGCGAGCGGGCCGACGGCGAGGTTCTTGGCCGCGGACTCCGTGCCGGGGTGCGGGCGGGTCGGGGCCATCGCCTCGGCCGCCTTCAGGGCCGAGGCCATCGACGCCAGCCGGCCCCGGTCCGCGTGGCGGCGGATGTGGTTGAACTCGTAACGCTCCTCCGCCCGGGCGTGTGCCATCACGTCCAGGCGCAGGGCGAGGAGCTCCGGCAGGAACTTCGGGTCGTCGGTGTCCATGCCGTCCAGCCGCGACAGCAGTTCCTTCGCCTCCCGTTCCTCGTTCAGGCGGTCCTCGACGACCTGTTCGCCACCCGGCACGTTCGCCCGGGTGAAGGGCCGCACGACCTCCTCCTCGGCCGTCTCGTGCACGGCCAGCAGCCGGACCAGGTCGCGGAACGCGGCGCGGCGCTCGTCCCCGGCCGTCCGCTCCACCTCGTCGAACAGGTTGCGGATGTCGCCGTGCTGGCGCATGAGCAGCGCGACGACGTCGGTGTCACTCGCTGCGATCCCTGCCATGTCAGTGCCCCTCCCGGAGCGCGGGGTCGGGGTGCTCGCCCTCGGTCTCCACGCGGTACTCGCGGCCGAACATCTCGTCGTGCTGGACCATCACGCGCTCACTGGGCGGCTCCTCGCCGCCGTGGATCTGCTCCTGCAGCTTCTCGAACCGCTCGTGCGCGTCCCGGACGTATCCGGCGCCGAGGGTGGTCAGGTCGATCTGGGTGTCGAGCAGGTTGCGCACGAACGTCTTGTTCTCCTCGAACGTGAGCACGTTCGGCAGCTCCGGCGCGAGGACCTCCTGCGGCTCCCGGCCGTCGTGACGGCGCATCAGGTCGCAGGCGATGCGCAGGTGCTCCAGCTCCATGTTCAGGTGCAGCTCCCAGATGGCCCGCACCTTCGGGTCCGGCTCCTGCTCCATGAAGGAGTGGTAGAGATAGCACTCGTTGTACTCGTGGTTGACCAGCTGCTCCCACCACGTCTCACCCGGGTCGACCAGGGACTCGTAGTGGGTGACGTGCTCCTCCTCGATCAGGCCGATCTCCTGGTAGAGCTGACGGGCGATCGGCTCCATGTACTGCGGGCCGACGTTCATGTAGAAGTTCATGGTCTGCTGCTCCGCCGACATGATCGTCAGGGCGTGCAGCTTCGACAGCGGGTTGGTCGTCGAGCGGTCGTAGGGCTCGCGGACGTTGTCGGCCGGGTGGCGGTGGTGGTACTTCGTCGGCCGGCCCGGCATCACCTCGGTCAGCCCGTCGACGATCGACTCCGCCTTGCGGTGCTCGATCATCTCGTAGAGGTTGGCGTACCGGTACAGGTGGTCGAAGTCCTCCAGGACACCGAACTCGTACGCCTGCTTCAGATACGGGTCGGGCTCGTGGCGGGCGACCCAGCCGGTCAGGTCGACGGCCACCTGCTCGTAGGCGATGGTCGTCTCCAGGACCGAAGCCAGGCCCGGCAGCAGCCAGTTGACGGCCTTCTGTTGCTGGGCCTCGATGTAACGGACCTGCGCGAGCTGCCGTTTGACCTCGGGGTCGACGGTGTTGCGGGCGAGCTGGTGGCTGAAGAGGATCGCCTCGACCTCGATGCCGTTCATCGTGATGACGCGGCAGCGGGTGTAGGGATCCGCGTGGTCGGGGTCGATCGGTTCGACGTCCAGCTCCCGCCAGCTGCGCAGCTGACGGTCGAGGGGGATGCCTTGGTGCTCGAGGGGGTTGAAACCCATGGGGTTCTCCTCGCCGAAGGGCGGAGCGGGCCGCCGCCGGGTACCCGAGCGCCCCCCACGGGAAACCGGCGTGCCGGTGAGGAACCTCAGGGACGCGGGGAACGGAGTGTCCGGCCGTGTCCGGCCCGCGGGCCCCTCGCCGGGTCAGCCCCTGCGGCGCCGCGCGACGGCCGTCTGCAACGCCGTGCGCAGCGCGGCCGGCGGCGGCGGGCCGTCGGCCTCCGCGCTCGCCGTCACCGCCGCCGCCACGTCCCGCAGCTTGGTGTTGGACAGCTGGGACGTCTCCCGCAGGATGTGCCAGGCCTGGTCGGACGAGCAGCCGTGCGTCGCCATCAGGATGCCGCGGGCCTGGTCGATGACCGGGCGGGACGCGATGGCCTGGCGCAGCTGATCGACCTCCTCCTGCAGGACGTGCAGGCGCTCCGCGCGCTCCAGGGCGACCGCCGAGGCCGCCGGGGCGGCCGGGGCCGGCTCGGTGGGGTCCGGGCCGGTCAGCGGGTCGGCCGTGTTCAGGCCCGCCAGCTCCAGGATGCGGCGCGGCTGGCCGTTCCAGTTCGTCACCGTCACGGTCAGCGACCGCCGGCGGCGGAAGTCCCCCAGCACGTCCAGGAACTGCAGCCCGGCCGTGTCCATGAAATGCACGTCCGCCATGTCCAGATCGACCCGGGTGACGCCGGCCGGCAGCTCGGCCAGCGTGCGCGCCAGGACGTCCCCACAGCCGTGGACGAGCTCGCCGCGCGGGGTGAGCTCGGCCCGGTCCGCGTCGACGCGGCCGCGGATGACCAGGGTGTTCAGTCCTCCTGTGAGATGTGGTGATGCCGCAGAGGTCATGTCACCGCCTTGTCGGTCCTCGTCGGTCGGGTCCGTCTCGCCGGACTGCACCACGTCACTCGCCCCCGTCGACGCCGGTGTGAGGTGCGCCTGCCCGCCGTACGGCTCACTACACTCGGCTCCGGGGAATGAGCACCCGTCGTGCGGGTACGAGCGCTGTGGTCGAGGAGCGTGGGGAGAAGGCGTGGACAGTCCGTTTCAGGTGCCGTCCGCCGAGGCCGACGGGCCTCGGCCGGGCCTGGCGGTGTTCCCGCTGCCCGGCCGCCGGGGAGTCCGGGCGGCCGGGGAGGTGGGTCTGACCACACGTGCGATCTGGGAAGGTGTACTCGAGCAGGCCGTTCGTGAGGGCGAGGACGTGTACCACCTGGAGCTGTCCGACGTGACGTTCGTGGACGTGGCGGGCGCGGGCGCGCTCGCGGCGGCCGCCGGGCAGCTGCGGGACGGGCGGCGGTTCGTGGTGCGCCGGCCCCCGGCGGCGCTGCGACGGACGCTGGACCTGTTGTGGCCCGACCAGGAGGGGATCGAGGTGAGTGCGTCATGACCGCTGCGCCGGCGGACCCCTTCGGTCCCTTGGAACCGTTCGTCCATCCCGCGTTCTTCTACCGCGACGAGCAGGAGTACCTCGACGTCACGGTGCCCTTCGTGCGCGACGGCCTGGAGGCCGGCGAGCCGGTGGCGGTCGCGGTGCCCGGCAAGAACCTCGCCCTCGTCCGGGACGCCCTGGGCGACGACGCGGCGGCGGTGCGGCTGCTGGACATGCAGGAGGCCGGACGCAACCCCGGGCGGATCATCCCCGGCGTGCTGCGCGCCTTCGCCGACACCCAGCCGGCCGGCCGCCGGGTCCGGATCATCGGCGAGCCCGTCTGGGCCGGACGGTCCGCCACCGAGTACCCCGCCTGCGCCCAGCACGAAGCGCTCATCAACGCCGCCTTCCGCGGCAGCACGACGACCATCCTGTGCCCCTACGACACCCGGGGGCTCCCCGAGCACATGCTCGCCGACGCCCACGCCACCCACCCCGTGGTCATCCCCGAGGGCGCCCGGACGGCACGGGAGAGCGCCGCGTACGCCCCGGGGGACGTCGTCGACCGTTACAACGAGCCCTTCGACCCCGTCGGGCACGCGCTGGCCTTCTCCTTCGACGCCGAGTCGCTCCCCGACGCCCGGCACGTCGCGGTCGGGGAGGCCTCCCGGCTCGGTCTCACCGGCGTCAAGCGGGACGACCTGGCCCTGGCCATGGCCGAGCTCACCACCAACAGCGTGGTGCACGGCGGCGGGACCGGCGTCCTGCGGGTGTGGAGCGAGGACGGGCACGTGGTCTGCGAGGTGCGGGACGAGGGGCGGCTCGCGGACCTGCTGGCCGGGCGCCGGCCCGTGCCCCGGGACCAGCGCGGCGGCCGCGGGATGCTGCTGGTCAACCTGATCGCCGACCTCGTGCGCGTGCACCGGGGCGACAGCGGTACGACCGTGCGCTGCTGGTTCGCCCTCTGAACCGGCCTCCGGACCGCCCGGTGAACCGGCCTCTGATCCGCAGCCGGGCGCTCAGCTGCCCAGCGGGTCCAGGGCCAGCGGTTCGATCCTGCCCTCCAGCATGGCGCCCAGCCCCTGCACGGCGCACACGTCCGGGCGCTCCGCGATGTGCACGGGCATGCCCGTCGCCTGCCGCAGCATCTGGTCCAGGCCCGGCAGCAGGGCGCTGCCGCCGACCATCATGATCCCCCGGTCGGCGAGGTCGGCGACCAGGTCGGGCGGGCAGGACCGCAGCACCTTGCCGATGCCGTCGAGGATGGAGGTGAGCGGTGTCTGGATGGCGTCCCGCACGGCCGCGGTGTCGACCTGCACCGAGCGGGCCAGGCCCGTGGCGACGTCCCGCCCGTGGATCTCCGTGGAGGCCGGGCCGTGCGGGGTGAGGCCGTTGCCCGACAGGGCGAGCTGCAGCGGCCGCACCGACTGGCTCGGCAGCATCAGCTCGTGCTCGTGGCGCAGGTGCTGCACGATCGCCTGGTCGACGGCCTCGCCGCCCACCGGGATGCGCTCGGCGGTGACGATCGCCCCCAGGGACAGCACCGCCACCTGCGTGGCCGCCGCCCCGCACACCATGATCATGGTCGCCTCTGGCTGCTCCACGGGCAGCCCGCAGCCGACCGCGGCCGCGATCAGCGTGTCCACCAGCTCCACCCGCCGGGCCCCGAGGCCGACCAGCGTCTCGATCGCGGCGCGCTGGGCGAGCGGGTCGGCGTCGTGCGGGGTGCAGGCGGCGGCGCGCAGGATGGGCTTGCGGCGCAGAGCGCGGCGCATCTTGTCGCCGAGCAGGTGGCGCAGCATGCGCTGGGCCATCTCGATGTCGACGACGGTGCCGCCGGAGACCGGCCGGACGACCCGGATGTAGTCCGGGGTGCGGCCCGTCATCTGCTCCGCGAGCTCGCCGACCGCGATCAGCGCCCCGGTGCGGGTGTTCACGGCGGCGGCGGACGGCTGGTCGACGACGAGCCCGGCACCCTTGACGTAGACCCGTGTGCGGGCCGCCCCCAGGTCGACGGCGAAGTGGCAGCGGCGCAGCTGCTCCAGACTGGCGGTCATGGCAGGTCCTCCCGAGAGCGCAGACCGTGGGAGGCCGCCAGGTGGCGGGCCTCGCGGACGTGGGACCGCCGGGTGGCGGGCCTCCCTCGCATCGTGCGCGCGAGGAAATGGGGCCGCCTTCCGAAGGGGGCCGGGCGGGGCGCCGCCGAACGGGCGGTTCGCCCCGCGCTACAGGGAGCGGGCGGCCTCCAGGACCGGCGCCAGGGAGGTGACGGTCGTCTCGCAGCCCGCCTCCTGGAGCAGCCGGCCGGCGGTGGCGCTGCGGGCGAGACCGACGAAACGCAGGCCCGCCTGCTGGGCGGCGGTCAGCTCGGCGACCGTGGAGCCGATCAGCACGCCCGTCACCGCACCGCCCCCGGAGGAGTGCATGGCGCGCAGCAGGCAGTCGGGGTGCGGGGTCAGCAGGGACAGGTCCGTGCCGCGGGCGTGGACGCCGCCGGCCAGGGGCAGGCCGTACGGGTCCAGGTAGCGGTGGACGGCCGGGGCGCCGACGTCCGAGACCACGCTGACCCGCCGGCCCGAGTCGTGCAGGACACGCACCAGCGGCACGGAGTTGTGCGTGGTGGGCGCGTCCGGGACCGCGCGCAGTTCGAGCGCGTCGAGGCGCTCCCGCAGCAGCGGACCCAACGGGTCCCGCGCGAAGGCACGCAGCACGTCCAGCGGATGGGTGAACGTCTCCCGCACCGCGGCCGGCGGGACGTCCCGGGGGGCGCGGTGCCGGGCGACCAGGGCGAGCAGGTCGAGCACCGCCTCGCCCGCCGCCTGCGCCGAGAACAGCCGGGCCAGGGGGCCGTCGAAGCCGAGCAGCACGGAGTCGGCCCCGGCGAGGAGGTCCGCCAGCGGGCGCTGCGCGGGGACCGGTCCCTGCGGCGCGGGCAGGGCCGTGCCCTCGGGGGCCAGCTGCACCGACACCGCCACCGACAGCCCGGGCACCGGCCAGCGGCGCAGCCCCGCGTTGACCGCCCGCTGGGCCGCGCCCGCCCGGCGCAGCGGATGCCGCCGGGTGATCCGCGCCGCCTCCTCCAGCAGATGGCCGAGCAGCGCCTCGGAGACCCGGGTGACCTCGGCCCGGACGAAGGCCACCGGGTCCTCCACGTGCCAGGACAGCTCGACCGCCGCCGCGAAGACGCCCTTGCCGGAGCTCGGCAGGGAGACCCGGTGGTGGGACTGGTGAGTGGTGAGGTCCACCTTGTAGTACGTCACCGCACGCCCCGGCCGGTCGCCGTGCGGCCGGGCCGGGTCGAAGAGGGTGAGCGGGCCGTCGGGCCGGGTGAGGACGACGGCCGTGCGGCCCGGGGCCGGTACCCCGAGCCGGCTCGGGTCGTGCGTGATGTAGGGGCCCTGCACCAGGTCGCGGGCCTCGGGCCCGGGGGTCACGGCGGGGGTGAGCGGGCAGTACCAGGCGACGGGCGGGGTGTCGCCGGCGCCGTCCTGGTAGAGGGGCTGGAGGCGCTGCGGGCCCTGGGCGGCGGAGCTGGCGGCGAACTGCTCGTACACGGCCGGGGAGACCACCACCTGGATGCCGGCCGGTACGGGCGGTGACGCCGGGGGCGGGGTGGGGCGGTCCCAGAAGGTGACGGTCAGCGGCGGCGGGTCCACCAGCCCTGTGAGGACCTCGGGCAGGCCGCGCAGGACGGCGACCAGGACGGGCAGGACGTAGGTGCCGGGCTCGGTGTGGACGGCGTAGCCGTCGGGGCGGACCCGCACGTCGAACCGGTGGGCGGCCAGGGCGCCGCGGGAGAGCATCTCGTGCACCGCGTACTCGAGGGTGATGCGCGCCTCGGGGTGGCCGGTGAGGTCGTCGGCCTCGAAGAGGATGACCGGGGCGCCGGTCCCTTCGGCGCGTTCCCGGGCCGACCGGAGGTCGCGTCGCAGGGCCCGCAGCCGGTCCCGGACGGCCGCGGCGGCGGGGCCGGGAACGCCGTCCAGGGGCTCGCCGTACCAGAGGTCCAGGGCGCGCTCGGGGTCGCTGTCCGCGAGCGCCTCGCAGTGCGTGACGTCGACGTACACGTCCGGCGCGTGCAGGGCGTAGGAGCGGGTGAAGGACACCAGGCGGTCGGGGGGCAGCACCTGTCGCACCTCCTGCGCCAGTTCCGCCAGCCGGGCGGCGGCCTCGCGCTCCGGCGGGGGCTCCTCCCACAGACCCTCGGCCAGCCTGCTGTGGGGCACGCGCCGGCCGGGGCGCAGGAGCAGCATGCACAGCAGCGCCAGTGCCGCCGGGGAGGGAGGCTCGATGTCGCCTGTGCCGTCGCTGATGCGCGGCGGGCCGAGCAGGGTGACGGAACGCGCCGCGGGCCACGGCCCCGTCGCCGCCAGACGCTCCGCGTGGGCGGCGGCCTCCGCCATCTCGCGCCGGTCGACGAGGTCGAGCAGATCGCGGTGCTCGGGCGGCACCCGCACGCCCACCGCCAGTTGTTTCAGCAGCCACCGCAGCTCCGCCACGTCCGACGCGGGATCCTTGCCCCGGGACTCCTCGCCGAGGGCGAAACGGCTGAGCAGCACGGTGCCGTCGGGCCGCAGCAGCAGGCCCGCCGGACCCCGCTCGCCCCGCACCAAGCCGTGGGCGTGCAGCGCGGCGAGGCCGGCCATGCCCTGGCCCACCAGCCGGGTGAAGGTACGGAAGTCGATGCCCGCCAGCACCTCCGACACCGTCAGCCCGTCCAGGAACTCGGTCACCAGGTAGGGCGTGTCGTCCTCCACCCCGAAGTCGAGCACCCGCACCACGTGCGGGTCGTCGACCCTCGCCAGCGCGGCCGCCTCCCGCAGGAACCGCTCGTGCGGAGCCGCCTGCGCGCGGTACTGACGCACGATCACCTGCCGGTCGGTGCGCACGTCCACGGCCCGGGAGACCCGTCCGTTCCAGCCGCGCCGGCCGGTCAGCCGGTAGCGCCCGGCGAACAGTCGCTCCGGCGGCGCCCCGCCGCCCAGCCGTCGCACGGTCTCCTCGCTGACCGTGGCGAATGCCGGGCCCGAGCCGTCCTGCCCGTCGTCGGTCCGGGCCCGGAACTCCCCGGCGGCGAGCCCCGCCCGTTCGTCGATCAGGCCGCCGATCTCCGCGAGGAACTCCCGGGTCCGGCCCCGGGCCGTGCGGGGCAGCGAGCGCAGCAGCAACTCCCGTACGCCGGGCCGGAACGCGTAGGAGCCGGGCGGGCCGGGGACGGCGGTGAGCATGCCGCTGAGGATCACCTCGGCGAGGTGCCGGGGGCGCGGGTCGCGCTCCACGGCGCGCTGGACGAGGCGCATCACCGGGACCGACGGGACCGCCAGGGCGAGGTGCCCGGCGAGCCGGAAGGCCTCCGGGGACGCGGTCGCGCGGAAGCGCAGCACCAGCTCCTCGGGGGAGGAACCGGCCAGGTCCGGGGCCGGTTCCGCGGGCGGCGCGGGAGCGGGCGGCAGCCAGGCCGCCGCGCCCGGCGTGCGGGTGCCGCCCGGGCCGGCGACCAGGGCCGCCCAGTGGGCCAGCCAGGGCGCGCCCGGCTCCAGCACCGGCACGGGCAGCGCCCGCCGCGGGGGCGGGGTGGCGGGGTCGTACGGGGCGAAGGCCAGGGCCGCCGACGGTGCCGCCGTGGCCGGGGAGGTCAGCAGGCCCGGCTCGGCGGGCAACGCGGTCGAGGACCACAGGTGCTCGGGCAAGGGCTGCACCACGGCCAGGGGCATGCGGCGCGCCCAGTGGCGCAGGGTGCGGTACCAGCGGTCGCCGGCCTCGCCCGGGCGCCACTGCGGGCCCGTGCAGTCGCTGACGACGAGGGTGACGGTCCGGCCGTCGCCCGGGTCGGGGACCCGGTGGGCCCGGCCGTCGGGCGTGGCCGGGTGCAGGGTGACCGTGCGGAAGATGCCCGACTGGGCGAGGGCCGTGTGCAGTTCGCTCACCAGGGGGCGCCAGACCGGCATGGTCGGGCCCGTGTCGTGCACGAGGTTCAGGCGCAGCCAGCGGTCGGGGGCCGGGCGCAGCACCGGCAGCCACACGTCGGGGTGGGCGCCGAGCCGCGCGATCCGGTCGGCCGTGGCCCGCTCGTCCAGCACCCGCGCGTGCGGGGAGGGCACCTTGCGCTTCAGCGGGCGCAGCGCGCGTTGCAGCGCGAGGGGGTGGGGGAGCATCGGGGGCGCCGGGGCGAGCAGGGGAGTTCCGCCGCCGCTGCCGGGACGGCCCGGGGACCGCGGCGCGGGCAGGGTCAGCGGCACGCGCTCGGCCACCCGGCCGGCCGGCTTCTGCCGCGGGGGGAGGGGCGGCGCGTCCGCGGGCGGGGTGCCCTCGGCCGGCGCGGGCGCGGGCGCGGGCGCGGGTGGGGCGGGCGGGCTCCGGTGTCCGGCTGCGGTTGCCGTCTCCTCGGACCGCCTGTTCCGCTCGGACGGCGCGCCCGGCCGTTCGTTCTCCAACTGATCCGCCAGCCACACCAGTTCGGCGATCTCGCGCGGCGTCGGCTCGGCCCCCGCCGCGACCAGGACGGCCGCGAGCCGGGCGACGGAGGAAGGGCCGGCCAGGGCCGAACCCGGAGCCGGGGCCGAGCCCCGAGCCGAACCTGGAGCCGGGTCCGAACCCGGAGCCGAACCCGGCGCCGGGGCCGAGCCCCGAGCCGGGGCCGGCCCCGGAGTCCGGGCCGGGGGCGGTGGGCCCGGGTCAGAAGCCATCGTCGTCCGCCGTCGCGCTGAGGTAGGGCATCAGCTGTTCGGCCAGGTCGTCGCGGGAGTCGGCGTCCAGGCCGGCCACACCGGTCAGGTAGAGGGCGTTCAGCAGCTGGTCGGTGGCCAGTTCGCCGCCGGAGGCCCGTTCCAGGAAGCGGGTGATCAGCCGGTCCGCGTCGCCGCCGGGGGTGTCGAGGTGGGCGCGCACGATGTCGGTGAGCTGGTCGCGGTCGGGGCGGCGCAGCTTCAGCCGGACGCAGCGCCGCAGGAACGCCGGCGGGAACTCCCGCTCGCCGTTGCTGGTCAGGACCACGAACGGGAACGCACGGCAGCGGACCCGGCCGCGCCGGACGGTGACGGCGGAGTCCGTGCCGTCGGCGAGGACCTCGGCCGCCCCTTCCCCCGAGTGGCGTGCCGCGCGGACCAGTTCGGGGATCTCGTACTGGCCCTCCTCCAGGACGTTCAGCAGGTCGTTCGGCAGGTCCAGATCGCTCTTGTCGATCTCGTCGACGAGCAGCGCGCGCGGCCGCTCGTAGGGGAGCAGGGCCGTGCCGAGCGGGCCCAGGCGCAGATGGTCCTCGACACCGCCGGACCGGTCCCGTCCCTCCCGGGCCGCGTACAGCCGGGACAGCGGGTCGTACTGGTAGAGACCGTCGGCGAGGGTGCTGCGGCTGGTGATGTTCCAGCGCAGCACCGGGCCGAGCCGCAGCTCCCGGGCGACCGCGTAGGCCAGCGAGGACTTGCCGGTGCCGGGCGGGCCGGTGACCAGCAGCGGCCGGCGCAGCACGAGCGCGGCGTTGACGAGCCGGACGGTCTCCGCGGTGGCGACGTAGGACTTGGCCCGGTGCACCCGGTCCGGGGAGACGGCCGACGTGTCGTCGCCGTCGTGCGGCTGCGGCAGCGGGGGCCCGCCGTCGAAGGCGCGCCAGGGCGGCGGGGCCGGAAGGTCGTCGATGCCGTCGTGCGGCTCGTGGTCGCCGGTGTAGACGGACCAGTGCGGCATGGGGGGTGTTCTCCGCTCTCCGTTTCGTGCAGCTGTTCCTCGGACGCGTCGGGCCACCGTGCGGCGGCCCCGGGCGGGTCAGGCCACCGGCGACCCCGCGTGCGCCGCGGCGACGGCGTGCGGGTCGGCGAAGACCCGCGGGTCGTCCCACAGCAACTGGATGCCGCGCGCCCAGTGGTCCTCCTCCGCGTGCGCCTCCTCACGCAACGCGAGGACGTACCGCGGGAGTTCGGCCGGCGGTACGGCCGCCACGCACGCGTCGAGCGCGTCCAGGAAGGCCTTGCCCGTGCAGCCGTCCGCCCCGGCGCAGTCCTCCTGCCCCGAGCCGCAGCCGCCCCGCGACCAGACGATCACCGGGGCCGGCGCGGTGAGCGAGACGTCGAAGTGCGGCCGGGTACGGGAGGCGACCGGGTCGGTGCCGAACCCGGCGAGGCAGGCGTCGGGCCGGCGCAGCCGCATCCGCAGCCGCCCGGGCTCCTCCGGACCGCCGCACTCCACGCGGTGCAGCCGCGCCCCCGGGACGGCGTCGAGCCGCTTCCACGCCCGGGTCAGCACGTGCCGGGTGCTGGCCTTGCGCCGGGCGTGGTCGGTGACGACCAGCGGGTACAGACAGCCGAGCGGGGTGGCGTCGTCCGGGGCGCTCTCCCAGCGGTCGACGGGCCAGTCCAGCCAGTCCCGGGGCAGCGCGAACGCCACCAGCTCGTCGGCGCCGGGCGTCAGATACCGGAACGCCGCCTCGATCCGGTCCTGCACGTAGGCGTGCAGCCGGTGCTGTTCGACCGTGCCGGAGTCGACCGGATGCCGCCGGCCCTCGCTGTACGCGGACACCTCGACCCGGACCAGGCCGTCGCCCGCGCCGCTGTGGCCGAGTTCCACGAGGATCGGCGACCAGTCGGGTGCCGCGGGTGCCGCGGCCGGGGTGTGCAGCAGCGCTTCGAGCCGGTCGGCGAACCGGGCGACGGTCCGTGCGGCGCCCGGGCCGTCCAGCTCGCAGAGCACGAACAGGGCCGCCGACCACAGCGAGTCGAAGCCCTCCTCGGGCGGTGGCGGGTCGAACGGGTCGGCCGCCGCGCTGTACAGCCGCACCGGGTCGCAGTCGACACCCGCCCGGGCCGCCGTCTCCACCAGGGCGCGCAGCCGGGCCCGGTCGGCGGTGGTGTGGTCGGAGGTGGGGACCAGGCCCTGCAGAGCGGGCCAGTAGCGGGCCATGACCTGGGTGGGCATCATCCGGCCGGTGCGCACCCGAGGCGCGTCGGCCGCCGCCGTGACCATGCCGATGACCTCGCCGGTGTCGGCCAGCGTGACCGCGGCCCCGCTGAAGCCGGGGGCCAGCGGCTGGCCCCCGGCGTGCCAGGCCTCCAGCTGGAGCCACTCCCGCCGGATCAACTGCGGGGCGGTGACCCGGTATTCGGCGAGGGTGCCCTCGTCGTAGCCGGCCGGGTAGCCGTAGACGACGAGTTTGCGCGGGGGCGTGCCGTGGGCGGCGCCGACCGGGGCGAGGGCGGCCGGGGCGATCGGCATCTCCCGGTCCAGCTCCAGCACGGCGAGGTCACCGGGGTCGGCGGCGCCGCCGCTCCAGCCGCCGTGGGCGACGACCCGGGCGGGCACGGGCGGCGTGCCCGGCAGCTCCGTGAAGCTCACCGCCAGCTCCTCGCCGTCGCCCACCACATGGGCGCACGTCAGGACCGTGCTCGGCGTGATGAGGAAACCCGCTCCGGTCACCCGGCCCCGTAACTCGATCCGGGCGTGCCACTCGGCGCTGTTCATGAGGCCGCGCTTGCCTCCGGGGTGGCCGGGGACCAGGTGAGTCTGACCACCAGGTGGCCCTCGGCGGTGCCCTTGGCGATGAACGCGCCCGTCTCGGCGGCCAGTTTGACGCCGAACTCGATCTCCACGCCGTCCGGCTTCAGGGACCCGTCGCGGAACACCCGCAGCGCGGACTCGGCCGCCGCCCGCACCCCGTCCAGGGCGCCCTCGAACGTGCGGGTCGCCTGGACGGTGCCGTCGCCCCGGGAGACCAGGCGGGAGCCGGAGCGCTCCTCGGCCGCCTCGACCGTGACCACCGCACCGTCAGCGGTTCTGAACTCGACCAACCCGTCCACGGCACCCCCGTCGTCCTTGCGTTGGGCATTCCTGTTGTGACGGACGGTACTTGATGACGTGTGAGGCAGCCACCGCCGCCTCAGGGTCCGACCGTGCCCCGGATCACCCCCAGTTCCACCAGGTCCTGCGGCCGGATGCGCAGCCGGTCCGCCGTCGCCTCCACCTCGCGGGGCGGGCGCTTGAGGATCGCCGCCGCGAGCTCGGGGGCGATCACCGAGAAGTAACTGTCGGGCGTGGCCCAGGTGTTGCCGGGCGCGGCCAGGGCCAGCGCGCCGCCCGAGCCGCCCTCGCCGATCACCAGTGTCGTCAGCGGCGTACGGGCGCTCGCCACCGCGCCGAACAGGTCGGCGATCGCGGCGCCCGCGCCCTGCCGCTCCGCCTCGGCGTCGTTGGCGGCGCCCGGGGTGTCCACCAGAGTCAGCACGGGGATGCCCAGCCGGTCCGCGAGGCGGATCAGCCGGGCGGCGGTGCGGTAACCGGCCGGGCGGGTCGCGGTCCCGGTCTGCGCGGCGTAGGCGACCGTCCGGCCCTCGTGCGTGCCGAAGCCGCACAGCATGCCCTCCGGGTCGGCTCCGCCGCAGCGGTCGCCGCCGATCGCGACCCGGTCGGTGAAGTAGGCGTCCAGGTAGGCCGCGGCGCGCGGGCGCAGCGGCGAGCGGGCGCGGCGGACGGCGTCCCAGCCGGTGGCGGGCAGGACCGCGGTCTCGCCGAGCGGCTCGGGCGGCGGGGCGGGGGTGGTGGAAGGGCAGGTCAGCAGCCGCAGCCAGTGCGCCAGCGTCGCGCGCAGCTCGGCCGGCGGGACGACCGCGTCGGCCGCGCCCGCCGCGACCTGCGCCTCGGCGGTGTACGCCGCCGGGTCCGCGTCCGCCGGGCGCACCCGGGAGCCGGCGAAGCCGACCTGCGCCCCGGGCAGCGCGAGGATCACGTCGGCGCCCGCGCCCAGCGTCGCCCAGCCGCCCCCGGTCGTCGGGTCGCGCACCACGGCCACCTGGGGGAGGCCGGCCTCCCGGGTGAGCGCGGACTGCCGGGCCACCCGCTGGAGTTGGGTCAGTGCCCGCATGCCCTCCTGCATCCGGCTGCCCCCGGTGGCGACCAGCGGCACGACCGGGATGCGCCGCTCCCGGGCGTACGCGTACGCCGCCTCCAGCCGGTCGCCGGTGCGCTCGCCGAGGGAGCCGCCGAGGAAGCCGAACTCGAACGCGATCAGCACCGCCCGGGTGCCGCCGACCCGGGCGGTGCCGCACACCACGGACTCCTCCTCGCCGGTGTGTGCGGCGGCCCGGGCGCGGGCGGCGTCGTAGCCGGGCCAGGCCAGCGGGCCGTCGGGCGGCGCGCTCCGCGCGGGGGCGGGCAGTTCGCCGAAGGTCGCCTCGTCGGCGAGGGCGGTGAGGACCTCACGGGCGGAGAGCCGCTCAGCCATGGGTCAGCGCCCGCTTCATGATCTTGCCCATGTCGTTGCGGGGCAGCGCGTCGAGGTGGTGGACGACCCGGGGACGCTTGTGCGGGGCGAGGCGCTCGGCCACGTGGCCGGCCAGCTCCTCCAGCGCGGGCGGCGCCTGGGGGTCGTCCGGCACGATCCACGCCACGATCCGCTCGCCCAGGTCGGGATCCGGCTCCCCGGTGACGGCGGCCTCCCGCACGCCCGGGTGTTCCAGCAGCGCGTTCTCGATCTCACCGGCCCCGATCTTGTAACCGCCGCTCTTGATCAGGTCGGTGGCCTTGCGGCCCACGATCCGCACGTAGCCGTCGGGGTCGCGCACCGCCATGTCGCCGGTGCGGAAGAAGCCGTCGGCGGTGAAGGCGGCGGCGGTGGCGTCCGGCCGGTTCAGGTACTCGGTGAACAGGTTCGGGCCGCGCACCTGGATCTCGCCCACCGTCTCCCCGTCGTACGCGGCGACCTCCGAGCCGTCGTCCTCGGCCAGCCGCAGCTCCACGCCCGGCAGCGGCACGCCGACCGTGCCCGGGCGGGCCTCCCCGTCGGCACGGACGCTGGTGTTCATCAGTGTCTCCGTCATGCCGTACCGCTCGATCACCCGCCGGCCGGTCGCCGTCGCGATCCGCCCGTGGTCGTGCACGGGCAGCGCGGCGGAACCGGAGACCAGCAGCCGTGCCCCGGTCAGCGCCTTCACCAGCTCCGGGTCGCCCGTCACGGCCTCCGCGATCCGGTGGTACATCGTCGGCACCCCGAACAGCATGGTGGCGCCCGAGGTCAGTTCGCGGGCGACGCCCTGGGTGGTGAACCGGCCCAGGTGCCGCACCGAGCCGCCCCGGCGCAGCGGGCCGAGCGTGCCGAGGACCAGGCCGTGGACGTGGAACAGCGGCAGCCCGTGCACGAGGACGTCGTCGCCGCTCCACTGCCAGGCGTCGGCCAGGGCGTCCAGGGTGGAGGCGATCGCCCGGCGCGGGATGACGGCGCCCTTGGGCGGGCCGGTGGTGCCGGAGGTGTACACGATCAGGGCCGGGTCCTCGTCCCGGCCGTGGTCCTCGGGGACGGGGCCGCTGCCGTGCACGTCGACGTCGACGCGGGGGAGGTCCGCGAGGGCGGCGGGCAGCTCGTCGTCCGGCGCCGCGAGCACCAGGCCGGGCGCGCTGTCGGACAGGATGTGCCCCAGCTCCTTCGCGCCCGACTTGGGGTTGAGCGGTACGGCGGGCACGCCGGCCAGCAGCGCGGCGGTGACGGCGACGGCCGTCTCCAGCGTGGGCGTCGCCCAGACGGCGACCCGCGCGGCCCCGCCGAAGCGGCCCGTGAGCGCTCCGGCCGCGGCGGCGAGCCGCGCGTAGGTCAGGGAGCGCTCGCCGAACCGGAGGGCGGGCCGGTCGGCCGGGTGCTCGGTCAGGGCCGGGAAGAGAGGGGTCACGCGTCACATCTCCTTAGCTGTCGCGTCCGGTGGACGGCGCAGGTCGGGTGGCCTGGGTCAGCCCCAGCCGGGTACCACCATCACCAGCCAGGCGGCCGTCGGCACGACGGCCACCACGATTCCTCCGTACACCATCAGCTGCCGGAAGAAACGCTCGCGGTCGACGTCGGGGGCGGCGGCCAGGACGAGCGCGCCGTTGGTCGAGAAGGGGCTCACGTCCACGACCGTCGCCGAGACGGCGAGCGCCGCGACCATGCCGACCGCGCCGATCTCGCCGCGCTCCAGGAACGGCACGGCCAGGGGGATCAGGGCGCCCATGATCCCCACCGAGGAGGCGAACGCCGAGACCAGGGCGCCGATGTAGCAGAGCAGGACCGCGGCGAGGAGGGGCACGCCGATGCCGCCCACGCCCTCGCCGGCCCAGGTGATGGTGCCCATCTCGTCGAGGACGCCGACGTAGGTGAGCACGCCGCAGATGAGCAGGACCGTGGGCCAGGCGATCTGGCCGGTCGCCTTGCGGCTGTCCTCGGGCCACAGGGTGCTGAGGACGACCGCGAGGGTGATGGCGGTCAGGCCCGCGTCCAGGTCGAGCACGAGGACGGCGAGGACCAGGGCCAGCAGGGAGACGAGGGTGGCGATGCGGGCGGGGGTGAGGCGGGCGGCCGGCGCGGCGTCCCCGTCCTGCGCGGTCCGTGCGCCGCCGGGCGAGTCATCGGGCGTGTCACCGGGCTCGTCGACGGGTCCGTCCACGGCTCCCCGCTGCCACAGCCTCAGGCCCCCGCACACCACGTACACCACACCGGCGATCACCACGTTCGCCGCCAGGGACGCCAGGAACAGCGCCAGTTCGTTGCCGGGGAGCCGCTCGCGTTCGACGATGCCGTTGACGATCGAGCCGTAGATGCTGATGGGGGAGAAGCCGCCCGCCTGGGCGCCGTGGACGACCATCGCGCCCATGAGCAGGGGGCTGATGCCGTAGCGCGCGGCGAAGCTCAGCGCGATGGGGGCGACGATCGCGACCGCCGCGGGGCTGACCGCGCCGATCGCGGTGAGCGCGCCGGTCAGCGCGAACATCACCCACGGGATGAGCGCCACCCGCCCCCGCACCAGCCGCACGGCGGCGTGCACCAGCCAGTCGGTGGTGCCGTTGGCGCGGGCGATCGCGAACAGGTACGTGACGCCGACCAGGACGACGAACAGGTCGCCGGGGAAACCGGCGAAGATGCCGTCCGCGTCGAGGCCCGCGACCAGCCCGCCCACGCCGAACGCGGCGGCGAAGGCGAGCGCGCCCATGTTGACGGAACGGGTGGTGGCGATCACGAACACCACGACGAGGACGAGGATGGAGAGGAGTTCGGGGGACATGCGGGCTCCCGTCGTTGGGCCCCGGAGCGGCTGGGAGCACACCCGTGGTGGACGCCGGACAGTGGACGAGTGGCTGAGCCACTTGGGGTGTGCTGATCGAACAGCGTGGGTGCGGCCCGGGCCCCCGTCAAGGGGTCGCGCAGGAATTGGCTCAGCCACTCCGCCACTGTGAAGGTCCGGTGTTACGCTCCCGGCGAGAGGGGGACCCCGTGACCGACGCCCTGCGCCCCATGGCCAAACAGCGCCTGTACGAGCAAGTGCTGGAGCGGCTGCGCCAGTACGTCGCCGAGGGCGGTCTGCGCGCCGGCGACCGGCTGCCGCCCGAGCGGGACCTCGCGCAGCGGCTCGGGGTCAGCCGGGCCTCGGTGAAGCAGGCCATCGTGGTGCTGGAGGTCCAGGGCCTGGTGGAGGCGCGGCACGGCGGTGGCACGTATCTCGTGCGGGACAGCCTCGACGCCGAGCCCGTCGAGCGGATGGTGGAACGCCGTCGGCGCCTGCCCGACGTCCTGGAGGCCCGGGAGGCGCTGGAGACGAAACTCGCCGAACTCGCGGCCGAGCGGCGGACCGAGGGCGACCTGGCGGCGATGCGGTCCGCGCTCGACCGGATGACGGAGGAGATCGGGCAGGGCGGTCACGGCGTCGAGGGCGACCGGCTGTTCCACGCGGCGGTGACCGCGGCGGCCCACAGCAGTCTGCTCGCCGAGTTCATGCGCTCCATCGCCGAGCAGATCGCCGAGAGCCGCACCGAGTCCCTCCGCCAGCCCGGCCGCCCCTCCCGCTCCCTCGCCCAGCACCGGGCCATCCTCGACGCGATCACCGCCGGCCGGCCCCGCCAGGCCGCCACGGCCATGCGCCGCCACGTCCGCACGGTGGCAAAGGTCCGCCTGCTGGACTGGGAACCGGACGACTCCTGACCGCCCACCCGGTCCCGGGTCCTCCGTCACGCCGCGGCGGCCGGCGTTGTTAGCCTGCGGCCGGAATTCGTAAGCGTTCGTCTGACCGAGGATGGAGTCGCCGTGGCCGGCACCCCGCGTATCGCGCTCGTCACCTATGACTCCGGAGGCGAGGAGCACAAGGACCGCGATCTGCCGGTGCTGGCCGGTGCGCTGCGTGACGCGGGGGCCGACGCCGTCGCCGTCGCCTGGGACGACCCCCGCGTCGACTGGGCGGCCTTCGATCTCGCCCTCCTCCGCTCCACCTGGGACTACAGCTGGCGCGCCGCCGAGTTCACGGCCTGGGCCGAGCGCTGCGCGCGGGCGACCCGGCTCGTCAACCCGGTCGAGGTGGTGCGGTGGAACGCCGACAAGCGGTACCTGGGGGAACTCGCGCGGGCCGGGGTGCCCGCCGTGCCCACCCGCTACCTGGCGCCCGGCGACCCCGTCGAACTGCCCGCGGACGAGGAGTACGTGGTGAAACCCACCTCCGGCGCCGGGGCGCGGTACGCCGCCCGCCACCCGGCCGGGGAGCACGACGCCGCCCTGCGGCAGGTGGCCCGGATGCACGCCGAGGGGCTCACCGCGATGGTGCAGCCGTATCTGACGGCCGTCGACACGCACGGCGAACGGGCCCTGCAGTTCTTCGGCGGCCGCCTGCTGCACGCCGGGGTCAAGGGCGCCGTCCTCACCCCCGGCACCCCGTACGACGCGGACAAGGTCGCCCACCCCGGCATACGGCACTGGGAGCCCACCGCCGCCGAACTGGCCGTCGCCGAGCGGGCGCTGGCGGCCGTGCCCGGCAGCCCGGAGCTGCTGTACGCGCGCGTGGACCTCGCCACCGGGCCGGACGGTGAGCCCCTGCTGATGGAGCTGGAGCTGATCGAGCCGAACCTGTTCCTGTACGTGCACCCGGCCTCCGTGCCCCGGGTCGTCCGGTCGGTGCTGGCCGCCGCACGCTGACCACCACGAGCGGGGCGTACGTCCCGTGATGCGGCTTTTGGTGTACTGGTAGGGCCATGCCCTCCGAGCGACGGTCCCGGGCGCCCCTGCTGGCGGTGTGCTCCGGGTACTTCATGGTGATCCTCGACGTCACCGTCATCAACGTCGCCGTGCCGGTGATCGGCCGGGAGCTGTCGGCCTCGCTGACCGGCATCCAGTGGATCACCGACGGATACACGCTCGTCCTCGCCGGATTCCTGCTGACGGGCGGCGCGCTCGGGGACCGGCTGGGCAACCGGCGGGTGTTCTGCGCGGGCGTGGCGGTCTTCACCGTGGCCTCGGCCGCCTGCGCCCTCGCGCCCGGCGCCGCCTTCCTGGTGGTGGCCCGGCTGGTGGAGGGGCTCGGCGCGGCGCTGATCGTGCCCGGCTCGCTGGCCCTGCTCCAGCAGTCCTATCCGGAACGGGCCGCACGGGCGCGGGCCTTCGGGCTGTGGGGCGCCATGGCGGGCATCGCGGCCTCCGCCGGGCCGCTGCTGGGCGGGCTGCTGGTCTCCACGGCGGGCTGGCGCTGGGTGTTCCTCATCAACCTGCCCGTGGGCGCGGCGTGCCTGGCGCTCACCCTGCGGCACGTCTCCCGCTCCCCCCGGCGCACCGACCGGGCACTGGACGTGCCCGCGCAGCTCGCGGTCGTGGCGGCGGTGGCGCTGCTGACCGCGGCGCTCAACGAGGCGGGGCGGCGCGGCTGGTCCGACCCGGCCGTGCTCGCCGGGCTCGGGCTGGCCGTCCTGGCCGCCGCGGCCTTCGCCCTGCGCGAGCGGCTGGCCCGGTCGCCCGCGCTGCCGCTCGCCATGCTGCGCTCCCGCGCCCTGGGCGGCGGGGCCGCGATCGGCCTGCTGTTCAACTTCGGCTTCTACGGCATGGTCTTCACCGCCAGCCTGGAGTTCCAGCACCAGCGCGGCTACAGCGCCCTGGGCACCGGCCTCGCGCTGTTCCCGGCGGTGGCGATGACGATGTTCGCCTCCGTCCTCTCCGGCCGTCTGAGCCGCCGCACCGGCGACCGCCCGCTGGTCGTCGCGGGGATGCTCCTGGCGGCAGCGGGCCTGGTCGGCTGGGCCGCGGCGGGCGCCGAGCCGGCCTACGCGGCGCTGGTGCTCCCCATGATGGCCGCCGGTTTCGGCACCTCCTTCGCCCTCACCGGCTCGACCGCCACCGTCATGGGCGCCGCGCCCGCTGCCTACGCGGGGGCCGCCTCCGCCCTGTTCAACACCACCCGCCAGATCGGCAGCGCCACCGGCGTGGCGCTCGGCGGCAGCCTGCTCGCCTCGGCCGCGACCTACGGCACCGGCATCCGCACCAGCATGCTCATCGGCGCCGCGGCCTACCTCGCGGCGGCGCTCCTCGCCCGGTGGTGCGTGCCCACCCGCGCCGAGCGGTCCACACCGCCCTAGGTGTGTTGTCCGGACAGTCCCTCCTGCCCCGCGACGCCCGGCACGCACTCGCGCCGCACCGGACCCAGTCCCGAGTACGCCCGGGTACGAGGGACTGCGTCCGGCACGCCGAGAGCACGCACCGGACGCCGCAGGGCCCGCCCTCCGGGCGGACGGAGGGACTGTACGGACACGGACACGGCCTGGAGCGGCGCCGGCCTGCGGTCGCCGGCCTTCCCGCGGTCCCGCCTTCCCCGACCAGTCCCTGCCCGGCCCTGGGCCGGGGGGCAGGCGGCCCTCAGCCCTGGGTGCCCGTGACGGCGACCCGTTGCAGCAGCCCCCAGGTGAACTCCGCTGCGGCCTCCCGCCGCACGCCCCGGGCGTCCGGTGCGGTGAACGCCAGGCCCCACCGGGTCGGCGCCGAGCCCTCCAGGGGGCGGGCCGGGGCGAAGGCACGGGCCGCCTCGTCGACCGTGCAGGACCAGGGGGTGAGGTCGTCCAGGGTGCGCAGCTCCGGGCCCGGCGCGCCGGGAGCGCGGACCAGCCACTCGTTCCACACCGCGCCGTTCGGGGCGGTCAGCACCTCGAAGCGCAGGTCCGGCCAGAGGGGCAGCGGCCACCGCCAGGCCTCGCAGTCCAGGTCGCCGATCCGGCGCGGCGCCCGGGACTCCGGCTCGCCCAGGACGGAGCGGTACCGGGACAGGGGCGCGCGGGAGCGCGGGGAGCGGACCATCGCCTGCCAGCGCTTGTTGGCCTCGCGCATGCCGGCGATCGACACCCCCAGCTCGTGCCGGGCGGCCTCCACCAGGTCCGGGTTGTGGTCGGCCATGCGGCGCAGCAGCACCAGCTGGAAGTCGAGCGGACCGAAGGGGCTAGCGGGGTGCTTTCCGGAGGGCATGTGACCCATCGTCGCCCACCGGGGCGGTGCCGGGGCGGCGGCCGTCGGGCAGGAACAGCACCGAGTTGACGTAGCGCGGGCCCCGCAGCAGCGGAGTGGGCAGCACGCGGCGGAGCAGGCCGTGCGAGACGACGTGGGAGGCGCGGGCCTGGTGGTCCTCCAGCGGGAACTTCGCCAGCGGCACCCAGGTGTCCCCGGGCAGCACCCAGCCGTCGTAGCCCAGCAGGGTCAGATAGGTCACCACCGGGGCGATCGGCTGGATGCGGGACTCCAGCTCGACGAAGAGGGCGGGCCGGTCGCGTGCCAGCAGACCGGTCGCGCCCCGCAGCACCGCCGGCTCGTTGCCGTCCACGTCGATCTTGATGAAGCCGACGCCGCGCAGTCCCAGCTCGTCCAGGGTGACGCTGGGCACGTCCAGGGCCCGGCCGTGGATCTCGCGCCGCACCAGCGAGGAGACGCCCCGGTCACCCGAGTCGCCCGCCGGCAGCCACAGGCGGGCGATGCCCGGCCGGTCCGAGGCGGCCGCGCGGACCACCCGGACGTTCGCCGGGGCGGCGGCCGCCAGCAGCCGGGCCAGATGGGGCACCGGCTCGATCGCCACGACGTGCTCGGCGCGGCCGGCCAGCCGGTGCGTCCACGGCCCGTACCAGCCGCCGACGTCCACCGCCGTCCCGCAGCCCTGCGGGCACAGCTCGGCGAGCCGGGCCAGCTCCGGCTCGAAGCGGGGATACAGCGCCCGGGCCGTCGCGGCCACCAGCCGCCGGGGCAGGAAGGGGGCGAGACGCGCCGCCAGGCTGGTCACGGCGCCATCCTCTTGAGGAGGTCCTCGTGCACGTCGTCCGGGACCTGCTCGCCCGAGGACGGCAGCAGCTGCGGGATGCCGTCCACGATCGGGTAACGGCGGTGCAGGCGCGGGTTGTACAGCGCCTCCTCGCGCCCGGCCTCCTCGGGCAGCAGATGCAGCGGACCCTTGTCGAGCGGGCACGCCAGGATCGTCAGCAGCGGGTCGTCGGACTTCATGGGGATGCCAACTCCTCGGCAGGTGCGGTGGGTTGGGGAGCGGAGTCGTGTTTCGGCATGGCCAGCAGCACGGCGACCGCCAGGGCCGTGCCCGCCACCCGCAGGGCGAGCCGCAGCGGGTCGTGCGGCAGGGCCTCGCCGAACGACAGCGTGCCGAGCACCGCCGTGAACAGGCAGGTCACGGTCGTGCACACCGGCACGATCAGCGAGGCACGGCAGCGCTGCAGCGCCGCCTGCGACATCACCAGGCCGAACACGCCGGTGAACAGCAGCAGATACGGATACGGGGAGCTCAGCAGGCCCAGCACCGCGCCGCCGATCCCGTCCGTCGTCAGATGACCGGAGACGCCCTTGATGGCCAGCGAGCTCACGCCGTACAGCAGACCCACCGCCACGCCGTACTCGACACCGGTGGTCGGGCGCCGGTGCCGGTTGCGGGCGCGCCGCTCGGCGGAGCCGTACAGCCACACCCCGGCCGCCAGCGACGGCACGCACACCAGAAGGATCAGCTGGTAGGGGGCGTCCTGGCTGACGCTGTCGGTGCCCTCGCGCAGCGACAGCACCACCATCAGCAGCGCGAGCAGGATCGCGCCGAGCGCGTACCGCTCCCGGCCGCTGGTCTCCTCGCCGAGCAGCCGGGCCGACAGCAGCACGAGCAGCACCAGACCGGAGACGAAGATGCCCTGCGCGGCGGCGATCGGCAGGGTGCGGTAGACGACGAGCTGGGCGGCGAAACCGGCGGCGAGGGCGAGGGAGCCGCCGATCCACAGCGGACTGCCGAGGACCAGGCGCAGCAGCCGGGCCGGCTGCCGGATGCTCACCTCGGGGAGCGAGGTGAGCGCCCGCTTCTCCAGCACGAAACCCAGGCTGTACAGGGTGTTCGCCAGCAGGGCCGCGGCCACTCCCCACCACATGGGTTACGTCCTCCGGGCGTGCAGCAACAGGATCGACGCGAGCTGCGGCCGGGCGCAGGCCAGCCGGTCCAGGGGCCGCAGCGGGCGCGGCACGCCGTGGAAGGGGGCGCCCTCCAGCCGTACGACGGTGAAGCCGGACGCGGCGACGAACTCCCGCAGCGCGCGCGGGGTGTACAGCCGCAGGTGCCCCACGACCTCCCTGCCCGGGCGGCCGTGGATGCCGCGCAGGCTGACCTCCGAGAACACCGGCTGCACGCCCGCGAGCAGCAGGGCCCGGTTGTACCAGGCGGCCAGGTTCGGCGTGGAGAGCATCAGGTGGCCCCCGGGGCGCAGCACGCGGCGGATCTCGTCCAGCGCCGCGTCCGGGTCGACGAGGTGCTCGATCACCTCGCTGAACAGCACGGCGTCGGCCGAGCCGGACGCGAACGGCAGCCCGCCGCCGGTGAGTTCGCCGCGGACCGCGTACGGGACGCGGGTGCGGGCGCGGCGCAGCGCGTCCTGGGACCAGTCGACGCCGACGATGCGGTGGCCGGGCAGCAGGGGCGCGGCGGTGGCCGCGGCGGTGCCGTCGCCGCAGCCGATGTCCAGCACGGTCCCGGGGCGGCCGGCGGCCGGTCCGAGCGCCCGGGCCAGCATGCGGGCCTGACGCAGGCTGCGCGAGGTGCCGGAGGCGACGGGGACGGCCGGGTTCTCGTAGAAGTCGCGCAGGTCCTTCGGGGGTGGCGCGGTGGTCGGCAGGGCCGTCATGACGTGGCCTCCGTGGTGTGCAGGTAGTGCTCGAACAGGTCGCGCAGATGGGCGCCGTCGCCGGGGCCGAGCAGGGCGCGGGACCAGCGCAGGGCGAGGTGCAGGCGGCCGGCCGTGGACGCGGTCGTCACCGTCAGGCCGCGCGGCATCCGGGCCGGGGCGGAGAACCAGACCGCGTGCGCGCGGCCGGCCTCCTCGCCGAAGTCCAGCGGGTAGGGGATGCGGCCGATGTTGCTGAGCAGGGTCGTCGACGTCCAGGGCGCGGCGGCCCGGCGCAGGGTGCGGGTGAGGGCGGCCCGGGCGGCGACCGGCGCCCAGGGAGCGGTGAGCAGGGTGGCGCCGTGGCCGAGCTGGGGGCGGGGCAGGGACTTCAGCGCCCGGGTGCGTTCCGCGGTGCGGCGCAGCAGGTCCGGCAGGTGCGGGTCGCGCAGTTCCCGCGGCGCGAAGGGGACCTCGACCAGGCGGGTGCCGTTGCCGATGGGCATCGAGGTGTCCCGGGGGCGGTCGTCCACGGGCATGGTGATGCGCAGCGGCCGGGGCCGGGCGCCGTGTTCCCGGTTCCAGTGGGCGAGGGTCAGCGCCGTGGTGACCATGAGCTGGTCGTTGACGGTGTAGGGGGAGCCCTTGGGGCGGTGCGGCAGGGGCAGTTCGGTGACCAGCAGGCCGTTGCCGGGGGACGGCTCGGGCGTGCCCCGTGCGACGCGCGCCGGAGGCGCCCAGTTGGTCGGGGTGTCCGGGGGCTCCTGGTGCGGTTCGGCGGGGCGGACCGGGGGCGCGGCGGGGGAGTTGTCCCGGCCGCCGTACAGTTCGGCGGCCGTGGCCAGGACCCGCAGGCAGGCCGGGCCGTCGAGGGCGGTGTGGTTGATGGTGAGGAAGAGGACCGAGTCCACCACTTCGAGGCGGATCGGCGGGGACTGCGACAGCGGCGGGGCCTGCGCCAGGGCCCGGGCCCTGGCCTCCTGCACGGCGCGCGGGCCCGACGGGCTGAAGGTCACCACCTGCACGTCCGGCTCGCGCGTCAGCTCCCACTCGTAGCGCCGCCGGTACCACGGCCCCGGCGCCTCCCGCATGAGGACGCGTGGATGCCGGTGCAGCGCCTCCAGGAACGCCTTGCGCAGACGGGCGTGGTCGAGGGGGCCCGGCAGGTGCACCTCGATGTGGACGGTCTCCGGCTCCTCCTCCTGCAAGCAGTGCCGGGAGACCTCGTCCACCACCGGGAACGGGATGCGGACCGGTGTCGTCATACGGCCTTGCCCTCCCCGGGGTCCGTCCTCGGCAACGGCCGCGTCGGCGCCTCCGATGCCGGCTGCTCGCGCAGGCTCACGAGTGCCGCGAACAGGCCGGTCAGGGCCAGCAGCTGGGCCACGTGCCCGAACGCGCCCCCGCCCGCGCCCACCGGCTCCCCGGCCCCGAAGGCCGCGGCGATCCCCGCCCCGGCCAGGGCGGCGAGCGCGAGCGGCACCAGCAGCGCGTGCCGCCGCGCGGCGAGCAGCGCCAGCGCCGGGACCAGCAGCGCCAGCCACCCCGCGATCACCACGCCCACCAGCGTCAGCGCCACCGCGCCGAGCCACAGGCCGGGCAGCGGCGGGGCGGGCTGCGGCGCGTCGGGGTTCGGTGCGCGGCGACGCCACACCGCCAGGCCCAGCAGCGCCGCGATGCCGACGCCACTGCCGATCAGCCCGATGTCGTAAGTGGTGGCCGGCTCGTACGACAGCTTCACCGCGCCGCCCGCCCCGGCCGGGATCCGCCAGCCCTGCTGCCAGCCGTCCAGCCGGACCGGGGTGAGCTCCTTGCCGTCCAGCGTGGCCCGCCAGCCGTCGTTGAAGTTCTCGTACGTGGTCAGGTACGAGGCCGCGCCCGAGCCGACCGTCACCTCGCGCCGGTCGCCCAGCCAGTCCCGGATCCGCAGCTCGCGCCCGGCCGCGGCGGCCTCGGGCACCGTCCCGCGCGTCAGGGTCACGTCGGTGAGCGCCAGCGGGCCCGCGTCACCGCCCTCCAGCCGGTGCTCGCCCGCCGCCAGCCGCACCTCGGTGTCGCCCCGGCCCTCCTGGCAGAGCGTCACCTCCACGCCCCGCCGCTCGACCAGGTCGCGCACGGTCCCCTTCACGCCCGACTGGTACAGCTCGCCGTCCAGCGCCACGTCCGGGCCCTTGCCGCACGGCAGGGAGAAGGCGCGGGTGCCGTCCGGCTGCGGGGTGCGGTACTGGTCGAGGGAGGGGATGTACGCCTCGGTCAGCCCCACCGGCAGGCGCAGGTTCTCGTCGGCGACCGGGTTGTGCAGGGTCAGCGGGGCGGTCTCGGTGACCGTGACGTCCAGCCGGTCGGTGGTGATCGGCGGGAAGCGGACCCAGCCGTTCTCGTCGACCCCGGCGATGGCCGCGCCGTCGGGGGAGCTGATGTGCACCTCGGAGGCGCGGGCCGACAGCCCGCCCGCGGGGGCCAGGACCAGCTCACCGACCGGCTGCTTGCCCTCCCAGCGCAGGTGGATCGTCGGCCGGTCGCCCGCGATCCACGCCGTCGTCAGGTCGCCGTCGGTGAGGTTGCGCGCCCCGATGCCCGCGCCGAGGCGTGCCGTGGAGTCCGCGGTGGCGACGATCCGGGCCTGCTGCTCGGGCGCCACCTCGTACAGCAGCTCGTCGAGTGCCGCGCCCGGCACCGGCACCGCGCGCGCCTTCACCTCGTACGTCCCGGCGGCCGGGGTCGTGAAGCGGCGGTGCAGGCCCGCCTCGGTGCCGGTCGGGGACAGACCGGTCGGGTCCGAGGCACGGTGCAGGGAGACGACGGTGGCGCTCGCGCCGGCCTCGTCCGCGTCGGACGGCAGCCGCAGCAGCCGGGTCACCCGGACGTCGGGCAGGTCGATCTCGGAGAAGCCCGCGCCGGTGAGCCCGGCCCGGCGCTCCACCGAGTCCACGATCGTCAGCTTCATCCAACGCGTGGCGCCCTCGGGCGCCTTGATCCGCTGGGTCCTGCCGTTCGGCTGGAGGAAGCTGGTCCGCTCGCCCTTCTCGGTCTCCACCCGCACCTTCGTCGCCGCCGCCCGCACGCTCTCCTGCGGCAGCGGCGTGACCTCGAAGGAGGACGGCATGGCGTAGGTACCGGTGAAGCCGATGCGCAGCCACTGCCCGTCCGGCGTGTCCGGGGCGCCCTCCGTCCAGGCGGTGTCCGGGTTGCCGTCGAAGGCGTTCACCGGATCGTACTGCGGCAGGTGGAACAGCCAGTTGCCGTACGAGGACGCCGACACCGAGCGCGCGCCGCGCAGTTCGGCGACCGTCTGGTGCTCGGCTCCCTCGGTCGGCAGGATCTGGCGCGGCTTCTCGCCCGGGTCCTGCTGCGCCCCGGACGCGTTGCGCTCGTCGCGCGTGTACGTGTACGAGGTGTTGGCGTTGACCAGCCCGAACCGGGTGTCGGCCCGGCGCAGCCCGTCGCCCACCACCTGCACGGCCGGGGTGCCGAGCCCCGGGTGGTTGTCCCCGGTCAGCACGGTGGCCCGCCCGCGCAGCTCGGACGCCAGCGGCAGCAGCGCCTCGGGCCCGCCGGACACCACGGCCGTGTCGGCGACCGGGGCGAGCGCGGCCTGCCCGGGCCGGACGACGTCCGGACCCGCCGGACGGTAGATCTCCACGGCCCGCTGCCGTGGGTAGAGCCCCTCGACCTGGAGCGGGGCGTCCTGGGCGATCCGGCCGCCGGTCATCACCGGGCCGAGCCCCGTGACCCGTTCGTACCCCGACTGCTCCAGGGTGCGCTTGACGGTCGCGGTCGGCACGGCGCCGATCTGGTCGGGGTCGAGGTCGTTGCGCACGACGACGTAGTACAGCCCGGCCCGGCTCAAGTAGTCGGCCAGACCCGGAACTTCGGCACCGGACAGCAGGGCCTGCTCGACCGCGTCCATCGCGCGCCGGTTGCCGGGCGTGCCGAACGGGACGTAGTCGCGCTGCGCCCAGCGCGACTCGGCGAGCACGTCGAGCGGCTGGTCGATGGGGGAGCCCCAGGTGTAGACGCCGTGCGCCGTGGCCGGGACGACCAGGGCGCGCGAGTCCGGCGAGTACTTCTCCAGCCAGTCGGCCGTGGCCTGCCAGTAGGTGGGGAGCTTCCGGAAGGAACCGGGGTTCAGGATCGAGCCGTTGAGGTACGGCCACAGCAGCCCGGGCAGGATCAGCACGGCCGCGACGAGCGGCGCGAGACGCCGGCCGCGCACCGGCCGGGCGCCGCGCCGCTCGGCGGCCACCCCCACCAGATGGGCCAGGCCCAGCACGAGCGCCAGCGCCAGACCCGTCTGGAACTTGTAGATGTTGCGGAAGGGCGACAGCCACCCGTCCAGCCAGCCCTGCATCACGTCGTGGAACGGCGCCCCGAACGCCCCGCCGTACCCGGCGAGCAGCACCAGCGCGGTCACCAGCACCGTCAGCACCAGCCACCGCCGCTCGGGCACGTCCCGCCGGGCGAGCCCGGCCAGCCCCAGCCCGGCCGCCAGCGCCGAGCACACGATCACCAGCACGGAGGAGGCCACGGTCCAGCCGGCCGGCAGCCAGGCCTCACCGAAGTGCAGATAGGCGACCCAGTTCCCGGCCCCGCGCAGCGCCTCGGTCGCCGACATGGTGTCCGTGGTGGTCTGCGCGGTCTCTATATAGGGGAGGAAGTTCTCGCCGTGGACGCCGAGCAGCAGCAGCGGCACCCACCACCAGGCCGTCACCACGATCACCGCGGGGACCCACCAGGCGATCAGCCTGCGCATCCGCGGTCCCGGCGGCCGGGACAGCAGGTACAGCCCCACCGGCAGCAGGGACGCCAGCGTCGCCGAGGCGTTCACGCCGCCCATGAACGGCACGAGCAGCGCCGAGCGCAGGGCGGCGACCCGGGCGGCGTACCGCTCGTCCGTCAGCGGCAGCAGCACCCACGGCAGGAACGCGCCGGGCAGCGCGGCGGCCGACGTGGAGCCGATGACGGTCGTGAACAGCGGCCACAGCGCGTACGCCACCGCCGCGAGCAGCCGCGAGGCCCCGCTGCCCACCCGCAGCCGCTCCGCGAGGCGCAACGCCCCCCAGAAGGCGACGGACACGACCACCGACAACCACAGCCGCTCCGCCAGCCACACCGGCAGGCGGACGAGGTCACACACCCAGTAGAACGGCAGCATCGGCCACAGATAGCCGACGTACTGGTCCTGGATGCCGCCGAACCCGGCCCGGTCATGCCACAACTGCCCCAGGTCGCCGAGGAACCGGCCCGGATCGGTGGTCACCCCGAGTTTGGTGTCGAACGTCTGCCGACCCGGCTGCACCGCCAGGAACAGCACGAACACCACGGCCCAGAAACCCAGCAGCCAGCGCCGCGACCGGGGACCGTCGGGCGGGCCCGACGCGGTCGCGGTGGTGGGGACGGCTGCCGGGGGAGGAGCCTGGACCGTGGTTGTCATGTAGGACACCGCCGCAGGATGAGGAGGAGGTTCCAGGTGGCGAACTCGCGGATCCCGGGCGCCTTGACGACGGCCTCCGCGAGGAAGGGCCAGTAGCGGGAGCGCGCCGAGACGACCGTGACGTCGTCCCGGGCCCGCACCTGCCGCAGGGTGGAGCCGATGTGCACCGCGAACAGGTTCTCGCCGAGCGTGTGCTTGGCGGGCCTGCCGGTCCGCCGGGCGTAACGGGCCCGGGCCCGCTCGGCGCCGAGGTAGTGCCACGGGGCCCACTCGTGCCCGCCCCACGGCGACAGCCAGTTGGTGAACGACACGTAGATCAGCCCGCCGGGCCGGGTCACGCGCGCCAGCTCGCTGAGGAACGTCTCCGGGTCGGCGACGTGTTCCAGCACGTTGGAGGAGAAGGTGACGTCCGCGACGCCGTCCCGCAGCGGGAGCAGGTACCCGTCGGCGACGACGGCGCCGTCGGGCGGCTTCTCGCCCAGCTCGGCCGGGTCCGGCTCGAACAGGTAGGCGTGGGCCCCGCGCCGTCGGAACTCCTCGGTGAAATACCCGCCGCCCCCGCCGACGTCCAGGACGGTACGGCCGGCGACCGGCCCGTCGCAGGCCTCCACCTGGTCGACCGCGTCACGGGCCAGCAGGGAGTAGCAGGCCGCGGGGTCCTCCTGCTCGTGGAGGAAGGCGCGGAACAGGGCAACAGATCGTCGCAACGAAGGGTCTTTCAAACGGGTTCCCGAGGGGCGCGGGGAGGGGCGCGACCAGCCACACACGTCCCGCACACGCGACACGGCACGACCGACACGCCGAATGGGCGACGTCACGGAGTCCAACTCCGCACCGCCTCCGCGGCCACCACCCGGAACTGCCGCACGGTCCGGTCCCACCGGAACTGTGCCGCCCGCTCCCGGGCCGCCTTGCCCATCAGCTCCCGCCGCCGCGCGGACAGCGCCAGCGCGCACCACGCCGCGGCGAACGAGGACTCGCCGCGCGCGAGGACCCCGGTCTCACCGTCGACCACGGAGTCCTTCAGTCCCGGCACGTCGAAGGCCACGCTCGGGGTCTCCCGGGCCGCCGCCTCCGTCACGACCAGCCCCCACCCCTCCACGGCGGAGGGGTGCAGCAACAGCCAGGCCGCGCACAGCAGCCGGTGCTTCTCGGCCTCGGAGACGTACCCGGTGAACTCCACGCCGGGCCCGGCCAGCCGCTCCAGCCGTTCCCGCTCCGGACCGTCGCCGACGATCACCAGCCGCCCGCCGGTCACCGGCCGCACCCGCTCCCACAGCCGCAGCAGCAGATCGATCCGCTTGTACTCGACGAGCCGCCCGACGGCGACGAAGAGCGGCTCGGGTGACCGGTCGGCTCGGGGCCCCGGCTCCTCGACGCCGTTGTGCACGACCCGGATCCGTTCCCGTTCGACCCCGATCCCCCGCAGGGCGTGGGCCGTCGAGGACGACACGGCGACCAGCAGGTTGCGCTGCTGCGCCCCGGTCAGCGCCCAGTGTTCGAGTCTTCGGCCGAGGCGGGCCGCCGGCGCCAGCGGGCCGCCGAAACGCATCGTCCACAGGTCCGTGTGGACGTGGTTGACCAGGCACAGGGTCGGGCCCCGGTGCCACAGCGGCGCCAGGTACGGCATGCCGTTGCACACCTCGACCAGCAGATCGCAGTCGCCGACCTGGCGGGTGAAGGCCGACCGGGCGCGCAGGTAGTGCCCGTACGGGCCGCCCGCCGACACGACCCGGTAGTCGCGGAAGGAGGCGGGGCCGCCGCACAGCAGGGTCACCTGGTGACCCAGCCGGGTCAGCCCGTCGGCGAGCTTGTCGACCAGCAGCTCGGAGCCGCCGGCGGCAGGATTGTCGAGGTCGCGGTGGGCGAGGAACACGATCCGGCGCGGTTGTGGGGGGAGCGCCGGAGGGTGCTGCGACGCGTGGGGGGACGCGGTGCGCAGCGTGGACGGTACGTGCTGGGGCATGGGTGCTCCAACTCGTCTCGGGGTGCGGAACTCGGTGGGGAACGCGTGGGGGTGGGGTCGTCGGGGAGGGGACGGCCTGTGGGGGGCCTGAGCTCTTCCTGGGAGGGGAGTGTGGACGGGGTGTGCTCGGGTGGGGTTGGACAGTTTTCGCCCGGACGAACTCCACGGCTACTCACCGACGTGACAATTTCCGGCTTTGTTAGAGCTGACGTCACATCACATCGTGAGGGTCGGCTGGGGCGTACCGGACACATCGGACGGAGTGGGCTGCTCCGGCTCCTTCCGCCCACGGGCCACCAGAACGCCGCCCACCGCGGCGAGCACCAGACCGGCGATTCCCGCGCCGATCGGCAAGGTCGTCCCCACGAGCCGGAGTTGACCGCTGTCCCGCTTCGCCTGCCGCACCGCCTCCTTCTGCGTCGCCGTCGTGAAGGCGACCTTCTCGCTGTCCAGCAGCACCGCCGCGTCCTTCTTCGCGCCGGGGGCCCGCAGCGTGCGCTTCGGCCCGGTCTGCGCGTACAGCACCCGGCCCGTGGCCTGGTCGACGATCAGCACGAAGCCGTGGTTGGCGTACCACTCCTCGGCCAGCACCTGCGGCCGGTTCGGCTGGTCGACGAGGGTGCCCGGCACCATCCGGGTGCCGGTCCTGGTCGCCGGCACCGAGCCGGTGAACTTGTAGCCGGTGTAGCCCTGGACCTTCGCGGTGCCCCGGTAGCGCAGCACGACCGTGTCCCCGAGGGTGTTGTCCCACCACTGGTAGGAGCGTTTCTGCACGTCGAACGGGAACTTCAGGTACGCCTCGCCCTCGATGTAGGGCTTCTCCCCGCAGCAGTGCACCGGCCGGGTGGTCCTGCGGTCCATCACCCAGCGGTGCGGCGTGAAGTCCAGCGCGTCGTGCGGATCCGCGGCCGGCAGCGACTTGTCGGTGTCGACCGTGGTCGTCACGTCCCAGACGGCGTTGCCGCTGCGCTCGCTGTCCGCGACGTCGCCCCGCACGCGCTGGGTCACCGTGATCTTCCGGCCGGGCACCGTCTCGATCCGGTCGGTGTCGAAGACGCTGCCCCGGCCTTCGTAGACGGCGGTCGTGTCGATGTCGATCGGGTTCACCGCGGCCCGCGGCTGCACGTACCAGGCGAGCAGGGGTGCCAGCACCAGCAGGAACGTACCGAGACCCAGCAGGACCAGGGAAAAGGGAGAGGTTGTACGGCGCATCCGGGCACTCCAGTGGCTTGGGACGGCTCGACGTACGAGAGGACCGGCACGGCGGCGGAATGCGCGCGTGCGGCTGGGCCGGGAACCGTAGGCGGCTCTTGACGGGGTGTCAATGCTTGTCGAGACTGGGCGCGACAGGCAGGGACGGGGTGCCGGGGTGGGGCAACCTCCGGACGATCTCCGGACGGATCCGGACAGAGAGGCTGACCCTGCGATGTCCAGACTGCTCGCTGCCGCGCTGACCGTAGCGCTCGCCGCCGCCCTCGCCGTGGGGGCCGCGCTGGGCGTGGTCGCGCTGCTCGAAGCCACACCCGACCAGCCGAACACGCCCTTGATCACCTACGAGCAGGCCGGTCAGGGGAGTTGACGGATGACGGCCGCCCGCACCGGAACCGTCACCACCCGCTCGGCCTGGCACGACGTACCGCGCTTCCAGGTGCGCCGGTTCGCCGCGATCGCCATGGCCGAGGCGCCCGAGCTCGCCGAGGAGATCCTCCGCGAGATCCAGCGCGAGTACCCGCACCTGCCCGTCGTCCTCGACGACTCCGGCGAGCCGATGGCCCTGGTCGGCATCCGCCGCGCCATCGAGGTCTTCGTGCAGCACCTGGAGCACTCCGAGGGGCGCCCGACCGTCCCGCCCGGCGTCTTCCAGGACTTCGGCCGCGGCGAGGGCCTGAACGGCCGCTCCCTGGACTCCCTCCAGGCCATCTACCGCATGGGCGTACGCCTGGCCTGGCGCCGCTTCGCCGACATAGGTCAGCGCGTGGAGATCCCGCCCCCGGCGATGTACGAGCTCGTCGACGCGGGCTACGAGTACCTGGACGGACTGGTCGACCAGTCCGTACGCGGCTACGCCGAGGCGGCGGCCCGCCAGGCCGGCGAACGCCTGCGGCTGCAACGCCGCCTGATGGAACTGCTGCTGGCCGAACACCACCGCGGTGACCCCACCGAGGCCTTCACCGAACGCGCCGCCCGGATCGGCTGGCCGCTGCCGGAGAAGGTCGCCGTCGGCGTCCTGCTGCGCCCGGCCCGCGAGGCGATGGCCCCCGCCGTGGGTCAGGGCGTTCTGCTCGACATGGAGTACGAACAGCCCCGCATGGTGGTCCCCGAGCCGGACGCGGCGGGCCGCCACGAACTGCTGCACCGGGCCCTGGCCGGCTGGTCCGGCGCGATCGGCCCGCCCGTGCCGCTGGCCGACGCGGCGAAGTCGCTGCGCTGGGCTGAGGCGGCGGTCCGCCTCATGGAACGCGACCTGCTGCCCTCCGGCGAGGTCCTGCACTGCACCGAGCACACCGAGGCCCTGGTCCTCCTCCAGCCCGAGGAACTCATCGACGACCTGGCCCTGCGCTGCCTGGCCCCCCTCACCCACTGCGGCCCCACCCACGGCCGCCGCCTCGCCGAAACCCTCCTGGCCTGGCTGGAAACCCGCGGCGGCGCCCCCGAGGTCGCCACCCGCCTGGGCGTCCACCCCCAGACGGTCCGCTACCGCCTCCGCCAGATCCGAGAACTCTGGGGCGACGAGATAGACGACCCGGACCGCCGCTTCGAACTGGAACTGGTCCTGCGCGCCCAGCGGCTGCGGGGGGAACTGGGGGTGGTACGGGGGCGACGGTGACCGGACCGACCTTCCTCTCCCCATTGCCCGGGCAAACCTCTATGGCTAGCCTGTGTTCGTCATGCCGATCGCCTGTTGAAATATCGAACGCGGGCGCTGAGAACACATTAGGGAGGGGGCCGGTCGTGGGACGACTCGTACCAGCCGTGACCCGGGCTCTCGACATTCTCGAGCTCTTCCTCGACGGGGACGGGACGCTCTCCGCCCCCGACATCGTGCGCAAGCTGCAGCTGCCGCGCACCACCGTGCACGAGCTGGTCACCACGCTCGCCGCCCGGAAGTACATCGTCCCGGTGCCGGGCCAGCCGGGACGCTACCGGCTCGGTGTGCGCCCGTACCAGCTCGGTGCCCGTTACGCCGAGCAGCTCGACCTCGCGGCCGAGGGGCAGCTGGTCGCCCGGTCCGTCGCCGAGACCTGCGACGAGACCGTGCACGTGGCGATCCTGGAGGACACGGACGTCATCTACATCGCGAAGGTCGACTCCACGCACGCGGTGCGGATGGTGTCGGCCGCCGGCCGCCGGCTGCCCGCGCACTGCACCTCCGTCGGCAAGATGCTGCTCGCCTCCCTTCCCGAGCACGAGCTCGCCGCGCGGATCCCCGACGGCGCCGAGCTGGTCGCGATGACCCCCAACAGCATCACCGACCCGGGCGCTCTGCGCGAGGCCCTGGCCGGGATCCGTGAACGGGGCCTCGCCGTGGAGAGCCGCGAGTCCAACCCGGACGTCAGCTGCGTGGCCGCGCCGGTCCGCGACCGCACCGGGCAGGTCGTCGCCGCCCTGTCGATCTCCGTGCCGATGATCCGCTGGAGCGAGGAGCGCCGCGCCGAGCTGGAGCAGCTCGCCGCGAAGGGTGCCGCCGAGCTGTCCGAGCACCTCGGCCACCGGAGCGTGGCATGACGAGGCCGTACGAGATCGCCGTGCGCGCCGAGGCCGAGCTGGGCGAGGGCCCGACCTGGGACGCGGCGGCCTCCCGGCTGCTGTGGATCGACATCCTCGGCTCGCGCCTGCACAGCTACGACCCGGCCACCGGCCGGCGCACGGTCCGCCGCACCGAGCAGCACGTGGGGGCCGTGAAGCCGCGTGCCGGGGGCGGCCTGGTGCTCAACCTGCGCGACGGCGTCGGGCTCCTCGACCCCGACGGAGAGTTCCGCTGGCTGCACCGGGAACCCGTGCCCGGCCGGCGCGCCAACGACGCCGCGGTCGCGCCCGACGGCGCGCTGTGGGCCGGCACCATGCGCTACGACGAGGCGCCGGGCGGCGGCACGCTGTCCCGCGTCACCGGCGAGGGCGCCGTGGAGGTCGTGCTCGACGACGTCACGGTCTCCAACGGCACCGGCTGGAGCCCCGACGGGCGGCTCATGTACTACATCGACACCCCCACCCGCCGCATCGACGTCTTCGACCACGCGGACGGGCGGGTGTCCGGCCGGCGCACCCTCGCCGAGATCGAGGAGGGCGCCGGCTTCCCCGACGGGCTCACCGTGGACGCCGACGGCTGCGTGTGGGTCGCCCTGTGGGCGGGCGGTGCGGTGCGGCGGTACACGCCGCAGGGCCGGCTGGACCGGGTGATCGACCTGCCCGTGCCGCTGGTGACGGCCTGCGCGTTCGGCGGGGCCGGGCTGAGCGACCTGTACGTCACGACGGCCCGCACGGGCCTGAGCGACCCGCCCGCCCTGGCGGGGTCGCTGTTCGTGGTGCCGGGGGCGGGCAGGGGAGTGGCCCAGCCCGCGTTCGCCGGCTGACCGGGGGCGGGGCGGCCGGAAGCGCGAACCGGACCGCCCCCGGGCCCGGGCGAGTCCCCCGCCTCAGCTTCCCGTGCGGTCCAGTCGTCGCAGGACCGCCCGCTCGTCCTCCGTCAGCGGCGCCCCCGCCGCCGGCGGCAACGGCGGTCCGCTCAGCGTCGCCAGGACCG
The DNA here is from genome assembly GCF_044540525.1 of Streptomyces sp. NPDC085932. Taxonomy (NCBI): domain Bacteria; kingdom Bacillati; phylum Actinomycetota; class Actinomycetes; order Kitasatosporales; family Streptomycetaceae; genus Streptomyces; species Streptomyces sp. NPDC085932. Next base: position 714,278 of record NZ_JBITSJ010000002.1, read on the forward strand.
TCGAGGGCCGCAGCAGCCGCGTCGGTCCCGTCGTCATGCTCATCACGTCCCAGAGGGCCGACGCCGCCGTGTACGAGCCGGTCGCCGTGCGGATCATGCGGCGCGTGTAGGCGGTGACCAGCCGGTCCGCGACCCCGGGCGAGCCGCCCCGCGTCCCCGGGTACCAGACGTCCTGGCTCACCGCCATCGTCCACGCGGACTCCACCGGCCGGGCCGCCCGCCGCTGCACCCGCCGGGCCAGCCCGGGCGCGTCGAGGCCCGACCGCCGCAGCTCGCGGTCCAGCTCCCGGGCGCCCAGCGCGGCCACCGACATGCCCTGCCCGTAGGCGGGGTTGAACGTGGCCAGGGCGTCACCGAGGACGACCAGGCGCTCGGGCCAGGTGCGCGCCTTCTCCAGGTAGCGGCGGTGGTTGCTGGTGCTGCGGCTGACGTGCACCTCGGTGAGCGGTTCCGCTCCGGAGATCAGCCGGCCCACGATGGGGTCGGGCAGGTCCAGGGTGTACCGCAGGAACGCGTCCGGGTCGGAGGGCGGTTCGCCACCGCCCCGGGTGCCGGCGAGGCTGACCATCCACCGGTCGCCCTCGATCGGCAGCACCATGCCGCTGCGTCCGGGGCGCCCCTGATACGGATCGGCCTGCACCATCGTCAAGGGGAAACGATCCGCCCCCTCGGGGGTGCGGTAGAGACGGGTGGCGTTCACCAGGCCGGCGTCCACCGTCTTCTCGCGCACGTCGTCGATGCCCAGCCCCGCCAGCCAGGTCACGATCCGCGAGCCGCGCCCGCTCGCGTCCACCACGAAGTCGGCGGCGAGGTCCTCCTCCCCGGCGGCGGTCGCGAGACGGACCCCGGTCACCCGCTGCCGCGACCCCGTCAGCTCCAGCACCCGAGCCTTGCGGACGACCGCCCCGGTGTTGTCCAGGACGGCCCCCCGCACCGCCCAGTCGAGCAGCGCCCGGGTGCAGGTCAGCATCCGCGGGCCGGGGTGGCGCCAGCGCCGGAACCAGCCCTCGGGCGTGAGGGCGACCATGCCCGAGCCGAGCGGGATCTCGTGCGCACCGGCGGCGAGCAGGTGCTTGCGCATGCTCACGCCCGGCACCAGGTCCTCCATGGGGGCCAGGCCGCCGGCCATGAGGAGATGCGCGTGACGCCCCTGCGGCAGACCCCTGCGGTGCTCCGGCCCTTCGGGCAGGTCGTCGCGGTCGAGCACGACCACCTCGTCCGCGACGGCGGACAGGGCCGCCGCGGCCAGCATGCCGGCCAGCCCCGCACCGATGACGACAGCTCTACGCGACATGCGACTCCTCGCACTCAGCCATGAAGGCTCCTTGCCCCCTGCGGGCACTCCCCGACGTCCGGCCACGGCCGCGCGGCGCACAACACCGCCCCCCGGCACCGCGTTTCGAGCCGTGCGGACCTCGTCCCGGACGGCTCTCACCGTACCTTCACACACCGGGCGCGCGGCCCCCCGTGCGGGCCCCGTGCGCGCATCGGGCCGGGGCACGGCGCCCGCGGACGCCGGAGGGTGCCCTCCGGAGGGCCGGTCAGCCGGTGAGCGATCTGCCCTCCGCGTGGTCACGGGCCAGCGCGCGGATCGCCCGGAGGTCCTCCGTGCGGCGCAGGGCCCGGGACACGGCGCCGATCCCGCGCAGCAGCTCCGTGGTGTCACGGGCCCCGCCGCCGTCGTCCTGCGGGGTCCGGGTCCCGGCCTCGGCGGCGTCCAGGATCGCCGCGGTGGCGGCGAGCACCTCGGCCCGCTCGGGCGGGTGGCCGAGGGCGAGCGCGGCGTCGTGGAACCGTTCACGCCGGTCCTCGTCGATGTGCCGGGCCAGCGGCAGCAGCACGTCGCGGATGAACGTCTCCCGGCGGACCAGCCGCAGTTCCGGAGTGGCACGCAGCAGGAACGGCACCCCGGTGCCGTTGACTGTCCTCATCAGCAAGTACAGCGGCCGCAGTTCGTGGTGGGCGAGCCGCACGTGCCAGCGGCCGTGCAGGTACTGCCCGGCGTGCGGGAGGATGAAGCCGATCGCGATGAGCACGGCGGACAGGCAGGCGAGCGGCGGGGCGACGGCCGTGCTCAGCCAGTCCACGTTCCGCCCGGACCAACGCGCCACCACGGCGCTGATCTTGGCGACGTCGAAGAACAACTGCGCCGCGTAGCCCACGCCGAGGAACTTCAGCCCCCAGCGCAGCAACGAGTCGAGTCCGTCGGTGCGCACCCAGTTCCAGATCAGCCCGTTGGTGACCAGCGCGGCCGTGGTGTGCGCGAGCAGGTACAGCACGATCACCTCGCGCATGTACGGGGTGTTCGCGTAGTACGTGTCGAGGTCCCGCAGCCGCTCCACCGGCACGTCCGCGAGGGCGAACAGCACCCACATGGCGACGATCACGCCCGAGTAGACCGCCACGACCCCGCGCATCGCGCGGCGGGTGCGGTCCGAGCGGTCGGACAGGCCGTTGCGCCAGGAGATGATCAGCAGCAGGCAGAAGGCGCAGAACGCGGTGAGCAGCGAGTAGACCCAGGGGCCCGAGAAGTTCGCCACCCCGGTGAGCCGGTTGACCCGCGCGATGGTCGACGGCGCCACGAAGACGAACACCGCGCAGGCGAGCAGCAGCAGCCCGCCGACCGCGCGCAGCATCGGGTCCTTCCACAGCCGGATGATGCTCGGCAGCTTGATGGCCAGGGCGGCGGCCAGGACCCCCGCGGGGATCCACCAGAAGTTCGGATAGAACTGGTTGACGAACTCGACCGGGGTCAGCGCCACCGTCGTCACGGTGCCGCACCTCCTCGCGGCCCCCGGTAGTACAGCGAACGCTGCACGGGTTCGAGGGGTACGTCCGGCCCGCGCCCGCCCGGCAGCAGCGCCCGGCACCCGGCCGCCAGCCGGTGCCCGAAGGCGTCGGCCTCGGCCTCGTCCCGTTCCCGGGAGCCGTTGCGGGCGGCCACCGCCAGGGCGACGTCGTCCCACCCCGGCCGGTCGGCGAACGCGTGGGCCGCCGCCGCGCCCGCTCCGTGGTGATGCCCGTGCCCCGCGTGCAGATGCCACAGCTCATGCCCGAGGATGACCAACTGCTGCACCGCCTCGGCTCGTTCCTCCACGATGACCAGGTCGAAGTCCTGGAACTCGACCCACAGGCCGGTCACTTCTATCTCGTCCGGGAAGCGCTCGAACCGCAGCTCCACGGGGCGCCCGCCGCGCCGCGCGCTCATCTCCTCACACAGCGCCCGGCACAACGACCGTACGTCCGAGGGCGCCTGGGGTCTGGCGCGCACCGCGGCGGTGAGGTCGGCGGCCAGGCCGCGCAGGGCCGCGCCGCGGCGCGAGCGCCCGAGCGCGGCGGTGACTCGGGCGGCCATCGTCCGCGCGCCCGCGATGTCCATCGCTCCCCCTTCTCACCACCGGCCGGCGGCTTCGGCGGCCCGTCCGAGCCTACGCGCCCGAAAGTGTGCGCGTCATGCGATCCGGCGTCCGATGTTCAACGGAGAACGACCGTTCGTGCCCGCTGAGTCATGTCCAATCCGCGACCGCACCATTGACGCGCCGACGCTTCGAACCTACGGTCCCGTCCGAAGTGACGAGCGACTGTCGATATCCCGAACGGAGAAGGGTGGCGCGAAGGGGCGCGGGGCTGTGCTCATGTGCGGCTCCGCCGCGTGGGCGCGATCAGCCCCCACGGACCCGCAGCCGCCACCGAGACGGAACCACCCACCCCGAAAGGCGACCATGCACACCGCCCGCTTCACCCTCGACCCGGCCTTCGTCGTCGGCGAGGTCAGCCCCCGCCTCTTCGGCAGCTTCGTCGAGCACCTCGGCCGCTGCGTCTACACCGGCGTCTTCGAACCGGACCACCCCACGGCCGACGACCAGGGCCTGCGCCAGGACGTCCTCGCCCTGGTCCGCGAACTCGGCGTCACCGCCGTCCGCTACCCCGGCGGCAACTTCGTCTCCGGCTACAGGTGGGAGGACTCGGTCGGCCCCGCCGAGGACCGCCCCCGCCGCCTCGACCTGGCCTGGCACTCCACCGAGACCAACCGCTTCGGCCTGTCCGAGTACATCGGCTTCCTCCGCAAGATCGGCCCCCAGGCCGAGCCCATGATGGCCGTCAACCTCGGCACCCGCGGCGTCGCCGAGGCCCTGGAACTGCAGGAGTACGCCAATCACCCCGAGGGCACCGCCCTGTCCGACCTGCGCGTGACCCACGGCGACAAGGACCCCTTCGGCATCCGGCTGTGGTGCCTGGGCAACGAGATGGACGGCCCCTGGCAGACCGGCCACAAGACGGCCGGGGAGTACGGCCGCCTCGCCGCCGAGACGGCCCGGGCCATGCGCCAGCAGGACCCCGGTGTCGAACTCGTCGCGTGCGGCTCCTCCAGCCAGTCCATGCCGACCTTCGCCGCGTGGGAGGCGACGGTCCTGGAGGAGACGTACGACCTCGTCGACTACATCTCCCTGCACGCCTACTACTGGCCCGAGGACGGCGACCTCGACTCCTTCCTCGCCTCCGCCGTCGACATGGAGTCCTTCATCGACAACGTCGTCGCGACCGCCGACCACGTGGGCGCGAAACTCAAGTCGAAGAAGAGGATCAACCTCTCCTTCGACGAGTGGAACGTCTGGTACCTGCCCGAGTGGGAGGCGCACGCCAAGACCTTCGAGCAGCACGACTGGCCGGAGGCGCCGCGCCTGCTGGAGGACAACTACAGCGTCACCGACGCCGTCGTCCTCGGCTCGCTCCTCATCGCCCTGCTCCGGCACGCCGACCGGGTCACCGTCGCCTGCCTCGCCCAGCTCGTCAACGTCATCGCGCCGATCATGACCGAGCCGGGCGGCCCGGCCTGGCGGCAGACGACGTTCTTCCCGTTCGCGCAGGCCGCCCGGTACGGCCGTGGCCGGGTCCTCGACGTCCGCGTGGACTCACCGACGTACCGGACGAGGAAGTACGGCGAGACCGACCTGCTGCACGCCACCGCCGTGCGCGGCGAGGACGGCTCGGTCACCGTCTTCGCGGTCAACCGCGGCCGCACCGAGGCGCTGCCGCTGGAGGTCACCCTCGGCGGCCTCGGCCTCACCTCGGTCGTCGAGCACAGCGCCCTCGCGGACGCCGACCCCGACGCCCGCAACACCCTCGACGACCCCGACCGGGTCACCCCGCACGCGGTCGACGGCACGACCCTCCAGGACGGCACGCTCAGCACCGTCCTGGAGCCGCTGTCCTGGAACGTGATCCGGCTGGCGTGACGGCGCCCGGTCACACCGGTTTCACGGGCACTCCTCCGGCCGCGGCACCGAGCAGCGTCAGCCGCACGGTCCCCGGCCCGGAGGGTGTGGTCCCGTCGGACAGCACCGCCAGCGCCAGTGTGTTGGCACCACGTGTGCGCAGGATCCCGTTCGGCAGTACGAACGTGTGCTGCGGCCCCACGTCGTTGATGTACTGGCCGAGGTTCCAGCCGTTGAGGAAGATCTGCACACGGTAGGCCCGGCCCGGATCGTCGTCGAGGACGAGACCGACCGAGGCGTCGACGCCCGGGTCGACGTCCAGCCGGAAGCCCGTGCGGTACCAGGTGACGCCCTGCCGCCGCCCGGCCCGGGGCAGCTCGGTCCTCGTCCAGTCCCGGTCGTCGTGGTCCGGCAGGTGCCAGCCCTCGCGCTCGCCGTACAGCCCGCCGTTGTTCAGGGGACCGCGCACCGGGTCGGGCGCGGTGGCGCCCTGGATGCGCCAGGTCACCTCAGGGTCGGCGCCCTCGAAGGCGACCGCGGTCAGTCCGCGCGCGGCCTTGTGCGTGTCGCGCGCCTCGCCGTCCATGTCGTGCTGCATCGGCCGCACGAGCACGGACAGCACGTGGCGCGTCCCGGGCTCCTCCTCCCGCAGCCGTTCGCGCAGTTCGTCCGGCAGGTCGAAGGAGACCTGCGCCGTCCACGTCCCCTGCCGGGCCCGGCTCCGGTCCGGCACGGGCATGCGGTGGGTGCCCAGCGGTTCGCCGTCGAGCCAGGCCATCAGCAGGCCCTGGGTGCCGGTGCTGTAGGCCAGGGAAACCGATTCGACGCCGCCCGCGCCCGTCCACGTGCCCCGGTACCAGACGTCGCCGTAGTGGAAGCCGTAGTCGTCGGCGAACAGCACGGGCTGCCCGTCGGGCACGGGCGTCGTGCTGAAGGTCGTCGTCCTGTCGGCGATCGTCCAGTCCGCGTCGTCGAAGTCCGGCTCGGCCTCCGGGTTCTCGGTGCGACGCCGCCAGCGGTCCAGGGCGGGCAGGGCCGGCCGGGCCACCCCGGGCAGCGGCCGCAGCGCGAGCAGGCTGCCGGAGGCGCTGATCCGCGTGGGCACCGCCCGCCCGTTCCACGTCACGTGGGTGATCCCGGTCGGCCCCCACACCTCCAGGCCGGTCGCGCCGATGGTGTCACCGGTGAGGTGGACGGTGGAGCCGCGCAGCTCGGCCGAGCGCAGCAGGGCCGGGCCGTAGACGAGGAGCGGGCCGGACGGCGTCTCGTAGGGCCACAGGCGCAGCGCGGTGGCGTCGTCGGCGAACAGCACCAGCATCGGCGTGTCCACGCCGTCGCCCTCGACCCGTACCCGGCTCAGTCCGCCGGCCCCGAGCGGAGCCGTGATGTTCAGCTTGCCGAGGTTGTAGGCCCAGGCCGGCTCCGCGTCCAGCCGCATCGGCGTCGGCTCGTCCGCGCACTCCAGCACGACCTGCGCCATCTCGCCCCGCCGGCCGGTGAACACGGCGATGTCCTGCCGTCCCGCGGTCAGGTTCACCATGGGCTGCACGGTGGAGTGCACCAGGGTCCGCCGCCCGAGCCGCAGCCCGGCCGCGATCAGCTTGGCGTCGCGGGCCTGGACGGTGACCGGCACGTCGATCCCGGCGTCCGGCAGCGTGGTGGAGACGGCCTCGCCGGTGTCGTTGCGCAGGACGTAGACGTGGGCGCCGGTGTCGGGGTTGGTGAGGTGGTAGACCCGGACCCGCTCGTCGGTGGCGCGCACCCGCTTCGCCGGGTTCAGCTTGGCGAGGTCGGGCACGTGGCGCAGCAACTGCCCGATCTGGTGCATCGCGGCGAGCTTCGGGGTGGCGTTGCGGGCCTCGTCGAAGGCGGCCCCGTAGTCGTACGACGTGTAGACCGCGGGTGCGGGCAGCCACCCCCAGGAGGTGCCGCCGTACGTCATGTAGACGTTGTGCAGCGTGATGCCGTTGGCGAGGTGGGTCAGGTAGAAGCGCCGCTCGTAGGCCGCGTCCCTGGTCCGGCGCGACTCGGCGTAGCCCTTGCCGTCGAACCAGGAGCCGCCCCACGGGTCGAACCAGCCGCCGCCGGACTCCGGTACGAACCCGGGCGTGCGCGGGCTGGCGGTGGCCCCGCCCTTCGCCCCGCCGGGCCCGAAGTGCCCCCAGTCCGGCGGCACCTCGTCCGGCTCGGGGTAGGAGTCGAACCCGTACAGCCAGCGCCCCTTCTCCCCGCCGGTGCCGAACGACCCGGGCGCCCAATGGCCGTTCCTGCCCTTGTCGTTGTGGAACAGCGGCACGTCGATGCCGTCGGCGCGGACCTTCTCGTACAGGTACGACATGTAGGCGCGCCCGGCCGGCTCGCCGACGTGCGCGTCGTACTCGTTCTCGATCTGGTAGAGCAGGACCGTGCCCGTGCCGCGGGTGAACAGGCGTCCGGCCACCACGGCGTTGACGGCGGTGAGCCACTCGTCGACGTAGCGCAGATACGTCGGGTCGGAGGTGCGGGCCGTGCCGTCGGTCGCGGTCAGCCAGCCGGGGAAGCCGCCGGCGTCGACCTCGGCGTTGATGTAGGGGCCGGGCCGCACGATCACGTACAGCCCTGTCTCGGCGGCCGTGCGCAGGAACAGGTCCAGGTCGCGCACGCCGGTGAAGTCGTAGCGGCCGGGTGCGGGGGAGTGGTGGTTCCAGGCGACGTACACGCTGACCGCGTTGTAGCCGTGGGCGCGCATCTTCTCCAGCACGTCGCGCCACAGCGACGGGCTCGGCAGCCGGAAGGGGTGCATCTCGCCCGACCACAGGACCAGGCGGCGGCCGTCGATCAGCAGCGAGTACCGGTCGAAGCCGATCTCGTGCCGTCGGCCGTCCGCGCGCGGCACGGGAGGCGGCGGGCCCGTCGGGGCGGTCCGGGCCGGGTTGGCGGAGGTCGGCGACCCGCTGCCGGTCAGCGCGAAGCCGAGCGCCGCCGTGCCGGCGAGAGCGTGGAAGGTACGCCTGCTGAGCTCCAAGGGAGCGCCTCCTGTTGTGCCATGCCGTGCGTGGTGCGTCATGCGGGGTGCGGTGCGGTGCGGTGTGTGGTGCGTGTGCTCAATGTCTACAGGGTGACCGCGACAATGGTCCTATGAGGATCTCGGCACGTGCGGACTACGCGGTGAGAGCGGTCGTGGAACTGGCCGTCCGGCAGGGCCAGGGGCCGGTCAAGGCGGAAGCCGTCGCCACCGCGCAGGACATCCCCCACAAGTTCCTGGAGGGGATCCTCGGCGATCTGCGCCGCGGTGGTGTCGTCGACAGCCGCCGCGGCGGGGGCGGCGGCTACCGCCTGGCCCGGGAGGCGGACCTGATCACCGTCGCGGACGTGATCCGGGCCGTGGACGGCCCGATCGTCTCGGTGCGCGGCGAGCGGCCGACCGGTCTCGCCTACACCGGCACCGCCGAGCCGCTGCTGCCGCTGTGGATCGCGCTGCGGGCCAATGTGCGCCGCATCCTGGAGGGTGTGACCATCGCCGACCTCGCGGCCGGGGCGCTGCCCGAGCCGGTGGAGCGGCTGGCGGCCGAACCGGCGGCCTGGGAGAACCCGTGACGGGCCGCGCCCGCGGCTGAGCGGACGGCGGGGTGCGGGTCCGTGGGTGATCCTCATCGCGTCCTCGGGGGCCTCGGTCGACGCATTGGTAACGCACCTTATGCGTCCGGTGGCACGGGCGTGGCGACGGGGCGGGCGCCGGAGCGGGGCCGGACGGGAGGGCGGCCCCCTCACCTCCGGCGATGTGAAATCCGGCCCCTGTGAATGGCCGGAGACCGACCTGGCCGACGCCTGTCGCCCTGCGTACGATGCGACCGCTCCCGGCCTTCACAGCTCCTCCATCTCAAGGACACAGGTCGGGCGCGCATGGGCGGTCGTCTTGACATGTCCATGTCCATTTTCGATCCACCCCCCACGAACGGATGGGAGAACCATGGCCGGTGGCCTGCTCCTGAGCGGCGCGATCGCCGCACTGCTCACCAGCGCACTTCCCGCACAATCCCCGTCCTCCGGGTTCGTCGACCCGCCCCCGGACAAGATTGTCATCAAGGTCGCCACCGTGAACGGCTCCGGCTGCCCCCAGGGCACGACCGCGGTCGCCGTCTCCGAGGACAACACGGCCTTCACGGTGACCTACAGCGACTACCTCGCCCAGGCCGGCGGGAGCTCCGACCCCACCGCGTTCCGCAAGAACTGCCAGCTCAGCCTGATCGTCCACGTGCCGCAGGGCTTCACGTACGCCATCGCCAGCGCCGACTACCGGGGCTTCGCCTCACTGCAGCGCGGGGCGAGCGCCACCCAGCGGGCCTCGTACTACTTCCAGGGCTCCCCGAGCACGGCGCACCGCAGCCACCCCTTCAGCGGCCCGTACAACGACAACTGGCAGGCCACCGACGAGACGGACTGGGCCCAGCTCGTCTACGCGCCCTGCGGCGTCCAGCGCAACTTCAACATCAACACCGAGATCCGGGTCAACGCCGGTACGCAGGCGGCCGACAAGGTCAGCTTCATGACGATGGACTCGACGGACGGGGACATCAGCACCGTGTACCACATGGCGTGGAAGGAGTGTCCCGGGCGGTCCTGACGGCCTGACGGGCGGCTCGAAGGAGTGGCCCGATCAGTGAGCCGCCGGGGGCCGGAGCAGGAGCCGGCCCCCGGTGCAGCCCGGCCAGCCGTCTAACGCTTCACGCGGTGGCGCAGCAGGACGACTTGGGAGCTGAACGTACGGGTCTCCACGAGCTCGAGATCCACCCGGCGCTCACCGCGGGGGAAGAAGGGAATGCCGCCGCCGACCAGGACGGGGTACACCATGGCCCGGTACTCGTCGATCAGCCCCAGATCGGCCGCCTGCGCGGCGAGCGTCGCACCGCCGATCGCGATCTCGCCCTCGCCCGGCTCGGCCCGCAGCCGCTCGATCTCCTCCGCGAGGCTGCCGGAGGCCAGGCGGGCAGCGCCGCGCACCTCCGACAGGGTGGTGGAGAACACCACCTTGGGGAGCGGATTCCAGAGCCCGATCCATTCGCGCTCCGCCTCGTCCGGGGTGGTCTCCTGCTCGGCGGTCTCCCAGTACAGCATCGTCTCGTACAGCCGCCGCCCCATCACGTGGACGCCGACCTGCCGGATGTCGTCGATCCAGTAGCGGAAGACGTCCGGGAGGGGCTCCGACCAGTTGAAATCGCCGTCGGGCCCGACGATGTAGCCGTCGAGCGAGACGTTCATCGAATAGGTCACGCTGCGCATCGAAGTCCTCCTGGTTGACGGTTCCGACCTTACGACCGCCGGGCCAGGCAGAACTCATCGCGACGCGCGCGATCCCGGCCGGACGCGATTGGATGAGGCATGGAGTTCTTCTGCTACCACCGTGACCGGCCCGGTTCCCTGCCGCTGCGCCAGGAGCTGGGCGAGGCGCACTGGGCCTACAAGGACGGCTACCAGGCGGAGCTGATCGCGCGTGGCCCCACCTTCGCCGCGGACGGGGAGACCCCCACGGGCAGTGTCCACATCGTCGACCTCCCGGACCCCGCCGCCGCCCGGGCGTTCGCCTTCGACGAGCCCAACCAGCAGGCCGGGGTGTACCGGGACGTCCTGCTGCGGCGGTGGCGGAACGTGCTCGGGCGGACCATGTGGGAGTTCCCCGGCGGCCGGTCGGGCGGAAACCGCTACCTCGTGCTCGGCTTCGGCGCGGGGCCGGGTGTGGATCTCGACGTCCCGGCGGCCGTGCGGGACGACCTGATCGCGTACGGGCCACTGCTGTCCGACGACGGTGAGGTGTGGGTGGGTACGGCGGCACTGGTACGTGCCGCTGACGCGGAGGCGGCGGGTGCGGTGCTGACCCGGGGCGCGTATGCCGAGGTCGAGGTGCAGGAGTGGGAGTTCGGGGGGCGGAGGTGAGGGGTTACTCGCCGGCGTGCGTGAGGAAGGCGGACCAGGCGGTGGGGGAGACGCGGAGTTCGGGGCCTTGCCGGTTCTTGGAGTCCCGGATGTGGATGGTGTCGGGGCAGGTGGCGACCTCCAGGCAGTCGCCGGAGCCACTGCTGCTGTAGCTCGACTTGATCCACGTCAGCTCACTGGTGCTCATAGGTCTCCTCGCAGGCGCTGCAACAGGCTCACGGAGTCTGAGAGGGAGAGAGCCTGTGCTCGCATCCTGGCATACCTCCTTTGCAGCACGCTGACTACTTTCCGGTCACTGATCAGCTGGCCGCTCTGCTGTCCTTCGAGGTAGGAGAACCAGTGGTTATCGGGGGTTTCCAGCAATTGGAGAGGGCCGTGCAGCCCGGCATGGGACTCCTGCCTCAACGGCATGATCTGGATCTCGACGTTGCGCAACTGCGCGACCCTCAGCACGTGGTCGATGAGGTCGCGCGTGACCTGGCTCCCGCCTGTGCGCCGTAAGAACACGTGCTCCTCGACGATGAAGCTGAACGCGGTGTTCGGACGCTCCTGCAGTAACTTTTGCCGCTCCGCTCGTGCTGTCCACTGAGCCTCAACCTGCTCGTCGCCCAGCGGGGGCAGCTCGTCGATGAACAGCTGGCGTGCGTAGGCCTCCGTTTGCAGGAGGCCCGGAACCATGCGGCACTCGTAGGTGTACAGGGTGATCGCCACCTGCTCCAGCTGAGCCCAACGTCGGAACCATGCCGCCAAACCTGGCTGCCGCTCCAGGCGTCCCGCTGCCTTCTGGAGGACACCTGCCATACCCAAGGCCTCCTCCGCGCGTGCCACGAATGTGGGATCCGGCATCCGCCTCCCCAGCTCCACCGAAGCCACCGTGTGTTTGGAGAACCGCACCAGTTCCCCGAACTCTTCCCGGCTCAGCCCGGCGTGTTCGCGCAAGCCCTGGACCACCGCCCCGAACGTCCGCAGACTGTCCGACGACTCCGGCTCGCCACCCGTGCCCATCCCCGCCATGCCATCGACCACTGTCGGTCACCTCCCCGGATCATGGTCACGGCCCGTCACCGGTACTGTCCAGTCCGTGACCGCGTACGCTGCCGCAGCGTACGCGGCTCCGGCCTGGCGGATCGCCATCCCCGCAGGTCACATTGGGCGCATGAAAGCGCCGATCATCCCCAGCATCGCCCGACCTCCGGTCACCGTACGTGTGTTCAAGCAGCGTCTCAGCTCCACTCCACGCGGTGCCCGACTCGCCCGCCGCCTCGCGCTGAGCGAGCTGCACTCCTGGGGCATCCCCTACGGCACGGACGTCTCCGACGCGGTCGGGGCGGTCGTGGCCGAGCTGGCGGCCAACGCCGTCACGCACGGCCGTGTGCCGGGGCGGGACTTCGCGCTGCGGCTGGAGCTCGCGCCGGGCCGAGTCCGCATCGAGGTGGCCGATTCCCGCAGCGGGCCGCCGCGTCCGCCCGCACCGGGTGCCGTGCGGACGCCCCGGGCCCTCGACGAGCACGGCCGCGGGTTCGTCCTCGTCGACGCGCTCGCGGACCGCTGGGAGGTGCTCGACCGCGAGCCGCCCGGCAAGACCGTGCGGGCGGAGGTCGACCTGCCGGAATGGATCGACGTCCCCGGCTCGAAATGACCCGCGGCGCCCCGGCGTTGGTGAGGGCATGACTGACAGAGCGACGCCCCGCATCCTGTCCGACGAAGCCCTGTCCGACCTGCTCGCCGCGCAGCGGTTCGGCACGCTCGCCACCGTCAAGCGCAGTGGCCACCCCCACCTGACCACCATGGCGTACAGCTGGGACGCCGAGTCCCGCACACTGCGGTTCTCGACCACGGCCGACCGCGTCAAGGTTACGCACCTGCGCCGCGAACCCCGCGCCGCCCTGCACGTGCAGGGCGGGGACGTCTGGTCGTTCGCCGTCGCCGAGGGGGAGGCGGAGGTCTCCGACGTCACGTCCGTCCCTGGCGACGCGGTCGGGCGGGAGCTGCTCGCCATGATCCCGGCGGACGCCGCGCCGCAGGACGAGGGCGCGTTCCTGCGGCAACTGGTCGACGAGCAGCGGGTTGTCATCCGGCTGCGGGTGGACCGGCTGTACGGGACGGCGCTCGACGTCGAGGGGTAGGGCACCTGCCCGGGGCGGGCGCCCGGTTGTTGCTGCGCGGACCATTGACGCGCAAGGGGTTCGATTCTACGGTCCGTTCGAACTTGCGAGCATCGTTCGAGATGTCGACCACTCGAACTCCCCCACCGCAAGGAGGAACACCGCATGAGCCGCATCCCCCTGCACAGGCGCACCGCCCTGCTCGCCCTCCCCGCCGCCGCCCTCCTGGCCCTGATCCCGGGCACGGCGTCCGCCTACCCCAACCCCGGCCGCGTCACGGGCGACATCGTCACCCACGACCCGTCGATGATCCGCACCTCGTCCGGCCAGTACCTGCTCTACGCCACCGGTGGCGGCATCGCCCACAAGACCAGCAGAGACCGCACCGCCTTCCGCAACGGCGCCGACGCCTTCACCAGCAGGCCGAGCTGGTGGCGGAACTACTCCTCCGTCCCCGAGGCCTGGGCGCCGGACATCTCCTACCAGGGCGGCAAGTACCTGATGTACTACTCCGTCTCGAAGTTCGGCTCGAACACCTCCGCCATCGGACTGGCGACCTCCACCACCGGCCAGCCGGGCAGCTGGACCGACCAGGGCACCGTCTACACCTCCAACTCCGCCAGCGACTTCAACGCCATCGACCCGAACCTCTTCGTGAACGACGACGGCACGTGGTGGCTGTCGTTCGGCAGTTGGTGGACCGGGATCAAGATGATCCGCATCAACCCCGCCACCGGGAAGCAGCTGGCCTCCCACACCACCCGGTACTCGCTTGCCTCCCGCCCCACCGGGACCAAGGCGGTCGAGGCGCCCTTCATCGTGAAGCGGGGCGGCTACTACTACCTCTTCGCCAGCTACGACACCTGCTGCGCCGGCACCGGCTCCACGTACAAGGTGAAGGTCGGCCGCGCCACCAGCGTCACCGGCCCCTACCGCGACAGGAACGGCGTCGACCTGATGAACAACGGTGGCACGCCCGTCCTCGAATCGCACGGCAGCGTCATCGGTCCCGGCGGCCAGTCGATCCTGAAGGACGCCGACGGCGACCTGATCGTCTACCACTACTACGACGGCAACGACAACGGCACGCCCAAGCTCGGCATCAACCTCCTGAACTGGAGCAGCGGATGGCCCGTCGCCTACTGACGCTGCTGGCGGCCCTGCTGCTGGCCCTGTCCGTCGGGCAGCCGCAGGCGAGCGCCGCCTCCTTCACCAACCCGGTCAAGTCCGTCAAGGGCGCCGACCCCTGGATCTCCTACCACGACGGCAACTACTACCTGGTGACGACCAGCTGGACCGACGTCATCACCATCCGCAAGTCCACCACCCTCGCCGGGCTCTCCACCGCCCCCAGCGTCCAGGTGTGGAAGGGCGACGCCGCCTCCCGCTGCTGCAACATCTGGGCGCCCGAGCTGCACTTCCTCAATGGCCGCTGGTACCTGTACTACGTCGCCGGACAGAACGTGTCCGACTACAACCCGACCCAGCGCAGCCACGTCCTGGAGAGCGCCGGCTCCGACCCCATGGGGCCGTACACCTACAAGGGGCAGCTCAGCAGCGTGTGGATGCTGGATCCGAGCGTGCTGAACGTGAACGGCCGGCTGTACATGCTGGGCAGCGCCATCACGGGCGGGACGCAGAACCTCGTCATCGCCCCCATGTCCAACCCGTACACCGTCAGCGGCTCCTACTCGACCATCTCGACTCCGACGTACGCCTGGGAACGGCAGGGCGGCACGGTCAACGAGGGTGCCGAGGTGCTCCAGCGGGGCGGCCGCACCTTCCTGATCTACTCCGCCAGCGGCTGCTGGACCCCCGACTACAAGCTCGGGCAGCTGGAGCTGACCGGCCCCGACCCGCTGGCCGCGTCGTCCTGGACGAAGAAGTCCACGCCCGTCTTCCAGCGCAGCGACGCGGGCGGGGTGTACGGGCCCGGCCACAACGGCTTCTTCACCTCACCCGACGGCCGCGAGAACTGGATCGTCTACCACGCCAACGACTCGGCCTCCGAGGGCTGCGACAACGGCCGGACGACCCGCGCGCAGAAGTTCACCTGGAACGCCGACGGGACACCGAACTTCGGCACACCGGTGCGGCTGGGGGCTTCCCTCCCCGGGCCCTCCGGGGAGCCGTCCGGCGCCTCCGCCACCTACACGGTCACCAACCGCAACAGCGGCAAGTGCCTTGACGTGGCGGGCGGTTCGTCGGCCGACGGCGCCAACGTCGCGCAGTACACCTGCAACGGCAACGCCAACCAGCGCTGGCGCCTGGAGGACCTCGGCGACGACACCCACCGCCTGGTGAACGTCGCCACCGGCAAGGTCCTCGACACCGCCGACTGCTCCGCCGCCGACGGCGCCGACCTGCGGCAGTGGTCGTGGCTGAACAACACCTGCCAGCGGTTCCGCTTCGTGGCCACGGACGGCGGCTTCGTCCGCATCACCAACCAGGCGACGGGCAAGGTCGCCGACGTGGCGAACTGCGGGACGGCGGACGGGGCGGACGTACGCCAGTGGGCATGGCTGAACAACGCGTGCCAGCAGTGGAAGCTGACGGCCGTGTAGCGCCGCCCTGGGGGGCGGGGAACCCCGCGACCAGCCACGACGGCTCCGCCCCCGGAACTACCCCGCCTGGCCCATCCCCGCCGCGTTCGGCCAGCTCTGCGCGGCGGGCCAGCCCGTGGCCGGCGCGGGCGTCAGGCCGTTCGTGCCCCGTACCTGCGCGGCCGTCAGGCCACCACGGGCCGGAACACCGGGCGGCGTGGGCCCGGTGAAGGGCGCGGCCACCGGCTGGGGTGCCGGCTGCGGTACCTGGGGCTGGGGCACCTGCGGCTGGGGCATCTGCGGGACCGGCTGCGGTTGCGGCTGCGGCATCTGTGCCGCGGCCGGCATCGGCATCCCGCCGCCCACACCCGCCGGCACGGCGGACGCGGCGGCGGGGAGCGGCATGCCGATGCCGGCGGCCGGAGCGGGGACGGGGGCAGGCACAGGGGTGGGCATCGGCGCGGCGGGCGCCGGTGCGGGGGCGAGACCCGGGCCACCGGGACCGGCGCTCGCGGCGGCCGGAACCGCGGCCGGAACGGGGGCAGGGACCGCCGCCGGTCCGGGTCCGCCCGGCGCGGCCAGAGCCTGCGCCGCCAGCCCCCGCGTTCCCGCCCCGTTCGTCTCGCTCACCAGCCGGTCCACGGCCGCCGTACCCGAGCTGTAGCTGGTCCCGTTGCCCAGCTCGGGTACGGCGGCTCCCCTCCTGGACGTCCCGTAGAGCACCTGTTCCAGGCCGGACACCAGGCGACGCACGTCCACCTGGGGGCGCACCACGAGACGCAGGAAGCGGCTGGACGAACCGATCTTGTTGCCGCACTCGCGGACCAGGATCCGGTGCTCGGTGAGCATGCGGTCCCGGACCACGGTGCCCTCGGCGCCCACGGGCAGGCGCACGAAGAGGAAGTTGCCCTGGGACGGGTAGACCGTCAGGCCGGGCAGCGCGGAGAGCTGGCTCGCCATGTCCAGGCGGTCCCGGCGCACCTGTTGCAGGCTCTGCGCGTACTCGGGGCCGTGCTCCTTGAGCATGAAGACGACGTGCTCGGCGAAGGAGTTGAGGTTCCACTTGGGCAGCATGGAACGGATGCGGCCCGCGAGCGCCGGGTTGGCGACGAGGTAGCCGAAGCGGATGCCGTGCAGGCCGAAGTTCTTGCCGAGACTGCGCAGCACGACGACGTTGGGCCGGAGCATCGCCTCCTGCACGACGGAGGGTTCGGCCTCGGCGTCGGCGAACTCCAGGAACGACTCGTCGATGACGACCAGGTCGAGATCGGCCATGGCGTCCATGAACTGCACGACGGCGTGCTTGTGCAGGAAGCCGCCGTCGGGGTTGTTCGGGTTGCAGATCACGGCGACCCGGGTGCCGCGGGCGCGGATGAACTCGGCGTACTGGGCGAGGTCGAGGGCGAAGCCGCTGGACTCCTGGAGCGGGAACATGTCGACCCGCTTGCCGGTCTCCATGGGCTGGTCGGTCCAGCGGCCGAACGTGGGGACGGGGACGGCGAGGGACTCACGGACCAGCAGATGGTCGATCCAGGTGATCAGCTCGGTCGAGCCGTTGCCCATGGCGACGCACTGCGGCGGCAGCTGGAGCAGGCTGCACAGCTCGGCCGTGATCGTGTCGGCGCTGCTCGGGTAGTAGGTGATGATGTCGCGCAGCTTGCCCGCCATGTCCTCGAACATGGCCGGGGTGGGGAAGTAGGGGTTGCAGGGGATACAGAAGTCCACGGGGCCGGCCCCTTCGCCGCCCTCGCGTGTCAGAGCCGCCATCGACGGGCTGTGTGCCGCGGTACTGCGGAACAGCGACGTGACGTTGTCGGCCATGAAACCTCCGTAGGGGGCGGGCCCGTGGGGGACGGCCGGACCCGACGTTCAAGGGCGGCCCGCGCGGGGGAGCGCGGGCCGCCCTTACATACGGAGACCCGGGTGACGCCGTTCAACCACTGAGGCTTCCCTCAGGAAGACGTGTGCCACCGGTGCAGACGGCTGAGACGACCGCAGGTGCCGGTCAGCGGCCGAACGTGTGGATCGTCGTCGTCCGGTACGTCTGCCCGGGCCGCAGCACCGTCGACGGGAACGACGGCTTGTTCGGCGAGTCCGGGAAGTGCTGTGTCTCCAGGCACAGCGCGTCGCCCTGCCGGTAGGTGCGGCCGGACGGGCCGGTGAGCGTGCCGTCGAGGAAGTTGCCGGAGTAGAACTGCAGGCCCGGCTCGTTCGTGGAGATCTTCATCGTGCGGCCGGAGGACGGGTCGCGCAGGGTGGCCACGTGCTCGGGCCGGGCGGTGATGCCCTTGTCCAGGACCCAGTTGTGGTCGAAGCCCTTGGCGGTGACCAGCTGCGGGTGGGAGACGCGGATGTCCCGGCCGATCGGCTTGGCCCTGCGGAAGTCGAACGGGGTGCCCGCGACCTTGGCCAGCTCGCCCGTGGGGATCAGGCCCGCGTCGGTGGGCGTGTAGCGGGAGGCGGCGATCGACAGCTCGTGGTCCTCGATGGTGCCGCTGCCCTCGCCGGCCAGGTTCCAGTACACGTGGCTGGTGAGGTTGACGACGGTGGCCTTGTCGGTGGTGGCCTCGTAGTCGATGCGCCAGTCGCCGTGCCTGGTGAGGGTGTACGTCACCTTCGTCTTGAGCGTGCCCGGGTAGCCCATCTCCCCGTCGACGCTCGTGTAGTACAGGTACAGGCCGACGTCGGAGCCCTTCACGAACGGCTCGACGTCCCAGACGCGCTTGTCGAAGCCCTTGGCGCCGCCGTGCAGGCTCTGCTCGCCGTCGTTGACGGAGAGCTGGTAGTTCTTGCCGTCGAGCGTGAACTTGCCCTGGCCGATGCGGTTTCCGTACCGGCCGATCAGGGCGCCGAAGTACGGGCTGCTGGCGACGTAGTCCTCTATGTTGTCGAAGCCCGCGGAGACGTTGGCGTAGCGGCCGCGGCGATCGGGGATCTCCAGGGACTGCACGATGCCGCCGTAGGAGAGGACCTTCAGGCGGGTGCCGCCGTTCTCCAGGGACCAGAGGTGCACCTTCGTGCCGTCGGCGAGCTTGCCGAAGAGCGTCTTCACCGGCTTCCTGCCTCCCGTGGCGTGCGCCGTGCCGCCGAGCGTGGTGGCGGCCATGCCCGCCGCCGCCGCTCCCGCGATGACCGTGCGTCTGTTCAGTTCCATGTGTGCGGCTCCCGTATGAGGAGAGGGCCCCGCCGTGGTGGCGGGGCCCTGATGGACTTACGAACCGACCTTGCGCTTGTTCCACACGTCGAACCCGACCGCCGCCAGGAGCACCAGGCCCTTGATGACCTGCTGCCAGTCGGTGCCGATGCCGACGAGGTTCATACCGTTGTTCAGCACGCCCAGGACCAGGCCGCCGATGATCGCGCCGAGGACGGTGCCGACACCGCCGCTCATCGACGCGCCGCCGATGAACGAGGCCGCGATCGCCTCCAGCTCGAAGTTGAGGCCGGCCTTGGGAGAGGCCGCGTTGAAGCGGGCGGCGAAGACCAGACCCGCCAGGGCCGCGAGCATGCCCATGTTCAGGAAGACCAGGAAGGTGACCTTCTTGTCCTTCACACCCGACAGCTTGGCCGCCGGGAGGTTGCCACCGATCGCGTAGATGTGGCGGCCGATGATCGCGTTGCGCATCACGTAGCCGAAGCCGACGAGCAGCACGCCCAGGATGAGCAGCACGATCGGGGCGCCCTTGTAGCTGGCCAGCAGCAGCGTCAGCGTCAGGATGGCCGCGCCGATCGCGACCAGCTTCAGCAGGAACAGCTTGGCGGGCGGGACGTCGAGCGCGAACTCCTGCTGCCGCTTGCGGTCACGGACCTCCTGGAAGATCACGAAGGCGATCATCGCGAAGCCCAGCAGCAGCGTGAGGTTGTGGTAGTTGGTGTTCGGGCCGACCTCGGGCAGGAAGCCGTTGGCGACCTTCTGCAGTCCGTCCGGGAACGGGCCGAGGGTCTGGCCCTCCAGGAAGATCTCCGTCAGACCGCGGAAGATCAGCATGCCCGCCAGGGTCACGATGAACGACGGTATGCCGCCGTAGGCGATGAAGAACCCCTGGACCGCGCCCGCGACCGCGCCCACGGCGAGGCACAGCACCACCGCGAGCGGCCACGGCATGTCCTGTTTGACCATGAACACGGCGGCCATCGAGCCGACGAACGCCGTCAGCGAGCCGACCGACAGGTCGATGTGGCCCGCGATGATGACCAGCATCATGCCGATCGCCAGGATCAGGATGTAGCTGTTCTGCAGCACCAGGTTGGAGACGTTGCGCGGCAGCAGCAGGTCGCCGTCGGTCCACACGGCGAACAGCACCACGATCAGGCCCAGCGCGATCAGCATGCCGTACTGCCGCATGTTGCGGCGCATGCCGTCCAGCACCAGGGCCAGCAGGCCGTCGCCCGCGGCTCCTCCGCTCCTGCCCGGCGGCGCGGGGGCCGGGCTCTTGGCGGTCACGTCCGTGCTCATCGGGATACCTCTTTGTCCTTCGTCATCTGACGCATCAGCGATTCCTGGGAGGCCTCGGCCCGCGAGAACTCACCCGTCAGCCGCCCCGCGGCCATCGTGTAGATGCGGTCGCACATGCCGAGCAGTTCGGGCAGCTCGGAGGAGATGAAGACGACCGCCTTGCCCTGGGCGGCCAGCTGGTCGATGACCGTGTAGATCTCGTACTTGGCCCCGACGTCGATACCGCGGGTCGGCTCGTCCAGGATCAGCACGTCCGGACCCGAGAAGATCCACTTGCTGAGGACGACCTTCTGCTGGTTGCCGCCGGACAGCTTGCCCACCGGCTCGAAGACGGTCGGCGCCTTGATGTTCATGGACTTGCGGAAGCCCTCGGCGACCTGCCGCTCCTCGTGCTCGTCGACCACACCGCGCTTGGCGACCTTGCCCAGGGCGCTCAGCGAGATGTTCCGGTTGATGGTGTCGATGAGGTTGAGGCCGTAGTGCTTGCGGTCCTCGGTGACGTACGCGATGCCGTGCTTGACCGCCTCCGGGACGGACTTCGTACGGATCTCCGTACCGTCCTTCAGGACCGTGCCGCCCGCGTACCGGCCGTAGGTGCGCCCGAAGACGCTCATCGCCAGTTCGGTGCGGCCGGCGCCCATCAGGCCCGCGATGCCGACGATCTCACCGCGGCGCACCTGGAGGGACACGTCGTCGACGACCTTGCGCTGCTGGTCGATCGGGTGGTGCACGGTCCAGTTGCGGATCTCCAGGGCGGGTGCGGCGCCCTCCTCGGGCTCGTGCGGCGTCCGCTCCGGGAAGCGGTGCTCCAGGTCGCGGCCGACCATGCCGCTGATGATCCGGTCCTCGGTGGTCTCCGGCGCCTTCACGTCGAGGGTCTCGATGGTCTGGCCGTCGCGGAGGATCGTCACCGAGTCGGCGACCTTGCGGATCTCGTTGAGCTTGTGGGAGATGATGATCGAGGTGATGCCCTGCTTCTTCAACTCCAGGATGAGATCCAGGAGTTTGCCGCTGTCCTCGTCGTTCAGGGCGGCGGTCGGCTCGTCCAGGATGAGCAGCTTCACCTTCTTGGACAGCGCCTTGGCGATCTCCACGAGCTGCTGCTTGCCCACGCCGATGTCGGCGACGCGGGTGTCCGGGTGGTCGGACAGACCGACCCGGCGCAGCAGTTCCGTGGCGTGCCGCAGGGTCTCGGTCCAGCTGATGATGCCCCGCGTGGCGTGCTCGTTGCCGAGGAAGATGTTCTCCGCGAGCGAGAGGTAGGGCACCAGGGCCAGCTCCTGGTGGATGATCACGATGCCGCGCTCTTCGCTGGCCCGGATGTCCTTGAACTGGCAGACCTCTCCCTCGAAGAGGATGTCGCCCTCGTACGTGCCGTGCGGGTGGACGCCGGAGAGGACCTTCATCAGGGTCGACTTGCCGGCGCCGTTCTCCCCGCAGATGGCGTGGACCTCGCCCTGCCGGACGGTCAGCGTGACGTCCGACAGCGCCTTGACGCCGGGAAAGGTCTTGACGATCGAGCGCATTTCCAGGACGGGTCCCGCCATGGTCGTGCCTTCCAATCAGTGGTGAATCGTCGGTGGGTGGCGGGGCTTACTTGAGGTCGCTCTCCTTGAGGTAGCCGGAGTCGACGAGCTCCTTCTGGTAGTTGCCCTTGTCGACGGCGACCGGCTCCAGCAGGTAGGCCGGGACGACCTTCGCGCCGTTGTCGTAGGTCTTGGTGTCGTTGACCTCGGGCTTCTTCTTGTTGAGCAGCGCGTCGACCATGTTCGAGGACACCTTGGCGAGCTTGCGGAGGTCCTTGTAGACGGTCATCGACTGCTGGTCGGCGATGATCGACTTCACCGAGGCGACCTCGGCGTCCTGGCCCGTGACGACCGGCAGCGGCTTGCTCTTGGAGCCGTAGTCGTCGGACTTCAGGGCCGACAGGATGCCGATGGAGATGCCGTCGTAGGGGGAGAGGACGGCGTCGACGCGCTGGCTCTTGTAGGCCGAGGTCAGGATGTCGTCCATGCGCTTCTGGGCGGTGCCGCCGTCCCAGCGCAGGGTGGTGACCTGGTTGAGCTCGGTCTGGCCGGAGCGGACGACGAGCTGCTTCTTGTCGATGTAGGGCTGCAGGACCTTCATCGCGCCGCCGAAGAAGTAGCGGGTGTTGTTGTCGTCGTTGGAGCCGGCGAACAGCTCGATGTTGAAGGGGCCCTTCTTGCTGCCGTCCTTCAGGCCGAGCTTCTCGACGATGTAGGTGCCCTGGAGCTCGCCGACCTTCTCGTTGTCGAACGACGCGTAGTAGTCGACGTTCTGCGACCCGAGCATCAGGCGGTCGTAGGAGATGACCGGGATGTTCGCGTCCTTGGCCTGCTGGAGCACGTTGTTCATCGACTTGTTGTCGATGGCGGCGATGATCAGCGCCTTGACGCCCTGCGTGATCAGGTTCTCGACCTGCGAGACCTGCTGGTCGGGGTCGTCCTCGCCGTAGACCAGCTTGGTCTTGTAGCCCTTGGACTCCAGTTCCGTGACGACGTTCTTGCCGTCGGCGATCCAGCGCTCGGAGGACTTGGTCGGCATCGCGATGCCGATGGTGGCGCCCTTGGCGCTGTCCCCGCTCTCCTCGCTGCCGCCCTCGCTGTTCTGCCCGCAGGCGGTCAGGGTCAGGGCGAGGGACGCGGCTCCGGCTATGGCGGCGAAGGCGGCTCTGCGGTTACGCATGATCATCATCCTTGATCTGTGTGCAGGGCTCGGTCTGGGAGGCGCGAAAGTCGCTCCGGGTGGTCGTGCCGGAAAGACCGAGAAGAGATGTGTGGGATTGTGGTCGGCTGTGTCGTCTTTTGTAAGACGAGTTTCCGGAACGTTATGACGAGATTTCGAACCGTTGCAGATCACCCGGCAGCCGTGAGCCCAGCGGCGCCATGTCGCCGTCGGCCCCGTGGCGGGCCAGGAGGTCCAGGGCGAGCCGGCCGCGCCGCACGCGTTCCTTGGCGGTGGCCAGGGTCAGCTCGCGCATGTGGTGCCCGTAGGGGTAGATCCCGGGCGCCTTCGACAGGCCGAACTTCAGGTAGAGCGGTGCGCCGCGCCGGATCAGCTCGGCGACCTCGTACATCCGGACGTAGCCGCCGAGATCGTCGGGGGCCTCGATGTACATGTCCATGGGGGCGGCGGACACCCGGCGGATCTCGGTGAGGTGATCGAGCGTCAGGTCGCTCGGGACGTTCACCGAGTCGGCGCCGAGGCGCTCGTGGACGGCGTACGCCGCCGGGTTGACGGGGCCGATCAGCGCGCTCACCTTGAGCGTGGTGTCGGCCGGGAGAATGCCGGACATGCGGGCCCGGTGCAGCGTCCACAGCACGCCCTCGTCGGCGACGAGCAGGCACTTGACGCCCAACTCCGTGGCCCGGACGGCGTCTTCGACGCATCCGGCGACGGCGTCGTGGCCGCGGGCGCGCAGTCCGGCACCCCGCGAGTCGGTGCGCGTGGACCCGCCGATGTCCCACGTGCCGCGCGGGCCGGTGAACAGGCAGAGCTCGATGTCGCGTTCGGCCGTCGCCTCCACCATCTCGGTGATCTCGGCGTCGGTCAGCATCCACACACCGCTGCCCTGGCTGATCCGGTGGATCGGCACGTCCAGCCGCGAGGCCTCCTTCAGCACCACGGCCAGCGCCTCGGGACCCTCGCACGAGGGGATCTCCGTGCGCCAGCGGCCGCCGCCGGGGAAGGAGTGCGGCGACGCGTCGGCGGGGTCGAGGGCGGGCGCGTTCAGGCCCAGCGCGGTGAGCGCCTGCTCACCGGGCCTGCGGGCGGCCGGGGCGGAAGCGTCGGTCACAGGAATGTCCTTCGGTTCGATATTTCGGACGAGGTTCGCGGCTCTGGGTACGGCACGGCTGGGTGTACGCCGGTACGGGGGCCGTCAGGTCGCCCCCGTACCGGCGTACGGCTACGGGCGGAGCAGCACCTTGCCCACCTTCGGATCGCCGGCGCCCACCAGCTCGATGGCCTGCGGGAACTCGGCGAGCGGCAGCTCGTGCGTCACCAGCGGCAGCGGGTCGAGCAGCCCGGCGGCGAACACCCGCACGGTGTGCGCCCAGGCGTCCGGCGGAGCGCCGAAGACGGTGTGCACCTCCAGCTGCCGTACGACCAGGTCGGTCGGGTCGAGGCCCTCGGCGCCCGGGGCCGGGATGCCCGTCAGGACCAGCCGGCCCCCGCGCCTGAGCAGTGCGGCGGAGAGCCGGGCGGCGTCCGCGGACCCGGCCGTCTCGATCACCACGTCGACGTCGTCCGGGAGCTGCTGGTCCTTGGTCCGGAAGTCCGTCGCGCCGTACTGCCGCGCCAGCGCCTCACGGTCCCGGCGGGTGCCGACGACCAGCAACTCCGCGGGCGAGTTCGCCCTCAGGAACTGCACGGCGAACATGCCGAGCGTGCCCGTGCCGACCACGGCGACCCTCTCGCCGGGCCGCGCGTTCGCCTTCAGCGCGGCGGCCGCGATGCACGCGGCGGGCTCCAGCAGCGCCGCGGCCGTGAGGTCGCAGCCGTCCGGCAGTACGTGCAGCAGACGGGCCGGGAGGGTCAGGGTGGCCGCCATCGCGCCCGGCTGGGTGAACCCGGTCTCCTCGTACCCGGCCGCGCACAGGGTCGTGTCGCCCGCGTGGCAGCGGTCGCAGACCTGGCAGTTGCGGAAGCCCTCACCGACGACCTTCCGGCCGACCAGGGAGGCGGGGACGTCCGCGCCCACGGCCTCCACCGTCCCGGACCACTCGTGGCCCGGGGTGAGCGGATAGCGCACATAGCCCTCGGGGCGGTTGCCCTGGTACACCTCGCGGTCGCTGCCACAGATGCCGGAGGCGTGCACGCGCACCAGGGCCTCGCCGGCCCCGGGCAGCCGGGGCTCGTGCGGGACGAGACGGTGCTCGCCCGGGGCGTCGATCACAACCGCGGTGCTCACGTGGCTCCTCCGGTTTTCGAAGGTTTCGGTGGCCGGTTCCGGGTTTCCGGGGGTCGCACGGTCACTGGGTGCCCTTGGGCTTGCGCTGCTCCCAGCCCTCCGCCCAGAGGTCGAAGCGGGCCTGCTGCTGCGGGAACTCGGCGGCGGCGTCCACGTCCAGCTCCACACCGAGGCCCGGGGCGTCGGAGAGGTGGAAGCAGCCGTCCTCCGGGTTCACCTGCGGGGCGCCCTTGACCACCTTCTTGATCTCCGCGTCCGCGAAGTCGTTGAAGTGCTCCAGGATCTTGAAGTTCGGGGAGGTGAACCCGACCTGGAGGGAGGCGGCGGTCAGCACCGAGCCGCCCACGTTGTGCGGGGCGACCAGCATGTAGTGGGTCTCGGCGGTCGCGGCGAGCTTCCGGGTCTCCCAGATTCCACCGATGTGGCCGACGTCCGGCTGGATGATGTCGACGGCCTGGTTCTCGAACAGCTCCCGGAACTCGATCCGGTCGTGGATGCGCTCGCCGGTGGCGACCGGCATGTCGACCTTCGCGGCGACCTTCTCCAGCGCCTTGAGGTTCTCCGGCGGGACCGGCTCCTCCAGCCACGCCGGGTTGAACGGCGCCAGCTCCCTGGCCAGGCGCACGGCCGTGGCCGGGGAGAAGCGGCCGTGCATCTCCAGCATCAGCTCGGCCTCGGGGCCGATGGCGTCCCGGACCGCCTCGATCAGGGAGACCGCGTACAGGGTGTCCTTGTGGTCCAGCTCGAAGTGGCCGGTGCCGAAGGGGTCGATCTTCAGTGCACGGTAGCCGCGCTCCATGACGCCCTGAGCGGCCTTGTGGTAGGCCTCCGGCGTCCGCTCGGTGGTGTACCAGCCGTTGGCGTACGCCTTGACCTTGTCGGTGACCTTGCCGCCCAGCAGCTGCCAGACGGGGACGCCCAGGGCCTTGCCCTTGATGTCCCAGCAGGCCATCTCGATCACGGCGATACCGGACATCACGATCTCGCCCGCACGGCCGTAGTCGCCGTACTTCATGCGCTTGACGAGGTCCTCGACAGCGAACGGGTCGGAGCCGAGAATGTGGTTGGCCTCAGCCTCTCTCAGGTAACCGAGCAGGGCGTCGGTGTGTCCCAGCATCCGGGTCTCGCCGACTCCGGTGATGCCCTCGTCGGTGTGCACCTGGACGTACGTCAGGTTGCGCCACGGCGTCCCGACCACGTGTGTGCTGATTCCGGTGATGCGCACGGCGGTTGTCCCTCGCAGGTTCGTCGGCTCGGTTTCACGTCAGTGTTCCGTCTGTGCGCCGTAACGTCACGTTCGATATTTCGGCACACGTTCGAAATGCTGGCGTGACAGTAAGGACCGGGCGGCGGGGGTGTCAATGGGTCGCGCGCATAACGGTTTCGACAGTTTCGAAACCACGAGCGGGGTGTGTCCCTACAGAACCTTCACAGCTGGATCTAGGAACGTGACCGGCGCGGAACTTAATCTTCCCGCGTCATGGACTACTGCGACCCGTGCCGACGGCACCTCAACGGCGCGCTGGCCTGCCCCGGATGCGGCACTTCAGCGGAATCGCTGCGTCGGCGCGAGCCGGGGCACGGCGTGTACGACGACGGCGCCGGCCCCGGCGCCGACGGCCCTGCGGACGACACCGCCGACGGGGCCGATCCCGGCGTCCATGCCGACGACGAGGGCGACGGTGAGCTCTCGGGGCGTGCCGCGCGCCGACGCGGGCGAGGGCGCGGACAGGGTCCGGCCGGTGACGGCCCGGGCGGGTCGAGCCGACGCGACCGCAAGGCCGCGGCGCACCGCCGGCGGCGGCGCCGGACCCTGTTCATCGCGGCCGGATTCGTGCTGGCGGCGGGCGGGCTGAGCCTGGCCGAACTGGGCATGGACGCGCAGAAGCCGGCGCCGAAGCCCGCGGCAGCCGGCGGGGAGTCGGCGGACGGCGAGGCGGTGGAGGTCGAGGCGGGGGAGCCGGGGGCCGGTCCCGGTGGGGACGGCGTACCTGAGGACTCGTCAGCGAGCCCCTCTCCCACGGCATCCGACTCCTCGTCGCCCTCCGCTTCCCCGACGGACGAGAAGTCGAAGACGCCGGACGGGGACGAGACGTCGAAGGACCCGGCATCGGCCCCGGCGGGCACGTCCCCCAGCCGCCCGCCCACGGCCCCGACGGCCACGGCACCGGCCCCGGCGCCGACCCCGACCTCGGGCCCGACGACCCGCCCACCGGACCCGGAACCGTCCCCGTCGGAGACGTGCGACCGGTTCCTGTGGTGGTGCACGTAGCACCTGACGGTGGGCGAGGGGCCGGGGCCGCGCAGGGGCGTGTCCGTCCTCGGAACGGCGCGATGGACCTCTTCACCGACTGACGGGCGTCGGCACGCCGACCGCTGCGGGCGGCCCCCCCGACACGGCCCCTTCCGCGCGTCGGCGAGGAGGGGTCCGCTCAGCTGCGGGCATGCGTGCCGCCAGGGGCGGCACGGGTGGTCGCAGCGGTATCCCGCCGTGCCGGGTTGCGCACCCACCCGCCCCCGGTGCCGACGCCGAGCACCTCGGGATGCCGGGTGGCGCACCGGGCCAGTCTCAGCCCAGCATCCCCCGCAGTGCGTCCCGCAGAGCGAGCCGCTCCTCCTCCGACAACCCCGCCAACGGCTCCCGCGCGAACCGCAGTGACTCCCGCAGGCTCCGCGCCACCCGCCGCCCCTCCTCCGTCGCCGCGGCCACCTTCACCCGCCGGTCCCCGGGATCCGGCTGCCGCTCCACCAGCCCCCGAGCCTCCAGCCGGTCGACGATCCCGGTCACGTTCGACGGCTCGCACTTCAGCCGCTGCGCCAGCCTCCGCATCGGCAGCGGCTCCAGGCACAGCAGGCTCAGCAGCCGGGCCTGCGCCCCCGTCAGCGCGTGCTCCGCCGCCGCCGACTCGTAGTCCTCGTGGAACCGCGCCACGACCTCGCCGATGAGCTCCACGACTTCGAGCGTCAGCGGATCGGGACGGCGGTTCGTCATGCCCTGGGAGGTCGGTGTGGTGGAGGCCATGCCATCGAGGGTACCCGGTTGTTTGACAACCTGAAATATTCAGGAGCATGGTTGTTTCAGGTGGTGAAACATCTGCCGGAAGCAACCGCCCGAGTCCGAAGGAAAGGCGCACCATGACCGACACGCCCACCCTCCCCGCCGTCAGCCGCGAGTGGCACCTGCTCAGCCGCCCCGTCGGCTGGCCGAAGCCCGAGGACTTCGCCCTGGTCGAGGCGGAGGTCCCGCAGCCCGGTGAGGGCCAGGTCCTCGTCCGGAACGCGTACCTCTCCGTGGACCCGTACATGCGCGGCCGGATGAGCGCGGCGAAGTCCTACGTCGCCCCGTTCGAGCTGGGCAAGGTCATGCAGGGCGGTGCCGTCGGCGAGGTGGTCGCCTCCAACGCCGAGGGGATCTCCGTCGGCGACCACGTGCTGCACTTCCTCGGCTGGCGCGAGTACGCCGTCGTGGCCGCGAAGAACGCCGTGAAGGTGGACCCGCAGGCCGCGCCGCTCTCGGCGTACCTGGGTGTGCTGGGCATGACCGGCCTCACCGCCTACGCGGGCCTGCTGCGCACCGCCTCCTTCAAGGAGGGCGACTCCGTCTTCGTCTCCGGCGCCGCCGGTGCCGTGGGCGGCCAGGTCGGGCAGATCGCCAGGCTCAAGGGCGCCTCGCGGGTCGTCGGATCCGCCGGCTCGGACGAGAAGGTGAAGCTCCTCGTGGAGGAGTACGGCTTCGACGCCGCCTTCAACTACAAGGACGGCCCCGTGAGCGAGCAGCTGCGCGCCGCCGCCCCCGACGGCATCGACGTCTACTTCGACAACGTGGGCGGCGATCACCTGGAGGCCGCCATCGGCTCCCTCAACCAGGGCGGCCGGATCGCGGTCTGCGGCATGATCTCCGTCTACAACAACACCGAGCCCGCCCCGGGCCCGAGGAACCTCGCCCGCCTCATCCAGACCCGCGGCCGCATCGAGGGCTTCCTGGTCGGCGACCACTACGACCTGCAGCCGCAGTTCGTGCAGGAGGTCGCCCCCTGGGTCGCCTCGGGTGAGCTGAAGTACCGCGAGACGGTCGTCGAGGGCATCGAGAACAACCTGGAGGCGTTCCTCGGGGTCCTGCGCGGCGACAACACCGGGAAGATGATCGTCAAGCTCTGACGGCTCCCGCCGCCCTTTGCTGCACTTCCGGCATGCGGTAACTTCTTTCCGAATCCGTCCGGCCCGGGCGCGAGCCGCGGCGGACGACCGAAGGAACACAACCGCATGCCGATCCAGCAGTCCGACGTCCTGTACACCGCCGTGGCCACCGCCGAGAACGGGCGCGACGGGCGGGTGGCCACCGACGACGGCAAGCTCGACGTCGTCGTCAACCCGCCGAAGGAGATGGGCGGGAGCGGCGCCGGCACCAACCCGGAGCAGCTCTTCGCCGCCGGGTACAGCGCCTGCTTCCAGGGCGCGCTCGGTGTCGTCGCCCGTCAGGAGGGTGCCGACCTCACCGGTTCGACCGTGACCGCGAAGGTCGGCCTCGGCAGGAACGGGGAGGGGTTCGGGATCATCGTCGAGATAGCGGCCGACCTCCCCGGGGTCGACCGGGGCACCGCCCGCTCGCTGATCGAGAAGGCGCACGAGGTCTGCCCGTACTCGAAGGCGACGCGCGGGAACATCACCGTGACGCTGGTCTGACGACCTCGTTGCCCGTGCGGAGGCCGCACCCCCGGACGTGGGGTGCGGCCTCCGCCCGTGCCCGGCTCAGGCGGCGAGAGCGGCCCGGTGGACCGCCCGCGCCAGCCGGTCGTTCTCCGGTGCCGCCCCGCCCGGGAAGGCGAACCGGCGGCGCGTGTAGCCGTACGCCAGGCCGCTCCAGGGGTCCGCGAAGGCCTGGGAACCGCTCGCGCCGCTGTGCCCGATCGTCCCGGCGCCGAGAAACGGGTGCCACGTGTCAGCGGTCGTCTGGAAACCCAGTCCGAACGACTTGTGGGCCCGGGCCACCAGGTCGTAGCCGACCGAGTGGAACTGGCCGAACTCCGCCACCGTGTCCGGCTTGAGCAGCGGCGCCCGGTCGCCCACCTCGCTGATCGCCGCCGCGTACATCCCGGCCAGGCCGCGCGCGGACGCCACTCCGCCCACCGACGCCGGGCCCTTGGCGCGCACCAGCGGCATGTTGGGCAGCGAGGCCAGGTCGGCCGGCTCCGCCGCGTTGCCGTTGAAGGCGATCGAGGCGAGCGTGTGCGGGCCCGTCGGCACGGCGTCCAGCAGGGCCTGCTGCCGCGGTGTCGGGGCCATCGGCTGCGTGGTGCGGAAGCGGGGCTCCAGCGGAGCGGGCAGGCCCAGGTGGAAGTCCAGGGCGTAGGGCGTCCGGATCCGCTCCTGGTAGACCTCCTGGAGCGTGCGGCCCGTGGCCCGGCGCACCACCTCGCCGACCAGGGCGCCGCTGACCAGCGCGTGGTAGCCGAACGCCGTGCCGGGACGCCAGAACGGCCGCTGGTCCGCGAGGCGTTCGGCGAGCTGGCGGTCGTCCGCCAGCTCCGCGAGCGTGAAGCCGGTGTCCGTGCCGACCACGCCCGCCCGGTGCGCGAGCAGATCGCGCAGGGTCAGCGCCCCCTTGCCCTCGGCCGCGAACTCCGGCCAGTAGTACGTCACCTTGCGGTCCAGTTCGAGCGTGCCGTCCTGGACGAGGAGCGCCACGACCAGGTACGCGGCGCCCTTGGTCGAGGAGAAGACGCCGTAGAGGGCGTCCGCTTCGGTACCCGCCCACAGGTCGACGACCTTGCGCCCGTGGACGTAGGCGCACAGCTGGCCCTCGTAGTCGGGCCGTTCCCCGGCCACGAACGCGGCGAACTCCTCGCGTACGTCCTCGAAGCCGTCCGCCACGGTGCCGTGGATCTCCTGCGTCATCCGCTCTCCTCAACCGAACCGCTGTGTGCCACTGTGATCAATGCCCTCGCCACCTGGGCGAATTCCCCCTTGGGGTGCCCCCGGAAGAGTGGTTCCGTGCCGAACAGGACCGTCCGGTCACCGCTGACGACCGCGGCCCGTCCGGCCGCCACGGCCGGGCCGCCGGAGCCGTCACGCAGCGGCCGCCAGTGGCCGGAGACCAGCGGGTTCCCGGACGCGTACGCCTGCTCGACGCGCACCCCGGCGCCCAGGCCGGTGAACCACAGCGGGGCGTAGACGAAGGTGTGGTCCGGTGCGCCCCGGGTCAGCGGGCCCGGGTTGGTCACCCGCACCACGCCGTTCGCGTCTCCGTTGCCCGCCACCGGCGTGACGTTCAGCCGGCCCGCCGCCGCGTTCAGGGCCGCACCCGTCGCGCCCCGGCCGACCAGACCGTGACCGTCCAGGAAGGCGTCCAGGGCGCCGCGTGCGGTCTCCGTCAGCCGGGCGCGGTCCAGGCCCGCGGAGACGAACAGCACGTCCGTGCCGGACCAGTCGAAGCCCGCGTTCAGCACGGCCGTCGACACCGGTGTGACGTCGAAGCCCATCTCCCGCAGGGCGAACAGCTCACCCGGCGTGACGGCGGCGGCGACACGCGGGCGGTGCACCGGGGTGGTGCCGGTGAGCCGGGTGGCCACGAAGGAGACGTCGTGCGTCCGCGCGGCGGTGAGCGCCGCGCGGCGGGCCGAGGCGGGGACGATCGCGCTGCCGTCCGGAGCCTCGCGCACGGTGACGCCGCTGCCGAGGAGGGAGTTGAGAGCCGCGATCTCGCGCGGGTCGCCCAGACGCAGGCGGAGGTTGCCGTGCGCGGGCACCCGGGCGACCGGGGCCGCCTCGGTGACCGGGCGCAGGGGCGCGCCCCGCAGGCTGCCCGAGGTCACCGGCTCGACCGTGGCGCCCCACAGCCGGCCCAGGCTCCAGCCGGAGATGTCGTACATCACCGACACCTTGTCGCTGATGTCCCGGCCGTCGGCCAGCAGCGCGTTCGCCATGCCGCGCTTGGGCTGGTGCATGTCGACGACGTACGAGCCGGCCGGGTACGTGCGTCCGGCGAGGCGGAAGGCGCGGGTGGCCCGGGTGACGCGGACGTCGTTGGCGAGGAGGTGGTCGACCAGCCGCGCGGCGGCCGGGGCGGAGCGCTGGGCACGGGAGGCGCCGGGCGGGATGACGTACGCGCGCGGGAAGGCGGTCGTGTAGACGTCCTCCGGGCCGATGCCGGGCACGCCGGGGACCGACCGCGGGGACACCGGCACCTGTGGGGCGCCGGCCGCACCGCGGCGGAACACCTCGATCTGGTCGGCGATCAGCGTCGCGCGCCGCTGACGGACGTGGTCCAGGGTCGCGCGGACGGCCGCGCCCGCCACGGCCGTGTTGACCGCCGCGCGGCGGCGCAGCTCCGCCACGGGCAGTTCGTCGTACTCCTCGTTGTTCACCGCCAGCGGGATCTCCACGGTGTGGGCGGCGACCGTGCCGTGGAAGGCCGCGTACTGCGGGGTGAAGATCGGCGGCCAGTCGTCCCAGCCCTCCTCCTGGTCGCGGAAGGGGATCTGGGCCGGTTCCACGCCGTCCTTCGCGGGCGTGTAGCCGAGCGCGTTGACGGCGGACTCCATGCCGAGGGCGTTGGCGTAGGTGTTCTTCAGGAAGAGGTCGTACTCGTAGTTCTCGCCGTGCGGGGGAGTGGTCGGCTCGATGAGGGTGCCGTTGACGTAACCGTGCAGGTCGAGCAGGACGGCCGGCTGGGTGTCGAGCTGGATCCGCCGCATGGCGCGGGTCTCGGGCTGGGAGGCGGTGACGAAGTCGCGGTTGAGGTCGAAGCCGCCCGCGTTGGCGCGGGTGCCGGCCACGCGGCCGTCCGGGTTGGCCGTGATGTTGAAGTACAGGCGGCTGTGCGCGAGCAGGTCCCTCGTGCTGGCGTCCCGCGCGGTCGCGAGCTCCTCGATGACCTTCAGCGAGGCGTCCGTGCCCTCCCACTCGTTGCCGTGGATGTTGCTGTTGACGAAGACCGGCGTCTTGTAGGAGCGCTTGATCTCGGGGGACCTGGCGGCCGTGGCGGGCGCGTGCTCGATGAGTTCGCGCATCCGCTCCTGGGCGCGGGCCTCGCGGGCGGTCTCCGGGGCGGTGACGGTGACCAGGTAGAGACGGTGGCCCCCGGCCGAGCGGCCCGCCACCTCCACGCTCACCCGGTCGCCGAGGCGCTGCAGGGCGTTCAGCCTCGGGGCGATCCCGTGGTACGGGACGAGCCCCAGCCTCAGGGACTTGTCGCCGGGGTTCTCCGGGTCCGGGGAGAGCACCTGGCGGCGGGGGTAGCCCCGGGCGTCCTTCGCAGCGGAGGTCTCGGTCGATGGCCTCTCGGGCGCGGTCAGGGCCCGCAGCGTCGCGCTCTCGGGAGCCCGGGCCGCCCGGTCGTCGACGGGGGCGCCCTCGCGGGTGACGGGCTCGGGGGCGGCGCCCGCGGTGCCGGGGGCGAGCAGCAGCGAACCCGCCGTGGCGAGGGCGAGTGTGACGATCAGCGCAGGTCTCGCAGGAACGGTTCTCGTGGTGCGCACGCGTACCTCCTGTGGGGCTTCCTGAGATCGGTACGGCGAGGTGTACCGGTTCGACTCAACGGCAACAAGGGCGCGTTGGTGTCCCCCGCGCCCCGGACGGCCTCGCCGGCGTGGGCCGTGCCGGCCCGGGCGGCCTGTGACAGCGGTGTGACCGGAGCGCGTCAAGGGCGCGACACGGTCCCGGATAGGGTCGTCCCATGCGCGATCTGGGGACGGGATTCCGGTACTTGCTCAAGGGCCAGCGATGGGTGGCCCGGCACGGCAGGCAGTACGGCTTCGGGCTGCTCCCGGGCCTGATCACCCTGGTGCTGTACGCGGGGGTGCTCGTCGCGCTGGGCGTGTGGGGCGAGGACGCCGTCGCCTGGTCGACGCCCTTCGCCGACGACTGGCCGGGCCCGTGGCCCGGGCTCTTCCGCGGTTTCCTGACCGCCGTGCTGTTCGCCCTCGCCGTGCTCCTCGCCGTCGTGACGTTCACCGCGGTGACGCTGCTGATCGGGCAGCCCTTCTACGAGAACCTCTCCGAGAAGGTCGACCGGGACGTGTCCCCGGACGGGCACGCCCCCGAGTCGGGGCTGCCGCTCTGGCGGGAGCTGTGGATCTCCGCCCGTGACAGCCTGCGGATCGTCGTGCGGGCCGCGCTGTGGGGTGTGCTGCTGTTCGCCTGCGGCTTCATCCCGGTCGTCGGGCAGACGGCCGTGCCGGTGATCGGGTTCTTCGTCACCGGGTTCTTCCTCACCGAGGAACTGACCTCCGTCGCCCTCCAGCGCCGTGGGGTCGAACTGCGCACCCGCCTCAGGCTGCTGCGCTCCCGCAGGACCCTGGTCTGGGGCTTCGGCACGCCCCTGGCCGTGTCCTTCCTGGTGCCGTTCGTCGCGGTGTTCCTGATGCCGGGCGCGGTGGCCGGCGCCACCCTCATGGCGCGGGAGCTGCTGGGCGAGGAGATCCGGGAGAGCGACGAGGGTGGCGGCCAGGCGGTCAAGGCGCTTCGGTAGCCGCTTCCGTGGCCACCTTCAGGATGGTCCTCACCTGCGCGATGATGTCCAGCCGGTTGCGCACGAACTCCGGGTCGGTGACCTCGGTGGTGTTCCCGGCGCCGAACTGCAGTACCGGCGTGTGCACGTGCCCGCCCGGCAGGACATCGTGCAGGCCCAGCCGGTCGCGCAGCAGCGTCGCCCGGTAGGCGATCTCGTTGGACAGGTAGTCCCCGCCGCCGCCCGCGCGCGCGGTCGAGCCGGGGGTCGGCCCCTCGGGGCGCACGACGGGCTGGGTGCCGCCCGCCGGGATCTCGGTCACGCTCGTGTTGTCGTACACGGGGAAGCGGCCGGTGGAGGCGGCGACGATCGCCGCGTACGGCAGCGTGGTCGTGGTCCACTGGGGCTGCGAGGCCGGGTCCGTGACCGGGACGGTCTCGGTGCGGCCGACGTTCTCGTTGTCCCCGAAGCCGCCCCGCCAGGCCCCGTTCGTCCGCTCGATGTCGAACCGCCCGACGCGGCCCTGGCTCACGGTCGTGAACAGGTCGACCTTCTTCAGGTGGGGCCGCAG
Organism: Streptomyces sp. NPDC085932; assembly: GCF_044540525.1. Taxonomy (NCBI): domain Bacteria; kingdom Bacillati; phylum Actinomycetota; class Actinomycetes; order Kitasatosporales; family Streptomycetaceae; genus Streptomyces; species Streptomyces sp. NPDC085932. The sequence continues at coordinate 749,460 of NZ_JBITSJ010000002.1, forward strand.
GGCCCGCTCCACGGTGCCCTCCGTGAAGTCCCGCCAGCGCACCGGGAACACGGCCGTCTCGATCCGGGCCGGCCCGTCCGCGGTCTCGACGACCGTGCCGTCGAGGGCGAGCGCGGTGGCGCCGGACGGGTTGGAGATACGGATGTCCCGGTCCAGGGTGAACGGGTCGAAGCCGGTGAGCAGGATCCGCTTCAGGCCCTTGCCGTGCGGATAGGCGATGGCCGTCTGACCGCGCGAGGTGCGCTCCAGTTCGTCCAGCAGCGCGCTCCGCTGCGCGTCGATCAGCGCGAACTCGGGCTGCCAGGTGCGCACTTCGCGGGTCATGCCGAGCCGCGCCCAGTACAGCGGCCGGTCGTCGTCCCGGCTCAGGTCGCCGCCCGCGGGGCCGCGCCCCTGCGCCCGGTCCACGGCCCGCCGCCACAGCTGTGCCCCCTCGCGGGAGACGGCCCGGCGCGCCTCCCCGTAGGTGCGGGCCGTGTCGAGCGCCCGGGCCAGGCGCGGGGCCACGGCGTCGAAGCCGGAGCGGCGCAGGATCTCCTGCGGGGCGGCCCGGTCGAGCCGCTGCTCCTCGACGGTGGGGGCGGGGGCCGCCTCGGCGGCGCTCGCGGAAGGGGGAACGGTGAGGCCGGTCAGCAGGGCGAGGCCGAGGACGCCGAGGCGAACGCGTATGGAGTTCAAGGGGGTTGAGCCCTTCCGTCACGGTGGGGGAAGCGTGGTGCCGGACGGCGGAAGTATCGCGTGACGACAGTGGTCCACGCCATGGGGCTCGGCCGGTGATCCGCGCCGCCGTCTGCCGCGGCGCTCCGGGAACCGGCCCGCTCGGCTCAGCCGTCGCCCTCGCCCAGCAGCGTCAGGAAGTCCCGGAACGCCGACGCCATGTCCACCGACTCCGGATCCAGCAGCCACTGGTACTGCAGGCCGTCGAGGATCGCCACCAGGAGCGGGGCGGCCCGCTCGGGCGTGAGGCCGCTCGGCAGGCGGTCGCCGTACTCGGCGCGCAGCACCTCCGCCATGCCCGCGCGCACTCCGACGTAGCGCTCGGTGAAGTAGGCGCGGGCCGGATGCCCTTCGGTGACGCTCTCGCCGAGCAGCGCCGAGAAGGTCTGGATGATGGCGGGCCGCATCGCGTTGTACTCGACGAGCGAGGCCAGCAGGTCCAGGCGCAGCCGGCCGGCGGGCATCGCGTCCCAGCGGTCCCGCTCCTGAAGGACCGCGACGAGCAGCGCCTCCTTGGTGGGGAAGTGGTGCAGCAGCCCTTGCTGGGTGAGCCCGACCCGCTCGGCGACCGCCGCCAGGCTCGCTCCCCGGTAACCGCGCTCGGCGATCACCTCCAGCGCGGCCCGCACGATCTCCGCACGCCGCTCCTCGCTCCTCGTCCTGGCCGTCATGGCGTCACCGTACGACATGCCACCCCACCGAATGTCACGGGAATATAACGAAACCTACCGTCCCACAGGCTATGGGTGCACGATGGTGACATCCAGCGGCGTTCGACGTGGAGGTGCCGGCGTGACGGAGACAGCGGAGGAACGACGCGAGGCGGCCGTCGAGGCGGCCCTCGGCAGGCTCGACCTGGACGCCAAGACACGGCTCCTGGCCGGCCAGGACATGTGGAGCCTGCCCGCCCTGCCGGAGGCCGGCCTCGCGTCGCTGGTCATGTCCGACGGCCCGATCGGCGTCCGCGGCGTGCACTGGAGCGCCGACGACCCGTCCGTCGCCCTGCCCTCCCCGACCGCCCTCGCCGCCACCTGGGACCCGGACCTCGCCCACCGGGCCGGCGTCCTGCTCGCCCAGGAGGCCCGCCGCAAGGGCGTCCACGTCCTGCTCGCCCCCACGGTCAACCTGCACCGCTCCCCGCTGGGCGGCCGCCACTTCGAGGCCTACAGCGAGGACCCGTACCTCACCGGCCGGATCGGCACCGCGTACGTCCGGGGCGTCCAGTCCGGCGGCGTCGGCACCACCGTCAAGCACTTCGTCGCCAACGACGCCGAGACCGACCGCCTCACCGTGAACAACCTCGTGAGCGAACGCGCCCTGCGCGAGCTGTACCTGGCCCCCTTCGAGGCGATCGTGGCGAACGCCCGCCCCTGGGGCGTCATGACCGCCTACAACTCGGTCAACGGCCCGACCATGACCGAGCACCACCACCTGGTCAACGAGGTCCTGCGCGGCGCCTGGGGCTTCGACGGCGTCAACGTCTCCGACTGGACCGCCGCCCGCTCCACCACCGGTGCCCTCACCGGCGGCCTCGACATCGCCATGCCCGGCCCCGGCACCGTCTACGGCGAGAACCTCGCCCGGGCCGTGCGCGACGGCGAGGCCGACGAGGCCCTCGTCGACGCGGCCGTCCGCCGCGTACTGCGCCTCGCCGCCCGGGTCGGCCTCCTGGAGGGCGCCGAACCCGTCGTCACCGCACCGCCCCCGGACACCGACGGCGCGGCCCTCGCCCGCGAGATCGCCCGCCGCTCCTTCGTCCTGGTCCGCAACGAAGGCGGCGCCCTGCCGCTGAGGCCCGGCCGTGTCGCGCTCATCGGCGCCGCCGCCCGCGACGCCCGCGTCCTCGGCGGCGGCTCGGCCACCGTCTTCCCAGCCCGCACCGTCTCCCCGCTTGACGGCCTCACCGCCGCCCTCCCCGAAGGCACCCTCACCTACGCCCTCGGCGCCGACCCCAACACCGAACTCCCCATCGCCGACCGGGGCTTCGAGCTGCGTGCCGTCTGCCGGGACGCGGCCGGTCAGGTCCTCGGCACCCGCTCAGCCCCCAGCGGCCACATCCAATGGATGGGCGCCGACCTCCCCGAGGGCGTCACCCACGAGAAGCTGCACAGCGTCGAACTGACCGGCACCTTCACCCCGCGCGAGAGCGGCACGCACACCTTCGGCATCAAGGGCCTCGGCCCCTTCCGGCTGGCCGTCGCGGGCACCGTCTACTACGACGACGTCCAACGCCCCGACGGTGACGACCCGTTCCTCACCTTCTTCGGGCCGCCCGTACCGCACGCCCGCGTCGACCTCACCGCCGGGGAACCGGTCGAGGTCTCCCTCGCTCACACGGTCCCGCCGCCGGACGGCCGGCCCATGCGGGTCATCGGCTTCACCCTCGCCCACCAGGACCCGCAGCGCACTCCCGAGGAACTCGTCGCCGAGGCGGCCGAGGCCGCCCGGGCCGCCGACACGGCCGTCGTCGTGGTCGCCACCACCGAACGCGTCGAGTCCGAGGGCTTCGACCGCACGGACCTGCGCCTGCCCGGCCACCAGGACGACCTCGTGCGCGCCGTCGCCGCCGCCAACCCCCGCACCGTCGTGGTCGTCAACTCCGGCTCCCCGGTGGAGCTGCCCTGGCGCGACGAGGTCGCCGCCGTGCTGCTGTCCTGGTTCCCCGGCCAGGAGGGCGGCGCGGCCCTCGCGGACGTCCTCACCGGCGCCCGGGAGCCCGGCGGCCGCCTGCCCACCACCTGGGGCTCCCTGGCCGACGCGCCGGTCACCCGGGTCGTCCCCGAGAACGGCGAACTCGTCTACGAAGAGGGCGTGTTCATCGGTTACCGCGCCTGGGAGAAGCACGGCCGCACCCCCGCCTACCCCTTCGGCCACGGCCTCGGCTACACCGACTGGACCTACGAGTCGGTCGAGGTCACCGGAACACCGCACGCGACCACCGCGACGGTCCGCCTCCGCAACACCGGAGACCGCTCCGGCCGCGAGGTCGTCCAGCTCTACCTCGCGCCCGCCGAGGCGGACCCCACCCGCCCGGCGCGCTGGCTGGCCGGCTTCGCGGGCGTCGAGGCGGGCCCCGGCGAGACGGTCGAGGCGACGGTCGAACTGCCGCGCCGGGCTTTCGAGATCTGGGACGAAGCGACCGGCTCGTGGTCGTTTGTGAAGGGTTCGTACGAGATCCAGGTCGGACGCTCGATCGCCGACCGCAGGATCACCGCGGCGATTAACGTCTGATCCGGGACAAGGTCCCCCCTCAGCAGCCCCGGTCCGGGACCTGACCTCCGGACCGGGGCCGTGAGCGCGGGAAAGGCTCCGCCCGGGACTACCGCACGCCGAAGCCGTACACCGTCTCCGAGCGGAACACCTCGCCCGGCCGCAGCACGGTCGTGGGGAAGTCGGGCCGGTTCGGAGAGTCGGGGAAGTGCTGGGTCTCCAGCGCGATGCCGTCACCGGGGGCGAACGGCTCGCCCAGGTGGTCGCCGGTGTAGAGCTGAAGCCCGGGTTCGGTGGTCGCCACCGTCAGCACCCGCCCCGACGCCGGGTCGTGCAGTTCGGCGACCTCCACCGCGGACTCCGTCACGCCCTTGTCGAGCACGAAGTTGTGGTCGTAGCCGCTGCCCACCTTGCGGGCCGCACGGAAGTCGAAGCGCGTGCCCGCCACGTCCTGAGGGCCGCCGGCCGGGATCAGGTGCGCGTCGACCGGCGTGTACCGGGCGGCCGCCAGCCGCAGTTCGTGACCGCCCGCGTCCCCGGAGCCGGCCAGGTTGAAGTAGCTGTGGTTCGTCAGGTTCACCACGGTCGGCGCGTCCGTCGCCGCCTCGTACGCGATCCGCAGCGCCCCGCCCGCCAGGAGCGAGTACGTCACCGAGACCTCCAGCCGGCCGGGGAACCCCTCCTCGCCGTGCGGGCTGACCCGCGCCAGCCGCACCCCGTACTCGACCGGGGTGACGTCCCACACCCGCCGGTCGAAGCCACGCGCCCCGCCGTGCAGCGAGTTCGGCCCGTTGTTCGCCTCCAGGGCGTACGTCCGCCCCTCCAGCGGGAAGCGGGCCCCGGCGATGCGGTTGGCGTACCGCCCGATCAGGGCCCCGAGATACGGCTCCGGATGGGCCAGGTACCCGGCGAGATCCGGGAACCCCAGCACCACGTCGGCGGCCCGCCCCGTCCGGTCCGGCACCTCGACCGACTGCACGATCCCGCCGTACGACAGCACCCGCACCCGTACGTCCGCCCGCTCCAGCGTCCAGCGGTGCACCGGGGTCCCGTCGGGAAGTGTGCCGAAGAGTTCGTTCATGTGCGGAACTCTAGGTCAGGGGCTTGGCCGCCGTGACGGCGCGGTACGCGATCTCCGCCAACCGGGCCTGTCCGTTCACGCTCGGGTGGAAGTAGTCCCAGCGGCTCAACTGGGCCGTGCCGAAGCGGTAGTCGTGGACCGCCCCGCCGTCATGGCGGCACCGCTCGTCCTCGGCGCAGACCTCCTTCAGGACCTTGTTGTAGTCCGCCACGCGCTCGCTCACCGCGTCGCGCCGCTGGGCCGCCGACGCGTCCAGGGCGTCCGCGTCACCCAGCATCGACGGGCAGATGCCCAGCTGCCAGACCTGCTTGGCCATGGCACTGGAACGGCCCTCGGACCACAGCCGCTTCAGGTCGGGCACGCTCGCCACGAACACCTGGGTCTTGGGCAGGGCCTTGCGCAGGGAACGCAGCGCGTCCTCGAAGTCCGCGCGGAAGGCGGAGACCGGGGTCATCGCCGAGGGCGTGGCCCGGCAGGCGTCGTTCGCCCCGACCATCACCGTCACCAGCTGCGGTCCCCGCCGTACGGCCCGGGCCATCTGCCCGGGCAGATCGGCCATCCGCGCGCCCGTCACGGCGAAGTTCCAGCTCCGCCGGGGGGCTTCGGTCCTGCCCAGCAGCCGCACCGCCAGCGAGTCCACCTCGGGGCTGGTGCCGGTCGCCCAGGACGCCTCCGGGCAGTCCGACAGCACGTCACACGCGTCGAAGGCCCGCGTGATCGAGTCACCGACGGCCGCGATCGAACGCGGGCTGCGGTCCCACAGGGGCGTGGGCTTCGGGGAAGGTTTCGCCCGCTCGGACGGGGCGGCGGAGTCCCCGCCCACGGCATCGCACCCGGCCACGCCCAGCATGGCCGCGGCGACCACGGCGAGAACACTCCGTGCGCGATGGCTCCGCGTCCGCATGTCTGGTCCGTCCCCTCGCCGTGGAGTCCCTGTCTCCCCAACCCATGACACCGCACGAGGGTTCCCGGCCGATCAGGTGCAACGGCTCACACCCGCACAAGCGTCCCCCTGGGTGAATGGCGGGAGTTTCCCGGCACCTGGACCGACCGTACGTCACACTCCTCGCGCCCCCGCACGGTAGCCTCGCCATCAACGTGACCCGCCCGGTCACCGCCGTTCCGCCTGTTCCAAGATGGTCCGCTCTGCCCGGAGGTTCCGGTGACGACACGTGGAGTTCTGTACGTGCACTCCGCGCCGCGCGCGCTGTGCCCGCACGTCGAGTGGGCCGTCGCCGGGGTGCTCGGCACACGCGTCAGCCTGGACTGGATCCGCCAGCCCGCCGCGCCCGGCACCTGGCGCTCGGAGTTCTCCTGGCAGGGCCAGGTGGGCACGGCGTCCAAGCTGGCCTCCGCGCTGCGCGGCTGGCACCTGCTGCGCTTCGAGGTCACCGCGGAACCCTGCCCCACCGCCGAGGGCGAGCGCTACAGCTGCACCCCCGACCTGGGCATCTACCACGCCGTCACCGGCATGCACGGCGACATCCTCATCCCCGAGGACCGCCTGCGCGCGGCCCTCCAGCGCAGCCGTCAGGGCGAGACCGACCTGGAAGCCGAGCTCAACAAGCTGCTCGGCAAGCCCTGGGACGACGAGCTCGAACCCTTCCGCTACGCGGGAGAGGGCGCCCCGGTCCGCTGGCTCCACCAGGTGGTGTGATCAGGGGCGGGGGGCCGTGTCGATGTGCGGCTCCGCCGTGTAGGTGCGCACAACCCCCACCGGCCGGCACCCGGCACACAACGTCACAGAAACGGCGAACGGCCCGAACTCCACCCAAGAAGTCCGGGCCGTTCAACGCTCAGGATCAAACCGTCCGGAACGCCAGCACCACGTTGTGCCCACCGAACCCGAACGAGTCGTTCAGCGCCGCGATACGGCCCTCGACGGGCAGCTTCCGGGCCTCACCCCGGACGACGTCGGCGTTCGCCTCGGCCTCCGGGTCCAGGTTCTCCACGTTGATCGTCGGCGGAGCCACCCGGTGGTACAGCGCGAGCACCGTCGCCACCGTCTCGACACCACCCGCGCCACCGAGCAGATGCCCGGTCATCGACTTCGTCGCCGACACCGCGATGTGGTCGGTATCGTCACCGAACACCTTGCGCAGCGCCTTCAGCTCGGCGATGTCACCGGCCGGCGTCGACGTCGCGTGCGCGTTCACGTGCACGATCTCCGACGGGTCCAGGTCGGTGCGCTCCAGCAGGTTCTGCAGGGCGTGCGAGATGCCCCGCCCCTCAGGCTCCGGCTGCACGATGTCGTGCGCGTCGGCGGAGATGCCCTGCCCGACCGCCTCGGCGTACACCCGGGCCCCGCGCTTCGCGGCGTGCTCGGCGGACTCCAGGACCACGACACCGGCGCCCTCACCGAGGACGAAGCCGTCGCGGGCGACGTCGTAGGGACGCGAGGCGCCCTGCGGGTCGTCGTTGTTCTTGGACATCGCCATCATGTTGCCGAACGCGGCGATGGGCAGCGGGTGGATCGCCGCCTCCGTGCCACCCGCGACGACGACGTCGGCGCGGCCGGTGCGGATCATCTCGATGGCGTAGCCGATGGCCTCGGCGCCGGACGCGCAGGCGGAGACCGGCGTGTGCACGCCCGCCCGGGCGCCGACGGCCAGACCGACGTTGGCCGACGGGCTGTTGGGCATCAGCATGGGAACGGTGTGCGGGGAGACGCGGCGGACGCCCTTCTCCTTCAGCACGTCGTACTGGTCGAGCAGCGTCGTCACGCCGCCGATGCCGGAGGCGATGACCGCGCCCAGCCGGTCGGGGTCGACGTTCGGGTCCTCGCCGGCCTTCGCCTCGAAACCGGCGTCGGCCCAGGCCTCCTTGGCGGCGACCAGCGCGAACTGCGCCGAGCGGTCCAGGCGGCGGGCCTGCGGCCGGGGGATGACCTCGGTCGGCTCCACGGCGACCGGGGCCGCGATCTTGACGGCCTGGTCGGCCGCCCAGTCCTGCTCCAGGGGCTTGACGCCGGAACGTCCGGCGACCAGGCCCTCCCAGGTAGAGGCTGCGTCGCCACCCAGCGGTGTGGTTGCGCCGATACCGGTGACGACCACGGTGCGATTGGTCGAGCTCACGGGAATTCTTTCTCCAACGGATCCGAGGATTAAGCGGCGCCACCGCCGGGTGGCGGGGCAGTCAGCCCGAGGGCCTGATCGGTCGATCAGCCCTGGTGCTTGAGGATGTAGTCGGTCGCGTCGCCGACCGTCTTGAGGTTCTTGACGTCCTCGTCCGGGATCTTGACGTCGAAGCGCTCTTCGGCGGCGACGACGACCTCGACCATGGACAGCGAGTCGACGTCCAGGTCGTCGGTGAAGGACTTGTCCAGCTGGACGTCCTCAACCGGGATGCCGGCGATCTCGTTCACGATCTCGGCGAGACCGGCGACGATCTCTTCCTGAGTGGCGGCCATGTTGGCGCTCCTTCGTAGATATCCAGAGGGTGTGGCAGGTGGTTCTTCCCGTCCCGGACCGCATGATCCGGCACGGAGTGCCTAGGGGAGGGTAACGACAGTCGCGGCGTAGACGAGACCCGCCCCGAAGCCGATGACGAGCGCGGTGTCGCCGCTCTTCGCCTCGCCGGTCGCCAGGAGCCGCTCCATCGCGAGCGGGATCGAGGCGGCCGAGGTGTTGCCGGTGGTGCGGATGTCACGCGCGACCGTGACGTGCTCCGGCAGTTTCAGGGTCTTCACCATCGAGTCGATGATCCGCACGTTGGCCTGGTGCGGGATGAAGACGTCCAGGTCGTCCGCGGTGATCCCGGCCGCGTCCAGCGCCTGCTGGGCGACCTTCGCCATCTCGAACACGGCCCAGCGGAAGACCGCCTGGCCTTCCTGGGTGATCGCGGGGAACTTCTCGACCGTCCCGTCGCGGTAGTCCGTCCACGGCACGGTCTGCTTGATGGTGTCGGACTTGTCGCCCTCGGAGCCCCACACGGTCGGGCCGATCGCCGGCTCCTGGGACGGGCCGACCACGACCGCGCCGGCACCGTCGCCGAACAGGAAGGCCGTCGCCCGGTCCTCCAGGTCGGTCAGGTCGCTCAGCCGCTCGACGCCGATCACCAGGACGTACTCCGCGGAACCCTCGACGATCATGCCCTTGGCGAGGGTCAGGCCGTAGCCGAAGCCCGCGCAGCCCGCGGAGATGTCGAAGGCGGCGGCCCTGTCCGTGCCCAGCTTGTCGGCGATCTCGGTGGCGACGGCCGGCGTCTGCTTGAAGTGCGAGACGGTCGAGACGATCACGCCGCCGATCTGCTCCACGGAGATGCCCGCGTCCGCGATGGCCTTGCCGGACGCCTCGATCGACATCTGCGCGACGGTCTCCTCGTCGGAGGCCCAGTGCCGCGTCTCGATGCCGGAGCGCGAGCGGATCCACTCGTCGGACGACTCGATCGTCTCCAGGATCACCTCGTTCGGCACGACCCGGGTCGGGCGGTAACCGCCGACGCCGAGGATCCGCGCGTACGGGGCGCCCTTGCTGGGCTTGATCTTCGCCATGCTCTCGGGCTCCTTGTCAGGCACTCTGCTCGGCGATGAGCTCGCGAGCGGCGTCGAGGTCGGCGGGGGACTTCAGGGCCAGCGTCCGCACACCCGGCAGGGCCCGCTTGGCCAGGCCGGTGAGGGTGCCGCCCGGGCAGACCTCGATCAGGGCCGTGACCCCGAGCTCCTTGAAGGTCTCCATGCACAGGTCCCAGCGGACCGGGTTGGCGACCTGGCCGACCAGCCGCTCCAGCACCTCGCTGCCGGCGGCGACGGCCTGCCCGTCCCTGTTGGAGACGTAGGTGACCTTCGGATCGCCGGTGCCCCGGGCGTCGGCGGCGGCCTTCGCCAGCGTCTCGACCGCGGGAGCCATGTGGTGCGTGTGGAACGCGCCGGCGACCTTCAGCGCGACGACCTTGCGCACACCCTCGGGCTTGTCCGCCTCCAGCGCGGCGAGCTGCTCCTTGGTGCCGGCCGCGACGATCTGGCCCGCGCCGTTGATGTTCGCCGGGGTCAGGCCCAGCTTCTCCAGGTGCGGAACCGTCACGGCGGGGTCGCCGCCCAGCAGCGCGGCCATGCCCGTCTCGGTGACGGCCGCGGCCTGGGCCATGGCGAGGCCCCGGGTGCGGACCAGGCGCAGCGCCTCCTCGTGCGGGAGCACCCCGGCGAGCGAGGCGGCGGTGAACTCGCCGACGCTGTGACCGGCGAGGGCGCCGACCGTGCGCGGGAGGTCGGCCGGGTCCTCGAACAGCAGGGACGCGGACACCATGCCGGCCGCGACGAGCAGCGGCTGCGCCACCGCGGTGTCGCGGATCTCCTCCGCGTCGGCCTCGGTGCCGTAACGGATCAGGTCGATCCCCGCGGCGTCGGACCATGCCTCCAGGGCACCGCGGACACCGGGGAGGTCGAGCCATTCAGTCAGGAAGCCGGGCGTCTGGGCGCCCTGGCCGGGAGCGACGAGTACGAGCACTCTCACACTCTCTCTTGGGTACGGGCACGGCCGCCCGTGGGGACAGGGACGAAGAACACGAGGGGGTTTTGTCGAGCTTCCACAAAACCTTAGGGCTGGAGATCTCCATCGACCAGACGCCCCAGGATCAGCGCGATCCGCAGCGTGAACGCAGAGCGTACATCGGAGGGTGACCAGCCGGTGACGTCAGTCACACGTCGAAGCCGGTAGCGGACGGTGTTGGGATGCACGAACAGCATCCGGGCCGCGCCTTCCAGACTGCTCGCCTGTTCGAGATAGACGCTGAGGGTTTCCAGGAGCGCCGCCCCGGCCTCCTCCAGCGGTCTGTAGATCTCCTCCACCAGCTGCTCACGGGCCGAGGGGTCACCGGCGATCGCCCGCTCCGGGAGCAGGTCGTCGGCGAGGACCGGGCGCGGGGCGTCCTGCCAGGCGGAACACGCCTTGAGGCCCGCGGCGGCGGCCTGCGCGGACCGGGTCGCGGCCTGCAGATCGGGCACCACCGGCCCGGCCACGACCGGCCCGGCGGCGAACGGGCCGATGAGCGACTTGGCCACGGCCAGCGGGTTGTCGCTGCCGCCCGCGATGACGACCAGCCGGTCGCCGAGCACCCCGGTCAGCACCTGGAGCTTGGCGTGCCGGGACGCCCGCCGTATCGCCTCGACGGTCAGTTCGCTGTCCCCGTCGGGTGCCGTGCCGAGCACCACGCACACGTGCTCGGGCGAGTTCCAGCCCAGGGCGGCGGCCCGCGACACGGCGCCCTCGTCGGCCTCGCCGCTCAGCACGGCGTTCACGACCAGGGACTCCAGCCGGGCGTCCCAGGCACCGCGTGCCTCGGCGGCCTGGGCGTACACCTGGGCGGTGGCGAAGGCGATCTCGCGGGCGTACACCAGCAGCGCCTCGCGCAGGACGCTCTCGTCGCCGGGGGCCGCGACCTCGTCGATCGCGGACTCCATGACCTCGATGGTGGTGCGCACCATCTCCACGGTCTGCCGCAGCGTGATCGCCCGGGTCAGCTCGCGCGGCGCGGTGCCGAACACGTCGGTGGAGATGGCCTGCGGGGCGTCCGGATGCCGGAACCACTCGGTGAACGCGGCGATGCCCGCCTGCGCGACCAGACCGATCCAGGAACGGTTCTCCGGGGGCATGGCCCGGTACCAGGGCAGCGTCTCGTCCATCCGCGCGATGGCCTGCGCGGCGAGCGATCCGGACGACTTCTCCAGGCGCTTCAGCGTCGCCGCGTGGGCGTGGACGTCGGGGGCTGCGGCTGCGTTCTTGCTGGTTTCGGGTTCGGGCACGGGGACAAGACTGCCTTATCCGGACGGGAAGGTGCGCCGCCGGGTCTACGGTGGTCACCGTGATGGACATTCGGCGCGCTGACGAGCGCTACCGGGGCGGCGACCCGGCGGCCGGAATCGAGACCCGGCACGCCTTCTCCTTCGGGGCCCACTACGACCCGGACAACCTCCGCTTCGGCGCGGTGCTCGCCTGCAACGAGGAGCGGCTGGCCCCGGGCGCCGGATTCGACGAGCACCCCCACAGCCACACCGAGATCGTGACCTGGGTGGTGGAGGGCGAACTGACGCACCGTGACTCCGCCGGGCACGAGTCGGTCGTCCGCCACGGCGACGTGCAGCGGCTCAGCTCGGCGGGCGGGGTGCGGCACGTGGAGCGCAACGACGGAACGCAGCCCCTGACCTTCCTGCAGATGTGGCTCGCCCCGCTGAGTCCCGGCGGCGACCCGTTCTACGAGGTCGTCCACGGCATCGCCGACTCCACGCCCTACGCCCTGCCCGAGGCCGGCGCGATGCTGCACGTACGGCGGCTGGGCGCGGGGGAGCGGACGGCGGTGCCGGACGCGGCGTACGCGTACGTGCACGTCGTGCGCGGTGAGGTGCGTCTGGACGGCGAGCGGCTGGGCGCCGGCGACGCGGCCCGGATCACCGGCGCCAAGGGCCTGGAGGCCGAAGCCGTGACGCCCGCCGAGCTCCTCGTCTGGGAGATGGCCTAGAGCTCGGCGCCGCTTCCGGAACGCGGGGCCGCTGCTAGACCTCGGCCAGCACCGCGTCCGTGAACGGCGGCCACGCCTCGATCGCCCAGGGCCCGAACGCCCGGTCCGTCAGCGCCACGCACGCCGCCCGCGCATCCGGGTCGATCCACAGGAACGTCCCGGACTGCCCGAAGTGCCCGAACGTGCGGGGCGAGGACGAAGCGCCCGTCCAGTGCGGCGACTTGGAGTCGCGGATCTCGAAGCCGAGCCCCCAGTCGTTGGGGTTCTGGTGGCCGTACCCCGGCAGGACGCCCTTGGTGCCCGGGTAGTGCACGCTCATCGCCCCGGCGACCGTACGCGGGTCCAGCAGCCGGGGGGCCTGCACCTCGGCGGCGAAGCGCAGCAGGTCCTCCACCGTGGAGACGCCGTCCTTGGCCGGGGAGCCCTCCAGGGTCGTCGAGGTCATGCCCAGCGGCTCCAGCACGGCCTGCCGCAGATACTCGGCGAACGGGATGTCGGTCGCCTTCGCGACATGGTCGCCGAGCTGCTCGAACCCGGCGTTGGAGTACAGCCGCCGCTCCCCGGGCGGGGCCGTGACCTTGTGCTCGTCGAAGGCGAGGCCCGAGGTGTGGGCGAGCAGGTGCCGGACGGTCGACCCGGCCGGGCCGGCGGGCTCGTCGAACTCGATCGCGCCCTCCTCGTAGGCGACCAGCACCGCGTAGGCGGCCAGCGGCTTGGTCACCGAGGCGAGCGGGAACCGCCGCCCGGCCGGGCCGTGGGTGCCCAGGACCGTGCCGTCCGCCCGGACGACACCCGCCGCGGCGGTGGGAACCGGCCAGTTCTCGATCAGCGCGAGGCTCTTCAGCGACATGCGTTCGAGCCTATGCGCTCACGGCACCGGCTCCGGCAAGGGGGCGGGTCCCCACCGGGCCCCGACCCGTACGCTGAGCCACCGGATCGGGAGGCGTCCTGCCGATTTCTTGCCGTCGGCGCTTGCTTGGAGCGCACTCCAAGGTTCTAGCGTTGGGGGCATGACGGTGATGGAGACCACGGGGACCAGGACCGACACGTGCGCCGGCCCGCCGCAGCAGAACCGGCGCCCGGACGGCCAGGACCGCTACACGATCAGCGAGGTCGTCGCCTTCACCGGCCTGACGGCCCACACCCTGCGCTGGTACGAGCGCATCGGCCTGATGCCGCACATCGACCGCTCCCACACAGGTCAGCGCCGCTACACCAACCGCGACCTCGACTGGCTGGACCTGGTCGGCAAACTCCGCCTGACGGGCATGCCGGTCGCCGACATGGTCAGGTACGCGGAACTGGTGCGCGAGGGCGACCACACCTACACCGAGCGCTTCGAGCTGCTGCAGACGACCCGTGAGGACGTCCTCGCGCGGATCGAGGAACTCCGCGGCACGCTCGCCGTGCTCGACCGGAAGATCAGTTTCTACGCGGACGCCGGGCGTGCCCTGGCGTCGGAGAGGTCCCGATGACGGACGGCACGATCACGACGGCGAAGCTCGGCGACCACGGCCCCGAGGTGGGTGTCCAGGGCCTCGGCTGCATGGGCATGAGCTTCGCCTACGGCCCCGCGGACGCGGACGCGTCCCGGGCCACCCTGGAGCGGGCCCTCGAACTGGGCGTCACCCTCTACGACACGGCCGACGCGTACGGTGCCGGCGAGAACGAGCGGTTCCTGTCGCCGTTCTTCAAGGCCCACCGCGACGAGGTCGTCATCGCGACCAAGTTCGCCCTGTCCATCCCCGCGGACGAGCCGACGCGCCGCGTCATCCGCAACGACCCGCCCTACATCCGCCAGGCCGTCGAGGCCAGCCTGAAGCGCCTGGACGTCGAGGCCATCGACCTCTACTACATGCACCGGCGCGATGTGAACGTGCCGATCGAGGAGAGCGTCGGCACGATGGCCGACCTGGTCCGCGAGGGCAAGGTCAAGCACCTCGGCCTGAGCGAGGTCACGGCCGGCGAACTGCGCGCCGCGCACGCCGTGCACCCCATCGCCGCCGTGCAGTCGGAGTGGTCGCTGTTCAGCCGTGACATCGAGACGCACGTCGTGCCCGCGGCCCGCGAGCTGGGCGTGGCCCTCGTCCCGTACTCCCCGCTCGGGCGGGGCTTCCTCACGGGCTCGTTCACCAGGGCGGAGGAGCTGTCGTCGGACGACTTCCGCCGTCAGCAGCCCCGCTTCACCGGCGACAACGCCACGGCCAACGCGCCCCTGCTGGAGCTGATCCGCTCGGTCGCCCGGGCCCACGACGCCTCCCCGGGCCAGATCGCCCTGGCCTGGGTGCACCAGCAGGCGACGCTGCGCGACCTCCCGGTCATCCCGATCCCGGGCACCCGCAAGCCCTCCCGGGTCGAGGAGAACACGGCGGCGACCAGGATCGTCCTGACGGACGAGCAACTGGACCTGCTGGACGGCATCGCGGCCCAGGTGGCGGGCAACCGCTACGCGGACATGACCTTCACGTCGGCGGGCCGGGAGTAGCGAAGCGCCCTGAAGGGGCGCGGGGCTGTGCCGATGTGCGGCACCTTGCGCTGGTGCGCGACCGGCCACGCACGAACCCGCGCCCCTCCACGGCGAGACCGGGGCGGACGCTAGAGCTCCGCCAGCAACTGCGCCTTCTTGACCGAGAACTCCTCGTCCGTCACCAGCCCGGCCTGGTGCAGCTCCCCGAGATGCCGGATCCGCTCGGCGATGTCCGCGGGATCACGGCGCGGCGCGGGCACGGCGGCCACCGGACTGGACGTCCGCACCGCGGCCAGCACCGCCGCCGCGAACGGCAACGACTCGTGCACCGGCCCGTACCCCAGCCCGAACACCACCGCGGCCGGGTCCTGGTCGGCCTGCGCCGCCGACTCCCCGGCGTCCCGCCGCAGCAACCGCAGATGCCCCTCGAAGACCTCCGGCGAGCGCCACTCCACCCCGTTGAGCTCCTCGACGGAGAAGCTCTGGTCGCCGGCCTTCCACTTCGCCGACGACGCACCCGTCCAGAACCAGCGGAAGTTCACGGTCCGTCCGTCGAAGGAGGCCTTCCCGTCGTACGCCTTGAACGACAGCGGCCCCTTCGGCGGCTCCACGAGGAACCGGTCCGCCGGTCCGGTCTCCGTCAGCAGCCCCCGCAACTCGTCGGCGTAGTACTCCGCGAGCACCTCCCGCTCCGCGGGCAGCACCAGCCGGTAGGGGTCGCCGCTCTCCTTCAGCTGCCCGGCGGCCGCCTCCATCAGCGGGTCGGCCCCGGGGCGCGGCTCGACCCGCAGCACGACGGTGCCGCGCCGGCCCCGCGTCAGTGTCACGCCGGCGAGGGCGTCGAGGGGGACGCGCCGTTCCCCGAGCGCCTGGAAGAGCTTGGGTGTTCGAATCCCTCGTTCGTAACGGATGAGCACGGAGTCGGACTCGAACTCCCAGGCGGCATGAAATCCGGCCAGTACGTCACCCATGCGGCTCATCGTATGCGGCACGCGCTCCTCCGTCCCCCTCCCGAGCAGACCGCAATTCCTTCGCCTCTACGCGCGTCAGGCCGCCGCCGTACCGGACAAACCGGTCCGGCAGACGCCGTCTTCGTGCGCGCAGTGCACCGAGCGGTATGCGCCAACGCCGATCTCTGCGAAATTGAACAGACTTGCCGTGCCCGGCACGAAGTACCCGGCGTGACCCTTCGCGCCCGCCGCCGACAGCACCCGCGCCCCGAACCCGGCGGACACCGGGTCGGCACCGTGCCCCAGCCCGCCGAGCTCCAGGTACGGAACGTCCTGGATCCAGTCGTCGGCGTCCCGCATGGCCCACACCCGGGCATCGGTGCGCAGGTGGGCGGCCTTCTCGACGCGCATGCCGGGACTGCCGGCCACCGCGATGTCGGACACCCGGCCCGGCAGGCCGTCCGCCGCGACCCCGCAGACCACGGAACCGTAGCTGTGGCAGAACAACGACACCGGCGAGTGCCCGGGCAGCGCGCGCACCAGCGCCTGCAGCCGTACGGCGCCGTCCTCGGCGCGCATCGCGGTCGCGGAGTCGATGCCGAGTCCGCTCGGCGCCGTGTAGTCGGCCCAGGCGATCACGGCCGTACGGGTCGAGGGGCTCGCCTGCTTCTCCGCCGCGTACAGGGCCCTGGCCATGCCGACGGGCGCCGCGTACGGGCGGTGGGTGCGCTGGAAGGTGAGCAAATCGGTGTCGACGCCGGGCACGACGACCGAGACCCGCTCCGCCGTGCGCAGATCGCCGAAGACCTCCGCGACGCGGCCCGAGCCCTCCGGGTCGAAGGCCAGGATGCGGCGGCCCTTCTCCAGGAGGTCCTCGAAGCGGTGCATCCGGCGCCCGGCCTCGTGCTGTCCGGCCGGGGTGAGGCGCTTGTCGTGCATGCGTTCCCGCTCGACCTTGCGCGCCTCGGCCAGGGCCAGGCGGTTGGCCCGGTAGCGCAGCTCGACCGGGGCGCCGTTCATGTTGCCGACCGCGAGGGAGTACTTGCGGACCAGGCTCGCGCGGTCCCGCTCCCCGAGCGAGGCGAAGAAGCGGGCCAGCTTCGCCGGCTCGGACCGGGGGTCCGGAAGACGGTGACCGGCGATCCGCCCCTCCTCCCACGCGGAGAGGGAGGCCTGCAGCGGCGTGTCACCCCGCTGGTTGCGCAGCGCCGTCCAGCCGGTGGTCGCCAGCATCACGAAGACGACGGCCAGAGCGAGCAGTGCGCGCCAGACGTTCAGTTGCGGGGAGGTGTCGAAGGAAGTCACTGAAAGGACACACTAGGAGAACGAGAGGGTCTCGCGTTAACCAAGTGACCGGGATCACGTTTCGGTGTGTGCGTTAAGGGGACGGCTCCGTACGCCAGTTCCCGGCCAGCGCGGGCCCCACCTGATCGAGGTAGGCCGTGGTGAGTGCGCGCAGACCCTCCATGGTGAGGTCGTCCCCCGCGGACCACAGCCGCTCGGTGACACGGATCACCCCGCCGAACAGCGCGACGACGATTCTCGGACGCGGATCGGCGTCCACGTCGAGTCCTTCGCGCTCGGCGATGATGCCGGCGAGCTGCTCCTCCAGCTCCGCCGCCCGGCGCAGATGCGCGGCGAGCAGCGCGGGCGTCGACTCGATCACCCGGTAGACGCGCATGTGGAGATCGAGCGGCACGATCTCCTCGACGGCCTCGTGGATCGTGTCCCAGCTCTCCACGACGGCCCGGCGCAGCGCCTCCAGCGGCACCTCGTCCGGCGGGCGGGCCCGGACGGCGTCCACGACGAGGGCCTCCGCGAGCCGCGGCACGAAGAACGCCGTCTCCTCCTTGCCGGCGAAGTAGCGGAAGAAGGTGCGCTGCGAGACGTCGACGGCGGCGGCGATGTCGTCGACGGTCGTCTCCTCGTACCCGCGCGTGGCGAACAGCTCCAGGGCGGCCCGCAGCAGGGCGTCCCGGGTGCGCTGCTTCTTGCGTTCGCGCAGGTTCAAGGCGTTCCTCTCGTCTGAAGGGTTTCCCCAGCTCAGGCTATACGGGCATGTCGTGTCAGTTACCGACTAGTGAATTGGTTTGTCAATTGTCAGTGGCTGTCATTAGCCTCGAACGTATGACTAGTCAGACCACCATCGACACGACGGGGCCGGGCGGCAAGACACCGGCGACGCCGTCGGGCGCGACGCCGGGCAAGGGGCTGCGGGGGCACCCCTGGCTCACCCTCATCACCGTCGCAGTGGGGGTCATGATGGTGGCCCTCGACGGCACCATCGTGGCCATTGCCAACCCGGCGATCGGCAAGGACCTGGGAGCCTCCTGGTCGGATCTGCAATGGATCACCAACGCCTACTTCCTCGCCCTCGCGGTCTCCCTGATCACCGCGGGCAAGCTCGGTGACCGGTTCGGCCACCGGCAGACGTTCCTCATAGGCGTGGCGGGCTTCGCCGCCTCCTCGGCCGCCATCGGACTGTCCAAGGGCATCACCGCGGTCATCGTCTTCCGCGTCTTCCAGGGGCTCTTCGGCGCCCTGCTGATGCCGGCCGCGCTCGGCCTGCTGCGGGCCACCTTCCCGGCGGAGAAGCTGAACATGGCCATCGGCATCTGGGGCATGGTCATCGGTGCCTCCACCGCCGGCGGCCCGATCCTCGGCGGCGTGCTCGTCGAGCACGTCAACTGGCAGTCGGTGTTCTTCATCAACGTGCCGGTCGGCGTCCTCGCCGTCGTCCTGGGTGTGTGGATCCTGCTGGACCACCGCGCCGAGAACGCCCCGCGCTCCTTCGACCTGCTCGGCATCGCCTTGCTGTCGGCCGCGATGTTCTGCCTCGTCTGGGCTCTGATCAAAGCCCCGGAGTGGGGCTGGGGCGATCTGAAGACCTGGTCGTTCATCGTCGCGTCGGTCGTCGGCTTCGGGCTCTTCGCCCTCTGGGAGACGAAGGTCAAGGAGCCGCTGATCCCGCTGGCGCTGTTCCGTTCTGTCCCGCTGTCGGCGGGTGTCGTCCTCATGGTCCTCATGGCCATCGCGTTCATGGGCGGCCTGTTCTTCGTGACGTTCTACCTGCAGAACGTGCACGGCATGAGCCCGATCGACGCGGGTCTGCACCTGTTGCCGCTCACCGGCATGATGATCGTCGGCTCGCCGCTCGCCGGCGTGATGATCACCAAGTTCGGCCCGCGCATCCCGCTGGCCGGCGGCATGGCCTGCACCGCTGTCGCCATGTACGGCATGTCCACGCTGGACGCGGGGACCGGCAGCGGCGTCATGTCCGTCTGGTTCGCCCTGCTCGGCCTCGGCCTCGCGCCCGTCATGGTCGGCGCCACGGAGGTCATCGTGGGCAACGCCCCGATGGAGCTCTCCGGTGTCGCCGGCGGCCTCCAGCAGGCCGCCATGCAGATCGGCGGCAGCCTGGGCACGGCCGTGCTGGGCGCGGTCATGGCCTCCAAGGTCGACAACGACTTGGCCGGCAACTGGGCGGAGGCGGGACTGCCCCCGCTCACGCCGGCCCAGACCGAGCAGGCCGCGCTGACCGTCCAGCAGGGCATCGCCCCGGTGCCTCCGGGCACGCCCGAGCAGATCGCCGCGAAGATCACCGAGGTCGCGCACACCACGTTCATCGACGGCATGAGCCTGGCCTCGCTGACCGCCGCAGGCGTGGCCGCCGTCGCCGTGTTCGTCGCGTTCCTCACCAAGCGCGGGGAGAACGCCGAGGCGGGCGCGGGCGTCGGGCACATCTGACGGAGTGCCGCGGATCCCGGCCGAGTTCGCCCATCAGGGTGAACGAGGCCGGTGATCCCTCCCCTCCCGCCCTCACTCCAGGTCACAGTGGGTCAAGTCCTCCGCAGGGCATGGGGGGACGGACGCTGCGGCGCGCTGCCGGAGGGGGGTGGCGCGCAGGCAGCGGGATTGACGGCCGCATCCGGGGTACTCGCCATGTCGTACCGCATCGAGCCCAACCTATCGAGGGTCGACGGGAGTTGATGATGGCGAGCTTCGGGCACGGCACGCGCAGGCACCCCCGCTCACGTGGCCGGACGTGGTCACGTACCGGGCCGGATCGCGCGACGCTCGGACTCGTCGGAGTCATCTGCGCGGTCGCCGGTTTCTTCGTGCTGGGGATCGTTCTCGGCCCCGTGGCGATCGTCTGCGGCTGGCTCGCCATGGGCCGTTCCTGGGCGGGCTCCCGGCCCGTCACGGCCGTGGTCGCCCTCGTCCTGGGCGCCATCGACACGCTTCTGGCCCTGGTCTGGCTGGCGGGAGCGGCGACTCCGGGCAACGGCATGCTCTTCTGACGTGCCGTCAGCCCCGGGGACGTGAGGGAAGGCCTCCGGCAACCGCGCCGGGGGCCTCCTTCCTGTCATTTCACCGACGTCCCCTTCAGTGCCGCCAGTTCGTCGCGCAGCGCCCGGACCTCCTCCGTCAGCTCCTGTATCGCCTGGGTCTGCCGCCGCTCCTCCACGTCGTCCTTCTCGAACCGGGCGATGAACCAGGCGGCGATGTTCGCCGTCACCACACCCAGCAGCGCGATCCCGGACAGCATCAGCCCGACCGCGAGCATCCGGCCCAGCCCGGTCGTCGGCGCGTGGTCCCCGTAGCCCACGGTCGTCATCGTCGTGAAGGACCACCACACCGCGTCACCCAGCGTCCGGATGTTCCCGTCCGGCGAGTCCCGCTCCACGCTCAGCACGGCCAGCGAGCCGAACATCAGCAGCCCGACCACCGAGCCGGCGACGTACGTCGTGAGCCGTATCTGCGAGGCCATCCGCGCCCGCTGCCCGACGAGCAGCAACGTGGACACCAGACGCAGCAGGCGCAGCGGCTGCAGCAGCGGCAGCAGCACCGCGGCGAGGTCGAGCCAGTGCGCACGGACGAACGGCAGCCGCCGCTCGGCCAGGGCGAGGCGGACGAGGTAGTCGAGGGCGAACGCCCCCCACACCACCCACTCCACGGCCGTGCAGACCTCGACCACCTCCCGGCCCGCGTCCGGCCGGACGATCGGCACGGCGTAGGCCACGGCGAAGGCCAGGGCCAGGGCGAAGAGGGGGCGCTGGGTGCGCTGTTCCCAACGGAGTCGGGCCGGCTGCTGCTGCATGGGCGCATCGTAGGAAACGTGAAGGGGTGGTGTGCCCACGGTGTACCCGTGAGCCTCACCACCCCTTGACAGGGTCTGACGTGTTATGCGTCGCCGCCCGCGGCCCCCGGGTCCGCCGCCGACACGTCCAGCAGCTGGTACCGGTCGATCGCCTGCTTGAGCACCGACCGGTCGACCTTGCCCTCACGGGCCAGCTCGGTGAGGACCGCGACCACGATCGACTGCGCGTCGATGTGGAAGAAGCGGCGCGCCGCACCCCGGGTGTCGGCGAAGCCGAAACCGTCCGCGCCGAGCGACTGGTACGGCTGCGGCACCCAGCGCGCGATCTGGTCCGGAACCGACCGCATCCAGTCGGAGACCGCCACGACCGGCCCCTGCGCGTCCGCCAGCTTGCGGGTCACGTACGGCACCCGCTGCTCCTCCTCGGGGTGCAGCAGGTTGTGCTCCTCGCAGGCCACGGCGTCGCGCCGCAGCTCGTTCCAGGAGGTCGCCGACCAGACGTCGGCCTTGACGTTCCAGTCGTCGGCCAGGAGCCTCTGGGCCTCGATCGCCCAGGGCAGCGCGACACCGGAGGCCAGGATCTGCGCCGGGGTCTGGCCGGCCGTGCCCTCGCTGAAGCGGTACAGGCCCTTGAGGATGCCCTCGACGTCCACGTTCTCGGGCTCGGCCGGGTGCTGGATGGGCTCGTTGTAGACGGTCAGGTAGTAGAAGACGTCCTCGCCGTGCGGGTGCTCGGGCGAGCTGCCGTACATCCTGCGCAGCCCGTCCTTGACGATGTGCGCGATCTCGAAGCCGAACGCCGGGTCGTACGCCACGCAGCCCGGGTTCGTCGAGGCCAGCAGCTGCGAGTGGCCGTCCGCGTGCTGCAGGCCCTCACCGGTCAGGGTCGTGCGGCCGGCGGTCGCGCCCAGGACGAAACCGCGCGCCAGCTGGTCGGCCATCTGCCAGAACTGGTCGCCGGTGCGCTGGAAGCCGAACATCGAGTAGAAGACGTAGACCGGGATGAGCGGCTCGCCGTGGGTGGCGTAGGCCGAGCCGGCGGCGATGAGCGAGGCCGTGCAGCCCGCCTCCGAGATGCCGTCGTGCAGCATCTGGCCGTTCGGCGACTCCTTGTAGGCCAGCAGCAGCTCGCGGTCGACCGACTCGTACTGCTGCCCGAGCGGGTTGTAGATCTTCGCGCTCGGGAAGAACGAGTCCATGCCGAAGGTGCGGTACTCGTCCGGCGCGATCAGCACGAACCGCTTGCCGATCTCCTTGTCCCGCATGAGGTCCTTCAGGAGCCGGACGAAGGCCATGGTCGTCGCGATGGACTGGTGGCCCGAGCCCTTCTTCACGGTCGCGTACGTCTTGTCCTCCGGCAGCGGCAGCGGCTCGGAGCGGACGACGCGGGTCGGGACGTAACCGCCGAGGCTCCTGCGGCGGTCGTGCATGTACTGGATCTCCTCCGAGTCCCGGCCCGGGTGGTAGTACGGCGGCACGCCGGACTCCAGCTCCTTGTCCGGGATCGGCAGGTGCAGACGGTCGCGGAAGCGCTTGAGGTCGTCGACCGTCAGCTTCTTCATCTGGTGCGTGGCGTTGCGGCCCTCGAAGTTCGGGCCGAGCGTCCAGCCCTTGATCGTCTTGGCCAGGATGACCGTCGGCTGCCCCTTGTGCTCCACGGCCGCCTTGTACGCCGCGAAGATCTTGCGGTGGTCGTGACCGCCGCGGCCCAGGTGCAGGATCTGGTCGTCGGTCATGTTCTCGACCATCGCGCGCAGCCGGTGGTCGTCGCCGAAGAAGTGGTCGCGGATGTACGCGCCGGTCTCCGTGGCGTACGTCTGGAACTGCCCGTCCGGCGTGGTGTTCATCTTGTTGACCAGCACGCCGTCGCGGTCCTGGGCGAGCAGCGGGTCCCAGGTGCGGTCCCAGACCAGCTTGATCACGTTCCAGCCGGCACCGCGGAAGATCGACTCCAGCTCCTGGATGATCTTGCCGTTGCCGCGCACCGGGCCGTCCAGGCGCTGCAGGTTGCAGTTGACGACGAACGTGAGGTTGTCCAGGCCCTCGCGGGCGGCGATGGACAGCTGGCCCAGCGACTCCGGCTCGTCCATCTCGCCGTCACCGAGGAACGCCCAGACGTGCGACTTGGAGGTGTCGGCGATCCCGCGCGCCTCCATGTAGCGGTTCATGCGCGCCTGGTAGATCGCACCGATCGGGCCGAGGCCCATCGACACCGTCGGGAACTCCCAGAAGTCCGGCATCGACCGCGGGTGCGGGTACGACGACAGCGCGTACGGCGCCTTGGACTTCTCCTGGCGGAAGCCGTCCAGGTGCTGCTCGCTGAGCCGGTCCAGCAGGAAGGCGCGGGCGTAGATGCCGGGGGAGGCGTGGCCCTGGAAGAAGACCTGGTCGCCGCCGTCGCCCTCGTCCTTGCCGCGGAAGAAGTGGTTGAAGCCGACGTCGTAGAGGGAGGCGGAGGAGGCGAACGTGGCGATGTGGCCGCCGACGCCGATGCCGGGGCGCTGGGCGC
Source organism: Streptomyces sp. NPDC085932 (assembly GCF_044540525.1). Lineage (NCBI taxonomy): Bacteria > Bacillati > Actinomycetota > Actinomycetes > Kitasatosporales > Streptomycetaceae > Streptomyces > Streptomyces sp. NPDC085932. Next base: position 772,947 of record NZ_JBITSJ010000002.1, read on the forward strand.
GGGAGACCATCACGGCGGCGTTCCAGCGGGTGGCGTTGAGGATCCTGCGCTCGATCTCCTCGTTGCCCGGGAAGAACGGCTCGCTCTTGGTGGGGATGGTGTTGACGTAGTCCGTGCTGCGCATCTCCGGCACGGCCACGCGCTTCTCGCGGGCCCTCTCGATCAGCCGCAGCATCAGGTAGCGGGCGCGTTCCCGGCCTCGCTCGTCGACGGCGGCGTCGAGGGAGTCGAGCCACTCCTGCGTCTCTTCGGGATCGAAGTCAGGAACCTGACTCGGAAGGCCGCCAATGATGATCGGGTTGCGATCGGATGCGGAAGCCACGCTGTTCCTTACCTGTCAGAGGGCCGTGCGAGGGCCGCTGTTTCGCTGTCGTCGCTGGGCGTCGTCGCTGGGGGGCTGCGCCGTTCCCCATGGTCCACCTCGGGGCCGTGAAACGTCATCTCTACCGAGCGGTAACCCGTGCGTGAGATCGACTCCGTGACGTATGGGGCGAATACTTGCGAGTCTCGTACCCACAGACGATTCCCAAACGCCCAAACGGGGCAGAAAGGTGTGGTGTGCGTCACCTGGGGCCATGATGGTGTGCCTGGAGTTGCGGTGACACGGCCAGGATCGTCACCGTTTCGGCGGTCTGAACGGCCGGGTACTTGCGCGATCGGTCCCGCCCGTGTGGACTACGGCCAATGCTTCGCGCACGCGCGTGGCTGAGACATTTCCCAAGACATGATCAGGAGGCAACCCGTGAGCGCGACCGCGGACCACGCGGAGGAGCGGACGAACCCTGCCGCCAGGCTGGGGTTCCAGCCCGGGCAGGTGGTCCAGGAGATCGGCTACGACGACGACGTGGACCAGGAACTCCGCGAGGCCATCGAGGGCATCGTCGAGAGCGACCTGGTGGACGAGGACTACGACGACGTGGCCGACGCCGTTGTGCTGTGGTTCCGTGACGACGACGGCGACCTGACGGATGCGCTGGTCGATGCCACCACGTACATCGAAGAGGGCGGCGCGATTCTGCTCCTCACGCCGAAGACCGGCCGTTCGGGTTACGTGGAGCCGAGTGACATCTCGGAAGCCGCCACGACCGCCGGCCTGACGGCGTCCAAGAGCGTCAGCGTCGGCAAGGACTGGAGCGGGAGCCGCCTGGCGACGCCCAAAGCAGCCAAGTCCAAGCGCTAGGCGTACGGACCGGGCGGGCCGGCACCGTCGGCCCGCCCGCAGGCCTGCGCGGATCCCTGCGTAGGGTGGTCGTCGCACCGCAGACGCCGCACGAAGGGACAACCGCGACGATGGCGATCCAGGTCGGCGAGAAGGCCCCCGACTTCGAGCTCAAGGACAACCACGGCAGGACCGTGCGGCTGTCCGACCTCCGCGGCCGGCGGAACGTGGTGCTGCTCTTCTACCCCTTCGCCTTCACCGGCGTGTGCACCGGCGAGCTCCGCGAGCTGCGCGACAACCTGCCCTTGCTCGCCGACCGCGACACCCAGCTCCTCGCCGTCTCCAACGACTCCATCCACACCCTGCGCGTCTTCGCCGAGCAGGAGGGCCTGGAGTACCCGCTGCTGTCCGACTTCTGGCCGCACGGCAACGTCTCGCGCGCCTACGGCGTCTTCGACGAGGACAAGGGCTGCGCGGTGCGCGGCACCTTCGTCATCGACAAGGAGGGCGTCGTGCGGTGGACCGTCGTCAACGGCCTGCCGGACGCGCGCGACCTGAACGACTACGTGAAGGCGCTCGACTCCTGTGACGCCGGTCGGGCGGCGAGCGCTCGACACCCGCTGAATTGTCGGCTTCAGGGCCTGCGAGGGGCGGGAACCCGTCACTAGGATCGACTCGTTGATCCGACATCCGAGCACAACGGGGCATCCCGCCCCTGGACACCAATGGAGGACTCGTGGGAGTCAGCCTCAGCAAGGGCGGCAACGTATCGCTGACCAAGGAGGCGCCGGGCCTGACCGCGGTCATCATCGGTCTGGGGTGGGACGTCCGCACCACGACCGGCACCGACTTCGACCTGGACGCCAGCGCGCTGCTGCTGAACAGCTCCGGCAAGGTCGCCAGCGACGCGCACTTCATCTTCTTCAACAACCTCAAGAGCCCGGACGGCTCCGTCGAGCACACCGGTGACAACCTCACCGGTGAGGGCGAGGGCGACGACGAGCAGATCAAGGTCGACCTGGCCGGCGTCCCGGCCGACGTCGAGAAGATCGTCTTCCCGGTCTCGATCTACGACGCCGAGACCCGCCAGCAGTCCTTCGGCCAGGTGCGCAACGCGTTCATCCGCGTCGTCAACCAGGCCGGCGGCGCCGAGATCGCCCGCTACGACCTGTCGGAGGACGCCTCCACGGAGACCGCCATGGTCTTCGGCGAGCTCTACCGGCACGGCGCGGAGTGGAAGTTCCGCGCCATCGGCCAGGGCTACGCCTCGGGCCTGCGCGGCATCGCGCAGGACTTCGGCGTGAACGTCTGAGCCACTCGTCGGACCCCGGCGACGGGGCTCCGGTTCTTTCTGTCCGGCGCCGCACGGTTTACGTGCGGCGCCGGACGTGCAGGACCACCTCAGTAACACCACCCGGGGAGGGACATCAGCATGGGCGTCACGCTTGCCAAAGGGGGCAATGTCTCCCTGTCCAAGGCCGCACCGAACCTCACTCAGGTGATGATCGGGCTCGGCTGGGACGCGCGCTCCACCACCGGAGCCCCGTTCGACCTCGACGCCAGCGCGCTGATGTGCAGCGGCGGCCGGGTGCTCGGGGACGAGTGGTTCGTCTTCTACAACCAGCTCAAGAGTCCGGACGGTTCGGTCGAGCACACGGGTGACAACCTCACCGGCGAGGGCGACGGCGACGACGAGTCGCTGCTGATCGACCTCTCCAAGGTGCCGCCGCAGTGCGACAAGATCGTGTTCCCGGTCTCCATCCACATGGCCGACGAGCGCGGCCAGACCTTCGGCCAGGTCAGCAACGCATTCATCCGCGTCGTCAACCAGGCCGACGGCCAGGAACTCGCCCGTTACGACCTCAGCGAGGACGCCTCCACGGAGACCGCGATGATCTTCGGCGAGGTCTACCGCTACCAGGGCGAGTGGAAGTTCAGGGCCGTGGGGCAGGGGTACGCGTCCGGTCTGCGGGGGATCGCCCTGGACTTCGGGGTCAACGTCTCATAACGCGTTATGAGCAAAACGCGGGGCCCCCTGGGGGGCGGGAGGGGCCCGACTAGACTTCGGCTTCAAAAGTTCGTAAAGCCGGGTACGGCGCGGGGGAGTCCCTCCCCCAGATTCCGTCTGGGGGGGACCCCCAACACACGATTGGGTAGCCAGTGGTTCTGAAAACCTTCGGGTGGTCGTTCGCGGTCACCGCGCTCGGCCTGGTCGCAGCGGTCTTCTACGGAGGGTGGACCGCGTTCGGTGTCGTAGCGATCCTGTCCATCCTCGAGATCTCGCTGTCCTTCGACAACGCGGTGGTCAACGCCGGGATCCTGAAGAAGATGAATGCCTTCTGGCAGAAGATCTTCCTCACCATCGGCATCCTGATCGCCGTCTTCGGCATGCGACTGGTCTTCCCCGTCGTCATCGTCGCCGTCAGCGCGCAGCTGGGGCCGATCGAGGCCGTCGACCTCGCACTCACCGACAAGGACCGCTACCAGGAGCTCGTCACCGACGCGCACCCGTCGATCGCGGCCTTCGGCGGCATGTTCCTGCTGATGATCTTCCTGGACTTCATCTTCGAGGACCGGGACATCAAGTGGCTCGGCTGGCTGGAGCGGCCGCTGGCCAAGCTCGGCAAGGTCGACATGCTGTCGGTCTGCATCGCCCTGATCGTGCTGCTGATCTCCTCGATCACCTTCGGCGCCCACGCCCACCAGCACGGCGGCACCCACGCCGACAAGGCGGAGACGGTCCTGCTCTCCGGCATCGCCGGTCTGATCACGTACATGATCGTCGGCGGGCTCTCCGGCTACTTCGAGGACAAGCTCGAAGAGGAGGAGGAGCGCGAGCACGAGGCCGAGGAACAGGCCGTCCGTGAGGGCAAGCCCAAGTCGGCGGTCAAGCTGGCCGGCAAGGCCGCGTTCTTCATGTTCCTCTACCTGGAGGTCCTCGACGCGTCCTTCTCCTTCGACGGCGTGATCGGCGCCTTCGCCATCACCAACGACATCGTCCTGATGGCCCTCGGCCTGGGCATCGGCGCCATGTACGTCCGGTCGCTCACGGTCTACCTGGTCCGCCAGGGCACGCTCGACGACTACGTCTACCTGGAGCACGGCGCGCACTACGCCATCGGCGCGCTCGCCATGATCCTGCTGGTCACCATCCAGTACGAGATCAACGAGATCATCACCGGTCTCATCGGAGTCGTCCTGATCGGCGCCTCCTTCTGGTCCTCCGTCCGCCGCAACCGCGCCATCGCGGCGGCCGAGGGAAAGGCCGGCTCGGACGACAAGACTGAGGTCTCGTCCGGGGTGTGACACCCCTCCGGGTGAGGAACGCTCTCGACGGGGCGGCCACCGAGGCGAGTCCTCGGCGGCCGCCCCGTCGGTCGTCAAGGCCGCGGGCAGGGCGACGACCCGCGGTCTCCAAGTGAACGTGGGGGCGGAATGGGCCTGTTCGACGGACTCCGGCGCGGCACTGTGCAGTTCGACTCGGGCGACGCGTCGACCAACGCGATCGAGCTGACCAAGCGGCGCGCGCAGATATCACTCACCAAGCAGGACGCGGCCACCGGCCATCTGCGGGTCAACCTCAGCTGGCGGATGCGCACCTCCGACATCGGCGGCTCCCAGCGCGAGAGCCTGCTGCGGCACCCCTTCCGGGCTCTGAAGCCACCGGAGGTCGTCGGCCACAGCCAGAGCATGGTCAACGTCGACCTCGACCTGGGCTGCCTCTACGAGCTCCAGGACGGCACCAAGGGCGTCGTGCAGCCGCTCGGCGGCTACTTCGGCGACGTCAACGCCCCGCCGTACGTCAAGCTCAGCGGCGACGACCGCTTCGGCTCCGGGTCCGGCGAGACGATGTACATCAACCTGGACCACCGCGACAGCATCAAGCGGCTTCTGGTCTTCGTCTACATCTACGACCAGACACCCGCCTTCGACCGTGCCCAGGCCATCGTCACGCTCTACCCGAGCAACGGCCCCCGCATCGAGATCCACCTCGACGAACGCCAGCCGCAGGCCCGCTCCTGCGCCGTCGTCATGATCGAGAAGGTCAAGAACGAGATCGTCGTCCGCCGCGAGGCCAGGTTCGTCTACGGCTTCCAGGCGGAACTGGACCGGCTGTACGGGTGGGGGCTGCAGTGGGGCCGGGGCTACAAGACGAAGGTCGACCGCTGAGCCCGCGGGATCGCCGTGGGCCCGGGTCCGGCGGCTGCGGCGGCCTCCGCGGTGCCGCCGGTGGCCTCGGCGGTCCCGGTGGGCTCAGCGTCCGATGAACTGCGGGCCCTGCGGGGGCAGCCGGAAGTCCGGGTCGGGGGCCGCGGTGACCGGCTGCGGGTAGCCGTAGCCGGACTGCGCGCCCGCGGCGCCCGCCGCCGGTGCCTGCGGGTAGCCGTACGCGGGCCGGCCCGCGGGCTGCGGGTAGCCGTACGCCGGCTGCGTCGCCGGGGGCTGCTGGGGCGGGTAGCCGTACCCGGACTGCGCGGGCACCGCGGTCGGCTGCTCCGGCGGCAGCGGCCGGGACGTCTCGGCGGAGGACTGCGACGCGGCTGCGGGCTGCTGCCCGGGCCCGGGGGCCGTGGCCTGGGCGGAACCGGCCGTCGTGGGAGGGGCGGGCACGGTCGTGGTCGGCTCCTGCGCCGCCTCCGACTCGTCCACGGAGATGCCGAAGTCGGTCGCGAGGCCCTTCAGCCCGTTCGAGTAGCCCTCGCCCAGGGCCCGGAACTTCCAGCCCTCCCCGCGCCGGTACAGCTCGCCGCAGATCAGCGCGGTCTCCTCGCCCGTCTCCGGCTTGACGTCGAAGTGCGCCAGCGCCTCCGTGCCGGCGTCGGCCGCGTCGTACAGCAGGATGCGCAGCTCCCGTACGCGGTCGAACGTCACCCCGTCCGCCGAGGCGACCAGCAGGATCCGGCTCACCTCCGGCTCGACACCGGTGAGCTCCGTCTGGATCGTGTCGGTCAGGCCCTCGGCGACCCGCTTCTTGCCGAGCCGCCACACCTTCCCGGAGGGGTGCCGGGGCTGGTTGTAGAAGACGAAGTCCTCGTCGGAGCGCACGCGGCCGTCGGGGCCGAGGAGCAGCGCGGAGGCGTCGACGTCCGGAACCCCCTGTCCGGGTGTCCAGCGCAGCACGGCGCGCACCGTGGTGGCCTCCAGCGGGACGTTCGACCCCTTCAGCATGGCGTGCGTCATGCGGTCATCCTGCCTTCTCGGTCCTGCTCACGACAACGCGGGGGGCCGGGTGCCACGAGCGGCGCGCACGGCCGCCGGGGACTACCGTCGTCATGGCCGGGTACTGGCTGTGATTGCCCGCGTTACCTGAAATTCATGCCTGACGGGAACCTCCGACATGGACTTCTACGTACTATTACCGGCCACCTTTCGTCGAATCGCAGGCCGCACCACCACCACGGGGGAGTTCCATGCGTCATTTCGGGCACATCGCCCCTGAGGTGCGGAAGCGTCTCTTCCACCGGGAGCCGTGCGTGTTCACGCCGGACTCCCCGGCCCGGCTGCTTGCGGCGGCCCTGGGCGCCACGCTCTACAGCCCGGCCACGCGGCCCCGCCTCGCCGACGACGTCCTCAAGCAGGGCGGCCGCGGCGTGGTCTCGATGGTGCTCTGCCTGGAGGACTCCATCGACGACGCAGACGTGGGCCCCGGCGAGGAGAATCTCGTCCGCCAGTTCACGGCCCTGGCCGAACTGCCGGACGCGGACCTGCCGCTGCTGTTCATCCGGGTCCGCGTCCCCGAGCAGATACCCGACCTCGTACGGCGCCTCGGCCCCGCCGTCCGCCTGCTGTCCGGGTTCGTCCTGCCGAAGTTCACCGCGGAGCGCGGCATGCCGTTCCTGGAGGCCCTGGCGACCGCCGAGGCCGAAAGCGGGCGTCGCCTTTTCGCCATGCCGGTCCTGGAGTCTCCCGAGCTGCTCTACCGCGAATCGCGGGTCGAGACCCTGGAGGGCATCTTCCGCGCGGTCGACAAGTACCGCGACCGCGTCCTCGCCCTGCGCCTCGGCGTGACGGACTTCTGCTCCTCCTACGGGCTGCGCCGGGGCCCCGACATGACCGCCTACGACGTGCAGATCGTCGCCTCCGTGATCGCCGACGTGGTGAACATGCTGGGCCGCGCCGACGGCACGGGCTTCACCGTGACGGGGCCGGTGTGGGAGTACTTCCGGGTCCAGGAGCGCATGTTCAAGCCGTTGCTGCGGCAGAGCCCCTTCCTGGAGGTGCAGGCCGCCGAGCTGCGCGAGAAGCTGATCGAGCACGCCATGGACGGGCTGCTGCGGGAGATCTCCCTGGACCAGGCCAACGGCCTGCTGGGCAAGACCTGCATCCACCCCTCCCACGTGCTGCCGGTGCACGCCCTGTCGGTCGTCAGCCACGAGGAGTTCTCGGACGCCCAGGACATCCTGCGCCCCGAGCGCGGCGGCGGCGGTGTGCTGAGATCGGCGTACACGAACAAGATGAACGAGGTGAAGCCGCACCGGGCCTGGGCGGAGCGGACGCTGCTGCGCGCCGAGGTGTTCGGCGTGGCCAACGAGGACATCGGCTTCGTGGAACTGCTCGCGGCGGGCTTGCCGAGCTGACTTTCCGAACCAGGCACACCGGTGCACACGACGCAGGGAATCCATGGAGAAGGCAGTGAACGAGGGGCCGCACCACGAGGTGCGCGACGGCGTCTGGTCGGGCAGCTGGGTCGCCGAGCGGCTCGGCGTCGAGCTGGCCGGTGACGACGGGCTGACCGACCTGCTGGGGCTGGCGCTGCGCCGCAACCCCAAGCGGGCCCACCTGCTGGTGTCGAACGTGCTGGGCAAGCACGTGCCGCAGTCGCCGTCCGTCGTCCACGGCCACGGAGTCGCGCTCGGTCGCCGCGTGCGGGACCTGCTGGGCGACGACGAGGCCCGCAGGGCCGTTGTCCTGGGCTACGCGGAGACCGCGACCGGCCTCGGCCACAGCGTCGCCGACGGCCTCGGCCTCGCCCCCTGCCTGCACTCCACCCGCCGCCCGGTCGCCGGGCTCACCCCGGCGGGCGGCTTCGAGGAGTCCCACTCCCACGCCACCTCCCACCTGCTGCTGCCGGAGGACCCCGCGCTGCTCGCCGGTGACGGGCCGCTGGTCCTGGTCGACGACGAGTTCTCCACGGGGAACACGGTGCTGAACACCGTGCGCGATCTTCATGCGCGGTATCCGCGGCGGAGGTATGTCGTGGTGGCGTTGGTGGACATGCGGTCCGCTGCCGATGCGGGCCGGCTGGAGGAGTTCGCGCGGGAGATCGGCGCGCGGGTGGATCTCGTGGCAGCGGCCTCGGGGACCGTGCGGCTGCCGGAGGGGGTGCTGGAGAAGGGGCAGGAGCTGGTGGCGCGGTACGCGTCCGGGAGTGCGGCGGAGAGTTCGCCGGCGGGTGCGGCCCCGCCGTGGTCGCTCGCGCAGTCCCCAGCGCCCCTTGAGGGCGTTGCCGACACGCCCCTTTCAGGGGCGCGGGGAACTGCGCGACCAGCCCCCAGCGGCCCGCACTCGGACGACGAGGGCGCCGCCCCCTACGCCACCCGCATCGACCTGCAGTGGCCCGCCGGTCTCCCCGACGGCGGCCGGCACGGGTTCACCCCCGCCCACCGGGAACGCCTGGAGGCGGCCCTGCCCGGTATGGCCGCCCGGATCGCCGAGGCACTGCCCGCCGGGGCCCGGCGCGTGCACGTGCTCGGCTTCGAGGAGCTCATGTACGCCCCGCTGCGGCTCGCCGAGGCCCTGGAGCGGGCCACGGACGCCGAGGTGCGCTACTCGACCACCACCCGCTCGCCCGTCCTCGCCGTGGACGACCCGGGCTACGCGATACGCACCCGCCTCGCCTTCCCCGCCCACGACGACCCCGCCGACGGCCCGGGGGAGCGGTACGCCTACAACGTCGCCGGTGCCGGCTTCGACGCCGTCGTCGCCGTCGTCGACTCCACCGCGGACACCCCCGCGCTGCACGCCCCCGACGGGCTGCTGGCCTGCCTCGCGGCACACACCCCGCAGGTCCTCCTCGCCGTCGTACCGTCGTACGTCCCCGAGACCCCGCACGCGCCCGAAAGGCCCTCCATGCTGCCCGAGCCCCTCCGCGGCCCCGCCTTCTCCTCGTACGCGCCCGAGGAGGTCGGCTGGCTGCTCCAGGACCTCTCGGACGTGACGCTGGAGGCGCCGACCGAGGAGCGCGAGGAGGCGATCCAGAGCGGCGGCGCCCACTACGCGGAGTCGCTGCCGGTGGAGTACCAGCCGAGCGAGCGGTACCAGGCCCTCTTCCACGCCGCGCTGGAGGACTCGGCGGCCCGGATCGCGCAGGCGGTCGGCGTCGTCACCGAGATCGTCCTCGCCGAGCGGTCGCCGCGTCCGGTCCTGGTCTCCCTGGCCCGGGCCGGCACCCCGGTGGGCATCCTCATGCGCCGCTGGGCACAGCACCGGCACGGCCTGGACCTGCCGCACTACGCCGTGTCGATCGTCCGGGGCCGCGGCCTCGACGCCAACGCGCTGCGCTGGCTCGCCGAGCACCACGACCCCCGGGACGTCGTCTTCGTCGACGGCTGGACCGGCAAGGGCGCCATCACCCGAGAACTCGCCCAGGCGCTCACGGAGTTCGAGAAGTCCGACGGCGTCAGCGGCTTCGACCCGGAGATCGCCGTCCTCGCCGACCCCGGCTCCTGCGTCCGCACCTACGGCACCCGTGAGGACTTCCTCATCCCCTCCGCCTGCCTCAACTCCACCGTCTCCGGCCTGATCTCGCGGACCGTGCTGCGCGCGGACCTGGTCGGACCGCACGACTTCCACGGCGCCAAGTTCTACCGCGAACTCGCCGCCACGGACGTCTCGGTGGCGTTCCTGGACGCCGTCTCGGCCCGCTTCCCCGAGGTCGCGGACGCCGCCCGCGCCCAGGCCGGGGAACTGCTCGCCGCCGACCGCTCGCCCACCTGGGCGGGCTGGGCCGCCGTCGAACGCATCAGTGAGGAGTACGGCATCCGCGACGTCAACCTCGTCAAGCCCGGCGTCGGCGAGACGACCCGCGTGATGCTGCGCCGCGTGCCGTGGAAGGTCCTGGCACGCGCCGGGGCGGGCAGCGACCTCGACCACGTGCGCCTGCTCGCCGAGCAACGCGGCGTGCCCGTCGAGGAGGTGGCCGACCTGCCCTACACCTGCGTCGGCCTGATCCACCCCCAGTACACCCGCGGCGCGACCGGTGCCGACGGCAAGGCGGTGACGGTCTGATGCCGGTGATCGTCGCGAGCGACCTCGACCGCACCCTGATCTACTCCGCCGCCGCGCTGGCGCTGACCATGCCGGACGCGCGGGCGCCCCGGCTGCTGTGCGTGGAGGTGCACGAGAGCAAGCCGCTGTCGTACATGACCGAGACGGCGGCGCGGCTGCTGGGGGAACTGGGCGACGAGGCCGTGTTCGTGCCGACCACGACCCGGACGCGCAAGCAGTACCAGCGCATCAACCTGCCCGGCCCCGCGCCCACGTACGCGATCTGCGCGAACGGCGGCCACCTCCTGGTCGACGGTGTCACCGACCCCGACTGGCACGCGCAGGTGACCGCGCGGCTGGCCGACCAGTGCGCGCCCCTGGCCGAGGTGCAGGAACACCTGCTCAGGGCCGCGGACCCGGTGTGGGTGCGCAAGCACCGCGTCGCCGACGACCTCTTCGCCTACCTCGTCGTCGAGCGGGAACTGCTGCACGAGGACTGGGTGAAGGAGCTCGGGGTGTGGGCGGAGAACCGAGGCTGGACGGTGTCTCTGCAGGGCCGCAAGATCTACGCGGTGCCGAAGCCGCTCACCAAGAGCGCGGCGATGCGCGAGGTCGCGCGGCGGACCGGCGCCGGCCTCACGCTCGCCGCGGGGGACTCCCTGCTCGACACCGACCTGCTCCTCGCGGCGGACCAGGGCTGGCGGCCCGGCCACGGGGAGCTGGCCGACACGGGCTTCACGGCTCCCTCGATCAGGGTGCTTCCCGACCGGGGGGTTCTCGCCGGGGAGCGGATCCTGCGGGAGTTTCTGGGGGCAGTGCGGGGCGCCTGAGAACCCGGGTGTCCTGGTCGTCGTGCGGCTGCGGCCGCGCGGTGGCTTGCCGCGCCCCGCGGCGGAGGCGCTCGTCAGAACCGTCCCGCGCCCCTTCAGGGCGCCGTCGCAGCAGCCGTATGACGATGAACGCCACCACGGCCAGGGCCGCCACGGCCAGGACCACCTTGGAGTAGGTGGAGACGATGTCGGACACCGTGTGCCAGTTCGCGCCGAGGAAGTAGCCCGCCAGCACGAACACGGTGTTCCAGATCGCGCTGCCCAGGGTGGTCAGGCCCAGGAACACCGGCAGACGCATGCGCTCGACACCGGCCGGCACCGAGATCAGGCTGCGGAAGATCGGGATCATCCGGCCGAAGAACACGGCCTTGGTGCCGTGCTTGAGGAACCACGCCTCGGTCTTCTCGATGTCCGAGACCTTCACCAGCGGGAGCCGGCCCGCGACGGCCACCGTCCGGTCACGGCCGAGCAGCGCCCCGACCCCGTACAGGGCGAGCGCGCCGAGCACGGAGCCCGCCGTCGTCCACAGCAGGACGGCGAGCAGGCTCATCCGTCCGCTGCTCGCGGCGAACCCGGCCATGGGCAGGATCACCTCGCTGGGCAGCGGCGGGAACAGGTTCTCCAGGGCGATGGCGAGACCGGCACCCGGCGCGCCCAGCGCGTCCATGAGGTCGTTGACCCACTGCGGTCCGGCGTCCGCGGCGATGGCTGTCATGCCGCCACGCTAGGGAAACGGACCTGAAGGGATCCTGAGGAACCGGTCCCGGGGCCTGGGAAACGGGTTCTCGGGGCACCGGACCCGGGCCTGCGGAGCCGTGTTCGGCGCTCCGCGGAAGGCGTCAGCCGCAGCAGCCGCCGCCGCAGCAGCCGCCTCCGCCACCGCCCGCGCGGGGCGCCGGGGCGGGCGCGGCGGCCGAGCCGGCCACGGAGACCGTGGACAGGAGCTTCACCGTGTCGTCGTGCCCCGCGGGGCAGGCCGCGGGGGCCGAGGACTGGGCCATGGGACGGCTGAGTTCGAAGGTGTCGCCGCAGGTACGGCAGCGGTACTCGTAGCGAGGCATGCGCACAGGTTAACCGGCGCGGTCAGTGGCCCGCCGCGCCCCGTTCCTCGCGGATCAGGGCGACCACGTGCGCCACGGACCGGCGGACCGCTTCCGTCTCCGTGAGGAAGTGCCAGTAGTCGGGGTGGCGGCCCTCCAGCGTGGCGACGGCACGCTCCAGGCGGGCCACCGCCTCGTCCAGGGGGCGGGCGTGGCGCGGATCGGGGGTGTTGCGGCCGGCCATGGCGAGGCGCTGGGCGTCGCGGATGGCGAAACGGGTGCGCTCGATCTCCTGCTGCGGGTCCTTCTGCACGGCGTTCAGCCGGTGCAGGCGGTCACCGGCGGCCGAGACGGCCTCGTCGGTGGTGTTCAGCAGGGCCCGGACGGTCGACAGCAGGGCGGTCGCGTCGGCCCAGCGCTGTTCGTCGCGGGCGGCGCGGGCCTCGGCGAGTTTCGTCTCCGCCCGGCGGACGTTCTCGGCGGCCGTGTCGGGAACGCTCTGCAGGTCCTGCCAGCAGGCGACGGTGAAGCGGCGGCGCAGCTCGCTGAGGATCGGGTCGACCTGCTCGGAGCGGGTGGTGAGGGCCTGGGCGCGGGTGCGCAGGGAGACGAGCCGGTGGTCGATCTCGGCCGCGCGGTCCGGCAGCCGCTCGGCCTCGACCCGGACCGCCTCCGCCTCGCGGGTGACGCGCTCGGCCCGCTCCAGGGTCTGCGGTACGCCGTGCTGGCCGGCGCCCTGGTTGAGCTTGGTGAGCTCGGGGGAGAGGGCGGCCAGCCGGGCGGCGAGGTCGTCCGCCTTCAGGCCCGTGGCGCGTACGGAGTCGAGGGCGTTGGAGGCGGCGAGCAGGGCCTGGCGGGCCCGCTCCACCGCGGGGGCGAGGCGGGCCAGCTGCGTCTCGGCCTTGCCGAGCAGCGGGCCGAGGCCGTCGGCGAACCGGTCCAGCTCCTGCTTGACGCGGCCGAGCTCCTCCTTCGCCGCCGTCAGCTCGCCGCGGGCGCGGGAGGCGGCCGAGGCCTCCAGGTCGTCGCGGTCGAGGTCGTGGGCGTCGACGGCGTCGATGTAGCGGTGGCTGGCCTCGTCGATGCGCCGCCCGAGGGCGTCGAAGTCGCCGACGGCGCGCCGGGCGGCCGGGGAGTCGTCGACGGCGGTGATCGTCTCGATGGAGATGCGCAGGTCGCGCTGGGCGGTGTCGAGTTCGTAGAAGGCCGCGGCGGCGGCGTCCTTCGCGGCCTGGGCCTCGGCCCGCTGGTTCTCGGCCCGGCCGCCGAACCAGCGGCGGGTGCCGCCGCCCGCGAAGGCGGCGGGCAGGGCCAGCGCGGCCAGCAGCGGCAGGGTGACCAGGGCGAGCGTGTCGCGGAGGGGGCCGGGTCCGCGGGTGAGGCGGCGGCGCGGACGGCGTGCGCGCGGCACCGACGGCGAGTACGGCTGCGCTGGTGTCGCCGTCACATCCCTCTCCCGTGCTGTGGTCCACCCTGCCCGGTGTCATTCTCCCACCGGTTAAGGACGAACACACGGGCCGGTTAGTTCGCCGTTCGGACCGTCACTTTGCCGTCACCGGTGCGGGCGGACACCACGTGGGCGCTGTTCTCGTCGCGGGGCACGGTCACGTCGACGCCGCCGTCCCCGGTCTCGGTGCTCACGCGGTAGCCGGCCCGGGGCAGGGCGATGGTCACGGAGCCGTCTCCGCTGCGGGAGTCCACGCGGTCGGGCACGACGCCGAGTTCGAGGCGGACGGAGCCGTCGCCGGTGTGGGTGCGCACGTCACGGGAGGAGACGTCCGCGCGGATGGAACCGTCGCCGGTGCGCATCCGCAGCGGGCCGGTGGTGTCGGAGACGCGGATCGATCCGTCGCCGGTGCGCAGCTCCACGGGGCCGGTGGTGTCGGTGACGCGGACGGAGCCGTCGCCCGTGCGGATGTCCAGCGGGTCGCGGAAGCCCCGGGCGCGGACGCTGCCGTCGCCGTCCCGGACGTTCACGGTGATGCCGCGGGGCACCTCGATGCGGTGCTTGGCGGAGCAGTCGGCTACGAAGCCCGCGCACTCCAGCCGCAGGACCAGCCGGTCGTCCTTCATGGTCCAGCTGACCTCGGGGTCCTTTCCGAGGACGACGGAGCCCCGGAACCAGCGGGTGACCTCGATCCTCCCCCGCGGATGGCCGTCCGCGGCGACGATCTCCAGGGCCGAGTCGTCGGAGTCGACGGTGAGTGTGCGGCCCTGGAGGTCGAAGGACCGGCGCTCGGGCTCCTTGTCGTCCCCGGCGGAGGCCCCGCAGGCGCCGAGCCCGGCGACGAGCACCACGACGGCACCGGCGACGGCGGCCGTGCGGGTGAGAGTGCTGCGGGGCGTGCGGGTACTGCGGGCGGCGGTGCCGTTGCTGGTGCCGGCGACAGTGCCGGTGGTGCGTGCGGTGCGGGCCATGATGGTCTCCCCCTGGCGGACGACGGGCGCTCTCGGGCGCTCTACGACCGTACGGATCAGGGGCTCGCCGGGGGATCCGGGCGCCTCCCGGATCCGGGGTGGGGATAACCCCCGCCGCCACCGGCGATACGGGTTTGCGGGACCGCGCCCCGGGCAATGTAGGCTGTCGACTCGTCCTGGGCACGTGACCCGGGAGCCGGGTGCGTAGCTCAGGGGTAGAGCGCCTGCCTTACAAGCAGGATGTCGGCGGTTCGAAACCGTCCGCGCCCACAGACACCGAGCAGTCGAGAGGCCCCCGGGGGAATCCCCCGGGGGCCTCTCCCGTCACTGTGTCCCGTCCGGGTTCTCCGGTGGGGGCTCGTGGGCGTGTTTTAGCTCCGAGCGGGCCGACACCCGGTCGGGGCCCGTGAGTTCGGACCAGTAGCGGTGCGTGCTGACGAACACCGCGAGTTCGTGCTCCCGCTGCCGGAGTTTCTCCACCTCGGCCTGTTCGTCGGCGGTCCAGCCGGGGGAGGCGGGGCGTTCCACCTTGCGCCAGCCGTTGTCGTCGCTGAAGCCGTCCAACGGCTCCACCGACCAGGGAAGCCGCTTCAGAAGGGCCGACAGCTCGGCCCGGACCTGATGGAGTTCCTCCTGACCGGCGAGGAGGTCACCCGGAAAGTCATAGGTCGTAGCCACGACCCAATGATACGCCTGTTCGATTTAGTGGAGCGAGTTCCTTCCTGTGGTTCATGCGAACGGGTGTACCAGCCGCAGGTCGCCCACCACCCGGTCCGTCACCGGGGCCGCGATCCCGTGGCGCTCGGCCGCGCGGAGCAACGCACCGCCGATGGCGTCCACTTCGAGCGGCCGCCCGGCCTCCGCGTCGCGCTGCATCGACGACTTCATCGCGGGCGGGAACGCCTCGTAGCGGGCCAGGGCCCGGGCCGGGTCCGACGGGCCGCCGCACGCCCGGCTGATCGCCGCCGTCTCCTCCACCAGGGCCGTCAGTTCGTCGCGGTGCCGGGTGCGCACCTCCCCGAGGGGGAGGCCGTAGCGGGTGGTCAGCAGGGCGAAGGGTGCCAGGAACGACATCTTCGCCCACAGGGTCGCCGTCTCGTCGTCCTGGACACCGGTCGCGGAGCCGGCGGCGGTGAGGGCCTCGGCCAGGGCGTCCAGGCGGGCGCGCGGCACGTCCGTACCGGCCAGGTCGATCTCCGCGAAGGGGCTGGTGTGCTCGATGACGCCCGGGGCGAGACGGGTCGACTCGACGCGGATGACGGCGGGGGCGACCCGGTCGGGCCGGTAGCGGGCGCGCAGGGCCGCCGGATGTTCGACGCCGTTGAGGAACGGCACGATCAGGCCGTCGCCCACGGCGGGGACGGGCACGCGCCGCAGGGCCGTGTCCAGGGCGGTGTGCTTGACGGTCACCAGGCAGGCGTCGACCGGTTCGCGCAGCTCGCTGACGGCCTCGACGCGGGCCGTGAAGTCGCCGAACCGGGCGCTGCGGACCCGGATGCCGTCGGCGCGCAGGGTCTTCGCCGTCTCCTCGCCGGACAGGCAGATCACGCGGTGGCCGGCGCGGGAGAGCAGGGCGGCGAGCAGGCCGCCCACACCACCCGGGCCCAGGACGGCCACAGTGAGTTCGTTGCGTTCGTTCGTGGAATCTGCCACGGGGTTCCTCTCGTCGGTCGGCCCCGGGACGGTGGCCGCCTCGACGTGATCATGGCAGGAAACGCTGTCGCGGGAGGGGCGAAGAGGTGAGACTGGGGGCATGTGCCGGAGTATCAAGACGCTTCGTCCCCCCGCGCTGCCCGAAGAGGCCACGGAGGCGGACATTCGCGCTGCCGCGTTGCAGTACGTGCGGAAGGTCTCGGGCTTCCGCGCCCCCGCCGCTCACAACCAGGAGGTGTTCGACCGCGCCGTGGAGGCCGTCGCGCAGGCCACGGCCGAACTGCTCGACGGCCTGGAGGTCCGCGGCGCCGGCGCCGGCCGCAGGGCCGGCTGAGGTCTGCCGGGCGGGCTGAGGCTGCCGGGCGGGCTGAGGCCTTTCCCCGGGCGCGCGACGGCTGACCGCCGGGCGGGCCAGGACCTGTCGCCGGGCGGGCGAGGACTTGCCGCCGGGCGGGCTACGGCCTGCCGCCGGGCGCGCCAGGGGCCGCCCGGCGTTTCAGGCCCGCTCGCGGGCCGGTACCCCTCACGCCGGTTCCGGCTGGGGCTCCGCCCGCGGGGCCGGGACGGTGGCGCCCTCCCACAGCCCGGTCAGGCGCCGGTAGCCGTAGACCACCGAGGCCATCACCAGCAGCACGAGCGGCCCGGCGAGCCACGGGTACGCGGCCATCTCCAGCGCCGCGAAGCGGTACGCCGTCAGGAGCGCGGCGAAGACCACGGTCCCGTAGGCGACGAGCAGGATCCCCGCCCGGTCCCAGCCGCGGTCGAACGTGCGCAGCCCCGCCTCGATGGTGTAGGCGAACACCACACCGGCGACGAGGTCCACTCCGTAGTGCCAGCCGAAGCCCAGCGTCGCGGCGAGGGTGGCGACCAGCCAGAACGCGCCCGCCACACGCAGCGCGCGCGGCCCCTGGCGGGAGTGGATGAAGATCGCGGTGGCCCACGCCGTGTGCAGACTGGGCATGCAGTTGCGCGGGGTGATCTCGTCGAAGGGCAGGTGGTAGGGCGCGGTGACCGGCGGCAGCGTGTGCGGCCACAGGTCGGCCGCCGCCCACGTCCCGCCGTCGGGGCCGTAGGCGAACATCGGCCCGACCACGGGGTAGATCATGTAGATCGCCGGCCCGACGAGGCCGATCACCAGGAAGGTGCGCACCAGGTGGTGGCGCGGGAAGCGCCGCTCGGCCGCCACGTGGCGCAGCTGGTACAGCGCGACGACGACCGCGGCCACCGCGAGCTGCGCGTAGACGTAGTCGAGGGCGTGCTCCCCGACCGGGCCACTGGCCTCCAGGAGCCGGCCCGCCAGCCACGACGGGTTGCCCAGGGCGTGGTCGGCCATGGCGATGTACGGGTCGAGGGTGACCGGCAGGGTCTGCGACGTGATCAGCAGCCAGGTGTCGCCGGTCTTGCGGCCGGTGACCAGCAGCAGACCGAGCCCGACGCCCTTCAGCAGCAGGAGGCGTTCGGCTCCGGTACGGCGGGTGAGGGCGATGACGGCGAGGCCCAGGACGACCCACAGGGCGCCGTTGCCGAAGGGGTGGCCGTCCTCCGCCAGGCCGGAGCCGGTCGCCCACCGCACCGCCAGGAAGACCAGGTCGATGCCGATCGCCGCCCCGAGGGCGATCAGCCGCTGCCGCCAGGTGAGCACCACCATGGTCAGCGCCATGGCGGCGTAGAGCAGGAAGCCGGACTTGGGGGCGTGGATCACCTCGCGCGCCTGCTGGGTGATCGGCCCGGGTATCCCCAGGTGGTGCGCGACGAGCTGGAGCGCGAGAAGGAAGCCCAGGGTGATCACGCCCGCCGTGGCCCACAGCACCGCGCGCCGGCGCTGTGGCGCGGCGAGCGCCCCCCGTTCCGTGGGTGTGCTCTCCGAGGCTTCCCGCGACGCCGTTGTCGTCAATGTCCCAGCCTCTTCCAGGTCTTGGTTCGATCGTGGTGAGGAGTGCGCGCCGCGCTACGACGGCCTCGGCTCGCGCCGCATCAGATACGCCGCCCCGGCCCCGGCCGCGAACAGCGCCCCGACCGACACCGCCGTCCCCAGCCAGCTCGCGCCCAGCCAGTGGGCGCCGAACCAGCCGAGGGCGACGCTGTAGCAGGCCCAGGTCAGGCCGGCCAGGGCGGACCAGGGCAGGAAGTCGCGGGCGCGGCGGTGCGCGGCACCCGCGCCGAGGGAGACGACCGAGCGGCCGGCGGGAGCGAAGCGGGCCAGGACGACGAGCGCACCACCGCCCCGGGCGAGGGCGGCGCCGAGACGTTCCTGCGCGGTGGTCAGCCGCCGGGAACGCGAGATGGCCCGCTCCAGCCGGGCGCCGCCGCGCCAGGCGAGCCGGTAGGCGACCAGGTCACCGAGGACGGAGGCGGTGGCCGCACACAGGATCAGCACCAGGACGTCGGGCACGTCGGTCGCCGTGCCCGCTGCCGCCGCCGTGGCCGCCGTGATCACCAGCACCCCGCTGGGCAGCACCGGCAGGAACACGTCCAGCAGCACGGACAGGGTGACGACCGCGTAGATCCATGGGCCGCCGATCAGCGACCCCACCTGCTCCAGCACCGCGACTCCCCGTGATCCCCCGTGGGCCAGACCGTGCCGCGATGGCGCGGGGGGAGCGGCAGGGGTGGCCGATGACAGCCATACAGCGTACGCGGGGGTGTGACGGGTGGTTCACGGGGGGCTCGGACGTTCGGTACGGAGTGTTCACCTCGTCCCGGGTCGTCACGTTGTCACCCGGCTGCCGCGCCCCGGCGGGCGGTGGGTCCGGGCGTCCCGTAGCAACGGAGAAGACGCGCGGTGCCCCGGGGCCCGCCCCGGGTGAGGAACGGTGGAGACGATGCTGGCTGGGATGTGCGCGGGCGCCGTCGCCGCCGCTGTGTTCGTGAGCGGCCCGGGCGGTACCGGGGCCTACGTGATGCGGACGGACGCCCGGTTCGCCCCGCCGGGCACCGCCGAGCGGCCGGCGGCGCTCACCTTCGACCGCGCCCTCGTACCCGTGGGCGCGTGGATCGAGGTCGGCCAGCGCACGGTTCGCGGCGGTGCCACGACCGTCCGGATGAGGGTGACCGGGATGAAGCCCGGGCACGCCTACGGCGTCCACGTGCACGCCGAGCCCTGCGGTGCCGACCCGCAGGCCGCCGGCGGGCACTACCAGCACCGGCCCTCGGGCGATCCGCACCACGTCGGACCGCACAACGAGGTCTGGCTGGACTTCACGGCCGACCGGTACGGCAGGGGCGCGGCGACCGCCCGGCACCGGTGGGGCTTCCGGCGGGGGGAGGCGTCCTCGGTGGTGATCCACGACGTGCCGGGCGGCGCGGGTGCGCGGGTGGCCTGCTTCACGGTGCCCTTCGGACGGGTGGCCCGGGGCGCGTAAGGGGGCGAAGGGAACGGGCACCCGGTGAGGGCCGCATCCGGACCCGGACAAGGAGAACGGCGCCTCCCCGCGTACGGGAAGACGCCGTCGGGTCCGTCGGCCGCGGAGGGGTCAGACGGCCACCGGCGTCTGCTCCGCGGTGCGCCGGCCCGGCTCGGCGGTGCGCCGCTTCAGCAGCCGGTCCAGGCCGAACGCGCCGGAGCCCGTGAAGATCAGCAGGAACATGGCCCAGCAGTACATGGCCGCGCCCTCACCGTTGTTCTGGATCGGCCACAGCGCCTCCGGCTGGTGGACCTTGAAGTACGCGTAGGCCATCGCGCCGGAGGAGACGAACGCCGCGATCCGCGTGCCGAGGCCCAGCAGGACCAGGGTGCCGCCGACGAGTTCGATGACGGCGGCGTACCAGTTCGGCCAGGCGCCGGTCGCGGCCGTGCCGCCCTTGCCGTCCGCGCCGCCGAGGACGCCGAAGAGAGCGACGGCGCCGTGGCAGGCGAACAACAGGCCGATGACGATCCTGAACAGCGCCAGGGCGTAGGGCTGGGCGCCGTTGAGGCGAGCGGTCATGTGGGGGTCTCCTTCGGTCGGCCGGCCTGGGGAGGGCCGGTCGGGGGACAGAACCGATCGCCCCACGTTAGGTCTGCCTAACAGATGCTTGCAAGTTCAACATTTGGCCACTGCTTTACCTCTGGCCGCGGCTCAGTGTCGGCCCCAGCCGCACGTAGGGCCCCTCTCGCCACCGCGTCCGCGTCCGAAAGAGTGACCGAATCCACCCCCGGGCGGGCACCCGCCGCCGTCACCCAGTGCACACCCTCCGTCGGTACACCGAACGCGAACCTCCGCCCGTGCACCCGATTTTGACGATCTATCAGATGATAGGGGCGCGGCGTCACATCCAACCCCCCTGTCTCGTAACCGTCCACGGTGTGCGGGCGGCACTGCCCCGCCCGGAGCAGCCCGGCGAGGAGTGCGTCGGCCGTGCGGCGCAGGTCGGGTTCCGGCAGCCGGGCCTCTATGAGCGTTCTCACAGAGACGGCCGAACCCGGCACGTCGGGTGACTCCGCCGTCCAGCCCCCGGCCGCCTCCGTCACCCGCAGGCGCGGTCCGAGCACCTCCACCACCCCCGCCTCCACCAGGGCGGCGAGCTCCTCGATGCGGCGCCGGGGCGGGCCGATGGAGAGGAAGGCGTTCAACGGCGTGTACCAGCGGTCGAGGTGGTCCCGGCGGGAGGCGCCGGCGAGCCCGCCGTGGTCGACGATCAGCCGGAGTTCGTTGCGCAGATCGCGCAGGACGTCGAGGGCCGCCTTCAGCGGGCCGCGCACATTGCCCAGGGCGGCCTGCGCGGCGTCCTCGCGCAGGTGCGCCAGCAGCCAGTCGCGCCAGGCGCCCGGACCGGTGAACTCCCGCCCGGCGTACGGCCGGGCCATCCGCTCCCAGGACCACCGGTCGGCCTCCGCCACGCCGAAGTCGGCGAGCACCAGGGCCTCGTGGGGGTCCCCGTGCGCGACGGCGAGGAAGCGGTCGGCGAAGTCCCGCTCCGCGCTCCCCGTTCCGCGCAGCAGGGCCCGGTAGTAGACCGTCTCCACCTCCTTCGCCACCAGCGGCCATATCTCCGCCAGGAAGTCGGGCGCCTCCCCGGAGTCGGCGCGCTTGCGGAAACCCGCGATCACCTCGGGCGTGAGGACGAGCGGCACGTGCCGGCCGTAGGGGCCCTTGGCGTTGTCGCCGCGCGCCTGGTACGGCACACCGCGCCGCGAACCGGCGTACAGCCGCGGTTCCCGCCCGGAGGGGAGATAGCGCAGGCCCCGGTCGCCGGGTACGAAGCGGCCGCCCCGGCCGGTCGTCAGCAGGGCCATGTGGTCGAAGAAGTTCAGGCCGAGGCCGCGCAGCAGGACGGGTTCGCCCGGGAGGAGGCCGGACAGGTCGACGTCGGCCGGATTCGCGGGCGGGACGTGGCGCAGTCCGTGACGGGCGGCGTGGGCCGCGAGGCGTTCCTCGTCCGGGCCGGGGGTCGTCGGCAGGTGGCCCTGGGTCAGGACCACCGCGGACAGGCCGGTCAGGGTGCGGCCGTCGTCGAGGGTGAGGGTCTGCCGGCCGTCGGGTGCGTCGTCGAGGCGGGTGGCGCGGGCCCGGTGCGTCTCGATGCGGACGGCGGGCGGTGCCAGCCGCACGACCTCGGCGAACACCCACTCCAGATAACGCCCGTAGTCGGCCCGGGCCGGGTACGCGTCCGGGCCCAGCGCGCCGTCCGCCCACTCGTACAGGCTCGGGCCCGGGCGGATCGGGCCCGAGCAGTCCACGCTGTCGTCGGTGAACAGGGTGACCTGGCAGGCCACGGTGTTCATCAGCAGCTCGGGCGACTGGGCGGTGCGCCAGACGCGGCCGGGGCCGGGCGGGTCGGGGTCGATCACATGGACCGTCAGCCGGACACCGGACGGGAGGAGTTCCGGGGCGGAGGCGCACAGGCGTTCCAGGACGCTGGTCCCGCGGGGCCCGGCCCCGACGAGGGCGACGGAGAGCGACCCCGTCGTCCCGAGCGGTACGGATGCCTCTGCCGGTGCGGGTTCCTCGGGCGACGCAGACAAGGGTGGGGCTCCAGGGCGTGGGGGTGCGTGGGCGGAGGTCCGCCGGAGGGGAAGCGGACGGTCCGCCTCATCATGCCGTCGCCGGGAGCGGTGATGGAGGCCGTGGGGGAGGAAGGGCGCGTGCTGTGACATGCGTCACCAGCAGCATGGGTCACAGCGTCAACAACCGGGCGATAGGCCCCGGTTACGGGGCAAGCTCGGAGTCCAGCAGGGTCGTCAGCCGCGGGCCCGTCCCCTGCCGCGCCTTGGCGTGCTCCAGCCGGAGCCGGGCCGAACGGCCGCGCAGGGTCAGGGTCATGAGCTGGTTGCCGAACCAGGGTCCGCCCGTCTTGCGCCAGTCCACCGGCGGACGGGACAGCCGGCCGTGCCGGGCCAGGAGGCGGCCGAAGCCGCGCGCCGCCGCGCTCCAGCCGGCCCGGAAGGCCAGCCGCATCGACAGCGGCACCGAGTTGTGGACGGGGGAGCAGACCAGCTGCACCACCCGGGCCGCCGGTTCCCGCCGGGAGTGCCACGAGGGCTCGGCGATGTAGGCGTGGTGGACGTCCCCGGACAGCACGCACACCGTCGCCGGCGCGTCGGTCCCCGACCCGGCCTCGGCGATCAGCTCCGCCAGCCGGGCGAAGGACTCCGGGAACGCCGACCAGTGCTCCAGGTCGGCGGCCCGTCGCACCTTCTCGCTCAGCCCGGCCCAGCGGGCGCCCCGCTCGCCCCCGCAGAGCGCCGCGTTCCACCCCTCCGCGTCGTGCACCAGGTGCGGCAGCAGCCAGGGCAGCGAGGTGCCGATCAGCAGGTGGTCGTAGGCGCCGGGGGAGTCCAGGACCTGCTCGCGCAGCCACTCCTCCTCGCCCGGGTCGAGCATCGAGCGCTCCTCCTCGCCGAGGACGCGTGCCGCCCGGCTGTCCACCATCACCAGCCGTACGCGGCCGAAGTCGCGCCGGTAGCTCCAGCGGGCCGTGGCCGGGTCGGCGTCGGCCCGGGCGGTGAAGGTGCGCAGCACGTCCGTGCCGTCGGGCAGGGAGCGGACCTGCTCGTAGACCGGGTCGGCGGCCAGCTCCTGCGGGGAGAGGTTCCCCAGGTGCTGGTGGACCCAGTACGACATCAGGCCGCTCAGCAACCGCTCCCGCCACCAGCCGGTGGAGCGCATGTCGGCGAGCCAGGAGGCGGAGGTGTTCCAGTCGTCGATGACGTCGTGGTCGTCGAAGATCATGAAACTCGGGACCGTGGACAGCAGCCAGCGGATGCGCGGGTCGAGCCAGGACTCGTAGTAGAGGTGCGTGTACTCCTCGTAGTCCGCGACCCCGCTGCCCGGCGGCTCCTTCAGGTCGCGGCGGGCGGCCAGCCAGCGCTGCGTGGCGTCGGAGGTCTCGTCGGCGTACACCTGGTCGCCGAGCAGCAGCAGCACGTGCGGCCGCTCGCCTTCCGGGTCCGCCGCGAGGCGGGTGGCGAGCGCGTCCAGGGCGTCCGGGCCGACCGGGTCGTCCCCGCCCGCCGGCGGGGAGGCCCAGCGGCAGGAGCCGAAGGCGACCCGCAGGGCGCCGCCCGGGCCCGGCGCGTGGATCGCGGAGGGCGGGAAGGGCGAGCCGGGCAGCGGCCACACCCGGGTGTCGTCGAGGAGGACCTCGTACGTCGTGGTCGTCCCGGCCGTGAGGCCGCTGACCGGCACGAGCGCGTAGTGGTGGCCCGCGATCTGGAAGGTGCGGGCCGTGCCGCCGGCGCCGTCGGCGCAGCGCACCTCGGCCGTGCACGGGCGGCTCGTCTCGACCCATACGGTCGCGGACGAGCCGTCGGTGTACCTCAGCAGCGGTCCGAGGCGCAGTCCGGCCATGGTGTTCCCCTCTCCGTCGCCCCGTACGGTACGGAACGACGGAGGTCAGCGGGGAGGTTCCGACACGAATTCCCCGCGCGTGTCAGCAGCTCGCGAGGTGGTTCGTCAGGGCGGACGTCTCGGCGGAGTCGACCGAGAGGCCGTAGTAGTACTTCACCTGGACCCAGGCGCGGACGTAGGTGCAGCGGTACGCCGTCCGGGAGGGCATCCAGGTGGCGGGGTCCTGGTCGCCCTTGGCCTGGTTGACGTTGTCGGTGACCGCGATGAGCTGCGGGCGGGTCAGGTCGTTGGCGAAGGCCTGGCGGCGGGAGGTCGTCCAGGAGTCGGCCCCCGAGTCCCACGCCTCGGCCAGCGGGACCAGGTGGTCGATGTCGACGTCGGAGGCGGCGGACCAGGTGGCCCCGTCGTAGGGGGAGTACCAGCTGCCGCTGGTGGCGGCGCAGGCGGAGTCCTGGACGACGTTGGTGCCGTCGCGCTTGAGGACGACCTCGCGGGTGTTGCAGGCGCCGGACTGGGTGATCCAGTGCGGGAAGAGGTCGCGGTTGTAGCCGGTGCGGTCCTCGGTGGTCACGGTGAGCGTGGCGAGGTAGGAGCGGGCGGTGGCGCCGCTGACCGGGGTGGGGAGGGCGGCGGAGGCCGTGGGGGCGCTGAAGAGGGCCGCGGAGGATATGACAGCGGTGAACGCCGCGGCCACGCCGAGCCGTCGACGCGCGTAGAACCTGGGCATGCGAACTCCCTGGGGAGAGAGGGGGTGTTGGCGGGCGAGCGAGGGAATGCTCGCGGTGCCGTGTTGCGCACAGGTGTGCGTCCGGTGAGAAGTTAGTGACGCGTGCATGACATGACAAGATTCAAGACGGAACTTTTCACTCCAGGGCCGTCGCGTACCATGGACGGCGCAGAAGGGGAGTAGCTCTTCGCCGGACCGTCGACATACTGCTCAGCTCGCCTGAGCCGGCGCCCGGAGGCAGGTCCTTTTCCGGACCGGCCAGCGAGACCTTCGGCAAGCAGTGCACGCCCGTGCCGTACGGCACGGGCGCCCAGTGCGCTGCCGTGCCGAGGTGTCGCGTCGGGAGTTCCCGACAGGATCAGCGCTCTCGGTGGGGCAGCCCCGACCGATTGAGGAACCCTTGATCAGCCTGACCGTGACGGCCGTCGTCTTCGGCGTCGTCTTCCTCGCCGAACTGCCGGACAAGACCGCCCTCGCCGGTCTCGTCCTCGGCACCCGGTATCGCGCCTCCTACGTCTTCGCCGGGGTCGCCGCCGCCTTCGCGCTGCACGTCGCGCTCGCGGTCGCGGCCGGCAGTGTGCTGACCCTGCTGCCGCAGCAGATCGTGCACGCGCTGACCGGCGTGCTCTTCCTCGGTGGCGCCGCGGTGCTGCTGCTGAAGAAGGGCGAGGACGAGGAGGAGGTCCGCAAGCCGGAGAACCAGTCGTTCTGGAAGGTCTCGGGCGCGGGCTTCATGCTCATCCTGGTCGCCGAGTTCGGCGACCTGACGCAGATCATGACCGCGAACCTGGCCGCCCGTTACGACGACCCGCTCTCGGTCGGCCTGGGCGCGGTGCTGGCGCTGTGGGCGGTGGCCGGGCTCGGCATCGTCGGCGGAAAGGCGCTGATGAAGAAGGTGCCGCTGCGGCTCATCACGCAGATCGCGGCGCTGCTGATGCTGGGTCTCGGGGTGTGGAGCCTGTGGGAGGCCGTGACCGGCTGAGCTGAACAGTGGGTGAACGTCCGCAGGGGCCCCTGGCGCGAACACGGGATTGTTTTGTACCGTGGAGAAACAAAGTGGCCTCCGCCCGTTTTCCCTGACCGGCGGGCGGGGCCGCCTTGTCCCTCCGGGGTGCGACGGACGCGACCCGCCGTCCGCCCCCCTCCCGCGCTGGAACGCGCCCCGAGCCTTGGAGCTGCCGATGACGGCCACCGCCGTGCTCACCGCCCGCGCCCTCCTGCTGGACATGGACGGCACCCTGGTCAACTCCGACGCCGCCGTCGAACGCGTCTGGCGGCGCTGGGCCGAGCGGCACGGGCTCGACGGGGACGAGGTCATGAAGGTCGTCCACGGGCGGCAGGGCTACGCCTCCATGGCGCTGCTGCTGCCCGGCCGGCCGATGGAGCAGAACCACGCCGACAACGCCCGGATGCTCGCCGAGGAGACGGCCGATACGGACGGTGTCGTGCCGGTTCCCGGGGCGCCGGAGTTCCTGGCCTCCCTGCGGGGGCTGCCGCACGCGCTGGTGACCTCCGCCGACGTGCCGCTGTCCACGGCGCGGATGGCCGCGGCCGGCCTCGGCCTGCCCGAGGTACGGGTCACCGCGGAGTCCGTCGGGGCCAGCAAGCCGGACCCGGAGGGCTTTCTCAAGGGCGCCGCCGAGCTGGGCGTCGATCCCGCGGACTGTGTCGTCTTCGAGGACTCCGGAGCCGGGATCGCGGCCGGGCGCGCCGCCGGGATGACGGTCGTCGGAGTCGGACCCCGGGCCGCGTTCCACGAGCCGGACGTGGTGGTCGAGGACCTCAGGCAGGTACGGGTGCGCGCCGCGGAGGACGGGACGGTCCGGCTGCACATCGGTTGATCACGGGGCGTCCGACGATGGCGCGGCGCGTCGGTCGATCGTGCCGAGTCACCGCGGATGCCGTGCGTCGGTCGATCGCGCCGAGTCACCGCGGATGCCGTGCGTCGGCCGATCGTGCCGAGCCACCGTCGATGCCGCGCCTCGGTCGATCGTGCCGCGCACCGGGCCCGGCTCAGTGCACATGCGCGGCGATGGTGCGTGCACACGCCAGGGACTCCGCGTGGGTGGTGTCGACCTCCACGTCGTACGTCATGCCCTCGTGCACGATCCGGGCCTGGGCCGCCGCCATGCCCCGCACCCGGTCCCCGCGCGCGATCTCGCGCCCGGCCGCGACCTCCCCGTCGCACCGGACGCCGACCCACAGCACGTCCAGGCCGGCCAGGGCCCGCTCCCACCGCTGCCGGGACGCCGGTCCGCCGAGGAAGACGTCGTCGACCAGCACCCGGGCACCCGCCCTGGCCATCGCCGCGATGCCCTGCGACCAGGCCGTGTCCAGGGCGCGGAACTCCGCGCCCACGCTGACACCGCCGTCCGGCGCGAAGGTGATGCCGGCCTCCGAGTCCCGCAGCCGCGCCGGCATCGCGTCGACGAAGTCGTCGACCGAGAAGGCCAGCCAGGGGTCGGGCAGCACTTCCTGGAGGCACCGGACGATGCCGGACTTGCCCGAGCTGGAACCGCCGTTGAGAACGATCACTCGCATGGTCACGGCGTCACCGTACGGCGGACGGTTCGGTCAGGGCTCCCGGGTTTCCGCCTCCAGCTTCTCCCGGGTCTGCCGGTCGTAGACGCCTAGGTCGTCGGTCCGGACGCCGCGGGACCACTGGTAGGTGCGGACCGCGTCCTCCAGTCGCTGGCCGTAGGAGCCGTCGGCGTCGTCGTTGTAGAGGAGCAACTGCCGCAGTCGCAGTTGGAGTTCGGTGACCTCCGGGCCGCTGTCGCCGCGGCGCAGGACGGTGGCACCGCCGTTCTGGCCCGCGTTCTCCGGTGCGCCCGGACCCGTCGGCGCGGCGGACGTCGCCGAGGCCGACGGTCCGGGCGTCCGCGAGGGGCTCGGCGAGGCGCTGGTCGCGGACGGCGACGGGGAGGGCGACGCGCTCGCGCTGGGGGACGGTGAGGCGGGCGACGGGGAGGGCGACGACGGGCCGGCCGACGGCGTGCCCTCCGGGGACACGGACGCCGCGCTGCTCGCCGGGGCGTCCGGCACGCTAGCCCGGATGTCGTCCGGCAGGGCCGTGTTCCGGGTGGGGCTCTCGTAGGTGAACAGCCCGGTCGCGTACCCGGCCGCGGCGACGGCGCCCACGCACGCGGCGGCAGCGGCGACCAGGACCGTACGGCGCCGGCGCCGGGGCCGGTCCGCTTCGGAGCCGTCCGCTTCCGGAGCGCCGGGCTCCGTTCCCGAGCCGTCGAAGAGGCGCAGGTCGGTGACGCTGGGCTCGCTCGCGCCCGGTACGAGGGGAGCGGGCAGTGCCGTGGTGTCCGCGGCCGTGGGAAGCGGAGCGGTCGCGTCCGGGTCGACGGGTCCGGCCGGTCCTGCGGGGTCGACCGGTCCGGCGGGGTCGACCGGGTGGAGCCGGGTGGTGGCCTCGGTGGGGGAGACCGGTGGCGCCGAGGAGGCCGGTGGGGCGTGGGAGGCGGGGGTGGCGGGGGTGGTCCCCGCTTTCTCGCCACCGGCCGCGTCCGAGGCCGTCGCACGCCCCGCCGGGGACGGCACCGGCGGGGCGACGACCGCTTCTGCCGCCCTCTCCTGCCCCACGGCCCTCTCCGGCGCGGCGTTCTCCCCGGCCGGGGCGCCACGGCCCGGCCCGGTGGCGCCGGTGATCTCCACGTACGGGCGGATCCGCAGGGGATCGAAGTCCTCCGCCGCCGCTGCCTGAGCCGTGCGGGCGTCGCGCAGGGCCTCGGCGGCGCGGTGGGTGCAGGCGCAGGAAGGGGTGTTGTCCCGCTGTCTGGGCGCGCCGCACTCCGGGCACGGGTGGCCGTCAGGCTGCTCCACGCGTTCCTCCCTCCCCTCGCGAACTCCAGAGATTATCCAGATCTTCTCCACAGCGCGGCGGGCGAGCCCCCGGAAGGACGGCTTCCAAAAGGGCTCGGCGGGCCATACCCCCGCACACCGGTCACGATGGAAAAAGTCACAGGACCTCGGGAGGTCTCATGGCCGGGGACACCCACGCCACGAAGCCGTCGGCCGCGGGCGCCGCGGCCCCGGAGCAGGTGCCCGGGAACGTGCTGGTCTCCATCGGAGCCCTGCTGCTCGGGATGCTGCTCGCCGCCCTCGACCAGACCATCGTCTCGACCGCGCTGCCGACGATCGTCAGCGATCTCGGCGGGCTGGATCACCTGTCCTGGGTGGTCACGGCATACCTGCTGGCCGCCACCGCCGCGACCCCGCTGTGGGGAAAGCTCGGCGACCAGTACGGGCGCAAGCGGCTGTTCCAGACCGCGATCGTGATCTTCCTGGTCGGGTCCGCGCTGTGCGGCGCGGCGCAGGACATGGCGCAGCTGATCGCCTTCCGGGCCGTGCAGGGACTCGGCGGCGGCGGGCTGATCGTGCTGTCGATGGCGATCGTCGGCGACCTCGTGCCCCCGCGCGAACGCGGCCGCTACCAAGGGCTGTTCGGGGCCGTATTCGGCGCGACCAGTGTGCTCGGGCCGCTGCTCGGCGGGCTGCTCACCCAGCACGCGAGCTGGCGCTGGGTGTTCTACGTCAATCTGCCCGTCGGCGTCGTCGCGCTGGCCGTGATCGCCGCGGTCCTGCGCATCCCGCGCACCGCGCGGCGGCACGTCATCGACTACCTGGGCACCTTCCTCATCGCGGCCGTCGCCACCTGCCTGGTGCTGGTCGCCTCCCTCGGCGGCACGACCTGGGGCTGGGGGTCCGCGCAGGTCGTCGGTCTGGCGGTCCTGGGCGTCGTCCTCGCCGTCGCCTTCGTGGCCGTCGAGCGGCGGGCCGCCGAACCGGTGCTGCCGCTGCGGCTGTTCCGCGTGCGGACCTTCACGCTGTCCGCCGTGATCAGCTTCGTCGTCGGCTTCGCGATGTTCGGCGCGATGACCTACCTGCCGACGTTCCTCCAGGTCGTGCAGGGCGTGAGCCCCACCATGTCCGGTGTGCACATGCTCCCGATGGTGCTGGGGCTGCTGCTGGCCTCGACCACGTCCGGGCAGATCGTCAGCCGCACCGGCCGCTGGAAGGTGTTCCCGATCGCCGGCACCGGGATCACCACCCTCGGGCTGCTCCTGCTGCACCAGCTCGACGAGAACAGCTCCACCGCCGAACTCAGCGGCTTCTTCTTCGTCTTCGGGCTCGGGCTCGGGCTCGTGATGCAGGTCCTCGTGCTCATCGTGCAGAACGCCGTCCCGTACGCCGACCTGGGCGTGGCCACCTCCGGCGCGACCTTCTTCCGCTCCATCGGCGCCTCGTTCGGCGTCGCCGTCTTCGGCACGGTCTTCGCGGGCCGGCTCGGCGACCAGCTCACGGACGCCTTCCGGGGAGCCCCCCTGCCGCCCGGAGCCTCGGTGGACACGCTGGAGGCCGACCCGCGCGGCATCGCCGCCCTGCCGCCCGACCTGCGCCCACCGGCCCTGCACGCCTACGCCACGGCCATCACCGACGTCTTCCTCTACGCCGCCCCCGTCGCCCTCCTCGGCTTCGTCCTGGCCTGGTTCCTCAAGGAGGACCGCCTGCGCGGCTCGGTCACCGCGCCCGACGCCACCCAGACCCTGGCCAGCAACCCCGTCGAGCGGTCCTCGTACGACGAGGTGTGCCGCGCCCTGTCGGTGCTCGGCACCCGGGAGGGCCGGCGCGAGATCTACCGGACGATCACCGCCCGGGCGGGCTACGACCTGCTGCCCGCCGCGAGCTGGCTGCTGCTCCGCATCCGCCGGTACGGCTCGGTGGAGCCGGGCGTGCTGGCCGAGCGCGGGCCCGTGGACCTGCCCGTGATCATGGAGGCCTCCCGGCAGGTCGAGGAACGGCGGCTCGCCCTGCGGCAGGGCCTCGACCTCGTACTGACCGACCAGGGGCGCGAGGTCGCCGAGCGGCTGGCCCAGGCGCGTGAGGACTCCCTCGCCGAGCTGCTCGGCGACTGGTGGGGGCCGGACCGGCCGACCGACCTGGAGCGGCTCGTGCGGGAGCTGAACGGCGAGCTGTGCGGGGCGCGGCGCGAGCGGCCGGACGCCCCGCGGGCGGCGCAACGGCCCGTCTGACCTCAGGCGAGCCGTCTGCTGAACCAGTGCTCCGCGTACGGGGCGTCGTTGTACGGCGCGGTCTCGCGGTAGCCGAGCCGGGCGTACAGGGCGCGGGCCTCCACGAGATCGCCGCGGGTGTCGAGGACCATCCGCGCGGCGCCGAGCGCCCGGGCGGCGTCCTCGGCGGCCCGGACCAGCAGCGGCGCGCCGCCCTGGCCGCGCATCGGCCCGTGCACGAAGACCCGCGTGAGTTCGGCCGTCGTGGCGTCCAGAAGCCGTACGCCCGCGGTGCCGGCCGGCTCTCCGCCGTACCGGGCGACCAGCAGCTGCCCGCGCGGCGGCACGAGGTCCGCGCCCGGCTGCTTCGCGATCTCCCGCTCCAGCTCGTCCGGGTCGGTGCGCCGCCCTTCGTGCAGCAGGTACCAGCGGTCGCTCACCTCGGTGTAGTACGCCCGCCAGAGCGCGGTGGCGACCGCGGAGTCGTACGGTTCCGGCAGCACGGTCCAGGTCATGACCCGCATTCTCGACATGTGTCCCACCCGTCACGCAACCGGTTAACGGGCGGACGCCCGGGCGTCCCCGGCCGGCCCGGGCGCCGTTTGGCGGCGGGCTTTGGGGCAACCCGAACAGCGAACCGGCTCGCGAGGACGGCCGGTTGGGCCGAGAACCCGGAAGGCATTCATGTCCACTGGCCTGATCATTGCTCTGATCGTGATCGCGGCGGTCGTCGTCATCATCGCGGCCGTCATGACCCTGCGCGCCCGCGGGCCTCGGCGTGGCCCGAGCCTGAAGCGGCGCTTCGGACCCGAGTACGAGCGGGTCGTCGCCCGGCACGACGGTGACACCAAGGCCGCCGAGCGCGAGCTGACCGAGCGCGTGCAACGCCACGGTGACCTGCGCGAACGGCCGCTGGAGCCGGCCCAGCGCGAACAGTACGAGGCGCGCTGGACGGCCGCCCAGGAGCGGTTCGTCGACTCGCCGCGGGACGCGGTCGCCGAGGCGGACCGGCTGATCGCCGAGCTGGCCGGTGTCCGGGGCTTCCCGGACGGCGGGCAGTACGAGGAGCAGCTCGCCGCGCTGTCCGTGCACCATGCCCACCACGTGGACGGCTACCGGCGCGTGCACCGCGCGGCGCACCTGCGCGCGGAGGACGCCCGCGACGGCGGCCAGGGTACGGAAGACATGCGTGAGGCCATGGTGGCGGCCCGCGCGCTGTTCGAGGAACTGGTGCGGCCCGGCCGCCACGACGGTGGCCGCCACGAGGAAAACCGGCACGAGGGGCATCACCGTGCCGGACGGAACGGCGGCCGCAAGGCCGAGACCCGCGGTGGCCACATGCCGTGGGCGATGAACCGACGTCAGGCGAAGGAGAGCTGAGGCGATGACCGACATGACCCGACCGCCCGGCGACCACACGCCGACCGCGCCCGACGCCCGCGGCGAGAGCGCCCTGGGCACGGGCCACGGCACGCACCAGGGCACCGACGCGGACCGCGCGACGGCCCCCGGCACGGGCACGCCCGGCCCGGCGGCACCGCACGGCGCCGGCGACGGCACCACCGCGCCCGGCACCGAAGCGCCCCGCGGGGACACCCTCGGCACCGCCGCGCCCGGCACCGCCACGACCCGCGGCGAGGCGCACGGCGCCGGCGCAACGGGCACCGGCCACACGGGCGCCGGCCACACGGGCGCAGAGCACACGGGCGCCGGCCACATAGGTGCCGACCACACCGGCGCCGACCGCACCGGCGGCACCGGCACCCCCGGGCACCGGACCGGTGCCGACGCCCGTGACCGGCTCTTCCCGCACGACGACTCCGACAAGCTCGGCGCGCGGTTGCAGCACGCCGTCGCGGGGTTCGTCGACGGGCCCCGGGCCTCTGTCGAGGAGGCCGATCACGTGCTGGAGGAGATCGCGGCCCGGTTCACCGAGGCCGTGGCCGAGCGCCGCCGCACCCTGCGCCACTCCTGGCAGTCGGTGGAGGGCGGCGGCGAGGGCCGGTCCGTGTCCTCCGCCGACACCGAGCAGCTCCGGCTGGCCCTGAAGGACTACCGGGAGCTCGCGGAACGGCTGTTGCACGTGTGACCCGGGTGAACGGCCCGGCTAACGACCCGCCCGGCGCTCCCGCCACTGCCGTACGACGTCCTCGACGTCGTACGGCTTCTTTCCCAGCGGGGGGCCGGGCGGCGGCTTGAACATCATCTCGCGGATCTTGTCGTTGATCTCGCCGATGATCCTCCGGACCATCGGCTCGGAGGGCGCCGCGTACGCGGCCTCCAGCGCGTCCTCCGCCTCCTTGCGCAGCGCCAGCGCCGGAGGGAGCACGGAAAGCCCTTCGCGGGCCATCTTCCGCTTCACCCACCACAGTTCGTCGTAGGTGCTCTCCACGTCGGGCGGGAGCGGGCGGCCCGCTCCCGGCAACCGGTCGAACTCCCCACGCGCCTCCGCGTCGCGGATCTGCTTGTCGACCCAGGACCCGAAGTCCACGCCGGGTGGCTTTCGCTCGGTCATGAGGCCATTGTGCCGGACACGGCGCAACTGGGCGTTCTATCATTCGGCGGGCTTGCAGACCCACCGGGACGTCTCAGGAGGAGCGCACGTGCTCGAACTCACCATGGCCGCCGTGTCCGCGGCGGAGGAGGGTGCCACGGCCGGCATGCTCATGGCCGACGCGCCCAGCGAGCCGGGTGCCGTGCTCCGGGTGGGCCGCGACAAGTCGGTGTGCCGGCTCAGCACCCCGGACGACTGGCTGTTCGTCTCCCGCGTCCACCTGGAGTTCCTGTGCGGGCCCGAGGGCACCTGGCAGGTCACCTGGCTGCGCGGCTCCCAGCCCGACCCGTCCTCCGAAGTCCGCCTGACGATCGGCGAGTACACCCAGCCCCTCGCCTACGGCGGCACCGTCCCGCTGCCCCGGGGCGGCAGCGGCGAACTCGTCGTGCAGGACCGCACCGCCCCGCGCAGCGTCAACGTGGGCTTCTACCACGAGGTGTGACGGCCGGACTCACGGCACCCGGCGGCCGGGGCTCACCGCACCCGCCGGCGGGGCTCACGGCACCCGACCGCGGGGCTCACACCACCCGGGCCAGCGCGAAACCGTCGTAGCCCTTCGTGCCGACCGTCTGGATCGCCGTGCCGCTCAGCCTCGGGTGCTCGGCGATCAGATCGATCGCGGCGCGGGTGCCCGTCACGTCCGCGGCGGTGCTGCCGGCGTCGACGACCCGGCCGCCGCGCACCACGTTGTCGAGGACGATCAGGCTGCCCGTGCTGGTGAGCTTGAGCGCCCACTCCACGTAGTGCGGGTTGTTGACCTTGTCGGCGTCGATGAAGACCAGGTCGAACGGCGGTGGGTTCTCGTCGGCGAGCTGGGGCAGCGACTCCAGGGCCGGCCCGACCCGTACCTCGACGAGCCGGTCCAGCCCGGCGCGGGCGATGTTGCGGACGGCGACCTCGGCGTGCCGGGGGTCGTACTCCAGGGAGACCAGCCGCCCGTCGGCGGGCAGGGCGCGGGCCAGCCAGATGGTGCTGTACCCGCCGAGCGTGCCGATCTCCAGGATGTGGCGGGCGCCCTGGATCTGGGCCAGGAGCTGCAGGAGCTTGCCCTGGTTCCCCGCCACGTTGATGTGCGGCAGCCCGGCGGCGTCGCTGTCGCGCAGGGCGGCCGCCAGGGCTTCGTCGTCCGGGGCGAGCCGGTCGGTGAAGTAGGTGTCGACCTCGTCCCAGACGTGCGACTCGCTCATGCACCCCTGCCTTTCGTCCGTCAGCGCATGGTTAGCGTGCCTAACTACTGGCGCTGACGACGATAGTTGGTGCGGCCTTCGCTGTCAGGGGCCTCTCACTCCGCGTGTCGGCCGGCCACCGAGGGCGCCGAGCCGGGCAGCGGGCGTCCCGCCGACTCCGCCATGCGCCACACCGCGAAACCGCCGATCACGGCCGCGGCCATCATGTAGTACGCGGGCATCATCATGTCCCCGGTCGCGCCGATCAGAGCGGTGACCACCAGTGGGGTCGTGCCGCCGAACAGCGACACCGAGACGTTGAAGCCGAT
Source organism: Streptomyces sp. NPDC085932 (assembly GCF_044540525.1). NCBI lineage: Bacteria > Bacillati > Actinomycetota > Actinomycetes > Kitasatosporales > Streptomycetaceae > Streptomyces > Streptomyces sp. NPDC085932. The sequence continues at coordinate 807,822 of NZ_JBITSJ010000002.1, forward strand.
GGACAGCGAGCCGTAGCGGACCTTCGTCGGGAACAGCGCCGGCAGGGCCGAGGGCATCGCGGCCGTGAAGCAGACCAGCAGCAGGCCCAGGGCGCCCATCCCGAGGGCGACCGCGAGCAGGCTGCCCTCGCGGATCAGCAGCAGGGCCGGGACGGACAGCAGCAGGAAGCCCGCGCAGCCGGCGGCGATCACCGGGCGGCGGCCGACGCGGTCGGTGAGCGCTCCCGCGAACGGCTGGACGATCATCATCAGCGTCATCACGCCGAGCACGACGAGCAGACCGTGCGTCTCGTCGTAGTGGAGCTCGCTGGTCAGGTAGCTCGGCATGTACGAGAGCAGCATGTAGTCGGTGACGTTGAAGACCAGCACCAGGCCGACGCAGAGCAGCAGTGCGCGCCACTGGCCGGTGACCATCTCGCGCAGCGGCACCTTGGGCCGGTCCTTCTCGGCCTTCTCGACCTCGGCGGCGAACGCCGGGGTCTCCTCCAGGCGCATCCGCAGGTAGAGGCCGATGAGGCCCATCGGGCCCGCGATCAGGAACGGGATGCGCCAGCCCCAGGACGTGAGGTCGTCGGCGGAGAGCAGCGCGGTCATCAGCGTGACCAGGCCCGCGCCGCCGATGTAGCCGGCGAGCGTGCCGAACTCCAGCCAGCTGCCGAGGAAGCCGCGCCGCTTGTCGGGGGCGTACTCCGCGATGAAGGTCGAGGCACCGGCGTACTCGCCGCCGGTGGAGAAGCCCTGCACGAGACGGGCCGCGAGGAGCAGGACCGGCGCGCCGGCACCGATCGTCGCGTACGACGGGATCAGACCGATCGCGAAGGTGCCCGCGGCCATCATGATCATGGTCAGGGCGAGGACCTTCTGGCGGCCCACGCGGTCGCCGAGCGGGCCGAAGACCATGCCGCCCAGGGGGCGGACCAGGAAGGCCGCGGCGAAGGCGCCGAACGTGGAGAGCAGCTGGGCCGTGGGGTTGCCCGAGGGGAAGAAGACCTTGCCCAGCGTGACCGCGATGTAGCTGTAGACACCGAAGTCGAACCATTCCATCGCGTTGCCCAGCGCGGCCGCCTTCACCGCGCGCCGGACGAGCGCGGGGTCGGTGACGGTGGCGTCGGGGGCCTTCGCGGCACGGGTCTGCAGGACGGACGCGGGGGTGACGACTGAGGCAGTCGACAAGACTCGCTCGCCTACCTTTCGACGGGGACAGGGACGCGGTCCCGCGCGGCGGCGCTGTCGTACGGGCCGAAAAGCGACGATAGGCGGATTTGAGCCCGTCACGGGCGGTGTGCCCATCGTTGCAGGGTGCACGTAAAACGTGGTTGCGCTGGTACGTCTGCCCGGACGTGCGCGGTTCCCGCGAGATCTTGATGTGATCCTTCTCGCGTCCGGCGGAGGCGGGTGCGAGCCGCCCGGACTATCGTCGTCCGGAAAAAGGACGACATACGTCAGGTGAACCCGGGGCGGCTCGCGTCTTCCCCCCGGGGGCGCCGTACGCCCCTTAGGGTTCGCGGAGGAATTCCCGCATCTCGGACATGCGGGATGAACCGGGGCGGGAGGCCGACGAGACGTGATGAGCGCGGATCACGGCGGACGACCGGCGGAAACCTTCGGGGCGACAGCCGTCGGAGGGGCCCACCCGCGCCTGAGAGCCGCCCGGCTGGGCCTGTGGCTGATCGCCGCCGTCCTCGCGGCCCGGCAGGTCGCCGTCGTCCTCGCCACCCCGCGCGGCGAACGGCTCACGGACCTGGAGACCTGGCTCGGACCGGACGGCGTCCTGCACGTGACCGGCTCGCTCTACGACTCGACCCGCTTCACCGGCACGCCCTTCGGCGGTCTCGTCCTCAAGCCCCTCACCCGCTCGGCCGAACAGGCCCTCGGCTGGGGCTGGACCTTCGGCACGCTGCTGCTGGTCGTGGCCCTCGGCCTGATCGCCGCCCGCGCCCTGCCCCGGCCTGTCGGCCGCCGCACGGCGCTGCTGGCCGCCCCCGTCGCCATCAGCCTGCTCATGCTCTCCCTGCCGGTCCGCAACACCCTGTGGCTCGGCCAGACCAGCATCGTGCCGGTCCTGCTCGTCCTGCTGGGCTGCTTCGTCGCCCGCGGGCAACGGCTCAGCGGCCTGCTCATCGGCGTCGCGGCGGCGCTCCAGCCCACCCTGCTGCTCTTCACCCCCCTGCTGTGGTGCACCGGGCGCAGACGTGCCGCCGTCGCCGCCGGTGCCACCTTCGCCGCGGGCACCGGCATCGCCTGGGCGGCGATGCCGCACGACTCCCACCGCTACTGGGTCCACCACATGGCGGGCGCCGGCCTCGGCGGGCCGGCCGACGACCTCGCCAACCAGTCCCTGCACGGCGCCCTGCTGCGGCTCGGCCTGAACGGCCCGCCGGAGATCGCCCTCTTCCTCGTGCTCGGCGCGGCCGTCGCCGTCCTGGCCCTGCGCCGGGCCGTGGGCCACTTCCGCGACGGCCAGCCGCTGCTCGCCGTCGCGGTCACCGGCTGCGCCGCGATCGTCGTCTCGCCCACGGCCTGGCAGCACCAGTTGCTGTGGGTGCTGCTCGCCGTCGTCGGCAGGGCGGGCCGGCGCGCCTCCGACCGGTACGTGTGGCCGGTGACCGTCGTCCTGGTCATGACCCTGCCGACGAAGATGATCCTGCCGAACATGTCGGTCCTCGCGCCGCTGCGGGACAACGTCGTGCTGCTGGCCGCCCTCGCCGCCGCCACCGCCGTGCCGTTCCTGTCCCGCACCTCGTCGTACTACCGCACGCCCCTGCCGGCGCGGTACGCGCCCACCGCCCCGTCCCGCTTCCGGCGCGTGCCGCTGCTGCCGTTCCTGCGCCGGGTCCTCACCCGGCCCAACCTCCTGCTGGAACTGCTCCTCCTGCGGGTCACCTACGCCGCCTACTCGCAGGTCCGTCTCGCCGCCACGGGAGGCAGCAACTCGGCCGGGCGGGCGGAGGCCGAGGAGCACGGCGCGCAGATCCACGCCCTGGAACGGGCCCTGCGCATCGACATCGAGCACTGGGCCAACCACACGGTCGCCGGCATCGACCGGCTGCGCGAGTTCTTCGACTACTACTACACGTCCTTCCACTTCGTCGTCCCGCTGACCGTCCTCGGCGTCCTCTACTGGCGCCGCCCCGCCGACTACCGCTGGGCCCGCTCCGCCCTCGGCATCACCACCCTGCTCGCCCTGGTCGGCTTCTGGCTCTACCCGCTGGCCCCGCCCCGCCTGATGCCGACGCTCGGCTTCATCGACACCGTCCACGGCGTCCAGGACTTCTCCCAGCCGGACTACGGCACGCTCACGGCCCTCACCAACCAGTACGCGGCCATGCCGTCCCTGCACTTCGGCTGGTCGCTGTGGTGCGGGGTGGTGATCGCGGTGCTGGCGCCACGGTGGTGGCTGAAGGCCCTGGGCCTGCTGCACCCCCTGTTCACGGCGTCGGCGATCGTCGCCACGGCCAACCACTGGGTGCTGGACGCGGTGGGGGGAGCGGTGGTCGTGGCCGCGGGCTTCGGGCTGACGTACGTGCTGCAGGGGCCGCGGGCCGGCACCGCCGCAGCGGCCGGAAACGATCGGGAACCGGAGCGAAAACCCGTACAGCGATGAGGAGTTGGTTCTCCCCAGGCATCCCCGTGGGCGCGGAGCGCGTCTCACCGAGCGGATCACGGACCCCCCGCGCCTGTGGAGGAAGCCATCACCCAGCATCTGGACACCACGGGCACGATCCCCGGCCCCCGCCGCCCGCACCCCTCGTCACCCCCGACGGACCCGGCGGCGGCTCTCTGGAGACGGGCGGCCCCGATCGCGTCACCGGCCCTGGCCGCGCTGGCCCTCGGCCTGTGGGGAATCGAGCGGCAGGACAGCATGTGGCGCGACGAGTCCGTCACGTACCAGGTCGCGCACCGGTCTCTCGGTGAACTGTGGGGCCTGCTCGGCGAGATCGACGCCGTGCACGGCCTCTATTACCTCCTCATGCACGCCGTCTTCGCAGTGTGGGACGGTGGTCTCGTCGCCCTGAGGCTGCCCTCGGTGCTCGGCACCGCCCTGGCCGCGGCCGGGGTCGGGGCGATCGGCGCGCGCCTGTCGGGCCCTCGCGCGGGCACCCTGGCCGGACTGGTCTTCGCGGTGTTGCCGACCGTCCAGCAGTACGCCCAGGAAGGACGCTCCTACGCCCTGGTCACGGCGGGCGTCACCTGGGCCACGGACTTCTTCCTGCGCGCCACGGCCGGCTCCGGCCGCCGCTGGTGGACGGCGTACGCCGTCGCCCTGGTCCTCGCCTCCTGGTTGCACGAGTTCGCCGCGCTGGCGCCGGTCGCGCACGGGGTGACCCTGTGGTGGTCCGGTGCGGGACGGCGGGAGGTGCGCCGATGGGCGGTCGCGGTCGCCGCCGTCGCCCTGAGCCTGCTGCCCCTGATGGTGATCAGTGCGGGCCAGGCCGAGGCCCAGCTGGGCTGGCTGGGCCGTCCCAGGGCGAGCGCGTGGCTGCACTTCGCGGGGCTATCGGTCGCTTCGGTGCTGCTGTGCCGCCTCCTCGTACGGGTCCGCCACCCCGGGGCGGCCGCCGTGACCCGCCTCGCACTGCCGCTGCTGATCACCCCGGCCGGTCTGCTGATGACGCTCTCACTCGTGCGGCCCTGGTACGTCGACCGGTACGTGCTGTACGGCATGACGGGCCTGGCGCTGCCGGCCGGGGCGGCGCTGGCGTGGGCGATCGGGCGACGCCACCGGCTCGTTCCGCCACTGAGGCTCGTCACGGCGTGCGTGGCGGCGACTCTGGCGGTCGCGGTGCTGCTGCCGTGGTCGTCGCGGGTGCGCTCCCCCGAGAGCCGCAAGGACGATGTGGTGGCAGTGGCGCGCACGGTGGAGCGACTGGCGCGCCCGGGGGACGGGGTGCTGTTCATGCCGTCCCGGCGCCGCGAGTGGCTCCTGTCGTACCCCGGGGTCTACGACCGCGTGCACGACCTCGCCCTGGCGCGGCCCCCGGAGCGGTCGAACACCCTGCACGGCACGGAACTCACGCCGTCCGCCCTGCGCCGCACCATCCTGGCCTCCGACCGCCTCATCGCCCTGCAGGACCCGGCGGGCCGGCCACGGGACCCCTTCCCGGGTGAGAAGTTCAAACGCCGGGTCCTGAGGGAGCACTTCGCGGAGTGCGAGCGGGTTCGGGTGCACGGGGCGCAGGTGGTGGTGTACGTACGGCGGGGGGTCAGTTCCTGCTGAAGACGGCGATGTCGTTCCCGAAGGCACAGGCCAGCAGGTTACCGTCGGCGCTGAGCGAGACGGCGCTGCAGGGGCCGGGCAGGTGGATGACGTCGATCGTGGTGCGGTGGTCGAGGTCCCAGATGCGCACGGTGTTGTCGGCGGAGCCGGTGAGGGCGACGGGCCGGCCATCGCACTCGGCGAGGCGGACGGTCCAGACGGATCTGGTGTGGCCGGACAGGGGGGCGCCGAGGGGGCGGCAGCCGGGGAGTTCCCACACCTGGACGCTCGCGTCCTCGGACGTGGTGACGGCGATGGGGCGGTCGTGCAGCCGACCGGCCGTCAGGGACCTGTGGGGCTGCTGGTCCGCCGCCTTGCCGAGCATCCGGCCGGTGGCGAGGTCCTTGACGTTCAGCTCGTGGAACCGGGAGGTCGACACGACGGCCGGACGCCCGTCGACGACGCAGTAGTCGGCGTACATCTCGACGTCACCCACACGGAAATGCCGAATCGTCTCGCCTGTCGCCACATCCCGTACCTCCACCGCACCCGTTTTCGTGCCGGTCACCACGGCCTCGCGGCCGTCCAGTTCCGTACACGCGGTACAGGCCCGGAACTCACCGTCGCCTTCGAACGGCGGGTACAGAGGCCGGCCGCTCGCCGGGTCCCACACGGACACCGGGCCGTGTCGAGTGCTGGAGACGACGGCCGGCCGGCCGTTCACCAGCCTGCACCTCAGCCACCACACGCCGCTGTCGTATCCGGAAGACCACGCGCGACTGCGGAAGTCCGGCGTCACGTCCCAGATGCGCACGGTGGCGTCCTCGGAACCGGTGACGACCACAGGGCGACCGTCCACCACCGCGTGGTCCACCGCGAGGACACGCTGGGTGTGCCCGACGGTCGGCCGGCCGAAGGACCCCCGAGGCAGGTCCCAGACACGCAAGGTGTCGAAGGCGCTGGTCACGACGACCGGCTGCCCGGCCAACTCGGCGTGGCCGACCGCCAGCAGTGGGAAGGAGTGGCCGGCGAGCGGCGCCCCCACGGGGCGGCGATCCGCGAGGTCCCAGATACGCGCGGTCCCGTCGTGATAGCCGACGACGGCGACCCGACGGCCGTTCAGCAGGGCACAGGCCACCGCTGATGCCTGGTCGTCCGATTCCGGCAACTCGGTGACCATACGGCGTCTCGCGAGGTCCCAGACCCGCACCAGGCCCCGTCTGTCCGTGCTGACGGCAACCGGGCGGCCCTCCAGTTCGGTGCACGTCACCGTTTTGTACGAGGTGTGACGGCGGATCCGGCGGTCGAGACGCCCGATCCGTTGACGAGTGGTCAGGTCGAGGAGGAGGAGGGACTTCGACGAGGCCACGACGACGACGGAGCGGCCGTCCACCACCGCACAGGCCAGGTCCGAGGCCCAGACACCGGTCGACACCGGCTCGCCGAGCTGACGGCCGCTTGCCAGGTCGTACACCCGGACGTAGTCGTCCCAGCCACCGGTGACGGCGACCGGCCGGCCGTCGAGTTCCGTACAGGCCACCGCCATGACCCAGTTGCCGTGTCCGCGGATCGGCTCACCGAGCGCCCGGCCGGTGCCGAGGTCCCACACCCGGGCGGTCTCGTCGCGTGAGACGGACACGGCGACGGGACGGCCCGCCACCTCCGCACACGCCACCGCCTCGATCTCCTCGGTGTGCCCGGTCATGGGGCTGCCCACCGGGTCGCCGGTGGTCAGGTCCCACACCCGGACGGTCAGGTCCTCCGAGCCGGTGACGACGACCGGCCGGCCGTCCATCTCTGTGCAGGCGAGGCCGTGCACCAGACCCGTGTGTCCGGTCAGCGCGTTGCGCAGACCGCTCGACAACTGGCCCCCGGACGCCGCCAACGGCCGCCACGCCCGCTTGTCCGCCCGGCGGTTGAGCGTCTCGACCAGGTGCGGGATGTTGAAGCGGGCCGCTTCCACCGCCAGTACCTGGCGGCGTGCCGGTGCACCCAGGGGGCGCAGGACGTGGAGACAGGAACGGAAGACCGCCGTGTTCAGCCGCGCCTCGTCGGACTCGGCCTCCAGCAGGCGGGGCATCAGCGTGTCGTAGTCCGCGTGGACGAGGTACTCGACGTCCGCGAGCAGGGCGTCCACCAGACCCGCCGCGGCCGCGTGGGTGACCAGGTGGCGAAGGGCGTACGGGTGTGACCGGGCCCAGTCGCGGCCGCCGTCCACGGCGTACGGCACGGCCCGCCGCAGCACCTCCGTGAACGCCCGCTGCACCCGCGCCACGTCCTGCCCCTGCCGCAGGTACTCCGCCATCGACTCGTGGTACAGCCGGTACACCGAACGGCCGTCCTCCGCCGCCTCGACGACGTACGCGCCCGCCTCGCGCCGGAGCCGGTACAGGTCGTCGTTGGTGTACGGGCGCCCGGCGATCTCCGAGGCGAGCGGTGCCCAGATGTCCTCCCAGGGCAGGCCCTGGCCCTCGGCGTACGCCAGAGGTCGCAGCAGCGCGAGGACGCGGGACGCTTCGTCGCCGAAGCGCTGGTGCAGGTCGCGGTGCATGGCGTCGGCCGCCGCGCTGGGCAGGGCGCGGCGCCAGGCCGGGTCGTCCGGGTCGGGCAGCACCGGGGTCGCGGCGAGGGTGCCCGCCGTGATGCGGGCGACCAGGAAGCAGGTCCCGGCGGCGGTGGCGACGGCGCTCGCGACACCCATGCGGATGTCGTTGGGGCAGTCCAGGTACAGGGAGTCGGGGTGGGCGTCGAGGAGATTGCGCAGGGTGTAGACGAGCACGGCCTCCGGGTCGGCGTACCGGGGCGAGTCGAGGTCGATGTGGTCGTCCGGGTCGAGTCCGAGCGCGGTGAACAGGTGGGGGCGGGTGCCCAGGAGGAAGCGCAGGTACGGGGCGGCCAGTTCTCTCAAGGGGCGGAGTACCTGGGCGCACAGGCTCGCCGGGGTCGCCGCCTCGTCCAGGCCGTCGACGAGGATCACATGGGGACGGTCGGGGACCGGGCGGGTGCCGAGGTGGTTGAGGAGGTCCGCCACCGCCTCCGCCGGCGGCAGCCGCAGCGCCGCCGTGATCGCCCGCACGATCTGCTGGTCGGTGAGGCCCTGCGCGTACACCGTCGTCCCGATCGCCGCGGGAGGCGGCAGCCGCCTGCCGTGCAGGCCGATCGACGCCAACGGCACGGTACGCCGGTACTCCGGGTCGCTGACCGCCGCGAGCAGTCCCAGTACGGCCGTCTTGCCGGAGCCGGGCGCGCCCGTGACCACCAGGGAAGGGCGGGCACCGGCGGGACCCGGGTCGGTGAGCCACTCGGTGATGTCGTGCAGAGCCGCGTGCCGGCCCGAGAACCACCAACCCACCCGGCTCGGATCGCTGTGCCCCATGGCCCTCCGCAGCAGCCGCGTGCGGAACTCCGCGTCCCGGCGCCTGTCCTGCTCGTCCCACTCGGCGGCCTGCTGCAGCGCCATGTCGGTGTGGGAGAGCCGGTTGCTGTGCTTGGCGTTGGGCAGGAACGGCGGGACCTCGCCGGTCAGTCCGATGATCTCCAGTCCGATGTGCTGGAAGTCGGGGCGCTTGGGGTTGGTGCGGGTGGCGTTGACGACCGCGTCCAGCGCCAGCAGCGGGGGTGCGTAACCGGCCGTGGCGAGGCTGCTCACGGCCTCCGTCAGCAGCTGTGGGAACGCGCCGGTCTGCGCCAGTTCCCGCGGCTGCGCAGAGGTGATGACCGCCAGGCCGGACTGGTCCTCGTGCCAGTCGTTCTTCAACCGGGCCATGGTGGAGAGCAGTTCGTTGCCGCCCTGGCCGGAGAAGCAGGTGTCCAGCATCAGCAGCAGGCGGCGCACCTTCGTCCCGGCGAGGATCTTGCGCGCCAGCGTGCCGGGCAGCAACGCGTCGTACAGATCGTCCGGCTCGGTGTCCGTGGTCAGCAGGACGTAGTCGCCGTTGTCGAGGACCTCCCCGTGCCCGGCGACGTACACGGCGACGACGTCGTCCGGACGACGCTCCGGGGACCGGCAGAACGCGCGCAACTCGCGCAGCAGTTGCTGCTTCGTCGGATTCAGGCCCAGGTCGGACACGTGCGTGTAGCCGAGCCGGTCCGTGAACAGGTCCACGATCGCGCGCCGGGCCTCCACCAGGCCCGGCCGGTCCCACTCCAGCTCCGCGGGAGCGTTCGGGTAGTGGCTGACGGCGGTCGCGACGAGGTAACGCCGGGGCTCGGTCCCGCTCATGCCAGACCCTCCGCCACCGCCTCACCGGTCTCCTTCGCGGTCAGGTAAAGGGCCGCGTCGTGCGCGTGCGAGCCGTTGTGGACGACCCTGCCCACGACGCCCGTTCCGTAGAACAGCGACAGGTCCTTCACCGCGGCGACGACATCGCCCTCGTCGACGACGTTCGTCCACGACGACGTCCCCGGCCAGGTCTCCGGTCCGGGCCGCAGCCGGTCCACGACCATCCTCATTCCCAGCGGCGACCCCAGCGTCACCAGCGCGCGCACGCCGTGCCCCTGCCGGGCGCACAGCGCCTCGTACGCGACGACCGAGCCCAGGGAATGGGCGACCACGACCCGGGTGTCGGGGCCGATCGCCTCCTCGACCCTGCTCCGGGCCGCCGCCCGCAGGGTCTCGTCGGTCAGATAGCGGCGGACCTGCTTCAGGTCGAACACCAGCGCCCGCAGGGTGAGGCCGGCGAAGTGGCGCGAATGCTGCAGGACGCGCAGGGCAGTCTGCGCGGCGCGCGGCGAGCGGGCCAGGGTGTCCCCGCCCGGCGGCGGCACGGCCGGGTCGACCCGGGCGGCGGCCGCCCACCACTCCAGCAGCAACTCCGTCTCCAGTTCGTCCACATCGGCCGCGGTGAACATCGGGTCGCCGACGGCCAGGGTGTGCCCGGCGGGGCGGAACAGGTCGCCGTAGAACGCCATGCGCAGATCTCCGGGTGCCAGTTCCGGGCCGCCCGCCCGGTCCAGCCCGTCCGCGAGCGCCGGCTCCCAGTCCTTCAGCAGCGTTCTGCTGCCCAGCCGCTGCTTCCCCACCCCGTGCACACCGACGATCCGCGCCATCACATCCGTCCCCCGCGTCCTGAAGGTCCTTCACTCTAGAGGGACGGAGTCGGCCCCGCATTCGAACCAGACGGTCTTCCCGCCGCCGGACTCCAGCGACACGCCCCACTTGCCGGCCACGGCGTCCAGCAGGAGCAGACCCCGGCCGCCCTCGGACTCGTCGTCCAAGGAGGCCGGGGTGCGCGGCGGTTCGTCACTGCCGTCGGTGACCTCCACCCGTACGCCGGTCCGCTGCCGCAGCAACAGCAGCACGCAGCGCCGGTCCGGGACGTGCCGTACGACGTTGGCGAGCAGCTCGGTCACGCCCAGCTCCACGGCGTCGGACAGCTCGGGCATGCCCCATTCGGCCAGGAACGAGCGGGCGATACGGCGGATGTGCCGGGGGGCGTGCGAGCCGACAGTGAGGCGCATCGTGTACCGGGCGGGAATGTATTCGTTCACGGGACGAGGCTGACGTGCGGTGACTACCCTCGGCTACGGAACGGATACAACCGGTCCCGTGGTGGGCCGAGTTGCGTGAGAGGGGCTTCTGCCGTGACCCACATCAACGCCCTTGACCCGGGTGCCTCCCCGCTCGACTACTACGGCTACGAGCTGCGCCGCCACAGGGAGGCCGCCGGGCTGACGCAGCGGCAGCTGGGGGACATCGTCAACTACACCGGCTCGCTGGTGGGCCAGATCGAGACGGCCAGGAAGCTCCCGACGCCGGAGTTCAGTGAACGGGTGGATGCGGCGCTGGGCACGGACGGTATGTTCTCCCGTCTCGTCGAGCTGGTGCTGCGGAGTCGGCTTCCGGCGTGGTTCCAGCAGGTGGCGGAGCTGGAGGGGCGGGCGCTGGAGATCTGCACGTTCCAGACGCACGTGATCCATGGGCTCCTTCAGACGCGGGCGTATGCGCGTGCCGTACTCGGGGTGCTGGATCAGACCGATGTGGAGGACCGCACCGCCGTTCGACTGGCTCGCCAGCGCATCTTGGAGAAGGAGGAGCCGCCGATCCTGTGGATGGTCATCAGTGAGGCGGCGCTGTACCAGGAAACCGGAGGGGCCGAGACCATGCGGGGGCAACTGGCCCACCTGTTGTCCTTCGAGTGCAACCCCCGCGTCAATGTCCAGGTGCTCCCGTTCTCCGCCGGAGCGCACGCCGGGCTTCAAGGCGCATTCAACCTCTACCGGTTCCGACGCGACCCCGACATTGTCTATACCGAGGGGTACGGCAGCGGGCATCCAGCCGCAAATCCGGACACCGTCAGCGACTGCTCGCTCCGTTACGATCATCTGCAGGCCGCCGCGCTTTCCCTCAAGGACTCGGCGGAGTTGATCCGGCGCGTAACGGAGGAACGCTATGGCCAGCGAGACAACCCTGTGGCGTAAGTCCAGCTACAGCGGGGACCAGGGCGGTGATTGTGTGGAGGTCGCCGAAACCCCCCACACCACCGTCGCGATACGCGACTCCAAGAACCCGGCGGGGCCGATGCTCACGCTCCGCCCCGCCGCGTTCGCCACCTTCGTCGACTGGACGGCTACAACCGCTGAATGATCGTGCCGGTGGCCAGGCCGCCGCCCGCGCACATCGTGATCAGCGCGAACTCCTTGTCCGCGCGCTCCAGTTCGTGCAGTGCCGTCGTGATGAGCCGGGCCCCGGTGGCCCCCACCGGGTGCCCGAGCGCGATCGCTCCGCCGTTGACGTTCACCTTCTCCAGGTCCTGGTCGAAGACCCGCGCCCAGCTCAGCACCACCGACGCGAACGCCTCGTTGATCTCGACGAGGTCGATGTCCCGCAGGGACATCCCGGCCTTGCCCAGCACCGCGTTGGTCGCGTCGATCGGGCCGTCGAGGTGGAAGTGGGGGTCGGAACCCACCAGGGCCTGCGCCACGATCCGGGCCCGGGGCCGCAGCTTCAGGGCCCTGGCCATCCGCTTCGACGCCCACATGATCGCCGCCGCCCCGTCGGAGATCTGCGACGAGTTGCCGGCCGTGTGGACCGCCGTCGGCATGATCGGCTTCAGCGAGGCAAGGGCCTCCGCGGACGTGTCGCGCAGGCCCTCGTCCTTGTCGACCAGGCGCCACATGCCCTGCCCCGCGTGCTGCTCCTCCTCCGTCGTGGGGACCTGGACCGCGAACGTCTCTCGTTTGAAGCGCTCCTCCGCCCAGGCGTGCGCGGCCCGTTGCTGGGAGGCCAGTCCCAGCGCGTCGACGTCCGCGCGGGTCAGGCCGCGGTGGCGGGCGATGCGCTCGGCCGCCTCGAACTGGTTGGGCAGGTCCACGTTCCACTCGTCGGGGAACGGCTTGCCGGGCCCGTGCTTGGAGCCCGAGCCGAGCGGCACCCGCGACATGGACTCCACCCCGCAGGAGATGCCGACGTCGATCACGCCCGCCGCGACCATGTTGGCCACCATGTGCGAGGCCTGCTGGGAGGACCCGCACTGCGCGTCCACGGTCGTCGCCGCCGTCTCGTACGGAAGCCCCATGGTGAGCCAGGCCGTGCGCGCCGGGTTCATGGACTGCTCGCCCGCGTGCGTGACCGTGCCGCCGACGACCTGCTCCACGCAGTCGGCGGGGATGCCGGTGCGGCCCAGCAGCTCGCGGTAGGTCTCGCCCAGGAGGTAGGCCGGGTGCAGGTGGGCGAGCGCGCCGCCGCGCTTGCCGATGGGGGTGCGGACGGCTTCGACGATCACGGGTTCGGCAGCCATGGGTGCGGGTCCTCTCCGGGAGGCTCAGCGGAACTAGTACGCGTTCTAGTTCTGGGTGAAGTGTGCTGAGGTTCGCTGCGTGACCGCAAGGGTTGTGCGGGCAATTGGGACGTCCACGGCTCTTGCTACTTGTAGAACCCGTTACTACCGTCACCGCAACTCCGCACAGCTGACAGGCCGTCAGAGCGCCGTCGGCGTGTCCAGTCGGTACGAGTGGTGGGAGCCGCCCATGCCCTGTCCCGCGCTGCCCGAGGGGTTCGACTTCACCGATCCGGATCTGCTGCACCGCCGCGTGCCCCTGCCGGAGTTCGCCGAGCTGCGCCGGGCCGAACCGGTCTGCTGGGTGCCGCAGCCCGCTGGTCTCGCCGGCTTCCAGGACGAGGGCTACTGGGCGGTCACCCGGCACGCCGACGTCAAGTACGTCTCCACGCACCCCGAGTTGTTCTCGTCCACCCTCAACACGGCGATCATCCGGTTCAACGAGCACATCCAGCGCGAGGCCATCGACGCGCAACGGCTGATCCTGCTCAACATGGACCCGCCGGAGCACACCCGGGTCCGGCAGATCGTGCAGCGCGGCTTCACGCCCCGGGCGATCCGGGCCCTGGAGGAGCGCCTGCGGGCCCGGGCCCGGGCCATCGTGGAGCACGCCCGCGCGCACGACGGGCCGTTCGACTTCGTCACCCAGGTCGCCTGCGAACTGCCCCTGCAGGCCATCGCCGAGCTCATCGGCGTACCGCAGGAGGACCGGGACAAGATCTTCGACTGGTCCAACAAGATGATCGCGTACGACGACCCCGAGTACGCCATCACCGAGGAGGTCGGCGCCGAGTCGGCCACGGAGATCATCGCCTACGCGATGAACATGGCCGCCGACCGCAAGCAGTGCCCCGCCCACGACATCGTCACGCAGCTGGTCGCGGCCGAGGACGAGGGCAACCTCAGCTCCGACGAGTTCGGCTTCTTCGTGCTGATGCTGGCCGTCGCGGGCAACGAGACCACCCGCAACGCCATCACGCACGGCATGCACGCCTTCCTCACCCACCCCGGCCAGTGGGAGCTGTACAAGAGGGAACGCCCGGCGACCACGGCCGAGGAGATCGTCCGCTGGGCGACCCCGGTGGCCGCCTTCCAGCGCACCGCCACCCGGGACACGGAACTGGGCGGCAAGCGGATCCGCGCGGGCGACCGGCTGGGGCTGTTCTACGCCTCCGCCAACCACGACCCCGAGGTCTTCGAGGAACCGGACAGCTTCGACATCACCCGCGACCCCAACCCGCACCTCGGCTTCGGCGGGGGCGGACCCCACTACTGCCTCGGCAAGTCCCTCGCCGTGCTGGAGATCGACCTCATCTTCACCGCGATCGCCGACGCGATGCCCGGGCTGACCCTGGCCGGGGACCCCCGGCGACTGCGGTCGGCGTGGATCAACGGGGTCAAGGAGCTGCCGGTCAGCACGGGCTGACCGCCGGACCGGCATGGGCGAAGGCGACGGCCCCGGGGATCAGGGGGCCGCCGCCTTCGGTCCGGGGGGAACGTCCGGCTCAGTACCAGTGGTTGGTCTGCCAGAAGTCCCAGGCGCCGCAGGCGCTGCCGTAGCGGTCCTTCATGTAGTCCAGGCCCCACTCGATCTGCGTGGCCGCGTTGGTCTTCCAGTCGGACCCGGCCGAGGCCATCTTGGAACCCGGCAGGGCCTGGACCAGGCCGTAGGCGCCGCTGGAGGCGTTCTGCGCGTTCACGTCCCAGTGGCTCTCCTGCTCGACGATCTTCGAGAAGCACTGGTACTGCGCGTCGTCGCCGATCATCTTCTGCGCGACCGCCCGCGCCGAGGAGGCTCCGGTGGCCGCGGCCTGGGCGGGCCCGGCGGCGATCAGGGTGCCGCAGGTGGCGGCGGCCAGGGCGGCAGCGGCGAGGGCCTTCCTCGGGGTGGCGGCGCGGCGGAGGACGGAAGCGGCGGGCACGGGCGACCTTTCGTCGGGGTTGGGGCGGTCGTCCAGAGAAGCAGGCCCCTCCGGTGCCCGCAATGAACCCTTTTACTAGACATGGCCGCACGGCTCGGGTGCCCGGTGCGCCTGACCGGGCGGTGTGGTTACGGCCCCGCTTCGTACGTGACGTGGGTCATGTGGGGGGCTTCACTGCCCGGCTTCCCTCCGGGCGCCTCGAACGTGACCGGCGTCTCGAAGGCCGCCCGCCGGGTGGCCCGGCGCAGCGCCCGCAGGACCGCCGGACCCAGGGTGACGGTCAGGACGACCGTGACGACCGCCCGGCCCAGGTCCCAGCCGAGCGACGTGGCCAGGCAGTACGCGAGGAAGCGGGCCAGGTTCGTGGCCACGCCGGCGTGCGGGTCGAAGGCGACGTTCGACGCGAGGGCGCTCATGAAGGGCCAGCCCGCCAGGTTCATCACCGTGCCGTAGGCGAAGGCCGCGAGGAAGCCGTACACCGCGAGCAGCGCGAGCTCCGCCCGGCCGCGCAGCCGGTCCGGTCCGGGCAGCAGGCCCGCGGCCATCGCGAACCAGCCCATCGCCAGCATCTGGAACGGCAGCCAGGGCCCCACGCCGCCCGTGAGCAGCGCGGACGCGAACATCGTCACCGAGCCGAGCACGAAGCCGAAGCCCGGCCCGAGCACCCGGCCGCTCAGCACCATCAGGAAGAACATCGGCTCGATCCCGGCGGTCCCGGCGCCGATCGGCCGCAGGGCGGCGCCCGCCGCGGCCAGCACGCCGAGCATCGCCACCGCCTTCGGGCCCAGCCCCGACTCCGAGATCGCCGCGGCCACGACCGCCACCAGCAGCACCAGCAGGCCCGCGAAGAGCCAGGGCGCGTCCTGCGCGTGCGCGCTGAGGTGCGAGGCCGGCGGCGCGAGGAACGGCCAGCCGAAGCCGGCCACCCCGACGGCACTGACCAGGACCAGGGCGGCGAGGGACCGGGGACCGAGGCGGACGGCCCGCGCCTGCCGCCGGGCGCTCACGCGGCGTCCCCGGGGCCGAGGGCCGCCCGCACCTGGGAGACCGTGAGCCACTGCTGCGGGGCCAGGATCTTGGTGACCTGCGGGGCGAAGGACGGGGACGAGACCACGACGTCCGCCGTCGGCCCGTCCGCGATCACCTCGCCCTCGGCGAGCAGCACGACCCGGTGCGCGAGCTCCGCCGCCAGCTCCACGTCGTGCGTGGCCAGCACGATGGCGTGACCCTCGGCGGCCAGGCCCCGCAACACCCCGACCAGGCGGGCCTTCGCCGCGTAGTCCAGGCCCCGGGTCGGCTCGTCCAGCAGGAGCAGCGGAGGCCGGGCGGTCAGCACGACGGCCAGGGCCAGTGCGAGCCGCTGCCCCTCCGACAGGTCCCGGGGGTGGGTGTCGTCGGTGACGCCCGGGAGCAGCTCGGTGACCAGGGCCCGGCAGGTGCCGGGGGCCGCGCCCGCGTCGTGGTCGGCCGCCGCGCACTCGGCCGCGACGGTGTCGGCGTAGAGCAGGTCACGGGGTTCCTGCGGGACCAGGCCGACCTTGCGGACGAGGTCCTTCGGGGCGGTGCGGTGCGGGACGGCTTCGCCCAGGCGGACGGATCCCGAGCTGGGGGTGACCAAACCGACCAGGGAGTTGAGCAGGGTGGACTTTCCGGCGCCGTTGCGGCCCATGAGGGCGATGGTCTCGCCGGGGGTGATGGTGAGGTCGACGTCGCGGAGGGCCCGGATGCGGGTGCGGGTCACCGAGAGGGCCTTGAGTGCGCCTACCGGGGTGGGCGGCGTGGAGCGTTCGCCGGTGCGGGTGGGCTGTGGCTTGTCGCGCAGTTCCCGGCGCCCCTCGGAGGCATGGTCCTCCAGCCGGCGTCTGAGGTCTGCCGCCCTGCGCCTGGCGTCGCGGACCGTCATCGGCAGCGGGGTCCAGCCCGCCAGGCGGCCCAGGGCCACCACCGGTGGGTACACCGGCGAGACGGCCATCACCTCGGCCGGGGGGCCCAGCACCGGGGCGGCGCCCGGGCCCGGCAGCAGGACGACCTGGTCGGCGTACTGGATGACGCGTTCCAGCCGGTGCTCGGCCATGAGGACCGTCGTGCCGAGGTCGTGCACGAGCCGCTGGAGCACCGCCAGGACCTCCTCGGCCGCCGCCGGGTCGAGGGCGGAGGTCGGTTCGTCCAGGACCAGGACCTCCGGGTGGGGGGTGAGGACCGAGCCGATCGCGACCCGTTGCCGCTGGCCGCCCGAGAGCGTGGCGATCGGCCGGTGGCGCAGGTCCGCGAGGCCGAGCAGATCGAGCGTCTCCTCCACGCGGCGGCGCATCACGTCCGGGGCGAGGCCCAGCGACTCCATGCCGTAGGCGAGTTCGTCCTCGACGGTGTCGGTGACGAAGTGGGCGAGCGGGTCCTGGCCGACCGTGCCCACCACGTCGGCCAGTTCGCGCGGCTTGTGGGTGCGGGTGTCGCGGCCGGCGACCGTGACCCGGCCGCGCAGGGTGCCGCCGGTGAAGTGCGGGACGAGACCGCTGACCGCGCCCAGGACGGTCGACTTGCCCACCCCGGACGGGCCCGCCAGCAGGACGAGTTCGCCCTCGGGGACCTCGAAGTCGATGCCCCGGACGGTCGGTCCGGCGGCCCCGTCGTATGTGACGGACACGTCCTCGAAGCGGATCACGACGGCTCCTTGGGATCGGGGGCGACGAACGCGGGCAGCAGGCCGAGGAGGACGGCCGCCGCCGGCCAGAGGGGAAGGACCGGCGCCACGAGCGGGACCACGCCGGGGTGCAGGGCGGCGGGGTCGCGCACGGAGGCGAGCGTGAGCAGGGCCGCGACCGCCACGCCCGAGGCGACGACCAGCCAGGCGCGCACGTCCCAGCGGTCCGGGCGGTAGCGGGTGCGCAGGGAGCGGCGGCCGCCGAGCCTGAGGCCCGCGAGGGCCGCGGTGACACCGACCAGCAGCACGGGGACGCCGTACGTGCCGCCCTCGGCCGTGAGCAGCCCGTACGTTCCCGCGCACACGCCGAGCAGACCGCCGAGGGTGAGGGCGGCGGTGGTACGGCGTACCGCGGCGGGCACCCGGGCCGTACGGCCGTAGCCGCGGGCGTCCATCGCGGCGGCGAGCGAGACCGAGCGCTCCAGGGCGCCCTCCAGCACCGGCAGGCCCACCTGCAGCAGGCCCCGCACGCCCTTGTCGGGCCGGCCGCGCAGACGCCGGGCGGCGCGCAGGCGCTGGACGTCGGCGATCAGGTGCGGCGCGAAGGTGAGGGCCACGACGACCGCCACGCCCATCTCGTACAGCGCGCCGGGCAGGGACTTGAGCAGGCGGGAAGGGTTGGCGAGGGCGTTCGCGGCGCCCACGCAGATCAGCAGGGTGGCCAGTTTCAGGCCGTCGTACAGGGCGAAGGTCACGGCCTCCGCGGTGACCCGGCCGCCGAGGCGGATGCCCTGCGCCCAGGCGGGCAGCGCGACCTCGGGGAGGGTGAACAGGGTGTGCGTGCCCGGGATGGGGGAGCCGAGGAGCACCGCGAAGATCAGCCGGATCAGCAGCACGGCCAGACCGAGTTTCACGAAGGCGCCGTAGGAGCGGGACCAGGGGGTGTCCGGGCGGCGGGTGGCCACGACGTACGCGGAGACGGCGACGAGCAGGGCGAGCAGGAGGGGGTTGGTGGTGCGGGTGGCCGCGGTGCCGAGGGCGAGGGCCCACAGCCACCAGGCGCCGGGGTGGAGCGACCTACCCACGCCGGCGTACCTGCCAGATCGCCGCTCCGCCCAGGAGGACGACCAGACCGATGCCCGCCACCAGACCCAGCGACGGGCCGTCGTCCGGCCGGCCCCGCGGCTCCGCCGCCGGCTTCCGCTCCTTCTCGGAGACCTGCTCGCCGCAGCCCTGCTCCGGGTAACCCGAGATCGCGCACAGCAGGGCGTTGGTGTCGTAACGCAGCGGTTTCGCCACCGCGGCCAGGGCCTCGGCGGTCGTCGCGTCGGGGGAGACCCGGGCGCAGGCCGTACGGGCCGCGGGCGGGGTCTCGCCCGCGGGGGCGTCCGCCGGGGTGCCGAAGTCCAGGACCAGGGCGACGCGCTTCGTGCCCTCCTTCGCCGGTGTCTTCGCGCAGATCGTCCCGAACGCGGCCGGCCCGCGCGGCCGCGCCGCGTCCGAGGAGTCCTCGCTCACCGCGAAACGCAGGCCCTGGACGTCGCCGTCCGAGGGGCGGGCCGTGGACGGGCCCTGGGTGGCGTAGACCCAGCGGTCGCCGTCGCGCTCCCAGAACGACCAGTAGCGGTAACCGGCGGCCTGCGCCGCCTGGCCCGCGCCCGCGACCAGCAGGAGCGAGGCCAGGAGGAGGAGAACGGCCCGGCGGATCACGGCTGCTGCTTCCGGCGGCCGGTGAAGAGGAACCCGATGCCGATGCCCGCGACGAGGCAGACACCGACGTACCACCACACGCCGAAGACCGAGTCGGAGTCCTTCTTCTCGTCCTTCGCGTCCTTCTCGTTCGCGTCGGATGTCGCGGCGGCCTGCGGGGCCGGGCCGGTCTCGTTCAGCTGCTTCACCAGGTCGGCGCCGCCGAAGTCGCGCGGGTCCGTGCCCGTCGCGTGCGCGGCGAGGATGAGCTGGGCGTAGGCGGCCGGGCCGCTCTGCGCCGCCCAGGCCGCTGAGTTCTTCTCCAGCCACCGCACGGACTTCTCCGCCTGGCCGGTCTCGCCCCGCGCGGCCAGCGCGACGACCGCGTCGGCGGTGTTGCCGAAGTCGGGCTGGGGCTCGGCACCGGCCAGGGCCGACATCAGGTGGTCGTCGTCCTTGCCGAGTGCGGACGTGAGGTACGCGGCCCCGTTCGCCGCCGCCTGCTCCGGCGTGCGCGGCTCGGCGCAGCTCGCGCCGGACTTCTTCGCGCCGGGCTGCACCACCATGCCCTGGCCCAGGGCGCCGAGGACACCGGCCGCCGTGGCGTCCGCGTTGGCGGTCAGTTCGCCCTTCTTGTCCGGCTGGAAGGCGAACGCCCCGGCGCCGTCCCCGTCACAGGGCAGGGCGAGCTTCAGCAGCGCGTCGTAGGGCGACTTGCCGCCCTTCTTCACCTGCTCCGGCTTCTCGCCCGCGGCGGCGAGGGCGCCGATGACGACCGACGTGGAGTTGGTGTCGCCGGCGCCGCCGGGCGCGTAGCCCCAGCTGCCGTCCTTGTTCTGGACCGACTTCAGCCAGGCGACGGCCTTGCCCGTGACCTCGTCGTGCCCGCCGAGCGCGGCCAGGGCCTGCACGGCGGCGGACGTGGCGTTGGTGTCCAGCGGGGTCTCGGTGTCGCAGGCGGCGGTGGGGTCGGGGCGGTAGGAGGCGAAGCCGCCGTCCGCGCACTGCTGGCGCACCAGCCACTCGACGGGCTTCGCGGCCGGCTTCACACCGGCCGTGTCCTGCGCGAGCAGCGCGAGCGACTGACGCCAGACACCGTCGTACTTCGGGTCGGAGTCGCCGTACAGGGCGGAGGGCAGGGCCTGGGACGGCGACGGGGACGGATCGGCGGCGGCCGGGGCGGCGGCGCCGATCACGGCGACGGCGGCCAGGACCGCGGCGCTGCGGCGGACGTTCATGATCGGCGGGTGCCTCTCCCTGTGGGGGAGCCGGGCAGCGCGGGACACCCCGGCGGCTCGGCTCCGTATACCTCGACGGTGCCGTGCGCCGGCGGGCTGCCGGGCACGTGAGCCGGTCACGAACCGTACGCGGCGATCCGGCTCACCGCCGTGGTGGTGGCGGTTCACGGTTGCGGGTCAGCGCCGGAATTGCACCGGCTTCCCCCCGTACGGTGTGATGACGACCCGCTCACTGTACCCGCCCGTAGGGAACCGCCCGAGGGCGGCGTCCGCGGCAGGGCCGCCGGGCAGCGAACTCCTGTGAACAGCAGCGGAGTTGATCCGCAGAGAGGCGCGGACCGGCTAACGTGGGGCTCCCCGACCACACGCAGGAGCGGCCATGACCGACCAGGCGGAGAACTCCGAGCAGGAGCCGTTCGACAAGATCGACACCTCGGTGCCGCACTCGGCCCGGATCTGGAACTACTGGCTCGGCGGCAAGGACAACTACGAGGTCGACCGCGTCGCCGGTGACGCGTTCCGGGAGATCTTCCCCGGGATCGAGACCGGGGCCCGCGCCGCCCGCTACTTCCTCGCCCGCGCCGTCCGCCACCTCGCCGCCGAGGAGGGCATCCGGCAGTTCCTGGACATCGGCACCGGACTGCCCAACGTGGACAACACCCACCAGATCGCCCAGCGCGTGGCCCCGGAGAGCCGGATCGTCTACGTCGACAACGACCCGCTGGTCCTGGCCCACGCCCGCGCGCTGCTCACCAGCACCCCGGAAGGCGTCACCAACTACGTCGACGCCGACCTGCGCCGGCCGGAGACGATCATCCGGGAGGCCGGCAAGACCCTGGACTTCGACCGGCCCGTCGCGCTCATGCTCATGGGCATCCTCGGTCACATCGAGGACCACGACGAGGCCCGCTCCATCGTGCGGCAGCTGGTGGACGCCCTGCCCTCCGGCAGCTTCCTCGTGAGCTACGACTCCACCGACACCAGCGAGGACTACGTCCGGGCCATCGGCCAGTACAACGAGGGCGGCTCGATCCCCTACATCCTGCGCAGCCCCGAGCAGATCGCCCGCTACTTCGACGGGCTGGAGCTGCTCGAACCCGGGGTGACGTCCTGCTCCCGCTGGCGTCCCGACGCGGCGGCCCTGGGGCTGCCCGCCGAGGTGCACCAGTACGGCGGAGTGGCCCGCAAGGCCTGAGTCAGGTCTCCTGCAGCACGCGGTGCAGGATGGTCGGAGTCTCGTCCGGTGACTCGGCTTCGACCACCAGCCGGTTCATCGCGTCCCAGTGCCGCTCGATCTCCGCGGGCTTGTCCGGGTACAGGGCGGTGGTCAGCTTCTCCAGGTAGACGATGTCCGGCAGCTGCCCGCCGGGCAGGCGCAGGATGGTCACCGGGCCGCCCTCCGCCGCGATCCCGCCGGAGGAGAACGGCAGGATCTGCAGCGTGACCTGCGGCAGCCGGCAGGCCTCGATGAGCTGCCTGAGCTGGGCGCGCATCACCCGGATCCCGCCCACCGGGCGGCGCAGCGCCGCCTCGTCCAGCACGGCCCACAACCGCGTGGGCGGCTGCCGGTACAGGATGCGCCGGCGGGTCATCCGCAGCGCGACCCGGCGCTCGATCTCCGCCGGGCCCGCGTCGGGGTGCGCGACCCGCAGGGAGGCGCGGGCGTAGTCGGGGGTCTGCAGCAGGCCGGGCACGCGCTGGACCTGGTAGCAGCGGACCAGGCTCGCCGCCTGCTCGGCCCCGAGGTACGTCTGCATCCAGGGGGGCACGACATCGCTGTAGTAACGCCACCAGGCCGGGGTGTTGGCCTGCTCGGCCAGGGCCAGCAGGGTGGCGCGCTCGGCCTCCTCGGTGACGCCGTAGAGGGTGAGCAGATCGGCGACGTCCCGCAGTTTGAAGCCGTGCCGCCCGGCCTCCATCCGGCTGATCTTGGACGAGGAGGAGCGGATGACGCCTCCCGCGTCCGCGCGGCCGATGCCCCGCTCCTCGCGCAGCCGGCGCAGCCGGGCCCCCAGTACCAGCCGCGGCACCATGGGTCCGGCCGACCGGGCGTCCAGGGCCCCGCTGCCGGTCGTGACGGATGCGGCCTCTTCGGTGCCCATGGGCATCTCTCCCGGTGCTGGCGTTGCGTCGGACCATCCTAGGGGGCGCAGCACACCATCAAGTGCCTTGTCCGGTCGGCGGGTTCACCGGATCCGACCTACACCGCCACGTACCGGGCCGGCTCGCTGCCCGGCACCGCCTCCGCACGGCCCAGCTTCACCAGGCGGCGCAGATGGGCCTCGGCCTCCGAGACGGCGATGGTGCGGGAGCCGTGGGGGATGCGGTGCCAGGGACGGTTCCACTCCATGCGCTCGGCGAGCTGCCACGGCGTGAGGGGTTCGCGGAGCAGGGCCAGCAGGCCGGTGAGGCGGCTCTCGTGGTGGGCGAGCAACTCCCGTACCCGGTCGGCGGCGTGGGAGAAGGCGTGCTGGTGGGCCGGGAGGACCTCGGCGGGGGTCAGGCGGCCGACGCGTTCGAGGGAGTCGAGGTAGTCCCCGAGGGGGTCGGTGACAGTCGTGTCGTCCGGGTCCTCGTAGAGGCCGATGTGCGGGCTGATCTCCGGGAGCAGGTGATCGCCGGAGAACAGGCGGCCGTGGCCCGGCAGCCGCGCCGGGTGGTCCTCTTCCAGGTGGAGGCAGACATGACCCGGGGTGTGGCCCGGGGTCCAGATCGCGCGCAGGCGGCGGCCCGGGAGGTCCAGGAGCTCGCCGGGCGCGATGTCACGGTCGGGCAGGGCGGGGGAGAGGCCGGGCAGGGCGCGACTCCGGGCCGTGCGCAGCGGGGCGAGGTGCTCCTCGGGCGCCCCGGCGGCCGCGAGCTTGGCCGCCATGTACGCGAGCCAGCGCTCGGGAGGCGCCTCGCGGGTGCGCCGGACGACCGCGGTGTCCGCCGCGTGCATCGCGATCCACGCGCCCGACGCCTCCCGGACCCGGCCGGACAGGCCGTGGTGGTCCGGGTGGTGGTGGGTGACGACCACGCCGTGGATCTCGGCGGCCGAGGTGCCGCAGGCCGTGAGGCCCTCCGCGAGGGTGTCCCAGGACTCCGGGTCGTCCCAGCCGGTGTCGATCAGCACCGGGCCGCGGTCGGTGTCGACGACGTACACCAGCGTGTGGCCGAGCGGGTTGTCCGGGATCGGGACCCGGAGGGAACGGACCCCTCCGCCGTGCTCGAACGCCTCGGTCATCCGCCCTCCGCTCCCCGGCCATTGCCCACTATAACGGGAACTGGTATCAGTTCTGAAACACCGTCAGAAACGAGGGCAGTGGCCATGGCCGAGCTCGTGGAACACGGACAGCTGTTCATCGGCGGGGAGTGGACCGACCCGCTGGGCCGGGACGTCATCGAGGTCATCTCGCCGCACACGGAAGAGCCCGTCGGGCGCGTCCCGCACGCCTCGACGGCGGACGTGGACCGCGCCGTCGCGGCGGCGCGGCGGGCGTTCGACGAGGGGCCCTGGCCGCGGATGAGTCTCGACGAGCGGATCGAGGTCGTCGGCAGGATCAAGGACGGCGTCGCCGCCCGGCACGACGAGATCGCCCGCGTGATCTCGGCGCAGAACGGCTCGCCGTACTCCTGGAGCGTCCTGGCCCAGGCCCTCGGCGCGGTCATGGTGTGGGACGCGGCGATCACCGTCGCCCGCGGCTTCACCCACGAGGAGCGGCGCGACGGCGTCCTCGGCCGGATCCTGGTGCGGCGCGAGCCGGTCGGGGTCGTCGCGGCCGTCGTGCCCTGGAACGTCCCGCAGTTCACCGCCGCCGCCAAGCTGGCCCCCGCTCTGCTCGCCGGCTGCACGGCCGTCCTCAAGCCCTCGCCCGAATCGCCGCTCGACGCGTACCTGCTGGGCGGGATCGCCCGCGAGGCCGGGCTGCCGGAGGGCGTGCTGTCGATCCTGCCCGCCGACCGGGAGGTGAGCGAGTACCTGGTCGGGCACCCGGACGTCGACAAGGTGTCCTTCACCGGCTCGGTCGCGGCCGGCCGGCGCGTGATGGAGGTCGCGGCCCGCAACCTCACGCGGGTGACCCTCGAACTCGGCGGCAAGTCGGCGGCCGTCGTGCTGCCCGACGCGGACGTCGAGACGGCCGTCGCGGGCATCGCCCCCGCGGCCTGGATGAACAACGGCCAGGCCTGCGTCGCCCAGACCCGCATCCTTCTGCCGCGCTCCCGCTACGACGAGTTCGCCGACGCCCTGGCCGCCGCGGCCGGCGCCCTCACGGTCGGCGACCCGCTGGACCCGGCGACCCAGGTGGGCCCGCTGGTGGCCGAGCGGCAGCAGCGGCGCAACCTCGACTACATCCGCATCGGCCAGGAGGAGGGCGCCAAGATCCTCACCGGCGGTGGCCGCCCGGCCGGCCTGGACCGCGGCTGGTACGTCGAACCCACCCTCTTCGGCGACGTCGACAACTCCATGCGCATCGCCCGCGAGGAGATCTTCGGCCCGGTGATCTGCCTGCTGCCCTACGACGACGAGGCCGACGCCGTGAAGATCGCCAACGACTCCGACTACGGACTGAGCGGCAGCGTCTGGACGGCGGACGTCGAGCACGGCGTCGACATCGCCCGGCAGGTCCGCACGGGCACCTACTCCGTCAACACCTTCAGCCTGGACATGCTCGGCCCCTTCGGCGGCTACAAGAACTCCGGGCTGGGGCGGGAGTTCGGGCCCGAGGGGTACGGCGAGTACCTGGAGCACAAGATGATCCACCTGCCGGCGGACGCGTGAGGACGAGCGACCGCTGGCACGTCGAGGTCGACCGCTCCCTGTGCATCGGCTCCGCCCAGTGCCTCCATCACGCGCCCGGCGGCTTCCGCCTGGACGCCGCCCGCCAGTCCCGTCCGGTCGCCCCGGACACGGACGCCGACGAACAGGTGCTCCGGGCGGCGGAGAGCTGTCCGGTGGAGGCGATCACGATCACGCTGCGGGACAGCGGGGAGCCGGTGTTCCCGCCGGAGGAGTAGGTCACGCGTGGGCGTCCGGATCCGTCAGGTCGATCAGCCGGCAGACCGTCTCGATGTCGATCTTGACCTGGGCGATGGAGGCGCGGCCCGAGAGCCAGGTGATCAGGGCCGAGTGCCAGGTGTGCTCGATGACCCGGACCGCCGACAACTGCTCCGGGGTGGGGTGCTCCTGGCCCATCGCGTCCAGGATGATCGCCGTCGTCTGCCGGGAGACCTGGTCGACCTCCGGGCTCACGCTGCGGTCGGCGAAGGTGAGCGCGCGGACCATCGCGTCGGCCAGGTGCGGCTCGCGCTGCAGGGCGCGGAAGGCCCGCATCAGCGTCTCGGCGACCCGCTCGGCCGCCGTGGCGCCCTGCGGCGGCTTCTTGCGGAGCGTGCCGTGCATGTGCTGCAACTGGTCCTGCATCGTCGCGACCAGCAGATGGATCTTGGAGGGGAAATAGCGGTACAGCGTGCCGAGCGCCACCTGCGAGGACTCCGCGACCTCGCGCATCTGCACGGCGTCGAAACCGCCCCGGCTGGCCAGTTGCGCGCTCGCGTGCAGGATGCGGCGCCGGCGGGCCTCCTGCCGCTCGGTCAGCGGAGGGGAGGCGGGGACTGCGGCTCCGGCTCCCCCCTGGGCCGGCTTGGCCACCTTGTTCACCTTGGCGTTCACCTGGGCTTCCGCGGGCATGGTTCGGTCCCGTTCCGTGACCGTCCGTGAGGACGAGTGATCAGACAGCATGGCACGGCACCGGCCGTGGCGTGAATCACCTGATCCACTGGTCACAGCGCCCTTACCTGCCGGTAGATTCGGAGCCTCCGGACGATCAAGTCTGAAACTTGTTCTAGATTAGCGTCCCGGCGTAATCTCGCGGGACAGTGCAGGAAGAAGGGGGCCCGGAGTGACCGCTGAGGCCAGGGAGGCCGGGGCCCCGGAGGACCCCGCTGCCGACGGCTTGCGACCGCTCGACATCGCGCTCCTCACCTATAAAGGGAACCCGTTCTGCGGCGGTCAGGGTGTCTACGTCCGGCACCTCTCCCGTGAACTGGCCCGCCTCGGCCACCGGGTCGAGGTCATCGGCGCCCAGCCGTACCCCGTCCTGGACGAGGGCTACGACGGCCTGAGCCTCACCGAGCTGCCCAGCCTCGACCTGTACCGCCAGCCGGACCCCTTCCGCACGCCCGGGCGCGGCGAGTACCGCGACTGGATCGACGCGCTGGAAGTGGCGACGATGTGGACCGGCGGCTTCCCCGAGCCCCTGACGTTCTCGCTGCGCGCCCGCCGCCATCTGCGCGCCCGGCGCGGCGCGTTCGACGTCGTCCACGACAACCAGACCCTCGGCTACGGCCTGCTGGGCGACGTCGGCGCGCCGTTGGTGACGACCATCCACCACCCCATCACCGTGGACCGGCAGTTGGAGCTGGACGCGGCGGACAGCCGGCAGCGGCGCTGGTCGGTGCGGCGCTGGTACGCCTTCACGCGCATGCAGAAGCGGGTCGCGCGGCGGCTGCCGTCCGTGCTCACCGTCTCCGGCACGTCCCGCCAGGAGATCGTCGACCACCTCGGCGTCCGGCAGGACCGGATCCACGTCGTCCACATCGGCGCCGACACCGACCTGTTCTCGCCCGACCCCTCGGTGCCGGTGGTGCCCGGGCGCATCGTGACGACGTCCAGCGCGGACGTACCGCTGAAGGGCCTGGTGTACCTGGTCGAGGCGCTGGCGAAGGTGCGCGCCGAACACCCCGGGGCGCACCTCGTCGTGGTCGGCAAGCGCCCGGCGGAGGGGCCGGTCGCCCAGGCGATGGAACGCTACGGGCTGGAAGGCGCCGTGGAGTTCGTCAAGGGCATCTCGGACGCGGAACTCGTCGACCTGGTGCGCTCGGCGCAGGTCGCGTGCGTGCCGTCCCTCTACGAGGGCTTCTCCCTGCCGGCCGCGGAGGCCATGGCGACGGGGACGCCGCTGCTCGCGACGACCGGGGGCGCGATTCCCGAGGTCGCCGGGCGGGACGGCGAGACCTGCCTCGCGGTGCCGCCGGGGGACTCCGGGGCCCTCGCCGCGGGCCTGGGCCGCCTGCTGGGCGACCCGGACCTGCGCGCCCGGCTCGGCGCGGCCGGCCGCGAACGGGTCCTGCGGCACTTCACGTGGGCCCGGGCGGCGGAGGGCACGGTCGCCCGCTACCGCGAGGCGATCGAACGGGCGGGAGGCGGACGCGACACCGCGGACCACCGAACCACGCGTCCGGCCTCCGGCGGCCCCGCGACGACGACGGGCACGGCTTCTCCGGCTCCGGGCGACCCGGCGGCGACGGGTGCGGCTTCTGTGGCTCCAGGCGGCCCGGCGGCGACGGGTGCGGCTTCTGTGGCTCCAGGCGGCCCCGCGGCGACGGGTGCGGCTTCTGTGGCTCCAGGCGGCCCCGCGGCGACGACGGGTGCGGCTTCTCCGGCTCCAGGCGGCCCGGCGGCGGCGACGGGTGGTGCCGCGCCGGGCTCTGTTCCGGCGGCTGCCGGGGCTCCGGCCTCCGCGGCGCCGGCCGGGGCCGGACCGTCGGCTCGCGTCGGGTCGGCGGGCGCCGGCTCCCCGCTGTCCGCGTCCTCGGCCGGGGCCGGCTCCCCGGCTCCCACGGCCGCGACGGGGCCCGTGTCCCCGGCCCCCGCAGATGTAACAGGCGTCAACTCCGAAAGCAGGGCCACGTGCTGACCGTCGACTTCTCCCGGTTCCCGCTCGCCCCGGGCGACCGTGTCCTGGATCTCGGCTGCGGTGCCGGACGGCACGCGTTCGAGTGCTACCGGCGCGGCGCGCAGGTCGTGGCGCTGGACCGGAACGCCGACGAGATCCGCGAGGTCGCGAAGTGGTTCGCGGCGATGAAGGAGGCGGGGGAGGCGCCCGAGGGCGCCACGGCCACCGCCATGGAGGGCGACGCGCTCGCCCTGCCCTTCCCGGACGAGTCCTTCGACGTCGTCATCATCTCCGAGGTGATGGAGCACATCCCAAACGACAAGGGCGTCCTCGCCGAGATGGTGCGGGTGCTGAAGCCCGGCGGACGCATCGCCGTCACCGTGCCGCGCTACGGCCCCGAGAAGGTCTGCTGGGCCCTGTCCGACGCCTACCACGAGGTCGAGGGCGGCCACATCCGCATCTACCGCGCGGACGAGCTGCTCGAGAAGATCCGCGAGGCCGGCCTCAAGCCCTACGGCACCCACCACGCCCACGCGCTGCACTCGCCCTACTGGTGGCTGAAGTGCGCGTTCGGCGTCGACAACGACAAGGCGCTGCCGGTGCGGGCGTACCACAAGCTGCTGGTCTGGGACATCATGAAGAAGCCCCTGGCCACCCGGGTGGCCGAGCAGGCGCTCAACCCGCTCATCGGCAAGAGCTTCGTGGCGTACGCGACCAAGCCGCACCTGCCGCGTCCGGCCGGCACCGGGGCGGACGCCACGTGACGACGCCCCGGACGGAACACCTGGTCCTGCCCGGGGTCCTCACCGCCGGGCAGGCCGCCGAGACCGTCGCCGGCATCCTTGCCGTGCAGCGCGAGGACGGCGCGATCCCCTGGTTCCGCGGCCACCATCTCGACCCGTGGGACCACGTCGAGGCCGCGATGGCCCTGGACGCGGCCGGTGAGCACGAGGCCGCCGAGCGGGCCTACCTGTGGCTGGCCCGGCACCAGAACGAGGACGGCTCCTGGTACGCGGCCTACGCCGACGGGGACTTCGCCGACGTCACCGACCGCGGCCGCGAGACCAACTTCGTCGCCTACATAGCCGTCGGCGTCTGGCACCACTACCTGTCCACCGGCGACGACACGTTCCTGGAGCGGCTGTGGCCGGCGGTGTACGCGGCGGTGGAGTTCGTGCTCCGCCTGCAGCAGCCCGGCGGGCAGATCGGCTGGCGGCGCGACGACGACGGCACGGAGACCGCCGACGCCCTGCTGACCGGCTCCTCCTCGATCCACCACGCGCTGCGCTGTGCCCTGGCCGTCGCCGAGCAGCGCGAGGAGCCGCAGCCCGACTGGGAACTGGCGGCTGGCGCCCTGCGGCACGCGATACGGCACCACCCCGAGCGGTTCCTGGACAAGAACCGGTACTCGATGGACTGGTACTACCCGGTGCTGGGCGGTGCGCTGACCGGGGCGGAGGCCAAGGCCAGGATCGAGCGGGACTGGGAGCGGTTCGTCGTCCCGGGACTGGGTGTGCGCTGTGTGGTGCCCAACCCGTGGGTGACGGGCGGCGAGTCCGCCGAACTCGCCCTGGCGCTCTGGGCGATGGGGGAGTCCGACCGCGCGCTGGAGGTGCTGCAGTCGATCCAGCACCTGCGCGACGCGGACAGCGGGCTCTACTGGACCGGGTACGTCTTCGACGACGACGCGATCTGGCCGCGTGAACTCACGACCTGGACGGCCGGGTCGCTGCTGCTGGCCGTCGCCGCGCTGGGAGGCCACGAGGCGACGTGCCGGGTGTTCGGCGGTGCCGAGTTGCCTTCCGGGCTCGAGTCGGACTGCTGCGCCTAGGGGCTCGGGGTTCGCCCGATGCGCGGGGCGCGGGTTGTGCGCAGTCGCGCAGTTCCCCGCGCCCCTGGGCCGGACACGCCCCAGGGCATCAGTGCCGGTGCACCCGGTTGGCGATGGCGTGGCCCACGAACAGGTACACCACCGCCGCCAGGCCGTACCCGGCGACGACCCTGGCCCAGGCCTCGTCGAACGTGAACAGGTCGTGCGACCAGCCGGCCAGCCAGCGGGCCGCGTCGTGGATGAACTGGACGAAGTCGTTCGCCCGGTTCGCGTCGAGCAGGTACATCACGATCCACAGGCCCAGGATGAGGGCCATGATGTCGGCTACGACCGCGATGATCGTGCCGGCTTGATTCGCGCCGTTGCGATATCGAGGGGACATACCTTCCGGATTGCCCTTGAACTCTGGATGAAACCACGGCATTCGCTCAGGAGTTCAACTCGGCGAGCACCCGCAGTGTCTCCCGGTCCGGTGACAGCACCAGCAGGTCCGTCACCGGCCCCGCGCGCCACGACTCCAGCCGCTCCGCGATGCGTTGGCGCGGGCCGACCAGGGAGATCTCGTCGGCGAAGGCGTCCGGGACCGCCCGGACGGCCTCCTCGCGGCGGCCCTCGGCGAACAGCCGCTGGATCCTGCGCGCCTCCTCCTCGTACCCCATGCGGGCCATCAGGTCGGCGTGGAAGTTCCGGGACGCGTGCCCCATCCCGCCGATGTAGAAGCCGAGCATCGCCTTGACCGGCAGCAGCCCCTCGGCGACGTCGGAGCAGACCCGGGCCTGTGCCATCGGAGCGACCAGGAAGCCCTCGGGGAGTGCGGCCACGGCCGGGCCGTACACCTCGGGCCGGGTCGGCGCCCAGTACAGCGGCAGCCAGCCATCGGCGATCCGGGTGGTCTGCGCGACGTTCTTCGGGCCCTCCGCCCCGAGCAGGATCGGCAGGCCGGCGCGGAGCGGGTGCGTGATGGGTTTCAGTGGCCTGCCGAGGCCGGTGGCGTCCGGGCCCCGGTAGGGATGCGCGTGGAAGCGGCCGGGCAGTTCGACGGGGGCCTCGCGCCGCAGCACCTGCCGCAGGACGGCGACGTACTCGCGGGTCGCGGTGAGCGGCGAGGCGGGGAACGGGCGGCCGTACCAGCCCTCCACCACCTGCGGGCCGGACAGTCCGAGGCCCAGCAGCAGGCGGCCGCCGGAGAGGTGGTCCAGGGTCAGGGCGTGCATCGCGGTGGTGGTCGGCGGCCGGGCCGCCATCTGCGCGACCGCCGTGCCGAGGCGGATGCGGGAGGTGTGCGCGGCGATCCAGGCGAGCGGGGTGAAGGCGTCCGAGCCCCAGGACTCCGCGGTCCAGACGGAGTCGTAGCCGAGCCGCTCCGCCTCCCGCGCGAGGGGCACATGTCCGGGGGAGGGGCCGCGGCCCCAGTAGCCGAGCGCGAGTCCGAGCCGCATGCCTGCCTCCTGACGGTGCGTCAGCCGACGGGGCGACGACTGTACGGCAACGGCCCCCCGCCCGGAAGGGCGAGGGGCCGTGCGCGAGATGGTGGGCTCAGCCGCGCTGGATGCCCGAGGTGTCCTGCAGGACACCTCGGCGGCCGTCCTGCGTCTGGGCGACCAGGGCCGCGCCGCGCTGCTCGACGGCCAGGTACCAGGTGCCCGGCGCCAGTTCGGCGATGGGCGTCGGGGAGCCGTCCTCCGCGAACAGCGGACGCGGCACCGGCACCGCGAACCAGAACGGGGAGAAGTCCCCGGCCGGCGCCTGCGGGGCCTGGGCCTGCTGCGGCTGGGGCTGGCCGCCGAACGGCTGCCCGGGCTGCGGCTGGCCGTAGCCACCGGGCTGCTGGGCACCCGGGTAGCCGTAACCGCCCTGCGGCTGGCCGCCGTAGGGCTGCGGAGCGGCGGGGCGCGGAGCCGGGACGAGGGCGCCCTTGAGGGCGGGGACCAGGGGGGTGGCGAGGGCCGCTGCGGCGAGTAGCAGGGCAGCGATCAGGCCGAGGATGAGACCCGAACCGGCGCCGACTTCCGCGCCAGCCAGATTGTCACTGAATGCGCCCAGTGGGTCGATGATGGTCCAGAGTGAGGTCCACGCGGCGAACAGCGCAAGGGCGACGCCGAGCTGGCCGAGGTCGAGTCCGATGACCTTGCGCTCCGGAAGAGCGCGGGAAAGGACGATCAGGGCCGCGCCGATGATGCCGCCGACGTACATGCTCATCACCAAGCCGAGGTTGTCCCAGGCGTTAGGGATGTCGCTGCCGGAGCTGTCGTACGTGTCGAGGAACGACGCGATCAACAGCAACACCGCTGCTCCGATCACCACGCCGTCGCCCCGAGTGAGGGAGCGGATATTCACTTCAGGTCCTTCGTAGGTCGTCTCGTCGTCGGTAGAGGCGTCGCTGTCACCATGTCGCCGTCCGGACGCGGTGTGAAGCGCGGGGGTGGCCCCTCATCGTAGGAGGACCCTATCGTCCGCCCCATCAGGGTGTCCGCCGGGATCTGCCGGTCCGCACCTACCCGCGCAGGAAACTCACGATTCCCTCAGAGATCCCTTGCGCCGCCTTCTGTCGCCAGGCGCCGCTGGTGAGCAACGCCGCGTCCTTGCTATCGCGCATGTTGCCGCACTCGATGAACACCTTGGGAACCGTTGACAGATTGAGACCGCCCAGGTCCTTACGCGTGACGAGGCCGGTGCCGTCGCCGATGTAGTTGGAGGGCGCGCTGCCCGTCACGGCCACGAAGCGGCCCGCCACGCGCTCGCCGAGGTCCCGGGACGGGGCGACGATCGCCCGGGTGTCCGCGGCGCCCGCCCGGACCGAGCCGGGCAGGATGACGTGGAAGCCGCGGTTGCCGGCGCCCGAGCCGTCCGCGTGGACCGACACCACCGCGTCGGCCTTCGCCTCGTTGCCGATCCGGGCCCGCTCGTCCACGCACGGGCCGAACGGCCGGTCGGCGTCCTGTGTCAGCTTCACCGTGGCGCCCTGCTCCTCCAGGAGCGCGCGCATCCGGTGCGCCACGTCCAGGGTGAACTTCGCCTCGGTGTACCCGTCGTCGGTGGAGGTGCCGGTGGTGTCGCACTCCTTGCGGTTCGTGCCGATGTCCACCTGGCGGTTGATCTCGCCGGTGTGCCGGAAGTTGCCCGGGTTGTGCCCCGGGTCGATGACGACGACCTTGCCCTTGAGCGGGCCGGAGGCGGCGGGCGCGGAGCTGCGGGAGTCCGTGGGTGCCGGTGGGGTTTCCGGGCGCTTGCCGTCCTCGGTGGGGGAGACGGGCGCGGCGCTCGCGGACGCCCGCGCGCTCGCCCCGCCGGTACCGCCGCCGTCCCCCGAGCCGCCGGCCGTCTCGTAGACCAGCCAGCCGAGCAGCGCCCCCGGCACGAGCGCGGCGAGCGCCACGGTCATGAGGCCGCGACGGCTGCGGCGGGGCTGGGGAGGTTCGAAGTCCGGGCCTGCGTACGACACGTCTGCCACCCTAGCGGCCGTCACCGGGGCCGGCGGCCCGAGGCGCCCCGACGGGGGTGGCGTCGACGGGGCGCCCGAGGTGCCCCGACGGGGGTGGCGTCGACGGGGCGCCCGAGGTGCCGCGTCGGGTGTGCGGCCGGCGGGGCGTGCGAGGTGCCCTGACGGACGGTACGGCCGGCGGGGCGCCGGCCGCGGTGGAACGGGCCCGGGCGGGCCGCGCGCCCGCCGGTCAGGACGGGGCCCCGCCCGCCTCCCCGTGCCGTACCGCCTCCTTCACCCGGGCCTCCACCTCCTGGCGCGGGGTCTGTTCCTGCTTGGCGTACGCCGTCACCGCCGCCTGGACGTCCCGGGCGAGGTCGCGCCAGGCGCGCCAGGCGGTCTCCCACGTGGTGGTCTGCTGGTCGCTCCACTTGGTCTGGGTGGGCGGCCCGTAGGCGTCCTGCAGATGACGCACGCGGGCGTACGCCTCGTCCGCCGCGCGCTGCTTCTCCACGAGCTCTGCGAAGGTGTGTGCCACGCGCCCGGATCCTTGGGCAGCGGCACGCGCCCGCCGACGCGCCACGCCGCCCGTGGGCCGACCGGGCGGGGGCGGACGGGGCGCAGTTCACCCGCCCAGCCGTTCCCTCAGACGCCCGGCCCCGTGCGCCGCAGCACCCGCAGCGAGTCCGTCGCCGAGACCTCCGCGAAGGCGCCCGAGGCGAGCGCCCGGAGGTAGACGCGGTACGGGGCCTGGCCCGTGAACTCGTCCTGCGGGTCCGGGAAGACGTCGTGGATGAGGAGCAGCCCGCCTTCGGCGACGTGCGGGGCCCAGCCCTCGTAGTCGGCGGTGGCGTGCTCGTCGGTGTGACCGCCGTCGATGAAGACGAAGCCGAGCGGCGTGCGCCAGAACGCGGCGATCTGCGGGGAGCGGCCGACCAGGGCCACCACGTGGTCCTCCAGGCCCGCCCGGTACAAGGTGCGGCGGAACGCGGGCAGCGTGTCCATCACGCCGAGCTCGGGGTCGACCGTCTCCGGGTCGTGGTACTCCCAGCCGGGCTGCTGCTCCTCGCTGCCGCGGTGATGGTCCACGGTGAGCGCGCTCACCCCGGCCTCGCGGGCCGCGTCGGCCAGCAGGATCGTGGACCGCCCGCAGTACGTGCCGACCTCCAGCAGCGGCAGCCCCAGCCGCCCGGCCTCCACGGCCGCCGCGTGCACGGCCAGCCCCTCGTGCACGGGCATGAATCCCTTCGCCGCCTCGAACGCGGCCAGGATCTCGGGCTTCGGGGCCGCGGGCATGGGGTTCCTCTCGGTCGTACGACACTCCCGGCGCCCATGCTGCCGTACCCCCTGCCGCGGGACGACAGGGGGTACGGCGGGCGGCGGGTCAGGCGGAGACCGTCTCCCCGGGCAGCGACAGATCCAGGTCGACCGGCCGGTCGCCGGCGTGGGTCGCGGACGAGGCGAGGGGACCGTGGCCGGTGGCGCGTGCGGCCACGACGTAGGAGCCCTGCGCGGGGACGGCGAGCGCGTAGCTGCCGTCGGCGGCGGACAGGGTGGCCCCGGCCTGCCGGCCGCGGCGGTCGATCAGGGTGACGTTGGCGCGGGCGACCGGGGAGCCGTCGGCGGCCAGCACCCGGCCCCGGAAGCCGCGCAGCACCTGCTCGGCCCGCTCCAGCGCGGCGTCCTCCTCGCTGCTGGCGCGCAGCTGCGGCCTGCCCGAGGGGCGGCGGCCCGGCAGGAACAGCGCCAGCAGCAGGCCCACGGCGACGGCGCCGGTCGCGATGAGGAAGGAGACCCGGAAGCCGTGCATGGTCGGGATCTCGACGCCGCCGACGGTGTTCGCGGTGTTCGCCAGCACCATGCCGATCACGGCGCTCGACACCGAGGTGCCGATGGAACGCATCAGCGTGTTGAGGCCGTTGGCCGCGCCGGTCTCCGACGCCGGGACCGCGCCCACGATCAGCGCGGGCAGCGAGGAGTAGGCGAGGCCGATGCCCGCGCCGAGCAGGACCGAGATGACCAGGCTCTGCCAGGCGGCACTCATCAGGCCGAGGCCGGCGCCGTAGCCGATCGCGATGATCAGCAGGCCGAGGATCAGGGTGACCTTGGGACCGTACTTCGCGGACAGCCGGGCGTAGACGGGCGCCGTGAACATCATCGTCAGGCCGAGCGGTGCCACGAGCAGGCCCGCGACGACCATCGACTGGCCGAGGCCGTAACCGGTGGACGTCGGCAGCTGGAGCAGCTGGGGCAGGACCAGGGAGACGACGTAGAACGAGACGCCGACCATGATCGAGGCGAGGTTGGTGAAGAGCACGGCCGGGCGGGCCGTGGTGCGCAGGTCGACCAGCGGGGCCTTGACGCGCAGTTCCATCACGCCCCACAGCACGAGCACGACCGCCGACGCGGCGAACAGGCCGAGCGTGGTGCCGGAGGCCCAGCCCCAGTCGCTGCCCTTGGTGATCGGCAGCAGGAACAGCACGAGCCCGGCGGACAGGCCGAACGCGCCCGGCAGGTCGAAGGAGCCCTCGGCGCGGGTCGGGGACTCCGGCACGACGAGGAGGGTGAGGACGATGGAGAGCACGCCGAGTCCGGCGGCGCCGTAGAACAGGGCGTGCCAGTCGCTGTGCTGGGCGACCAGGGCGGCGGCGGGCAGGGCGAGGCCGCCGCCGACGCCTATGGAGGAGCTCATCAGGGCCATCGCCGAGCCGAGCTTCTCGCGGGGCAGCATGTCGCGCATCAGGCCGATGCCGAGCGGGATGGCGCCCATCGCGAAGCCCTGGAGCGTGCGGCCGGTGATCATGAGCAGCAGGTCGCTGGTGAGCGCGCTGACGAGTGCGCCCACGACCATCACCGCGAGGCTGATGATCAGCAGGCGGCGCTTGCCGTAGAGGTCGCCGAGGCGGCCCATGATCGGGGTGGCCACCGCACCCGAGAGAAGGGTCGAGGTCAGGACCCAGGTGGCGTCGCTGGGGGCGGCGTCCAACAGCTGCGGCAGGTCCTTGATCACCGGGACGAGCAGCGTCTGCATCACCGCGACAACGATGCCCGCGAAGGCGAGCACCGGGACCACGGCCCTGCTCGCGGTGCCGGCGGGACGTGCTGCCGTCGTCTGCGTCATTGAGGGGGGCCTCCGGGCGGGGGGTCGGTGCGTACGGGGTTACGTGGGGTGTGAACTTGTATGCGCAGGCAACTATTCCGTTGCTTTGGCACTCTAACGAAATCTTGACCTTTTCTTGGGACAGGAGGCCGGATCCGCCGTGGCCCTAGGTCGAAATCCCGATGCCAGGAGCGTGAGGTGGTTGAGAGCATGACACCCATGGTCGAAGCCGCCGAGATGACCCGTACGCCCCGCCGCACCTCGCCCCCCACCTGGCTCGTCGTGGCGCTCACCTGCGCCGGGCAGTTCCTCGTCGTCCTGGACGTCTCCGTCGTCAACGTGGCGCTGCCGTCCATGCGCAGCGGGCTCGGACTGAGCGAGCAGGGCCTGCAGTGGGTGGTGAACGCCTACGCGATCGCCTTCGCCGGGTTCATGCTGCTCGGCGGCCGCGCCGGGGACCTCTACGGCCGCAAGCGGATGTTCCTCGTCGGGCTCGGCCTGTTCACGCTGGCCTCGCTCGGCGGCGGGCTGGCCCAGGCCGAGTGGCAACTGCTCCTCGCACGGGCCGTGCAGGGGCTCGGGGCGGCCGTGCTGGCGCCCTCGACGCTGACCATCCTCACCGCCTCCGTGCCCGAGGGCGCTGCGCGGGCCCGGGCCATAGGGACCTGGACGGCGGTCGGGGCGGGCGGGGGCGCGGCCGGCGGTCTGGTCGGCGGGCTGCTGATCGAGACGCTGTCCTGGCGATGGGTGCTGCTGATCAACGTGCCCGTCGGTGCCGTGGTGCTGTGCGCCGCCGCCTGGTTCCTCACCGAGGGCCGGGCCGGGGACGGGCGGCGCCTGGACCTGCCCGGCGCCGTGTTCGTCACGGCCGGGCTCGCCACCCTCGCCTACGGCATCTCCCAGACGGAGGCGGAGGGCTGGACGGCACGGGCCACGCTGCTGCCGCTGCTCGCCGGACTGGTGCTGATCGGGCTGTTCCTCGTCGTCGAGGCCCGCACCGCGAGTCCGCTGATGCCGCTCGGCCTGCTGCGCCTGCGCGCGGTCTCCTCGTCCAACGTCGCCATGTTCCTGTGCGGTTCCGCGATGTTCTGCATGTGGTTCTTCATGACGCTCTACGCGCAGAACGTCCTCGGCTACTCTCCGCTGGAGACCGGGCTCGCCCTGGTCCCCAGCTCCCTCGCCGTCATCCTCGGCTCCAAGCTGGCGCCCCGGCTGATGCGGCCGGTCGGCCCGCGCAACGTGGCGGTGCTCGGCACGCTGATCGCGGTCGTGGGATTCGCCTGGCAGTCCGCGATGACCCCCGACGGGGCGTACGCGACCGCCATCCTCTTCCCCGGCGTGCTGATGATGCTCGGCGCGGGCCTGGCGGCGACCCCGCTCGCCTCCCTGGCCACGTCCGGCGCGCCCCCCGAGGAGGCCGGACTGGTCTCCGGCCTCGTCAACACCTCCCGCACGATGGGCGGTTCCCTCGGCCTGGCCGTCCTGTCCACCCTGGCGGCGGCCCGCACCGCCGGCAGCACGTCACCCCAGGCACTGACGGAGGGCTACGCGCTCTCCTTCCGGGTGGGCGCCGGGGTCCTGGCGGCCGGCGTGGCACTGATGTGGATCTGGCTGCCACGGGACGCGAAGCCGGAGGAGTCCTAGGCCGCCGCTCGGGACGTCCCGGGAAGAAAGAGCCCGTCGCGTGGTCCGGAACAGCCCCACGGCGGCCCCTGGGCGGTGCGCCGCACGCCTTTCGCGGCAGGGGCAGGGTGTCCCGTCGCAGGGGCGGGCCCCGGGTGCGCGGTGGGGCCGTCGCACGCCTTCCGCTCGACCCCGAAACGGGTGCTGACCTGGTCTTTCGTCAGGCCCTCGCCTAGGGTCGGCAGTCGCGGAAGGGGGCCGGATGGACCGGAACATGCGCACTGTCGACGACGTACTCGCCCTGCTCGACGGGTTGTTCGCGCCCGAGGCCGACCGGTGGTCGCAGCGGGGGGCCGACTGGTGGGACGGGTTCTACGCCGAGCGGTCCCGGCCGGTGCCGTTCTTCGTGGCGAAGCCGGACGAGAACCTGGTGCGTCATGTGGAGGACGGGCCGGCCGTCCCGGGGCGCGCGCTCGACCTCGGCTGCGGTCCGGGCCGCAACGCGCTCTACCTGGCGGCCCGGGGCTTCGAGGTCGACGCGGTCGACCTCTCCCCGGCGGCCCTGGACTGGGCCCGGGACCGGGCGCGCGAGACCGGGGTGGAGAGCGTGCGGTTCCATCGCGGGGACGCCTTCGCCCTCGCCGGAGCGGAACTGACCGGCCCCTACGACCTCGTCTACGACTCCGGCTGTTTCCACCACCTCCCCCCGCACCGGCGGATCAGCTACCTGGCCCTGCTGGAACAACTCCTCGCTCCCGGGGGCCTGTTCGGCCTCACGTGCTTCGCCGCAGGGCCGGGCGGCATGGGCTCGGAGGTGCCCGACGCGGACTTCTACCGTGAGGGAGCCGGACTGCGCGGCGGCCTCGCCTACACGCCCGAGGCGCTGCGCGAGATCTTCTCCGGCCTGAGCACGCTCGAACTGCGGCGGATGCGCGACGAGCCGGAGGAGTCGGACCGCTTCGGCGAGTCCTTCCTGTGGACCGCCCTGTTCCGGCGCGAGCCGGCCCCGGCCCGGTAGCCGGTCAGGCGCTCCGGGGCGGGCGAGCCGTGGCGAGCAGGGCGGTCAGGGTCTCGGTGAAGGCCGCTGCCGAGTGGTCGGCGTGCGCGCGGATGCGCGCGGCGACGGCCGCGGCCCCACCGCCCTCGAGCAGCCGCACGAGCCGGTCCAGGTCCCGGTCGCGGCCCTGCTGTCCTTCCCGGCCTTCCTGGGTGGACAGGTAGAAGTCCGTCGCGTCGTACGCCATGTGGAAGACGTGCTTCTTCACGTCGCTCAGCGTCAGGTAGTCGTCGTGCGTCTTGGGCGTCGGCTCGGGCGCCCCGACGCACACCGCCGGGGTGCCGGCCCCCCATGCGTTGACCGCCAGGTGGTAGGTGTCGGTGATGACCATCCGGTAGCGCGACAGCACCGCGAACAGGTCGCCGATGGTGTGGTCGCCCGGGCGGGCCGGGATGTGGGCGACCGGGGCGGGGACGTCCCGGTCGAACCAGGGCAGCCACTCCAGCGGGGCGCCCAGCCGGTCGGACAGGGCCTGGCAGTGGGCGGGCAGCCAGTCGGGGACCGGGGTGCGGGCGCCGAGGAAGACGCCGATGGCGCCGCCCCGCGGCACCGACCGCGACCAGGACGTGGTCGGCAGGTGGTCGAGGTCGCCGGGGCGGGACAGCAGCGCCGCGTCCGCGCCGAAGTGGTCGGTCGTGCGGTCCCCGCGCAGGTGCGCGATCTTCGCCGCCGACAGCGGGTCGCGGACCCACACGCGGTGGCTGCGCCGCACCAGGCGGGTGAAGAGCGGCCCGTACTCCTTGTCCTCGTAGTCGGACTGGGAGTTGTGCAGGATGGTGCCGCCGTAGCTGAGGGTCCGGGCGAGGAGTTCGTCGGGCTGGTCCGCGAGGAGCAGGGTCCGGTTCAGCAGGACCCGGGCGGCGTCCCGGTCGGCGGCGATGCCGAAGTCGAGCAGCCGGTTCGTCGCGTCCTGCGCCAGGTAGTGCCGGGTGTGCAGGAAGTCGCCCCAGAAGACGACCGCGTCGTGGTCGCGCAGCGCGTCGAGGTGCTCGGCCAGCGGCTGGAAGACCAGGGGGACGTCGGTGCCGCGCGCGCACGCCCGCAGGGGCACGGTCCCGGGCGTGTGCAGCGTGTACCAGGTGGCGTCGAAGGCACCGCCCGTCCGCCGCCGCAGGGACTCGAACGCCAAGTCGACGCTCAGCATGCCGGTGTTGCGGTACCCGATGTTCGGCGCGGTGATGACGGCGACGCGTGCCATGTGCTCCGTTTCCCCTGGTGGTCGCGGCTGTTCACGGCCGGTCGCCCAGCCGTTGCCGGCGCCGGCGCGGTGCGGCGCGGACCTCCGGTCAACGTACACGCCGGTGCCGTGGCCGGGGCAACCGGCCCGGCGGCACCCCACTCGGATCTGACGCAACGTCAGGAGGCTTCACAAGTGCGGGGGGCTCGGCTATACAGAGGGCGCGGGACTGGAACGCGTTCCAGTTCGGCCCCCAGACGGCCTCGGTGCGGCCGACGGTGCGGACGGCCGTGCCGAGGTCCTTCCCACGGCGATCAGGAGCCCCATGCCCATCGACGCAGCCAAGGCGCTCGCCGCCGAGCCCCGGACCGGCGAGCTCTCCTGGGACGCCAGGGACGTGCAGCTCTACCACCTCGGCATCGGCGCCGGCACCCCCGCCACCGACCCCGACGAGCTGCGCTACACCCTGGAGTCCCGGCTGCACGTCCTGCCCAGCTTCGCCACCGTCGCGGGCGGCGGGAAACCCGGCGTGACCAGCGGACTGTCCATGCCCGGAGTCGACGTCGACCTCGCCCGCGTGCTGCACGGCGGCCAGAGCCTGGTGGTCCACCGGCCCCTGCCCACGACGGGCACCGCGACCGCGACCCACCGGATCGCCGCCGTGTGCGACAAGGGCAAGGCGGCCGTCCTGGTGCTGCGCACCGACGTCGGCGACGCCGAGGGCCCGCTGTGGACCAACGACGCCCAGATCTTCGTCCGCGGCGAGGGCGGCTGGGGCGGCGACCGCGGCCCCTCCACCCGCCCGGAGCCCCCCGCCGGCGACCCGGACCGGACCGTCGAACGCCCCGTCCGCGAGGACCAGGCCCTGCTCTACCGGCTCTCCGGCGACTGGAACCCCCTGCACGCGGACCCCGAGTTCGCCAAGCGTGCCGGGTTCGAGCGGCCCATCCTGCACGGCCTGTGCACCTACGGCATGACGCTCAAGGCCGTCGTCGACACGCTGCTCGGCGGGGACGTCACCCGCATCCGGTCGTACGGCACCCGCTTCGCCGGGGTCGTGTACCCGGGGGAGACGCTGCGGATCCGCATGTGGCACGCGCCGGAGTCCACCCGGGTCGCCGTCACCGCCGTCGAGCGCGACGACGCGCCCGTCCTGGCCGGCACGATCGTCGAACACCCGTGAGTCCACACCGCCGTACGAGGGGAGCCGCACCATGCGCGCAGCCGTACTGCACGAGATCGGCCAGGACAAGCTGGAGGTCCTCGACGACGTCGAGGCGGTGGGCTTCGGACCTGGCAAGGTGCGGATCCGGGTGCGCGCCACGGGGCTGTGCCACTCGGACCTGTCCGCCATGAGCGGCGTGCTGCCGCAGCCCGCGCCGTTCGTGCCCGGGCACGAAGGGGCGGGCGAGATCCTCGAAGTCGGCGAGGGTGTGGGCCATCTGAAGGCCGGTGACCGGGTCGTCGTGTGCTGGCTGCCCGCCTGCGGCTCCTGCCCCGCCTGCGAACGCGGCCAGACCGAGCTGTGCCTGGCGGGGTTCATGAACGCGGGCACCCCCAACTTCAGGCGTCCCGGCGGCGACGTCTTCGGTTTCGCCGGCACCGGCACCTTCGCCGAGGAGGTCGTCGTCGACGCCGGCTGCGCGGTGCCGATCCCCGACGACGTGCCCTTCGACATCGCCGCCCTCATCGGCTGCGGTGTGACGACCGGCCTGGGGGCCGCGCTCAACACCGCCGATCTGGAGGCCGGTGCGTCGGTGGCGGTGATCGGCTGCGGGGGCGTCGGCATCTCGGTGATCCAGGGCGCCCGGCTGCGGGGCGCCGCCGAGATCGTCGCCGTCGACCCGGTCGCCTCCCGGCGCGAGGCGGCCGTCCGCTTCGGCGCCACCCGGGCCGTCGCGCCCGGGGAACTGCCCGAGGCCAAGCAGCAGATCACCGGCGGCGAGGGCTTCGACCACGTCTTCGAGGTCGTCGGCAAGGCCGCCACGGCCCGCACCGCGTACGACACCACCCGGCGCGGCGGCACCCTCGTCGTGGTCGGCGCCGGCGCCATGGACGACGTCCTGCAACTCAACATGTTCGAGTTGTTCTTCGACGAGAAGCGGATCCTGCCGTCCCTGTACGGCGGCGGGGACGTCCTGCGCTCCTACGCGCGCACCATCGCCCTGTGGCGGGCCGGACGGGTCGACCTGGCCGGCCTGATCACCCACCGGGTCCCGTTCACCGAGATCAACGAGGCCCTGGACCAGATGCGGACCGGGACCGCCCTACGCACCTGCATCGAGCTGTGAGGACGGACGCCGTGCCGCTGCCGCTGAGGGGACTGTCCGCGATCGTCACGGGGGCGGGCCGCGGGCTCGGCCGGGCCGAGGCGCTGGAACTCGCCCGGCTGGGCGCCGCGGTCGTCGTCAACGACCTCGGCAGGCCCGGCCGCGACGGCAGCGGCGAGGCATCGGCCGGGCCCGCCGAGGAGGTCGCCGCCGAGATCCGGGCCGCGGGCGGCACCGCCGTCGCCCACACCGGTGACGTCTCCGACTTCGAGCAGGCCCGGGAGCTGATCGGCCTGGCCGTCGCCGCGTACGGCCGACTCGACGTCCTGGTCAACAACGCGGGCATCCTGCGCGACCGGATGGTCTTCTCGATGAGCGAGGAGGAATGGGACTCGGTCGTCCGCGTGCACCTCAAGGGGCACTTCAACACCACCCGCTTCGCCGCCGCCCACTGGCGGGAGCGGTCCAAGCGGGCCGGGCGGCCGGTGTTCGGGCGGATCGTCAACACCTCCTCCGAGGCGTTCCTCGCCGGTTCCGCCGGGCAGCCCAACTACGCGGCGGCCAAGGGCGGGATCGTCGGCCTCACCACCTCCACGGCCCTCGCCCTCGCCAAGTACGGGGTGACCGCCAACGCCATCTGCCCGCGCGCCCGCACCCGGATGACCGAGGACGTCTTCGCGGGCGTCGAACGGCCCGCCGCGGGCGGACCCGACCCGCTCGCCCCCGAGCACGTCGCCCCGCTCGTCGGCTATCTGGCCTCGCCCGCCGCCGCGCACGTGAACGGGCAGCTGCTGGTGGTGCACGGCGGGATGGTCGCCGTCGTCGAACGGCCGCGGGTCGCCGCCGTGTTCGACAGCAAGCAGGACACCTTCACCTACGACGAGCTGGACGCCGTGCTCGGGCCGTACTACGCGGACCGGCCGGCGGGGGAGACGTTCGCGGCGGCGGAGGTGCTGGGGCTGAAACGCGGGTGATCCCCGCTGCGGAGAACGGCCCCTCCCGCCGGGTGGCGGGAGGGGCCGTTCGCCGTCTGGTGACTGACGTGCCGTCAGGCCGCGGACACGGCCTGCTCGGTCTCCGCCACCGGCTTGCGGTGGCGTCCGCGCGGAGCCGTCTCGCTGTCCTGCGTGGAAACCTCGCCACGGTGCCGGCCGTGGCCGGTGGAGGCTTCCTGGACGTCGGCAACAGGCGGCTGGTTCTGGCTGGCGTCGCTCATCGGATGGAATTCACCCCGTCAAATGATCTTTTTTACAGCCGGGTGAGTCTAACCAACGCCCCACAGCCGGAATCCAGGCGGCCACGCCAACCGGCACTAGTTCGTTACAAGGCGTCCCAACGGCGCCTCCTGAAGGGGTACCGGGCGGGCGACCGCGGGCGCCGGAGGCGGGGCGGGCCGGTCGTCGGGCGCTTCCGGAAGCGGGGCTGCCGACCCGGGACCGGAACGCGGGGCCGACGCGGGATCGGGCCGCGAGGACCAGGGGTCCGGGCGCGGGGACCAGGGGTCGGGGAGTGGGGTCGCCGACCCGCGGGCGGGGAGAGGGGCCGTCGGCGCGGGGCCGTGGCGCGGGGTCGCCGACCCGGGGTCGGGGAGAGGGGTCGCCGACGTGGGGTCGGGGAGAGGGTGCGTCGACCCGGGGTCGGGGAGCGGGTGCGTCGACCCGGGGTCGGGGGGTGGGGTCGCCGGCTCGGGGTCGTGGGGCGGTGACGGCGGCGCCGTGCCGGTCTCCGGCCCGGGACGCGACGCCGCGGTGCCGGTATCGGGCAGGGCGGGCGCGGGCGGGCGCACCCGCGCCACCCCGCACGGCACGGCCGCCGTCGCGTACGGCAGCCGCAGCACCCCGTCCGCCGTCCACAGGCCGGTCCCCGTCAACCACCCCGGGGGCGCGGGG
Organism: Streptomyces sp. NPDC085932; assembly: GCF_044540525.1. Taxonomy (NCBI): domain Bacteria; kingdom Bacillati; phylum Actinomycetota; class Actinomycetes; order Kitasatosporales; family Streptomycetaceae; genus Streptomyces; species Streptomyces sp. NPDC085932. Next base: position 852,313 of record NZ_JBITSJ010000002.1, read on the forward strand.
AGATGGTGCATCCGCCGCTCGGCCGGCCGCCACACCCCCACCCAGCTGCCCGCGGGCCCGTCGACCCGCAGGGCCACCGCGCAGCTCTCCGGCGTCAGCACCTGCCCCGGCTGGATCGCGAACGGCGTGAGGGAGCAGTCCCGCAGTCGCAGGCACTCCGGGAACCGCACCGGCAGCGTGCTGCCCAGCACACCCCAGCCCAGCCGCCCGTGCCCCGGTGAGGGCGCGTCGGAGCGGACGATCAGCAGGCCGCTGTCGTGATCGGCGAGCAGCAGCCGGTCGTCGCTGTCCGCGGCGATCTGCAGCAGCGGCGACACCTCGCCCCCGCGCTCCAGGTCCACCACGACCGCCTTGGTGCGCCCGCCCGTCTCCCGGTCCAGGGCCAGCAGCCGCCCGGCGCGGTCCAGCCAGACCCCGCCCGAGCCGCGGCCGGGCAGCTCCGCCACCTTCTCGGGCCCGAAGGCGCCGCCCGCCACCAGCCACACCGACGTCGAGCGCGGGCCGACCGCCAGGGCGTACGCCTTCTCCCCGCCGGGCGCGGGCGGCAGCAGCCGGAGCCGGGCGCCGTCGTCCGGGCACTCGACCGCCCCCAGCGGCAGCTCGCCGGTGCCGGGCCCCGTCGGGTACAGCAGCGAGAAGGCGTGCCGTCCGGCCACCCGGCGGTGGATGAGGACCCGCCCGTCGCCCATCGGCTGCACCTCGGTCCCCGGCTCCTCCGGCTGGTTGCGGGGCAGGGGCACCGCGTAGGGCTCGGGGCCGTCGAGGGTCCAGCGCTCCGGGTACCAGGCGTCGCCGGCCGACGCGAGGCGCGCGCCGTACTGGCCGTCCGCGCTGAGCGTGCAGCCGGTTGGCGCGGCGTCGTCCCCGTCCTCGTGCCCCGCCGAAGGCTCGATCGCACAGGCAGTCATCGTTCGGTCACCTCCAGTGACGAACGTAGTTTTCGCACGAACGGGCGGGGAATTCCCTGGCACCCCACTTCACACATAAGGGTGTTCCAGGAACGATTCGCCTGAGGGAAAGGGGGCGTCTGTGCTGAGCGGGGCGAGGGCGGGCGGGCAGGGGCGGCGGCGGTTCAACGCCACAGATCAGGCGGGTAGCCTTGCACCCGTGCCCCGTCTGTCTGAAGTCATCGCCGCGCTGGAGACCCTGTGGCCCGCCGAGCGGGCCGAGTCCTGGGACGCGGTCGGCACCGTCGTGGGCGACCCGGACCAGGAGGTCACGCGCGTGCTGTTCGCCGTCGACCCGGTCCAGGAGATCGTCGACGAGGCGGTGAAGCTGAGCGCCGGCCTGCTCGTCACCCACCATCCGCTCTACCTGCGCGGCACGACGACGGTCGCGGCGACCCACTTCAAGGGCCGCGTCGTCCACACGCTCATCAAGCACGACATCGCGCTGCACGTCGCCCACACCAACGCCGACACCGCCGACCCGGGCGTCTCCGACGCCCTCGCCGGCGCCCTGGACCTCAGGGTCACCGGGCCGCTCGTGCCGGACCCCACCGACCCCGAGGGCCGGCGGGGCCTGGGCCGCGTCTGCGCGCTGGACCACCCGCTGACCGTCCGCGAGCTCGCCGCCCGCGCCGCCGAGCGGCTGCCCGCCACCGCGCAGGGCATCCGCGTCGCCGGCGACCCGGAGGCGCTCGTGCGCACGGTCGCCGTCAGCGGCGGCTCCGGCGACAGCCTCTTCGACCACGTGCGCGCGGCGGGCGTCGACGCCTTCCTCACCGCGGACCTGCGCCACCACCCGGCGGCCGAGTTTCTGGCGGATCGCGCCCACAGCCCCCTCGCGCTGCTCGACGCGGCGCACTGGGCCACCGAGTGGCCCTGGTGCGAGCTGGCCGCGAGCCAGCTCGACGAGATCTCCGACCGGCATGGATGGGACCTGCGGGTCCACGTCTCCAAGACGGTCACCGACCCCTGGACCGCCCACGCGGCCTCGACCACTTCTGACCCCCTGGGAGCCCCGAACTGAACGCCGCGCCCGCCGACCAGATCCGCCTTCTCGACCTCCAGGACCTCGACGTCCGCCTCCAGCAGCTGGCCCACCGGCGGAAGTCGCTGCCCGAGCACGCCGAGATCGAGTCGCTGACCAAGGACCACACGCAGCTGCGCGACCTGCTCGTCGCCGCGCAGACCGAGGAGAGCGACACCGCACGCGAGCAGACCAAGGCCGAGCAGGACGTGGACCAGGTGCGCCAGCGCGCCACCCGCGACCAGCAGCGCCTGGACTCCGGTGCCGTCACCTCCCCCAAGGACCTGGAGAACCTCCAGCGCGAGATCGCCTCGCTCGCCAAGCGGCAGGGCGACCTGGAGGACGTGGTGCTGGAGGTCATGGAGCGCCGGGAGTCCGCGCAGGAGCGGGTGGCCGAGCTGACCGAGCGGGTCTCCTCGGTCCAGGCGAAGGTCGACGACGCGACCGCGCGGCGTGACGCGGCCTTCGAGGAGATCGACGCCGAGGTCGCCACGGTCACCAAGGAGCGCGAGGTCATCGCCGGGTCCATCCCCGACGACCTGCTCAAGCTCTACGACAAGCTGCGCGGGCAGCAGGGCGGCATCGGCGCGGCGAAGCTGTACGCGCGCAGCTGCCAGGGCTGCCGCCAGGAGCTGGCCATCACCGAGCTGAACGAGATCCGCAAGGCGGCGCCCGACACGGTGGTGCGCTGCGAGAACTGCCGCCGCATCCTGGTGCGCACGTCCGAGTCCGGTCTCTAGGCCGCGGGGAGCCGTTCCGGTGCGGGAGTTCATCGTCGAGGCGGACGGCGGGTCGCGGGGCAACCCGGGGCCCGCGGGCTACGGGGCCGTGGTGAGCGACGCGGCGACGGGTCGAACGCTGCGGGAGGCCGCCGAGTACATCGGCGTCGCCACGAACAACGTCGCCGAGTACCGGGGCCTGCTGGCCGGCCTGCGCGCCGCCCACGAGCTGGACCCCGCCGCCACGGTCCGCGTCCGGATGGACTCCAAGCTCGTCGTCGAGCAGATGTCGGGCCGCTGGAAGATCAAGCACCCCGCGATGAAGCCCCTCGCGGCCGAAGCGGCCCGGATCTTCCCGCCCGGGCGGGTGACGTACGAGTGGATCCCGCGCGAGCGGAACAAGCACGCGGACCGGCTGGCCAACGAGGCGATGGACGCCGGGGCGAAGGGAGAGCAGTGGTCGGAGTCGTCTTCGACGGCTGAACTGGACACGGCGGCCGGGGCGACGACGATTTCGCCGGAGCCGCCCGGAGACGCGACGGCCGGGGCGGCGCGGGTGCGGGACGCCCTGGCGGCCGGACGCGCTGCCACGCCGACCACCGGCTCGGGGCCGGACCCCGTGCCGTCCTCCGCGCGCGAGGCGACGGGCCTGGCGGACGGCGAGGGGCGTGAGGCGGCGCTGACCGGGACGGACGCGCGAACCGACCGGCCCGGGGGTGCCGTCCGCCCGGCGGCGGCCGCCGCCGACGCGCGCGCCGCGCGGGCCGTGACGGTCGGCGGCACCGGGACGGCGGACGCCGGCGCCCACGCCGTCGAGGCCGAGGGCTCCGGCGGCGGCCGCACCCCGAAGCCGGGCTCTGCCGCGCAGGCCGACGCCGACGCCCGGGTCACCAAGGTCGTCGCCGCCCCCGGGTGGGCGCCCGCTGACATGGGGGCTCCCGCCACCTTCGTGCTGCTGCGGCACGGGGAGACGCCGTTGACGCCGCAGAAGCGGTTCTCGGGGAGTGGGGGTACCGATCCCTCGCTCTCCGACGTGGGGCGGGAGCAGGCCGAACGCGCGGGGGCCCTGCTGGCCCGGCGCGGGACGATCCAGGCGGTCGTGTCCTCGCCCCTCGCCCGGACCCGGGAGACCGCCGGCATCGTCGCGGCCCGGCTCGGGCTGGACGTGGAGATCGAGGACGGGCTGCGCGAGACCGACTTCGGCGCCTGGGAGGGACTCACCTTCGCCGAGGTGCGCGAACGCCACCCCGACGACCTGAACGCCTGGCTGGCCTCCCCGGACGCCGAACCCACCGGCGGCGGCGAGAGCTTCGCCGCGACCGCCGAGCGGATCGCCGTCACCCGCGACAAGCTGATCGCCGCCCACCGGGGCCGCACGGTCCTGCTCGTCACGCACGTGACCCCGATCAAGACCTTCGTCCGGCTCGCCCTCGGCGCCCCGCCCGAGTCCCTGTTCCGCATGGAGCTGTCGGCCGCGTCCCTGTCGGCCGTGGCGTACTACGCGGACGGCAACGCCAGCGTCCGCCTCTTCAACGACACGTCCCACCTGCGCTGAGCCCCGCCGCCGCCCGGGCCAGCTCCTCGACCCGCCCCCAGTCGCCGCCGGCGACCGCGTCCGGCGGCAGCATCCAGCTGCCGCCCACGCACCCGACGTTGGGCAGCGCCAGATAGTCCGGGGCGGAGTCCGGGCCGATCCCGCCGGTCGGGCAGAACCGCGCCTGCGGCAGCGGCCCCGCCAGCGACCTCAGATACGCCGTACCGCCCGCCGCCTGCGCCGGGAAGAACTTCATCTCCCGCACGCCGCGCTCCAGCAGCGCCACGACCTCGGACGTGGTCGACACCCCCGGCAGGAACGGCACGCCGGACGCCCGCATCGCCTCCAGCAGCCCCTCGGTCCAGCCGGGGCTGACCAGGAACCGGGCCCCCGCCGCCACCGCCTGCGCGACCTGTCCGGGGCTGATCACCGTCCCGGCCCCGACCACCGCCTCCGGGACTTCCCGGGCGATGGCCCGGATCGCGTCGAGGGCCACGGGCGTCCGCAACGTCACCTCGATCGCCGGCAGCCCCCCGGCGACCAGCGCCCGCGCCAGCGGTACGGCGTCGCCGACGTCCCCGACGACGACCACGGGGACGACGGGTGCGAGGTCCAGCACGGAGGCGGGCAGCGCGGAGGAGCCGGAGGAGCCGGAGGACGAGGTCATGAGGCTCATCCTGCCGCCGGGATGCAGAGCTCGCAAAGGGCGTTGCGTGCTCTGCAACGCGCGGTCAGTGGATCTCGTCCACCAGCACGTCCAGCGCCCTCGCCTGCCCGGCCTTCGTCGGCGCCCCGGCCTCGACCACGTAGCCGAGGTCCCGCAGCGCCTCCACCAGATCGGCGGGCGAGCGCGGAGCGGCCCCGTCGGCCAGCAGGCTCCGCACGATCCGCCCCTTGGTCGCCTTGTTGAAGTGGCTGACCACCTTCCGGGTCGGCGCGTGCAGCACCCGCACGGTCGCCGTCCGCTCCGCGACCTCGCCCTTCGGCTTCCACGCGGCGGCGTACGCGGCCGACCGCAGGTCCAGCACCAGCCCGTCCCCGGCCGCCTCGGGAAGCACCGCGGCCATCGGCGTACGCCAGTGCGTGCCCAGCGCCCCGAGCCCCGGCAGCCTCACGCCCATCGAGCACCGGTAGGACGGGATCCGGTCCGTCACCCGCACGGCGCCCCACAGCCCGGAGAACACCAGCAGCGACCGCGCCGCGCGCCGCTTGGCGGCCGGGTCGAGGGTCGCCAGGCCGAGCGCGTCGTACAGCACGCCGGTGTAGATCTCCCCGGCCGGGCGCGCCCCCGCCGTCCGCAGCCCGGCGTTCTTCGCGACCTCGCCCCGCAGTCCCTCGCTCAGGCCCAGCACCTCGCGCGCCTTGTCCTCGTCGCCCGAGCACAGCTCGACCAGCTCGGCCAGGACCGCCTCGCGGGCCCCGGCGAGCCCCGGCAGGGACAGCGACTCCGGCTTCAGCGGCGCACCCCGGCCGGACGAGGCCTTTCCTTCGGACGGCGGCAGCAGGACAAGCACGCGTACTCCTTCGATCGAACTCCGCCGACAGCGTACGGGGGAGTCACACCCGGGCCGGGCGGAGGGCGCGGACCAGGCCGTCGGCGTCGTCGGCGTGGAAGCGGACGACCCGGACCTCGCGCCGCCGGCCGAGGAAGGAGAGATGGGTGACCGGCTCGGTCAGTTCGAGCGTGACGGTCGTCCGCGAGCCGACCTCGACGTTCAGCTCGCCCTCGACCCGCTCGTGCGTCATGCGCAGCTCGCGCCGCACCGAGGCGATCCGGTCCAGCGGCACGCACAGGTCGACGTGCACGTACCGCCGTATCCGCAGGGTCCCGCGGTCCGGGTCCAGCACGTGCGGGCGCACCACGGACGAGGCGTGCAGCCCGACGACCACGACCACGCCGTAGACGTCCAGGAACAGGAACACCGCGTGCACGGTCGGGAAGTCCCGCAGCAGCACCGACATCGCGACCGTCTCCACCACGCACACGAACGCGAAGCCCGCCATCATCGCGCCCTGCCCGCGCGCGTACCCGAAGGCCGTCCCGCCCCTCGTCCCGTGCGTACGCCGCGCCATCCACAGCACGAGGCTCACCAGCACCCGCACCTCGTGCCCCACCAGCCTCCGCACGGCCCTCATCGCCCCTCCTCCCGCCGCTGCCCGGCCAGGATCCGCAGCGCACGGCGGATCACCTCGGCCTGCGCCGGGGCCAGGTCGGCGTAGAACGCGCGCAGCACGCCGTCGTCCTCGTCGACCTCCCCGGCGTCCGGGAACAGCCCCGGGGGAATGCAGCCGGCCAGCGCCCGGGCCGCCGCCTCGACCCGCGGATCGTCCGGCCGGGCGTCGGCGAGCGCGTCCAGCAGCGCGTACGCCTCACCGGCCCGCGCGACGGCCTCCGGGCTCCCCAGGGCCTCCCCGATCGACGCCACCATCCGCTCCCGTGCCCCCGGAGGCATGGACGTCTCCAGGAAGGCGATGATCTCGCGGTCCTTGGCCGCCATGGGGCTGTCCGTGAGATGCGCGGTCCCGGCGAACAGCGCGGCCAGCTCGGGCGAGACGGGCCCCTCCTTCGGCAGCCCGCCCTCCGCCTCCAGCAGCGCCCGCAACCGCCCGCGCCGCTCGCGGACGGCCTCCTCCTGCCGTGCCAGGTCCGCGTCCAGCTCGGTCAGCACCTCGACCAGGTCCTTGCCGGCGTCGTCCGCGAGCACGTCCCGCACCTCGGCGAGCCCCAGCCCCAGCTCCGTCAGCCGCCGGATCCGCGCCAGCACGACCGCGTGCCGCAGGGTGTACTCCCGATACCCGTTGGCCCGCCGCTCCGGCTCGGGCAGCAGCCCCTGATGGTGGTAGTGCCGCACGGCCCGCGTGGTGACCCCCACGACCGCGGCGAGTTCTCCGATCCGCATGCCACCAGTGAAAACGTTGCCGCTACGACAGGGTCAAGCGCACACGGTCGGGGTAACCGGGGCGCTCTCGCCGCTCGTGTCCCTGGAAGGCTCCATCCTGCTGACGCCGAGCGAGCGAGGGAGAAGCGGTTACACCATGACACCGGACCCGTACACGCAGAAGCTGTTGTCGGACTGGTTCGTCCGCCTGGACACGCCGGAGGGCTTCCGGGCGGAACTCGTCGAAGGGGAATTCGTCCTCACCCCGCTGCCGGACGGACACCACGAGCACTGCATCAGCCGGCTCGTGCGCCAGCTCTTCCTCCGGAGCGAACGCGACGTCCAGTTCTCCGGGAACAAGGGGCTGAAGCTGGGGAACGCGCCCGGCTGCGCCCAGGATCATGTGGTCCCGGACGGCACGATCATCGCCGGCGGGCCGAGGCTCTTCCGGGGGGCGCCTGCCTGGATGCCCTGTGCGGGGGTCAGCATGGTGCTGGAAGTGACGAGTATCAGGCCGGAGGTCGACCGGGTCGCCAAGCGCCGCTGTTACGCCCGTGGCGGCATCCCGCTCTACCTGCTCGTGGACCGGGACGCCGGAGCGACGACGCTGTTCAGCGAGCCGGAGCGCGACGACTACCGCCGTCTCGCCACCGCCGCCTTCGGCAAGCCCGTCACCCTCCCGGAACCGTTCGCCTTCGATCTGGACACCGCGGACCTGCTCTGATCCCCTGGGGCCGGGGGGTGTGTCATGGGGATGCGGGAGCGAGCCAGCTGGACCCGGGCCCGGCTGGGGCGGGCCGGGCCGCCCCTCGACCTGCTCACCGCGCACTTCGACCGGCACACCTACGCGCCCCACGCCCACGACGAGTTCACCGTCGGTGTCACCGTCGGCGGGTCCGAGGTCATCGCCTACCGGGGCGGGCACATCCACTCCTACCCCGGGTCGATCGTCGTGCTGGAGCCGGGCGAGATGCACACCGGCGGGCCGGCCGCCGGTGACGGCTACGCCTACCAGGCCCTGTACGCCGACCCGGCCCTGCTCGCCGACGGCACCCTCGGCGGCCCGCCCCACTTCCGCGACCCCGTGCTGCACGACCCGGAACTCGCCGCCGCCCTGCGCGCCGCCCACACCGACATCAGCGCCCACCCCGACCCGCTGGAGGCCGAGTCCCGCCTGCCCTGGCTGCTCACCGCACTGGCCCACCGCCACTCCACGGCCCGCGCGGCGGGCGACACCGTGCCGGGCGCCGGCCACATCGCCCGGACCGTGCGCGACCGCCTCGCCGACGAACTGCTGGACCCCCCGTCCCTGGCCGCCCTCGCCACCGACCTCGGCCTCTCCCGCTACCAACTGCTGCGCTCCTTCCGCACGACCATGGGCGTACCGCCGTACGCCTGGCTCGCCCAGCACCGGGTGGCCCGCGCCCGCCGCCTGCTGGAGTCCGGCCTGCGCCCCGCCGAGGTCGCCGGCCTCGTCGGCTTCGCCGACCAGGCCCACCTCACCCGCTGGTTCCGCCGCGTGCTGGGCGTGACCCCGGCGGCGTACCGCAACAGCGTTCAAGACACGGCGGGGTGAGACGGCCGAGACTCGTCCCATGACTGCACGCGGCTGGTTGCTGTTCGCCCTGATGGGAGTCGTCTGGGGCGTCCCCTATCTGCTGATCAAGGTGGCGGTGGACGAACTGTCCCCGTCGGCCGTGGTGTTCGCGCGCTGCGCGCTCGGCGCCGCCCTCCTGCTGCCCTTCGCCCTGCGCCAGCCGGGCCTGGTGCGCACCGTGCGCACGCACTGGAAGCCGATGCTGGCCTTCGCGGTGATCGAGATCGTCGGCCCGTGGTACACCCTGACCGACGCCGAACGCCACCTCTCCAGCTCCACCGCGGGCCTGCTGATCGCGGGAGTCCCCATCGTCGGAGTCCTCCTCGCCCGCTTCTTCGGCGCGGCCGAGTCACTGGGCGCCCGCCGGATCTCCGGCCTCGCGCTGGGCCTGGCCGGGGTGGGCGTCCTCACCGTCCCGCACCTGACCGGTGGCGACGCCTTCTCGCTGGCGGAGGTCCTGGTGACGGTCGTCGGCTACGCCACCGCCCCCCTGATCGCCAGCCGTCACCTCAAGGACGTCCCGACGCTGCACCTCATCACTCCCTGCCTGGCGCTGGCCGCCCTGGTCTACGCCCCCGCGGCCGTCGCCTCCCGTCCCGCCGCCCTCCCCTCGCCCGGGACCCTCGCCGCCCTCGCGGCCCTCGGCGCCGTCTGCACGGCCGTCGCCTTCGTGGCCTTCCTGGAACTGATCAAGGAGGTCGGCCCGACCCGCGCGTCGGTCATCACGTACGTCAACCCGGCGGTCGCGGTGGCCGCGGGCGCCGTCTTCCTGGACGAGCACCTGACCCCGACGGTGCTGGCCGCCTTCGCCCTGATCCTGGCGGGCTCGGTCCTGGCCACGGCGGCGGCGCCGCGGCCCGTGCCACGGCGGGTACCATGGTCGACACGGCAGACGAGCCGGGCGGACGGCCGCGTGGAGTCCCCCTGACGGGGAACTCCCCGAGGAACGTCCGGGCTCCACAGGGCAGGGTGGTGGCTAACGGCCACCCGGGGTGACCCGCGGGACAGTGCCACAGAAAGCAAACCGCCCAGCACCTCGGTGCTGGGTAAGGGTGAAACGGTGGTGTAAGAGACCACCAGTGCCTGAGGTGACTCAGGCAGCTAGGTAAACCCCACCCGGAGCAAGGTCAAGAGGAGCGTTGTAGAAGGCGCTCTGCGCGGACGTTCGAGGGCTGCCCGCCCGAGTCCGCGGGTAGACCGCACGAGGCCGGTGGCAACGCCGGCCCTAGATGGATGGCCGTCGCCCGGGGCTCCGCGAGGAACCCCGGGAACAGAACCCGGCGTACAGCCCGACTCGTCTGCCGCTCCCCGCTCGTCGTGGCCGGTCCGGCCGTGCCTCACGGTGTCAGCAGGCGCCGCAGGCGTGGCGTGCCGCAGGCGACCGCCGTGCCGGTCGTCAGGACCAGGGAGCCGAGCAGCAGGAAGTAGGCCGTCGGCGACAGGACCGCCGTCAGGCGGAACAGCTGGCCTCCCACCACCACGCCCACGGCGCCGAACATGCCGTTCACCGCGAGCAGGCGGCTGGTGCTGCCCGGCGGGGCGACCGTGGCGGCCAGAGCCAGGCCGGCCGGAGCGAGGGCGATCTCCCCGCAGGAGTAGAGCAGGTAGACCAGGAGCAGCCAGTGCGGGCCGACCGGGCCGTGTTCGGCGAGCCGGGCCGCGACGGCCATCAGCAGGAAGCTGAGACCGGCCGCGATCAGCGCCCCCGCGAACTTGACGGGTACGTCCACGCGCGGCCCGGCGCGCAGCCACAGGCGGGCGAAGAGCGGGGCGACCAGCAGCACGAACAGCGGGTGCACGGACTGGAACCAGCTGGCCGGGACCTCGAAGCCGAGCAGGTCGCGGTCGGTGTGCCGCTCGGCGAAGAGGCTGAGCACCGAGCCGCTCTGCGCGAAGATCATCCAGAACGCGGTGGAGGCGGCCATCAGCGCGGTGAAGCCGGTGAGCCGATGGGCCCGGCGGCCTTCCGGCGGGTGGCTCCGGCGCAGCGAACGCAGGTACCAGAACGGGAGAGCGACCGTGGTCAGGCCGAGGACGGCGAGCACCGCGGTCAGCGGCAGCAGCCCGCACGCCGCCGGCACCACCAGGAGCGCGCCCACCGCCGCCGTGGCCCCGGCGGCGCGCCGGAGCAGCGCGGCCGCCTCGGGGCCCGGCACCGGGCGGGTCGGACGCGCGCCCACCTCCCCGTAGCGGCGCAGGCCGAGGGCGAACTGGAGCAGGCCCGCCGTCATGCCGAAGGCGGCCGCCGCGAAGCCGAGGTGCCAGGCGACGCGTTCGGCCACCAGCCCGGTGACGACGGGGGCGACGAGCGCGCTGACCTGGATGCACATGTAGAAGAGCGCGAAGGCCGCCTCGCGGCGGCCCTCCCCGTCCCCGCTGACCCCGGCGACCATGGCCGCCATGGCCGGCTTGACCAGGCCGGTCCCCGCGACGACCAGCAGCAGCCCGGCGTAGAGGGTGCCCGGCGCCGGGACCGCGAGGACCGCGTGGCCGCAGGTGATGAGCGTCCCGCCGAGCAGCACGGCCCGGCGCGCGCCCAGCACCCGGTCGGCGAGCCAGCCGCCCGGCAGACCGGCCAGGAAGCAGAGCGACATGTACGCCGCGAAGACCGCGGTGGCCGACTGCGGCGCCATGCTCATGCCGCCGCGCTCCTCGGCGGCGGTCAGGTACAGGACCAGGATCGCGGCCATGCCGAAGAAGCTGAACCGCTCCCACAGGTCGACCGCGAGCAGGGTGCCGAAGCCGGGCCGGCGGCCGTTCCCCGCCCGTACCACCGTGGCGGGGGCGGCCGCCGGCGAGGCGCCCGGCGGGGTGAGGGACGTGTCCACCGGAGGTCACCCGCCCGGTTTGAGCGCCACCCCGGCCAGCATGGCGAGCCCCGGGTCGGGGGTCTCGGCCGGTTCGGGACGCCACAGCGGGGCGCGGACCACGCCGGGGCTCACCAGCTCCCAGCCCTCGAACAGCGCGGCGAGTTCCCGGTTGTCGCGCCAGATCACCTGGCTCACCGCACCCCGGTACTGCTCGGCCGCCTCCGGTGCCGCCCTCGGCACCTCCTCCGCGCCGGCGTGCGAGATCACCAGGGCGCTGCCGGGTGCCAGCCGCTCGGTGTACCGGCGCACCAGGGCGAGCGGATCATCGTCGTCCGGGACGAAGTGCAGGACGGCGGCGAGGATCAGCGCCACCGGCCGGCCGAAGTCGATCAGGCGGCGGGTGTCCTCGGCGTCCAGGATCTCCTCGGACTTGTACAGGTCGCCCTGGAAGACGGCCACCCGGGGCTCGTCGGCGAGCAGCGCCCGGCCGTGCGCGACCGCCACCGGGTCGATGTCGACGTAGACGACCGTGCTGTCCGGGTGGGCGGCGAGGGCCACGTCGTGCACGTTGCCCTCGGCCGGGATGCCGGAGCCGATGTCGAGGAACTGCCGTATGCCGAGGGCGGACAGCTCGCGTACCGCACGGCGCAGGAAGGCCCGGTTGGCCCGGAGGGTGGCGGGGAGATCCGGGTTGCCGGCCGCGACCTTGCGGGCGAGCTCCCGGTCCACGGGGAAGTTGTGGGTGCCGCCGATCCAGTGGTCGTAGACCCGGGCGATGCTCGGGGTGTCGATGTCGACCTCCGGCGGGGCCCAGGCGGGGCGTTCCGTCGCGGTGTCCTGACGTTCCACGGGTGTCTCCTCCAGTAGGGGCGGGGCGGGGTCGGCACTCACGCCGTGAACACCGGGAGTTCTTCGAGGCCGCGCATCATCAGGCTGCTGCGCCAGCGCAGTTCGTCCGCGGTGCCCACGAGCCGCAGCGCGGGGAAGCGGGCGAAGAGGCGGCCGAGGACGATCTGTCCCTCCAGCCGGGCGAGCGGGGCGCCCAGGCAGTGGTGGATGCCGTGGCCGAAGGCGACCGAGGCGGTGTGGGCGCGGGTGATGTCCAGGCGGTCCGGGTCGGGGTAGCGGGCCGGGTCCCGGCCGGCGGCGCCGAGCGAGATGGTCACGAACTCCCCCTCGGGGATCACCACGGAGCCGACCCGGACGGGCTCGGTGGTGAAGCGCCACGTGGCGTTGGTGACCGGGCCGTCGTGGCGGAGGAACTCCTCCACGGCCGCGGGCCACAGCGACGCGTCCGCCGCGAGCTGCCGGCGCACCGCCGGGTGGGTGAGCAGGGCCAGGGCGCCGTTGCCGATGAGGTTGACCGTGGTCTCGTGGCCGGCCACCAGCAGCAGGAACGCCATGGAGATCAGCTCGTCGGACGACAGCGTGTCGCCGTCGTCCCGCGCGTGCACCAGGTCGGTGAGCATGTCGTCGGCCGGTTCGGCCCGCTTGGACTCGATCAGCGCCTTCAGGTACGCGATCATCGACGCGCTGGCTTCCCGCACCTCCTCGGTGCCGGCGCCGGAGACCAGCAGGTTGGACCAGCGGCGGAAGGCGGCCCGGTCGTCCGGGGGCACGCCGAGCAGCCAGCAGATGACCGTGAACGGCACGGGGAAGGCCAGCGCCTCCATGAGGTCCAGCCGCTCGTGCCGGGCCATGGCGTCCAGCAGTTCGTCGGTGAGGCCGGTGATGCGCGGACGCAGGGACTCGACCCGGCGCGCGGTGAAGGCCCGGGCGACGAGCCGGCGCAGCCGGGTGTGGTCCGGCGGGTCGCTGTCCAGCATGTGCACGCTCAGGACGTGCGGGAACTGGCTGCGTTCCCCCGACTCCGCGAGGAACTCCCGCTGTTTGTCCGGGTCGGTGAAGTTGCGCGGGATGAGGTCCCGGCCGACCCGCATGTCCTTGCTCAGACGCGGGTCGGCGAGCAGGGCACGGGCGTGCTCGTATCCGGTGACCAGCCAGGTGCGCAGGCCGTTCGGCGTCGTCACGGGCACGGCGGGTGCGGCGCGCCGCAGTTCGGCCAGTGCCTCGTGCGGGTTCTGGTGGAAGGCGGGGGTGAACAGGTCGAGGGGCGGGGCGGTCTGCCGGGCCCGTGTGTCCGCCATGCTCAGACTCCTTCCGTGGCGTCGGCGGGGGTGCGCTCGCCGGCGTAGCTGGCGAGCTCCCGGTAGATCTCGAAGGGCCGGTCCCGGCCGGTGTCGCGCAGCGGCCGCAGCGGGGCGGTCTGGTCCTTGTGGGCGGCGCCGGTCTCCCAGGCGGTGAACGCCTCCCAGTCCGACCAGCGGCTGACCACGACGTAGGAGCGCGGATCGCCCACCGCGTGCAGCAGTTTGTTGCCGAGCAGGCCGGCGGTGCCCGTCATCCGGCGGCTGGCCTCGTGGTACGCGGGCAGCACCCGGTCCGGGTCGTCGCTCAGGTGGTAGAGCACGACCTCGATGGCGCCGCCGGTCACGACGCGGCGCCGGACAGGGCGGCGACCACGTGCATGGTCGTCATGGAGCCGCCGCTGCGGTACGGGTGCAGCTTCTGACGGTGCTGCAGATGCCGGTCGCTGGTCTCGAACTCGCGGAACAGCGGCTCGTTCGTCCAGTCGCTGACGATGTAGTAGACGCCGTCCTCCTCGGTGCTGCGGGACAGCCACTGGCCGAGGTTGGCGGGGTGGGTGGTGACCGAGTCGCCGACCTCCAGCCACACCTTCTCGAAGTCGTGCTCCATGCCGGGCTTGATCTGCATGCGCAGCATGACCCGGAACACGTTCCCGGCGGACTCGGGCATGTCAGATCCCCCCGTCGACGTCGATCGTCTCGCCGGTGATGTACGCGGCGGCGTCGGAGAGCAGGAACAGCACCGGGCCGGCGAGTTCCTCGACGGTGCCGAGACGGCCCAGCGCGGTCTTGCGGGAGTACGTGGCCCGCAGCCCCTCGGCGCGCTCGGCGGGCATGGTGGCGAAGGCCTCCGTCTCGATGACGCCGGGGGCGACCACGTTCACCCGGATGCCCCGCGGGCCGAGTTCCTTGGCCAGGGAGCGGGTCAGTCCGATCATGGCGGCCTTGGCGGCGGTGTAGTGGGCGCGCAGCGGGATGCCCGCGGCGGCTCCGCGCGAGCCGATGTTGACCACCGAGGCGCCCGCGCCGAGCAGCGGCAGCGCCTGCTGGATGATCCGGTAGGCGGCGGTGAGGTTGGTGTCGAGGATCCGCGACCACTCGTCGGCGGGCAGCTCGGCGAACGGGATGTGGCTGATCACGCCCGCGTTGTTGACGATCCCGTCGAGCCGCCCGAAGCGGTCCTTGGCCTCGGCGACGAGCCGGTCGGCCTCGGCGGTGTCGGCGAGGTCCGCGCGGATCACATGGTGGTCGCCGGCCGTCTCCTTCAGCGCGGCGGTCAGGCTGTCGACGGCCTCGCTCTCCTGCCGGTGGCAGGTGAGGACGTCGGCGCCGGCCCGGGCGGCGGCGAGGACGACGCCCCGCCCGATGCCCCGGGTGCCGCCGGTGACGAGCAGTTTCCTGCCGTGCAGTGCGAGTTCCACTTGGATTCCCTCCATGGCTGGGCCGCGGCTCAGACGCAGCCGTCGACGTGGATGTTCTGGCCGGTGACGTAGCCGGCGTGGTCGCTGACGAGGAACAGCACCGTGCTCGCGATGTCCTCGACGGTGCCGAGCCGGCCGAGCGCGGTGAAGGAGGCGAAGGCGGCGCGCTGCCGCTCGGCCTCCTCGGCGGGCAGTTCGTCGAGTGCCTCGGTGGCGATCCGGCCGGGCGAGACCGTGTTGACGCGGATGCCGCGCGGCCCGAGCTCCCGGGCCAGGGAGCGGGTCATGCCGACCAGCGCGGCCTTGACGGCGGTGTAGTGGACGCCGCCGGCCATGCCGATGAAGGCGACCGTGGAGCCGATGTTGACCACGGAGGAGCCGGCGGAGAGCAGCGGCAGGGTGCGCTGGGTGACCAGGTGGGTGGCGGTGAGGTTGCCCTGGAGGGTGGCGGCCCACTCGGCGGGGCCGAGGTCGGCGTACGGCTGCGGACGGAAGGCGGCGGCGTTGTTGACGACGGCGTCCAGCCCGCCGAGGCTCGCCTCGCACGCGGCGGCCAGCCGGTCCACGTCCGTGGCGTCGGCGGCGTCGGCCCGCAGCACCTGGTGCTTGCCCGGGGTGCCGGCCAGCTCCTCCTCCAGGCGGGCGACGGCCGCGCCGGGGGTGCGGTAGCAGGTGACGACGTCGGCGCCGGCCCGGGCGGCGGCCAGGACGATGCCCCGCCCGATGCCACGGCTGCCGCCGGTCACCAGGACGCGCTTGCCCCGCAGCTGGTCCCCGGCCCGGGCCGCGGTCTCCACCTTGGCCTTGATCAGCCGCATCTGGACGGCGGTGTTGCGGTTGAGCCTCGCGGTCATGCCGGCGTCGTCGACGGGGGCGCCGGGCTTCATCGCGAAGTCCTGGATCCAGCGCATCCGTACGCCGCCGGGCACCTCCTCGTACTCCCAGCGGATGTCCATGTACGCGAAGGGGCCGGTCTCGACCCGGCGGGCCACGACGGTCCGGGTGGCCGGGTCGGGGGTGCGCTCGGAGACCCAGCTCCAGACCGTGCCGTTCTCGTCCGGGTGCAGGGCGAGGCGGAAGGTGACGGTGTCGCCGTCCCGGCCCAGGATCTCGGCGGAGGCGTACTCGCTGAACAGCCGCGGCCAGGCGGCCACGTCGTTCGTCATCGACCACACCAGGTCCATCGGTGCCTCGACGACGATCGCGTTGTCGGTGTGTCCTGCCATCAGACGTGGGCCTCCGTGAGCCGGGCCTGGACGTACGCCAGGGCCTCGCGCGGGGTGTGGGTGTGCGCCAGGTCGCCGTCGGGGATCTCGATGCCGTACTCGCGCTCGATGCGGTTGACGAGCTCCAGCAGGGCCAGGGAGTCGTAGCCGAGGTCGGTGAACGCGGTGTCGGCGAAGTGCTCGCCGTCCAGGTCGGTCTGCTCGTCGACGCCGCCGCTCGCGCGCAGGATCCGCCGGATGTCGTCGAAGGTGAACTCCGCCATGGGAAGCCGCCTTTCGTGTGTCGTGGGTGGTGGGCCGGTCACTTGCCGGGGGCGCCGCGGTCGCCCGCGCCGAGGACCAGCGCGGAGGTGAAGCCGCCGTGGCCGCGGGCCAGGACCAGGGCGGTGCGCGGGTCGGTCTGGCGGGGCCGGTCGAGGACGAGGTCGATCTCGCAGCCGGGGGCCGTCCGCCCGAGACCCGCGGTGTGCGGGACGACACCGGCGCTCAGGGAGAGCAGCGCGGTCGCCACGTCCAGTGCCGCGCCGCCCGCGTACAGGCGCCCGGTGAGGGTCTTCGGCGCGGTCACCGGAACGCCGCCGGGGCCGAAGACCTCGGTGAGGGCGCGGGCCTCGGCGAGATCCTCGGCGGGGACGCCGGAGGCGTCGGCGAAGACCACGTCGATGTCGCCGGGGGCGAGCGCCGCGTCGGCCAGGGCCCGCCGCACGACGGACACCGGCACGGAGTGCCGCGCCGTCGTGCCGTCCGCCGTCGGATCGAAGCCGGCCGCGTAGCCCAGGAGTTCGCCGTAGACCGGGACACCGCGGGCGCGTGCCGACTCGGCCCCCTCCACGACGAGAATGGCGCCGCCCTCGCCGGGGACGAAGCCGGAGGCGGCCGCGTCGAAGGGCAGGTAGGCCCGGGCGGGGTCGTCCTCGGTGGACAGCCGCCCGGTGGACATCTGCGCCACCAGGCCGTACGGGCACAGCGAGGCGTCGGTGCCGCCGCTGAGCACGAGCCGGGAGCCGGTGTCCAGCAGCCGCCGGGACTGGCCGAGGGCGTCGAGACCACCGGCCTGCTCACCGCAGATGACCCCGCAGGGGCCGCGCATGCCGTGCCGGATGGAGACCTGGCCGGTGGTGGCCGCGTAGAACCAGGCGATGGACTGGTAGGCGCCGACCCAGGAGGAGCCCTTCTGGTAGAGGTTCTCCATCTCGTGCTGCCCGAACTCGGTGCCGCCCGAGGAACTGGCGGTCACCACCGCCATCTCGTACTCCGGCAGGGCCGCCGGGTCGGCCGCGGCGTCCGCGAGGGCGTCCTCGGCCGCGGCCAGCGCGAAGTGGGTGAAGCGGTCCGTCTGCGGGACCAGCCGCCCGGGCACCTGTCCGGCGGCGCGGAACCCCGGCACCTCGCCCGCCACCCGCACGGGGTAGCCGGTCGGGTCGAAGCGGGTGATCCGGCCGAGACCGCTCTTGCCCGCGAGCACCGACTCCCAGTGCCGGGCGGCGCCGATCCCGGTGGGCGCGACCACGCCGAGCCCGGTGACCACGGACCGGCCGCGACGGCCGGGGCGTATGCCGGAGGCGCTCATGCCGCCTCCCCGTGTCCGGGCCGGCCCAGGACCATCGCCGTCTGGAAGCCACCGAAGCCGCTGCCCACGCTGAGCACCCGGTCCATGCGGTGCTCACGGGCCGTCACCGGCACGTAGTCGAGGTCGCATTCGGGGTCGGGCGTGGACAGGTTGGCCGTCGGCGGCACGACCTGGTGGCGCAGGGCCAGGGCGCAGGCGGCGATCTCCAGGGAGCCGATGGCGCCCAGCGAGTGCCCGATCATCGACTTGATGGAGCTGACCGGCACCTCGTGGGCCCGCCGGCCCAGACTGCGCTTGAACGCGGCCGTCTCGTGCCGGTCGTTCTGCTTGGTGCCCGAGCCGTGCGCGTTGACGTAGTCGATGGCGCCGGGATCGAGCCGCGCCCGGTCCAGGGCGACCCGGATGGCCTCGGCCATCTCCCGGCCGTCGGGCTTCAGGCCGGTCATGTGGAAGGCGTTGCTGCGGCCGGCGAAGCCGAGGATCTCGGCGTACACGGTGGCGCCTCGGCGCCGGGCGGACTCCCGTTCCTCGATCACCATGACGGCGGAGCCCTCGCCCAGGACGAAGCCGTCGCGCCGTCCGTCGAAGGGCCGGGAGGCGTGCGCGGGGTCGTCGTTGTGGGCGGTGGTGGCCTTGATGGCGTCGAAGCAGGCGGAGGTGATCGGCGACAGCGGGGCGTCGGTGGCGCCGGCGAGCACGACGTCGGCCGAGCCCTCCTCGATCAGCTGCACACCGTGTCCGATGGCGTCCAGGCCCGAGGTGCAGCCGGTGGAGATCAACGCGACCGGCCCCTCGGCGCCGGCCTGCCGGGCCACCTCGACGGCGAGGGTGCTGGGCACCATGTAGCCGTACAGGTGGGGGACGCCGTAGCTGTGGTCGACCAGCCAGTCGCGGCCGCCGTCGGAGAGGACCGCGTACTCCTCCTCCAGGCCCATGGTGCAGCCGACGGCGCTGCCGATGCTCACCGCGACCCGCTCCGGGTCGGCGCCGGGCAGTTCGATGCCGCTGTCCGTGACGGCCTCACGGGCGGCGACCACCGCGAACTGGCCGGCCCGGTCCATCCGGCGGGTCTCCTGCGGGGTGAGTCCGGCGGCGAGCGGGTCGAAGTCGCACTCGGCGGCGACCCGGGAGCGGAAGCCCTCCGGATCGAACAGGCTGATGCGGCGGGTGGCGGTGCGGCCGGCGGTGAGCAGGTCCCAGTAGGCGTCCCGCCCGATACCGCCGGGCGCGACCGCGCCCACCCCGGTGATCACCGCGCGCCGGTGCGGCGCCGTCATCGGGCCGCTCCCACGTCGGGGTTGCCCGCGGAGGCGTCGAGCGGCTCCTCGGTGTCGACGTGGCCCAGGTCGGGGCGGGGCGCGAGCGGGGAGAGGTGGAAGACCGCCTCGGCCGGCACGGACCCGGTGTTGACCAGGCGGTGGCGCACCCCGATGGGCACCAGCAGCGAGTCGCCGGGGGCAAGTTCGACCGGGGTGCCGCCGTCCAGCGTCATCTCCAGACGACCCCGCACCACGTGCAGGAACTCCTCGGAGTACGGGTGGTAGTGCTCGGTGACGTGGTGGCCGGGGGCCAGTCGCAGCACGCCGCCGAAGCCAGAGGTGCAGCCCACGGTCCTGGGGCTGAGGGTGACGCGGATGTCGCCGCCGCGCTTGGTGTTGGCGGCGACCTCGTCCGCCGAGACCCGGGTGGTGGCGGGGGCGCTCATCGGGCACCGCCCAGGTTCGCCGAGCGCGGGGCGCCGGTCCGCGGGCCCTGCTGGGGCGTCCAGGAGTAGAAGGGGACGGCCATGGCGTCCTTGGGCTCGCGCCAGTCCGGGTCGTAGGGCGAGATGAACTCTCCGAGCCGGGTGTTGATCTCCTCGTAGAGCGGGTGGCTGCGCGCCTTGTACAGGTTCGGCGCGATGTCCTGGTCGGCCTCCACCAGGTGGAAGTACAGGTTGTGGAACGCGAACAGCGTCCGCCGCGACACCCCCACCAGATGCGGCAGTTCGGTGCGGTCCGAATCGGCGAAGACCTGCGCGACGCCCTCGGCGTCGGCGAGGTCCATCCTCGCCACGATCAGCGTGCGGTGCACGATGTCCTCCCGGCTTGTCGGTTCTGTGTTCACCCTGGTCGGCGGGGGTCGAGGCACCCTCGAAGGCGCCTGGAGAACCGCTGACGGGCCTGGCGCGGGGTCCGGCCGGGGGAGGACCGCCGGGAAGGCGACGGGCACGGCGGCACGGGTACGGGCGGCGTGGCGCCAGGGCAGCGCGACGGCCCGCCGCACCTGGGGTGCGGCGGGCCGTCGGGTGGCTCCTGGTGCCCGGCGTCGCCGGCTTCAGGCCGTGTCCGCACAGTCCCTCGGTCCGCCCGGGGGCAGGAGGGACTGCGCGGACACGGCCTAGCGGACGCCCGCTCTCTTCATCAGGGTCACGCGGGCGCCGGTGCGGCCGACGACGCCCGTGCCGGCTGTCCGGCCGTTCGGTACGTCACTCGCGGCCGTGCCCCGCAGGAGCTGGATCAGGGCCTGCCGGGTGAGCCGGGGCACGGAGTACAGGAGCTCGGCGTCCGCGGTCACGTGCTCCTGGACGAGGTGGACGTCGACGAGGTATTCGAGGAGCGTCTCGGCGTCGCCGATGCCCGGGCGCAGCCGTCCCACCACCTCGTCCAGGCTCCAGCGGGGCCGCTCGCGCTGGAGCAGCAGGCGCAGCAACTCCTGGGAGGGGGCCGGCAGATGCCGGTGGCTGGCGGCCACCGTGGTCATCAGCGACTGCGTCCCGGCGGGCAGTTCGAGGAGCATCCGGTGGTTGCCGCGCAGCCTCAGCGCCAGCCGGGACGCCGACCAGCCGGGACGCGCGGTGAGCCGGCCGGCCACCGCCCGGATCGCCAGGGGCAGTCCCTCGCACTGCCCCATCAGCTCCTGCACGGCGGCGGGGTCCTCCTGCCGGGAGCGTTCCCCGGCGACCCGGTCGTAGAGCTGGAGGGACTCCTCGGGGGACAGAGCCGGGAGCACGATCTTGCGGCCGGTGGACAGGCTGTGCGCCCGGTAGCGGTTGGTGGCGATCACCGCGCAGCCGGAGCCGCCCGGCAGGACGGCCCGGACCTGGGAGGCGGTGAGCACGTCGTCGACCACCACCAGCACCCGACGGTCCGCGGTCCAGGTGCGGAAGAGCCGGCTCAGCTCGTCCAGCCCGGATGGCTGTTTCTCGCGCTGGATGCCGCAGGCGGTGAGACAGGCCGACAGCACGTCCGCGAGCTGCTGGGAGCCCTCGCCGACGGCGGACAGGTCGATGAAGAGCTGGCCGTCGGGGAAGCGCGGGCGCAGCCGGTGCGCGGCGCGCACGGCGAAGGCGCTCTTGCCGACGCCGGGCGGACCGTGCACCTCCACGACGCGCATGCCGGTGCTGGCCCGGTCCTTGCCGAGGAAGGTCTCCAGCTGGTCGAGTTCACGCTCCCGTCCCACGAAGTCGCCGGTGTCGGCGGGGAGCTGGGCCGGACCGGGCGCGAGCCGGCGTCCGCCGGGCGCGGTGTCCGCCTTGGCCGTGGCGGCCGGACCCCTGAGGTGGCCACGGTCGGCGAGCACCTCCTGGTGGAGCCGCTGGAGCTGCGCGGAGGGTTCCAGGCCGAGTTCCTCGACGAGGTGGCTGCGCAGGGTGCGGAAGGTGTTGAGGGCGTCCGGCCTCCGTCCGCAGCGGTGCAGGGCCCGCATCAGCTGTCCGGCGAACGCCTCGTGGGTGGGGTGGGCGCGGAAGGCCTCGGACAGTTCGTCCAGCATGGCGTGGTGGCGGCCGAGTTCGAGCTCCAAGGAGAAACGTTGCTCCTGAACGCTCTTGCGGCGTTCCTCCAGCTGGGTCGACCAGGCCGACAGCCGGCGTCCGGTGCTGATGTCGACCAGTGCTCCGCCCTGCCACAGGGAAAGGGCGTTCTTCAGGGTGCGGGCGGCCTCGTCCCCGTCGCCGCCGCGCAGCTGCGCCATGCCCTGTTCGCTGAGCTGGTCGAAGCGGTAGGCGTCCACCGCCTGCTTGTGCAGGCGCAGTTCGTAGCCGCCGACCCTGGTCAGGAGTGCGGGGCAGCCGTGCGGCGGACGGGATCCGAAGGGTGCGCCGTGCTGTCCGGTGGCCAGCAGCAGTCTGCGGCGCAGTTGATAAATGTAGGTTTGCAAGGTGGTCAGCGCGCTGAGCGGCGGGTGGTCCTCCCACAGCTCCTCGCACAGCTGGTCCACGCTGACCAGCGAGTTGGCATTGAGCACCAGCAGGGCAAGCACCTGACGCAGTTTCGGAGCCGACGGTGTGACGTCCTCTCCGTTCCTGCGTACTCGCATGGAGCCCAGCAGACCGATCTCTATCACTGCATTCCCCCTGAGTGCGCCGCCTGAGTGGGGTGGCGGCGGCCATCGGTTGTTTCACCTTCCTGCGTCGCTCATTTTTTAGCGAAACATCCCCGGCGTGGATGTGGGGAGAGATTGCTTTCCCTTTACCCGAACCAGTTCCGCGTAAAAAGAAGTTGAATCCAGTAATGGCGTTGCGGGCTTCCGGAGGTGGAATTGGAAACTCCACCTCTGGCAATTGCCGCATTTTCCGCTCCGTGTCCCGGCATCATATTGCGCCACGCACATGGATGACAAGATGCACATTTTCTCCGGGGGTGTGGCGTCCCGCACGGCTCACAGGGTCAGCCGGACCCGGTACTCCGCCAGCCAGGTGTTGAGCTGCAGCACCATCTCCATGCTCGCCCGCTCCACCCAGGCGAAGGCGCCGCTGGGCGCCGCCCCCGCGTCCAGCGCCACCCGGGTCGCCTCGGCGTCCAGCAGCGGGGTGACCGGTGCCGCCGGATCCGCGGCCACGTCCGCGAAGCGCCGGCGCACGAACGCGCCGTAGGCCGCCTCCTGGACGGTCGGATAGGCACTCTTGGGCCGGTTGAGCACCCGCTCCGGCAGCAGGTCGGCCACGGCGGCCCGCAGCAGGCTCTTCTCCTGGCCGTTCACCCGCTTCAGCTCGGCCGGCACGTTGTACACGTACTCCACCAGCGCCCGGTCGCAGAACGGCGGGCGCAGCTGCACCCCGTGCGCCATGCTCATCCGGTCGGCCCGGTCCAGGTGCGTCGGGGCCCAGCGGGTCAGCGCCAGATACGTGACCTCACGCGCCCGGCGCTCGGCGGGGCCCTCCCCGGCCAGGTGCGGCACCTCGGTCAGCGCGTCGCGGTAGTGCTGGTCGGCGTACCCCATGAAGTCCAGCTCCTTGCGGAGCGTGCGGTCCACCAGCGAGCAGCCGAGACCGCCCGCCGCCGCGTCGTGCCCGCGCTCGAAGGAGACCCACGGGAAGGTCGTGGAGTTGCTGTGGTCCGGGTCGTACGCCCAGAAGTAGCCGTTGAACACCTCGTCGGCGGTCTCCCCGGAGAGCACGGCGGTGATCCCGGCGGCGCGCAGGGCCCGGAAGAACAACAGCAGCGAGACGTCCATGTCGCCGAGCGGGGAGGGCGCGTCCTGGCTGCGCAGGGCGGCGGCGTGCGTCTCGGGATCGGCGAGCGCCGCGGTGTCCAGCAGGATCTCGGTGTGCTCGGTGCCGATGTGCTCGGCGGCCAGGGCCGCGTACGGCGCGTCCGGGGTGGCGCGCATGGTCGGGTGCGGCTCGAAGTTCTCCGCGTAGCCGGAGAAGTTGACCGAGAAGGACCGCAGCACCTCCCCGGCCGCCCGCCGCTCGCGGGCCGCGAGCGCGGTCAGCGCGCTGGAGTCGATCCCGCCGGAGAGCATCGCGCCGACCGGCACGTCCGCGCGCAGATGCGTGGCCACCGCCTCCGACAGCAGCCGGCGCACGGTGGCGACGGTGGTGTCCGGGCCGTCGGTGTGCGGCCGGGCGGGCAGCGACCAGTACCGCCGGTGACCCGTACCCGGGGCGCGCACGGTCATCGTGTGGCCGGGCAGCACCTCGCGGGTGCCCCGGAAGACGCCGGTGCCCGGCTTGCGGCTGTGCGCGAACAGCTCCCGCAGCCCGTCGCCGTCGACGACCGGCCGGACCGCGGGGTGGGCCAGCAGCGCCTTGGGCTCGGAGCCGAAGACCACCCCGGACGGGGTCAGGAAGTAGCACAGCGGCTTCACGCCCAACCGGTCGCGCACCAGCAGCAGTTCCTGCCGCCGCACGTCCCAGACGGCCAGGGCGAACAGGCCCTCCAGCCGCTCCGGGAACGCGGCGCCCCACTCCAGGTAGGCGTGCAGCGCCACCTCCGCGTCGCCGCCGCCGGTGAACCGGTGCCCCTTGGCGGCCAGTTCCCGGCGCAGCCCGGTGTGGTTGGTGAGCGCCCCGTCCAGGGTCAGCACGGCCACCGAGCTCCCGGCCTCCGACTCCACCACGGCCGGCTGCGCCACGCGTTCGGGGTGCCCCGGGTCGAGCAGGGCGAGCCGCCGGTGGGCCAGCGCGGCGTGCCCCTCGATCCACTCGCCGAAGCCGTCGGGGCCGCGGTGCGCGAGCGCCTGCGCCATCGCCCGCACGGTGGGCGCCTCCGGTGTCAGGTCGCGCTCGAAGTCCACCCAGCCGGCGATTCCGCTCATCGTGAGGTCCTCTCGTTCACTGCGTCCGAAGTGGGCACGGGGGAGGTGGGGACGGGGGAGGTGGGGACGGGGGAGGCGGGGATGGGTGTGGTGGGAGCGTGTGAGGCGGAGGCGGCTGTGGTGGGCGCCTGTGAGGTGGCGTCCGCGGTGGGGGCGCCGCCGTCGGCCGGCAGGTGGGCGACCTCGACCAGCGACAGCCCCTGCCGGGTCACCGCCGCCCGGAACGCCTCCAGCCCCGGCGCTCCTTCGCCGCGCACCGCGATGCCGAGCCGGCGCGGGGCCGCCTCGCCGTAGCGGCGGTACAGCTCCAGATAGCCGTGCGCGGTCCGCTCCACGTCGTCGACCAGCGTGAACCGCACCGGCCGCCGCTGCCCGCGCCAGGTCAGCTCGCCCGCCGAGCCGCCCGCGAAGTTGTGCCGCCAGCCGCTGCCCGTCGCCACGACCAGCAGATCGCCCAGGGCGTGCACCCCGGCGGGCACGGTGTAGGGCCGCCCGCTGCGCCGCCCCGTGAAGTGCAGCAGCACGAGCCGCTCGGCCAGCGGACCCGGCGCGGGCGCGGACAGCAGCTCCCGCATCCGGGCATCGGCCGCGGCCCGCTCCTCGCCGGCGGGCAGATCGCGTACGACGACGGGGCTCACGACGCCACCACCGCGGCGGCCGTCAGCGCGCACCCCCCGATCGCGAGGCAGGTGCGCACCAGGTGCCAGCCGCGCCAGGCCGGACGGGGATCCCGCCAGCCGGGGCCCAGGTCCTCGGGCCGGGTCCGCTTGACGACCCGGTTGATCGGCACGTTCCGGGTCTGCGACACCACCGCCACCCCGGCCATGCACAGGGCGGCGACCGCGAACAGCACCCTGGGGCCGCCCGAGGTCCGGATCGCGAGTCCCACGTCCACGGCGGTGGAGCCGGTGACGATGAACGGCATGATCCGGTCGTAGCGCCTGCCGAGCAGGACGTGCGTGGACACGTACCGCTCCGGTGTCATCGCGATCAGCGCGGGCATCACGCTCACCGCGACCGCGAAGAGCACCCCCGCCACCAGGCCGGTGCCCGTCAGCACCAGCACACTCAAAGCCTCCACCACCGCTTCCGCCCTCCTTCGCGCCGTGCGCGTCCCCGGGGCCCGGTCCGGGCCCGTCGCGCGCCCATCCCGGGCCTGTCGTCGGCTCGAACCTGGCAGCCGCACCTCGGACGGCACTCGAATCCGCCTGGGAGCGTGGCCCTTCCGCGAGCCCTGCGTTCGCCCGCGCCGCGAGCCCGGTTCGAGACGCCGGGTGTTGCATCGCCTCGCCGAAACCGAAGGCGATCCCACCCCTCCGAGGAGCCGGTATGGCGGACGAGACGACCGAAGTACTCATCGTGGGCGGCAGCATGGTGGGCCTGGCCCAGGCCCTGTTCCTCGCCCGGCAGGGCATCCGGCCGCTGCTGGTGGAGCGGCACGCGGAGATCTCGGCGCACCCCCGGGCGCAGGCCGCGAGTCCGCGGACCATGGAGCTGCTGCGCGCGCTCGGCCTGGAGGACGCGGTACGGGCGCGGGAGAACCCGCACGCCCAGTACGGCGACATCCTCCAGGCCGAGTCGCTCACCGGTGCCGAACTGGGGCGCTTCGACGGCCCGTTCCGCCACGACCCGAACGACGTGGGCACCACCGGCTGGACCCTGATCGGGCAGGACCGTCTCGAACCGGTGCTGCGCGAGCGGGCCGCGGAACTGGGCGCGGACATCCGGTTCGCCACCGAGATGACGGAGTTCACCCAGGACGCGGACGGCGTCACGGCCGTCCTGCGCGACCTGGGCGACGGCTCCGAACGGACCGTGCGGGCGCGGTACCTGGTCGCGGCCGACGGCTCGCGGGCGCCGATCCGCGCCTCGCTCGGCATCGGCCATCACGGGCCGGGTGTCTTCGGCCGGCAGATGAACATCGTCTTCCACGCCGACCTCGACCCGTACGTGGCGGGGCGCACCTTCTTCCTCTGTTTCGTCAGCAACCCGGCCGTCAAGGGCGTGCTCGGCAAGCTCGGCGGCGCGGACTCCGACCGCTGGGTCCTCGCGCCGAGCCTGCCGCCCGGGGCCGACCACCGCGCCTACGGCACCGAGGACTGCGTGGAGCTGGTGCGGGCCGCCGTGGGGGTGCCCGATCTGCCGGTGACGGTGGAGTCCGCGACGAGCTGGGAGATCGCCGCCTGGGTGGCGGACCGCTTCCGCTCCGGGCGGGTGCTGCTCGCCGGTGACTGCGCCCACGTCATGCCGCCCACCGGAGGGTTCGGCGGCAACATGGGGATCCAGGACGCGCACAACCTGGCCTGGAAGCTCGCGCGGGTCCTGCGGCACGAGGCGGGTCCCGGGCTGCTGGACACCTACGAGCAGGAGCGGGCGCCGGTCGCGGAGTTCACCGTCGACCAGGGCGTCATCCGCTACCTCCAGCGCAGCGGCCTCGACGAGGCGGCGGCGGCCCGGCACCGTCCCGAGACCACGGTGCTCTTCGGGCACGTGTACCGGTCGGACGCCGTCGTCGGCGAGGCGGGCGGGGACGGCACGGGCGGGGACGGCACGGGTGGTGACGGCACGGGTGGTGACGGCACGGGTGGTGACGGCACGGGCGGCGACGGAACCGGGGTGGTCGAGGACCCGACCGCCCCGAGCGGCCGCCCCGGCACCCGCGCCCCCCATCTCCCGCTGGTCCGCCAGGGCAAGGAGGTCCCCCTCCACGACCTCCTCGACGGCGACTTCTGGCTCCTCGCCGGCCCGGACGGCACGGCCTGGCAGGAGCCGGCGGCCGCGCTCGGTCTGTCCTTCCACCGGGTGGGCGCGGAGGAGCCCGCCGAGGTCGCCGAGCGCTTCCTCGCCCGGTACGGCGTCCAGGGGACCGGTGCGGTGCTGCTCCGGCCGGACGGGTTCATCGCGTGGCGGTCGGGTGGGGCGGTGGGAGACCCTGGCGGGTCGCTGGCGTCGGTGCTCGATGCGGTGTTGCGGCGTGCGTGAGCGTGCCGTTCGGGGGTGGGGCGGGTTGCCGGGCGGCTGCGGGGCGGTGGGGGCTGGTCGCGCAGTTCCCCGCGCCCCTTGAGACGCGCTGCGCGCGTAGTGGGTTGGTGGGTGGCCGGTCTCCGCGCCCCTGAGGGGCGTGCGGGGCAGGCCCGATGAAGCGGCCGCGGTGCTCCTTCCCGGAGCACCGCGGCCGTCGTGTGCACGCGCAGCGTGCTTCAGGGGGCGCGGGGAACTGCGCGACGAGCCACGACCACGCCGCAGCCGCCCGACGACCCCCAGGCACCCCCTTCGGCACCGCCGGCGTCTACTCCCGGCGTCTACTCCCGGTCGAGAATCACCCGCAGCGCCGCGACCGCCGCCCGGTCGACGGCGCCGCTGCGCCCCGCGGTCGTGCGCCAGCCGACGAACCCGTCGGGACGGACCAGGACCGCTCCGCCGGCCAGCAGACCATACCGGCGGCGGAAGGACCCGTCCTGGTCCCACAGCCGGGTGCCACGGCCGATGCGGACGACCTTCAGGCCGGCACCGAGCCGCGCGGCCTCCCGCTCCACCGCGCCGGTCCACGGCCCGGCCTCTTCGTCCACGAGCAGGGTGAACCCGTCGCCGTACAGGTCGATGAGCGACACCGGCCCCTGCGGACCGTCGAGCCGCAGGTGCGGGGCGCGCGCCCCGGGGCGCGCGCCGGGATGCGCGGGGTCCTCCACGAGCGCGTCGGGTGCCCCCTCCTCCACGGCGAAGGCCCCGGACCGGTAGCAGTACCCGAACGTCATGGTCGTCTCGTCCAGCAGCTCGGCGGCGACCTCCTGGTACTGCTTGCCCTCCCGCACCGCGAACCGCAGCATCGCCTGCCGGACGGTCTCCTCGGCCACCGGCCGCCGCTCGGCGTCGTAGCTCTCCAGCAGCCCGGGACCGGCCTTGCCGGACAGCACCAGGGCCAGCTTCCAGGCGAGGTTGTACGCGTCCTGGATGCCGGTGCTGGCGCCGAAGGCCCCCGTGGGCGGCATGACATGGGCGGCGTCGCCCGCGACGAACACCCGTCGGGTCGCGAAGCTGTCGGCCACGCGCGCGGAGATGTCCCACGCGGGCATGTCCACCGACTCGATCTTCAGCGGCAGGTCGGGCACCCCGACCGCGGCCCGCACCAGGGCGGTGCAGCGTTCCTCGGTGAAGTCCTCGGCCCGCTGGCCCTGTTCGGGGAAGAAGGAGACGTTGATGACCCAGCGGCGGTCGTTGTCGAGGGGGATGATCGTGCCGCGCACCTCGGGGTTGTTGACGTAGGCCGCGATGATCCGGCGGCCGCGCAGCGCCTCGGTCAGGTCGGCCTCGAAGAAGAAGCTGACGAGGTTGGTGAGGGTGCCCCGGCCGTGCGCCCCGATGCCCAGCATCGCGCGCAGCGGGCTGCGGCTGCCGTCCGCCGCGATCACGTAGTCGGCGTGGATCCGCGCACGCGCCCCGGTGGACAGGTCGGTGGTGTCCACCAGCACCCCCGCCCCGGTCTCCTGGAGCGCGTCGACCCGGGTGGAGAAGCGGACGTCCGCACCGGTCTCGACGGCGCGTTCCCGCAGGATCGGCTCCAGCTGGTTCTGGTCGATCAGCGTCCACTGGGTGGGGCTGATCCGCCCGATGTCCTCCGGGGAGGCGTGGGGCATCCGTACGCGTTCCTTGCCGGCCAGGCTCTCGACGTGCACCAGATCGGTGTTGCCGGTGATGGGGGAGCGCCCGGCCCGGACCCGCTCCTCCATGCCGACCGCGCGGTACAGCTCCATCGTCCGCGGGTTGATCGCGCGGGCCTTGGGGTGGGTGGAGGTGCCGGGGTGGCGTTCCACCAGGGTGGCCCGGACGCCGTGGTGGGCGAGGAAGACGGCCGCGGACAGTCCGGTCAGCCCGCCTCCGACGATGAGCACGGGGGTCCGGTGCGGCTTCATGCTGCCTCCTTGTGGGCGGTGACCAGGGTGTGGGTGCCGAGCAGGGGCCGGGCGTCGCCGTCGGTGAAGCCGGCCGCGCGCAGCCAGGCCTGGCAGTCCGCGACCCGGTACTCGGAGCCGTCGGGGCTGACCAGCCGCATGTGCAGGCTGCTGAGCAGCCGCTCCGGGTCGCTGCGGTCGTCGTCGATCATCCGGTCGTAGACGAGGACGGTGCCGCCGGGCCGCACCGCCTCGAAGACCCGGCCGAGCAGCTCGCGCCGCCGGGCGGTGTCGAAGCCGTGCAGGATGTGGCCGAGGACGACGACGTCGGCCGGCGGGATCGGGTCGGTGAAGAAGTCGCCGCCGGCGAAGGTGACCCGTTCGGCCAGGCCGAGGCCACCGATGTGCTCGGTGAACAGCGGCCGGGTCCGCTCCAGGTCGAAACAGGTCGCCCGCAGGTGCGGGTGCGCCCGCACCAGCACGGCCGCGAGGTTGCCGCGCGCGCCGCCGAGGTCGACGAACGAGGAGTGCCGGCCCCACTCGGGACGCCGGGCGATCTCGGCGCCCATCCGGTCGCTGTAGGCGTCGAGTCCGGCCAGGAACCGCTTCATCTTGGCGGGGTCCTCGTGCCGGTCCCCGACGAAGCCGCCCTTGTCCGGGTCGAGGTGCTGCGGCTCACCGGAGCGCAGCGCCTCGGTGAGCCGCCCCCAGGTGCCGTACAGCGTCTCGTTGGTGAGCTCGATGAAGCCACCGAGGTAGGAGGGGGAGTCCGGCACCAGGTACGCCTGTGCCAGCGGGGAGTTGCGGTAGCGGCCCTCCGCGCGCTGCAGGAGACCGAGCCCGACCAGGGCGTCCAGGAAGTCCGGGACCAGGCGGTGGTGGGTGCCGGTGCGCTGGGCCAGTTCGGCCGCGTCGGCGGGACTCGCGGCCAGCGCGCCGAACACGCCGAGGGTCACGGCGCTGTGCAGCGCCTTGGCGGCGCAGTCGGCGATGGTCAGCCGGATCAGCGGTCCGGGGTCGACCGCCGGGGCCGTCTGCGGGTCTTCGGTCGTTGTCACACGAGCCTCCTGCTCTGCCTCTGCCGGTTCCCCGGCCCGGGTCCTGCCTCGTACGGCTGTGCAGTGCCGACGATGGTCGCGGGCCGTCGATTCGGGCTCGAAGGGCGCTGAAGGAGGGCGGCCGGGGCACACGGGCGGACAACGCGCAGGCCGCCCTCCCGCGCGGGAGGACGGCCGGCCAGCGGTGGGTGGAGCGGGGTCAGCTCTCCTCGGTGACCGCCTCGTGACCCTGGTGGTCCTCGCCGCGCAGCGGGAGGTTCTTCATGGTCAGGGCGGCCAGCAGCCCCAGCAGGAGGACCGGGACGGCGGTGAGGAAGACGGGCGTGAGCGCGGCGGCGTACGCCTGCTCCACGGCGTCGCGGACGGGCTCGGTGAGCCGGTCCAGCGTCTCGGTCGAGTTCAGCGCGTCGGGGTCGATGCCGCGCAGCGCGTCCGCGGGCGTCCGCTGGGCGATCTCCTCGGTGAGCCGGTTGTAGAAGATCGAGGCGAACAGGGAGATGCCCACGGTGGTGCCCAGCTGGCGGGCGAAGGAGACCGTGGCGTGGACCGCGCCGATGTCGTCGCGGGGCGCGGTGTTCTGCGCGGCCATGGTGAGCACCTGCATGTTCAGTCCGGCCGCGACGCCGAAGACCAGCATGTAGCCGATGACCACGGCACGGGGCGTCCCGGTGTCCATGGTGGCGAGCAGCAGCGCCCCGGCGACGCCGATGGCCATGCTGAGCACGGGATACCACTTGTAGCGGCCTGTCTTGGTGATCGCGACGCCGCTGACGACGGAGGAGGCGACCAGGCCGAACATCATGGGCAGCAGCACCACGCCGGACATCGTGGGGCTGGCGCCGGTCACCACCTGGATGTAGATCGCGAGGAAGTTGACCGAGCCGAGGAAGACGACGCCCGCCGCGACGCTCACGAGCACGCTGACGCTGAAGGTGGAGTCACGGAAGAGGTGCAGTGGGATGACGGGTTCGGCGGCGCGGCGCTCGGCGGCGACGAACGCCACGGCGAGCAGCACCGCCGCCGCGCCGAGACCGAGGATCCGCCAGTCCAGCCACTCGTACTTCACCCCGCCCCAGCTCGCGGCCAGGGTGAGCGCGACGATCGAGGCGCTGAGCAGGAGGAAGCCGGTGTAGTCGATGCGCGCGGGCCGGTCGGCGCGGGGCAGGTGCAGGCAGGTGGAGACCAGCACCAGGATCACGATGCCCACGGGCAGGTTGATCAGGAAGACCCAGTGCCAGCTCAGTAGGTCGGTGAGCGCGCCGCCGACGGCCGGTCCGGCCAGCGCGGCGAGCGCGAAGACGATGCCGAAGAGGTTGAAGTACCGGGCGGCCTCACGCGGGTTGAACAGTTCGCCGATGATGGCGAGCACGGAGACGAAGAGGCCGCCGGCGCCGATGCCCTGCACGGTGCGGAACAGGATGAGCTGGTCCATGGACTGCGCGGCGCCGCTCAGCGCGGAGCCGGCGAGGAACAGCGCGACGGCGATCAGGAAGATCTTCTTGCGGCCGAAGAGGTCGCCGAGTTTGCCGTAGACGGGCGTGGTGACGCTCGCGGCGATGATGTAGGCGGTCGTCACCCAGGAGAACACGTCGAGACCGCCGAGGTCCCCGACGATGCGGGGCAGCGCGGTGGCCACGATCTGCGAGTCCAGCATGGCCAGGAAGACGGCCAGCAGGCAGGCGGTGATGACGGGGCGGATGCGGGTCTGGGGCGGGGATCCGGCAGCGGTGAGCGGGCTGTCGGTCCCCGTGGTGCGGGAGGGCACGGCTGGTCGCCTTTCGGGCTGGAGTGGGTGCCATCCCCGTCCCGCCGGCCGTGGCCGGCGTCGTCTGGCGGTGGGATCCGTCGGGGGATCGCTGTGGTCTGCGGTGGGGTGCGCCGTACGGCACGAGAGCCTCTCGTGCCGTACGGCGGGTGGCCGGCCCCGAGCGGGGGTGGATCGCGACCGGTCACATCGGTCGGGAGGCGGCGGGTGGCCGGTCCCGGGTCAGGGGACGAGGACGATCTTGCCGAGCTGGGCCCGGGCCTCCATCAGTTCGTGTGCCTTGACGGCCTCGTCGAGACCGAGCCGCTCGTGGACGATCGGGCGCACCTTGCCGGTGGCGATCATGTCGAGCAGGTCGCGCTGTCCCGCGGCGATGGCCTCGGGCTTGTTGTAGAGCATGGCGTAGAGGGCGAAGCCGGCCACGGTCTTCATGCGGCTGAGCATCAGCGGGTGGACGGGCTGGATGTCGCCGCTGGCCGAGCCGTAGAAGACCAGCCGGCCGAACTGGGCGGTGAGGGCGACGGACTTGGTGAGGATGTCGCCCCCGACGGTCTCCAGGACCACGTCCACGCCGCGGCCCTCGGTCGCCTCCCGGACCTGCTCGTCCCAGTCGTCGTCGGTGTAGTTGACCGTGACGTCGGCACCGAGGTCCCGGACGAAGTCGAGCTTGGCCTGCGTGCTGGCGGTGGCGATCACCTTGCCGGCGCCCATCGCCTTGGCGATCTGCACGGCGAGGTGGCCGACGCCCCCGGAGGCGGCGTCGATCAGGATCGACTCGCCGGGCTTGAGCTGACCGGACTCCTTGATGGCGTGGTAAGCCGTCTGGGCCGGGCTGGGCAGCAGGGTCGCCTCGGCGGCGTCCATGGTGTCCGGGATGGTGATGGCCCAGGCGGCGTCGGCGGTCACGTGGTCGGCGTAGGCGCTGTGGTCGACGTCGACCACGACGCGGTCCCCCACGCGGACGTTGGTGACGCCGTCGCCGAGTGCCTCGACGACGCCGGCGACATCGCCGCCGGGGGCGCCGGGCAGGGTGGCGTGGCCGCCGATCGGAATGCCCTGACGGCGCTGGACCTCGGCGAACGTGACGCCGATGGCCTCGGAGCGGATCAGCACTTCGCCCGGTCCGGGCTGCGGCTTCTCCGCCTCTTCGACACGCAGCACCGAGGGGGCGCCGTGCTCGTAGTGGCGGACGATGCGCATGGTGTTCTCCCAACTAGGAGGTGTTGTCGAGCCACCGACGAGGCGTCGCGCGGCTCCGCCCAGGGATCCGGGTTGCATGGAGTGATTGACCGACTGCACTTACATGCTGTCGTGCATCTTTATTACATGCTGTTCAGCATGCATTTGTCAAACCGCACATCGATGATGTGAGGCATTGGCTGAAAGGGGGTCAGGGAACGAGCACGACCCGGCCGAGCTGGGAGCGCGACTCCATCAGCTCGTGCGCGGCCGCGGCGTCCTTCAGCGGCAGCTCGGCGTGGACGACGGGACGGACCCTGCCGGACGTCACCATGTCCAGCAGCTCCCGGGCGCCCTCGGCCATCACGTCCGGCTTCTCGCCCATCACGCCCCACATGCTGAAGCCCATGACGATGCGGTTGTCGAAGATGTCCGCGACGTCGAGGGCCGGCAGCTCGCCGCCCGCGGCGCCGTAGACCACCGTCCGCCCGAACGGGGCGGTCAGGTTCACGGACTTGGTGAGGATGTCCCCGCCGACGGTCTCCAGGGCGGCGTCCACGCCCCGGCCACCGGTCGCGGCGCGGACCTTCTCGTCCCAGCCGTCCTCGCCGTAGTCGACGGTGACGTCCGCGCCGAGCGACGCCGCGAAGGCCAGCTTCTCCGCTCCGCGGGCCGCGGCGATGACCTGGCCCGCGCCGAGGGTCCTGGCCATCTGGACCAGCAGGTGGCCGATACCGCCCGCGGCGGCGGTGATCAGGACGGACTCGCCGGGCTGGAGCTTCGCCGCCGTGGCGATGACGTGGTAGGCGGTCTGCCCGGGGATGGGCAGCGAGGTGGCCTGGCCGGCGTCGATCCCCTCGGGGACGGCGAACAGCCAGTCGGCCTGGGTGATGACGTACTCGGCGTATCCGTCGTGGGCGACGCCGGTGACCACCCGGTCGCCGACCGCGACCCGGTCGACGCCGTCGCCGACCTGCTCCACGACGCCCGCGACGTCACCGCCGGGCGAGCCGGGCAGCGTGGCGGGGCCGCCGACCGGGATGCCCTGACGGCGCTGGCACTCGGCGAAGTTCACGCCCACCGCCTCGGTGCGGATCAGCACCTGGCCCGGGCCGGGGACGGGGGTTTTGGTCTCTTCGAGCCGCAGCACCGACGGGGCGCCGAACTCGTGGTGTCGGACGATGCGCATGGGTGTGGTCCTCTTTCTCTCGCGGGCACGAGCGGGGTGGCCCCGGCGTGCCCGGCAGGGGGTTTCTCTTGCGGGGATGCGAGTGACGAGGGGGCGGGGGCGGGTCAGGCCGGTGTGAGTTCGACGAGCGAGCGCACCGGTCCCAGGCCGGTCACCCGGTGCAGCGAGAGCCCGGCCCCGGCCGCCAGCTCGCGCAGCTGCTCGGTGGTGCGCATCCGCCCGCCCAGGTAGACGAGCATCCGCAGATCCAGATCGGTCTGGTCGGTCTGCACGTCGAGCAGACCCTCCAGGACCATGACCCGGCCGCCGGGACGGACGGCCTCGGCGCAGCGCCGCAGGATCGCGGCCGCCCGGTCGTCGGGCCAGTTGAGCAGGACGTTGGAGAGCAGGTACACATCGCCGCCGGCGGGCAGCGGATCGAAGAAGCTGCCGACCACGGCACGGCAGCGCTCCCCGAGGCCGGCGGCCGCGAAGTCCCGCTCGGCCGCCGCCGCGGGCCCCGCCAGGTCGAGCAGGGTGCCCCGCGCGTCCGGGGTGGCGTCCACCACCGCCGCGAGCAGGTCGCCGCTGCCGCCGCCCACGTCCACGACGTGCCGTACGGACCGCCAGTCGCCGCGGGCCAGCAGTTCGGGGACGACCCAGCGCATGCTCGCCGCCATCCGCCGGGCGAAGGCCTCCGCGAGCGCGCCGTCCGACTCGACGTCCGTCCAGAACTCCCGCCCGTACAGCTCGGAGTAGACGGGGGAACCGGAACGCACGGCGTCGAGCAGCCGGAACACCGCGGTCTCGCCCCGGCCGGTCGGGCCGTCCAGGCGGAGCCAGTCACGGCCCGACTCCGGGACGTCGTCGCGCAGCAGGGTGCCGAGTTCGGTCGGCTCGTAACCGCCGTCGGGGCGCGGGCGGTAGATCCCCGCGTTCACCAGGTGGCCGAGGAGGCGGCTCAGCGCGGTGGTGTCCACGTCCGCCGCACGGGCCAGCGTCTCGGCCGTGACCGCTCCGGCGGCCATGTGGTCCGACAGTCCGAGGGTGGCGGCCACTCTGATGGCCATGGGGGTGATCAGGTCGCTCTTCTCCGACAACTCCTGCGACCAGGGGGGATTGCTCACGTCGTCCTCTCGCGTCCGTGCATGTGGGGGGTGGGGGAGGTGCCGGGCCGGCCGAGGGAGTCGCCCGGGTGGGTCCGTCCCTCCGGCCGGTTGGTCCCGGTCCTTCCTCAGACGGTGCCGAACCAGGTGGTGACGGCCGCGGTCAGCGACTCCCGCAGCTCCGCCTCCGGCATGTCCCGGTCCGCGGCCCAGGCGACGTAGCCGTCGGGTCGGACCAGCAGACCGGCCAGTCCGGGCTCCTGGGCGCATGCGGCCCGGACGTGCTGGAGGCGGCCCGCCCAGGACACGCCCGCGGCCCACTTCTCGTACACCTGGCCGATCTGCGCGTCGCCGGTGAAGTCCAGCAGCACGCCGGTGCCGCGCTTCAGGTACGTGGGCAGGAGGCGGACGCCGTCCTCGGTCCTCAGCTCAAGATCCCGGGCGAAGTCGCCGAGCAGCCGGTGCTCCGGGCCGTCGATCGGGTAGCGGACGGTGACGCCGCTGAGCATCTCGGCGAGGTGGCGGTTGACCTGCTCCTTGCGCATGAGGTCGG
Organism: Streptomyces sp. NPDC085932; assembly: GCF_044540525.1. Lineage (NCBI taxonomy): Bacteria > Bacillati > Actinomycetota > Actinomycetes > Kitasatosporales > Streptomycetaceae > Streptomyces > Streptomyces sp. NPDC085932. The sequence goes on from NZ_JBITSJ010000002.1 coordinate 888,427, forward strand.
TGAAGAGCTCGCGCAGCGGGGTCACGTACGGGTCCGGGTTCATCAGCGCGATCTGCGCCCGGGTGTTGGCCAGCACCTTGCGGGCCGGTGCCTGGCGCTCGCGGTCGTAGCTGTCGAGCAGGCCCTCGGGCGCCCAGCCGTGCACTTCGGCGGCGAGCTTCCAGCCGAGGTTGAAGGCGTCCTGGAGACCGAGGTTGACGCCCTGGCCGCCGACCGGGAAATGGGTGTGGGCGGCGTCGCCGGCGATCAGCAGGCGGCCTTCGCGGTAGCGGTCGGCCTGGCACGCGGAGTCGGTGAAGACGGAGAGCCAGCGCGGCGCGTGCGCACCGAGGTCGTCGCCCCAGATCTCGCGCAGGCTCGCGGTCAGCTCGTCCAGGGTCAGTTCCGCGCCGGGCTCCCGCTCCGCCGCGAAGTCGAACGTGGACACCCGGTGGTAGGTGTCGTCGAGCGGCACGCAGAACAGCAGGCCGCGTTCGGTGCGTTCCATGCCCATGGGGGCGTTCTCGCGGTCGGCGAGGATCACGTCGCCGAGGCGGGCGGTGACCCGGCCGCCGGTGCCAGGGAAGTCGATGCCGGCCTCCCGGCGGACCAGGCTGCGTCCGCCGTCGCAGCCCACGGCGAACCGGGCGCGCACGGTGTAGGAGCCGTCGGGGCCGGTCACCTCGGCCTCGACGCCGTCGGCGTCCTGCCGTATGGCGGTGACCTCGTGACCCCGCCGGATCTCGGCGCCGAACTCGGCGGCCCGCTCCTCCAGCAGGCGTTCGGTCCTGGTCTGCTCGGAGAGCAGGGCGTAGCCGTGCGCGCTGTCGAGGGTGGAGAAGTCGACCCACTCGTCCAGGCCGGCGAAGTGGCCGTTGTTCCAGGAGCGGGCGCCCTCGCGGAACCGTTTGAGCAGGCCGCGCCGGTCGAGCGATTCAAGGGAGCGGGCGTGCAGCCCGAAGGCCTTGGAGTGCGGGGTGCGCTCGGGGAGCCGTTCGAGCACGACCGCGCGGACGCGGTTGATGCGCAGTTCCGCGGCGAGCAGCATGCCGACCGGACCGCCGCCGACGATCAGCACGTCGAACTCGACGTCCGGGTCGTAGGTGATCTCGAAGTCGCGGTCGGACTCGGGGGGCAGGGGGTGGGACACGGGTCCTCCAGAGGATGAGGCGATATATGTTCGCCAGCAGGTATATGCTTAATGTCATGCAGTGGATTGAGAGCATACAGATGCTCGTCTGCCTCAATCAACTCGCTTAGAATGCGGCCATGGACACTTCGACCCAGCCCCCGCAGCGGGCGGCGGATCTGCTCGACGCCGTCGGTCCCGCCTTCTCCCGACTGCGGCGCGCGCAGGTGCTGAACGTCGAGAAGCAGGTGTCCCGCAAGGACTTCACCAGGACGCTCGTCCTCAACATCGTTCAGGACGGGCCCGACCAGGAGGGCCAGGAGATCACCGTCGGCGTGGTGGGCGAGCGGCTCGCCGTCGACCCCTCCGTGGCGAGCCGGATGGTCTCCGACTGCATCACCGCCGGCTATCTGATCCGGGCGGCCTCCCAGCGCGACGGCCGCCGTACGATCCTCCAGCTCACCCCGGAGGGGCACGAGACGCTCGCCCGTTTCCGGCGCCACCAGCGGGCGGCCTTCGAGCGCATCACCCAGGACTGGCCGGAGCAGGAGCGGCTCGAGTTCGCCCGCCTGCTCATCAAGTACGTGGACTCCGTGGGCGAGTTGCAGCAGGACTCCGGCTCCGCCTGATCGCCGGGGACCGGCCCCGGCCGCCCCGCGCGCGCCGAAGGTGCGCCCGCCCGGGGTGGGAAGGTGAAGGACACTCCCGGCCCCGGCCATGACGGACGCACCTCCGCGCGTGACGCGCCCCCCACCGCGGCAGGGGGCGTGCCGCCCGCGACTCAGGCCCTGTCGAGCACCCCGCGCAGCACCGACTCCAGCACCGCCGTCTCCTCACCGCCGGGATCAGCGCCCGCCGACCGCCACGCCACGACGCCGTCCGGCCGGACCAGCACCGCGCCTTCCGGGCGCAGACCGCCGTAGCGCCCGGCGAAGGCGCCGTCCGGGTCGGCGAGCGTGCCCGCCCCGCCGTCCGTGCCGGGCACCACCCGGCGGGCCACGAGCTTCAGGCCCAGCTCGGCGGAGGCGGAGACGGCGGCCGAGATCCAGGCGAGGCCCCGCTCCCCGGTGAGCAGGACGAAGTCCCGCCCGAACAGGTCGAGCGTGGACAGGGGTTCACCGTCCCGCGCCAGCATCACGTACGGCGCCCTGGTCCCCGGTTCCCCGCGCAGCGCCCGCGGATCGGAGGCGACGGGAAGCTCCGCGCCGCCCGGTTCCGCGACCACCGCGGCCGAGCGGTACGCCTGGCCCGACGTCACCGTCACGGCGTCCGCGACGACGGCCCGCTGCTGCGGGGTGGCCGTGCCCGAACGCAGGGCGAGCTGCAGGAAGCCCTGCTCCGCCGTGTAGCTCGCCACGGGCCGCCGCTCGGCGTCGTACGTCCGGACGAGGCCGGCGCCCGCCACGCCGCCGACGACCAAGGCGAGTTTCCAGGCGAGGTTGTGCGCGTCGGCGATACCGGTGTTGGCTCCGTACCCCCCGGTCGGCGGCACCACGTGCGCCGCGTCCCCGGCGAGCAGCACCCGCCCGTGCACGAAGCCCTCGGCCACCTGCTCCGCCATGTCCCACGGGAAGCGCGAACGGATCGTCACCTCCACCCCGGGTGCTCCCAGGGCCGCCCGCACCAGCTCGGCGCAGCGGCCGTCGGTGAAGTCCTCCAGGCTCTCGCCGTCCTCGGGCCGGTAGCCGACGATCAGCGTGCCGCCGGTCAGCGTGTCGTCATGCACGAGGATGCCGGCGACCTGCTCGTTCTTCACATGGACCACGCTGTAGCGGCGCTCGCCGAGAACCGGCCGCAGGTCCGCCCCGAACGCGATGCTGACATGGCGGGACAGCACCCCGCGCCCCTGCCGGGGCACCTTCAGCGCCTCCCGCACGGTGCTGCGCGGCCCGTCGCAGGCCACCAGGTAGGAGCTGCGGAAGGTACGGGTGCCGGCGCCGTCGGCGAGGACGGCGGTCACCCCCTGGGGGTCCTCCGCGAAGGACAGCAGCTCCGTACCGAACCGCAGGTCGGCGCCCAGTTCCTCGGCCCGCTGCCGCAGCAGCGGCTCCAGCCGGTCCTGCGGCAGCAGGAGCAGCCGGGAGGGCGTGAGGTCGCCCAGCTCGTCGTCGCCCTCCAGCTCCTCCTTGCTGAACAGCACCTCCCCGGCCAGCGAGGTCACCCCGGCACGGGTGCGGTGGGTGGCGAAACCCGCCGCCTCCCGGACGGCCGCGTCCTCGACCCCGGCCTGACGCAGCAGCTCCCCGGTCCTGGGGTGGTAGCCGACCGCCCTCGGGTGGACGGAGGTGCCGGGATGGCGCTCCACCAGGGTGCACCGGACACCGTGCCGGGCGAGGAACAGGGCGGTGGACAGCCCGACGAGGCTGCCGCCGACGATCAGTACGGGCGCGTGGTCGGACGGGTCGGACACGGTGGTCATCGCACAGTCCCTCTCTGGGGGTCGGGCCTCGGGCATCGGCTCTCGCAACGGGCGTCGGTCCTGCTCACGGGGTCGGCAGCCCGGCCCGCCCCAGGGCCAGGTAGTCCACGACCTCCCAGTGCTCGGCGACCTTGCCGCGTTCGATGCGGAACTGGTCGCAGGTGCGCATCTCCAGGGGCGCACCCGAGGGGCCGCCCCCGCTCCAGGCGCCGGTGAGGGTGCCGGTCCAGGTGACGAAGACCATCACCCGGTCGTCGGCGGCGACGACGTGGTCCACGGTGGTCACCAGGTCGGGGAAGGCCGCGATGTTGTCGGCGAAGAACGCCTTGAACGCGTCGAGCCCGTCCGGCACCGCGTCCGTACGCATGTTGTGGTGCCGGTAGTCCTGGTGGTAGTAGCGCTCGGCCAGGTCGAGCCGGTGCTCGCTGAAGACGTCGCGGTACGCGCCCAGCACCAGCTCGGCGTTGGCCCGTTCGGTGTCGCTGTGCGGGCCGTGCAGGACGGGGGCGGGGGCGGCCGGCCGGCCGTCGCGTTCGGGGCCGGGGTCCACGCCGTGCGCGGCGAGCACGTCCCGGTCGGCCACGCTCCAGTGCTCGGCCACCCCACCGTCCCGCAGGCGGTACAACTCGGCCGTGTGCAACCGCAGGTCGGCGCCCGACCGGGTGCGTCCGGTCCAGGTCGCGAAGAGCATCACCCGGTCGTTGTCGGCCACGAGGTGGTCGATGTCCGCGCGCAGCCGCGGGAACGCGTCGTCCGACGTCCGCCAGTCCGCCGGGTCGTGCTCGACGCAGTCGGCGTGGAAGAAACGGCCCGTCTCCTCGAGACGGCGCTCGCGGTAGAGCGTCCCGTACAGCTCGCGGACCAGCTCGGCGTTGCGCGTGCGCTGCCCGGCGGGGATCACGGTGGTCATGGGGTCCTCTCGGCTCGGCAAGGGAAAGGGGGGAGGGCCAGGGGGCCGCTCAGGTCTTGAGCGCGTACGTCGACCAGTGGGAGTCGGCCTCGAAGCCGAGCTTGCGGTTGAGCGCGACCACGGCCGTGTTGGCCGTGTCGTTGAAGACCTGGAACAGCGCGAGACGGCTGTCGTCCCGGGCCGCCCCGAGCAGCAGGCCGGCCTTCAGCCAGGTGGCGAGACCACGCCGCCGGTGCCCCGGCAGCACCAGCGTCTCGCCGACGTCCGCCATCGGACCGCCGCGCACGAACGCGGTGGCGTACCCGACGATCGCGCTGCCGTGCTCGGGCAGCGCCGCGACCACATGGGGCAGGTGCCCGGCCCGCTCCGCCTCGGCCTCCCGCGCCCGTACGTCGCCGGCGGAGGGACGCCGCACCCGGGCCTGGCCGTTGACCCGTTCCTCCAGCGCGCTCCAGGCCCGCGCATAGGACTCCACCAGGTCGTCGGGGCAGGCTCCCCGCCACGCGACCAGCCGGTACCCGGGCACCGGCCGGGCCGCCGCGGCCTGGAGCACCGCGTGGGCGGGCCCGGCCGGACGCAGCCGAAGGCGCACGCTCTCGCCGATGAGGTCCGCGCCGAGCTCCGCCGCGAAGCGCCGGCCGGCCTCCGCCCTCGGCGCGTCGGCCAGCAGCAGATCCCGTCCCCGCTCCCGCAGCGCCGTCAGCCCCGCGTCCGCCAGGGCCCGTCCGGCCCCGCGCCGCCGGAAGCCGGGGAACACCCACAGCGAGCCGTGCCCCGGCCCGCCCGGATCCCCCAGGTCGAGGCCGAGTTTCAGCACCCCGGCCGGTGCGCCCCCGTCGTACGCGGCGAGCACGATCCGCTCGGTGCCGTGCCGCCGCTGGAACAGCCGCGCCAGCAGGGCCTGTGTCACCGGCGGATCACCGGGCAGCTCCAGGCTCATGGTCTCCCGGAACCCGGGAAGCAACGCGGCGATGGCCGCCGGCTCATCGCCGTCGAGACTACGAATCTCCATGCCCCACACCGTGGCCCGGACGTCTCGAAGCACCGTCCAGGACAACTCGACACCGGGCACCGGCGCGGGAACGGGACGGGCCCCGTCGTCCTCCGGAAGTGCCCGGAAGGCGACGGGGCCCGTGGCCGGAGCCGGGTGCCGGCGAGCCGTCAGGCGCCGCCCGTCACGCGCAGCGTCTCGCCGTTGGTGTTGCCGTTGGCCGCCGAGCCGAGGAAGACCACGGCCCGGGCCACGTCCTCGGGCGCCGACATCCGGCCCGACGGCAGGGTCTTTCCCTTCTCCTCCAGGAAGCCCGGGGGCACGTGCGCCCGCACGGTCTCCGTGCTGGTCTGCCCCGGCACCACCATGTTGACCAGGATCCCGTCGGGGCCCAGTTCCCAGGCCAGGCTGCGCATCAGCCCGAAGAACGCGGACTTGCCCGCCCCGTACGCACCGGCCCCGGCCTTGCCGGTGTCCGCGAGGCCCGCGCCGAGCATCACGACCCGGCCCCACGGCCGCCCGCGCATCCACGGCAGCGCCGCCTGCAGCGTGTGGAAGACGGCGTCGACGGACGTGCGCAGCACCTCCTGCCACTGCTTCGCCGGTACGTCCTCGAAGCGCGGTACCGGCTGCCCGGGCCGCGGGATCGCCTCGCTCCACACCACCGCGTTGGCGACCAGCACGTCGATGCCGCCCCACTCCTCGGCGACCCGCCCCACCGCGTCCCGGATGCACCGCTCGTCGGCGAGGTCGTAGCGCACCACCAGCGGTGTCCCGCCCGCCTCGGTCACCCGCCGCGCGGTCTCCCGGGCCCCGTCCTCGTCACTGTGGTAGGTGATCGCGACCCGTGCGCCCTCCTCCCCGTACGCCACGGCCGTGGCCCGGCCGATGCCCGAGGAGGCACCGGTGACCAGTACGACCTTGTCCCTCAGATCCGTCCTCATGACTCCACCTCGGTCGTCGTCGGGGCACGGTGGCCGATGCTCTGCCGGTGCCGGAAGAAGTCCTCCGGGTCGTAGGCCCGCTTCACGGCGCGCAGCCGCGGGCGGTTCGTGCCGAAGTACTCCGTCTCCCAGTCACCGGCCACCCGGGAACTGGGGAAGTTGATGTAGGAGCCGCAGGCGAGCGGTTCCAGCGCCGTCGCCGCCCGGTCGGCCAGCGCGGTCAGCCGTGCCGGCGCCGCCGGGTTCGCGGCCACCTCCCGGCAGGCGAACTGGTAGCCGACCAGGAACCGTGCCTGCCGGTGGGCGTAGGCGGTCGCGGTGCCCGGCACCCGGCTCGCCGCACCGCCCAGCGCGATGCACAGCAGATAGCGCTCCTGGCCCGTCGCGTCGAGCCCGGGGTCCCAGGCGTCGAGCAGCGCCGCCGACTCCGCCCGGGTCGCGGCCCGGCCGGTCAGCCGGTAGCTCTGCCGGGTGTACGGATGCCGGTGCCCCTCCGCGCCGGGGCCGGTTCCGGTCCGCCGGCACTGGGCCACCGTCTTCGAGCCGCACAGCGCCTCGTGCATCACCTCGGCGTACCCGCCCCGCGCACCGACGGACCGGCTCAGCGGTTTGCTCCCGGCCCGTTCCGCCAGTTCGTCCAGGCCGGCGTGCACCACCTCGTCCGGGCCCAGGTGCACCCCCCAGACCTTGACCACGGGACGCCCGCCGGGCCCGAACATGCCCGGCAGCACCACCAGCGAGGTGCCCAGTTCGTCGGGGCCGTCGACGGCCCACTCCTGCCAGGCGGTCAGCACCTGCACGGCGTCGTCGTACGCCCACAGCGTCTCGAAGCCGGTCAGCTCGGGCGCCTCGACCGGCCGCACCCGGAACTCCGTGACCACCCCGAAGGTGCCGCCGCCGCCACCGCGCAGCGCCCAGTACAGGTCGGGCTCCTCGGTGGGCGAGCAGCGCACGGTCCGTCCGTCGGCGAGCACGACGCGGGCCGCGGTGACCCGGTCGCTGCCCAGTCCGAACTTCCGCGTCTGCCAGCCGATGCCGCCGCCGGTCAGGAACCCGCCCGCGGAGACCGTGGGAAACGTCCCGGTGACGATCTGCCGCCCCTGGGGCCGCAGGGTGTCCAGCGCGTCCAGCGACTGCACGCCCGCCCCGAGGCGCACCTCGGGCCCCTCGGCCACGGCGTGGCTGATCCGCGACAGGTCGAGGACCAGTCCGGCACCGGTCGACCAGCCGTTGAAGCTGTGGCCGCCGCCCCGGATGTGCGGTCGCACCCCGTGCTCCTGGGCGTGGCGCACGCACAGCGCGACGTCCCGCTCGGAGGCGCAGTACGCGACGGCGTACGGCTCGGCCGTGTCGTACTCGGTGTTCTGGAGCTGTCGGGCCAGGGCGAAGCCCGGCTCGTGGGGCAGAACCAGGTCGCCGTCGAGCCGGTCCCGCAGCGCCGCCGCACGCATCAGTCGTCGACGCCGAACTTGCCGGCGGTCACCTTGGAGCCCGCGTGCCCGCGCAGCTTCGTGCCCTGCGGGTCGAAGAACTCGGCGCCGCCGGTGCCCTGCCACTCGGTGTCGGAGACGAACTCGCCCGACACCCGGACGTGCGCCTCGCCCACGTGGTTGCCCTCGGGGTCGGCGGCCAGGATGTGGAAGCCGTACTCGAAGCTGTCCGGGCCCGTGACACGCCACGAGCCCAGGCCGATGTTCTTGGTGTTGAGCTGGGTGGAGACCACCAGACCGTCCGCCGAGAAGCAGACGAGCCCGGGGACCGTCCTGCCGTCGTCGTCCAGCTGCGTGGTCCAGGTGCCGACCAGCCGTGCGTCGCTCATCACTGATCTCCTTGTTTCTCCGGGGGCGGAGTGGGATGTGCCGGCCAGGCTTCCGGCCGGCCCTCGACGCCCGGTCGAGGCGCCCTGGAAGAGGGCGGATCCTGCTGCGGCGCACGGCACAGGGGACCGAACTCCGGATGCCAGAGCCCGGCCACGTGCGTGGAGCCGAGGGCCACCAGGCCCCGGTACGACGGCAGCAGGACGTAGCGCACGAGCCCCCGCCACACCGTGGCCGAGGTGGTGGGGCGGGGCGGGACGGGGATTCTGTCGGGATGCCCCTCGGGCAGCAGCTCCGGGTCGAACGGACGTGGGGACATGGCACTCCTGGTGGTGGATGCGCGAAGGCGTCAGGCGGCGCGGACGGCCATCTCCACGCCGCCGTCGAGGGGAAGCGGCAGCGACACGTAGTCACCGCCGGAGAAGCGGAGGTGGGCGAGGAAGTCCGCGCACCGCGCCGACACGTCCCGCACCCCGTGCGCCACCACCACGGCACCGGGCAGCATCCGCGGCTCCACCAGCTTCAGCAGCGCGAGGAAGGACTCCGGCGGGCCGCCCAGCAACAGCAGGTCGACCGGCCCGGGCACGCTCGCCAGCAGCCGCTCGGGACGGCCCGCCCGCACCTGGGCGTACGGCCCGAGTCCGGTCTCCTCGACGGCGGCCGCGACGGCTTCGGCGTGTACGCCCTCCGGCTCCCAGCAGATGACCCGGCCCCGTCCGTTCTCGCTCATGGCCGCCGCGAGCCCCGCGGCGCAGGACTCGTCCGGACAGCCGATCTGGAGCACGGTGAGCGGCCCGGCGGCCAGCACCAACTGCCGCAGCAGGGTCGCGGTGGCGGTCTCCCGGGAGGGCGCGGCGGAACATCCCACCGGGGAACCGGCGGAAGAAACGGCATTGGACATGCGGAACTCCCCGTCACGAGTGTCGAGACGTGCGACGTCTCCCCGCCGAGCGTCACAGATGCCCGCCACCGTGGGCGACGGGCCTGGACGCCTTCCCGAGCGGGATTCCAGCCGCGCCCCAGACCCGCTGCCGCGGTGGGATCAGGGGGCGGTCACCTCGCTCAGGAGCCGGGTGAAGGACTCCGCCCATCCCGCGACCGTCTCCGCCGTGAACAGGTCCGTCGAGTACTCGAACGTGATCGTGAGGGTGTCCGCCGCCGGGGTGATCACCGCGTAGAGCTCGTTGCGGGCCACGCCGTGGACGGGGAGGGCGCGGACGGTGGTGTGCACGTCGCGGAGGTCCAGAGTCGGCGGCTCCGTCGTGACCACCGTGAACAGGACCGTCGGGAACAGGGTCTCCGTCAGGTCCGGGTCCACCAGGGACACCACGTCGGTCAGGGGGAGTTCCTGGTGGTCCAGGGCCTCGAAGAGGGTGGTGCCCAGCCGGGCGGTCAGGGCGGCGAAGGAGCCCGCCTCGGACAGGCGGGCCCGCAGCAGGACCGCGTCACCCACGATGCCGACCGTCTCCGCCCGGTCGCGGGGGAGGCGGTTCGCGCTGGACGCCGCCAGGACGACGTCGTCCGGCGCGCCGCACACCCGGCCCAGCCAGGTCGCGAACGTGGCCGCCAGGACCGTGTACGGCGTGGTGCCCAGGCGGGTCGCCGTGGCGGCGAGGCGGGCCGGGGTGTCGTCGTCGAAGGTCCGGGTGTGCAGGGCGCCGCGGCCGGACAGCGTGCCCGGGTGCGGGTGGTCGTAGGGGAGGGACGGGCGCAGGGGGACGCCGGTGAGCTCCTTGCGCCAGAAGTGTTCCAGGGCCTCCCTGCGCTCGTCGGGCAGGCCGTGCTCCGCCCGGGCGAAATCGGTGAACTGGTGTGTCACGGGCGGCAGTTGAGGTGTCCTCCCGGTGCTGCGCGCGTGGTGGAACTCCGCCAGGTCCCGCCGGATCAGGCCGAGGGACCAGCCGTCGCAGACCGCGTGGTGGAAGACCGTCAGCAGGACCCAGTGGTCGTCCGCCGGACGGGCCAGGGCGAAGCGGAACAGCGGCGGCTCGTCCATCGTGAAGGGCAGGGAGAGCCGCGCGGCGCACCAGTCCTCGACCGCCCGCTCTCGGGACGTGCCGGCCCCGCGCAGGTCGGTGACCGGGAGGTCCACCGGCACCTCGGCCAGGATCTCGATCTCGTGGCAGCCGTCCGGCCGGCGCAGCGGCCTGGCGCGCAGGGCGTGATGCCGGGCCACCACGTCCTGGAGGGACCGGCGCAGCACCTCGGGGTCCAGCTCGCCGCGCAGGTCCGTGCGGTGGGCGATGTTGTAGACGCTCGGGTCGGCGAGCGCGTGGTGACGGCGCCACAGGCGGCGCAGGGTGGAGGGCATCGGCGCGGTGTCCACGACCCGGGCGCGGGCGGCGATGCCCCGGATCGTGGGGTCCAGGAAGAAGTCCGCCATGGTCAGGTCGACGTCCGCCGCCTCGCGCATCCGGTTCAGCAGACGGATCGCGCTCAGCGAGTGGCCGCCGAGTTCGAAGAACGGCGTCGTGACCGGGACCCGCCGGGTGCCCAGTTCCTCGCACCACAGGTCGTGCAGCGCCCTCTCCAGGTCCGTCGCCGGCTCCGAGCGCGCGGGCTGGGCCGGAGCGTCCCCGGGTTCCGGCAGGGCCGCGCGGTCCAGCTTCCCTGAGGCGTTCACCGGGAGGCGGTCCAGGGTGACCCAGCGGCGCGGCACCAGGTGGTCGGGGAGCCGGGCCGCCAGCGCGGAGCGCACGGCGGGCCAGGACGCTCCCTCGCCCAGGACCGCATACGCGACCAGCTCCATGTCGCCGTGGTGGTCGCGGCGCGCGAGCACCGCCGCGTCGCGGACGGCGGGCAGGGCCGTCAACGCGGCCCGGACCTCGCCCGGCTCGACCCGGTGACCGCGGATCTTGACCTGGTCGTCCGCCCGGCCCCGGTACTCCAGGGTGCCGTCGGCGCGCCGGCGGCCCAGGTCGCCCGTGCGGTAGCGCACCCCGCCCCTGCCGTCGTCGACGAACGCGGCCGCGGTCTCGGCGGGGCGGTCGTGGTAGCCGTGGGCCACCGGTACCCCGCCGATGTGGATCTCGCCGACCGCCCCGGCCGGAACCGGCCGGCCCGCCGCGTCCAGCAACTCGACGCGGGCTCCCGGCACCGGCGTGCCGATCGGGGGCCACTCCTCGCCCTGCGGGTCCACGCGGTGCGACGTGACGACGATCGAGGCCTCCGTGGGGCCGTACTGGTTGTGGAGCGCGCACCGCGGGTGCCTGGCGAGGAAGCGGCGGAAGGCCGGGGTGAGGCGCAGGGCCTCGCCCGCCGAGAACAGCTCGCGCAGGGAGGGCAGTTCGGGGGCCGTCTCCATCAGGTACGTCAGGGGCGTGCAGGGCATGAAGAGGCGCTGCACCTCGTGGCGGCGCACCGTCCGCGCCACCGCCGCCGGGTCGTGCCGTACGGCGTCGTCGACGAGGACGAGTGCCGCCCCCGAGGCGAGCGTCGTGAAGATCTCCTGGACGCTCACGTCGAACGCCGGTGACGTCCACTGCAGGGTGCGGAGCGCGGGGTGCCGGGCGAGGTGGCCGCGGACCAGGTGCGCGGGGCCGCGGTGGGGGACGACCACGCCCTTCGGCCGGCCGGTCGAGCCGGAGGTGTGGATGCAGTAGGCCGGGTCCTCGGGGCCGGCACCGTCCGGCACGGGGCTGGCGGGGAGGGTGTCGTCCACCGACTCCACCAGCAGCACGGCCAGTTCGGTGTCCGGGTGGGGCGAGCCCTCGGCCGTGAGGAGGAGCACCGGTGCCGTGTCGGCGAGGAGCAGGGCCAGCCGCGGCGCGGGCAGGGACGGGTCCAGCGGGACATAGGCCGCGCCCGTCTTGAGGACCGCCAGCAGGGCCGTGATCAGCCGCGGGCCGCGCGGCAGCAGGACCGCCACGCGCTGTCCCCGCCCGGCGCCCCGGCCGCGGAGCAGGTGGGCCAGACGGTTGGCCGCCGCGTCCAGCTCCCCGTAGGAGACCCGGGTGTCGTCGCCGAGCAGGGCGACGGCGTCCGGTGTGCGGCGGGCCTGCTGTTCGAACAGCTCGTGCAGGGTGCCGGGCGGCGCGGCCGGCTCGGTGTGCTCCGGACCGGCCAGCAGCGCACGGTCCGCCGCGGTGAGGGCCGTGAGGTCCGCCAGCCGCGCGGAGGGGGTGTCGAGCGCCCGGCGCAGCACCTGCTCGACGTAGTCCACGAAACGGTGCACCGTGGCCTCGTCGAAGAGGGCCGTGTCGTACTCGACCATGAAACGGATGCCGCCCGGGTGACGGGTGAGGTAGACGCTGAGGTCGAACGGCGCGCGGTCGCTCGGGACGTCGAGCAGGGTCGCGGTGAGGTGGGGCGGGTCGAACTCCGCCCCGCCCTCGTTCTCGTACTCCACCATCACCTGGAACAGCGGGTTGCGGCCCGGGTCGCGGCGCGGATTGAGCGCGCCGACCAGCTCGTCGAAGGGGACACCGCTGTGCTCGTACGCCGCCGTGCTGCTCTCGCGGACCCGGCGCAGCAGGGCCGGGAAGTCCGGGTCGCCCGTGAGGTCCAGACGCAGCGGGACGGTGTCGAGGAAGAGACCGACGTGGTCCTCGGCGCCCGGAGGGCGGGACGCCAGCGCCGTGCCGATCACCACCTCCCGCTGCCCCGCGAACCGGCCGAGGACCGCGCCGATCGCACCGGTCAGCGCCATGAAGAGGGTGGCCCGATGTCCGGCCGCCAACCGCTGCAGGCCGTCGGCGAGTTCGGCGTCGAGGGCGTGCGTGAGGCTCGCGCCCGCGCCCGACCTGACCGGTGGACGGGGACGGTCGGTGGGGAGGGTGAGTTCGGGTGCGCCGGCGAGGTGACGCCGCCAGAAGTCCACAGCGGCCGGGTCCGGCCGGGTGACCGTCTCCGGCAGGCCGGGCAGCGGGCCCGGTTCGGTGCCCCGGCCCTGGCGGGCGCGGTAGTACGCGGCGAGATCGCGGGCCAGCACGGCCGTGGAGGAGGAGTCGAAGACGATGTGGTGGGCCAGGAGGAAGAGCAGGTGGCGCTCCGGGGACAGGCGCAGCAGCCGGGCCGCGACCGACGGGCCCGTGGACAGGTCGAGTCCGTGGTCCGCCGCGAGCGCCGCCCGCAGGGCCTCCTGCTCCGTCGCACCCGTGAGGTCCTCCACGGGGCAGTCGAGCGGCATACGGTCGCGTATCTCCTGGTAGGGAACCCCGTCCCTGTCGCCGAACACCGTGCGCAGGGCGGGATGCCGGTCCGCGACCCGGTCCAGCGCCCAGCGCAGGGCCGCCACGTCCAGCGGGCCGTCGAGCCGGATCGCCTTGGGCTCGTGGTACATGGCGGTGCCCGGGTGCAGCTGCTCCAGGAACCAGATGCGGCGCTGGGCCGGGGTGAGCGGGCGGCGGCGCGGCTCGGGCCGCGGGACGGCGGCCCCGGTGGGCGGTTGCGCCGACTGTCGCCGCAGGGGGGAGGACTCCGGTGGCCGGCCCGTGCCGGGAGCCGCCCGGCGGACCCGGTCCAGGACCGGCAGCGCCGCCAGTACCTTCTCCTTCGGCACGCCGAAGTCCACGAAGCAGGCGATCTCGTCCGCCCCGGCCGCCAGCAGCCGCTCCACGGTCCCGGCGGCCGTGCGCTCGTCGCCGATCAGGGCGCGGGACGCGCAGTAGCGCTCGTAGGCGCGGCCCAGCAGGAACTCCACGTCCTCCTCGGGGGTGTTCTCCAGGTCCACCTGGAAGCCGAGGCTGTTGGTGACCTGGTCGAAGAGGGAGAGCGAGGAGCGCAGATACGACAGGAACGGCCGGTAGGCCTCGGCCCGCGCCCGCTCCGCGTCCTCCTCCAGGTACGTGTGCACGAGCACCACCACCCGCCCGGCCGCCGGGTCGAGACCGTGCTCGGCACGGCAGCGCCGGTACAGCGCGATGTTCTCGGCCAGCTGCTCCACCGTCTGCGTCATCAGGTTGGTGACCACGCCGAGATCCTCGGCGGCCGCCCGGCGGTAGCTGTCCGGGTTCCCGACGACGGCCACGTACATCGGCGGCCGCTCCTGCACGGGCCGCGGATGCAGGGCGATCTCCACGGGCGTGCCGTCACCCGCGGTCGTCTTCACCGGCCGCCCCGACCACAGGTCCCGCACGGTCGCCAGGTGCTCGTACATCACCTCGCGGTGCCGGCCGAAGTGCTGCGGGGCGAGCGCGAAGTCGGTGGCGTGCCAGCCGCTCGCGAAGCACAGGCCCGTCCGGCCGCCGGAGATGTTGTCGACGACCGACCACTCCTCGGCGACCCGGGCCGGATGGTGCAGCGGCAGCACCACGGAACCGGCGTGCAGCCGGACCCGGCTGGTCCGGGCGGCGAGGGCGGCGGCCAGGACCGAGGGGTTGGGGAACAGCGCGCCGAAGGAGTTGAAGTGCCGCTCGGGGAACCACAGCGCGTGGAAACCGTGCTGGTCGGCGAAGTCGGCCGCGGCCATGATCAGGCCGTACTTGTCGTGGTCGGTGTCCTCGGGGTAGTCGCCGAAGAAGTAGAGACTGAAGTCGGTGTTCCCGGCGGCGGATGAGGCGGCGGGCGAGGAAGCGGGGCGCGGGCGCGGAACAGGGGCGGGGGTCACGGCGGTGGGCCGGGGCGGTGCCGTCCCGGCGGCCAGCGGCGGTGCTGTTCCGGCGGCGGCCAGCGGCGGTGCTGTTCCGGCGGCGGTCTGCTGCGGTGCCGTCGCGGCGGGGGTCGGTGGGGAAACCGTCCCGGCTGCGGTCGTCGCGAGGACGTCGAGCTGGCGGGAGATCATCCCGCCCACCTGGTCGACGAGTTGTCCGGCCAGCCGTAGCTGCTGCCCGAACAGGGCGGTCAGGCCATCCGGCGACTGCGGCGACTGCGGCGACTGCGGCGACTGCGGCGACTCCGGTGACTCCGGCGGCTTCGGTGACTCCGGCGGCTTCGGCGACCGCGGTGGATCCTGCGCGGCGGCGGGCGCCACCGGCTGCTGAGCGACGACCGCTTCCCGGACGACCGGCTCCTCCACCACCGTCTCCGGCGCGCGGCTCACCGGCCGCCCCTCGGCGCCCCGCAGCTCCGCGACCCGCTCGGCCAGTCTCCCCGGCGTGTCGGCCGTGTCGAACACCTCGCGGACGGGGACCCGGACGCCGTACCGCTGCTCCAGTTCGGTCGTCATGCTCATCAACGACAGGGAATCCGCGCCCAGTTCGAAGAAGGAACCGTCCGGTGTCACATCGGCCACCGGACGCCCGAGTTTGTCCGCGGTCAACTGCCGTATGAAGTCGAGGACATCGTTATCCGGCTCCGCCACGCGCTCGGCAGCCGCGGGAGCCGCGCCCCCGAACGGCACCGTACGCCGCCGCAGCGGATGCCCGGGCAGCGGAACCCGGCCCCCGCCGCCGGTGAGCGCCTGCCAGTCGAGGCCGGCGCCCCGGCCGTACAGCGAGCCGAGGGCCGTCAGGAAGCCGTGCGCCTGCTCGGCGGCCGTGTCCCCCGCGCCCTGCCCGTTCAGCCACCGGCTGCCGGGTGCGCAGTGCCGCCCCAGCCCCGTGAGGGTGCGCCCGGCGCCGATCTCCACGAAGTCCCGGCAGCCCTGCGCGGCGGCCGCGGCCATGGCGAGGTCGAAACGGACCGGCTGCCGCGCCTGGCGGCACAGGTACACCACGTCGACCGTCCAGCCCGCCCGGCGCAGCTCCCCGTCGGCGGTGGTCACCAGCGGGGTGTGCAGCGCGCGGTACGTCACCCGTTCCGCGACCGCGCGGAACGCCTCCAGTGCGTCGTCGACCCCCGCGGAGTGGAACGCCCGGTCGACCGGCAGCGCACGCCAGCGCACGCCCTCCTGGTCGAGCAGCCGCGCCGCTTCCTTCAGCGCCTGCGGCGGGCCCGACAGCACGTGGGCCCGCGGGCCGTTGACGGCGGCCAGTTCGACACCGGCGGCAGCGGCGACGCGGTGCGCGGTGGCACCGTCGGACCGGACGGCGAGCATGCCCCCGGCCGGACATCGGTCCCGCATCAGACGGCCGCGCCAGGCGGTGAGCCGCAGCCCGTCCTCCAGGGAGAGGGCACCGGCCGCGTACAGCGCTGCGTACTCGCCGACGCTGTGACCGAGCAGCAGCCCGGGCCGGATGCCGGCCGCCCGCCAGGCGTCCGCCAGTGCCGCGTGATGGGCGAAGAGGGCGGCCTGCGCGGTGTCGGTGGGCCAGGTCTCGTCCTGCTCGCCGGAACCGTCCGGGCCGGGCGTGAGCAGTGCGGTGAGCAGGCCGCCGCCGAACTCCCCGACGTGCAGCTCCTCGCAGCGGTCGAGCGTGGCCCGCGCCGCGGGGTGCGCGGCGTACAGGCCCCGGGCCATGCCGCGGCGGGCGCTGCCCTGGCCGGTGAAGGCGAAGGCGACCGGGCCGAGCGGGACCGGCTCCGGGTCCCGGCGGTCCGCCAGTGCCCGGGCGAGTTCGCCGGCCGTGCGGCCGGCCACGGCGGTGCGTGCCGCGCGGTGCGGCCGGCCGAGGGCCAGGGTGGCGGCGACGTCGGCGGCCGGCAGGTCCGGGTGGGCCAGCAGCCGGTCGCGCAGCGCGGCCGTGAGCTCGTCGAGCGACTCGGCGTCGCGGGCCGAGACGGGCACGAGGACGGGCAGGTCGGGCACCGGCCGGGGGCGCGGCGCCGGGGCCTCCTCCAGGACGACGTGGGCGTTGGTGCCGCCGACGCCCAGCGCGCTGACCCCGGCCCGGCGCGGCACGCCCTCCGGGACCTGCCACGGCTCCAGCTCCCTGACGAGCCGCAACGGGCCGTCCTGCACGGGAAGTTCGGGGTTGGGGCTGGTCAGGTGCGGGGTGGGCACCAGCGTGCGGTGGCGCAGCATCAGGACCGTCTTGATGAGCCCGGCCATGCCCGCGCAGCTGTCGAGGTGCCCGATGTTCGGCTTGACGGAACCCACGGCGCAGAAGCCCGGGGCGCTGTCGCCGTCCGGGGTGAGCGCCCGTGCCAGTGCCGTCAGTTCCACCGGGTCGCCGAGGCGGGTCCCGGTGCCGTGCGCCTCCACGTAGGAGACCGTCTCCGGCGGCACGTCCGCCCTGCGCAGCGCCTGGCGCACCACCTCGGCCTGCCCCTCGACCCCGGGGGCGCTGAAGCCGACCTTGGCGGCGCCGTCGTTGTTGACCGCGGAGCCCAGGATCACCGCGTGCACGGTGTCGCCGTCGGCCAGCGCCCGGTCCAGGCGCTTGAGCAGTACGGCGGCGACGCCGTTGCCGCCGACGGTGCCGTCGGCCCCCGCGTCGAAGGCCCGGCAGCGGCCGGTGGGGGACAGGATCGAACCGGGGTGGCTGTGGTAGCCGGTCTCCTGGGGCAGGTGCACGGCCGCCGCACCGGCCAGCGCCAGGTCCGTCTCGCCGGAGAGCAGCGCCTGGACCGCCAGGTGCACGGCGACCAGCGACGTGGAACAGGCCGTCTGCACGCCGATCGCCGGCCCGGTCAGGCCGAGCCGGTAGGCGACGCGCGTGGCGAGGAAGTCCGGCTCC
Source organism: Streptomyces sp. NPDC085932 (assembly GCF_044540525.1). NCBI lineage: Bacteria > Bacillati > Actinomycetota > Actinomycetes > Kitasatosporales > Streptomycetaceae > Streptomyces > Streptomyces sp. NPDC085932. The sequence goes on from NZ_JBITSJ010000002.1 coordinate 906,053, forward strand.
CGCCCGATGGCCGACTGCATGCCGGCCGCGGGGTCCGCCGGGTCGTACGGTGTGCCGGACGCGGGCCGCTGCTGGTGGTCGTAGAGGTTCATGCCGGATCCGGCGAACACGCCCACCCGCACGCCCGGGGCGGTCGCCGCGTGGCCGCCCTCCTCCAGGGCCTGGTGGCAGCACTCCAGGAACAGCCGGTGCGCGGGGTGCGTGAGCCCGGCCTCCCGCGGGCTCAGCCCGAAGAACTCCGCGTCGAACTCCTCGACGCCGTCCAGAACCCCGGAGACGGGCACGTGGCCCGGGGCACGGCGCTGCTCCGCGGTCAGCCCGGCCGCCGCGAGCTCCGCCTCGCCGAACACCCGCACGCTGTCCACGCCGTCCCGCAGATTCGACCAGAACGCGTCCGCCGTCCCCGCGCCGGGAAACCGCAAGGCCAGCCCGATGACGGCCACACGGCGTTCGGGGTGGTCGGGGCGTTCGGGGCGTTCGGGGCGTTCGTGGTGGTCGTTGCGGTCGAGTGGGTGGGGGCTGTCGGGGTGGTCGTCGTGGTCGTCGCCGGCCGCCGCAGCGGGCCCGGCCGCAGCCGGGGTGGTCCCACGCGCCGGATGCGCGGCGGGCGTGGGCGCAGACGTCGCGGACGGCTCACTCGCGGGGGGCGCGGCGGGCGTGGTTGCCGGGGGAGGCGGCGCGCTCGCCGGGCGCGTGGCAGGAACGACCGGCGCCCCAGCCGGCTCGTCCCCGAGCTGCGTGGCAGGAACGGCCGGCGCCGCAGCCGGCTCGTTCCCGAGCTGCGTGGCAGGAACGGCCCGCGCCGTAGCCCACTCGTCCCCGAGGAGCGCGCCGGGCGTGGGTGCCGGGGCCGGCTCCGCGGCCGGGGCGTTCGTGAGGTGGGTCGTGAGGGCCGTGATCGTGGGGTGTTCGAAGAACGCCGTCTGCGATACGGGTGTGCCGAGGCGCTCCGTCAGCCGGTTCCGCAGCCGGACCAACAGCACCGAGGTCAGGCCGAGTTCCCAGAACGGCACGTCCGCCGCGGCCGGACGGCCTAGCACGGCGGACAGTTCCTCCTCCACGGCCCGGGTCACCTCGGCCGTCCGGGCCGCCGCGACGGCACCGGGCACCTCCGCGGCCCGGGGCACCGCACCGGCGTCCTCCGGGCCCGGCCGCGGCCCCGGCACGGCGGTGTCCGCCCCGCCCGGCGACTCGTCACGGCTCAGCCGGTCCCGCAGCTCCGCGCGGCGCACCTTGCCCGCCGGCGTCCGCGGGAACTCGCCCTCCGGTACGGGCAGGACGTGCGCGGCGGTGAGCCTGAGGCGGGTGAACAGCGCCGCCCTCACCTCCGCGGCGATCCGGTCGTCCTCGGCGGCGCCGCGGCTGACGAAGAACACCGCCAGCTCCTCCGTGCCCTGCTCCGCGGACGGGATCCCGCACGCGGCGACCTCCCCCTGCCGGACCCCGTCGACGGCGGCGGCCACCTCCTCCACCTCGTGGCAGTAGACGTTCAGGCCGTTGAGGATGATGACGTCCTTGCGCCGTCCCGTGATGACGACCTGACCGCCGTCGAGGAAGGCGAGGTCGCCGGTGTCCAGCCAGTCCGGCCCGGCCGGGTAGGCGGCGGTGTCCGCGTCGGGGTTGCGGACGTAGCCGGGGGTGAGGCGGGCGGGGGAGTGCACCTGGAGCCGGCCGATCCGGCCCGCCGGGGCGAGGTCGCCGCGGTCGTCGACGACGCGCAGCGTGACGCCGTGCGCCGGCGGGCCGCAGGCGACGAAGGTGACGCAGTCCGCCTCGGGCACGTCTTCCCCGGCCCGCACCAGGTCGCCGCCCAGGCTGCTCTTGAGCAGCCGGTGCACGGTGCCCGGCCGGTCCAGCCGGCCGTAGGTGACGGCCGTGACCGTCTCGGCCATGCCCCACACCGGGGCGATGTGCTCCGCCCGCACGCCGTACGGGCCCGTCGCGTCGAGGAAGCGGCGCAGCACCGGCAGCACGACCCGCTCGCCCCCGCACACCAGCGACTTCAGGCCGCCCAGCTCCCAGTGGCGGTCGGGCCGCTCGGCCAGCGCGTCCGCGACCAGCCGGTACGCGAAGGTCGGCGCCCAGCCGTGCCGCGCCCGGTGGTCGTGGAGGAGGTCGAGCCAGCGCAGCGGGTCGGCGAGCACGTACTCGGTGGGGGCGTGGACGTTGGTGCTGCCGGTGAACACGGCGAGCAGGTGGTACAGGAGGAAGGCGCCGCTGTGGTCGACGGGCAGCCAGTTCACCATCGTGTCGTCCGGGCGGACGTCGAGGATCCGCCGGCTGCTCGCGGCGAAGTCCGCGAGCCCGGCGTGGGTCAGCCGTGCCGCCTTCGGGACTCCGGTGCTGCCGGACGACAGCATCAGCAGGGCCGTGTCCGAGGGTTCGGGCTCGACGTGGTCCCGTGCGGGCGCCGCGGCGAGACACTCCTCCGCGAGGGCGATCCGCGGGGTGGGCGCGGCGTGGGCGAGGGCCGCCGCGCCGGGTGCGTCGGTCAGGACCAGCGGGCCGTCGAGTAACGCGCTCGTCTGCCCCAGGCGTTCGAAGGCCGGGGAGCCCGGCGCGGGGTGCTCGGCGATGGCCACCGGGAGCGCCCCGCCCAGCACACACGCCCAGAAGGCGGGGAAGAACGCGTCCAGCGGCAACCCGCACAGCACCACCGGGTCACCGCGCCGCACCCCGTGCTCGCGCAGCGCGGTGAGCATCCGGCGTGCGGCGTCCAGCAGTTCCGGATACGACCGGGAGCCGGTCGTGCCGTCGGACGCGACGGTGACGACGGCCCCGCCGTGCGCCGACCCGGCGGCGCCCAGCAGCGCGCGCACCGCGTCGACCGGGTCGTCCCCCGTCCGCTCGGGCTCAGGACCCCGGCAGACGGCCTGCCCCCGTAGACGTTCCATGCGTGTCTTCTCCCTGTCTCCGCTGGTGGGCGCCGGTGCGCCGGTCGGCGAACGGTCCGTGGTCGCGCGTGCGTGGTGCGTCCGTACGGTGAGCAGCAGGGCCACCGCCCCGCACACCGCCGCCCCGTGGAAGACGCCCACGACGGCCAGGGCGGGCAGAGTCTCCAACGCGGCCGCGGCGGTGATCGTGCCCAGCGCGAACCCGGACTGCTCGGCGGTGGCGGACAGGCCGAACAGCCGGTCGCGCTGCCGGTCGGGGGCGGCCTGGAGGCGCGAGGTGTAGACGATCTCGGTCCAGCCGTCCGCGAACCCCGCCGCCAGGGCCGCCACGATCAGGGCCGGGGCGGGCGGGCCGGTGAACGCCGCGACGAAGCACAGCGACATCGCACAGGTGCCCGCCGCGAAGGCGCGTTCCCCCCAGGTCGCCCCGTGCGTCCGGCGTTTGAGGACCTGGTGGGCCAGGAGCGTGCCCACCGCCCACGCCGACCAGAACCGGGTCATGAACAGCGCCGGTTCGGACGGCTCGGCCGCGCTCGCCGCCAGCGGCAGCGCGACGTTGTGCGAGGCGGACGCCAGCGCGTCCAGTCCCCGCAGCGCGATCAGGCCGAGCAACGGCCCGGCCAGACCCGTGAGATGACGCCCCAGCCACCCACCCCGGGCCGCCACCGCGAGCCGCCCGCCGGAAGCCGCCGTCCGCCGCCCGCCGGAAGCCACGGCGCGCCGTCCGCCGGAAGCCGCCGCCGCCTCGGGCTGCTCGCCCCGAGCCACCACCGCATCGGGCCGCTCACCGTCGGCCGGGGCAGCCGGGGCAGCAGGGGCAGCAGGGGCAGTCGGGACTGCCGGGGCATCCGGGGTCGCCGGGGCATCCGGGGCATCCGGGGCATCCGGGGCGTCCGGGGCCGCCGCTCCGGCCGCTCCGGCCGACGCCGGCGGTGGGCTCGTCCCAGCCGCCGGTCCGTCCTCCCCGCCGGAGTCCGTACGCGGCCGCAGCGCCAGCACGGCGGCCGCCGACACCGCGAAGCTCGCGCCGTTGACCGCGAAGGCGACACCGAACCCGCCGAGGGCGATGACCGGGGCGGCCGACGCGAAGCCCAGCACCGTGGCGACGGAACGGGCCGTCACCAGCACGCCGTTGGCCCGGGCCCGGCTCTCCTGCCCCACCATGACCGGGACCGCGCTGCGCAGGGCCACGTTGAACAGCGTGTTGCCCGCGCCCAGGACGAGCACCGCGCCGAGCAGCACTCCGAGCGAGACGTCCCGGGCCCCCAGCGCCAGCACCACCATGGCGAGCGTCTGCGCGAGGTCGGTGCTCACCATGACCGTGCGGCGCGTCACCCGGGCCGTCACCGCTCCGGCGGCGAGCCCGGCCGCGACACCCGACAGCAGCCGTACGGCCATCACCGCGCCCACGCCCAGGGCGGTGCCCGTGACCTCGTAGGAGAACAGGCTGAGCGCGATCAGGTTGAGGTACGTCCCGTAGGCCGACACGGCGTGCGCGACCACCAGGGACCGGAACCTCCAGTCCACCCCCGTCACCCGACTCCTCACACCTCGACCGGTCCGGCGTCCGCCGCCCGGCCACCCGAGCGTTCGGTCGATCATTGCAGAAGTGTTCGGACCGGCGGGCCGGAATCCGTATTTCCGGCGTCCCGGCGGGAGGTTTTCCCGGCCGTGCGTTCCCTGCCGTGAAGCCCCGAAGTGAACAATGGTGGAGTCGGGACCGGTCACCTGCTGAAATCCCGGGAGGTTCTTTCGTGACCGGCACGTGCTTGGAACCGATAGGCACGAGTATCGCCGGAGGCGAACGACCGCGCCGGGTGGGATTCGAGCCTCGCCTCCACTTCAGCCGGCACGACGGTCAGCAATTCACGGAAAGAGCCACCACTTCATCAACGCGCGGTTCGACGCCATGCCTTGGCAGGAATACCGGAACCGTCTGCGCTGCGCGAGTGAACAGAACGAGAACGTCGTCTTCGGCGAAAAGGTGCTCTCCGTCGATTCGACGGTGCTGTGGACGGGACTTTCGTCATGGAGATGACCTGCCGGCCAACTGGTTCCACCGCACCCAGCCGCTGAGGGGCTCCATCGGCCCGGGCCACCAGTGGTCCCGGGGGACGGCCTGACCGCGGTGGACGGTCCCGTCCACGGGGCGGGCGGGGCGGGCGAGCACCACGCAGAACGTCTCGGCCATCAGGGCGACGCCGCTGACCAGTTCGCCCAGCTCCGGGATCCGGTCGCCGCCGACGCGCACCCAGCCGCTCCGAGCCGGGCAGGAACCGACGCACGACGGGCGGGCGGTCACGGGCGCACCGATGCCAGGGACCGCTCCGTCACCCGCTCCAGATGCCGCGCGAACACCTGCCGCGCCTCGGGCGTCAGGGTCCGCAGCGCCAGCAGCGCCGTGATGACGACGTCGCACAGCTCCGCCTGTACGTCGTCCCAGCTGTGCGTCACGCCCTTGCGGGGGTTCTGGCCGGTCGCGCCGATCACCGCCTGGGCGACCTCGCCGACCTCCTCGTTGAGTTTCAGCAGGCGCAGCAGCAGGCCCTCACGGCCCTCGACCGGGCGGTGGGTGTCGAGCCAGGCGTGCAGGGCGTCGACGGTGGCCCACAGGTCGGGCGCGGGCGGGGCGGGGGGCGGGTGATCGCTCATGGGCGGCAGCCTGCCACGCGGGTCCGACAGTGCCCCCGCCGTGCCCTTGTGGGCTCGTGGACCGCCCAGTCCCTACCTTCGTGGGCCCCTGCGCCGCCTATTCCATCGACTCCTCTTCGAACAGGGCGTCCTGCTCGCCCTCCTTGGCCTTCCGCAGCCGCCGGGCCCGTCCTCCGACGATCAGGGCGGTGCCCGCGGCGGTCGCCGCGAAGGCCGCCGGGATCATCCAGCCCCGGTTCACCGCGTGCCCCAGCGCGTGGTCCATGGAGAAGCGGCCGGGCCCGGTGACGGCCAGGCCGGCGGCCGTCAGACCGAGCGTGGCGGCGTACTCGTAGCCGCCGCCCTGGTTGAAGAACCCGTTCGGGGCGTGCACCGCCGAAGCCCCCGCCATGGCGCCGGCCGCCGCCGCTCCGGCCGCGGGCGTGGCCAGGCCCAGGGCCAGCAGCACGCCGCCGCCGGTCTCCGCGAGCCCCGCGGCCGTCGCGCTGGCCTTGCCCGGGGAGTAGCCCACGGACTCCATGAACTGGCCGGTGCCCTCGATGCCGTGGCCGCCGAACCAGCCGAACAGCTTCTGCGCGCCGTGGGCGGCCAGCACACCCCCCGTCCCCAGCCGCAGCAGCAGCAGCCCCAGATCGCCTCGGTGGTCATGCCTTGCGCGCCTCACGTACTTCACGTCGTCTCCCGGAGCGGACAGCAGGGACAGGGGAACGCCTCTCGTCGCGCTCCCACCGTCGCACCTCCGGCACCGCGCGGCCTCCCGCGGCCGCGCGCGGGGCGCCGTTCGGGTGGCACGGGTGGCGTCGCCGGGCGGCCGGGACGAGGCTGAGGCGTATGACGATTCAGACCACGCGCCTGAGCGACCCGGCCGTCCGCGCCTTCGTGACCGCCGTGAACAACCACGACCGCGAGGGCTTCATGGCGCTCCTCGCGCCGGGCGCGACCATGGCGGACGACGGATCCGATCGTGACCTCGCCGACTGGGTCGACCGGGAGATCTTCTCCTCCCACGGGCACATGGAGGTCGACAACGAGTCCGACGGCGGCCGGTCCCTCCTCGCCCGCTACAGCAACGACACCTGGGGCGAGATGCGCACCCGGTGGAGCTTCACCGTCGACGAGGACGGCAGGATCTCCCGCTTCGAGACCGGCCAGGCCTGACGCGGCAGTCGTTCCACGCACCGGTGCGCACCCCGCGGTCCCTCGCGGGGTCCACCCCCACCCGGTCCCGTGGAACGACTGCCGCCTCCACCCCCCTGGATGTGGCCAACGGAAGCTCTCTGCTCCAAGTGTGAAGCTTTGGTGTAGGAGATTTGAGCATAGGCCCCCCACCGGCTGCAATGGTGCGGACGTTCCTATTCCGGTTGTGCAAGTTGACGAGTTGACGAACTCGGCCGTCCGCTCAGCCGCGCCCGACGTACGGCATCGTCGTGGCCAGCACGGTCGCGAACTGCACATTCGCCTCCAGCGGCAGCTCCGCCATGTGCCGCACCGTGCGGGCCACGTCCGCGACGTCCATGACCGGTTCCGGGGCGACCACCCCGTTCGCCTGCAGCGCCCCCGTCTGCATCCCGGCCGTCATGTCGGTCGCCGCGTTGCCGATGTCGATCTGGCCCACGGCGATCCGGTACGGCCGCCCGTCCAGCGACAGTGACTTGGTCAGGCCGGTCAGGGCGTGCTTGGTCGCCGTGTACGCCACCGACCGCGGACGGGGCGTGTGGGCCGAGACGGACCCGTTGTTGATGATCCGCCCGCCCTGCGGGTCCTGCTCCTTCATCTGCCGGTACGCCGCCTGCGCGCACAGGAACGCCCCGTTGAGGTTGGTGTCCACCACGTCCCGCCAGGCGTCGTAGGACAGTTCCTCGACGGGCACACCGCCGGGCCCGAACGTGCCCGCGTTGTTGAACAGCAGGTCCACCCGCCCGAACCGCTCGACGGTGGCGGCGAACAGGTCCGTCACGTCCTGAGGGCGTGAGACGTCCGTCCGTACGGCGAGAGCCGCACCCCCGGGGACCAGGGCCGCCGTCTCCTCCAGCGCCTCCACCCGCCGGCCCGCCAGCGCCACCGACCAGCCCGCGCGCAGCAGTTCCACGGCGACGGCCCGGCCGATGCCGGAGCCCGCGCCGGTCACCACCGCGATTCCGATCTCCTTCGCATTCATGGGCCCGCAGCGTACGGGAGGGCCCGTCATGCGGAACTCATCCGTCCGTCATGTGAGTGCGGTGTACGCGTCCCTCACGCGTCGTCCCCGGCCACTCCAATGCCCCCTGCAGCCATTCGCCAGGGGAGGACCGGATGACACCCGCAGCACACCCGTCCCAGCACGCCCCCGAACTCCGCGCCGCCGCCCGCCACATCGGCCGCCGCCGCTTCCTCACCACCACCGGCGCCGCCGCCGCGCTGGCCTTCTCGACCAACCTGCCCGCCACCGGAGTCGCGGCCGCCGCCGAACTCGACGCCGCGCGCCTCACCGAGAACCCCTTCACGCTGGGCGTCGCCTCGGGCGACCCCCTGCCGGACTCGGTCGTCCTGTGGACCCGCCTCGCGCCCGTGCCGTTCCAGGCCGACAGCGGACTGCCCGCCGAACGCGTCACCGTGCACTGGGAACTGGCCCACGACGAGCGGTTCCGCCGCATCGCCCGGCGCGGCACCGCCACCGCGCACCCCGAGTTCCACCACACCGTCCACGTCGAGGTGGGCCACCTGGAGCCCGGCCGCGTCTACCACTACCGCTTCCGCGCGGGCCGCTGGACCAGCCCCGCCGGCCGCACCCGCACCGCCCCCGGTCCCGGCAGCCGCGTGGCGTCCCTCACCCTGGCCGCCGTCTCCTGCCAGGCCTACCACGACGGCTACTACACCCCGTACGCCCACCTCGCCGCCGAGGACGTCGACCTCGTCTTCCACCTGGGCGACTACCTCTACGAGTACGCCGTCGACGCGGCGGGCGGCCAACGCAAGTACACCGACCGCACCCTGCCCGCCCTGTTCGCCCGCGAGACGCTGACCCTGGAGGACTACCGGCTGCGCTACGCCCTGTACAAGTCCGACCCGGACCTGGCCGCCGCACACGCCGCGCACCCCTTCGTCGTCACCTGGGACGACCACGAGACCGAGAACAACTACGCCGGCGACATCCCGGAGAACAGCGTCCCGCCGGAGGAGTTCCTGCTGCGCCGCGCCGCCGCCTACCGCGCCTACTGGGAGAACCAGCCGCTGCGCCGCCCCCAGCGCCCGGCCGGATCCGACATGCGGCTGTACCGCCGCCTGACCTGGGGCCGGCTCGCCCAGTTCGACGTCCTGGACACCCGTCAGTACCGCTCCGACCAGGCCTACGGCGACACGGCGCACGTGCCCGGCCCCGAGTCCGACGACCCGGCACGCACCATGACCGGTGCCACGCAGGAACGGTGGCTGCTCGACGGCTGGCGCTCCTCGCGCGCCCTGTGGAACGTCGTACCGCAGCAGGTCCTGTTCGCGCGCCGGCACATGGACGCCACCACCCCGTCCCGCGTGTCGATGGACGCCTGGGACGGCTACAGCGCCTCCCGCCGGCGCGTCCTGGACGGCGCGAAGGCCGCCGGCGTGGAGAACCTGATGGTGCTCAGCGGCGACGTGCACGCCGCCTACGCCTTCGACATCAAGGACGACTTCGACGACCCGTCCTCCGCCACGCTCGGCACGGAGATCGTGGCGACCTCGATCTCCAGCGGCCGGGACGGCGCCGACAAGCCCGCCACCTGGGACACCTACATGTCCGCCAACCCGCACCTGAAGTTCTTCCACGGCCGGCGCGGCTACGTCACGGTCGAGCTCGGAAAGCAGGCGGCGCGCGCCGACTTCAGGACGGTGCCGTACGTGACCCGGCAGGGGGCGCCGGTCACGACGGCCGCGTCCTTCGTGACGGAGGTGGGCAGGCAGGGGCTCAGGCCGGCGTGAGCTCCGCGGCGCGGCCCCCGTCCGGGGTCTCGCCAGGGGTCTCACCCGGGTAGCGGACGCCGACGCGGTCGCGGATCGCGTCGAGCGTCCGCATCACGGCGAGCGTGCCGTCGAGCGGCACGAGCGGCGACTCGGTCTCACCGGCGCGCACGGCCCGCATGACCTCCAGCGCCTCGTGGCGCATGCTGTTGCGCGGGCCGTCCGCCGGGTCGGCCGTGAACTCCTCGGCGTCGCGGCCGTCCCGGTGCAGCACGAAGCCCTCCGGGAAGAAGAAGCCGTGGGGGATGTCGATGCGGCCCTCGGAGCCGGTGACCGAGGCGGCGGTGGCCGTACCGCCCACGATGGAGCAGTGCACCGATCCGAGAGCGCCGCTCTCCCAGGAGAGCACCGCTGCCGTCTGGAGATCGACGCCCTCGTCCGAGAGCACCGCTCGCGCCGCGATGTCCGACGGCTCCCCGAGCAGCAGCTGCGCGAACGACACCGGATACACGCCCAGATCGAGCAGCGCGCCCCCGCCCAGCTCCGGGTTGCGCAGCCGGTGCGAGGGCGGGAAGGGGCCGGCGAGACCGAAGTCGGCCTGCACACTGCGCACCTCACCGATCGCCCCGTCGTCCACCAGCGCCTTCAGCCGCCGCACCAGCGGATTGCAGTACATCCACATCGCCTCCATCAGGAAGCGCCCGTGCTCCCGCGCCAGCGCGACGAGTTCCTCCGCCTCGCGCAGGTTCAGCGTGAACGGCTTCTCGCACAGCACGTGCCGCCCGGCCGCCAGACACAGCCCGGCAGCCGCCCGGTGCGCCGTGTGCGGCGTGGCGACGTAGACGACATCGATGTCCTCGTCCTGCGCGAGCGCGTTCCAGTCGCCGTAGGCCCGCGCTATCCCGAACCGCTCCGCGAACGCCTCCGCCGACTCCTGCGAGCGCGACGCCACCGCCACGACCTCCGCGTCCGGCAGGTCGACCAGATCCGCGGTGAACGCGGCCGCGATCCCTCCGGTCGCCAGGATCCCCCACCGCACCGTGTCCACCGTCATTCCCGCCCGCCTCCGCCTCGTGACCCCTAGCAGTCCGTACGAGCTGAGAGCATAGGTGGCGATCGACTCGAAAAGGGAGGGACTCATGCCCGAGGGTGGGGCGTCCATATCGAAGACCGCGCAGGGGGCCGCGACCGGGACGGCTCCCCCCGACCTCGCATCGCACCGCCGCACCGGGCTCCTGGTCACCTTCCTCCTCGGGAGCCTGACCGCCGTACCGCCCCTGGCGATGGACATGTACCTCCCGTCGCTGCCGGAGGTCACCCGCTCCCTGCACGCGCCCGCCGCGACCGTCCAGCTGACCCTCACCGCCTGCCTCGCCGGCATGGCCCTCGGGCAGCTCGTCGTCGGGCCGATGAGCGACCGCTGGGGGCGCCGCCGCCCGCTCCTCGCCGGGCTCGCCGTCTTCGTCGTCGCCACCGTCCTGTGCGCGCTCGCCCCCACCGTCGAACTCCTGGTGGCCTTCCGCCTGGCCCAGGGCCTCGCGGGCGCCGCCGCGATCGTCATCGCCCGGGCCGTCGTCCGCGACCTCTACGACGGCATGGCCATGGCCCGTTTCTTCTCCACCCTCATGCTGATCTCCGGCGTCGCCCCGATCGTGGCGCCGCTGATCGGCGGGCAGGTGCTGCGGGTGACGGACTGGCGGGGCGTCTTCGTCGTCCTGACGGCCGTCGGCGTCCTCATCGGCGTCCTGGTCTGGACGAGGCTCCCCGAGACCCTGCCGCCCGCCGAACGGCACAGCGGCGGCGTCGGCGAGGCCCTGCGCGCGATGCGCACCCTGCTCGCCGACCGCTCCTTCACCGGCTACATGCTCACCGGCGGCTTCGCCTTCGCCGCCCTCTTCGCCTACATCTCCGCGTCCCCGTTCGTCATCCAGGAGATCCACGGCGCCTCCCCGCAGACGTTCAGCCTGCTGTTCGGCCTCAACTCGATCGGGCTGGTCGTCGTCGGCCAGATCAACGGCAAGGTCCTGGTCGGCCGGGTCAGCCTGGACAAGGTGCTGGGCGTCGGCCTGGCGATCGTCATCACGGCCGCGACCGCGCTGCTGCTGATGTCCCTGGGCGTGTTCGGCGAGGTCGGGCTCGCGCCCGTGGCCGTCGCGCTGTTCGTGCTGATGTCCGCGATGGGCATCACCCTGCCCAACACCCAGGCGCTCGCCCTGATGCGGGTCCGGCACGCCGCCGGTTCCGCCTCCGCCCTGCTCGGCACGTCCTCCTTCCTCATCGGGGCGATCGCCTCCCCGCTGGTCGGCGTGGCCGGGGAGGACACCGCCCTCCCGATGGCCGTCGTCCAACTGGCCGCCGCCCTGGTGGCACTGGCCTGTTTCATGGGAATGTGCCGACCCTGGAGGGCCCGCGCGAGTGTGGAGGGAGCGGACAGCTGAGCGCACCGAGACTGCGCGACGGCACGCCGGAACGGGCCGGACTCGACCCCGCGGAACTGCGCCACCTCGTCCGCGAGGTCCACGTCCTCACCACCGGACGGCGCCCCTGGGCACCGGGCGCGGTGCTGGTCGTGGGCCGCGGCCCGGTCATCGCGGTCGAGGAGGCGGCGGGCTGGGCCGTCCGCTACGCGGCCTACGACGAGGCCACCGACGCGGGCGTGGAACTGCCCCCCGAGGAGCGGGTCCCGATGACCGTCGCCACGCCCTTCGACCTGGCGTCCCTCACCAAACTGTTCACCTCGGTCGCCGCCGTGCAGCAGATCGAGCGCGGCACGCTGGGCATCGACGCGAAGGTCGGCGCGTACCTGCCCGACTTCACGGCGGCGGCCCGGCACGGCATCACCGTCCGCCAGCTCCTCACCCACACCTCGGGCCTGCGCCCCGAACTCCCTCTCCACGACTGCGCCGACGACGCCGAACGCCTCGCGGCGCTCCGCTCGGAGGCCCCGGTCGGAGCGCCGGGCACCCACCGCTACTCCGACCTCAACATGCTCCTCCTCCAGCACGTGCTGGAACGCCTCACCGGCCGCACCCTCGACGTCCTGATCCACGACGGCATCACCCGGCCGCTGGGCATGACGGCGACGGACTTCGGGCCGTGCCCCGGGGCGGCGGCCACGGAGGACCAGCGGCGGCCCTGGGCCAAGGCGGACCGGGGCATGCTGCGGGGCGAGGTCCACGACGAGAACGCCTGGGCGCTCGGCGGAGTGGCGGGCCATGCGGGCCTCTTCTCCACGGGCCGCGACCTCGCGGTGTTCTGCCGCGCCCTCCTCGCGGGCGGCTCCTACGGCCCCGCCCGCATCCTCGGCCCCGACTTCGTCGAACTCCTCTTCACCCCACCGGGCCTCGGCTTCACCCTCGACCAGCCCTGGTTCATGGGCGACCTGGCGGGCCGCGGAGCGGCGGGCCACACGGGCTTCACGGGCACGTCCCTGATCCTCGACCCGGCGACGGACACGTTCCTCATCCTCCTGACGAACTCGGTCCACCCCCGCCGCAGACGCCCGGACAACGCCCCGAGAGCAGCAGCGGCGACCCGGGTGGCGCGGGCTGTGCGGGGGAGATGAGGGAAGAAGCGGTGTGCGTCTGCCGCGATCCAGAGCAGCGGGGATCCTGCTTTTCCCTCGCGTCAATGGGCAAACATCACGGGCTGCCGGACTAACAGGAGATGCGAAATGGCGGATCTTGTCATCGCCGTGACCGGAGCGCTGATCATGCTGATCATGACTCCGCTATTTCACCCGCTGTCACGGAAGCTCGAATCCATCTCCCAACGGATCTACAGGATCAAGCCCGTAAGTGTGCATGTGGAGGCGGATCCGTCTGTGGCGTGGGCAGGATTTCCCAACTGGATCGCCTCCTGGGTTTGGTTGCCAGGCCTTCCCGCCGGTTCCCCACCAGAGCACCCTACTGATTGGCACGCTTGGGCCTCGAGTCTCGGTGGCTGTGATGCCTACGTTTCGGTTTTGAAGGTGACCATCACCTCCCGGATCTCCACCACCGTAGTTGTGGATCAGCCGAAACTCCGAGTCAAGGAGATGCCCACAGAGCTATCGCGCGGAGGAGTCATAGCAGCCAATCCCGTCGGCGGAGCGGCGCTGGAGCCCAGGAGGATCGAAGTGTGCCCTGAAACTGGCACATCGATGTGGATTGATGAAGAGGGTCAATCCATGGGGCCGCTGAGCCTGACGCTGTCGCCTGGGGAAGTGGAGCAATTCTATATTTTCACTCGAGTCGACTCGGGGTTCTATAAATGGAGGTTGGACCTACCTGTCCTTGTGGACGGAAGGCGGATGATAGTGCCGATTTCTGGCGACAGTGATGGCTGGTTCAGAACATGTGGTCTTGATGGCTTTGAAGAGCACATCTATACAGACGGGTCATGGCGGGTTGCGGATGCTTGATCCTCCCGCCCACGCCTCGGGTCAACCTCTGGTTGGCAGCGGTTCGTGATGATGCCAGACCAAGTAGCGATCCTCGCGGCGTAATTCTGCGGAACCCCACTCAATGCGCATGACGCCGGCCTCCATGGAGCAGGCATAGGCGACGAGAACCAGTTGCACATCCTCGGGAAGGAGATCCAGGTCTGGGTGTACCTCGGAGTCATCCAGGTCCCCCCAGTCCAGGTCGAATGCCGGCTGCCTGGGAGGAGGGCCGTGACGGCGGATCAGCTCTGCTCGAAATCCTGCGGCCCGACGGAGGCGTGCAGCCGTGACGGGCACGTCTTTCTTGGCGTAGCGGAGGGGGTAGATCAGGTGGCCGCGGACGAGCATCATCGTGCGTCCTTGCAGGCGCAGAGCTTCCCCGAGACCGGAGATGCCGGCGGCCAGTTCCTCGTATTGCACTGCGTAGAGACCGTGTCCGTACGCTTCGAGTGTCTGAGTGTGGACACCCTCGTGCCCGGTGCGGGCCCGCTCATGAGCTCGGAGGAGGCAAGCCGGGATGATGTCCGCCAGTTCATCTGCTATGTCCCCGAAGGTTTCACGTGCCCATTGACTGGCTGAACCCACGACGAACCGCCCTCTCCTGGTGGTCCGGCAACACAGCACCGAGCAGCATCCACCTAAACCGTGCTGTGTCCTGGCGGGTCACACAAGGTGTCAACCAGCGCACAAAGGGGGCGCACACCGCCCTGAACAGGGTTCACGGCATCCTGGCGGCGAAGACGGCGGGCAGCAGCTGCACTCGGTGAGCATGCATGCTGACGTGTTGATCACAACTTCCGAGCTGATGTCACGGACGACCTGCGCGGCGGGCCCGTAGATACTCCTCGTTCAGTTTGTCTGCTGTCGTGCAGGGCAATTCGAGGTTCGCGCCCTTCTCGTTTACCGTCGTGCACGTTGGACATGTGACGCAGTGGTCTGCCAGGAGTGCGTATGCGGCCAGCCATGGGGCACGGAAGGATGGCATGTCGTCGGTGTCGCTCACGGCTCGGGCTCCGGGTCCAGGCACTGCCACCCAGTGGCGATCAGCCGAGCGACCGCGACCAACGCGCACAGCTCTGTGGCTGAGTCCATAGGGACCGACCAGTAAGAGGCGAGCGTGTGGTCTCGACGAGCGACGTCTGGCCGTGGCACCCCCAGATAGCTGTCCCTGCCGAGGCAATGCACATCCAGGGCGGTCCATGCGTTGGCGACTTGGCGCAGCGTCTCCGGCAAGCCGGCGGACACCAGCGCGTAGTAGCGCGAGAAGCGTGGGTCGCAGACGACCGGCCCGCCACCGAGGGTCTCGGCCAGGAAGGTGTCCACGCAGCCGACTCCGCTCCTCGCACTCAGAGCGGTCAGCAGATGCTCGGGGATCCGCACGGCGGAGAAGAGCCCACCCAGCGGGAGCATCGCCACCCCGTGTTGTTCCCACTCGAACCGAGCACGGTCTCTGAGCGCGGGCGGCAGCGTGGCCAGCAGTCGGTGTTCCGTTGCCAGACGACGGCGGCGGATGAGAGCTGTCGGCGGAGCAGTCTCCGCCCTGGTCTCTCGTGTCGCAGTGATCAACCCGGAGGTTTCCCCCGGCTGGAGCCCTGTCGGCGTATGGACGTCCACAGACCCACCTTCCCTATACGCTCAGTTATCGAGCCACTACTGCCTGAACGGTAGAAAACGCTGGTTACTGGCTGAAGTGACCGGCAGTACGGGAACGGACGGGGCCCACAGGGGGATAGGTGGTCGAGATGACGTCGGGTGCGGAGCGAACCCTGACTGGCGGTCGGGGTACGGCCGGACGACGCAGGGTCGGGATCATCTCCGGTTACACGTTCAGGGTCGTCCGGGAGCAACTTGGCTTGACGCAAGACGATGTAGCCGAGCGGCTGGAGGTCTCGTCGGACACGATCGCGGGCTGGGAGTCCGGGCGGCGGCCGCTCACCGCCGTGCCGGTAGGGCAGATGCTCGTACACCGGCACCGACTCATGCAGGTGGGAACTTCCCCCGCTCTGCTTCTGGCCCTTGAGCGGGCGATAGAGGCCGACGTCCTATTGGTGGGCGCCTTGGACGAGGAGACTCCCGTCGGCCAGAACCCCCTCGGGGCGTGGGTCATGCAGCGCGACTTGGTGGAGCTTCTCTCGTGGCCGCTCACACGGATCCCGCCGCAGCCGATCCGCGATCTGCCAGAGCCCCGGCGGCCGCGCCGCGGCCCCGTGCCGTCGGCTCCGGAATTGGCGCTGACCGACCGGCGCACGTTCTTCGCACGGATGCGAGACACTGCGGAACGGGCCCGTCGTGAGGAGCAGTTCCTGCTGCGGCGCCAGGCGCTGTACCTGTCCGGCTACGACGACCAGGCTGACACCTCCGAGTGGCTCGCACACCAGCAGGCCGCGGAACGGCCCGGTGGCTGGCTTGCCGACTGGCTGAACGCCCGCTCCGTGGCGGCCGTCGCCGCGCGGCAGGGCGATCGTGAGCCGATGAGCCGCTTCATCGACACCGTCCTTCTCGACGATGATCGCGGTGAGGCCGCCAACTTGAACTACTGGGCTTACTGGGTGGGTGAGAGTCGGCACCTCGAACTGTCCGACGACTTCATCGGTCGCCGCGAGCCCGGGCCGTGGCCCTGGGCCGGGAACAAGCTGCTCGCCCACCTTGCGAACGGGCTGACGCCCCACCACGGCTACGTCGAGTTGAACGTCCATTCCCTATGGTCTCTGCTCTCCGTCCGGCCGAACCTGCTGAAGTCCGGGGCAGCGACCCGAGTCCTGCGCGAGCGGCTGCCGGTGATGTTGGATAGCCGGGGGTTGTCGGCTCGCGCTCGCCGTGAACTGGACAGCATCAGGTATGCGATCCGCCTTGCCGAGGCGTGAGAGGAGACTCGACCGTGGCCGAAGAGCTGACCCAGGTGGCGCGGTTCCTGTACGAAGCGGGGACACTCAAGCAATCGAAGCGCACCGGGTGGTGGATGGCCGGGGTGCGTGACCCGGAGAGCGTTGCCGAGCACTCCTGGCGTACCTCGCTGATCGCCTCGATCATCGCCAAGCTGGAAGGGGCGGACCCTGCCCGTGCCGCGTTCCTGGCGGTGTGGCACGACTCGCAGGAGACGAGGACCGGGGACCTCAACCACTTGGCCAAGAAGTACGGTGCCGGCGAAGCCGACCCCCAGGTGGTCACCGCCGACCAGGTGACAGGCATGCCCGAGGTCCTCGCGTCCACAGTGCGGGAACTGATCGGTGAATACGAGGCCCGCGAATCGCCCGAGGCGATCTGCGCGCGGGACGCCGACAAGCTGGAATGCATGCTGCAGGGCATCGAGTACAAGGCTCAGGGCTACGAGCACGCACAGCGATGGATCGACAACAGCCGAGGCCGCCTCGTTACCAAGACGGCGAACGAACTGGCTGATCAGCTGCTGGCGACCGACCCACTGGACTGGCTGCGCAGCACGATGGGCGAGCTGGGCTGATGCCTCCGGGATCGGCGCCCGGAGCAGAGCGGCAGTGGTTCCGTCAGCCGTTCCCGTTCCGTTCCCGTACCGCGATCCGCGCCAGTTTCGTCAGCATCATGCCGTTGCGGATCGCGACCAGGTAGTCCACGGGGAGGCCGTGCATGCGGGTGCCGGGACCGCGCAGGGGGTGCCAGTCGAGGGTGAAGAGGGTGTGGTCGCCCCAGGGCAGCAGTCGCATGGCGATGCGGGCCGCGCCGAAGGGGTCGGCCTTGGCCTCCAGTTCCAGGCGGCGGCCCGGCTCGCAGATGCGGACGACGCAGGTGTCGTCCAGGGTGAGCGGGCCCGCGCCGACGCGCACCTTCAGCCGGGCGCCCTCGGCGGGCCAGTGCGGATCGGCGGCGAGGATCTGCCGGGTCCCCGTGACCCACTCCCCGTAGCGGTGACCGTCCGACAACAGGCCCCACACCTCCGGCGGCGAGCTCAGGATGAGGCGGCGGGTCCGGGCCATGGTCACGCTCCTGGGCAACTGAGGCGGTGAGGGCAGCTGCGATCGATGCGGGAAGGGGTTCCAGGGTGTTGTGCGCCGTGCCGCGTGCGCAGGTCGGCGGGGCCGGACGGGGGAGTCCGGCGGCGCCGGGGCCCTCGTAGAATCGCCGGGTGAACGCCCCCGTACCCCCGGCCGACTCCCTCCGCGCCGCCCTCGCCGGTCTGCTCGACGGGCTGCCGCCGCGGCAGGCCGCGCAGGCCGTGGAGCGGCTGATCAGCAATTACCGGGGGACCACCCCGACCGACGCGCCCATCCTGCGGGACCGGGCCGACGTCGCCGCCTACGCCGCCTACCGGATGCCCGCGACCTTCGAGGCCGTGCGGTCGGCGCTGGAGGCGTTCGCCGAGGCCGCGCCCGGCTGGACCCCCGCGTCGCACACCGACGTCGGCGGCGGTACGGGCGCCGCGGCCTGGGCCGTGAGCGCGACCTGGGAGGGGGAGCGGCCCGTCACCGTGCTCGACTGGGCCGAGCCGGCCCTCGCCCTCGGCCGGGAGATCGCCGCGGACCGGCCCGCCCTGCGCGACGCCCGCTGGCAGCGCTCCCGGATCGGAGCGGCGCTCTCCCTGGAGAGCACTGATCTCGTCACCGTCTCGTACGTCCTCAACGAGCTGACCGCCCCCGACCGCACCGCCCTCGTCGACGCCGCCGCGGCCGCCGCCCGGGCCGTCGTGATCGTCGAACCCGGCACCCCCGACGGCTACGCCCGGGTCATCGAGGCCCGCGACCGGCTGATCGGCGCCGGCTTCCGGATCGCCGCCCCCTGCCCGCACAGCGCCGCCTGCCCCATCGCCCCGGGCACGGACTGGTGCCACTTCTCCGCCCGGGTGAGCCGCTCCTCCCTGCACCGCCAGGTCAAGGGCGGCTCCCTGGCCTACGAGGACGAGAAGTTCAGCTACGTCGCCGCCGCCCGCTTCCCCGTCGAACCGGCGCCCTCCCGCGTCGTGCGGCGCCCCCAGATCCGCAAGGGCCAGGTCCTGCTGGACCTCTGCGAGACGGAGCCGTCCCTGCGCCGCGCCACCGTCACCAAACGCCACGGCGACCTGTACAAGGCGGCCAGGGACGCCGACTGGGGAGACCCCTGGCCGCCCTCCGCCTCCGGGTGAGCCGGGGCAGCCGTCCAGCGCGGCAGCGCCGACCGACGAGACAAGTTCCCCTCGGGCGGATCCCGCGCCCGAGGGGCGCTCTCACCCCGGGCGGGGGAGGCTCACGAGGAGCCCTGTTGCGTGTCGCCCTCCTGTCGCTGCTGCTGCCGTTTCTCCTGGAGCCTGCGCAGCAGTTCGCGCTTCTGGGCCCGCGGATCGAGTCCGCCGCCCGTCCGGCCGCCCCGGCCCCCGCCCCGCAGGGCCTCTCGGCCGAGGTTCTTGCGTGAACCGCCGACTCCCAGCATGTTTCCGGCTCCACCTCGGGCCATGTCGGACTCCCTTCCGCACCTACGATGGAACGAGACGGTTCGTCTCGCAATCTCGCTCCCACTCTCCGCGAGACGCTCCGTCTTGTCAACCTGATAAATTCGACCCATGTCCGCCCAGAAGCCAGCCCGGCCCGCCCCCGGCAAGTCCGTCCGGCCCGCCCCCGGCAAATCCGCCCCCGACTCCACCCGGCGCAGCGAGAAGTCCCGCCGCGCCATCTACGACGCCGCCCTCGCCCTGGTCGTCGAGGTCGGCTACCCGAAGACCACCATCGAGGGCATCGCCGCCCGCGCCGGCGTCGGGAAGCAGACGATCTACCGTTGGTGGTCGTCCAAGGCGGACGTGCTGATGGAGGCCTTCCTCGACCTGGCCGAACGGTCCCAGCAGGAGGTGGCGGCGGAGCCGGTGACCCACGTCTTCCCGGACACCGGGGACGTCGCCGCCGACCTCAAGACCGTCCTGCGCGCCACCGTCGACGAACTGCGCGACCCCCGCTTCGAGGCGCCGTCCCGCGCCCTGGCCGCCGAGGGCGTCGTCAACGAGGAACTCGGCCGCGAACTCGTGGCCAAGCTCATGCAGCCCTCACTCGACCTCTACATGACCCGGCTGCGCGCCGCGCAGGCCGCCGGCCAGGTCCGGGAGGGCCTCGACCTGCGCATCGCGCTGGAGTTCTTCATCTCCCCGCTCGCCCAGCGCTGGCTCCAGCACACCGGCCCGATCTCCCACGAGTACACCGACACCCTCGTCGACTACGCCCTTCACGGCCTCGCACCCCGCTGAGCGGCCCGGGCCAGCCGCCCCGGCGCGTCCGTGATGACCCCGTCGCAGCCCAGTGCCAGCACCCGGTCCCGCTGCGCGTCCGTCACCACCGTGTGCGCCCACACCCGCGGGATCCCCGACCGCACGGCCCGCAACAGGTCCGCGTCGCGCGCCCGGTGGTCCACGTCCAGCAGATCGACGTACGAGCGCCAGCGCTCGGGGCGGTCCGTGCGCAGCTGCTCCGCCGAGCGCCACACCTGCGCGAGCAGGCCGAGGCGGTGGGCGCGCCGGGCCACCTCGGGGTCGTTGGAGTTCACGAACACCGAGCGGGTCAGGCCCCGGGCCCGGATCAGGGCGGCCAGCCGGTCCAGGGCCCGCGGGTCCTTCGCCTCCAGCATCAGCACGATCCGGCCGCCGAAACGGTCCAGCACCTCGGCGACCGTGGGCGGCCGCTCCGACCGCCAGCTCCCGGGCAGCCGGTCCTTCGGGCGCAGCCGTACGCCCCGCCACTCCTCCGCGTCCAGCGCGCGCACCTCACCGCCCAGGTAGGTGGTGCGGTTGAGGGTCTCGTCGTGGAACACCACCGGCGTGCCGTCGCGCAGCAGCCGGGTGTCGAAGTCCAGCACCTGCGCCGTACCGCGCTGATAGGCCGCCATCAGGCCCGTCATGCTGTTCTCCGGGACCTCACGGGCGCCGCCGCGGTGGGCGACATAGGTGATCCGGGGCAGCGCCGCCACGGTCAGCGGGCCCGCGCCCCACTCCAGCGGGGCCGGGGCGCGGCCGGCGGGGCCGGTGAGGACGAGCGGGACCACGGACGCCGCGGTGGCCAGGGCCGTCAGCGCGATGCTTGTGACCATGGCGACCACGGTAGGGCGCCATGTCCTGGCAAAGCGGGCAATGACACCAGATGGAGGTGCTGCGCCCTTTTTCGTCCTGTGGCATATGCCTCGCCCGCCCGTGCGCGTCTCGCCCCACCGGTCCGTGTCTCGCCCCACCGGTCCATGTCTCGGCCCTCATGCCCCGGATGTGGGCACTGGCCCCCCGGTGCGCGGGAAGATGGGACCATAAGGCATGCTGTTCCGCACGACGGCGAGGCGAGGGGATAGATGAGCGCGGAGTTCGGCGGCCGGACCGGCCTGCAGGGCAAACTCACCCAGTGGCTGCGCGCGGGGCGCCGGCCCAAGGAGACCGCCGGGGACGGCGGCCGTGAGGACCTGCTGCTCGCCGCCGCCGGGGCGGGGCTGCCGCTCGCGCCCGCCGCCCACCCGGCCGGATACCGCTGTTCCTGCGACCGCGTCGGCTGTCCCACCCCCGCCCGGCACCCGGTGTCCTTCGCCTGGCAGACGCAGTCCACCACCGACCGCGCCCAGGTCGAGCGCTGGGCCCGCCATCAGCCGCAGGCCAACTTCATCACCGCGACCGGCATGGTGCACGACGTCCTCGACGTGCCCCTCGACGCCGGTCGCGCCGCGTTGGAGCGGCTGCTGGCCGAGGGCGTCGAGGTCGGGCCGGTCGCCGAGAGCGACGACGGGCGCATGCTCTTCTTCACCCTCACACGCGGTACGCCCGAGGACGAGGACGAGTGGTGGCCGTGCGAGCTGGACTGCCACCCCGAGACGATGGACGAACACCCCGGGCTGCGCTGGCACTGCCGCGGCTCCTACGTCCTCGTGCCGCCGGCCCGGCTGCCCGGTGAGGACCAGTCGGTGCGGTGGGTGCGCGGGCCCGAGCACGCGCTGCCGGACCCGCTGAGCCTGCTGGAGGTGCTCACCGAGGTCTGCGGGCGGTACGCCGGCGAGGAGACCGACCAGCGGGCGGCCTGGCCCCTGCGGCACTGAACTCCCCGGACCGCTACGAGCCCTCCGCCGCGGTCAGGCCCTGGATCCTGCCCAGGATCGTCACCTTGCCCTGGCCCTTGGGGTCCAGCGCCACCTCGTTGGAGACGAACTCCATCGTGAGGGACTGCTTGATCTCGCCCTTCGTCAGGGCCAGCACGTCCTTGTTCGGCACCGGGACCGAGGTGCCCGCGGCGGCCGTCTGCTTCTCGTAGTGGCGCGTGGTGAAGAACACCAGCGCTCCGCCGTCCGTCGTGCGCAGCGCCAGCGGCGCGTAGTCGCCGTTCGTCAGCGGCTCGTCGATGTACTGGGTGACCAGGCCCGGCTTCTTGGCGTTCTTCTGGCGCAGGGTGCGCCACTGGGTGGTGTGCGGGCCCTCCGCGAAGGTCTCGCCGCCGTCCTTCAGGTACGTGGTGTAGTTCCGGCTCAGCTCGCCCGGATCGGCGGCCAGGCCGGCCGACTTCACGGGGACGGACTCGGCCCAGCCGTCCGCGTCCTTCCTGAACTCCGGGACCTTGCCCGGGGCGACGAGCGTCAGGTACGCCACCTGGAACGGGGCGTCGAGGCTGCTGCGGGTGAACACCAGCAGCCAGCGGGCGGTGCCGCCCTTGTTGCCGGCGGCGTCGACGAGGAACCAGCGGGGCCAGCCGGCCTTCTTCGGGATGGTGAACTTCGCGTCCGTCAGCCGCAGGGGGGTGTGGTTCGGGTTGCCGTCCGGGTTGTTCGCCCTGCCGGCCTTCAGGCGGGCGGCGTCGATGTCGGCGAGGGCGCCGGTGGTGTGATCGGCGTCCAGGGCGGGGTCGTAGGCCTTGTCGGCCTCGTTGTACGCGGTGGTGAACTGCCGGAGGGCCTTCGCGGCTTCGGCGCGGGTGGTGGACGGGAGGATCTCCCGTTCGCCGTGCACCACGACGCAGCCACCGGCCGTCAGCGACAAAGCGGTCACGGACGCCGCTATGAGGGCGCTCCGGGCGGACCTGCGGAGCGTTCGAGGGTCGCGATCCCTGCTCATCGGGTTCCTTCACCTTCCCCTTTCCGGAGGCGAACCCTACCGGGTGCCTCCGGCGGCCTGGCCGGGGTGGGGTGCGGTGGTGGGGCTTCGGGCCCCGTCGCCTTCAGGCCCGGTCGCCCACCGGCTCCCGGCCGGCCCTGGCTGGGGCGAAGAACAGGGCCAGGGTGGGGGCCAAGTACAGCAGCCACACCGTGACTTGGAGGACCGTCGGGTCGGGCTGGAAGTTGAGGACGCCCTTCAGCAGGGTGCCGTACCAACTGTCCGGCGGGATCGTGCCGGAGATGTCGAAGGCCTTGTCGTTCAGGCCGGGCAGGAAGTCGGCCTCCTGGAGGTCGTGGAAGCCGTACGCGAGGACACCCGCCGCGACCACGACCAGCATGGCGCCGGTGTACGTGAAGAACTTCGACAGGTTGATGCGCAGCGCGCCGCGGTAGAACAGCCAGCCCAGGAGGACCGCCGTGAGCAGGCCCAGGGCGACGCCCAGCAGGGGACGGGGGGTGCCGTCGCTCGCCGCGTGGACCGACGCCCAGACGAACAGGGCCGTCTCCAGGCCCTCCCGGCCGACCGCGAGGAACGCCGTGGCGACCAGCGCGCCCGTGCCCATCGCGAGGGCGGCGTCCAGCCGGCCGTGCAGCTCCGACCTCAGGTGCCGGGCCGTGCGGCGCATCCAGAACACCATCCACGTCACCAGGCCGACCGCCAGGATCGACAGCGAACCGCCGAGCGCCTCCTGCGCCTGGAACGTCAGCTCCTGGGAGCCGAACTCGAGGGCGCAGCCGAAGCCGAGCGCGAGCGCCACCGCGACGCCGATGCCCGCCCAGATCGGCTTCAGGGCGTCGCGGCGGTCCGTCTTGACCAGGTAGGCGATGAGGATGCAGACGACCAGGCTCGCCTCCAGGCCCTCGCGCAGACCGATCAGGTAGTTGGAGAACACGGGCCTAGGCCTCCTCGGAGAACAGCGTCCGGCCCCACCAGTCGTCCTGGTCGCGGACGCCCGGCGGGACGGCGAAGAGCGCCGAACCGACGTGCTGGATGTACTCGTTGAGCGCGTCCGTCGCCAGGTTGCGCTGGATCGGGATGAACCCCTCGCGGACGTCGCGCTGGTAGGCCAGGAAGAACAGGCCCGCGTCCAGCCGGCCCAGACCGTCCGTGCCGTCGGTGAAGGAGTAGCCGCGGCGCAGGATCGTCGCCCCGTGGTTGGAGTCGGGGTGCGCGAGGCGCACGTGCGCGTCGGGCTTCATCGCCTTCAGGAACGGCTCGTCGCGCTCCTTGGCCTTGCCCACGGGCGCGCCCTCGCCCTTGTCGCGGCCGAAGATGTCCTCCTGCTCCTGCAGCGAGGTGCGGTCCCAGGTCTCGATGTGCATGCGGATGCGGCGGGCGACGAGGTAGCTGCCGCCTGCCATCCAGGCCGGGCCGTCCTTCTCGCCCACCCAGACGTGTGCGCGCAGGCGGGCCGTCTCGGTGCCCGCGATGTTGCGCGTGCCGTCCTTGAAGCCCATGAGGTTGCGCGGTGTCTGGGCCTCGGGCGTCGTGGAGGAGGTCTTGCCGAAGCCGAGCTGCGACCAGCGGATGACGACCTTGCCGAACCCGATGCGGGCCAGGTTGCGGATGGCGTGCACGGCGACCTGCGGGTCGTCGGCGCAGGCCTGGACGCACAGGTCGCCCCCGCTGCGGGCCTCGTCCAGGTTGTCGCCGGCGAACCTCGGCAGGTCGACGAGGGCTTCGGGGCGGCGGTCGGCGAGGCCGAACCGGGTGAACAGGCTCGGGCCGAAGCCGATCGTCAGGGTCAGACGGGAGGGCTTCAGGCCCAGCGCCTCGCCCGTGTCGTCCGGGGGTGCCTCGGCCAGGCCGCCGTAGGCGCCCTCGCCGACGGCGCGGCCGGCCGTCATGCGCCGGGCCGCCTGGGTCCAGTCCTTCAGCAACCGGACGAGGTCCTCGCGGTCCTCGGTGGTCACGTCGAACGCGGCGAAGTGCAGGCGGTCCTGGACCGGGGTGGCGATGCCCGCCTGGTGGGGTCCGTGGAACGGGATTGCCGCGCCGGCGGCCGGCGCGGCGGCGTCGTCCGTACGGGCGATCGCCACCGCGCCGCCCGCGGCCGCGGCGCCGAGCGCGAGGCCCGCGCCGCCCCAGCCGAGCAGCGAACGCCGGGACGGGGAGGGGGCGTTGGAGTCCGTCATCGTCGGGTCCCGGTCACTTCACGACGGCCGCGGCGAGCTTCGACAGCGGCTCGGCGAGGGCGTTGACCGCGTCCGAGAGCTCCTTGCGGTCCGCCTTGCCGACCTTGTCGTAGGACGTGAAGTCGTAGGAGCCGGCGTTCGGGCGGTACCGGTCGAGGAGTCCGTTCAGCGCGGCGAACTGCCGGTCCAGCTCGGTGACCAGGGCCGCGTCGTTCTCCCGGGCGACCGGCTCGAGCAGGTCGTACGACTTCTGCGCGCCCTCCACGTTGGCCTTGAAGTCGACGAGGTCGGTGTGCGAGTAGCGCTCCTCCTCGCCGGTGACCTTGCCGGTGGCGACCTCGTCGAGGAGTTCCTTCGCGCCGTTGGCCATGGAGGTGGGGGTGATCTCGGCCGAGCCCACCCGCTTCTGCCAGTCCTTCAGGTCCTCGACGAGCAGCCCGGCGAGTTCCTTCTCGCGGTCGCCGATCTTGCCGTCCTGCCAGAGGGCCTTCTCCAGGCGGTGCCAGCCCGTCCAGTCGGTGGCGGGGTCCTGGCCGTCCTCCAGGCCGTCCTCGCGGACGTCGACCTTGGGGTCGATGTCGCCGAAGGACTCGGCGACCGGCTCGGTGCGCTCCCAGCCGATGCGGGAGGGGGCGTAGGCCTTCTTCGCCGCCGCGATGTCGCCGTCCCGGACGGCCTCGGCGAAGGTCTCGGCGAGCGGCAGCGTCTCGTCGGCCTGCTGCTGCACGTAGGCGCGGTACGCGGCGACGGCCTTGTCCAGGCGCGGGTCGCGCTCGGCGGTCCTGCCGCCGGTGGCCTTGACGGCCTGGCGGATGCCCTTGCCTTTCATGCCCGGCTTGCAGGCGATCTGGTAGTCGCCCGCCTTCACCTCGGCGGTGACGCGCTGCTTGGTGCCGGGGCCTATGTTCTCCCGCTCGGTGACCACGCGGTCGTCGGGGAAGAGGACGTAGACCTCGGTGACCTTGGATCCCTTGTTCTCGACGGCGAGTTCGACGTGCCCGGCCGGGAACTCCTTCCTGGACACCTCGCACTTGTCGTCGGTGGCCGTCACGTTGATCACGCGGTCGCCGTCCTGGGTGCCGCCCTTCTCGGTGCAGCCGGTGACGGCGGTCAGGGCCGCCGCGGCGGCGACGAGGACGGAGGCTGGTCTGACGGGTCGCATGGAGGCTCCAAGACAGGAAGGTGAGGCTCACCTAAGGCACATAAGGATTACCTAAGTGGCTCAAAATCGCTGCCATGAGGCAGTCAAGGGACGGTCAAAGCTCACGTTCGGCGTGACGCCCCGGCCGGTGCTTGAATGCCCCCGTGACTGACTACGACGTGCTCCGCGTCTTCTGCGGGCCGAACGGTGGGTACGGCAACGAACTCGGTGTCGTGCGTGAGGGGTCCGTCCTGCCCGGCCCGGAGGACCGGCAGGCGTTCGCCGCGAAGCTCGGGTTCAGTGAGACCGTGTTCGTCGACGACCCCGAGCGGGGCGTGATCGACATCTACACGCCGACCCTGCGGCTGCCCTTCGCCGGGCATCCCTGCGTCGGCACGGCCTGGCTGCTCGACGTGCCCGAACTGGTGACACCCGCCGGAGTGGTCGGGGCGCGGCAGGACGGGGAGTTCTGCTGGATCGAGGCCCGGGCGGACTGGGTGCCGCCGCGCACCCTGCGGCAGTACGGCGGCGCCGCCGAGGTCGACGCACTGCCCGTGCCCCCGCCGGGGGAGTGGGTCTACGCCTGGGCGTGGGAGGACGAGCCCGCCGGGCGGGTGCGGGCCCGGGCCTTCCCCGGCCGGGGCGACGGCATCGACGAGGACGAGGCGACCGGGGCGGCGGCCCTGCTGCTCACCGACCGGCTGGGCCGGGCCCTGAACATCACCCAGGGGGCGGGCTCGCAGATCCTCACCGCGCCCCAGCCGGGCGGCTGGACCGAGGTCGGCGGCCGGGTGCGTCTCGAACGCTGACCCGGGCGGCGCGCGGCCGTACGGGTGGAACAGCGTGTGTGCGCGGCGCCGAACGGGGACCTCTGGGCGTGACCAAGCACCACCGCGAGAGGACTCTCATGCGCATTCGATCCGCTCTGGCCGTAGCCGCCCTGACCGTCGCCGTCACCGCCACCGGCGCGGCGACCGCCGCCGCCAACGACGACGACGGCCGGGACTACCGCGACGGCCACCACGTGGCGTGCAGCCCGTACTTCGGTGAGCTCGAGGCCGAGACCGCCGAGATGGAGTGGGGCGGCGCGGTCTGCCACAACGGCCCGTTCGACATCTGAGCCGGGGCCGGCTCTCCTCCCGAGACGGATCCGGGGCTCCTCGCCGTGCGCGAGGGGCCCCGCCCGTCGTCCCGGGCCGCTCACGCCGACAGCGGGAACTCCTCGCCCAGCGCCAGGAAGACGCCGTTGTTCAGCTCGTAGGCCCGCCTGCACTCGGCCACGATCCGCTGCCGCTCCAGCTCGTCCCCGGGCACCGCGTCCAGCAGCTCCCAGTAAGCCCGCTTGAAGGCCGCCGGGTTGGGGATCTCCTCGAAGACGTAGAAGCGGACCCCGTCGCCCTTCTTCGCGAAGCCCCACGTCTTCTCGGCCGTGTCCCGGATGATCTGCCCGCCGGAGAGGTCGCCGAGGTAGCGGGTGTAGTGATGGGCGACGTAGCCGGCCGGCCAGTCGCGGGCGCACTCGGTGATCCGTCCGGCGTACTCCAGCGTGGCCGGCAGCGCGCTGACGGCCGACCGCCAGCCGGGGCCGCGCAGGTACTCCAGGTCCTGTTCCAGCGCCGCCGTGCGGAACAGCTCGGGGCGGACGAACGGGCCCGCCACCGGGTCCCCGGCCAGCCGCCGCGCGGCGGACTCCAGCGCCTGGTACACGAACCACAGCTGCTCCGTGTAGCGCGCGAACGCGTCGACCCCCAGTTTGTGCCCCAGCAGGTCACTCAGGAAGGTCGAGGCCCTGACCTCCTCGTGCTGCTCGCGGGAAGCGGTCCGGATGAGGGTCGAGAAGGATTCCATGGGCCCACTCTCACTGGTTAGGGTTACCTAAGTCAATGCCTTGCCGACCGGCTGTCGGTAAACTTCCCGACGCGTTGTCGGGAAAAACCCGGGCGGGCACGAAAAAAGGCCCGCCCTCGGGGGAGAGCGGGCCGCCGGACGGGGGAAGCGGAGCGTTACGGCAGCGTGAGGATCTCCGCGCCCGAGTCCGTCACCACCAGGGTGTGCTCGAACTGGGCCGTGCGCTTCCGGTCCTTCGTCACGACCGTCCAGCCGTCGTCCCACATGTCGTACTCGTGCGTGCCGAGCGTCAGCATCGGCTCGATCGTGAACGTCATCCCGGGCTGGATGACCGTCGTGGCGTGCGGGCTGTCGTAGTGCGGGATGATCAGGCCCGAGTGGAACGACGAGTTGATGCCGTGACCGGTGAAGTCCCGCACCACGCCGTAGCCGAAGCGCTTGGCGTAGGACTCGATGACCCGGCCGATGACGTTGATCTGCCGGCCCGGCTTGACCGCCTTGATCGCCCGGTTCAGGGACTCCCGCGTCCGCTCCACCAGCAGCCGCGACTCCTCGTCGACGTCGCCCACCAGGTAGGTGGCGTTGTTGTCGCCGTGCACACCGCCGATGTACGCGGTCACGTCCAGGTTGACGATGTCGCCGTCGCGCAGGACGGTGGAGTCCGGGATGCCGTGGCAGATGACCTCGTTGACGCTGGTGCACAGCGACTTCGGGAAGCCCCGGTAGCCGAGCGTCGAGGGGTAGGCGCCGTGGTCGCACATGTACTCGTGCGCCACCTTGTCCAGCTCGTCCGTGGTCACCCCGGGGGCGATCAGCTTCGCGGCCTCCGCCATCGCCCGGGCGGCGATCCGGCCGGCGCGGCGCATCGCCTCGATCGTCTCGGGCGTCTGCACCTCCGGTCCGGTGTACGGCGTCGGCGCGGGCTTGCCGACGTACTCGGGGCGGCGGATGTTTCCGGGCACGGAACGGGTGGGGGACAGCTCCCCCGGGACGAGCAGCGACTGGCCAGACATGCCAGCGAGTCTAACCAGCGGCCATGGGGGAACATGTCGATGGCGAGAGGAGCTGGTCATGGCCCTGTTCAAGAAGCGGACGGTCGGCAAGCCGGGCGAGTGGTACTACTGCCTGGAACACAGGAAGGTCGAGGAGGGGCCCGACTGCCCGGGCAAGGACCGCTTCGGCCCGTACGCGAGCCGCACCGAGGCCGAGCACGCCATGGAGACCGCCCGCGAGCGGAACCTCCAGTGGGAGAACGACCCCAAGTGGCACGACGCCCCCGCGGGCGGCCGCGAGGAGAGCTGACCCACCGCCCGCCCGGGGCCCCGGCAGCCCCGGGCGGGCGCCGTGTCCCGGCCCGGGCGTGCGTCGTGACTCCCGGGCCTCACCAGCGGGCCGGTGGCGGAGCCGTCAGATGTTCCGCCAGCCTCGACACCCGGTCCCGGAAGCGGCGCCGCCCCCGCGGGGCGGGAACCGCGTTCTCGCCCGCCGCCGCGCTGACCAGGTGCTGGACCGTGTCCAGGTCCAGCTCCGAGCCCGCCGGGACGGCCAGCGCCTCGTGCGCCACGGCCGGCAGCTCGCCCCGGTCGGGACCGAGAGCCAGGACCGTCGCCCCGGCACGGCGGGCGTCCGACACCCGTTCGAGCAGGGGCGCGGCAGGGCCCTCGGGTGACACCACCAGCAGCGTCTCGCCCCGCCGGGCCGCCTCCAGCCGGCCGAGACCCACCGCGAGGTGCGCCGGGTCCGAGGGACGCGCGTCGTGCCGTACCAGCGTCGGGGCCAGCTCCGGCGTTCCCGACCACGCGGCCTCGTCCACCAGATGCGCCGCGAGATGCCACGGCTCGTAGGCGGGCGTGCCGACGAGCAGCAGCCCGCCCCCGTGCGACACCACCGACCCGCGCAGCGCCCCGGCGAACCGCCGGGTGGCGCCCAGCCACTCCGTCCCGGCGAGCACTTCCCGCAACAGTGCGACCCGTACCGCGTCCATGGGCCGCATCCTGCCCGAACGGGTCAGTCGTGACGCGGAGTTCACCGCGCATTCGCCCGGCCTGGGTAGGCGGCCCGGTCACGCATTCCGTCGTCGAACGCCCGGAGGAGCCCCGCCGATGACCGAGACCAGCGTCCCCTTCCGCGCCGGCCGGGAGGGATACGCCAGTTTCCGCATCCCCGCCGTCGTCGCCACGGGCAGCGGCACCCTGCTCGCCTTCTGCGAGGGCCGGGTCGGCTCCCGGGACGACTTCGGGAACATCGACATCGTGCTGAAACGCTCCACGGACGGCGGCCGCACCTGGGGCCCGCTCCAGGTCGCCGCGCGCAACGGCGACGCCCTCGCCGGCAACCCGGCCCCCGTCGTGCTCGACACCGGCCGCGTCCTGCTGGTCCACGTGCGCAACGCCGCCCCGGCCACCGAGGACGCCATCCGGCGCGGCAAGGTGAGCGCGGCCGACGGGCGCCGCGTGTGGGTGCAGCACAGCGACGACGAGGGCCTGACGTGGTCGGCGCCGCGGGAGATCACCCGGGAGACCAAGAAGCCGCAGTGGCGCTGGTACGCCACCACCCCCGGCCATGCGATCCAGCTGAGCACCGGCCGGGTCGTCGTCCCCGCCAACCACTCCCTGCCGCCCACCGGCACCGACACCGGCACGGAGGGGAAGTACAACGGGGGCCACTGCCTGCTCAGTGACGACGCCGGCGCCACCTGGCGGATCGGCTACGTCGACGACGACCCCGACGGCTACGTCAACGCCAACGAGACCACCGCCGCCGAACTGCCCGACGGGCGCGTCTACTTCAACACCCGCAACGACTCCCCGTCGCCCGGCACCCGCGCCGACGCCCACTCAGGCGACGGCGGGCAGAGCCTGCTGAAGCCCTTCCGCCCGCAGGCGGGCCTGACCGCCCCCGTGTGCCAGGCGGGCGTCCTCCAGCTCCGCGACCCCGACCTGCTGCTGTACTCCGGGCCCGCCGACCCGGGCTTCCGCGCCCTGATGACCGTCCGCGCCTCCACCGACGGCGGCACCACCTGGCGCCCGGCCCACACCGTGGACGGACTGCCCGCCGCCTACTCCGACCTCGTCCGCGCCGACCGGGACACCGTGGGGCTGCTGTACGAGACGGGCGACTTCGGCGCCTACGAGACGATCACCTTCCGGCGGGTGCCGGTGGCGGCGCTGACCTGAGCCGGTCGGGGCGGGGCCGCGGTCGTAGAGTCGGGGCCATGACCTCTACCGACAGTGCTGCCACCGACAACGCCCAGAAGGCCCCCGTCAAGGACCCCTGGGACCTGCCCGACGTCTCCGGACTCGTCGTCGGGGTGCTCGGCGGGACCGGGCCGCAGGGCAAGGGCCTCGCCTACCGGCTCGCCAAGGCGGGGCAGAAGGTGATCATCGGCTCGCGGGCCGCCGACCGCGCGCAGGCCGCCGCCGAGGAGATCGGCCACGGCGTCGAGGGCGCCGACAACGCCGAGACCGCGCGCCGCAGCGACATCGTGATCGTCGCCGTGCCCTGGGACGGCCACGGCAGGACCCTGGAGTCCCTGCGCGAGGAACTGGCCGGCAAGCTGGTCGTCGACTGCGTCAACCCGCTCGGCTTCGACAAGAAGGGCGCCTACGCCCTCAAGCCCGAGGAGGGCAGCGCCGCCGAGCAGGCCGCCGCGCTGCTGCCGGACTCCCGGGTCACGGCCGCCTTCCACCACCTGTCGGCCGTGCTGCTGCAGGACCCGGAGATCGACGAGATCGACACCGACGTGATGGTGCTCGGCGAGGTCCGCGCCGACGTGGAGATCGTCCAGGCCCTGGCCGGGCGCATCCCCGGCATGCGCGGCATCTTCGCCGGGCGGCTGCGCAACGCCCACCAGGTGGAGTCGCTGGTGGCGAACCTGATCTCGGTGAACCGCCGCTACAAGGCGCACGCGGGGCTCCGGGTCACGGACGTGTGAGCCGATGGGGGACACTGGACGGCACAGCACTGCCCGAAGTGTCCCCCGACAGGAGTCGACCCGTATGCCCCGCCTCGCCCTCTACGCCCTGATCGTCTGCGTCCTCTCCGTGGCCGCCGCCGTGGTGTCCTTCACCCGGGGCAGCTTCCTGGGGATCGTGTGGGTGCTGCTGGCGGGCCTGTCGTCCAACATGTGCTGGTACTACCTCAAGCGCGCCAGGCAGCAGAAGTCCGTCACGGGCTGAACCGTCAGGGCGCGGCCGAGCAGAACTCGTTCGAGCCCTGCCAGAAGCGGTACAGCTCCTGACCGCAGTACGTCTCCACGTCACTGATCCCGAGCGACTTCAGGATCGCGTCGATCACGTCGAAGAACACGCCGTTCACCGCCGGCAGCCACAGCAGCGCGAACACGAACAGCAGGCCGAACGGCGCGAACGGCTCCACCTGACGCCGGACGTTGTACGACAGCCACGGCTCGATCACGCCGTAGCCGTCCAGACCCGGCACCGGCAGGAAGTTCAGCAGCGCGGCCGTCACCTGCAGCAGAGCCAGGAACGCCAGCGCGAAGCGGAAGTCGCTCGGCACACCGTCCAGCGCGTCCAGCCAGAACGGGGCGGTGCACACGACGGCGAACAGCACGTTGGTCAGCGGGCCCGCCGCCGAGATCAGACTGTGCTTCCAGCGCCCGCGGATCCGGCCGCGCTCGATGAACACGGCTCCGCCGGGCAGGCCGATCCCGCCCATGATCACGAAGATCACCGGCAGCACGATGCTGAGCAGCGCGTGCGTGTACTTCAGCGGGTTCAGGGTCAGATAGCCCTTCGCGCCGACCGAGATGTCGCCGCTGTGCAGGGCCGTGCGGGCGTGCGCGTACTCGTGCAGGCACAGCGAGACGATCCACGCCGCCGTCACGAACAGGAACACGGCGACCCCGGGCTGCTCGGCGAACCCGGTCCAGGTCGCCCACCCCGTGACCGCCGTCACGGCCAGGATCCCGACGAAGACGGGACTGATCCGCCGCTCACTGTGGCGGCTGGTGGCGGTGGTCATGGGACTCCCTGCACTCTCGAACACGCGATGGGACGGCCCGACGGTACCGGGCGCGGGAGGAAAACGTCTCGCGCGGGGCGGCCGGTTCCGGGGAGGGTGGGTCCATGGGGCTTCGGCACGTGATCCACGAGGACCGGCGGACGGAGTGCTGCGGCACGCCGTTCGCGGTGGGGGACGAGGGGAGCCGGCCCCTGCTCTTCGCGGACCCGGACACCGTGTTCGGCGGCGACCGGCCCGACCGGCTCACCGAGGCACAGGCCCTGTCCCAGGCCTGCACCCGGACCCCGCCCGGCTCGCGCACGTGGGAGCCGGTGGCGGGGGAGCGGCGGCCGCGGACGGTCAGGCGAAGCCCGGAGTGGTTCGCGGAGGAAGAGACGGAGCGAGGACGGCAGTGGAGAGAGACCGGGGCCCTGGCGACCCTGGACGCCCCGGACGGGGCGCCGTCGGCCCACCCCCGCCGCGCCGTCGGGCCGTCGTGACCGGCCTGCTGCCTCCGGAGAGAATGGGTTCCGTGCGCTACCGCATCCTCGGCACCACGCAGGCGATCCGCACCGACGGCACGGTCGTCCCGGTCGGCGGGGCGCGGTTGCGTGCGCTGCTGACCGTCCTCGCCCTGCGGGCGGGGCGTACGGTCCCCGCCGGGATGCTCGTCGACGAGGTGTGGGGCGGGGACCCGCCCGCCGACGCGGCCGGCGCGCTGCAGGCGCTGATCGGACGGTTGCGGCGGGCGCTCGGGGCGGACGCGGTCGCCTCCGCCGAGGGCGGCTACCGGCTCACCGCCGCGCCCGACGACATCGACCTCCACCGGTTCGAGCGGCTGGCCGGTGACGGGCTGCGCGCCCTGGCCGACGACGACCCCGCCAAAGCCGCCGTGCTGCTCGACGACGCCCTTGCCCTGTGGCGCGACCCCGCCCTCGCCGACCTCCCCGACCGCACTGCCGAGGCGGCCCGCCGCGAGGCCCGGCGCCTGGACGTGCTGCGCGCCCGCCACGGAGCCGCCCTCGCCCTCGGCCAGGCCGAGCAGGCGCTGCCGGAACTGACGGCCCTGTGCGACAGCCGCCCCCTGGACGAACCCCTGCAGGCGCTGCGCCTGCGGGCCCTGCGCGACGCCGGCCGCACCGCCGAGGCCCTCGCCGCCTACGACGACGTACGCCGGCTCCTCGCCGACCGGCTGGGCACCGACCCGGGCCCGGAGCTGCGCGCGCTGCACACGGAGTTGCTGACCGCCCCGGACGACGGCGGCGGCCCGCGCCGGTCCGCCGCGGCCCCGGCCGCCCGAGCGGCGACGCCGGTGACGCCCCCGCCGGTCCCGGCCAGCCCCGCCCCCGGCAACCTGCGCGCCCGCCTCACCTCCTTCATCGGCCGGGAGAGCGACATCGAGTCCATCCGCGGGGACCTCGCCGCGGCCCGCCTGGTCACCCTGCTCGGTCCCGGCGGCGCCGGGAAGACCCGCCTGTCGCAGGAGGCCGCCGAGACCGTGCGGCACACCATGCCCGGCGGGGTGTGGCTGGCCGAACTCGCCCCGGTCGACGACCCCGCCGCCGTCCCGGAAGCCGTGCTCACGGCCGTCGGCGCCCGCGAGACCGTCCTGTACGGCGCGGGCGCCGAGGGCATCCGGGCCGCCGTCACCGACCGGCTCGACGACCCCGTCGAACGCCTCGCCGAGCACTGCTCCCGCCCCGGCATGCTGCTCATCCTGGACAACTGCGAGCACGTCGCCGACGCCGCGGCCCGCCTCACCGAGGACCTGCTGGAGCGCTGCCCCGGTCTGACCGTCCTCGCCACCAGCCGTGAACCCCTGGGTGTGCCGGGGGAGTTGCTGCGCCCGGTGGAGCCGCTGCCCGAGCCGGTCGCGCTGCGGCTGTTCGCCGACCGGGGCGCGGCGGCCCGGCCCGGCTTCCGCGTCGAGGACGACCCCGAGGCCTGCGCGGAGATCTGCCGGCGCCTGGACGGCCTGCCCCTCGCCATCGAACTCGCCGCCGCCCGGCTGCGGATGCTCACCCCCCGTCAGATCGCCGACCGGCTGGACGACCGCTTCCGCCTCCTCACCTCCGGCAGCCGCACGCTGCTGCCCCGCCAGCAGACCCTCAGAGCCGTCGTCGACTGGTCCTGGGACCTGCTCGACGAGGACGAACGGGACGTCCTGCGGCGCCTTTCGGTGTTCGCCGGCGGCTGCGACCTGTCCGCCGCCGAGGCCGTGTGCGGACCGGTCGCCCTGGAGGCCCTCGGGTCGCTCGTGGACCGCTCCCTGGTCGTCGCCGCCCCGCCCGGCGACACGGCCGAGGGCGAGATGCGCTACCGGCTGCTGGAGACCGTCGCCGAGTACGCCGCCGAGCGCCTGGACGAGTCCGGCCGGCGCGCCGAGGCCGAACGGGCCCACCTGACGTACTTCCGCGAATTCGCCCGCACCACCGACCCGTTGCTGCGCGGCCCGGACCAGCTCGCCGCCATCCGCCGGCTGGAGCGGGAGTACGAGAACCTGCGCACCGCCCTGCGCCACGCCGTCGCCCTGCGCGACGAGCAGGAGGCGCTGTGCCTGGCCCTGTCCCTGGTCTGGTACTGGCAGATGCGCGACCTGCGCATCGAGGCCCGCAACTGGTGCCGCGAGGTGATGGCCCTCGGCCCCGACCCCTTCACCGAGCCCGTCCGCCGTGCCGCCCCCGTCTGGCAGCGCTGCACCGACGCCCCGCCCCCGATGACCGGGGAGGTCCTGTGGGAGGCCCGGCGGGGCGTGCATCTGGCCCATCTCGCCTGCATGGACACCGAGCTGGACGCCTGGCAGAACCCGCGCTCCCGGCAGAAGCTGCGGACCATCTCCCAGACCTACGAGCCCGGCCTGCCGCAGACCTGCCGGCTGCCGGGCCTGCTGTGGTTCTTCGCCGTGATGCTGACCGGCGACATGGAACGGCTGCGCGTCATCATGGACGCCTCCATCCGCACCTGCCGCACCACCCCCGGCTTCGACTGGGAGCTCGCCTCCGGCCTGCAGATGCGTGCCAACTTCCTCGCCAACCGCACCGACTGGGCCGGCGACGCCGGACGCGACGCCGACGAGTCGCTGGAGATCTACCGCCGGCTCGGCGACGCCTGGGGCACCGCCGAGGCCTTCTCGGCCCGCGCCGAGGCCCATGAGCGCCGGGGCCACCACGCCCTGGCCGCCGCCGACTACGAGGCGGCCATCGCCCACGCCGAGCAGCTCGGCGCCCGCGCCCAGGCGGCCGTCCTGACGGCCCGGCTCGGCGGGGCCCTGCTGGAGGCGGGGGAGACCGAACGCGGCGAGCGGCTGCTGCGCGAGGTGATCGCCCAGCACGAGAACTCGCACAGCGAGGCCATGCCCGCCGCCCGGCTCTTCCTGGCGGCCCGGCTCGGCATGACCGGCCGCACGCCCGAGGCCCGTGACCAGCTGCGGCGGCTGCGCGAGGACTTCTCGATCTCCCACTTCATCGTCTTCGACGCGTTCATCCTCGGCGCCGAGGCCTGGCTGGACGCGGAGGACGGCCGGTACGAGGACTGTCTGGACCGCACCCGCAAGGCGCTGGAGCGGGCGGGGGACCCGGTGTCCGCGGCCATCGCGCCCCACATGCGGGCGGTGTTCCTGACCCTCGGGGCCCGAGCCCTGTCCGTCCACGAAGCCGGGCGGCGCGCCGCCGACGCGGCCCGCTGCCTCGGCGCCGCCGACGCCCTGCTGCCGCCCGGCCACGTCGCCCAGCGCCAGGAGCGCCGTACCCGCGAGGAGGCGGAGCGGCAGGCCCGGAGGGTGCTCGGCGACGCGGCGTACGAGAGCGCGTACGCGCGGGGCGGCGGCCTCTCGGTCGAGGAGGCCGCCGCCCTGCTCTGACGTTGAACGACCCGCGCCCGCTCAGTTCTTCGTGCGGAACTTGTGGATCGCGTACGGCGCCATCACGGCCGTGATCGCCACCGACCAGCCGAGCGTGACCCACAGGTCGTGCGCGACCGGCCCGCCGATCATCAGCCCGCGCGCGGCGTCCGCGAGCGTGGACAGCGGGTTGTAGTCGGTGAAGGCCTGGAGCCAGCCCGGCATCGACGTCGTCGGCGCGAAGATCGACGAGCCGAACTGGAGCGGGAACAGCACCAGGAAGCCCATCGCCTGCACGGACTGCGCGTTCTTCAGGATCACGCCCAGGGTGAGGAACACCCACATGATGGACGAGGCGAACGCGGTCGACAGGGCCACCGTCGCGAACAGCCCCGGCCAGTTCGTGATCTCGAAACCGACCGCGACGGCGACGATCATCAGCACGGCCGTCGCGAACAGCATCCGCAGCAGCTCCACCGAGATCTTCGCGAACAGCACCGAGCCGCGCCCGATCGGCAGGGACCGGAAGCGGTCCATGACACCGGAGTTGAAGTCCTGGCTGAAGCCGGTGCCGACGCCCTGGGACAGCGTCATGCTCATCATCGCGATCATGCCGGGGATCACGTACTGCACGTACCGGTCCTGCCCGCCGCCCAGGGCCTGCCCGATGGAGCCGCCGAAGACGAACACGAACAGCAGCGTGAAGATGACCGGCATCAGCAGCGCGTCGGCCATCGACTCCGGGTCCTTGCGGATCCACAGCAGGTTGCGGCGGATCAGGGCCCCGGTGTGCCGCAGGTGGCCACGGAGCGGGATCCGGGCGTCCGCCTCGGCGTCGTGGACGGTGACGGCGCTCATACGGCGGCCTCCTGAAGGTCTTCGGCGGGCACGGCGTCCTGCGGGGCACTGGCGCGGTGGCCGGTGAGGGACAGGAACACCTCGTCCAGACTGGGCAGTTCGGTGGTGATGGAGGACAGCGTGATGCCACGCGCGGTGACCGCGCCGACCACGGCGGTCAGCTGCTCGTCGCTGAGGATCGGCACCAGGACGTCACCCCGGTCGGTGTCCACGGTCGTGGTGGCCAGTCCGGTGATCCCCAGCTCGTCCAGCGCGCCGGCGAGGGGTCGCAGGTGGGTGGGGTCGGCGGGGCGGATCCGCAGCGCCCGGCCGCCGACCTTCGCCTTCAGTTCCTCGATGGCGCCGCCGGCGATGACCTGGCCGCGGTCGACGACCGTCAGCTCGGTGGCGAGCTGTTCGGCCTCCTCCATGTACTGGGTAGTGAGCAGCACGGTCACGCCGTCGCCGACCATGCGCTTCACCTCGTCCCACACCTCGTTGCGGGTGCGCGGGTCGAGGCCGGTGGTCGGCTCGTCGAGGAAGAGCACGGCGGGCCGGCCGATCATGGACGCGGCCAGGTCCAGCCGGCGCCGCATGCCTCCCGAGTACGTCGCCGCCGGGCGCTTGGCCGCATCGGTCAGCGAGAAGCGCTCCAGCAGCTCGTCGGCCCGGTTGCGGGCGTCCCTGCGGGGCAGGTCGAGCAGGCGCCCGATCATGTAGAGGTTCTCCCAGCCGGAGAGCTTCTCGTCCACGGAGGCGTACTGCCCCGTGAGCCCGATCACCCGCCGCAGCTGCCGGGGCTGCCGTACGGCGTCGTAGCCGGCCACGGTGGCCCGGCCCGCGTCGGGAGCGAGCAGGGTGGACAGGATCCGGACCAGGGTGGTCTTCCCGGCTCCGTTCGGCCCGAGGACGCCCATGACGGTGCCCTCCCGCACATCCAGGTCGACCCCGTCCAGTGCCTTGGTCTCGCCGTAGTGCTTCACCAGCCCCCGCACGGTCACAGCGGCACCGCTGGCGTTGTCGTCGATTCGCGTCATGCCCCCGACGGTGCCACCCCCCACCGACAAATCACCGACAGACCACCGACAGCCCGTGCCGGCCTTCCGCTACAGCCGGTGCAGGCCTCCCGCGACAGCCGGTGCCGGCCCTGCGCACCGGCTTGGGCGGCCGGGCGCCGGGCCCCTGGGGACACGCGTGCGGGGGACCGCCCCCGGCAGACGCGAACGGCAGCCCGTGGAGCGGGGTCCGCGGGCTGCCGTGCGCAGGGAACCGTCAGTGGCGTACCGCCTCCGCCTCCCGCGGGACGTGGCTCGCCACGACCCGCTCGCGGCCGGTGGCCGGGGTCCGGCGCCGGTCCACGACCGCGGCCAGCGCGGCGACGCCCAGGCCGAGGACGGCCAGGGCCGCGCCGGCCAGGGCCGGGGAGGTGACTCCGAAGCCGGCGGCCAGGGCGAGGCCGCCGATCCAGGCGCCGCCGGCGTTGGCCAGGTTGAAGGCGGCCTGGTTCGCCGAGGAGGCCAGCGAGGGGGCCGAGGCGGCCTTCTCCATGACCATCAGCTGCAGCGGGGAGCCGGTGGCGAAGGCCGCCATGCCGAGCAGCGTCACCGCGACGGCGGCGGTGAGCTCCGTGCGCATCAGCAGCGGGAACAGCGCCAGGACCGCCACCAGCGAGACCAGGCCGCCGAAGAGCGTGCCCCGCAGGGAGTGGTCGGCCAGGCGGCCGCCGAGCAGATTGCCCGCGGTCGCGCCGACGCCGAACAGCGCCAGCAGCACGGTCACGCTGGCGCCCGCGTAACCGGCGGCGTCCGTGAGCATCGGGGTGATGTAGCTGTAGGCGGCGAACAGGGCGCCGAAGCCCGCGACGGTCGTGCCGAGCGACAGCCAGACCGGGACGGAGCGCAGCGCGGCGAGTTCACCGCGCAGGCCCTGGGCGGTGGCGTGCTCGTGGTCGTGCGGGATGAGGAACGCGAGCGCGGCGATGGCCGCCAGGCCGATGCCGCTGACGCCGAGGAAGGTCGCCCGCCAGCCGAGCTGCTGGCCCATGAGGGTCGCCACCGGCACGCCCACGACGTTCGCGACCGTCAGGCCGAGGAACATCAGGGAGACCGAGCGCGCCTTGCGCTCCGGGGCGACCAGGTTGGTGGCGACGACGGCGCCCACGCCGAAGAAGGCGCCGTGCGGCAGTCCGCTCAGGAAACGGGCGGCCAGCAGCCAGCCGTTGCCGGGGGCGAGGGCCGACAGGGCGTTGCCCGCGACGAACAGCACCATCAGTCCGATCAGGACCGTGCGGCGGGACATCCGGGCGGTGACCGCGGCCAGCAACGGGGCGCCGATGACGACGCCGAGCGCGTACGCCGACACCAGGTGGCCGGCGCCGGGTATCGAGATGTTCAGGTCGTCCGCGACATCGGGCAGCAGCCCCATCATCACGAACTCGGTGGTGCCGATGCCGAAGGCACCCACGGCGAGGGCGAGCAGGGCCAGGGGCATGAAGAACCTTTCGAGACTTGCGTGAAGATCCGTACGTCGTATGTTCAAGTACGGAACAAAGTCTCGCAGGCGCACTATTCCACGCGGTGAAGCCGAGGTTGCCGAATCACGCCGATACGTCGCTGACCTGCGGTTTTCACGAACCGCTTGTGGCGACCCTCACACGGGCGGCGACCGGCAGATGGTCGCTGCCGGTCTCCGGCAGGGTCCACGAGCTCTGCGGCTCCAGGCCCCGGACCATGATCTGGTCGATGCGGGCCATCGGGAACGAGGCCGGCCAGCTGAACCCGAAGCCGCTGCCCACCGCGCCCTGCGTGGAACGCATCTGGGAGGTGACGGCGTTGAGCGCGCGATCGTTCATCGTGCCGTTCAGGTCGCCCAGCAGCACGACGTTCCTCAGCGGTTCGTGCGCGATGGCCTCGCCCAGGTAGTCGGCGCTGCGGTCGCGCTGCCGTGCCGTGAACCCGGCCTCCATCTTCACGCGCACCGACGGCAGATGGGCGACGTAGACCGCGACCTGCCCGGCCGGCGCGGTCACGGTGGCGCGCATCGCCCGCGTCCAGCCCATGTCGAGGTCGACGGCCCGGACACCGCTCAGCGGGTACTTGCTCCACACCCCGACCGTGCCCTCCACCGCGTGGTAGCGGTAGGTCGACGCGAGCGCCTTCTCGTACGTCGGCACCGCCGCCGGGGACAGCTCCTCCAGGGCCAGCACGTCCGCCCCCGAGGCGGCCACGTCACGGGCGGTGCCGGCCGGGTCCGGGTTCTCGGCGTTGACGTTGTGCGTGACCACGGTGAGGTCGCCGCCGGTGACGGTCTTGTCGCTCAACTGCCCGCCGAAGAGGTTGAACCAGACCACGGTCGGCGCGAGCACCGCGATCAGCGCCGTCGCCGACCTGCGCACCAGCGCCAGCACGAGCAGCACCGGCACGAACAGCCCGAGCCAGGGCAGGAACGTCTCGATGAGGCTGCCCAGGTTCCCGACGGCGTTGGGGATCTGCG
The DNA here is from genome assembly GCF_044540525.1 of Streptomyces sp. NPDC085932. NCBI lineage: Bacteria > Bacillati > Actinomycetota > Actinomycetes > Kitasatosporales > Streptomycetaceae > Streptomyces > Streptomyces sp. NPDC085932. The sequence continues at coordinate 947,230 of NZ_JBITSJ010000002.1, forward strand.
CGTGCAGCAGCATGATCACGGCCAGCAGCACCGCGCACCCGGCCACCACCAGACCGCGCCGCCAGATTCTCGGATCGCCCCGCCAGCCGCTCACCAGCCGGTCGAACAGGCGCCGAAGCCGGGTTCCGCGGTGCTCGGGCCCCGAGCCGCCGTTGTCCGTCTCCGTCATGTACGCCTGCTGCGCCATACCGTCGCCTCACTACCTGCCGTGCACACCATCGCCCCCGTGTCCTTACGACCCTAGGGGATGATCCGTTCCGTTCCCGCCGTCCCGCGACGGCCGTACGGGGGCGAGGACGTTCGAGCCCGTCCGGCGAGTTCCGACCGCGGCCCCCGAAAGCGCGGTCTGTGACGAAACGCGCACACTGGGGCCGGGCCTACGCGGAACCGACGGGCGGTGAGCCGGCCGGCCGCAGGCCTTCCAGCAGTGTGTCGACCACCTGTTCGGCGAGGCCCTCCCGCAGGTCGGCGTCCGGATGCAGCACCGAGCGCACGAGCAGCGGGCCGACGAACAGGTCGTTGAGCAGCTCCAGGTCGACGTCCGTGCGCAGTTCGCCGTTCTCCTGGCCCCGGCGCAGCACCTCCAGGCCCAGGCGGCGGCGCGGTTCGACGACGATGGCGTGGTACGCCGCCCAGATCTTCGGGCTGCTCTTCATCTGGGCGTGCACGCTGTGCAGGATCGCCGACGAGCGCTTGGCGAGCCCGCGCCGGCGCATCTGCTCCAGCAGCACCACGAGGTCGTCGCGCATCGACGTGCCGGGCAGCGGCGGGTCGGAGGGCTCCGCGGCGCGCACGACGTCGACGAAGAGTTCCTCCTTGCCGCTCCAGCGGCGGTAGATGGTGGCCTTGCCCACCCCGGCGGTCCGGGCCACGCGCTCGATCGACAGCTCCGCCAGCGGCACGCCCTCCTCCAGGAGCTGCATCACGCCCTCGATGATGGCGCGCTCCACGGCCTCGCTTCTCGGGCGACCCCTCGGGGGGCCGTCGTGCCGGGGCTGCCGTTCGGCGAGGCTCACGCGCTGCGTCCTTTCTGGCCGGAGTGGACCGGGGGCGCGCCCCGGGGAGCCGGGGCGGACCGATTCTCGCAGCAGGTCTAGGACCGGGCGTCCGACAACTCGCGTTCCTCCCGTCCGGGCTGAGCGGCCGGCTGCCTGCCGGGCAGGAACAGCGCCACGACGACCGCGCCCACCAGCGCGACGCCCGCGCCCCACAGGGCGGTGACGTGCATCGCGTGCAGGAACGCGTCGTGGGCGGGAGCGACCAGGGCCTCGCCCCGCGGCCCCAGCTTCGCCGCGACGCCCAGGGTCGCCTCGATGGACTCACCCGCGGTGTGCCGCAGGCCGGGCGGCAGGGCACCCAGCTTGTCCTCGATGCCCGTGCGGTACGCCGTCGACAGGACCGAGCCGAGGACGGCGATGCCGAGGGCGCCGCCGACCTGCCGGAAGGTGTTGCTGAGCGCGGAGGCCGAGCCGGCCTTCTCGCGGGGCAGGGCCTGCATGATGACGACGCTGACCGGCGTCATGATGTGCGCCATGCCGGTGCCCATCAGGAAGAAGACGACCTCCAGGACCCAGATGGGGGTGTCGGCGTCCAGGGTGGCGAAGGCGGCCAGCATGGCGGCGATGACCAGCAGACCCGCGGTCGTGGTGGCCTTGTTGCCGAACCGGTCGACCAGCAGCCGGGCGCGCGGCGCGAAAATCATCTGGGCGGCGGCCAGCGGCAGCATCAGCAGACCGGTCTCCAGCGGCGAGTAGCCCCGCACGCTCTGCGTGTAGAAGACCGAGAAGAACGTCACGCCCATCAGCGCGAAGAACACCAGCGCGATGGCGGCGATGGCGGCCGAGAAGACCTTGTTCTTGAAGTACGTGACGTCGATGGACGGATGGGCGCTGCGCTTCTCGAACACCACGAAGGCGACGAGCACGGCGAGACCGGCGCCGATGGTCGCCAGCACGGTGGCGTCCGTGAAGTCGGCGAGCTGGCCGCCCTTGATGATGCCGTAGACGAGCAGCACCAGGCCGACGACCGACAGCACCACGCCGACCGGGTCGAGCCGGCCCGGCCTCGGGTCGCGGGAGTCGGGGACCAGCCACAGCATCAGGCCGAGGGCGAGCAGCACGATCGGCACGTTGATGAGGAAGACCGAGCCCCACCAGAAGTGGTCGAGCAGCACGCCGCCGGTGATCGGGCCGATGGCGATGGCGAGGCCGACGCCGCCCGCCCAGATGCCGATGGCCTTGGGCTGCTCCTCGCGTTCGAAGACGTTCATGAGGACGGCGAGGGTGGCCGGCATGACGAACGCGGCGCCCAGGCCCATCACGGCACGGAAGGTGACGAGCTCGCCCGGCGAACCGGAGAACGCGGCGAACGCCGAGCCGACGCCGAACACGGCCAGCCCGCCGAGCAGCACCTTCTTGCGGCCCAGCCGGTCACCGAGGAGTCCGGCGGTGAACAGCAGGCCGGCGAAGACCAGGGTGTAGGCGTTGATCGCCCACTCCAGCTCGCTCTGCGTGGCGCCCAGGCCGGTCGGGGCGGGGGTGGAGATCGTCTTGATGGCGACGTTCAGGATCGAGTTGTCCAGGACGACGATCAGCAGGCTCAGCATCAGCACGCCGAGGATCGCCCAGCGGCGCCGGTGCACCGCTTCCGGTATGCGGCGGCCGGTGGGGGCGGCGCCGTCGGCAGGTGTGGTCATGCCGTCGAGCCTAGGCGCATTCCGATACGAGACCGTCTCGTATTGGAACTCTCTTACCGGATTCTCAAGGGCGCAGACGGCGCCGTGCCGCGGCCCGCCGCTCCCGGGTCGGAACTCACAGGGGCTCCCCTAGCCCTCGATGGCACGAGGTGCCACCATGGACGTGGTCCGGGGACGCCGTCAGGGCGCCTCGAGATGACGTGTGAGGAGCCGTGTCATGACGCAGCTTTCGGCTGCCCAGACCGCGACGAAGCCCTCCGACGGCGGCAGGACGCTGTACGGGGGCAAGGGCACTCGTCGCATCACCGTGCGCGACATCGCCGCCGCCAAGGAGCGCGGCGAGAAGTGGCCCATGCTCACCGCCTACGACGCGATGACCGCGTCCGTCTTCGACGAGGCCGGCATCCCGGTCATGCTCGTCGGCGACTCGGCGGGCAACTGCCACCTGGGGTACGAGACCACCGTGCCCGTGACCCTCGACGAGATGACCATGCTGTCGGCGGCGGTCGTACGGGGCACCTCGCGTGCCCTGATCGTCGGCGACCTGCCCTTCGGCTCCTACCAGGAGGGTCCGGTGCAGGCGCTGCGCTCGGCGACCCGGCTGGTGAAGGAGGCGGGCGTGCAGGCCGTGAAGCTGGAGGGGGGCGAGCGGTCGCACGAGCAGATCCGGCTGCTCGTCGAGTCCGGCATCCCGGTCATGGCGCACATCGGGCTGACCCCGCAGTCCGTCAACGCGATGGGCTACCGCGTGCAGGGCCGCGGCGAGGAGGCGGCCCAGCAGCTGCTGCGGGACGCCAAGGCCGTCCAGGACGCGGGCGCGTTCGCCGTGGTCCTGGAGCTGGTGCCCGCGGAGCTCGCGGCCGAGGTGACGCGGGTGCTGCACATTCCGACCGTGGGGATCGGGGCGGGCCCGGAGACGGACGCGCAGGTGCTGGTGTGGACCGACATGCTGGGTCTGACCGGCGGGCGCGTGCCGAAGTTCGTGAAGCAGTACGCGAACCTGCGCGAGGTCATGGGCAACGCCGCGAAGGCGTTCGCCGAGGACGTGGTCGGCGGAACGTTCCCGCAGGAGGAGCACTCCGTCCACTGAGCCACTGCGGTACCACGCAGCCCCGCCGATCTTCCCCCGTCGGCGGGGCTGTTCCGTTCGGCGCCCGGCCGGCCGGGGCCTACTCCGGCTGGGTCGCGATCTGGATCAGGTTGCCGCAGGTGTCGTCGAAGACGGCGGTGGTGACGGGGCCCATCTCCAGGGGCTCCTGGGTGAAGCGGACGCCGAGGGCGCGCAGACGCTCGTACTCGGCGTGCACGTCGGCCACGGCGAACTGCATCAGCGGGATGCCGTCGGCGATCAGGGCGTCGCGGTAGGGCTTGACGGCGGGGTGGCCGGCGGGCTCCAGCAGGAGTTCCGTGCCGCCCGGCTCCTCCGGGGAGACCACGGTCAGCCACCGGTCCTGTTCGCCGACCGGGACGTCGTGCTTCTTCTCGAAGCCGAGGATCTCGGTGTAGAAGCGCAGGGCCTTGGCCTGGTCGTCGACGAAGACGCTGGTCAGGTGGATCTTCATGGGGTGCTCTCCTCCGGTCGGGTGGCGGGCGCCGGCCATCGCTCGGTGATGTGCCGGAGCGGGGCCGTGTTCAGGTCGTGGAACTTGTAGCGGCCCTCCCGCCGGGTCTCGACGAGCCCGGCGGTCTCCAGCACCGCGAGGTGCTGGGAGACCGCCTGGCGCGAGATGCCGAGCCGGTGCTTCATGCTCAGCCGCGAGCAGATCTCGAACAGGGTCTGTCCGGACTTCTCCGCGAGCTCGTCGAGGATGGTGCGACGGGTGGGGTCGGCCAAGGCTTTGAAAAGGTCGTCGGCCATGGCTCCAGGATAGGCAAGTGGCCACTTGCCTATCAAGTCCCCTCGCCCCCGCGCGTCAGACCGACTCGCGCCACCCGTTCGTGATCGGCAGGCGCCGGTCCTTGCCGAAGCCCTTCGCCGAGATCTTCGTCCCCGGCGGGTACTGCCGCCGCTTGTACTCGGCCGTGTCGACCATGCGCAGGGTCTTCACGACCAGCTCGCGGTCGAAGCCGGCCGCGACGATCTCGTCCGCGCCGCGGTCCCGGTCGACGTACAGCTCCAGGATCGCGTCGAGCACCGGGTAGTCGGGCAGCGAGTCCGTGTCCACCTGGCCGGGGCGCAGTTCCGCGCTCGGCGGCTTGGTGAGGGAGTTCTCCGGGATCGGCGGGGTCTGGCCGCGCTCCCGTGCCGCGCGGTTGCGCCACTCCGCCAGCCGGAAGACCGACGTCTTGTACACGTCCTTGATGGGGCCGTACGCGCCGACGGAGTCGCCGTAGAGCGTGGAGTAGCCGACCGCGAGCTCCGACTTGTTGCCGGGGGCCAGGACGATGTGGCCCTCCTGGTTGGAGATGGCCATCAGCAGCGTGCCGCGCAGGCGCGACTGGAGGTTCTCCTCCGCCAGGCCCGTCAGGCCCAGCGAGCCCATGTAGGCGTCGAACATCGGCTCGATGGGGACCGTGCGGTAGTTGAGGCCCGTGCGGCGGGCCAGTTCGGCCGCGTCGTCCTTGGAGTGGTCCGAGGAGTACTTCGACGGCATCGACACGCCGTACACGTTCTGCGCGCCCACCGCGTCGCAGGCGATCGCCGCGACCAGGGCCGAGTCGATGCCGCCCGACAGGCCGATCAGCACCGACGTGAAGCCGTTCTTCGCGACGTACGCCCGCAGGCCCACGACCAGCGCCGAGTAGACCTCCTCGTCGTCGTCCAGCCGGTCCGCGTAGCCGCCCGTCAGCTCGGGCTCGTAGGCCGGCAGCGGCTCCTCGGAGAGCACCACCCGGTCGATGCGCAGACCGTCGTCGACCACACCCGTCGGGGCGTCCGCGGCCGCCGCCGGCAGGTCCAGGTCCAGCACCACGCAGCCCTCGGAGAACTGCGGGGCCCGCGCCACGACCTCGCCGTCCTTGTCGACGACGATCGAGTCGCCGTCGAAGACCAGCTCGTCCTGGCCGCCGATCATGGCCAGGTACGCCGTGGTGCAGCCGGCCTCCTGGGCCCGCTTGCGCACCAGCTCCAGGCGCGTGTCGTCCTTGTTGCGCTCGTAGGGGGAGGCGTTGATCGAGAGAAGCAGGCCGGCCCTGGCGGAACGGGCGGCGGGGACGCGGCCGCCGTCCTGCCAGAGGTCCTCGCAGATGGCCAGGGCGACATCGACCCCGCGCACCCGCAGCACCGGCATGCTGTCCCCGGGCACGAAGTAGCGGAACTCGTCGAAGACGCCGTAGTTCGGCAGGTGGTGCTTGGCGTAGGTCAGGACCACCTCGCCGCCGTACAGCACCGCCCCCGCGTTCCGCGGGGCGCCGGCCGGCTGGCCGTACTTCGGCTGGGCGGTCTCGCTGCGGTCGAGATAGCCGACGACGACCGGCAGCTCGCCGAAGCCCTCGTCGGCCAGGCGGGCGGCCAGCGCGCGCAGCGCCGCCCGGGAGGCCTCCACGAAGGACGACCTGAGGGCCAGGTCCTCGACGGGATACCCGGTCAGCGCCATCTCCGGGAACGCCACGAGATGCGCTCCCTGCTCGGCGGAGTGCCGGGTCCAGCGGACGATCGACTCGGCGTTCCCGGCGAGGTCGCCGACGCTCGAGTCGATCTGGTTCAGGGCGAGACGTAGTTGAGGCACGAGGTCAGTGTAATCGTCAGAGCGACGCAATGGGGTGGTGTGGTCCATCCCACACCACCCCTGTGGCCGTACGGCCGTCAGCGCCTGTACGACTCGACGTAGCCGTTCGCGGGCGTGCCCACGCCGGTGACGTCGTCGTAACCCTTCACCGCCCGCAGGGAACTGTCCCTGCCCAGGCTGCGCACGGACGTGGCCAGGCCGCCGGTGGCGTCGTAGCCGTTCACGAAGTCGACGCGGGCCACGGCGAGGCCGGAGCCCGTCGGGTCGTCGGTGACGTCGTGGTAGACCTTCGAGCCGTACCTCGCGTAGATCGCCGGATCGGCGAAGCCGATCGGCTTGCCGCCGCGGGCCTCCTGGGCCAGGGCCTGGACGGCGGCGACCGTCGGCGCGGCGAGCGAGGTGCCGCCGATGCGGTACTCGCCGTACGCCTGCCTCCTCCCGTCGGGCAGGGTCTGCGTCTGGCCGACCAGGAAGCCGGTGTTGGGGTCGGCGATCGCCGCGATGTCCGGCACGACCCGGTTGCCGTCGGCACTGTTCGCCTTCGCCAGCGCGTCCGGCACCACGCCCTGCTGGTAGAAGGGCTCGGGGACCGTCCTGCTGGTGCCGCCGCCCGCGCCCGAGGTGAAGGCGCCGGGGAAGTCCGTCCAGCTCGTGCCGTCGGCCGACAGGTTCGCCTTCTCGGTGCCCCAGCCGGTCTCCCAGAGGTAGGTGTCGCCCTTGCCGACGGCCAGCGAGGTGCCGCCGACGGCGGTGACCCACGCCGAGTTCGCCGGGGAGTCGACCTGCTTCGTCCCCGAGCTCGCGACCTCGTCTCCGTCGTCGCCGGAGGAGAAGTAGAAGCCGATGCCCTCGACGGCGCCGAACTGGAAGACCTGGTCGTAGGCGGCCGCGAGGTCGGGGGTCTGCGCCGCCTCCACCTCGCCCCAGGAGTTGGAGACGATGTCGGCCAGGTGGTGGTCGACGACCTTGCCGAGCGCGTCGAGCAGGTCCTCGTCGCCGCAGGAGGCGGCGCCCACGTACGTCACGTCCGCGGCCGGCGCCACCGCGTGCACGGCCTCGACGTCCAGGGTCTCCTCGCCGTACCAGCCGGACGCCGAACAGTCCTTGGTGCCGGTGTACTTCGCGGGCAGCACCTGGTGCAGCTGCCCCGTCCTCCACGCGGCGTCGCCGTGGCGCTCGGCGTAGGTGGCGGCGTCGTGGGCGATCGTCGGCGAGGCGTAGGCGTCCGTGATGGCCACCCGCACCCCCTTGCCGGTGCGCGTGCCCGCACCGTAGGCGGCGCGCAACTGCCGGCCCGTGTAGCCCTTGACCGCGTACGGGATCTTCGTGCCGTACGCGTCCGGCAGGGTGCTCGCGGTGTTCGAGCCGTAGAGGGAGGAGAACGGCCCGGCGTTGCGGAACACGGTGTCCGGCGGCGGCAGCCGGTCGTCGTGCGTGACCCGGTGCGGCGCGTCGTCCAGGCCGGTCACGGTCAGCACGGCTCCGGCCAGTTCCTGCGGCACGGAGGCGGTGCCCGCCGGCGCGCGATAGGTGCGGGCGCCCTTGGCGAAGTCGTGCAGCTGCGTGCCGAAGGCCTTCTCGGCGGCGGCCACGTCACCGGTGACAGAGACGTAGTGCTGCGTCACACCCGTGACCTTCAGCCCCGCGGCCGTCAGCCACGCCCTCACGGCGGCCACCTGCGCCGTGGTCGCGCCGAAGCGGGCCCTGGCCTGCCGGGCCGTCAGATACCTGCCGTACGTGGCGGACCCCGGGTCGGACACGGCCTTCGCGTACGCGGCGAGACCGGCGGCGTCCCGGCCCCGGAGGTAGACACGGGCCGACATCCGGGTGCCGTCGGAGGTGGCGCCCCGGTCGGCCCCGGCCGTGGCCCAGGCGGGCCTGGTCCCGGCGAGCGGGTCGCGGAGCGGGTGGCCGGCGGCGTGCGCCGCGGGTGTGCCGAGCGCCAGCGCACCGGCGAGCAGGGACAGTGTGGCCGCCCGGCTCAGCCCGGCGCGCACGGCGGCGCGGTTCGATCTCATGGAACCCCCTGTGCGGTTCGTCGCGAGTGGATCACTCGCCGCCCGCCACTCTCGCGAGGAACCGTTCATGCCAGGGGAATGCGGAGCCCAAGAAGCACCCTGCGCGGGCCAAGAAGACCCCAAGGGCCCGCAGGGAAGGGCGATTTGAGGCTTACGCCCTACGCGCGGGGCTCGGCGCCGCGGGCCTTGAGCAGGTCCGCCATGAGTCCGATCTCCGACTGCTGCGCGTCCACCATGCCCTGCGCGAGCCGCTTCTCCACCCCGACCGCGCACTTGTCCACACAGCCCCGGGCCATGTGGATGCCGCCCTCGTGGTGGTCCGTCATCAGCTGCAGGTAGAAGATCTCGGCCTGCTTCCCGCTGAGTTCGCCGAGCTTCTTCATCTCGGTGTTCGTGGCCATGCCCGGCATCAGCGCGCCGTCCTTGCCGGAGGCCATGCCGCCCATGTCCATCCAGGTCATCGGCGGCTCCGAGGACACCTTGGGCAGGCCCCACAGATCCAGCCAGCCCAGCATCATGCCGCGCTGGTTGGCCTGCGTCTGCGCGATGTCGTAGGCCAGGCGGCGCACCTCCTCGTCCTTCGTGCGGTCGCGCACGATGTACGACATCTCCACGGCCTGCTGGTGGTGCACCGCCATGTCGCGCGCGAACCCGGCGTCCGCCGACTCGGCGGAGGGGGTCGTGCTCCCGCCGTCGTCCCCGGCGACGGCGTAGGTGATCGCGCCGGCCGCGACGAGCGCCGTCACCGCGGCCCCGGCGACCAGACCGACGTGCCTCACTGCGACAGCCCGTTGGTGCAGGCGGCACCCGGCTCGGGGGTCTGCTCGCCCTGGACGAACTTCTCGAAGAACTTGTCGACGTCCGGGTCGTCCGCGCCCGTCACGGTGCGCTGGTGACCCCACGCCGAGAGCATGATCGGGTCCTTCTGGTCGTCCATCGGGCTCATCAGCGTGTACGGCGTCTTCTTCACCTTCGCCGCGAGCGCGTCGACGTCGGCCTTCTTCGCGGCGGCGTTGTACGTCACCCACACCGCGCCGTGCTCCAGCGAGTGCACGGCGTTGGTGTTGTTGATCTCCTTGGTGTAGACGTCGCCGTTGCAGTTCATCCACACCTGGTTGTGGTCGCCGCCGACCGGCGGCTCGGTCGCGTACTTCACGGCCTTGGTGACGTGGTTGCGGGAGAGCTTGCCCTCCCAGGTCTTCACACCGTCCTTGCCGGTGACGAACCTGCCCTTGCCCGAGGAGTCGCTCGCCGCGCTGCCGCCGCCGTTGTCGGACTGGGACCGCACGAGCACGACGCCGCCGGCGACCAGGCCGCCGACGATCACGACGCTGGCCGCGATGGTGAGGATCCGGGCGCGGCGCTCACGGGCCTGCTCGGCACGCCGCATCTCCTCTATTCGCGCCTTGCGTGCCGTGTTGCTCTTCTTGGCGGAGCCCATGAGGTGTCCTTCGCGGGAAAAGTGGGACGGTCGGGTGGCCTGATCGTAATGGGGGAGGCGGGGCCCCTCGTAGAGCGGCCGCGGGAAAGGGCCGAATCGATACGGCACCGACAGCTCCCCGACAGCTCGGGCCGCTGCGCCCCGGATCATTTGAACCGCCCGTGCCCCTTTATCTACGCTGCCCGCATGCGGCTGCTGCGCTCCACCGACCTCGCCCTGCGGGTCCTGATGCGGCTCGCCGTCGCGGGCGGGTCGAGTCCGACGACCCGGGAGGTCGCGGACGGCATGGGCGTGCCGTACACCCACCTGGCGAAGGTCGTCGCCGAGCTGCAGCACCGCGGGCTGCTGACGGCCCGCCGCGGACGCGGCGGCGGGCTCGCCCTCACCGAGGAGGGCCGCACGGCGTCCGTGGGCGCCGTGGTGCGCGCCTTCGAGGGCGAGGGCGACGTCGTCGACTGCGAGGGCCCGGTTCCCTGCCCGCTGAACTCCGCCTGCCGGCTGCGCGGCGCCCTGCGCCGCGCCCAGGAGGCGTTCTTCGCCTCCCTGGACCCGCTCACCGTGGCGGACATCGCCGCGGAGCCGACGGGGGCGCTGCTGCTCGGGATCTCGCGGCGCCCCGAGGACCGCGGCTCGCCTCAGTCCTGACCCGCCAGCCACAGGTCCGGGCCGAACACCTCGTAGTGGATGCCCGCCGGTGCCACACCCCTGGCGAGCAGCTGCGCCCGCACCGCCCGCATGAACGGCAGCGGGCCGCACAGGTACGCGCGCGTGCCCGGGGCGACCGGGACCCCGGCGAGGTCGACCAGTCCGGTGCGGGCCCCGGCCGGGGCGTCCTGCTCGTACCAGAGGTGCAGGGCGGCGTCGGGCAGCTTGTCCGTCCAGGACTCGTGGTCGGTGCGCAGGGCGTGGGTGGCGGGGGAGCGGTCGCCGTGGACGACGGTGACCGGGGCGCGGTGGCCCGAGCCCGCCAGGTGGGCCAGCATCGCGGTGATCGGCGTGATGCCGATGCCCGCCGAGGCCAGCAGCAGGGGGGTGTCGGGGCCGGCGTCCAGGACCAGGTCGCCGTAGGCCTCCGACAGCTCCAGGACGTCGCCCTCCCGCACGCGCGCGTGCAGGTGGTGGGATACCTCGCCGTCGGGGCCGCCGTCGCCGAGCACGCGCTTCACGCTGATCTGCCGCAGGTCCGGGCCGGGTGCACCCGAGAGGCTGTACTGCCGTACCTGCCGGGCGCCGTCCGGGAGGGTGACCCGGACGGAGACGTACTGGCCGGCGGAGAAGTCCCGCACGGGGCCGCCGTCGGCGGGCCGCAGCCGGAACGTGACCACGTCCGCGGTCTCGGTGACCCGCTCGGCGACCTCCCAGGGTCGCCAGGCCGGTCCGCCGCGCTCCTCGCTCAGCCGTCTCTCGACGGCGATCAGGGCGTTCGCCATCAGCCAGTAGACCTCGTCCCAGGCGGCGGCGACCGCGGGCGTGACGGCTTCGCCCAGCACGCCCGCGATGGCGGCGAACAGGTGCTCGTGGACGATGCCGTACTGCTCGGCGGTGACACCGAGGGAGGCGTGCTTGTGGGCGATGCGCCGCAGCATCGCGTCCGGCCGCTGCTCCGGATGGTCCAGAAGGTGCGAGGCGAAGGCGGCGACGGAGCCGGCGAGCGCCTGCCGCTGCGTGCCGGCGGCCTGGTTGCCCCGGTTGAACAGATCGCGCAGCAACTCGGGGTGGGCCTCGAACAGACCCGCGTAGAAGCGTTCGGTGATCGTGTCCAGGGCCGCGCCGACGGCGGGGAGGGTCGCGCGGACGATGGCGGCGGACTGCTCGGACAGCATCGGGGCTCCTCAACGCTCGACTGCGCGCACGCTAGTTAAAGTTGCATATGAGATGCAAATTAAAGCGGGCGGGAGTGAAGCGGACCGGCCGTTACGGATGTCGGTGCGAGCAGGCACTATGGGCTCCAGAGCAGTCCACCCGGCGTACGCGGGTCGTCCGGTCCCCGCCGGTCGGGCGATCATGGCCCGCAACGCGTACGAAATGGTGGTGTGGTGGGATGCTCAGGTGCCCGACCGCCTCCCGTGGTACGGAAGACAGGCGGCCTGACCAGCAAGGATGGGGAAGCGGAAGATGGACAAGCAGCAGGAGTTCGTGCTCCGGACGTTGGAGGAGCGCGACATCCGGTTCGTACGCCTGTGGTTCACGGACGTGCTGGGCTTCCTCAAGTCCGTCGCCGTGGCCCCGGCCGAGCTGGAACAGGCCTTCGACGAGGGCATCGGCTTCGACGGCTCCGCGATCGAGGGCTTCGCCCGGGTCTACGAATCCGACATGATCGCCAAGCCGGACCCGTCGACCTTCCAGATCCTGCCCTGGCGCGCCGAGGCCCCGGGCACGGCGCGCATGTTCTGCGACATCCTCATGCCGGACGGCTCCCCGTCCTTCGCCGACCCGCGCTACGTGCTCAAGCGCGCCCTGGCCCGCGCCTCCGACCTGGGCTTCACGTTCTACACGCACCCGGAGATCGAGTTCTTCCTGCTGAAGGACCGCCCGCTGGACGGCTCCCGCCCCACCCCGGCCGACAACTCCGGCTACTTCGACCACACCCCGACCAACGTCGGCATGGACTTCCGCCGCCAGGCGATCACCATGCTGGAGTCCATGGGCATCTCCGTCGAGTTCTCCCACCACGAGGGCGCGCCCGGCCAGCAGGAGATCGACCTGCGCTACGCCGACGCGCTCTCCACGGCCGACAACGTCATGACCTTCCGCCTGGTCATGAAGCAGGTGGCGCTGGAGCAGGGCGTGCACGCCACGTTCATGCCGAAGCCGTTCTCGGAGCACCCGGGCTCCGGCATGCACACCCACCTCTCCCTCTTCGAGGGCGACCGCAACGCGTTCTACGAGTCGGGCTCGGAGTACCAGCTCTCCAAGGTCGGCCGCTCCTTCATCGCGGGCCTGCTGCGGCACGCGGCGGAGGTCTCCGCCGTCACCAACCAGTGGGTCAACTCCTACAAGCGCATCTGGGGCGGCGCTGAGCGCACGGCCGGCGCGGGCGGCGAGGCCCCGTCGTACATCTGCTGGGGCCACAACAACCGCTCGGCCCTGGTCCGGGTCCCGATGTACAAGCCCGGCAAGACGGGCTCGGCCCGCGTCGAGGTCCGCTCCCTCGACGCCGGCGCGAACCCCTACCTCGCCTACGCGGTCCTGCTCGCCGCCGGTCTCAAGGGCATCGAGGAGGGCTACGAGCTCCCGCCGGGCGCGGAGGACGACGTCTGGGCCCTGTCCGACGCGGAGCGCCGCGCGATGGGCATCGAACCGCTGCCCCAGAACCTGGGCGAGGCCCTGACCCTGATGGAACGCAGCGACCTGGTCGCCGAGACGCTCGGAGAGCACGTCTTCGACTTCTTCCTGCGCAACAAGCGGCAGGAGTGGGAGGAGTACCGCAGCGAGGTCACGGCGTTCGAGCTGCGGAAGAATCTTCCCGCGCTGTAGGCGCCGGCCGGAGGGCGCTGTTCCCGTCCGGCCTGTCATTCGGTCCGACGGGACGATCAGCCGTGGAGGGGAGCGGGCAGGGTGGTCGCAGTGCGTATGGCGGCAGCGGTGCTGGTCACCTGGGCCGCCCTGATCGCGCTTCTCCTCGCGCCGTCGCCGCTGCCGGAGCACTGGCGCCACTACGTCTACTCTCCGGCGAGCGTGGGCCTGTGGCTGCTGGCCATGGTCGTCGCGCCCGTCGTGGTCTGCGTCGTCAGGTGGCCATGGATCAAGCCGGGCGGCGGATGAGGCCGGGCGGGCTCTCCGGCGTGGTGGAGGCCGGCGGGGGACCGTCGGCCTCGCTCACAGGGACGCCGTCTGCGTCACCGGTTCCCACGCGAAGCCGTCCGGGTCCGTGAACGCACCGGTGTCGCCGTTGACGACGAGCCGGTGGGAGCCCGTGCCGTCGGGGGAGACGCCGGCGACCTTCGCCAGGCCGGACCGCTTGTACAGCGACAGCTTGACGGGGCCGGGCCCGGTCTCGAACTCGACGTACCTGCCGCCGAAGCTCTTCGCCACGGCGAGGCCGCGCTCGACGTAGAACCGCTTGCTGGCCTTGACGTCGGCCACGCCGAGCAGCAGCACGATCTCGTCGAACTCCCGCGCGGCCGGGCCGGTGTCCTTCTTCGACGACGAGGCGAGCTGCCAGATCGTGCCGTCCGGGGCCTGCACCACGCCGCCGTAGCCCCACAGGGACTTCGCGGCGGGCTTGAGCACCGTGGCACCGGCCGCCACGGCCGCGTCGAAGAGGGCGTCGACATGGCCCGGCTGGGAGGTCACCAGGGACAGCGTGAAGCCGCGGAAGCCGGTCGACGGTGCCTGCGAGGCCCGCAGGCGCACCTGCCCGGCCAGGCCGAAGGCGGTGGTGTGGAAGCGTTCGGCGGCGGCGGGGTCGGACACTTCGAGGGTGACGCATGCGATGGAGGTCATGTCCCCGACGCTAGCCCCGCCCCCGGTTTCCGGCTTCTCGATTCCTGACCGGTCCGCACGCACCCCACCGCGACCGGTCAGGACTCCCGCTGCCGCTTCTGGTTCGCCAGCAGCTCGTGCAGCGGTTCCGTCGCCCGCCTGCGGTACTCCTGCACCGCCCAGCCGTTGCCGTCCGGGTCCTGGAAATGCATGAACGTGGCGCCGTCGTCCGGGGCGTACTGGACCGGCTCCGAGATGTCGAGGCCGCGGGCGACGAACTCGGCGTGCGCCGCCTTGATGTCGGCCACGCACAGTTGCAGGCCCTGGTAGGTGCCGGGGGCCGGGGTGGGGCCCGGGGTCATCTCCCAGAGCGAGTCGCCGAGGGCGATCGAACAGCCGGAACCCGGAGGAGTCAGCTGGACGATCCGCATCCCGGGCATGACCTCCTGGTCGATGTCCACGTGGAAGCCGACCTTGTCCCGGTAGAAGTCCCGGGCCCGGTCGATGTCGGTCACGGGCAGCGGGATGACTTCGAGGGTGATGTCCACGGCGTGACTCCTTCGTCGGGCGGCATCAGGCATCAGGCATCAGGCATCAGGCATCAGGCGAGGCACACGCACCAGGCGTGGGGCGTCGGGCACCGGGGGCCGGGCCTCAGGCGAAGCGCCACCGCGTCTGGCTGAACGGCTCCCCCTTACCGAAGCCGAAAACCGTGCGCGGCGCCACCGAGTAGACGGCCGCGCGCCCCGCGCCGTGGTGGAAATGGCCCTCCCGTACCTCGAAGTGCCAGAAACTGCCGTACTTCTCCTCCCACGCGGTGGCCAGTTCCCGTAGCCGCGCCTCGTCCGTCACCCGCACCGCCTCGCCCTCGACGACCAGGTCGTACCCCCGGTCCCAGGTGTTCGTGCCGGTGGTCAGCACCACGTGCGGGTTCCGCGCGAGGTTGCGCGCCTTGCGTTCCTCCGGGCCCGTGCAGAAGTGCAGGGCGCCGTCCGACCGGACCGCCGGCAGGGGGGTGACGTGCGGGCGCCCGTCCGGCCGAACGGTCGAGATCCGGAACAGCTCGGCCGCCATGAGCCGGGCCCGCGCCTCCTCCTGGCCCGTGCTCTCCCCGTACAGACCCTGTCCGCCCGCCGAACTCACCGGCGCTCGTCCCGGGCCCTGCGGTTAGGCTCGAAGCCGTACGACCTTGATCCGATGCAGGACCGGGAAAGAGTGTGAGGGAGGCCCGGATGACGGCGGCCCCGGGGCGCAGGAGCAGTACCTTCACACGGCTGCTGCGGCACGGCTTCACCGACGCCTCCGCCGCCGAGCGGCTCCTGGACAGCGTCGAGCTCGCTCCCCTGCGCGACGACCCGGTGCTGCTGGACGCGCTGGGCGCGACCGCCGACCCCGATCTCGCGCTGCTCGGCCTCGTCCGGCTGCTGGAGGCCCAGCCGCACCCGGGCGCCCGCCGGGAACTGCTCGACACCCTGATCTCGGCCAAGCCGCTGCGCGACCGGCTCCTCGGCGTGCTCGGCGCCTCCACCGCCCTCGCCGACCACCTCGCCCGGCACCCGGACGACTGGCAGGCCCTCGTGACCTACGAGGCGCGGGACCTGCACCCCGGGGTGGCGGAGTTCGAGGCCGGACTCGCGCAGGCCGACGACCCGGTCTCGCTGCGCGTCGCCTACCGGCGCTGCCTGCTGTCCATCGCCGCCCGCGACGTGTGCGGTACGACCGGTGTCGCCGAGTCCGCCGCCGAGCTGGCCGACCTCGCCACCGCCACCCTGCGCGCCGCCCTCGGTCTCGCCCGGGCGGCCGCGCCCGAGGACGACGCCCTGTGCCGGCTCGCCGTCATCGCGATGGGCAAGTGCGGCGGCCACGAGCTGAACTACGTCTCCGACGTCGACGTCATCTTCGTCGGCGAGGCCGTCGAGGGAGCCGACGAGACCAAGGCGATCCGTGCCGCGACCCGGCTCGCCTCGCACATGATGCGGATCTGCTCGGAGACCACGGTCGAGGGCTCCATCTGGCCCGTCGACGCCAACCTCCGCCCCGAGGGCCGCAACGGCCCGCTGGTGCGGACCCTGGCCAGCCACCTGGCCTACTACCAGCGCTGGGCCAAGACCTGGGAGTTCCAGGCGCTGCTCAAGGCCCGCCCGGTCGCCGGCGACCTCGACCTCGGCGCGGAGTACGTCGAGGCCGTGCAGCCGCTGGTGTGGAAGGCCGCCGAGCGCGAGAACTTCGTCGCGGACGTGCAGAAGATGCGCCGCCGGGTCGTGGAGAACATCCCCGCCGCCGAGGTCGACCGCCAGCTGAAGCTGGGCCCGGGCGGCCTCAGGGACGTCGAGTTCGCCGTGCAGCTGCTGCAGCTGGTGCACGGCCGCACCGACCCCTCCCTGCGCAGCGGTACGACCCTCGACGCGCTCAAGGCGCTCGCCGCCGGCGGCTACGTCGGCCGGTCAGACGCCGCGCAGCTCGACGAGGCCTACCGCTTCCTGCGCTCCCTGGAGCACCGCATCCAGCTGTTCCGGCTGCGGCGCACCCACCTCGTGCCGGAGGACGAGGCCGAGCTGCGCCGCATCGGCCGCTCCCTGGGGCTGCGCACCGACCCGGTCGCCGAGCTGCACCGCGAGTGGCGGCGGCACGCCACCGTGGTGCGCCGGCTGCACGAGAAGCTGTTCTACCGGCCGCTGCTCGACGCGGTCGCCCAGCTCGCCACCGGCGAGGCCCGGCTGAGCGCCGAGGCGGCCCGCGAACGCATGGTCGCCCTCGGGTACGCCGACCCGGCCTCCGCCCTGCGCCACCTGGAGGCGCTGGCCTCCGGCGTCACCCGCAAGGCCGCCATCCAGCGCACCCTGCTGCCCGTGCTGCTCGGCTGGTTCGCCGACTCGGCCGACCCGGACGCGGGCCTGCTCAACTTCCGCAAGGTGTCCGACGCCCTCGGCAAGACGCCCTGGTACCTGCGGCTGCTGCGGGACGAGGGCGCCGCAGCGCAGAACCTCGCCCGGGTGCTGTCCGCCGGACGCCTCGCGCCCGACCTGCTGATGCGGGCGCCCGAGGCGGTGGCGCTGCTCGGCGACGGGGACGGCGGTGGCCTCTCGCCCCGCCCGCGCGCCCACCTGGAGCAGGAGATACTCGCCGCGGTGAAGCGGGCCGACGGGGCCGCCCAGGCGGTCACGGCCGCGCGCGGGGTGCGCCGCCGCGAGCTGTTCCGCACGGCCGCCGCGGACATCGTCGGCTCCTACGGCACCGAGGAGCAGCCCGCCGAGGCCGACCAGGGCGCCCTGGTGGACCGGGTCGGGGCCGCGGTGTCGGACCTGACCGCCGCGACCCTCGCGGGCACGCTCCGGGCGGTCGTCCGGGAAGGCTGGGGCGATGAGCTGCCCACCCGGTTCGCGATCATCGGCATGGGCCGGTTCGGCGGCCACGAGCTGGGCTACGGCTCCGACGCGGACGTGCTGTTCGTGCACGAACCGCGCGACGGCGTCGACGAGCGGGAGGCGTCCCAGGCGGCGAACAAGGTCGTCTCCGAGATGCGCCGCCTGCTGCAGATCCCCAGCGCCGACCCGCCCCTGCTCATCGACGCCGACCTGCGTCCGGAGGGCAAGTCCGGGCCGCTGGTGCGGACGCTGACCTCGTACGCGGCGTACTACCGCCGGTGGTCGCTGACCTGGGAGTCGCACGCCCTGCTGCGGGCCGAGCCGGTCGCCGGGGACGAGGACCTCGGCCGTCGCTTCATCGAGCTGATCGACCCGCTGCGCTACCCGGCCGACGGTCTCGGCGACGAGGCCGTGCGCGAGATCCGGCGGCTGAAGGCCCGGATGGAGCGGGAGCGGATGCCGCGCGGCGCCGATCCGAAGCTGCACGCCAAGCTCGGGCCCGGCGGGCTGTCCGACGTGGAGTGGACGGTGCAGCTGCTGCAGCTGCGGCACGGCGCGCGGGAGCCCGGCCTGCGCACCACCCGCACCCGTGAGGCCCTGGCCGCCGCACGCTCGGCGGGACTGATCACGGACGAGGACGCCGCGACGCTCGACGAGGCCTGGGTCCTGGCGACCCGGGTCCGCAACGCGGTGATGCTGGTGCGGGGCCGGGCAGGCGACACGTTCCCCTCCGACCCGCGCGAACTGGCCGCCGTCGGCCGGTACCTGGGCCACAACCCGGGCCACGTCGGCGACATGCTCGACGGCTACCGGCGCACGGCCCGCCGCGCGCGGGGCGTGGTGGAGGAGCTGTTCTACGGGGCGACCGAACGCTGATCGGACCGGGCCGGTTTCCGACGCGGCACCCGCTTCGGCAGCGCGTACGGCAGCCGGCCGTACCAGAGCCGGGCCACCGCGAACCCGAACGCCAGGCACAGCACGCCACCGACCGCGTCCAGCCAGAAGTGGTTGGCCGTGGCGACGATCACGACCAGGGTCAGCGCCGGGTACAGCAGGCCCAGCACCCGCACCCAGGGGACGGACGCCAGCGCGAAGATCGTCAGGCCGCACCACACCGACCAGCCGATGTGCATCGACGGCATCGCGGCGTACTGGTTGGACATGTTCTTCAGGTCGCCGGACGCCATCGAACCCCAGGTCTGGTGGACCATGACGGTGTCGACGAAGTCGCCGCCGTTCATCAGCCGCGGAGGCGCCAGCGGATACAGGTAGTAACCGACCAGGGCGACGGCGGTGGTCGCGAAGAGCACCAGGCGGGTCGCCGCGTACCGGCCGGGGTGGCGACGGTACAGCCACACCAGCACACCCAGCGTGACCACGAAGTGCAGCGTCGCGTAGTAGTAGTTCATGCCGATGATCAGCCAAGTCACCGAGTTCACCGCGTGGTTGACCGACTCCTCGACGGCGATGCCCAGCTGGTGCTCGGTCTTCCAGATCCAGTCGGCGTTGCGCAGCGCCTCGGTCTTCTGCTCGGGCACGGCGTTGCGGACGAGCGAGTACGTCCAGTAACTCACCGCGATCAGCAGGATCTCGAACCAGAAGCGGGGTCGGCGCGGTGTCCGCAGCCGGCGCAGCACACCCGGCCCGGTCTCGACCGCAACGGGGGGCGGGAGGGCCGCCTCCAGGCCCTCCGGCTGCGTCACGGTCGCGTCACCCATAGGCACAAAGTCTGCCAGAAAAGGACTTCCCCACCGATCATCCCGCGACCCGGCCCGGGCCGCATGTTCTACCGCGACATCAGGCCGCCGGCCTCAGGAGCGCACACGGTCCCCGGGCGCCGAGGCGGTCGAACCGCGCACCACCAGTTCCGGCATGAACACGAACTCGCTGTGCGGCGCGGGCGTTCCGCCGATCTCCTCCAGCAGCGTGCGCACGGCCGCCTGGCCCATGGCCGGGACCGGCTTGCGGATGGTCGTCAGGGGCGGGTCGGTGAACGCGATCAGCGGGGAGTCGTCGAAGCCGACCACGGAGATGTCCTTCGGCACGTCCAGGCCCCGCTGGCGCGCCGCCCGGATCGCGCCCAGCGCCATCATGTCGCTCGCGCACACCACGGCCGTGCAGTCCCGCTCCATCAGGGCGGTGGCGGCGGCCTGGCCGCCCTCCAGCGTGTAGAGCGAGTGCTGCACGAGCTGCGATTCGACGGTCTCGGCGCCCAGGCCCACCTGCTCCTGCATGGCGCGCACGAAGCCCTCGATCTTGCGCTGCACGGGCACGAACCGCTTGGGTCCGAGGGCCAGTCCGATCCGGGTGTGCCCGAGGGACGCCAGGTGCGTCACGGCCAGGCTCATCGCCGCCCGGTCGTCGGGGGAGATGAACGGCGCCTGCACCTTCGGCGAGAAACCGTCGACCAGGACATAGGGCACGCCCTGCGCGCGCAGCCGGTCGTAGCGCTGCATGTCGGCGGTGGTGTCCGCGTGCAGCCCGGAGACGTAGATGATGCCGGCGACCCCGCGGTCCACCAGCATCTCGGTCAGCTCGTCCTCGGTCGAGCCGCCCGGGGTCTGGGTGGCCAGCACGGGCGTGTAGCCCTGCCGCGTCAGCGCCTGGCCGATGACCTGGGCCAGGGCCGGGAAGATCGGGTTCTCCAGCTCCGGGGTGATCAGGCCGACCAGGCCCTCGCTGCGCTGCCGCAGCCGCACCGGGCGTTCGTAGCCCAGCACGTCGAGGGCGGCCAGCACGGACTGGCGGGTCGTGGCGGCGACGCCCGGCTTCCCGTTGAGGACGCGGCTGACGGTCGCTTCGCTCACCCCCGCCTGCAACGCGATGTCCGCAAGCCGTGTGGTCACAGCACTGGACTGTAGCGGCCGGACTTCTGCTTGCACACCGACGGGACGCCGGGTACGGGCCGGCGCACGGCCCGCTGCGGGTTGCTTGGTCATCGCGGTCCCCTGAAGTGGTGTCGGCGTCCGCTCCGCAACGGATGATTCCCCCGGCGGAAACGGATGGCAAGTGCTTGCAGAGTCTTGCACAACTGTCCGACTCCCCGTCGAGCAGCCGTAAATCAAGGCTTCGGGGCGATCGAGGGGAGGTCACGGCGGGATAACCATCCGCACCTCTTGCAACTTTTTGCTGCAAGGTCTTTCGCAACACGTTGCGACGAGGTTAATGTCACCGACGCCCGGCGGCCAACGGCGCAGTCGGCAGCACAACGGGCTTCACCCTCAAGGAGAACTCATGCGGCGTGGCATAGCGGCCACCGCGCTGGTGGCGTCCCTCGCCCTGGCAGCGACGGCGTGCGGCGGAAGCGACAGCGGCGACAAGGCCGACGGTCCCGTCACCATCACCTGGTGGGACACCTCCAACGCCACGAACGAGGCGCCGACCTACAAGGCCCTCGTCAAGGAGTTCGAGGCCGCCAACAAGGACGTCAAGGTCAAGTACGTCAACGTCCCCTTCGACCAGGCGCAGAACAAGTTCGACACCGCCGCCGGTTCCAAGGGTGCCCCCGACGTGCTGCGCTCCGAGGTCGGCTGGACCCCCGCCTTCGCCAAGAAGGGCTTCTTCCTGCCGCTGGACGGCACCGACGCCCTCGCCGAGCAGGACAAGTTCCAGCCCAACCTGATCAAGCAGGCCCAGTACGAGGGCAAGACCTACGGTGTCCCCTTCACCACGGACACCCTCGCCCTGGTCTACAACAAGGCCCTGTTCGAGAAGGCCGGCGTCGAGGCCCCCAAGACCTGGGACGACCTGAAGAAGGCCGCGGCCACGATCAAGGACAAGACCGGCGTCGACGGCTACTGGGGCTCGACCCAGTCCTACTACGCCCACTCCTTCCTCTACGGCGAGGGTGCCGACACCGTCGACGTCGGCGCCAAGGAGATCACGGTCACCTCGCCCGCGGCCGAGAAGGCCTACGGCACCTGGCTGAGCCTGTTCAAGGGCAAGGGCCTGCACAAGGCCGACACCACCGCCGACGCCTACGCCCACATCCAGGAGGCGTTCGTCAGCGGCAAGGTCGCCTCGATCATCCAGGGCCCGTGGGAGATCACGAACTTCTACAAGGGCTCGGCGTTCAAGGACAAGGCCAACCTGGGCATCGCCACTGTCCCGGCCGGCTCCAGCGGCAAGGCCGGCGCCCCGACCGGCGGCCACAACCTCTCGGTGTACGCGGGCTCGGACAAGGCCCACCAGGAGGCCTCGCTGAAGTTCGTGAAGTTCATGACCTCGGCCAAGGCCCAGGAGACCATCGCGCTGAAGAACAACACGCTGCCGACGCGCGACGACGCCTACACCGCCGAGGTCAAGGCCGACCCGGGCATCGCCGGCTACCAGGGCGTCCTCGCCGCCGCCCAGCCGCGGCCGGAGCTGCCCGAGTACAGCTCGCTGTGGACGCCGCTGGACGACGAGCTGCTCGCGATCGCGGGTGGCAAGAAGTCCCTGGACGAGGGGCTCAAGAGCGCCGAGACCTCCATCGCCAAGCTGCTCCCGGACTACAGCAAGTAGGCCCTGTGGCCGCCGGATCCTCCAGCACAGAGGGGGAAGGATCCGGCGGCCGTCGGCCTGTGTGCCGTATCCCTCGATCTCCAGCTGATCTCCAGTTCGCGAAGAAGGTTGTCGAACATGACAGTCGCCATCGACCGAGCGACCGGCAAGCGGAGCGGTGACCGCGGTCCCCGGTCCGGGCTGGGCCGGCGCCTCAGGCACAGCTACCAGAAGCACTGGTACGCCTACGCGATGATCGCGCCCGTGGCCGTCGTGCTCGGCGTCCTCGTGCTGTACCCCCTGGCCTACGGCTTCTACCTGACGCTCACCGACGCGACCAGCCTCAACACGGCCCGGACGATCGGCGTCAACGAGATCGAGGCCACCTACAAGTTCATCGGCTTCGACAACTACGCGGACATCCTGTGGGGCGAGACCGCCTACGACCGCTTCTGGTCCCACTTCATCTGGACGATCGTGTGGACGGCCCTGTGCGTCGTCCTGCACTACTCCATCGGCCTGGGCCTGGCGCTGCTGCTCAACCAGAAGCTGCGCGGGCGCACCTTCTACCGGCTGATGCTCATCCTGCCGTGGGCCGTGCCGACCTTCGTCACCGTCTTCGGCTGGCGCTTCATGCTCGCCGACTCGGGCATCATCAACTCCGGCCTGGAGATGCTGCACCTGCCGACCCCGGCGTGGCTGGAGGACACCTTCTGGCAGCGCTTCGCCGCGATCATGGTCAACACCTGGTGCGGCGTGCCGTTCATGATGGTCTCCCTGCTCGGCGGCCTGCAGTCCATCGACTCCTCCCTGTACGAGGCCGCCGAGATGGACGGCGCCAGCCGCTGGCAGCAGTTCCGCTACGTCACCCTGCCGGGCCTGAGGTCGGTCAGCTCCACCGTGGTGCTGCTCGGTGTGATCTGGACGTTCAACCAGTTCGCCATCATCTTCCTGCTGTTCGGCAACACCGCCCCGGACGCGCAGATCCTCGTCACCTGGGCCTACCAGCTCGGCTTCGGACAGCAGCCGCGCGACTTCGCGCAGTCGGCCGCCTACGGCATCCTGCTGCTCGGCATCCTGATCGTCTTCACCTCCTTCTACCGCCGCTGGCTGAACCGCGATGAGCAGCAGCTCGCGATCTGAGGCAGGAGTCCCCATGAGCACCACGACCGTCCAGCAGTCCGCGGGCGGGGCCCCGGTCCCCGCCGTCGCCCCCGCGCCCGCCCCCGTGCGCCGGCGCGGCCGCCGCGGCACGGCCGGGAGCCTCCTCTCCCACGGCCTGCTGATCATCGCGAGCCTGATCGCGCTCTTCCCGATCGCCTGGCTGATCTTCCTGTCCCTCGGCCCGGACAAGGACGACTACCTGCACCCGGGCGGCATCTGGTCGAAGATGACCCTGGACAACTACAGCTTCGTGCTGCAGGAGACCGCCTTCTTCCACTGGCTGCAGAGCACGCTGATCGTGTCCCTGGGGACCACGGTCATCGGAGTGGTCATCGCCGCCACGACCGGGTACGCCGTGTCCCGCATGCGCTTCCCGGGCTACAAGAAGTTCATGTGGGTCCTGCTGTGCACGCAGATGTTCCCCATCGCCGTGCTGATCGTGCCGATGTACCAGATCCTGTCGAGCCTGCAGCTCGTCGACACCTACCTCGGCCTGATCCTGGTCTACTGCTCCACCGCGGTGCCCTACTGCGCCTGGCTGCTGAAGGGCTACTTCGACACCATCCCGTTCGAGATCGACGAGGCCGGCCGCGTCGACGGACTGACGCCGTTCGGCACGTTCTTCCGGCTGATCCTGCCGCTCGCCCGGCCCGGTCTGGCGGTGGCCGCCTTCTACAGCTTCATCACCGCCTTCGGCGAGGTCGCCTTCGCCACCGTGTTCATGCTCGACGACGAGAAGTACACCTTCGCCGTCGGCCTGCAGAGCTTCATCAGCGAACACGACGCCCAGCGCAACCTGATGGCCGCGACCGCGGTGCTCATCGCGATACCCGTCTCCGCGTTCTTCTACCTCGTGCAGAAGAACCTGGTGACCGGGCTCACCGCCGGCGGCACCAAGGGCTGACCGGCGCTCCCCGGGCCGTCACCGAACGGCCCCCACCAGCCCGAGGCGGCCGCGGCGCCCATCCGACCCCGCTGTGCCGCGGCCGCCTCGTACCACCTCACGTCCCATGACCACACCCCAGTTACGCATCAAGGACGACATGAGCCAGCACTCAGCTGCACCTGCCCCCACCTCCCCGTCCGCCGTGGCCGTCGCCAAGCGCCGCGACTGGTGGCGGGACGCGGTGATCTACCAGGTGTACCCGCGCAGTTTCGCCGACAGCAACGGCGACGGCATGGGCGACCTGGAGGGTGTCCGCACCCGGCTTCCGTACCTGCGCGACCTCGGCGTGGACGCCGTGTGGCTCAGCCCCTTCTACGCCTCGCCGCAGGCCGACGCCGGCTACGACGTCGCCGACTACCGGGCCGTCGACCCCATGTTCGGCAACCTCCTGGACGCCGACGCGCTGATCCGCGACGCCCACCGGCTCGGTCTGCGCATCATCGTCGACCTGGTGCCCAACCACTCCTCGGACCAGCACGAGTGGTTCAAGCGGGCCGTCGCCGAGGGCCCGGGCTCGCCGCTGCGCGACCGCTACCACTTCCGTCCCGGCAAGGGCGCCGACGGCGAACTGCCGCCCAACGACTGGGAGTCCATCTTCGGCGGCCCGGCCTGGACCCGCGTCACCGAGCCCGACGGCACGCCGGGCGAGTGGTACCTGCACCTCTTCGCCCCGGAGCAGCCCGACTTCAACTGGAACCACCCGGCGGTCGGCGACGAGTTCCGTTCCATCCTGCGGTTCTGGCTGGACATGGGCGTGGACGGCTTCCGGATCGACGTGGCCCACGGCCTGGTGAAGGCGGACGGGCTGCCCGACCTTGGATCCCACGACCAGGTGAAGCTGCTGGGCAACGATGTCATGCCGTTCTTCGACCAGGACGGTGTGCACGAGATCTACCGTCAGTGGCGGCTGATCCTGGACGAGTACGCGGGCGAGCGCATCTTCGTCGCCGAGGCGTGGACGTCGACGATCGAGCGGACCGCCAACTACGTCCGCCCGGACGAGCTGCACCAGGCGTTCAACTTCCAGTACCTGAGCACCCACTGGGACGCGGCCGAGATGCGCGAGGTCATCGACCGCACCCTGGAGGCCATGCGCCCGGTCGGCGCCCCGGCCACCTGGGTCCTGTCCAACCACGACGTCACCCGGCACGCCACCCGGTTCGCCAACCCGCCCGGCCTCGGCACCCAGATCCGCGTGGCCGGCGACCGGGAACTGGGCCTGCGCAGGGCCCGCGCGGCGAGCCTGCTGATGCTGGCCCTGCCCGGCTCGGCCTACGTCTACCAGGGCGAGGAGCTCGGCCTGCCGGACGTGGTGGACCTGCCCGACGAGGTGCGCCAGGACCCGGCGTACTTCCGGGGGGCCGGCCAGGACGGCTTCCGTGACGGGTGCCGGGTGCCCATCCCGTGGACCCGGACCGGTACCTCGTACGGCTTCGGCGACGGGGGCAGCTGGCTGCCGCAGCCGGACAGCTGGGGCGAGTCGAGCGTCGAGGCGCAGACCGGGGTGCCCGGTTCGACCCTGGAGCTGTACCGGGCCGCCCTCGCCGCGCGGCGCGCGCACCCCGACCTCGGGGCCGGCACGTCCGTGGAGTGGCTGCGGGCGCCCGAGGGCGTCCTCGCCTTCCGGC
The DNA here is from genome assembly GCF_044540525.1 of Streptomyces sp. NPDC085932. Lineage (NCBI taxonomy): Bacteria > Bacillati > Actinomycetota > Actinomycetes > Kitasatosporales > Streptomycetaceae > Streptomyces > Streptomyces sp. NPDC085932. The sequence goes on from NZ_JBITSJ010000002.1 coordinate 973,062, forward strand.
GCGGGGAGTTCGTGTGCGTCGCGAACACCACGGGCGAGTCGGTGGCGATGCCGGCGTACGGCCGTGTGCTGGTCGCGAGCGGTGAGATCGTGCAGGTCGACGACGAGGCGAAGGTGCCCGCCGACACCACGGTGTGGTGGAGCACCGCGCAGACCGACTAGTTTTCGCGCTCGATTTCGTACGGCCCGCTGCCTTTTCGGGTGGCGGGCCTTTAACATCTGCGTCACCGCAAGGTTTCTGAACCTTGCAGCAAGAGCCTTCAACGAAGAAGGAAACCCCACATGGCACGCAGACACCTCTCCGCCGCCGTCGCGCTCGCCGCGGCCGCGGTTGTCATGAACCCGACTGTCGCCCAGGCCTCCCCGCCGGGCACCAAGGACGTCACCGCCGTCCTCTTCGAGTGGAAGTTCGCCTCAGTGGCCCGCGAGTGCACCACCACCCTCGGCCCCGCGGGCTACGGCTACGTGCAGGTCTCCCCGCCCGCCGAGCACATACAGGGCCCGCAGTGGTGGACCTCGTACCAGCCGGTCAGCTACAAGATCGCCGGTCGGCTCGGGGACCGCGCGGCCTTCCAGAACATGGTGAACACCTGCCACGCGGCCGGTGTGAAGGTCGTCGTCGACACCGTCATCAACCACATGGCGGCGGGCAACGGCACCGGCACCGGCGGCTCGTCGTACACGAAGTACAACTACCCCGGTCTGTACTCCTCGTACGACTTCGACAACTGCACCGCGCAGATCACCAACTACCAGGACCGCGGGAACGTCCAGAACTGCGAACTGGTGGGCCTCGCCGACCTCGACACCGGCGAGGACTACGTCCGCAGGGCCATCGCCGGGTACATGAACGACCTGCTCTCCCTCGGCGTGGACGGCTTCCGCGTGGACGCTGCCAAGCACATGCCGGCCGCCGACCTGGCGAACATCAAGTCCCGGCTGAGCAACCCGTCGGTGTACTGGAAGCAGGAGGTCATCTTCGGCGCCGGCGAGGCCGTCCAGCCCACCGAGTACACGGGCAACGGCGACGTCCAGGAGTTCCGCTACGCCTACGACCTCAAGCGGGTCTTCACCAACGAGAACCTCGCCTACCTGAAGAACTACGGCGAGGGCTGGGGCTACATGAACAGCGGCGTCTCGGGCGTCTTCGTCGACAACCACGACACCGAGCGCAACGGCTCGACCCTCAGCTACAAGGACGGCGCCAACTACACCCTGGCCAACGTCTTCATGCTGGCCTGGCCCTACGGGGCCCCCGACATCAACTCCGGCTACGAGTTCACCGACCACGACGCCGGCCCGCCCAACGGCGGCCAGGTGAACGCCTGCTGGCAGGACGGCTGGAAGTGCCAGCACAACTGGCCGGAGATCAAGTCCATGGTCGCCTTCCGCAACGCCACGCGCGGGCAGGCGGTCACCAACTGGTGGGACAACGGCGGCGACGCCATCGCCTTCGGCCGGGGCAGCAAGGGCTTCGTGGCCATCAACCACGAGTCCGGCTCCCTGACCCGGACCTACCAGACCTCACTGCCGGCGGGCACGTACTGCAACGTGCAGAACAACACGCCCGTGACGGTGAACTCCAGTGGCCAGTTCACCGCCACGCTCGGCTCGAACACCGCCCTGGCGATCCACGCGGGCAAGTCCGGCTGCTAGTCCCGGACGCCCGTGCGCGCGGCCCCGAACGCCACCTCGCGTGGCGGCTGGGGCCGCTGCGCCGGGTCAACTCCGGTGGTTGAAAGTTCTTTCCCATGGTTTCAAGACTCTTGCTGTAAGGGTTTCGGCGGCGATACGGTCGCGCGGGGTCGGACCCGAGAGAGCCGCAATCGCTAGGAGCCCATCTGTGATACCGAGATGGCCGGTGCCGTCCAGGCGCCGAACCGCCCGTGCCGGACGGGTCGCAGCGGTCACCGCCGCCGCGCTGGCCGCCACACTCGTCCAGCCGCTCGCCGCCGGGGCGGCCACCCCGCCGGCGCCGCCGTCCGATGCCGCGCTGGCCGCCCAGCCGGCCCGGCACGACGCCACCCGGGAGCAGTTCTACTTCGTCCTGCCGGACCGTTTCGCCAACGGCGACCCGCGCAACGACAAGGGCGGCCTGACCGGTTCGCGCCTCGCCACCGGCTACGACCCCACCGACAAGGGCTTCTACCAGGGCGGCGACCTCAAGGGCCTGACCAAGAGGCTCGACTACATCAAGGGGCTCGGCACCACGGCCCTGTGGATGGCCCCGATCTTCAAGAACCGGCCCGTGCAGGGCACCGGCGCGAACGCGTCGGCCGGCTACCACGGCTACTGGATCACCGACTTCACCCAGGTCGACCCGCACTTCGGCACCAACGAGGACCTGGAGACCCTCATCGACAAGGCCCACGACAAGGGCATGAAGGTCTTCTTCGACGTCATCACCAACCACACGGCGGACGTCGTCGACTACGAGGAGAAGTCCTACGACTACCTCTCCAAGGGCGCCTTCCCGTACCTGACGAAGGACGGCGTGCCCTTCGACGACGCCGACTACGCGGACGGGCGGCGGGACTTCCCCGAGGTCGACCGAGACTCCTTCCCGCGCACCCCGGCCGTCCCGGCCGCCGAGAAGAACGTCAAGGTCCCGTCGTGGCTCAACGACCCGACGATGTACCACAACCGCGGTGACTCCACCTTCGCCGGCGAGAGCTCCACCCACGGCGACTTCTCCGGGCTCGACGACCTGTGGACCGAACGGCCCGAGGTCGTCAGCGGCATGGAGAAGATCTACCGGCGCTGGGTGCGGGACTTCGACATCGACGGCTTCCGGATCGACACCGTGAAGCACGTCAACATGGAGTTCTGGACGCAGTGGGCCACCGCCCTCGACGCCTACGCGGCGAAGAAGGGCCGCGACGACTTCTTCATGTTCGGCGAGGTCTACTCGGCCGACACGGACGTCACCGCCCCCTACGTCACCGAGGGCCGGCTCGACGCCACGCTCGACTTCCCCTTCCAGGAGGCGGCCCGCCAGTACGCCTCGCAGGGCGGCAGCGCCCAGCGGCTCGCGGGCGTCTTCGGCGACGACTACAAGTACACGACCGGCAAGGCCAACGCGTACGAGCAGGTCACCTTCCTCGGCAACCACGACATGGGCCGCATCGGCTACTTCCTCAAGCAGGACGACCCGAAGGCCTCGGACGCCGAGCTGCTGAAGAAGGACCGGCTCGCCAACGAGCTGATGTTCCTCAGCCGCGGCAACCCGGTCGTCTACTACGGCGACGAGCAGGGCTTCGCCGGCGCGGGCGGGGACAAGGACGCCCGGCAGACCATGTTCGCCTCGCGCACCGCCGACTACCTCGACGACGACCGGATCGGCACCGACGCCACGCACGCCGAGGACGCCTACGACACCGAGGCGCCCCTCTACCGGCAGATCAGCGCCCTCGCGAAGCTCCGCAAGGCCCACCCGGCGCTGACCGACGGCGTCCAGCAGGAGCGGTACGCGGCCGACGGGCCGGGCGTCTACGCCTTCTCCCGCACGGACGCGAAGACCCGCACCGAGTACGTCGTCGCCTTCAACAACGCCACCGAGCAGAAGACCGCGACCTTCACGACCGGCTCGGCCGGCATGACCTTCCGCGGCCTCTACGGCACCGACGCCTCCGTCAAGAGCGACGGCGACAGGAAGCTCACCGTGACGGTCCCGGCCGGTTCGGCGATCGTCCTCAAGGCCGCGGGCCGGCTCGCCGAGCCCGCCACCGAACCGTCCCTCACCCTCAAGGCCCCGGCGGCCGGCGCCACCGGAACCGTCGAGATCTCCGCGGACGTCGACGGCGGGCAGCTCAACCGGGTCGTCTTCGCCGCGCAGACCGGCAACGGCGCCTGGCGGGTCCTCGGCTCCGCCGACCACGCCCCGTACAAGGTCACCCACACCGTCGGCAAGGACGTGGCACCGGGGACGGCCCTGCGCTACAAGGCCGTCGTGGTCGACTCGGCGGGCCGCACCGCGAGCGCCCTGGCCTCCTCCACCACCGGCACCCCGCCCGCCCAGGAGCCGCCCACCGCGTCCTCCCGCGACTACGCGATCGTCCACTACAAGCGCGCGGACGGCGACTACGCCGACTGGGGGCTGTACGCCTGGGGCGACCTTGCCGAGGGCGAGGCCACCGAATGGCCGAAGAGCCACCCCTTCACCGGCCGGGACGCCTACGGCGCCTTCGCCTGGGTCAAGCTCAAGCCCGGTGCCTCGAACGTCGGCTTCCTCGTCATCGACAAGGACGGCACCAAGGACGTCTCCACCGACCGCACGATCGACGTCACCAAGACCGGCGAGATCTGGATCGAGCAGGGCAAGGAGACCGTCACCACCGAGCGGCCCGACTACCCGGCCCCCGACAAGGGCAAGGCCGTGCTGCACTACCACCGGGCCGACGGGAACTACGACGGCTGGGGCCTGCACGTCTGGACCGGCGCCGCGAACCCCACCGACTGGTCGAACCCCTTGCAGCCGGTGAAGACTGACTCCTATGGCGCAGTCTTCGAGGTGCCGCTCACCGAGGGTGCCACCAGCCTCAGCTACATCATCCACAAGGGCGACGAGAAGGACCTGCCCAGCGACCAGTCGCTCGACCTCAAGGCGAACGGCCACGAGGTGTGGCTGGTGAGCGGCCAGGAGAAGTACCTGCTCCCGCAGCCCGCGGGCAGCGCCGCCGCCCTCGACCTGACCACGTCCAAGGCGGTCTGGATCGACCGGAACACCCTCGCCTGGAACGGCTCCGACGCCGCCGCCTCCACCCAGCTGCAGTACTCCCGCGACGGCTCGATCAAGGTCGAGGACGGCGTCCTGACCGGCGACGCGAAGTGGCTGCGCCTGTCGAAGGGCGAGCTGACCGACGCCCAGAAGGCGAAGTTCCCGCACCTGAAGGAGTACGACGCCTGGACCGTCGACCCCCGTGACCGCGACCGGGTCCGCGAGGCCCTGCGCGGCCAGGTCGTCGCCACCCGGCACGCGGCCAACGGTGCGGTGCTCGCGGCGACCGGCGTCCAGATCGCCGGAGTCCTCGACGACCTCTACGACGCCACCGGGGCCGACCTGGGACCGACGTTCGCCAAGGGCCGCCCCACCCTGTCCGTGTGGGCGCCGACCGCGCAGTCCGTGGCCCTGGAGCTGGACGGCACAACCGTCGCCATGCGCCGTGACTCAGCCACCGGTGTCTGGTCCGTCACCGGCCCGGCGTCCTGGAAGAACAAGCCCTACCGCTACGTCGTGAAGGTCTGGGCGCCCAGCGTCCGCAAGGTCGTCACCAACAGGGTCACCGACCCCTACGCCGTGGCCCTCACCGCCGACTCCGAGCGCGGCCTCGTCGTCGACCTGGCCGACAAGGCCCTCAAGCCGGCCGGCTGGTCGACGTACACCAAGCCGAAGGCCGTGCCGCTGCGGGACGCGCAGATCCAGGAGCTGCACGTCCGGGACTTCTCCGTCGAGGACCGCACGGCGAAGCACCCCGGCACCTACCTCGCCTTCACCGACAAGGCCAGCGACGGCAGCAAGCACCTGCGCGAGCTGGCGAAGGCCGGCACCTCGTACGTGCACCTGCTCCCGGCCTTCGACATCGCCACCATCCCCGAGCGCAAGGCCGACCAGGCGCGGACCGACTGCGACCTGGCCTCCCACCCGGCGGACTCCGGGAAGCAGCAGGAGTGCGTCGGGAAGATCGCCGCGAAGGACGCCTACAACTGGGGCTACGACCCGTACCACTACACGGTCCCCGAGGGCTCCTACGCCACCGACCCGGACGGCACGGCCCGCACCGTCGAGTTCCGCAAGATGGTCAAGGCCCTCAACGACGACGGCCTGCGGGTCGTCATGGACGTCGTCTACAACCACACCGCCGCCGCGGGCCAGGAGAAGACGAGCGTCCTCGACCGGATCGTCCCCGGCTACTACCAGCGCCTGCTCGCCGACGGCTCGGTCGCCAACAGCACCTGCTGCGCCAACACCGCCACCGAGAACGCCATGATGGGCAAGCTGGTCGTCGACTCGATCGTCAGCTGGGCCAAGGAGTACAAGGTCGACGGTTTCCGCTTCGACCTCATGGGCCACCACCCGAAGGCCAACATCCTGGCCGTGCGGAAGGCCCTGGACGAGCTGACCCTCGCGAAGGACGGCGTCGACGGCAAGAAGATCATCCTGTACGGCGAGGGCTGGAACTTCGGCGAGGTCGCCGACGACGCCCGGTTCGTCCAGGCCACCCAGAAGAACATGGCCGGCACGGGCATCGCCACCTTCTCCGACCGGGCGCGCGACGCCGTGCGCGGCGGCGGCCCCTTCGACGAGGACCCCGGCGTGCAGGGCTTCGCGTCCGGCCTGTACACCGAGCCGAACTCCTCGAAGAGCAACGGCACCCCGGCCGAGCAGAAGGCCCGCCTGCTGCACTACCAGGACCTCATCAAGGTGGGCCTGACCGGCAACCTGAGCGCCTACACCTTCACCGACACCAGCGGCAAGGAGGTCAAGGGCTCCGAGGTCGACTACAACGGCGCCCCCGCCGGTTACGCCGACGCACCCGGCGACGCCCTCGCCTACGCCGACGCGCACGACAACGAGACCCTGTTCGACGCGCTCGCCTTCAAGCTGCCCGCCACGGTGAGCGCCTCCGACCGGGCCCGGATGCAGGTCCTCGCCATGGCGACGGCCACCCTCTCGCAGGGCCCGGCCCTCTCCCAGGCGGGCACCGACCTGCTGCGCTCGAAGTCCCTGGACCGCAACTCCTACGACAGCGGCGACTGGTTCAACGCGATCCACTGGGACTGCCGGGACGGCAACGGCTTCGGCCGCGGACTGCCCATGGCGGCCGACAACGAGGACAAGTGGCCGTACGCCAAGCCGCTGCTGGGCACGGTGAAGGTGGGCTGCGAGCAGATCGAGGGCGCCTCGGCGGCCTACCGCGACCTGCTGCGGATCCGCGCCGCCGAGCCGGACTTCTCCCTCGCCACGGCCGAGCGGGTCCAGTCCCGGCTCTCCTTCCCGCTGTCCGGCACGGACGAGACGCCCGGCGTGATCACCATGCGGCTCGGTGACCTCGTCGTCGTCTTCAACGCCACGCCCGAGCGGCAGGAGCAGCGCGTCCCCGCCCTGGCCGGGACCGGCTACCGCCTGCACCCGGTGCAGGCGGCGGGCGCCGACGCCACCGTGAAGTCCGCCTCCTACGCGGAGAAGTCCGGGACGTTCACCGTCCCGGGACGGACGGTCGCGGTGTTCACCGCCGGGTGACGCACCCGGTACGGGCGGGGCGGGCCGCGACCGGCGGCCCGCCCCGCCTGCCGTTAGGGTGAGCCCACCGACCCGGAACAGGAGTGCTGATGCCGCAGATCACCGTCGACTATTCCGCCGACCTCGCGGACGGCTTCGACCGGCCCGGTTTCGCGAAGGCGCTGCACGAGGCGACGGTCGAGATCGCGGCCGCCAAGCCGCAGGCCTGCAAGAGCAGGTTCCGGCGGACCGAGGACATCGTGGTCGGCCCCGACACCGAGGGCCACGCCCATGTGCACGTCCACATCGCGCTGCTCGCCGGCCGCACCGACGAGACCAAGGCCCGGCTCACGCAGGCCGCGCTGGAGCTGCTGCGGACGCATCTGAAGCCCGCGGCGGGCATCGCGCTGCACGCCTCCGCCGAGGTCCGCGACCTCGACCCCTCGTACGCCAAGTTCGAGAGCTGAGAGGCCGGCCCGTTCAGCTCGCCAGGGCGATCAGCCGGCCGGCCAGGCTCGCGAACGGGCCGTCGGCCGGCTCGTCCGCGACGATGCGGCGCAGCAGCGCCGCCATCTCCTCGTCGTAGGCCGCGCTCACCGCGGCGAGCGCGGCGAAGTCGTTGACGAGCTGGGGCTCCAGCTCCTCGCGCGGGATGCGCCGGCCGTCGAGCCAGATCAGCGCCGTCGACTCGGCGAGCGAGATCCAGGACCGCACGACCAGTTCGAGCCGCGCGGGCGGATCGGTCACGCCCAGGTGCGAAAGGATCTGGACATACGCGGCCTGCCGTACCGAGTCGACGAGCGCGTTGGTCGTCGAGGAGCCGACCGCCGGGCCGCCGCGCATCAGGGCGGAGAAACCGGGTCCGTGCTCGTCCACGAAGTCGAAGTAGCGGTGCATCACGCGCAGCAGCCGGGCCCCCAGCGGGCCCTCGTGCGGCTCCACGAAACGGGCCGCGAGATCGTCCGAGGCCCGCTGCAACGCGGCCTCGTACAGGCTGAGTTTGCCGGGGAAGTAGTGGTAGACCAACGGGCGTGAGATGCCCGCGGCCGACGCTATCTCGTCGATCGAGACCTCGTCGGGCGAGCGGCGGCTGAACAGTTCGAGGGCGACTCCGATCAACTGCTGCCGTCGCTCCTCGACTCCCATTCTGCGGCGAACCCCGATAGTCATACGAACACCTTACCGATCGATTCCGGCCGCGAACGGTCCGGAGTGATCGGCGCGGCCGGCCCGGCGTACCCGGGCCGGCGCCGCGACCACCGGTCAGCGCAGCCCGCCGAGCGAACGCCCGTCCTTCAGCGTGCCCTTCAACTCGGCCTGCGCGCCCTGCTCGGCCGGGACCGTGAGCAGACTGCCGGAGGCCGACCCGTCGACCCCGCCCGTCGCCCGGATCGAGGCGGTCGTCCGGCTGCCGGCGGCCAGCAGGTACCAGTCGCCCGCCTTCGCCTTCCACAGCACCCCGGCCAGCACGTGGGGATCGCGCGCCCCGCACGCCGGGACGTTCTCGGCCTTCGCCGCGACCGCCCCGTACGCCCCGCCCGGCGTGTGGAACTGCGCCAGCACCCGTGCCCCGCCGCCCCGCCAGGTCTCCGCCCGCGTGCACACCCACGCCGCCGAGCCGCTCGCGTCGGGCAGCGGCTGCTCGTTGAACGCCCAGGCGTTGACGCCGCGCACCCCGGCCGAGCGGACCGTGCCCAGCGAGCAGGCGAACGGCTGCCAGGTGCGCAGCGCCGCCGCTCCGGACACCTCGCCCGGGGAGCCCGGCCGGCCGGTGGTGAGCCGGGCCGGGACCAGCTCGCCGAGGTCCGTGAGCAGCCGGGTCCGCGCGCCGTCGGTCACTTGGAGCACGTTCCACGAGGTGCAGGGGCCGGACCGCAGGGCGGGGCTGGCCAGCGGCGCGGTCACGCCGTCGGTGAGCGCCAGGTCCATCGCGCCCGAGCCGGGCTTCAGCAGGTCCCGCTCGGCCGCCTTCTCGATCCACGGGGCGGTCAGGTAGCGGACGTTGCCGTCGGCCCGGCCCAGGACCACCGCGCCCGCCTCGGCCCGGGAGGCACCGTCGACCCGGGCGAAGTCGAGGGCGGCTCCCTGCGTGCCGTCCTTCGGTTCGGCGTACCGGGCGATGCGCAGACCGTCGTGGAGGATCACCACGCGAGCCGCGTCGACCGTCCCCGCGTACAGCAGCTGGGGCGGTCCGGCCGGGCCGCCGGACGGGGTGCCGGGCGTCGCCGAGACCTGGACCGTCTCGCCGGGGCGGGCCCAGACCGCGAGGGCCCGGCGCAGCAGGGCCTCGTCGCCGGTGAGGTCGCCCCGGGCCGGCCAGACGGAGAAGTCGGTGCGCGCCGAGATCCGCCACGCGTCGGGGGGCACCCGGGTCAGCTTCGCCGGGTCGAGGGCGGCCTGGGCGGCCGGGTTGCGCGCGTACGGCGGCGCCGCGGCGCCGTCGGGGCCCCAGCCCTCGCCGGGCAGCCCGAGCAGCGCCCCGCACACCAGCAGGGCCGCCCCGGCCGCCAGCGCGGCCTTCAGGTGCTGGCGGCGCCGCATCAGGTCGGTGGGACGGGCCTGCAGCGAGCAGGGGTCGAACTCGGGGGAGTCGAGCAGGGCGAACTGCTCGGGGATCCCCCCGGCCTCCAGCAGGGCGCCCTCCGGGTCGGCGACGCCCACCGCCGCCAGCACCTTGCGCGCGCCGTCGTCCGTCAGCCGCTCCAGACCACGCAGCGCGTACGCCGCCCGGGCCGGGCCGGACAGTGTGGACAGCCGCTGGTCCAGGGCGAGTTCGTCGGCCCCGCCGGAACGCGGGAAGAGCTTCAGGCCCCACACCTGCGGCAGCAGCGGCGGCAGCTGGGACCGCTTGGGCCAGGCCCGCAGCCGCAGCGGCAGCCCCGCCTCCAGCGCCGTACGCAGCACCTGGAGCCGGACCAGGGCGTAGCCCGGGTCGCCGTCCCGGCCGGTGGACTGGGCCGGGATCACGGGGGCCGGGGTGCGGTTGCGGGGGAGCGCCCGCTGGGTGAGGGCGTGTGCGGTCAGGACGCGCCGGCTGCGGCCCAGGCCGGGCGGCAGCACCAGATAGGCCAGCCGGACGAGCCGCGGGTAGTGCTCGACGAGGGCGGCCTCGGCCTGCTCGACGTCGACGACCGGGCCGGCGGGGGAGGAGGGTGCGGGGCGCTGGGCGACATCCTGTGACTGCACGTTCAGCAGAACGAGCGAATCGGTGGATGGTCACCTGACCGCGGGGGCGTTCAGGCCCCGGGCCGCTCCGCGGGCTCGACGAGCAGCCGGGCGTAGTTCGCCATCGACCGCTGGTAGCGCGGCAGATGAGGGGCGAGCGCGCCCAGGGCCAGCGACAGGCCCTCGCGGTCGCGGCCGAGGCTGGACAGGCACAGGGCGAGACAGGCGCGCACGGCGTCGTCCAGTTCGTCGGACGGGGCGTCGAGTTCGGCTTCGAGCAGCTTGACACCCTCCTCGGCCTGTCCGATGTTCCGCAGCGAGCTGGCCAGCTGGATCTTCGTCCGGCGGGCCTTGTAGGGACTGACGTCGGCGAGTCCCCGGGCCAGCGCCTCCCGGTACAGCGGCACCGCCCGGTCCGAGTGGCCGGTCGAGTCCCAGGCGCAGGCCTGCTCGAACGGGCCCAGCGGGCTGTCCCCGGGCAGCTCGGCCACGAGGGCGTCGACGTCGGCGCGGAAGCGGGCCTCGTCCCCGGCCGTCTCGGCGTAGTCGTCGAAGCGGGCCCACAGGGCGGTCACGCGCTCTTCCCAGTCCTGGTTCACCGCCCCACCCTCGCACGCCCGTGCCCATCGGGGCAGCGGAATTTTGAGCAGTCCGCGCCCCGCGGCCGTATCGAAGGGGAGAGCCTCGTGCCAGGGCTCCGTGCGGCATGCGTCCGGACCGTGCCGTGACAAGGACCGGAGGAACAGATGAGGGTGACCCGACCGATGCTCGCGCTGAGCGGCGCGGTGGCGATACTGGCGCTGGCCGGCTGCGGATCCGGCGGCGGACACGAGGCGGCCGTGCCCGAGGCGGTGACCGGCAGCCTGGAGCACATCGCGGCCGAGGCCGAGTGCAAGCCGAACATGCAGACCGACGCCGACACCATCCGTCAGGCCATCTGCAAGAAGGGCGAGGAGAAGTACGTCCTCGCCACCTTCGCCACCGACCGCGGCCAGCGTGAATGGCTCAACAGCGCCAAGGACTACGGCGGTTATTACCTCGTCGGCCGCAAATGGGTCGCCGTCGGCCAGGAGAAGACCGTCATGGCGCTCCAGAGCACTCTCGGCGGGACCATGGAGGAGGGCTCCGAGCACATGAATCCCGGCGGCAGCCACAACAAGGGCGGCCACCACGGCTGACCGAGCGGAATCCCGGGAATCCGGGGCGAGCGAAAGCCGGCGGTGGGAATTCCCACCGCCGGCTTCTCACCTGGTCCGGACTACTGGCAGTCCTCGCCGTTGTTGATGCACTGGACCATCTCGTTCATCACGTCCTCGTCGAAGAAGTTGATGAAGTCGTTGTGGTCGGTGATCGGCTTGTGCAGCTGCTCCGGGAAGGAGTCCACCGCGAAGGCGTTCTGCACCTGCCCGTTGTTGATCTGCGGCGCCTGGACGTCGTAGACCAGGCGGACCTGGAGCTGGGGGATGGCCCGGAAGCCGTTCGAGCAGCTGCCGTCCGCTTCCACGAAGTCCACGTGGGTGCGGTGGTTGGCGCTGTCGATGTTCTGGCCGTCCCAGCAGCTCTGGAAGTTGGACGTGCGCACCACGGAGCTGCCCTGGGGGCAGATCGGGTACTTGTCCGTCACCTGCCGGTCCTCGAAGCCCGTGCAGCTCCACGAGGTGTTGGCGTTGTTCAGGCCGTTGGTGAAGGACTTGGCGTCACCGGTGATGATGCGCAGGGCCTTCGGCATGGCGACGACGTCGCTGGTGCGGTTGCCGACGAACTTCAGCTGCGCCTCGGCCGGCTCGACGATCTTGCCGACGTTGCCGTCCTGGCCACCGCCGGGCTGACCCTGGTCGATGTCCTGCGAGCCGTCCTGGATGCGCAGGACCGGCCAGAAGTACGAGGACTTGTCGCCCTGGTTCTGGCAGGTGGTCTGGGCGTTGGCCAGGTCCTCGTCGCTCGCGAAGGCGTTGTTGCTCTGGTTGCCGACGTAGTCGTGCTGGTGCTGCGCGCCGTTGGACACGCCGGGCGCCACGATCACGTTGTCGGAGTTGCGGTTCTCGTTCTCGTTGGTGCCGCAGTTCGTGGTGAACGAGCCCGTGGAGCCGCCGTCGCCGTTCGCGGCCAGACCGTTGGGCAGGTTGCGGGAGTTGGGCTGGACGTCCTCGATGTTGATGAAGTCCGCCGCCGCGGGACCGTTGCCGGCCTGGCCGCCGTTGCCGCCCTGACCGTTGTCCTGGCCGCCGTTGCCGCCCTGGCCGCCGTTGTTCTGGCCCTGGTCCTGGCCGTCGTTGTTCTGGCCGCCTCCGGCGTTGCCGTCGTTGGTGTTCGGGTTCGCGGCCATGCCCCGGCACCCGGCGAACTTGCCGAGGTTGGGTGCCTTGCCGCCCACCCGCCGGATGTTGATGCCGATCCGGTCGAGGGCCGCGGTCCGCTTCGACTTCAGCGGGCCGAGGATGGCGTTGTCGACGAAGCCCGGGTCACCGGCCTGGGCCCGACGCGTGGAGGCGAGCCGTGCGTACGCCTCGCTGATCTGCTTGTCGAGGTTCGCCAGCTCCCGGTCCACCCCCCGCCGGGCGCGGTTGGGCACCTTGGTCAGTTTCTGACCGACGTCCGGGCACTGGATCGTGGCGATCTGCGCGCCTGCGGACTTCGTCTGGTTCGCCGAGTTCTCCTCGTGCGCCGAGGCGTAGAAGTTTGCCCAGATCAGCCCGCCCCCACCGAGCGCTAGGGCCGCCGATGCGGCTATGGCCTTGGTGGCCAGCGGCGTACGGCGTTTTCTTGTGTTGCGTCCCATGGAACTCCTCTGACTTCCTTTTTCGGGGGCATCGAGGCGCCCGACAGGAGTGAAGCGGCTCCCTTCCATACGGAGGCCGTCCCACGGGTGTTCAGAGGTCCCGGAAATTGATGCGAGATTCGTGTGGTCCCTGTGTCCTCAACTGCCCCGGAAGTACCGGGAGTTGTTGATCCCGCACCGTGGGTGAATCGGCGGGTCCGGTTTCACCGGCCGTGGTCGAGATACGCGAGAACCGCCAGCACGCGCCGGTTGTCGTCGTCCGAGACCTCAAGGCCCAGTTTGGCGAAGATGTTCGCGGTGTGCTTGGCGATCGCCCGTTCCGTCACGACCAGCTTCCCGGCGATCGCCGCGTTGGACCGGCCCTGCGCCATCAGCTCCAGCACCTCCAGCTCCCGGGGCGTCAGCCGGGCCAGCGGCCGGTCGCCGCCCGACTGCCGGGCCAGCAGCTGCTGGATGACCTGCGGATCCATCGCCGTCCCTCCGGCCGCCACACGCCGTACCGCGTCCACGAACTGCTCGGCGTCGAAGACCCGGTCCTTCAGCAGATAGCCCACGGCGCCGCTGCCGTCGGCGAGCAGCTCACGCGCGTACAGCTGCTCCACGTGCTGGGAGAGGACCAGCACGGGCAGCCCGGGCCGCTTCCGGCGGGCGTCGAGGGCGCACTGCAGGCCCTCGTCGGTGTGCGTGGGCGGCAGACGCACGTCGACCACGGCGACGTCCGGGTCCAGCTCCGCCAGTGCGGCGGCCAGTTCGGGCCCGGACTCGACGGCCGCCGCGATCTCGAAGCCGTGCGCCCGCAGCAGCCGGACGAGACCGTCGCGCAGCAGGAACAGGTCTTCGGCGAGGACTACGCGCAAGGGATCTCCATGGTGACCATGGTGGGGCCGCCCGCGGGGCTGCTGACGGCCAGGACGCCGTCGAATGTACCCAGTCGCCGCTCGACCCCGGCCAGCCCCGAACCGGGCTCGATCACCGCGCCGCCCCGGCCGTTGTCCGTCACGGTCGCCCGCAGCATGCCGTCCGCCTGGTGCAGGTCGACCCAGATCCGGTCCGCGCCGGAGTGCTTCACCGCGTTGGTGAGCACCTCGCTGACGGCGAAGTACGCGGCCGACTCCACGGGCGCCTCCGCCCGCCCGGGCAGGTCCACGCTCACCTCGGTGGCCACCGGCAGCCGCAGGGCCAGGGCCCGTACGGCGTCGCCGAGTCCGCGCTCGGCGAGCACCGGCGGGTGGATGCCGCGCACCAGCTCGCGCAGCTCGGTCAGGGCCTCCACCGAGGACTTCCGGGCCTGCGCGATCAGCTCCTTGGCCTGGGCCGGGTCCTTGTCGAGGAGCGCCTCGATGGTGCCGAGGTCCATGCCGACGGCGACCAGCCGGGCCTGCGCACCGTCGTGCAGGTCCCGCTCGATGCGCCGCAGTTCGGCCGCGGAGGCGTCGACCGCGTCCCGCCTGGTCTCGGTCAGCACCCGCACCCGCTCGGCCAGCTGCTCCTGGTCGGCACCGAGCATCGCCCGGGTGAGCCGGAAGTGGGCGTTCAGCAGGCGCGGGGTGAAGAAGTGCGCGAAGAACAGGATGACCAGGGCGAGCGCGGCGGCCCCGAGGGCCGACGCCTGGCCCGTCACCGGCACGAAGCCGTACCAGTACCCGTCGGGGAAGACCCGCCACAGCCCGAGGGCGAGCGCGAACCCCTCCAGCGGCCAGATCAGCAGGGCGGCGGACAGCAGCGCGGTGGTGAACCCCGCGGTCATGTCGATCGGCAGCCACCTCAGGTCCCGCCACGTCGCCGGGTCGCCCAGCATCCCGAAGGTGCGCGCCCACGGGTTGGCGTCCTTCGGCAGCGGCCGGTACGCCGGGGGGATCCGCACCCCGCCCCACTCGGCCGCGAGCACCCGGCGCCAGTTCGCGAACGCCCGCACCCCGGTCAGCACGTACGGCGTCGTGACGATCCCCACCCCGATCGGGATGAGCCCGATCGAGACCGCGGTCAGGCAGAAGCACAGCACCGCCCCCGGCAGGGAGATCAGGGCCAGCGCCAGCCCCCGCGCCGCGGCGAGCCCGATGTTCCGCCCCGTCGTCCGCACGCCGCCGTCGTTCGTGTCGATGGTCATGGCGTTCAGTCTCGTCGAGCGGGGGAGCGGGGTCACGGGGCCGGGCACCCGGCCGGGGGGTGGTGCCAGGTACACCCCCCGGCTTCGGCCGGCGTCTCAGGTGCCGGCGCCGGCCGCGAGCACCTTCGCCTCCAGCTCCGGGTCCAGTCCCTTCAGCGTCCGGTCCGGCCGCTGCGGCGCGACCCCGCCGAGGGCGCACAGCCAGCTCCAGGTGTCGGCCACGGTCTCCTCGACGGGCCGGCAGCGCAGCCCGGCCGCCAGGGCCCGGGAGACGTCGGCGCCGTGCAGGGCGTCGTGCAGGTCGCTGCCCGGCGGCACCCACACCGGCAGCTGGACCCACGGCTCGATGCCCGCCTCCAGGATCACCCCGGGCTCGGTCCACCGGAGCTCGGCCGCACCGCCGGTGACCCGCGCGCACGCGTCGAGCAGCGTCCCCATCGTGGCGTGCCCCCGCGGACCGATCAGGTTGTACGGCCCGCTCAGGCCCTGCTCCGCCGCGCCGAGGATCCACTCGGCCAGATCGCGGACGTCGACGTACTGCAGGGGCAGCTCCCGCGGCCCGGGCGCCAGGACCGGGCCGCCGCGGGCCGTCCGGGCCAGCCACCACGGCAGGCGGCCGACGTTCTCGTACGGGCCGAGGATCAGCCCGGCCCGTACCAGCACCGAGCGGTCCGGGCCGAAGGCGTCCAGGGCGGCCAGTTCGCCGCCCCGTTTGTCGTGGGCGTAGTCGGTCTGCCCGGCGTCGCCCGACGCGCCCTCGACCACCGGCGCGTCCTCGCCGTAGCCGGCGGGCGGGGCCCAGGCGTACACCGAGCAGCTCGACACGTACACGTACCGGCCGGCGCGGTCCCGCAGCAGCCGCGCCGCGTCCCGTACGGCCCGGGGCGCCGCCGACCAGGTGTCGACGACGACGTCCCACGAGCCCGAGTCCCCGGCCAGGGCCGCGAGCCCGCCGGGCGCGGTGCGGTCACCGTGCAGCGACCGCACGCCCGGCGGGGCCTCGTGCCGTCCCCGGTGGAAGACGGTCACCTCCCAGCCCCGCGCGAGCGCCGCGTCCACGACGGCCCGCCCCGCGAACTCCGTACCACCCAGCACCAGAAGTCTCATGCCGAGGACTCTGCCCGGCGCGGGGGCGCCATGGAACGGGGATCTGCTGTCGGCAGAGGCCGGATCACCCCTCCGTCGGCGGCACGTACTTGTAGCCGACGCGGCGCACCGTACGGATGGTGTCGCGGTGCTCCGCGCCCAGCTTGCGGCGCAGCCGGGCGACGTGGACGTCGACCGTGCGGCCGTCGCCCACGTGGCCGTAGCCCCACACCGTGCCGACCAGCTGGTCACGGGTGTGCACCCGGCCCGGGTGGGCCACCAGGTGGGCCAGGAGCTCGAATTCCAGGTACGTGAGGTCGAGCGGCCGTCCGGCCACCGTGGCGGTGCGCTGCACGGTGTCGACCCGGATCAGCGCCTCGCCGCCCGGCTCGGCCCCGGCCGTCGCCGCCGGTCGGTCGGGCACCGCCACCGGGAACGGGGGCTGCTGGTCGGCGGGGACGAGCACCAGGTAACCGATCATCGGCGGCTGCCCGGGCAGCGTCGGCAGGGTGTGCGGGGGAGCCGGCAGCCAGGTGGCACCGGGCGGCAGCAGATCCGCGACCGTCACCACCTCGTCCCGGTCGACGGCGCGCAGCCGGTGCCGGGGGCCGTGCGGGGCGGGGGAGTCGAGGGTGGCGGTGGACAGGGAACGAGTGGTCGCCATGAGAGGTCAGCTCTTTCGCGCGAAGGGTTCGTCGGGAGATCGACGGCCGCGAGTTCGTGGTCGGGCCCGCCGAGGACGTACGCGGTTCGCGCCGGCCGAAGGCCGGGGTGTACGGCTTTAGAGGGCCGGCGCGTTCGTCGCGCGGCAACACACCCGGTCGAAGTCGTGGTGCTGACGGGAAGGCCAGAAGGGCTCGAGGTCATGGCGACCCGTCGCGGTGTTCTTCTGGTAGCTGGCCATGAGGCCATTGAAGCAGACGGGGGTCGATCGCCGGGACCCTTCTCTCACAGCTTGGACACCGAGCCGCTGTCGACCGCGTCACCCCACCAGCCGTTTGCGCCAGGTCAGGGGAGTGACCGTGATCGCCGTGCCCGGATCACCGTCCCACTGGGTGGACAGTCCGGCGGCGGTCAGCGCGGCCACGACCTCGTGCCCGACCGCCCGCGTGGTCTCCTCGGAGCCGTCGAAGCCGCCGTAGTGGACGGACAGGCCGCGGCCCTCCGCCGCGCCGCGCGTGCTCTGCCGGTGGAAGAAGACGAACCCGCGCACCCCGTCCCGGCCGTCCGCTTCCGCGCCGATCTCGGCCATGCCGCACCCGTGGCAGCAGGTGAAGTGCGCGCGGGCGACGACGCCGGCCTCGTCCAGGGCCGCGAAGGCGCGCTCCAGGCGGTCCGGATCGGTCGGCCCGGTCCACGTGTCCTGTTCGTCGAGCCGCTCCAGCCAGAGCCGCTCGACGAGCTCGCGGGCCTGCGCGGCGGACGGCGGCGGCCCGTCCGCGCCGTCCTCCATCAGGTACACCGTCTCGCGGATCAGCGCCTCGATGCCCAGGAAGCCGTCCCGGAGCATCGCGCGGACGTACTCCGCGGCCCGTGCGGCGACCTCGGGGGCGAGCGCGGGGGCCCGCTCGGGCTCGGGGAACTCCTCGCGCTCCCAGGCGATTCCGGTGTCCCAGCCGTCCTCCTGCCGGGCCCAGCGCACCAACACCTCGGCGACGAGCTCCGGGTCGCTCACCCGGGTCACCCACATGGGGGAGACGGATCCGGTGCGGTGCTGCAGGTCGTACGTCCCGTCCTGCTCGCGCGCCGTCTGGACGAAGACCCTCGGCCGGTCCGGTATCCGCTGCACGACGAGGAAGCGGTCGCCGTCCCCGCCGATCCGCTCCACCCGGTCCCGCAGCTCCCGCTCCGGCACCCGCGCGTCCGTCCGCCCGCTCTCCGTCCGCACCGTGATGGGCAGGCCCCCGTCGATCTCCATGCCCCCACGATGGCACGCCCCACCGACAACGCGAGGGGCGCCCACCGTGAACGGCGGGCGCCCCCTCGTGGAGCCGTGCGGGCGGATCAGACCTGGCCGGCCTTCTCCAGCGCCGTGCAGCAGGTGTCGACGAGCAGGCGGGTCACCACGTACGGGTCGACGTTGGCGTTGGGACGGCGGTCCTCGATGTAGCCCTTGCCGTCCTTCTCGACCTGCCACGGGATGCGGACCGACGCGCCGCGGTCGGAGACGCCGTAGGAGAACTTGTCCCACGGGGCGGTCTCGTGCAGGCCGGTCAGGCGGTCGTCGATGCCGGCCCCGTAGTGCTTGACGTGGTCGAGCGGCTTGGAGCCCTCGCCGAGCGCCTCGCACGCGGTGATGATCGCGTCGTAGCCCTCGCGCATCGCCTTGGTGGAGAAGTTGGTGTGCGCGCCGGCGCCGTTCCAGTCGCCCTTGACCGGCTTCGGGTCCAGGGTGGCGGCGATGTCGAAGTCCTCGGCGGTGCGGTAGAGCAGCCAGCGGGCCACCCACAGCTGGTCCGAGACCTCCAGCGGGGACAGCGGGCCGACCTGGAACTCCCACTGGCCGGGCATGACCTCGGCGTTGATGCCGGACAGGCCGAGGCCGGCCTTCAGGCAGTTGTCGAGGTGGGCCTCGACGACGTCACGGCCGAAGATCTCGTCGGCGCCGACGCCGCAGTAGTAGCCGCCCTGCGGGGCCGGGAAGCCGCCCTTGGGGAAGCCGAGCGGGTAGCCGTCCTTGAAGAACGTGTACTCCTGCTCGATGCCGAAGATCGGCTCCTGCGCCGCGAACTTCTCCGCCACCTCGGCCAGCGCCGCACGGGTGTTGGTGGGGTGCGGGGTGAGGTCGATGTTCAGCACCTCGCACAGGACCAGTACGTCGTCGCCGCCGCGGATCGGGTCCGGGCAGGTGAAGACCGGCTTGAGCACGCAGTCCGAGGCGTGGCCCTCGGCCTGGTTGGTGGAGGACCCGTCGAAACCCCAGATCGGCAGCGCGTCGAGACCGGCGGGCGAACCCGTGATGATCTTGGTCTTCGACCGCAGTTTGGCCGTCGGCTCGGTGCCGTCGATCCAGATGTACTCAGCCTTGAAGGTCACGGGCCACATCCTTCGGGGGTGTGTCTGGGCGCGTATCGCGGGTGCTGCGGCGCTGCGGCACTGAAACGCCGCGCGGTGCTGCCCGGCAGCCTCGCAACGGGCGATTTCCCGGCCATTGCTCGGATGTGAACCCCGTGTTACCTGGTGGCGCCGTGCCCCACCGCACGCTGTGAGGACGTCGTCCCCCGCGGCGGGCGCGGGTCACCGGCTCCCCTCCGTCCAGCCGGTGACCGCCGCCGCGTGGCCCTGACGCGCCGGTCCCACTGCTCCTGGCCGGGAGCAGCAGGACCGGTGACACGTACGAGGGGCGGCCGAGGGGGTGGCCGCCGCCTCAGTGGCTCGATCGACCGTCCGGCCTCACCCCACCTTCTCGATCACGGCCCGGCGGATCAGGAACTTGCCGGGCTCACGGACCTGTTCGAAGGCCGCGTTGTTCAGCAGCACACAGCTGCCGGAGACCGAAGTGACCTCCACGGTCGTGGACTTGTTGTTGTCCAGGTTGGTGACCTTCAGCTTCGTGCCGGCCGGGAACTGGTTGCTGGACGCGGCGGGCGCACCGCCCTCGCCGGAGAGCGTGACCGTGGAGCCGTTGCACACCTGCTGCCCGGCGGCCGCGCCGCCACCGCCGGCATTGCCCGCCGGGGCGGACGCGGCGGGCGGGGAGGCCGGGGCCGACGCAGCCGGAGCCGACGGCTGGGCGGGCTGCGCCGGCTGCGTGGCCTGGGAGTCCTGAGCCGACTCCCCCACCACGCAGCCCGACGCCTCCTGCTTGCGCTTGATCTCAGCGACGACCGCCTCACGGTTGGCGATCCTGGCCTCGGACTGGGCGTCCGGGTCGGCCCGCTGGTCCGCGATGAACTTCTGGTTGTTGCCCAGGGCGGTGGCGAGACCCAGGCAGACCGTCGATTCCGACGCCGACTTGGGAGTCTGCGCGGCGTTCGACGTGCTCGCCATGACGAAGGCCCCGCCTCCCGCCACCGTCGCCGCGCTCACGAGGAGCGCGATCTTCTTCTTCGTGCCGAGAGTTCTCCTGCGCGACATGCGCGCCTCCTGAAGAGGTAGGGGAGCGTACGCCGCTATGTACGAGATACCGAACGGGGTTACTCAGCGGTTGCGGGAGTCATTCAAGTGAGCTGCGCCACACGGCCGTTGAGCGGCGTCAACGGCCCAGTGCGTCGCGCACGGCCTCGTCGGTGCGGGCCACCACGGCCGTGCCGTCGTCCGCGGTGATGATGGGGCGCTGGATCAGCTTCGGGTGCTCGGCGAGCGCCTCGATCCACCGGTCGCGGGCGCCGGCGTCCCGCGGCCACTGCTTGAGCCCGAGCTCCTTGGCGGCCGCCTCCTGCGTCCGGGTGATGTCCCAGGGTTCGAGACCGAGGCGCGTGAGGACGTCACGGATCTCGTCCGCGCTCGGCACGTCCTCCAGGTAGCGGCGGACGGTGTAGTCGGCGCCCTCGGCGTCGAGCAGCTGCACGGCACTGCGGCACTTCGAGCAGGCCGGATTGATCCAGATCTCCATGCCGCTCACCGTACGCGCTCCAGACTCTGTTCGATTTTCCGCCGACTCACCCGCCTCTTCCGGAACGGCTGTGACGGACCGCCAATCCCTGCACTGAACTGGGCTTTTACCGGCCTTCGCGCACTGCCCGTTGTCAGTGCCCGGCGGTAAACTGTAAGCAGTGTTCGAGGGTGGCGCCGAAGACGCCGACGTCTTCGGCGGACCGCCCGACCGCGACAGGAGGATGCCTGTGCCCGCTGCCGCCCTGAAGCCGAAGCCGTTGCCCACCCAGTCCACCGCGAAGCGTCCCGTCCTGCTCGACCTGCCGTACGCGCCCGTGGAGAAGCGGCCGCTGCCGCCGGGCCGGCCCCGCGAGTGGTACGTGACGCACAACCGCCGCCTGAAGGCGATGCGTCTGGCCATCGCCCTGCTCGACTCCGGCGTCTACGTGCCCAACCAGGCCCGCAACGAGACGATCCGCGACACGGCGGAGCTGATCGGTGTCCACCCGCCGTCGGACACGACCTGCCACATGGTGCGGGCGTTCATGCGCTACGCGCGCTGACCGGCCGTCCGCGAGCGCCGGGTGCCCCGCTCCGCGGAGTGCCCGGCGCTTGTTCATGCCGCCCGTTCCGGTGCCGCGATCAGCGGCGGGTTCAGCCGGGCGAAGCCCTCCTGGCGCTCGTAGGGGAAGTAGGGGTACGGCGCCGGGCGGTGGCTCGCCGCGTCGAGTCGCGCCACCTGCTCGGGGGTGAGGCTCCAGCCGACGGCGCCGAGGTTCTGGCGCAGTTGCCGCTCGTCGCGGGCGCCGATGATGACGGACGAGACGGTGGGGCGGCGCAGCAGCCAGTTGAGAGCGATCTGCGGGACGGCCCGGCCCGTCTCCCGCGCGATCTCGTCCAGCACGTCGACCACGCCGTGGAGGTGGTCGTCGTCGACCGGCGGGCCGTAGTCGGCGGTGGTGTGCAGACGGCTGCCGGGCGGGAGCGGGGTGCCGCGGCGGATGCGGCCGGTGAGACGGCCCCAGCCGAGCGGGCTCCAGACGAGCGCGCCGACGCCCTGGTCCCGGGCGAGCGGCATGAGCTCCCACTCGTAGTCGCGCCCGACGAGGGAGTAGTACACCTGGTGGGCGACGGGGCGCGGGTGGCCGAGCCGGTCCGCCGCCGCGAGGGACTTCATCAGCTGCCAGCCGGAGAAGTTGGAGACGCCGGTGTAGCGCACCTTGCCCGCCCGGACCAGCGTGTCCAGGGTGTCCAGCACCTCCTCGACCGGGGTGCCGGCGTCGAAGGCGTGCAGCTGGAACAGGTCGATGCGGTCGGTGCCGAGACGGCGCAGGGCGTCCTCGCAGGCGGTGATCAGCCGGGAGCGCGAGGAGCCCGCGTCGCCCGGGCCGTCGCCCATCGGCAGACCGGTCTTCGTGGAGACGATCACCTGGTCCCGGCGGCCCTTGATCGCCTGGCCGAGCACCTCCTCGGAGGCGCCGGCGGAGTAGACGTCGGCGGTGTCGAACATCGTGAGGCCGGCGTCCAGGCAGATGTCCACCAGACGGCGCGCCTCCCGCGCGTCGGTCGCGCCCCATGCCCCGAACAGTGGGCCCCGGCCGCCGAAGGTGCCGGCGCCGAAGCTCAGCGCGGGGACCATGATGCCGGACGCGCCCAGTCGCCTGTATTCCATGAGGGACCTCCTCGGTCACTGCTAACGGGTCTCTGGTTCCGTTAGTAGCCACTAAGGTAGCAGGGCGGAGCGGTTAATGGAACAGGGGTACCGTTATGGCTGACGGAGGCGAGCCGGGGACGCTGCGGCCCGGCGGGCGTACGGCGCGGGTGCGCGAGGCGGTGCTGCGGGCGGCCGAGGACGCCCTGACCGAGGAGGGCTTCACCGGCCTGGACCTGGCCGACATCGCCCGCCGCGCCGGAGTGGGCAAGACGACCGTCTACCGCCGCTGGGGCACGGTGACCGGGCTGGTGGCCGACCTCCTGGCGGACATGGCCGAGCAGTCGTCGCCGCGCACCGAGACCGGCTCCCTGCTCGGCGACCTGACGGCCAACGCCCGGCTGGTGCACCGGACCCTGACGGACCCCCGGCAGGGGGCGCTGTTCAAGGCGCTGATCGCGGCAGCGACCGGCGACGCGAGGACGGCAGCGGCCCTGCACCGGTTCTACGACATCCGGGTCCGCGAGTGGGCGCCCTGCGTCCGGCAGGCCGTCGAACGGGGCGAGGCGCCCGAGGGCACGGACGCGCACGAGGTGATCCGCGCCGTCTCCGCGCCGCTCTACTACCACCTGCTCATCAGCGGCGGCCGGCTCGACGAGGCCCTGGCCGACCGCGCGGCGGAGGCCGCGGCGATCGCGGCGCGGGCGGGGGTGTACGTCCGGCAGCCCACGGTGAACTCGGCGAGCTGACGCACCCGCCGGGCCGGCCGGCGGGAGGGCTGAGGACCGGCTCGGCCCGCCGGGGGGAGAGAGACGGGGACGCCCGGCTCGTCGCCGCCCCTCAGGCGTAGCGCCGCAACAGCCCGGTCACATAGGCCTCCAGCCGCTCCAGGAGGACCTCCGGTGTCAGGTCGGTCCGACCCAGCTCCCGCCACGGACCCGCCAGCTTCGCCGCGTCCGGGGCGTAGGCCAGCGCGTCGAGCAGCCGCCAGTACAGATGGTCCGGGCCGTCGGCCAGGCGCCGGCCGCCCTGCTCCTGGTAGCGCTCCGGGAAACCGAGGCCGTACTCCGCCCCGAACAGCAGCGCCAGTGCCGTGGAGCAGTGGGCGACGTCCAGGTCGGCGGGCCCCCACGAGGTCTCCACCCAGTCGACGACACCACCGATCCGCAGCCCCGCCCCCGAGCCCGTGAACAGCACGTTCCCGGGATGGAAGTCCCGGTGCAGAAAGCAGCCCTCGTACGGGGGAGGGTCACGGCGGATCACGTCCACCGCCCGCTCCCACACCTCGCCCTCCGGTGCGTTCACCCGCTCCGGTGAGGTCCACGCCTGGTACGTGCGCGGCCGGTGCCCGGGGACGATCCGGTGGATCGCGGCCAGTCGGGCCGCCAGCAACTCCACCTGCCGGCCGAGGTCCTCCCCAACGTCCACCCTGACCCGCCCCGGCACGACGGTCATCAGCAGGGACGGATGCTCGCAGTGCCCGGCGGTCGCGTCCACGCCGATCAGCCGGGGCGCGGGCACGTCCTCCTGCGCGGCCAGCAGGGTGAGCACCTCCGCCTCACGGGCCAGCAGCCCGGGCGCGTGCCGCCGGAAGAAGGGCGCCACGAAGCTCCGCAGCGCCAGGGCGGTGCCGTCGTCGAGGGTGAGCCGCCGCAGCTGGGCGCTCCAGCCTCCCGTCAGGAAGGCGGACTCCACGACCCGGCGGCCCTCGGGCAGGTGCCCGGCCACCCACGCGCGCGTCGCCGCCCAGCCTGGCTCACCGAGCCCGGACAGCAGGGACGTGACGAACTCCCGCCGGTCCTCCGGGTGGTCGCGGAACCAGCCGCTCAACCGGTGCCGTGCATCGGGGAGTTCCCAGTGGGTGAACTGCGCGCGCCGGGCCAGCGCCGCCGAGACGGCCTCCGTCACACCGGGCGGGATGACCTCGTCCGTGCCGGGCACCGCGAGCACGGCCCGCCCCTCGTAATCCCGCAGCACGTCGAGCGCGGGCGATCCGCGCCAGCTGCCGGGGCGCCGGATGAGCTCGCTGAACCTCCCGTCCCCGTCGCCGAACGGCACGTCCCACGCCTCGGCGGCGTACACCGCCGGCGCGCACAGCCCCAGGGCCGCCACCCGGTCCCCGTAGTGCCGCGCCAGGTCGGCCACCGTCTGGCCGCTCATGCTGAAGCCGACCAGGACCAGCGGACCGTGCGCGTGGGCGTCGATGACGGAGACCGCCTGGTCGAACCGGCGGCGCAGGCTGAGCTCGCGCAGCCGGCCGGTGCTCCGCCCGTGCCCGGAGAAGTCGAAGGCGAGGGCACGGCAACCCTGGGCGGCGAACTCCTCCAGCAGCGGCAGCACCAGCTCCTTGCTCCCGTCGCCCGCGCCGTGCAGCACCACGGCCGTCCCCGGTACCGGGCCACCGCCCCCGGCGTACCACCCACTGAGCCGCTCCCCACCGACGGCATGCACGAAGTCGGCGCGCGCGAACGTGGCCGGCCTGGCGGAAGTCAGCTCACTCATAGGCCCATTCACTCACGCGACAGATTCCCACACGGGCCGATCGCGCGGTGCCGGTCACGGCGGGCCGGCTCCCAGCACCGCTGCGCACCGGCCCCCACCCTGGAACGGCTCACGGTCGCCCCCAGGCCCCATGAGACGTCAGCCGCCGCCGGCCACCGCGTACCCCGGCACGGAAGGCCACCGCACGGTGAGCACCACCGACTGCTCCTCGGCGCACCAGGAATGATCGATTCCTGGCCCCCACACGACGTAGTCCCCCTGCCGCTCCAGCACGACGCTGCGCCCCGGCAGCTCGACCCGGAAACGCCCGCTGATCAGCACGAGCACCGCGGTGCGTTCCTCACCCCGCACCCACTCGGCCCGCTCGTCCCCGCGGGGATGCACGCCCCATTTCACCTCCACGGCGTCACTGCGCCGCGGATCCCCCGGTCCCTTGAAGTGCCCGAGGAGCCACCCCTGGTCCAGGGCGGCGTCCTCGCCCGCGTTGCCCGTGTACACGCTGTCGCTCACAGGCCCGGACGTCAACAGGCATGACTGCCTAGTACGGGGGCCGGAAGTTGATGTAGCCGAGCAGGACGATCAGGGCCGCCACGCTGCCGAGGACCACGGCCGTGGAGATCCAGGGCGATCGTGAGGCCCGCCGTCGCGGCCGTCCGTGCTCCGGGTCGGGGCGGAACGGCACGGGCCCGGGCGGGTCGTGCTTCCACCGCGCGGCGAGCATCCGGGCCCGCGCCGAGGGCTCCTTGTGCTCGGCGTCGTCCGCCCATCGGAGATCGAACTCGCGCTGCTGGCCGTCCTGTTCGTGCTCGCGCATCACCACTCCACCCCCGTGTGGTCCTGTCACCAGAATAGAACAGACGCCCGTGCCCCCGCTGCGCGAGGCACAGCGGGGGCACGGGCGGTCGATCCGCTTCGATCAGGCGTCGATCACACGTCGAAGTACAGCTCGAACTCGTGCGGGTGCGGACGCAGCTGCAGCGGCGCGATCTCGTTGGCGCGCTTGAAGTCGATCCACGTCTCGATCAGGTCCGGGGTGAACACGTCGCCCTGGAGCAGGAACTCGTGGTCGGCCTCCAGGCGGTCCAGGACCGCGCCGAGGGAGGTCGGGACCTGGGCGACGTTCGCGTGCTCCTCGGGAGCCAGCTCGTACAGGTCCTTGTCGATCGGCTCGGCCGGCTCGATCTTGTTCTTGATGCCGTCCAGGCCGGCGAGCAGCAGCGCCGAGAAGGCCAGGTACGGGTTGCCGGAGGCGTCCGGCGCGCGGAACTCGACGCGCTTGGCCTTCGGGTTCGAGCCCGTGATCGGGATGCGCATGGCCGCGGAGCGGTTGCGCTGCGAGTACACCAGGTTGACCGGGGCCTCGAAGCCGGGGACCAGGCGGTGGTAGGAGTTCACCGTCGGGTTGGTGAAGGCCAGCAGCGACGGGGCGTGCTTGAGGATGCCGCCGATGTAGTAGCGGGCGGTATCCGACAGGCCCGCGTAACCGGCCTCGTCGTAGAACAGCGGCTGGCCGCCGGTCCACAGCGACTGGTGGACGTGCATGCCCGAGCCGTTGTCACCGAAGATCGGCTTCGGCATGAAGGTCGCGGTCTTGCCGTTCTTCCACGCCACGTTCTTCACGATGTACTTGAAGAGCTGGAGGTCGTCGGCGGCGGCGAGCAGCGTGTTGAACTTGTAGTTGATCTCGGCCTGGCCGGCGGTGCCCACCTCGTGGTGCTGGCGCTCGACCTTCAGGCCGGCCCGCTCCAGCTCCAGGGAGATCTCGGCGCGCAGGTCGGCGAAGTGGTCGACCGGCGGGACGGGGAAGTAGCCGCCCTTGTACCGGACCTTGTAGCCGCGGTTGTCCTCCAGCGCACCGGTGTTCCAGGCGCCCGCCTCGGAGTCGATGTGGTAGAAGGACTCGTTCGCGCTGGTCGCGAAGCGGACGGAGTCGAAGACGTAGAACTCGGCCTCGGGACCGAAGTACGCCGTGTCGGCGATGCCGGTGGAGGCGAGGTAGGCCTCGGCCTTCTTCGCCACGTTGCGCGGGTCGCGGGAGTACTGCTCGCCCGTGATCGGGTCGTGGATGAAGAAGTTGATGTTCAGCGTCTTGTCACGGCGGAACGGGTCGACCCGGGCGGTCGACAGGTCCGCGCGCAGCGCCATGTCGGACTCGTGAATGGCCTGGAAACCCCGGATCGAGGAGCCGTCGAAGGCGAGCTCCTCGTCGGCGTCGAACGCCTCCGCAGGCACCGTGAAGTGCTGCATCACGCCCGGGAGGTCGCAGAAGCGGACGTCGATGAACTTGACGTCCTCGTCCGCGATGAACTTCTTGGCCTCGTCGGCGTTCTGGAACATCCAGCTCCTCCTACTCCCGACCGTCCCGCCGGGGTGGTAGATCGATCGTGCGGCCAGTGCGGGTGGCACACGCTGACCTCGACCCTAGGGACGGGTGATTTCTCGGGCGTGACTCATTTGTTTCGCACAAGTTAACCGGACCTCCTTCCACCGTAGCCCCGACGCACCCCGCCCTGCCCTGGTCGATCCGGGGCGCAGTACCGTGGACGGGTGGACAACAGGCAAGCACTCGGATCGTGGCTCTCCGGGCCCCGCGCGGCCGCGGAAGAGGCCGGTGTCGACTTCGGATACCGGGGCGAGCAGCTCGGTCTGCCCGAGGAGGGGCCCGGTTCGATCGCCCGCCCGGGCCGCCGTCTCGGCGCCCTCGCCGTGGACTGGGGCCTGAGCCTTCTGATCGCATACGGCCTCATCACCCAGAGCTACAACGACGCGGCGCAGATCTGGGCGCCGCTCATCATGTTCGCGCTGATGGTGCTCACGGTCGGTACGGTCGGCTTCACGCCGGGCAAGCGCCTCTTCGGCCTGCGCGTGCTCGCCCTGGAGACCGGCCGCGTCAGCCCCTGGCGCTCCGCTCTGCGCACGGTCCTGCTCTTCCTCGCGATCCCGGCCCTGATCTGGGACCGCGACGGCCGCGGCCTGCACGACCGCCTCGCGGGCACGGTCGAGGTCCGTATCTAGCGGACGTCACGCGCGCCGCGCCACCGCGCACAGACGCCGAAGGGGCGCCCGGACCACTCCGGGCGCCCCTTCGGCATGCGTGTGCGGGGGATCAGCGGGCCTTGGGTCCGCCCTTGGGCAGGCGCATGCCCTTCGGCATCGGCCCCTTCGGCAGCGGCATGTTGCTCATCAGGTCGCCGAGGGCGCGCAGCCGGTCGTTGGTGGCGGTGACCTGCGGGCCGGTCAGCACGCGCGGCAGCTTCAGCATGGTCGTGCGCAGCTTCTTCAGCTCGACCTGGCCCTCGCCCGTCCCCACGAGCAGGTCGTGCACGGGGACGTCCGCGACGATGCGGTTCATCTTCCGCTTCTCGGCGGCCAGCAGGGTCTTCACCCGGTTCGGGTTGCCCTCGGCGACCAGCACGATGCCCGCCTTGCCGACCGCGCGGTGCACCACGTCCTGGTTGCGGTTCATCGCCACCGCGGGGGTCGTCGTCCACCCCCGGCCGATGTTGTCGAGCACCGCCGCCGCGGCGCCGGGCTGGCCCTCCATCTGCCCGAACGCGGCCCGCTCGGCCCGGCGCCCGAACACGATCGCCGTCGCGAGGAAGGCGAGCAGGAGGCCCAGGATGCCGAGATAGATGGGGTGCCCGATCAAGAAACCGATCGCGAGGAAGACACCGAAGGTGACGATTCCGACAGCCGCGAGTACAAGACCGATCTTCTTGTCGGCCCTGCGGGTCATCTTGTAGGTCAGGGCGATCTGCTTCAGTCGCCCGGTGTTCGCAGCGTCCGCTGCGGTTTCCTTCCTCGCCATGCCACGAAGTCTACGTGGCCGCACAAGCGCGGACGACGGCAGTGTCCGCCGGGGCCCCGTGGGGGAGGGCCCGGACTCAGGGACGGACGGAGACGGACCGGGAAAGGGACTGCTCGAGGACGCGCTGCGCCTCGACCCGGTCCTTGGCGCGACGGCGGTCCTCCAGCACGGAGGTCCAGGCGTTGCGACGGGCGGTGCGCTGACCGCCGCTCATCAGCAGCGACTCCACGGCGCGCAGAGCGGTCGTGAAGGACGGGATCGCGGTGGCGCGAACAGGCGCGGCCTGCATGGGTGAGGTCCCCCCTCAGTAAGGGTGTACGTGCTGTGAGTCCAGCGTCACTGTTTGGTGTTACCAGGGCGTGACCGACCGGTCAAACACCCATGAAGCCCCGGCGGGGAGCGGCGAAACGCCGACGCGGTCCCGACAGGTGCCCTCATCTGCGAGGACGGTCGGGACCGCGTTATATCGGTCGCTACCCGCGGGTAGTGTCTTGTGCGCGAATTCACACGCTTGTCCCCGGCCGGACGGGGAAGGGGTGGTGACGGTTCGTCAGACGGCCTGGGCCGCGATGCGCGCGTCCCGCTGCTCCATGGCCATCCGGTACAGCCGCCCGGCGCGGTACGAGGAGCGCACCAGCGGGCCGGACATCACACCGGAGAAGCCGATCTGCTCGGCCTCCTGCTGCAGCTCCACGAACTCCTGCGGCTTGACCCAGCGCTCCACCGGGTGGTGCCGCACGGAGGGACGCAGGTACTGCGTGATGGTGACCAGCTCGCAGCCCGCGTCGTGCAGCTGCTTGAGCGCGTCGCTGACCTCCTCGCGGGTCTCGCCCATGCCGAGGATCAGGTTCGACTTCGTGACCAGGCCGTAGTCGCGCGCCTCGGTGATGACCTTCAGGGAGCGCTCGTAGCGGAAGCCGGGGCGGATGCGCTTGAAGATCCGGGGGACCGTCTCGACGTTGTGCGCGAAGACCTCGGGCCGGGAGGAGAAGACCTCTTCGAGCTGCTCGGGGATCGCGTTGAAGTCGGGGGCCAGCAGCTCGACCTTGGTGTGGCCGCCCTCGCGGCCCGCGGTCTGCTGGTGGATCTGGCGGACCGTCTCCGCGTACAGCCAGGCGCCGCCGTCCTCCAGGTCGTCGCGGGCGACGCCGGTGATCGTGGCGTAGTTCAGGTCCATCGTGACCACGGACTCGCCCACGCGGCGCGGCTCGTCGCGGTCGAGCGCCTCGGGCTTGCCGGTGTCGATCTGGCAGAAGTCGCAGCGCCGGGTGCACTGGTCGCCGCCGATGAGGAAGGT
The DNA here is from genome assembly GCF_044540525.1 of Streptomyces sp. NPDC085932. NCBI lineage: Bacteria > Bacillati > Actinomycetota > Actinomycetes > Kitasatosporales > Streptomycetaceae > Streptomyces > Streptomyces sp. NPDC085932. The sequence goes on from NZ_JBITSJ010000002.1 coordinate 1,003,211, forward strand.
CGCCTCGCGGTCCTCCCAGCACTCGTAGATGTTCGGGCAGCCGGCTTCCTGGCAGACCGTGTGCAGCCCCTCGCTCTTCACGAGGTTCTGCATCTTCGTGTACTCGGGGCCCATTTTCGCCCGGGTCTTGATCCACTCGGGCTTGCGCTCGATGGGGGTCTGGCTGTTGCGGACCTCCAGGCGCAGCATCTTGCGTCCGTCGGGTGCGACTGCGGACACGACCGGCTCCCTAGCGTTTGATTCTTCGGCGTCCTCAAGGGTACGCCCGTCGATTTGAATGCCTGTGTGTGGTGTCAGCCCCTCCACGGGCGCTTTTATGCCGCCGGCGTCCGCTCGATCTCCCGGGGCCGCAGCTCGGCGTTCTCCAGGACCTCGCGCAGGTGCCGCTCCACCACCGGCAGGACCTCCTCGATCGTCACGTCCCGGCCGAGCTCGCCGGCCAGCGAGGCCACGCCCGCGTCGCGGATGCCGCAGGGGATGATCCGGTCGAACCACTTGTTGTCGGGGTTCACGTTGAGCGCGAAGCCGTGCATGGTGACGCCCTTGGCCACGCGGATGCCGATCGCCGCGATCTTGCGGTCCTCCCGGCGCTGGCCCGCGTTGGACGGGGCGTACTCGGGGCCGTTGAGCCGGGGGTCGAAGTCCTCGTCCTGCAGCCGCGGGTCGAAGTCCAGCGACAGGCCGCCGAGCGCCGGGCGCTGCTCCACCGGGTCGCCCAGCACCCACACGCCGCTGCGGCCCTCGACCCGGGTCGTCTCCAGGCCGAAGTCGGCGCAGGTGCGGATCAGGGCCTCCTCGAGGCGGCGGACGTGCGCCACGACGTCCACGGGGCGCGGAAGCTTCTGGATCGGATAGCCGACGAGCTGGCCGGGGCCGTGCCAGGTGATCTTGCCGCCGCGGTCGACGTCGACGACCGGGGTGCCGTCGAGGGGCCGCTCGTCGTCCGCCGTGCGCCGGCCGGCCGTGTAGACCGGGGGGTGCTCCAGGAGCAGTACGGTGTCGGGGACCTCGTCGGCGAAGCGCGCCGCGTGCACCCGGCGCTGCTCGTCCCACGCCTCCTGGTACTCGACGGCCTCGTCACCGAAACCCATACGGACGAACCGCAACTCACTCACGGCAAGCGCCTCCCTCGAACGGGTGTGTAAGGCACGTATCGCGCCCAAGCCACTGTACGTCCGGCCCGTGCGCGTCAGTCCCGGGGTCAATCCTCACACGATCGGATGAATGTCCGGGAAAATGTGTGATGGGGTGCTTACTCTCCGCTACATTCGCGCCGTCCAGCAAGGCATAAGGCCTGCTCACAGGCAATCCGCGCACATCACGAAGGCCGGAAGGCAGGAGACCGCACCGCAGATGACGGAACGACCCGCGCAGCGCACCCCCAACCGACAGCTCGCCGCGCTCATCGCAGAAGCGGGGTTCTCCAACGCGGGACTCGCCCGTCGCGTGGACCAGCTCGGTCTCGAACACGGGCTCGACCTCAGATACGACAAGACATCCGTCACCCGGTGGCTGCGCGGCCAGCAGCCCCGCGGCACCACACCCGCACTGATCGCCGAGGTCTTCACCCGGCGCCTGGGCCGCCGCCTCACCGCCCAGGACCTCGGCCTGGACGCCTGCGCCCCCGTCTACGCGGGCCTGGAGTTCGCCGCGACCCCCGAGGAGGCCGTCGACATCGTCAGCGGGCTGTGGCGCAAGGACTCCGGCAGCCACGCCGAGCTGCGCAAGATCGCCTTCACCCCGGCCGGGCTCGTCGTGCCCAGCCGGGACTGGCTGATCGGCCGGGCCGACGAGAAGGTGGCCCGGGGCGAGCAGCCCGCCGCCCGCATCCCGGCGCAGGGCCGCCCCGCCGCCCGCTTCCCGGTCACCGCCGAGCAGGGCGTGCCGGTCCTGCCCCGCCAGCGCGGCGGAGCCGAGCGCGGACCCGGCCAGAAGGTCACCGCCGGGGACATCGCCGCCCTGCGCTCGGTCGGCGAGCTGTTCCGCACCCTCGACGACGCCTACGGCGGCGGCCACGCCCGCCAGGCCCTCGTGCGCTACCTGGAGCACGAGTGCGAGCCCATGCTCCGCGGCACCTACGGCGAGCAGACCGGCCGCCGCCTGTTCGCGGCCGCCGCCGACCTGACCCGGCTCGCCGGCTGGACCTCGTACGACATCGCCGCGCACGGGCTCGCCCAGCGCTACTTCGTGCAGGCGCTGCGGCTGGCCCAGGCGGCGGGCGACCGGGCCTTCGGGGCGTACGTGCTGGTCACGATGAGCCGGCAGGCCGTCTACCTCGGGCACGGGCGGGAGGCCGTGCAGCTGGCCCGGGTGGCCCAGCAGGGCGTCGGCACCTCGGGCCCGCCCGTCGTCCAGGCCCTGCTGCACGCCTCCGAGGCGCGCGGGCACGGCGTGCTCGGCGAGGTCCGGGCCTGCACCGCGGCCCTGGTCCGCGCCGAGCGCGCCCTGGAGACGGCCCGGCCCGGGGACGAGGTGCCGCACTGGGCGAGGTTCTTCGACGAGGCCCAGCTCGCCGACGAGTTCGGCCACTGCCACCGCGACCTGCAGCAGTTCCGTGCCGCCGCCCAGCACGCCGAACGCTCACTCCAGCTCAGGGCCCCGTCCTACGCCCGCAGCCGCCTGTTCTGCCGGGTCGTCCTCGCCACCGCCCGGCTGGGCCTGGGCGAACTCGACCAGGCCTGCCAGCTGGCGGCGGAGGCGGCGGGCCAGGCGGCCGAGATGCGCTCGGTGCGGGCGGTGGAGTACGTCAGGGACTTCGAGCGCAGGCTGGAGCCCTACAAGGACGCGGCGCCGGTGCGCAGCTACCGCGACAAGGTGGCGGCGCTGGGGTAGGGACCTCCGGGGCACGGGGCTGGGTCGATGTGCGGCTCCGCCGCGTGGGCGGGACCAGCCCCCGTGCACCCGCGGCCGAGGAAGCCCCTACGCAGCCCTCGGCACGGTCGGCAGCGGATCGGCGACGTGCATCGACCGCCCCGCCCCCAGGTCCGCCAGGATCGCCGCCGACGCCCGATGCCCCGAGTGCAGAGCACCCTGCACCGTACTGGTGTCGCGGTGGTCCCCGCAGACGTACAGACCCGCGAGCAACCGCACCGGCCGCCGCAGATCGTGCGGCGGCCGCATCGCGGGCACGGCCTCCGGCGTGTGGTGCACGGCCAGCGTCTCCCACCGCGCGGTCGACACCCCGTACAGCCGTGCGAGATGCATCCGCACGGCCGTGTCGACGTCCCCCGGCGGCCGTCCCAGCACGGTCGACGACACCAGCGTCCGCCCCGCCGGGGCCCGGGTCGGGTCGACCCGGCTGACCACCGCCGTGTGCGCGACCGGTCCGCCCAGGTCCGCGTCGAGCAGCAGCGACGCTCCCGTCCCCGGCGGCTCGTCGGTCGTGTGGTGCACGACCGTCACCGGGTGGAAATCCGGCACCCGCAACCCGGGCAGGAGCTCGGCCGCGGCCCGCGCGTTCGTCGCCACCAGCACCGCGCGGCACCGGATCTCGCCGTGTTCCGCGGTGGTCACCGAGGTCGTCGACACGGAGGTGACCCGTACGCCCGTGTGGACCGTGCCCGCCGGGAGCATCCGGGCCAGATGCTCGGGCAGGGCATCCGCGCCGCCCTCCGGCACGCACAGCCGGCCGCTCGCGAAGGCGCGCAGCGCGAGGTCCGCGCACCGGCTGGACGTCGTCAGGCCCGGGTCGCACAACAGGGCGGCGAGCAGCGGGCGCAGGAAGCCGTCGATGGTACGGGCGGGCAGCCCGCGGGCCGCCAGCGCCTCACCGGCGGGCAACTCCGGCCGGGCCAGCAGCCGTTCCGCCGGGGTGCCCGCCAGCCGGGTCAGCGCGGCACCCAGCCGCGCCTGGTCCACGGGCGTGCCGAGCGGGGCGCCGGACCGGCTCCGCGGCACGGAGACCTGCCGGCCGGGCACGGCCGCCGGCCTCCTGGGCGCCCTGGGGAGCCTCGGCGCGGACGGCGACCGGGGCGCGCTCGCCAGCGCGCGCACCGCGTGCAGTGCGCCCCGTGCGCCCCCTGCGCCGGGCTGGACGCCCGCGCGATGGTGGCGGCCGTCGCCGTGCAGCAGCACACCGGGCGCGAAGGGCCGCAGGGCCAGCCCCCCGAGACCGGGTGTCAGTCGTAGTTCCGGATACGCGGTGGACAGCAGCTGGCCGACCCGGTCGAGCCGGAAGCCGTCGATCTTCTCCGTCGCCATGCGGCCGCCGACACCGTGGGCGGCCTCCAGGACCATGGTCGTCACTCCTGCGCTGGTCAGCCGGTGCGCGGCCGAGAGTCCGGCGACCCCGGCCCCCACGACGACCACGTCCGCCTGGTACGCGGGCTCAAGCACGTGCCCCTCCTCGAGGTTGCGCGGGCGCTGGAGACGTCATGCCCTCAACAGGCCGCAGGGATACGCGAGTTCTGGTCGAGGGTAGGTCCGTGATCGGTCAGGGGGAGTCGCGCATCGGCAGGGCACGGTCGCACAGCGGTCGCATACGGAGGCCGGGTGGGCGTGAAGTGGTCGCAGGGGTCACAGAGCCGCCCGGATCGCCCCCTCGATGTCCGGGAACGCGAACCGGAAACCCGACTCCAGCAGCCGCGTCGGCAGGACCCGGGCGCTGCCCAGGACGTCCCCGGCCATCTCGCCGAGCACGGACCGCAGCACGGGCGCGGGCACCGCGAACAGCGTCGGCCGGCGCAGCACCCGCCCCATCGCCGCCGTGATCTCACCGTTCGTCAGCGGGTTCGGCGCGGTGAGGTTGAACGGCCCCGACAGCCCGTCGGTGTCGAGGAGATGCCGGATCGCGGCGACCTCGTCGTGCAGCGCGACGAACGACCAGTACTGCCGTCCGTCCCCCATCCGCCCGCCCAGCCCCGCCCGGAAGAGCGGGAACAGCCGCCCCCACGCCCCGCCGTGCCGGGAGACGACCAGGCCGGTCCGGGTGAACACCGTGCGGACACCGGCCTGACGGGCGGGTGCCGCCGCCGCCTCCCACTCCACGCACAGCTCGGGCAGGAAGCCCGCCCCGGGCGGCGCCTCCTCGTCCACCGCCCGGTCGCCGGTCTCGCCGTAGTAGCCGATGGCGCTGCCGTTGACGAAGACGCGTGGCCGGTCCCCGTCGTCCAGGGAGGCGACCGCCCGGGCGAGCGCCGCCGTGCCGTTCACCCGGCTGTCGCGGATGCGCCGCTTGTAGGCGTCGGTCCAGCGGCGGTTGCCGACCCCGGCACCCGCCAGATTCACCACCGCGTGGCAGCCGGCGAGCCCGGCCGCGTCCGCGCGCCCGCCCTCCGGGTCCCAGCGGACCTCGTCCTCCGTCCGGGGCGTACGGCGCACGAGGCGCACCACCTCGTGCCCGTCCGCGGTCAGGGACCGCACCAGGGCGCTGCCGATGAGACCGGAGGCGCCGGTCACCGCGATGCGTCGCATGGCTCAATCCTGCCCGCCCCCGGGGGAAAACCCCCGCCGGCGAAGCGTGTGCCCGACGTAACGTGCCCCCATGCCATCTCCGCACATACGCCCCGCGCGCCCCGAGGACGACGACGCCCTGGGGCGGCTCGACCGCGCCACCTGGTCCCCGCTGCACGCCGTCCAGCCCCGCCCGGAGCCGCCGTACGGGCCCTTCTTCAGCGAACGGGACCCGGCGGCGGAGTGCCTCGTCGCCGAACTCGGCGGAACCCTCGCCGGCTACCTGCGGCTGGGCACGGCGACCCCGCTCGCCTGCAACGCCCACGTCCGGATGATCCGGGGACTGGCCGTCGCTCAGGAGGCGCGCGGGCAGGGCGTCGCCCGGGCGCTGCTGCGGGCGGCGGGGGAGGAGGCCCGGCGGCAGGGGGCGCGGCGCCTCACCCTGCGCGTCCTGGCGCACAACGCCCCGGCCCGGGCGCTCTACGCGTCCGAGGGGTTCGCCGTGGAGGGCGTCCTGCCCGAGGAGTTCTTCCTCGACGGCGCCTACGTCGACGACGTGTTCATGGGCCGCTTCCTCTGAGCCCGGCGCCGGCGCCCTGCGGACACCGCCCAGGCCGTGTCCGCGGCCTAGGACTGTGTCGGCTCGCCCGTGTCCACCGGTGCCGTCGCGTCGGCCGCCCGCTCGGCGGCGGAGGCCACCTCGTCCGCCGTCAGCACGTAGCCCGTCTCGGCGTCCGAGGTGGAGCGGGCGAAGACCACGCCGAACACCCGGCCGTCCGTGGTGAGCAGGGGGCCGCCGGAGTTGCCGGGGCGGACCGTGGAGCGGATCGAGTAGATCTCGCGCACGGCCGTCCCGTCGTTGTAGATGTTCTGGCCCGTCGCCCGCACTCGGTTCGCCACCGTCGCCGCCTGGAGGTTCAGGTCGCCGTCCTCCGGATAGCCCGCCACGACCGCCGAATCGCCGCGCTCGGCGTCGTCGTCGAATGCGAGCACGGGCGCCTTCAGACCCGGCACGTACAGCACGGCCACGTCCTTCTGCGGGTCGAAGAGCACCACCCGCGCCTCGTACGTCCGCCCGACCCCGCCGATCTGCACGGTCGGCTCGTCGATGCCGGCCACCACGTGCGCGTTGGTCATCACGTGCTCGCGCGCGTACACGAACCCGCTGCCCTCGCGGCCCTGGGTGCCCGCGACGCCCTCGACCTTCACCGTGCTCTGCTTGGCGGCCTCGGTGGCGGCCGCCGTGACACTGTCGCCGGTGGGCTTGGCGACCTCGGCCGTCGACTCGTTCTCGAACGGGTTGAAGACCTGAGGGAAGCCCGCCTGGGTCAGGGCCGAGGTGGCCTCCGAGAACCAGGCCGGAGTCGTGTCCGGCATCGTCCGCTGCACCGCGCCCAGCAGCCGCGAGTCCCGGATGGCCGAGGTGACCAGCGGCGACGAGGAGGCCCCCAGGACGCTCGCGGCCACCCACGCCACGATCAGCACGGCGACCGCGTTGGCCACGGCCCCGCCGATCCCGTCCGCCACCCTGAGCGGCCCCCGGTCCAGCTCCCGCCGCAGCCGCAGCGCCAGCCGTCCCGCGAGCTCGTGGCCCACCACCGCCGGCAGCAGCACCGTGAACACCGCCGCCACCGTCGCCCGCGTCGTCCCCGGCTCCACCGAGTCCATGATCCACGGCAGGATCCACACGCCGACGGCCGCGCCGCCCACGAAGCCCGCCAGCGACACACAGCCGGCCACCAGCCCGCGCCGGTACCCGGACGCCGCGTAGGCCAGGACGACCAGCAACAGCAGGATGTCGAGCAGGTCCACGCAACGCCGCCTCTCTCTCGGAACCCTCTAGTACGCGGGGGAAGGGCCCGGTGATCAGTCACCCGCGCGCGGATGACCGGAACCGGTCACGCGCCCGTGCACCCGGAGAAACGTCGCGGACCGTGACGATGGTTCCACCGGGTGGCACATCACACATCGCGGACGGACCGCATCCGTCCGACAGTGGGACCATGCGTGTCTACCGAGGGCGGCGGGGCGCGCGGGGGCGCCGCGCCGCCGGGACACCCGGCACAGCCGGTCTGCCGCGCGCGGCCCGCGTGGCGCTCGGCTGCGTGCCGGGCGTCGCCGCCGTCGTGGCGCTGGTGCTGTGCGCCCACGGCGTCGAGCACGCCGCCGAGACCTCCGCCCGCGCCGCCCCGGACCGCTCCACCGCCACCCCGTACACCGCCCCGCGGCCGCCCATCGTGCCGCGCGCGCACTGGCTGGGCGACGCCGCCCGGGACCAGCCCCGCCCCCGCTACGACGACCGGGTCGCCGCCGTCTTCGTCCACCACACCGACTCGCCCAACGGCTACGACTGCGCCGACGCGCCCCGCATCATCCGGGACCTCTACACCGGCCAGACCGGCAGCCGCGACTGGGACGACATCGGCTACAACTTCGTCGTCGACCGCTGCGGCACCATCTACGAGGGCCGCGCCGGGGGCGTCGAGCGGGCCGTCACCGGCGCCCACACCCAGGGCTTCAACCACCGCACCACCGGCATCGCCGCCCTCGGCACCTTCACCGCGGGCCTGCCCGTGCCCCGGGCCATGATCCACGCCATCGCCGCGCTCTCCGCCTGGAAGCTGGGCCTGACCGGCACCGACCCGCGGGCCGGCGTCCGTCTGGTCTCCAGCAACGGGCTGAGCCGCTACGCGGCCGGCACCACCGCCCGGCTGCCCGCCGTGGCCGGCCACAACGACGGCTACATGACCTCCTGCCCGGGCGCCGCCCTGCACGCCCGCCTGCCGGAGATCCGGCAGCTCGCGGCCCGGCTCCAGGGCCGCCCCGCACCCGCACAGGAGGGCCACAGCGAACGCGCGGTGTCGTCACATCCGGGCCCCTTACCGTCGTCCCCCCAGGCACCCGACCGGACGTGGGGACCATGAACAGCGGCGGTACGCGGAACGCGCGGGCGCGCACCCGGCGGAGGGCCCGGAGCTCCAGGCGGTGCTCGGCGCGGTCGCGACCGTCGTCCGGGGCCGACGCGGTCGCCGCGTCCGCCCTCGACCAGGCCGGCGCGCCGCCCCGCTGCGCCACGCGGTGCGGGCCGAGCGGACGCACGCGCACGTGCCGTCCGGCACCGGCCGCGACCGGGGCGCCTGATCAGCCCCTGAAGCGCTCCCACAGCCGGGGATAGCGCTCCGCGAGCAGGCGCTCGTTCTCGAAGTCCAGCGGGGTGCCCTCCGGCTCCGCGGGGGCGGGCGGGATCTCCAGATCGGGTGCGACCACGCCGGTGAGCTGCTCGTAGGCCTCGTCGGCCGCGTAGCCCAGCTCCTCGCCGTCGCCGTCGATCTCCTCGTCGAAGTCGCCGAGCAGGTCGGCGAGTGCGTCCGGGTCGTGCAGGGCGCCCTCGAAGACCTCCCGGCCCTGGCCGATCAGCCAGCACCGGAAGAAGTCGAAGGCGTCGTCGCTGGCCCCGTCCAGCAGCACCCAGGCGGCGCCCCACAGGTCCCAGCGGTAGGCGCGGTTGTAGCGGGACTCGAAGTGCCGGGCGAAGTCCAGGACCGAGTCCGGGTCCAGCCGGGCGAGCCGCTCCACGAGCAGGTCCGCCTGCTCCTCGGGGTCGCCCTCGGCGGCCTCGCGGGCGTCGTCCACCAGCTCCCAGAACTCCGTCTCGTCCATCACGGGTCAAGCATCGGCCCTGGGGCACAGGGGCGCACCCGGAGTGCGCGGGATCGTTATGCGCCGCCCTCGGGACGGTAGAGGCGGGCCAGCCGCGCCGCGTCCGCCGCGAACCGCTCCCGCAGGCCGTCCGGCGCCAGCACCTCCACCTCCGGGCCCAGCGCCGTCAGCTGGGTGTGGGCCACCTCCTCGGACTCCACCGGCAGATCCACCGTCACCCACCCCTCGCCGTCCGGCGCCTCCGCCTCCGCCAGGGCCTCCCGGGCCGACAGCGAGTCCAGCGCGTACGGCAGTCTGCGCACCCCCTCGGGGGACAGGCGCACCAGGACCCGCGCCCGCAGGATGGACCGCGCGAACTGCTCCGCCCGCTCCTCCCAGAACGCGGGCAGGTCGAACTCCGGCTCCCGCTCGAAGCGCTCCGCACCCGGCTCCACCGCCGTGAACCGGTCGATCCGGTACACCCGGAAGGACGCGCCCCCTGCCACCCGCGCGCACAGGTACCAGACACCGGCCTTCAGCACGAGCCCGTACGGCTCCAGCTCCCGCGAGACCTCCTCCTCGCCGCGCCGGTAGCGGGCGCTGATCCGCCGGTCGTCCCACACCGCGTCCGCGACCGCCGGCAGCAGCGCGGGCGTCCTCGGCTCCTTGAACCAGTTCGGGGCATCCAGGTGGAAGCGCTGCGCCGCGGTCCGGGAGGCGTCCCTGAGGGACGGCAGCAGCGCCGCCGACACCTTCAGCCGGGCCGCCGAGGCCGCGTCCTCCAGCCCCATCTCGCGCAGCGCCCCCGGCACCCCGGACAGGAACAGCGCCTCCGCCTCGCCGCGGTGCAGCCCGGTCAGCCGGGTCCGGTACCCGCCGACCAGCCGGTAGCCGCCCGCCCGGCCCCGGTCGGCGTAGACCGGCACACCCGCCTCCGACAGCGCCTGCGCGTCCCGTGTCACCGTCCGCTCCGACACCTCCAGCTCCCGGGCGAGCTCGGCGGCCGTCATGGAGGGCCGGGACTGGAGCAGCAACACCATCTTGATCAGCCGGGCAGCGCGCATGGCCACATCATGCAGCAGGCCCCCGCCGGGGCGGGGGCCTGCCGATCAACGGTCCGTGTTCGGGGGAGGACTCACAGACCGTACTTCTCGCGCGCTTCCTTCACGGACGCGGCCTTGACCTCGCCGCGCTTGGCGAGCTGGGCCAGGGCCGCGACGACGATGGACTCGGCGTCGACCCCGAAGTGGCGGCGGGCCGCCTCACGGGTGTCCGACAGGCCGAAGCCGTCGGCGCCCAGCGAGGACCAGTCCTGCTCGACCCACTGCGCGATCTGGTCCGGGACCTGGCGCATGTAGTCGGAGACCGCCAACACCGGGCCCTCGGCGCCCTGCAGCGCCTGCCGGACGAACGGGACCCGCTCCTCGCCGCGCAGCAGCGCCTCGTCCGCCTCCAGGGCGTCCCGGCGCAGCTCGCTCCAGGACGTCGCCGACCACACGTCGGCGGCCACGCCCCACTCCTCGGCGAGCAGCCGCTGCGCCTTGAGCGCCCAGTGGATCGCCGTGCCGGAGCCGAGCAGCTGGATCCGCGGGGCGTTCGCCGGCACGGTCACGCCCGCAGACTCCGCCGTGTTGAAGCGGTACAGGCCCTTGACGATGCCCTCGTCGATCCCGGCGACGGACGGCTTCGCCGGCTGCGGCAGCGGCTCGTTGTAGACGGTCAGGTAGTAGAAGACGTCCTGGTCCTCGCCCGGGGCGGCCTCGCCGTACATCCGGCGCAGACCCTCCTTGACGATGGCCGCGACCTCGTAGGCGAACGCCGGGTCGTACGTCAGGGCCGCCGGGTTGGTCGCGGCGATGACGGGGGAGTGGCCGTCGGCGTGCTGCAGGCCCTCACCGGTGAGCGTGGTGCGGCCGGCCGTGGCGCCGACCAGGAAGCCGCGGCCGAGCTGGTCGCCGAGCTGCCACATCTGGTCGGCCGTGCGCTGCCAGCCGAACATCGAGTAGAAGATGTAGAACGGGATCATCGTCTCGCCGTGCGTCGCGTACGACGTCGAAGCGGCGATGAAGTCGGCCATCGAACCGGCCTCGGTGATCCCCTCGTTGAGGATCTGGCCGTTCTTGGCCTCCTTGTAGTACATCAGCTGGTCGCGGTCGACCGGCTCGTACGTCTGCCCCTTGGGCGAGTAGATGCCGAGCGACGGGAACAGCGACTCCATGCCGAAGGTACGGGCCTCGTCGGGGACGATCGGCACCCAGCGCCTGCCCGTCTCCTTGTCGCGGACCAGGTCCTTGACGAGGCGGACGAACGCCATGGTGGTGGCCACGTTCTGCGAGCCGGAGCCCTTGTCGAAGGAGGCGAACGCCTTCTCGGCCGGGGCGGGCAGCGGGGCGACCGGGTGGACGCGCCGGGCCGGGGCCGGACCGCCGAGGGCGGCACGCCGCTCCTGGAGGTAGCGGACCTCGGGGGAGTCGGCGCCGGGGTGGCCGTAGGGGACCACGCCGTCGACGAAGTCGCTGTCCTTGATCGGCAGGCCGAGCAGGTCGCGCATGTTCTTGAACTCGTCCACCGAGAGCTTCTTCATCTGGTGGTTGGCGTTCTTCGACGCGAAGCCCTCGCCGAGGGTGTGGCCCTTGACCGTCTGGGCCAGGATCACGGTCGGCGCGCCCTTGTACTCGACGGCCGCCTTGTACGCGGCGTACACCTTGCGCGCCTCGTGACCACCGCGCGAGAGGTGGAAGCACTCCAGGATCTTGTCGTCGCTCAGCAGCTTCGCCATCTCCGCCAGCGCCGGGTCGGCACCGAAGAAGTCCTGGCGGATGTAGGCCGCGTCGCGCGTCTGGTACGTCTGGATCTGCGCGTCCGGCACCTGGCGCAGCCGGCGTACCAGCGCGCCGGTGGTGTCGAGCTGGAACAGCTCGTCCCAGGCCGTGCCCCACAGCGTCTTGATCACGTTCCAGCCGGCGCCGCGGAACTGGGCCTCCAGCTCCTGAACGATCTTGAAGTTGGCGCGGACCGGGCCGTCCAGGCGCTGCAGGTTGCAGTTGATGACGAACGTGAGGTTGTCCAGCTCCTCACGGGCCGCCAGCGCCAGGGCCGCCGTCGACTCGGGCTCGTCCATCTCGCCGTCGCCGAGGAACGCCCACACGTGCGAGGCGGAGGTGTCCTTGATGCCGCGGTTGGTCAGGTAGCGGTTGAAGCGCGCCTGGTAGATGGCCGACAGCGGGCCGAGGCCCATGGAGACCGTCGGGAACTCCCACAGCCAGGGCAGACGGCGCGGGTGCGGGTAGGAGGGCAGGCCGTTGCCGCCCGCCTCGCGGCGGAAGTTGTCGAGCTGCTCCTCGCTGAGCCGGCCGTCGAGGAACGCGCGGGCGTAGATGCCGGGGGAGGCGTGGCCCTGGATGTAGAGCTGGTCGCCGGAGCCGTCGGCCTCCTTGCCCTTGAAGAAGTGGTTGAAGCCCGTCTCGTAGAGCCAGGCGGCGGAGGCGAAGGTGGCGATGTGGCCGCCGACGCCGTACTTGCTGCCGCGGGTCACCATCGCGGCCGCGTTCCAGCGGTTCCACGCGGTGATCCGCTGCTCCATCGCCTCGTCACCGGGCACGTCCGGCTCGGCGGAGGTGGGGATGGAGTTGACGTAGTCGGTCTCGAGGAGCTTCGGCAGCGCGATGCCGGCGCCCTCGGCGCGCTCCAGCGTGCGGCGCATCAGGTACGCGGCACGGTGCGGCCCGGCTGCCTTGGCGACCGCGTCCAGGGAGGCCTGCCATTCGGCGGTCTCCTCCGGGTCCCGGTCGGGGAGCTGGTCGAGCTCGCTCGGCTGGATGGCGTTGGGGTCGGTCATGTCGCCGCCTTCCTCAGTCGAAGGGGGTTCCCTCACGTAAGGGGATCGGGGGTGCCCTTTGTCTTTGGCAGGACAGGGCTGAGGCTTGGGTGGCAAGCCCGTCGGCGACTGTAACTCCCTGATCGATGATCGATCAAAGGGTTGAGGGCGAAAACCTCTTGATCACGAGAAAGTAGGCACGCGGTGCCTCCGGCGGTGGCACGCGGTGACGGATTTTCGAGGGATTTTCGCAGGTCGGAGGCGTTTGAGCGGGGTCGCGCTCGGGTGTCACGCCCGGGGCGCGCACCCCAGGACATGCGCCTTCACGAGTTCCGCGATCCGGGGGTCACGGCGCTTGAAGGCGGCGACCAGCTCCTCGTGCTCCTCCGCGTACGACTGCTGCTGCGTGCCCAGCCAGCGGATGGACAGGGCGGTGAACACCTCGATGCCCAGGCCCTCCCAGGTGTGCAGCAGGACGGAGTTGCCGGCGGCGCGGACCAGTTCGCGGTGGAAGGCGACGGTGTGCCGGACCTGGGCCGTGCCGTCGGACATGCGGTCGGCCTCGTACAGGGCGCTGACGTGCGGTTCCAGCGCCGAGCAGTCCTCCGCGAGGGTGTGGGCGGCCAGCTCCGCCGCGATGGCCTCGAGGCCGGCCCGGACCGGGTAGCTCTCCTCCAGGTCGGCGGCCGTCAGGTTCCGCACGCGGACGCCCTTGTTCGGGGCCGACTCGATCAGGCGCAGCGACTCCAGCTCGCGCAGGGCCTCGCGGACCGGGGTCTGGCTGACCTCCAGTTCGGTCGCGATCCGGCGCTCGACGATCCGCTCGCCCGGCTGCCAGCGGCCGCTGATGATGCCCTCCAGGATGTGCTCGCGGATCTGCTCGCGCAGCGAGTGGATGACGGGCGCGGTCATGAGGGCTCCTCGGTCGGGATCGACGCTTAGACAATACGGCCGGTTCGCTCCGCGGGTGTGGCCGACGAGCGTGCTTGCACGCAGGTGAGACATGTTGCACACGGTGTGTGGCGCCTGGGATCTCGCGCTGCTCCGCGCGTGGGCGGCCGCCGGTCGTCGGTGGCTCGTCGCGCCCACGCGGCGGAGCCGCACATGTCACGGCCCCGCGTCCCTCGGGTACGGCGATGCCCCGCCCGGGAGATCCGAACGGGGCACCGTACAACCGTGGAACCGAAGGTCAGAGGCCGAGCTCGACCTCGAACTCGCCGGCCTCCAGGATGGCCTTGACCGCCGTCAGGTAGCGGGCGGCGTCGGCGCCGTCCACCAGGCGGTGGTCGTAGGACAGCGTCAGGTACGTCATGTCCCGGACGCCGATGACCGGGCCGTCCTCGGTGTCGATGACGGCCGGACGCTTGACCGTGGCGCCGATGCCGAGGATCGCGACCTGGCCCGGCGGCACGATGATCGTGTCGAAGAGCGCGCCGCGCGAGCCGGTGTTGGAGATGGTGAAGGTCGCGCCGGACAGCTCGTCCGGGGTGATCTTGTTGGCCCGGACCTTGCCCGCGAGCTCGGCCGTGGCCTTGGCGATACCGGCCAGGTTGAGGTCGCCGGCGTTCTTGATGACCGGGGTCATCAGGCCCTTCTCGGAGTCCACCGCGATACCGATGTTCTCGGTGTCGAAGTAGGTGATGGTCCCCTCGGCCTCGTTGATCCTGGCGTTGATCGGCGCGTGGGCCTTGAGCGCCTGGGCCGCGGCCTTGACGAAGAACGGCATCGGGGAGAGCTTGACGCCCTCACGGGCCGCGAACGCGTCCTTGGCACGGGCGCGCAGCTTCATCAGCCGCGTGACGTCGACCTCGACGACCGAGGACAGCTGGGCCTGCTCGTGCAGGGCCTTGACCATGTTGTCGCCGATGACCTTGCGGATCCGCGGCATCTTGATGGTCTGGCCGCGCAGCGGGGAGGCCTCCAGGGAGGGGGCCTTCTTCGCTGCCGGAGCGGCCGCGGCGGCCGGAGCCGGAGCCGGGGCAGCGGCGGCGGCCTTCGCGGCCTCCGCGGCGGCGACGACGTCCTGCTTGCGGATGCGGCCGCCGACGCCCGTCCCCTTGACGGTGGACAGGTCGACGCCCTGCTCGGCGGCGAGCTTGCGCACCAGCGGGGTGACGTAGGCACCGTCGTCGGCCGGCTTGGCGGCGGCCGGAGCGGCCGGGGCCTGGGCCGGAGCCGGGGCGGGCGCGGGAGCGGACGGGGCCGGCTCGGGGGCCGGGGTGGTCTGCTGCTGCGGGGCCGGAGCGGAGGGGGCCTGCGGAGCCGGTGCCTGCTGGGCCGGAGCCTGCGGGGCGGGGGCCTGCTGGGCCGGGGCGGGCTGCTGCGGCGCCGGAGCCGGGGTGGGCTCGGGCTGGGCCGGAGCGGCCGGGGCCTCCTGCGCGGGGGCGGCGGCCGGAGCGGCACCCGCCTCGCCGATGACGGCGAGCTTGGCGCCCACCTCGGCGGTCTCGTCCTCGTTGACCACGATCTCCAGCAGCGTGCCGGAGGCCGGGGCGGGGATCTCGGTGTCGACCTTGTCCGTCGACACCTCCAGCAGCGGCTCGTCGGCCTCGACCGTGTCGCCGACCGACTTCAGCCAGCGGGTGACGGTGCCCTCGGTGACGGACTCGCCGAGCGCGGGCAGGACGACGTCCGTGCCCTCGGCGGAGCCGCCGCCGGCGGCGGCGTCGGCGGTCGGGGCGGGCGCCGGGGCGGCCTGCTCGGTGGAGGGGGCGGCCGCGGCCGGCTCCGGGGCGGGCTCGGCGACCTGCTCGGCCTGCGGGGCCTGCTCGGCGGCCGGGGCCTCCTGGGCCGCGGGGGCGCCGGAACCGTCGTCGATCAGCGCCAGCTCGGCGCCGACCTCGACCGTCTCGTCCTCGGCGACCTTGATGGAGGACAGCACGCCGGAGGCGGGGGAGGGGATCTCGGTGTCGACCTTGTCGGTGGAGACCTCGAGCAGCGGCTCGTCGGCCTCGACGCGCTCACCCTCGGCCTTCAGCCAGCGGGTGACGGTGCCCTCGGTGACGCTCTCGCCGAGCGCCGGAAGGGTTACGGAAACCGCCATGGTTTCGGTTGCTCCTTACGGAAAGTGCGGAAGTCTGTCGTCGCGTTCGTCGACCGAGGGGTCAGTCGTGCGCGTGGAGGGGCTTGCCGGCCAGGGCCAGGTGGGCCTCGCCGAGCGCCTCGTTCTGCGTCGGGTGGGCGTGGATCAGCTGCGCGACCTCGGCGGGCAGCGCCTCCCAGTTGTAGATCAGCTGGGCTTCGCCGACCTGCTCGCCCATGCGGTCGCCGACCATGTGGACGCCGACCACGGCACCGTCCTTGACCTGGACGAGCTTGATCTCGCCCGCGGTGTTCAGGATCTTGCTCCTGCCGTTGCCCGCGAGGTTGTACTTCAGAGCGACGACCTTGTCCGCGCCGTAGATCTCCTTGGCCTTGGCCTCGGTGATGCCGACGGAGGCGACCTCGGGGTGGCAGTACGTCACCCGCGGGACACCGTCGTAGTCGATCGGGACGGTCTTCAGACCGGCCAGGCGCTCCGCCACCAGGATGCCCTCGGCGAAGCCGACGTGCGCGAGCTGGAGGGTCGGGACCAGGTCACCGACGGCGGAGATGGTCGGCACGTTCGTGCGCATGTACTCGTCGACCAGGACGTAGCCGCGGTCCATCGCGACGCCCTGCTCCTCGTAGCCCAGGCCCTGCGAGACCGGGCCGCGGCCGATGGCGACCAGCAGGATCTCCGCCTCGAACGTCTTGCCGTCGGCGAGGGTGACCTTGACGCCGTCCTGGGTGTACTCGGCCTTCTCGAAGAAGGTGCCCAGGTTGAACTTGATGCCGCGCTTGCGGAAGGCGCGCTCCAGCAGCTTGGAGCTGTTCTCGTCCTCGACCGGGACGAGGTGCTTCAGGCCCTCGACGATGGTGACGTCGGTACCGAAGGACTTCCACGCGGAGGCGAACTCGACGCCGATGACGCCGCCGCCCAGGATGATCGCGGACTTCGGCACGCGGTCCAGGACGAGGGCGTGGTCGGAGGAGATGATCCGGTCGCCGTCGATGTTCAGGCCCGGCAGCGACTTCGGCACGGAGCCGGTCGCGAGCAGGACGTGGCGGCCCTCCACGCGGCGGCCGTTCACGTCGACGGAGGTCGGGGAGGACAGCCGGCCCTCACCCTCGATGTAGGTCACCTTGCGGGAGGCGACCAGACCCTGCAGGCCCTTGTACAGGCCCGCGACCACGCCGTCCTTGTACTTGTGGACACCGGCGATGTCGATGCCCTCGAGGGTGGCCTTGACACCGAACTGCTCGCTCTCGCGGGCCTGGTCGGCGATCTCGCCCGCGTGCAGCAGGGCCTTGGTGGGGATGCAACCCCGGTGCAGGCAGGTGCCGCCGACCTTGTCCTTCTCGATCAGGGCGACGTCCAGGCCCAGCTGCGCCCCGCGCAGGGCCGCGGCGTAACCACCGCTGCCACCGCCGAGGATCACTAGGTCGAAAACGGTGCTGGCGTCGTTCGCCACGTCACGTCCTCCATGCATGTGCGCCGTGAGCCGGTCTTCACTGACCGGCAGGCGGCTGGTGTCCGGCCGCTCGTTCTTCGGCCCTTCGGTGGGGCCCTGTCCTGCCGAGCCCCATCTTCGCACTTGTCGGCACACAAGGAGACGCCGGGCTGCTGTGTGAGACGCCCCACGTTCAGATGAGCCGCGTCCGGCGGGGGCGCGGGGCCGTGTCTGATCTGCGGCTCCGCCGCGCGGGCGCGGCCGGCGCCCCGAAAGGGGCGTGGGGAACTGCGTGCACAGCCCCCACGCCCCCGCACTCGCCGGACAACGGACGGGTCCGGGCTCTCAGGCGAAGGTCAGCCCAGATCCCCGGCAGCCGTCAGCTCCGCCAGCCGCACCAGCGTCCGCACGCCACTGCCCGTGCCGCCCTTGGGCGTGTACCCGAACGGCCCGCCCTCGTTGTACGCCGGGCCCGCGATGTCCAGGTGCGCCCAGGTGATGCCCTCGCCCACGAACTCGCGCAGGAACAGACCGGCGACCAGTCCGCCGCCCATCCGCTCGCCCATGTTCGCGATGTCGGCCGTCGGGGAGTCCATGCCCTTGCGCAGGTGCTCCGGCAGCGGCATCGGCCACGCCGGCTCGCCGACCTCCTCGGCCACCTCGTACAGCGCCGTGCGGAAGGCGTCGTCGTTGCCCATGATCCCGAAGGTCCGGTTGCCGAGCGCCAGCACCATCGCCCCGGTCAGCGTCGCCACGTCCACGATCGCGTCCGGCTTCTCCTGCGAGGCCGCCCACAGCGCGTCCGCCAGCACCAGCCGGCCCTCGGCGTCGGTGTTGAGCACCTCCACCGTCTTGCCGCTGTACATCCGCAGCACGTCACCCGGACGGGTCGCCGAGCCCGACGGCATGTTCTCGGCCAGGGCCAGCCAGCCGGTGACGTTGACCTCCAGGCCGAGCCGCGCGGCGGCGACGACGGCGGCGAAGACCGAGGCCGCACCGCTCATGTCGCACTTCATCGTCTCGTTGTGGCCGGCCGGCTTCAGCGAGATGCCGCCCGAGTCGTACGTGATGCCCTTGCCGACGAAGGCGAGGTGCTTCTTCGCCTTGGACGAGGTGTACGACAGCTTCACCAGGCGCGGCCCGGCGGCCGAGCCGGCCCCGACCCCGAGGATGCCGCCGTAGCCGCCCTTGACCAGGGCCTTCTCGTCGAGCACCTGCACCTTGATGCCGTGCTCCTTGGCCGCGGCCTGGGCGATCGCGGCGAACGACTCGGGGGTCAGGTCGTTCGGCGGGGTGTTGACCAGGTCGCGGGCGCGGTTGAGCTCCTCGGCGACGGCGACGGCGCGCTCGACCGCGGCCTTGTAGGCCTTGTCGCGGGGCTTGCCGCCGAGCAGGGCGACCTCGGCGAGCGGCGCCTTGCCGTTCCTCGCCTTGGGGTCCTTGCCGTTCTCCTTGTACGCGTCGAAGGAGTACGCGCCGAGCAGCGCGCCCTCCCCGATCGCACCGGCGTCGGCGGCGTCGGTCACCGGCAGGGCGAAGGCGGCCTTCCTGGCGCCGGACAGGGTGCGGGCCGCGATGCCCGCGGCCTTGCGCAGCGCCTCGGCGTCGTAGCCGGCGTCCTTCTCGGGCACCGCGCCCAGGCCCACCGCCAGCACGAGCGGTGCCTTGAAGCCGGACGGCGCCGGCAGCTTCGTCACCTCGCCCTCGGCACCGGAGGCGCCGAGCGTCTCCAGGACGCCGGCGAGCCTGCCGTCGTACGCCTTGTCCACGGCCTCGGCGCCCGGTGCGACGACCGGCCCCTTGGCTCCCTTGGCGACACCGATCACGATCGCGTCGGCCCGCAGACCGGGCGCCGCGGCGGTGCTGAGAGTGAGAGCAGTCACGGTGGTGAAATCTCGCTTCCGATGTGAAGTTGCGTTGGTCGAACGGTGTGGGTCGACCGGGCCCGACAGCCGACCCTATGCGGACCTCGCGGAGCGGGTCTCACGGGGCCTTTCCCGGTGCGGCGAACACTCGACGACGAGACTACGCGCGTGGCCCCGTTCGCTCATTCCTGCGGTCGTTCACCTGTCGGTGGCGTAGTGGCCATTTCTTGATCCCTCACACCGGTGAACTGGGTCACACTCGTCGGGATCCGGTGAGCGCCCTGCTCACCGCGCTGCGCGATCCCCGCGGTCCCCGCCTGCACGGCGATCGAGGACCCGGGGGTCTTCTGGGGGAGGGACCATGGCGCTGCGTGCGCGCAAATGGAGAAACACGGCCGCCGCGGTGACGGCGGCAGGCATGATCGCGGCAGGGGCGGTGGCCCCGGGGGCGGCGGCCGCCGAGGAGCCGCGCATCGATCTGCGGGTGCTGGTGGTCGACAACGGCGACAGCTCCGTCCGGGCCGTCACCGCCCAGCTCAGGAGCACGGGCGTGCCGTACACGACGATCGACCTGAACGACCCGGGCCGTCCGACCGTCACCGCGTCGTTCCTGAGCGACACCGTGGGCGGCCGGCCCCGCGCCAGGTTCCAGGGCGTCGTCCTGCCGAACGAGGCCCCCTTCGGCGCCGGCTCCGCCGAGCAGACCGCCCTGGAGACCTACGAGCGGACGTACGGCATCCCGCAGGTCGACGCCTACACCTGGGCCCATCCGGGGGTCGGGCTGGACTACACGAGCGAGGGCGGCTGGGCCGGCAGCCTCGACGGGCGCGAGGCATCCGTCACCGCGGCCGGGAAGGCGGGCTGGTTCGGCTATCTGGACGGCGCGTTCCGCTTCGAGGACAACGCGGCCGGCGTGCAGGAGAGCTACGGCTACGTCGCCCGGCCGCGCACCGGCTACACCAGCTACGTCGACATCGCCGTGCCCGGTGGCATCGGCCGCGGCAGCCTCGTCGGCGAGTACGCGCACGACGGCCGCCGCGAACTCGTCGTCACGTTCGCCTACAACGGCAACCAGCAGCAGTTCCGCCTGCTGGCCCGCGGCATCGTCGAATGGCTCACCCAGGGCGTGCACCTGGGCCGGGCGCGCAACTCCTTCGCCGTCCACGTCGACGACGTCTTCGCCCCGGACAGCCGCTGGGACACCGCCCGCAACTGCACCCCGGGCGACTTCGACTGCGCGGACGGCGACGGCGCGGGCACCACGCCGATCCGCATGACCGCGGACGACGCCGCCTACGCCGCCCAGTGGCAGCGCGCCCACGGCTTCACCATGGACATGGTCTTCAACGCGGGCTCCGGCGAGGAGTGGCGGACCCGGCACGGCGGCACCGACGCCCTCACCGACCGGCTGCTCGCCGACAAGGCGCAGTACCGCTGGGTCAACCACACCTGGACGCACCCCTTCCTGGGCTGCGTCCAGGACACCTCCACCGTGCCGTGGAGCTGCGCGAAGAACGCCGACGGCTCGACGAAGTACATGAGCCGCGCCGAGATCGCCGCCCAGATCCGCGACAACCACGCCTGGGCCGTGAACAAGGGGCTCCCCGTCGACCGCACGGAACTGGTCACCGGTGAGCACTCGGGCCTGCGGACGCTGCCCCAGCAGCCGGACGACAACCCCCACCTGGCCGGCGCCCTCGCCGACACCGGTGTCCAGTGGATCGCCTCGGACAACTCCCGCGAGCCCGGGCAGCGGTCCGTCGGCAGGGCGCTGACCGTGCCGCGCCACCCGATGAACGTGTACTACAACGTGGGCACGGCGGCCGAGATGGCCGACGAGTACAACTGGGTCTACACCTCACGGGCCGACGGCGGCAGCGGCGTCTGCGAGGACAACCCCACGTCGACCTGTCTCGACGAGCCGCTCGACCCCGCCACC
The DNA here is from genome assembly GCF_044540525.1 of Streptomyces sp. NPDC085932. Lineage (NCBI taxonomy): Bacteria > Bacillati > Actinomycetota > Actinomycetes > Kitasatosporales > Streptomycetaceae > Streptomyces > Streptomyces sp. NPDC085932. The sequence continues at coordinate 1,024,334 of NZ_JBITSJ010000002.1, forward strand.
GGCTACGCCGAGCACATCGTCCCGCAGGAGGCGCGCACCGCCCTCGGACACGTCCTCGCGGGCGACCCCCGGCCGCACTACGCGCACCAGTCCAACCTGGCCGAGGACCGGCTGCTGTACCCCGTCATGGAGCAGGTGCTCGACGGCTACCGGGCGCTGTTCGCCGACAACACCCCGCTGGAGAACCCCCGGCACAGCGCCGTCGGCGCCGAGGTGCAGCGCCGCGCCGCCTGGCAGACCGCCCTGGCGGACAACCGCGTGACGGCGTACCGCATCGGTACCACGGTCACGGTCACCGCCCCGTCGGGAACGCAGATCCCGGTGACCGTCCCGAACGGCACCAGGCAGCAACTCCTGCTCGGCACCAGCACGTTCGGCACCCCGTACGCGGGGGCCCGCTCGGCCTGGGCGACCCCGGCAGCACTCCAGTCGGCTCTCACCTTGAAGCTGCCCTAGAGGGGGCGCGGGGAACTGCGCGACCGGCCACGACGGACCCGCATCCGGGATCCCGGGCAGCAGTTCCCCGCACGGAATCCGCACCACAGGGGGAAACACCGCATGAGGCGCACAGGCCGTCATGTCACCATGCTCACCGAAGGCACCTACCCGCACGTCCACGGCGGCGTCAGCACCTGGTGCGACCAGCTCGTCAAGGGCATGCCGGAGGTCGACTTCCACCTCGTCCCGCTCACCGGCAGCGGCCGCGAACCCGTCACCTGGGAGCTGCCGCCCAACGTCCGCGCGCACACCCCGGTCCCCACCTGGGGCCCGCGCCCCGGCCGCGGCAGGCCCCCGTACGGCAGGGCCCGCCGCCGCTTCATCGAGACCTACGAGCGCTTCCTGCTCTCCTTCCTCGACCCCGGCTCGCACGCCGACTTCGGGGAGTCCCTGCACGAACTGGCCGAACCGGCCCGGGACGGGTACCTGCCGGCGGCCCTGCGCACCGAGTCGGCGCTGCGGTCGCTGATGTGGATCTGGACCATGCCGCATCTGCCGACGGCCGCCGCCCGCCCCACCGTGCACGACGCGCTGACCGCTTCCGACCTGCTGGAACACGCCCTCCGTCCGCTCGGCGTCCGCATACCCGAGGACTCCGTGGCGCACGCCGTGAGCAGTGGCCTGGCGACCCTGCCGGCGCTCGCCGCCCGCCATCTGGACGGCGTGCCGTTCCTGCTCACCGAGCACGGCATCTACCTGCGCGAGCGGTACCTCTGCGGGCGTCGCGACGCCCAGCGCTGGCCCGTGAAGGCGTTCATGCTCGGCTTCCACCGCGCACTCAACTCCCACGGCTACCGGGCCGCCGACCTGATCACCCCGTGCAACCAGTACAACCGCCGCTGGGAGGAGCGCGGCGGCGCCGACGCCGGCAAGATCCGCACGGTCTACAACGGCGTCGACCCGGCCGCCTTCCCGCACGCCGGCCCGGAGCCCGAGGTCCCGACCCTGTCCTGGTGCGGCCGGATCGACCCGATCAAGGACCTGGAGACCCTGCTCCGCGCCTACGCCCTGGTCCGTGCCGAGATCCCGGCGACCCGGCTGAGGCTCTTCGGCCCGGTCCCGCCCGGCGGCGAGGCCTACCGCACCCGCCTGGAGAAACTCGCCGCCGAACTGGGCGTCACCGACGGCCTCACCTTCGAGGGCCGGGTCAGCGAGGTCTGGCGGGCCTACGCGGCCGGTCACCTCGTCATGCTGTCGTCCATCTCGGAGGGCTTCCCGTTCTCCCTCATCGAGGCGATGTCGTGCGGCCGTACGACCGTGTCGACGGACGTCGGCGGGGTGCGCGAGGCGGTCGGCGACACCGGCCTGGTGGTGCCGCCGCGCGAGCCGGAGAAGATGGCCGCCGCCGCGCTGGCCCTGCTCAAGGACGACGAACGGCGCCTCGGCCTCGGGCGGTTGTCGCGCCAGCGCGTCATCGACCGGTTCACGCTGCGCCGCTCGGTGGACGCCTTCCGCACCATCTACAAGGAACTCGCGGGCGGGGACGAGGTGTACGAGCCGGCACTGGAGACCGTCGACGACTGGACCCTGGAGCTGCGCGACCCCTGGTACGCGGCCCTCGCGACGGACGGGGCGGGCTGGTGAGCGGCGGCGTCCGGCTGCCCCGGGACTCCGGCCCGGAGACCCTGCCCGGTGTCCCGCGGCAGCGCACCCCCAGCTGGGCCCGGCCCGACCCCGTCGACGAACTCGCCGAACGCCTGGAGGACTTCGCGGCCGCCGCCGTCCACCCGGACGAGATAGCCGCCCTGCTGGAGTCCGACGGCCTCTCCGACGAGCAGATACGCGAGCGCTACGGCGTGCGGAACTCCTTCGCGCTCGCCGAGACCCTCTACGCCCGCGTCGAGCGCCGCCACCCCGAGCCCGAGGGGCCCGCCCCCGACCCGTGGCGGATCGGACTCCTCGGCTGCCTGCTGCGCGGTCTGGTCTTCGCCCTGCCCGGCCTCGCCTACGTCCTCGGGGCGCCCCTGTTCACCGGCCCGGGCGACTTCGGCCTCCCCGCCGGCACGGTCCCGCTCCTGGCCGGCGCCCTGTGCGGCTGGACGTGGAACCAGGGCCTCGCGCACCGCGCGTACGCCTGGCTGGGCCTGGGCGACCGGACGGCCGCCCGGCGCGCCCTGCTGTTCGGCGCCCCGGCGGGCGCGCTGCTCGGCGCCCTGGTCGCGCTGGGGTGCGCGGGCGGCGCCGCCCCGGCCGTGGTCGCCTTCGCCGCCGGGCAGTCCTGCTATCTGGCCGCGGCGACCGTCCTGCTGGTGCTGGGCCGGGAGCGGCACCTGCTCGTCGCCCTCGCACCGATGGCGATGGGCGCCGTGCTGTCCCTGGTCGACCCGCTGCCCGAAGCCGCGGGCCTCGCCCTGCTGCTGGGCTCCCTGGCCGCGGTGGCGTTGCTCGCCCTGCGCGAGGTGGCGCCCGTCCCGAAGGACACGGCCCGCTGGACGGCGGGCTTCGTCGCCGTACTGCCGCTCGGCGCGTTCGGCACAGTCCCGGCCCCCGCGCGCGCCGCAGCCCCGGCGCCCACCCCCGCCCCGGCGCCCCGCCACCGGGTCGGCCCGAGGCTCACGGGCTCCCTGCCCTACGCCCTGTTCGGCCTCGGCACCGGCGTCCTCGTGCTGCACGCGGCGCTCGGTGACGTCCTCGCCGGCGGGACGGGCAGCGCCGTCGCCGCCCCGGCGGCCGTGGCGCTCACCCTCAGCATGGGCCCCGCCGAGTGGCTGCTGTACCGCTTCCGCAGCGACAGCCTCGCCGCGCTGCGCTCCAGCGGCACCGCCCGGGAGTTCCGGCGCAGGGCGGTCCGCACGGTCGCGCGATGCCTGGCCGGCTACCTCGCCGCGCTCCTCGCGCTGGGCCTCGCGGCCGCCGCCCTGTGGCCGCACGCCCCCGCGCCGGGCGGGGTGCGGACGACCGGACTGCTCCTGCTGGGCGTGGTCCTGTGGACGGGGCTGCTGCTGCAGTCGTTCGGCGCGGTGACCGGCGCGACGGCGGTGTGCTGCGCGGCGGCCCTCGCCCAGACCCTGCTCCTGGTCACCCGCACCGGCGACCCGCACCTCGCGGGCGCGGTGGTGTACGGCACGGCGGCCGCCGTCCAGACCGTCGTGGTGTGCGCCCTGCTGGGGAGGGCAACCGCCCACCGATGAGCACTCTCCTGGTCCCGTACTACGAGCACCCGTCCGTCCGACCCGCCGAGTGGGACGCGATCGTCGCCGCCGCGCCCCGCCTCCTCGGGGTGGTCCTCAACCCGGCGAGCGGCCCCGGCGAGCGCCCCGACCCGGCGTTCGCCGAGGTCGCCGGCCGGCTGCGGGCCGCCGGGGGAGCGCGGGTCCTCGGGTACGTCGACACCGGCTACGGCCGCCGCGCCGCCACCGACGTCGTCCGCGACCTCACCCGGCACCGCGACTGGTACGGCACCGACGGCGCCTTCCTCGACCAGGTGCCGTCAGGGCCCGAGGAGTTCGAGCACTACCAGCGGCTCGCGGTCGCCGCCTGGGGCGTCGGCTGCGGCACCCTCGTCCTCAACCACGGCACGGCACCGCACCCCTGCTACGCCCGCATCGCCGACGTCCTGGTCACCTTCGAGGGCACGTGGGAGTCGTACCGGACGCAGCCCCCGCCGACGTGGCCCGGCGGCCCCGGCGTACGACTGTGCCACCTGCTGTACGACGTCCCGCCCGGCGCCGACCCGGCCGCTCTGGCCCGGGCGCGGGGTGCGGCGGTGTACTGCGCGGTGCCCGGAACCGGGGATCATCCTTGGGGCACCCTGCCGTACACCCTGGAGAACACCTCGTGAGACGCCCGCTGTTGCCCCTCGTCCTGTTGCTCCTGCTGCTCGCGGGCTGCACCCGGGCCCCCGACGACAAGCCCGGTCTCCGCTGGCAGCCCCGCCCCGGCACCGCCTGGCAGTGGCAGCTCAGCGGACGCCTGGACACCTCCGTCGACGTACCGGTCTACGACATCGACGGCTTCGACCACTCCGCGGAGACGGTCGCCGCGCTGCACGACGACGGCCGCAGGGTCATCTGCTACCTGTCGACGGGCGCCTGGGAGGAGTTCCGCCCGGACGCGGACGAGTTCCCGAAGGCCGTCCTCGGCCGGGGCAACGGCTGGCGGGGCGAACGCTGGCTCGACATCCGCCGCACCGAGGTCCTGGAACCGCTCATGGCGGCCCGCCTCGACATGTGCCGCGACAAGGGCTTCGACGCCGTCGAGCCCGACAACATGGACGGCTACCGCAACGACACCGGCTTCCCGCTCACGGCCGCCGACCAGCTCCGCTACAACCGCCTCATCGCCCGCCTGGCCCATGACCGGGGCCTGGCCGTCGGACTGAAGAACGACCTCGACCAGATCCCGGAACTCGTCGGCGACTTCGACTTCGCGGTCAACGAACAGTGCGCCCAGTACGGCGAGTGCGGGGCCCTGAAGCCGTTCACCGACGCGGGCAAGGCGGTCTTCCACGTCGAGTACGAGGTGCCCACCGCGCGCTTCTGCGCCGAGTCCCGCCGGCTGAGGCTGAGTTCGCTGCTGAAGAAGTACGAACTGGGCGTGTGGCGGCAGGCCTGCTGAGCCCGGTGCCCGGGCGGGCGCGGGGTGCCGGTCAGCCCAGTGCCAGCACGAGCAGGGACGTCGTCGCGGCCGTCTCCGCGAGTCCGCCGAACACGTCCCCGGTCACGCCGCCGAACCGCCGCGTGCAGTGCCGCAGCAGCACCTCGGCGGCGGCGAGGGACAGGAGGACGGCGAGCGCGGTACGAGCCGCCTCGGCCGGCCCGAGGAGGGCACCGGCCGCGACCGCCACCACCGCCGTGACGGCGGCCGCGGCACCGAACGCCGCCCGCGCCGGCACCACGCCCGCGACGGCCGCCCCCAGTCCCTCCGGCCGCGCCGCCGGCACCCCGGCCCGGGCTGCCTGCGTCAGGGCCAGCCGGGCCACGGCCGCGCAGACCACGGCGGCGCACGCGCCCCGGGTCCAGGAGGCCTCGTAGGCCTGGGCGAGCGCGGCGACCTGGGCCAGCAGGACCAGGACGAGGGTGATGACGCCGAACGGGCCGATGTCCGACTGCTTCATGATCCGCAGCGCGTCCTCGGCGGGCTTGCCGCTGCCCAGCCCGTCGGCGGTGTCCGCGAGCCCGTCCAGATGGAGACCCCGGGTCAGCGCGGCCGGCACGGCGACACCGGCCACGGCGGCGAGCGGCGCGCCCGCGCCGAGGAACAGCAGCGCCAGCCCGGCGGCGGCGGCCGCGGCGCCGACCGCCAGACCGGCCAGCGGCGCGCACAGCATGCCGCCGCGCGCCGCCTCCCGGTCCCACCGCGTCACCCGGACCGGGAAGACCGTGAGCGTGCCGAAGGCGAAGCGGACACCGTCGAGGGGCGAGGTTCTGGGCACCGGCGCAGGCTACCGGCCGGTCAGGAGAGCGGAGACGGCGGGCGAGGATAAAGTTCGCATATGGGATGGCTGGAGCGGAACATCATCGAACCCGGCAAGCTTCCGCTGCTCCTGGCCCTCGTCGCCTTCGTCGTGACCTTCGTGATCACCCGCGTGATCACCCGCCTCATCCGGGCGGGCAGGGGCCCCTTCCGCAACATCAGCGGCAGCGGCGGCGTCCACGTCCACCACGTCGTCCCCGGCGTCATCCTCACGCTCATCGGCGGCTTCGGTGCGGTCGCGGGCGGCCGGCACGGCTTCGGCTCCTGCCTGGCCGCGGTGATCTTCGGCATCGGCGCCGGTCTCGTCCTCGACGAGTTCGCCCTGGTCCTGCACCTGGCGGACGTCTACTGGACCCCGGACGGCCGCAAGAGCGTCGAGATGGTCGTGCTCACCGCCTCCCTCGTCGGGCTGCTGCTGATCGGCTTCTCACCGCTGGGCGTCGACGACCTCTCCGAGGACCAGCAGCAGAACCGCGCCGCCGTCCTCGGCAACGTCCTGGTGAACTTCGCCTTCGCCCTGATCGCCCTGTTCAAGGGCAAGCTCCGCCTCGCCCTGGTGGGCCTGGTCGTCCCGCTGGTCGCCCTGATCGCCGCCGTGCGGCTGGCCCGACCGACCTCGCCGTGGGCCAAGCGGTTCTACCGCAACCGCCCCAAGGCACGGGCCAGGGCCGGGCTGCGGGCCTACCACCACGACCGCCGCTGGGCGGGTCCCCGGCGGGCCTTTCAGGACTGGATCGGCGGCGCGCCCGACCCGCAGCCGGCCCGGCCCCTGGAACGCCGCTGACGCCGCCGGCGCAGCTCGCCGAGCACGCACAGCGGCAGCACGGCCGTGATCGCCGCGAGGTGCTCCTTGGCGGCGAGGTCCTCCTTCACGGCCACCTCTGCCACCATCGCGAGGACGACCAGCGAGGCGGTGACGTACGCGCGGTGGCGCCAGCCCAGGAACACCGCGAGGCCGACGACCGCCGCGGACGGTCCCGTGTCGACGACCCACTGGTCGGAGGCGGGCAGTCCCAGCGGCGAGTCGGGGCCCAGCCGGATGCCCAGGCGGGCGTAGAGCGTCCCCGCGAGGGTGGCGGCGTAGGCCAGGGCGAGCGTGCGCCACCGCCCCAGGCTCAGCTCGGCGAGGCCGAACACCAGCAGGATCTGGGTCAGCGCGCCCCAGACCGGCAGGTCCAGCGCGGGCACGAACAGCGACAGCGGTGTGCGCAGCAGCGCGAGCCACAGCGGGTCCGCGGCGCGCACGGCCCCCACGTTCTCCACGAACCGGTGGCCCCACGCCTGACCGTGTACGACGTGCAGCACGGCCGTGAGGCACACGGCCCCGACGGCCACCGGCACGGCCCGCCAGCGCCGCCGGCGCAGCGGGTCCCGCACCGCCGCGTACAACGGCCCCCATTCGGCCCGGGCCCAGCGGGCGAGCGTGATCATCGGGTCCGTCCCGTCCGTGCGACAGCGGATGCCTGCGGCCAGTCAAGCCGACACCGTGTGCGACGACCCTCCGGAGGGCAGGGACGTTGACCCGAGCGTGGGTGAGACGGCTCTCACGACGGCCGCCGCCGGACGACCACGTCGGAGACCGGGCCGTGCAGGGCCCCGGGGCTCCGCATCCGGTCCGTCGAACCCCGTCGAACGGGACCGAGACCGCGCCACAGCCCGCCGAGCGACCACCCCGTGTCCGGGCCGCGCCGAGCCGTTCGACTCCGTCGGTGCAGCCGTGCCACCGGCAGCCGGGCCGCCACCCCGGGGCCGGGCCGCGCCGAGCCGTTCGGCCCTGTCGGGCCGAGCCGGCCAGTGGGCCCGTGCCGGCCCGTGGCCCGCCCGGCCCCGTATGTCGCGTAGCGGCTAGTTCTCCGCGCCCACGGCCCCGGCCCGCCCCTCGGTCGCCGTCGGCTCCTCGGTCGCGGTCAGTCCCTCGGTTGCGGTCGGCGGCTGCGAAGTCTCCGAGGCCTTGGGGTTTTCCGGGAGTTCCGCTGCCAGGGCTGCGGCTGCCTGGATCAGGGGGAGGGCCAGGAGGCCGCCCGTGGCCTCGCCGACCGTCACGCCGTGGGTGAGGAGCGGCTCCAGGGCCATCCGGTCCAGGGCCTTCGCCTGCCCCGGTTCGCCGCTGTCGTGCGCGGCCAGCCACCAGTCCGGAGCGCGGAACGCGATCCGCTGCCCGACCAGCGCGCACGCCGCCGTCACGACCCCGTCCAGCACCACGGGCAGCTTCCGCACCGCGCACTGCAGCAGGAACCCCGTCATCGCCGCGAGGTCGGCGCCGCCCACCGTCGCCAGCAACTGCAGCTGGTCCCCGAGCACCGGCCGGGCCCGGCGCAGCGCGTCCCGGATCGCCGCGCACTTGCGCATCCACGCCAGGTCGTCGATGGCCAGCCCGCCCCGCCCGGTCACCACCGACGCGTCGACCCCGCACAGCGCCCCGACCAGCACACCCGCCGCCGTCGTCCCGCCGACGCTCACATCGCCGAGGACGACGAGGTCCGTCCCCGAGTCGGCCTCCTCGTCGGCCACCGCGACCCCGGCCCGGAACGCCGCCTCGGCCTCCTCCGCCGTCAGCGCGTCCTCGATGTCGATCCGCCCGCTGCCGCGCCGCACCCGGTGCCGCACGACGTCCCCGGGCAGGGCCTCGGGGTCGCAGTCCAGGGCCATGTCGACGATCCGCACCGGCACGCCCAGCCGGCGCGCCAGCACCGACACCGGCCGGCCGCCCTCCAGCACCTCGCGCACCGACTCCGCCGCACTGCCCGCCGGCCGGGCCGACACACCCAGCTCGGCGACGCCGTGGTCACCGGCGAAGAGCACCACCCGCGGCTGTTCGACCGGCCGCACGGGCACGGCCGCCTGCGCCGCCGCCAGCCACTCACCCAGTTCGTCGAGGCGGCCCAGCGACCCGGGCGGCACGATCTGTCGCTCCCGGCGCGCCTCGGCGTCACGGCGGATCCCGCCGTCCGGACGCTCGATCAGATCGGTGAAGTCGTCGAGATTAAGCGAGCTCATTCGCCGAACAGTACCGGCACCGATCGAACAGCACGGCGCCACGTCACCACACCGCCGGGACGACGTCGTTGCACCTGGGATCGGCATCCCATACGTTCCGTTTTGCAGCGGATTGTCGTGCCGTACCGGTCGCCTTCAGACCCCCGCCGCACGTCTCCGCGTACGCCCTCGCGCCCGGGAGCCGCCCATGCCCGCCCGCCCCGCCCCCTCCGCAGCCCACGCCCCGCACACCAGCGCACGGGTCCACGAACCGCGCCGCGACGACTGCCCCTGGTGCGGTAGCGCCCGGCTGCGCAACCGGCTGCGCACCGGTGACCTGCGGCAGTACAAGCCCGGCAACTTCACCGTCGACGAGTGCCGGGACTGCGGCCACACCTTCCAGAACCCCCGCCTGACCGCCGAGGGCCTCGCCCTCCACCACCGGGCCGTGCGCGGGGCACCCCGGGACCCGGCCAGCGACGGCCTGCTCGCCCTGCGCGCCGGCCGCGCACGGCACCGCTCGGCCGCCCGCGCGATGCGGCGCTTCGGGGAGCCGGAGAGCTGGCTGGACGTCGGCACCGGACACGCCCGTTTCCCGGCGACCGCCCGCGTGTTCTTCCCCTACACCGCGTTCGACGGCCTGGACACCACCCCCCGCGTGGTCCGTGCCCGCTCGGCCGACCGCGTCGAGGAGGCCCACGTCGGCCGCCTGACGGACCCCCGGATCGCCACGCCGCTGCGCGGCCGCTACGACGTGGTCAGCATGCTTCACCACCTGGAGGGCACGCCGGACCCGCGAGCCGAACTCCACGCGGCTCTGAGCGTCCTGCGCCCCGGCGGCCACCTCCTGGTCGAGACCCTGAACCCCCACAGCGCCTTCGCCGCGCTCCTGGGCCGCTGGTGGCTCGCCTACGACCAGCCGCGCCACCTGCACCTGATCCCCCCGAAGAACCTGCGGGCCGAACTGGAGGCGGCCGGCTGCACGATCGTCACCGTGGACCACCGCCCCACCCACGTCCCGCACGATCTCTCCGGCGCCCTGGCCCTGTCCCTCTCCCACGCCCTGCCGGCCCCCGACACGCCCTGGCGCGCCATCCCGCCGCCCCCGCTCCACCGCCACGCCCGTGAGGCCCTGCTGCGCGCGGGCATCCCCCTGGTCGCCCTGGCGGCGACGGCCGACCGCCTCATCGCCCCGGTGGCCCGCCGCACCCGTTTCGCGAACGCCTACCGGCTGATCGCCCGCACGGCCCCCTGAGCGCGGGGTCCCGCCCCGTCAGCCCTTCAGCACCACGGCCTGCCCCGCCACCACCAGCAGCACGTGCTCGCACTCGTCCGCGAACCCCGCGTTCAGCCGCCCGAGTTCGTCCCGGTACCGCCGGCCCGACGGCGTCGCCGGCACGATCCCCGACCCCACCTCGTTGGACACGGCGACCACCGTCCGGCGCGTGGCCCGCACCGCCTCCGTCAGCTCGCGCACCCGCTCCCGCAGCACCTTCTCGCCCCGCTCCGCCCACACCGCGTCGTCCCACGCCCCGGCCGCGTCCATCGCGTCCGTCAGCCACAGCGACAGACAGTCGACGAGCAGCGGCGGACCCTCCGCCTCCAGCAGCGGCACCAGATCGCAGGTCTCCACCGTCCGCCACGAACCGGGCCGCCGCTCCCGGTGGGCGGACACCCGCGCCGACCACTCCGTGTCCCCGTTGCGCGAACCGCCCGTCGCCACGTACAGCACGTCCGGGAAGGCCGCGAGACGCCGCTCGGCCTCCACCGACTTCCCCGACCGCGCCCCGCCCAGCACCAGCGTCCGGCGCGGCACGTCCGGCACGTCCTCGTACGCCCCGACCGCCAGCGTCGCCCCGTCCGGCACGGCCCGCGCCCCGGCCGCCGCGAGCCGCCGCCCGAGCTCCGGGCCCGGCGGCACGTCGTGGTCCAGGTGCACGGCGATCACGTCCGTCGTCGGCCCCACCGCCCCGACGGCCCGCAGCTTCGCCAGCGCGTCCGGCCGCCCCACGACGTCCAGCAGCACCATGTCGTACGACTCGGCCGGCTCCCCGAGGCCCGCCGGCGCCCCGCCCGGCGGCAGGTACAGCAGCCGCTGCCCCTCCGGCCCGGTCACCGCGTAGCCGGTGCCCGGCGCGTCCAGCGCCACGGCCCGCACCCGGTGCCCGGTCAGCAGCGTCAGCTCCCGCCCGTCCGGCACCCGCCCCGGCTGCGGCAGCCCCGCCGGCACCTCCACCGCCGGGCCGTCGTGCGGATGCGACAGCAGCACCTGCCGTACGCCGGTCAGGGAACGGCCCGCGCGCGCCGCGGCGAACGCCGCCCCGGGCGTCAGGTCCAGCAGCAGCACCCCGTCCAGGAGCAGCGCGGTGGCCGCCCGCGCGTCCGGGCCCAGAGCGGATGCGCAGACCGCGCAGGGACAGTCGGGGCGGGGGAGCCCCGCGGGTGCACCGGTGCCGAGCAGAGTCAGTTCCACGCCCCGATTCTCACCCGTGGCCCTGTGACACGCGTGTCGGCACCGTCCCCGAAGGGACGCGGGGAACCGCGCGACCAGCCCTCACGACCCGCACCGGCCCACCGGCCCGCACCCGACCGCATGTCCCGCGCCACCCGGCACAGCGCATAGGCTCGGGTCGGGAGCCGGACCGAGATCCGGCTTTTCGCTGTGCAGTGTGCTCACACATGGGAGGCGTACATGGCGGCATGGACGTGGCGGTTCGAGAAGACCGACGGGACCGAGGTCGAGCCCGCGGTGCCGCCGGAGGAGTTCCCCACGCAGGGGGACGCCGAGTCCTGGATCGGGGAGCACTGGAAGGCGCTGAAGGAGGGCGGCACCGACCAGGTGCGCCTGTTCGAGGACGCCACGGAGATCTACGGCCCGATGAGCCTGCACGAGGCGGAGGCCGAGGCCGAGGCGTGAACACCGGGCGGGGGCCGGCCCACGGCCCTCGCCCACACCCCGTTCCTCCCGCCGGCCGGAGCGCTCAGCCCCGTACGCCGCACAGGTGCAGCAGCGCCGCCACCCCGCGGTACGGATCCGTCCGCCCGGCCCGTTCCTCCACCGCGAGGAGCGTCTCCACGTCGGCCGGGACCTCGGCGCCGTCCGCCGCCGTGTCGGTGAACACCCGCACCCCGTACCAGGCGTGCAGCGGCGCCCCGATCCCCGCGAGGGTCGCCGTGAGGTCCTTCAGCCGGTCGGCGCGCACGTCGAGTCCCAGCCGGTTGCGGTAGGCGACCGTGTCGAACGCGGCCAGCGCGCCGGCCCAGTCGCCGGACAGGCCCGGCCGCAGCGCGAGGGCGTCCCCGTTGCGCACGAGGAGCGACAGCAGTCCGCCCGGCGCGAGCATCCGCGCCAGCCCCGCCAGCAGCGGGTCCGGCTCCTCGACGTACATCAGCACGCCGTGGCAGAGCACCACGTCGAAGCTGCCGGGCAGGAAGTGCACGCCGGTGTCCCGGCCGTCCCCCTCGATGATCCGCATCCGCTCCCGGATGCCCTCCGGTTCCCCGGCGAGGGACTCCCGGGCCGCGGCGATCATCGTCGCGTCCTGCTCCAGACCGGTCACCTCGTGCCCGGCCCGGGCCAGCCGCAGCGCCTGCGTGCCCTGGCCCATGCCCACGTCGAGCACCCGCAGCCGCCGCCCGACCGGAAAACGCCCGACTATCTGCTCGTCCAGCTGGCGGGCCACCAGCTCCTGGCGGACGACATCGGGCAGCCCGCCCAGCTTGTCCAGCCAGGCCTGAGCCGCACCCCCGGAGAACGGCGTCGTGGTCAGGGCCGCTCTCCGCGCTTGACCTGTGGCTTCGGCAGCCGGAGCCGGCGCATCTGGAGGGAGCGCATCAGGGCGTAGGCGACCGCACCGCGCTTGTTCTCCCCGGCGAAGCGCTCGTTCAGCTGCTTCTTCAGACGGAAGGCCGTGACGAACGAGTCGAGCACGATGAGCACGATCACCACGAGCCACAGCAGCAGCGCGATGTTCTGCAGCGCCGCCACGCGCACCATGCTCAGCACGAGGATGACCACGGCCATCGGCAGGAAGAACTCCGCGATGTTGAACCGCGAGTCGACGAAGTCACGCGCGAACCGGCGCACCGGCCCCTTGTCACGCGCGGGCAGGTACCGCTCGTCGCCGCTGGCCAGCGCCTGACGCTGCCGCTCCAGCGCAGCACGACGCTCCTCGCGCTGGCGCTTGGCGGCCTCCTTGCGCGTCATCGACGTGTTGGCCACACTGCGGCGTTGGCTCTGGGCCTGGCTGCGCTTCGGCGTGGGGCGGCCCTTGGGGGCCTGGGGGTCGCGGGGCTGCTTGGAGAAGTTCACCGGCGCCTTGTCGGCGTCCTGGGCCTTCTCGTCCTTGGCACGGCTTCGGAACACAAAACCCAAGGGTAAGGGCTTCCGGGCATGGACCCCAGCCCCGTGGGGAACGATCCGGCAACACCAGTCGTCTGTAAGGGGACAGACGGGACGTTGTGTACGCACCCGGCCGTTCCCGGGACGTACGCCCGGGACACCCCGGGTACCACCTACTCCCTACGCCGGAGCGGGAGCGCACGCAGTCGTCCTTGGGGATGAGCGCATCCGTCCCCGAACAGTGCGGTAATGGATGCAGGGCCCGTACTGTGGGTTCTGTCGCAGGAGCTGGAGCCGGAGTCGGTCAGAAGGGGGCGCGCGAAGCCCATGAGCGGTGTCATGAAGCGTATGGGGATGATCTTCCGCGCGAAGGCGAACAAGGCCCTTGACCGGGCCGAGGACCCGCGCGAAACCCTCGATTACTCGTACCAGAAGCAGCTGGAGCTGCTCCAGAAGGTGCGCCGCGGCGTCGCCGACGTGGCGACCAGCCGCAAGCGCCTGGAACTCCAGCTGAACCAGCTGCAGTCGCAGTCCACCAAGCTGGAGGACCAGGGCCGCAAGGCCCTCGCGCTGGGCCGGGAGGACCTGGCCCGCGAGGCGCTCTCCCGCCGGGCCGCGCTCCAGCAGCAGGTGACCGACCTGGAGACCCAGCACGCGACGCTCCAGGGCGAGGAGGAGAAGCTCACCCTCGCGGCCCAGCGGCTCCAGGCCAAGGTCGACGCCTTCCGCACGAAGAAGGAGACGATCAAGGCGACCTACACGGCGGCCCAGGCACAGACCCGCATCGGCGAGGCCTTCTCCGGCATCTCCGAGGAGATGGGCGACGTCGGGCTGGCGATCCAGCGCGCCGAGGACAAGACGGCCCAGCTCCAGGCCCGCGCCGGCGCCATCGACGAGCTGCTCGCCTCCGGAGCCCTCGACGACCCCTCCGGCATGCACAAGGACCACATCCAGGCCGAGCTGGACCGGCTCTCCGGTGGTACGGATGTAGAGCTGGAGCTGCAGCGCATGAAGGCCGAGCTCGCCGGTGGATCGAGCGGTGGGCAGCAGGCCATCGAAGGTGGCACGAGCCAGCAGCAGTCCCAGCAGCAGCCGCAGGACACCCCGCGCTTCGACAAGCAGTAGGGGCCCACGCCTAGGAGGGCGACATGATCGTACGGATCATGGGGGAGGGGCAGGTGAGGCTGGCCGACGGCCACCTCGCCGAGCTGAACAAGCTGGACGACGAGCTCCTGGCGGAGATGGAGAACGGCGACGGCCCCGGCTTCCGCCGCACCCTCCACGCCCTCCTGACCCGGGTCCGCGACCTGGGCGACCCCCTCCCCGACGACTCCCTGGAACCGTCGGAACTGATCCTGCCGTCCCCGGACGCGACCCTGGAGGAGGTCCGGGAGCTCCTCAGCGACGACGGCCTGATCCCGGGTTCGTGAACGGCGGGCCGCACCCCGCCCGCCGGGCCGCGGACCCGTCCGGCCCGGGTCACGACGCCGGGCACCTCACACCCGGCCCCGTATCCCCGCACACCCGCCCCGGCTACCGTGAACACCCGTGAGCACCCTCGCGCGGGCCCGGTGCCGGGCCAAGGCGCACCCCTTGGCCATGGACGCCGTCCTCGCCGCAGCCGTCCTGGCCTGCATGGTCGCCGGCTCGTTCGTCGAACCCCGCCACCGCGACAGCGTCAGCTGGGTCCTGCGCACCCCCGACCCCCTCAGCCTCGTCCTGATGGCCCTCGGCGCCGCCGCCCTGGTCTTCCGCCGCCGCGCCCCGATGACCGTCCTCGCCCTCACCGGCGCCGTCTCCGTCGCCGAGTCCGTCACCGGCGACCCCCGCGCCCCCGTCGCCATGTCGGCGGTCATCGCGCTGTACACCGTCGCCTCCACCACCGACCGTCCCACCACCTGGCGCGTCGGCCTGCTCACCATGACCGTGCTGACCGGCACCGCCATGGCCGCCGGCAGCCTGCCCTGGTACGCCCAGGAGAACCTCGCGATCTTCGCCTGGACCGGCATCGGCGCCACCGCCGGCGACGCCGTGCGCAGCCGCCGCGCCTTCGTCCAGGCCATCCGGGAACGCGCCGAACGCGCCGAGCGCACCCGCGAGGAGGAGGCCCGCCGCCGGGTCGCCGAGGAGCGTCTGCGCATCGCCCGGGACCTGCACGACGTCGTCGCCCACCACATCGCCCTGGTCAACGTCCAGGCCGGGGTCGCCGCCCACGTCATGGACAAGCGCCCCGACCAGGCCAAGGAGGCCCTCGCCCACGTGCGCGAGGCCAGCCGGTCCGCGCTCAACGAGCTCCGCGCCACCGTCGGCCTGCTCCGCCAGTCCGGCGACCCCGAGGCCCCCACCGAACCCGCTCCGGGGCTGGACCGTCTCGACGAACTCACCGGCACCTTCCGCAACGCCGGCCTGCACATCGAGGTCGCCCGCGCCGACCAGGGCACCACCCTGCCCGCGGCCGTCGACCTGGCCGCCTACCGGATCATCCAGGAGGCCCTGACCAACGTGCAGAAGCACGCCGGACCGCAGGCCAAGGCCGAGGTCAGCGTCGTGCGGGTCGGGCCGAACATCGAGATCACCGTGCTCGACGACGGCAGCGGCGAGGTCGAGGCCCCCGGCAGCGGCGGCGGGCACGGGCTGCTCGGCATGCGCGAGCGGGTCACCGCCCTGCGCGGCACCCTCACCACCGGTCCCCGCTACGGCGGCGGCTTCCGCGTCCATGCGATCCTGCCCGTCAAGAGCCGCACATCCACCGGGGAGGACCCCGCATGACCATCCGTGTCCTGCTCGCCGACGACCAGGCGCTGCTGCGCAGCGCCTTCCGGGTGCTCGTCGACTCCGAGCCCGACATGGAGGTGGTGGGCGAGGCCTCCGACGGCGCGGAGGCGGTCCGGCTGACGAAGGAGCAGCGCGCGGACGTCGTCCTGATGGACATCCGCATGCCGGGCACCGACGGCCTCGCGGCGACCCGCATGATCAGCGCCGACCCCGCGCTGGCCGGTGTCCGCGTGGTCATCCTGACGACGTTCGAGGTGGACGACTACGTCGTGCAGTCGCTGCGCGCCGGCGCCTCCGGCTTCCTCGGCAAGGGCTCCGAGCCCGAGGAACTGCTCAACGCCATCCGGATCGCGGCCGGCGGCCAGGCCCTGCTCTCCCCGGCGGCCACCACGGGGCTGATCGCCCGCTTCCTCGCCCAGGGCGACCCGGCCGACGAGAACCGTGACCCGGCCCGCGGCGAGCGGCTCGACTCGCTCACCGTCCGGGAGCGCGAGGTGCTCGTCCAGGTCGCCGGCGGCCACTCCAACGACGAGATCGCCGAGCGGCTGGAGGTCAGCCCGCTGACGGTGAAGACGCACGTCAACCGCGCCATGGCCAAGCTGGGCGCCCGCGACCGGGCCCAGCTGGTGGTCATCGCGTACGAGTCCGGCCTGGTCCGTCCAAGGGTGGAGTGAGCCCGGCCCGGTCGTACTGCGGCCGGAGTATGCGCCGCATAAGGAACGGGACCTGCGGCCTACGAAACAGGCACCGGCCATGGCTCAGGGTGTAGGGGCGGGCGCTCATCTGCGCGCCCGCTGCCGCTTCTGCCGTTAAACAGAAGAGAGACCCTGACCCATGTCCTGGCTGTCGAGATTCAGCCTCGCCCAACGGGCCCTGATAGGGCTGATGTCGATCATCGCGCTCGTCTTCGGGGCGATCGCGATACCCCAGCTCAAGCAGCAGCTGCTGCCCACCATCGAACTGCCCATGGTGTCCGTGCTGGCGCCGTACCAGGGCGCGTCCCCGGACGTGGTCGAGAAGCAGGTCGTCGAACCCATCGAGGACAGTCTCGAAGCCGTCGACGGCATCAGCGGCGTCACCTCCACCGCCAGCGAGGGCAACGCCGTGATCATGGCGTCCTTCGACTACGGCAACGACACCAAGCAGCTGGTGGCCGACGTCCAGCAGGCCGTGAACCGGGCGCGTGTGCTGCTCCCGGACGACGTCGACCCGCAGGTCGTCGCCGGCTCCACGGACGACATCCCGACGGTCGTCCTCGCCGTCACCTCCAGCCGCGACCAGCAGGCCCTGGCCGACCAGCTCGACAAGACGGTCGTGCCGGACCTGAAGAGCATCGACGGCGTCGGCCAGGTCACCGTCGACGGCGTGCGCGACGTCCAGGTCACGGTCACGCCCGACGACGCGAAGCTGGCGAAGGCCGGTCTGACCGCGCAGTCCCTCTCCCAGGCGCTCCAGGCGGGCGGCGCGACCGTCCCGGCCGGCTCCTTCGACGAGGACGGCGCCAACCGCACCGTCCAGGTCGGCGGCGGCTTCACCTCGCTGCGGCAGATCCAGGACCTGAGGGTCACGGGCGAGCCCGGCAAGGGCGAGCCGGTGCGCCTCGGCGACGTCGCCACGGTGAAGCAGCAGGAGGCCCCGGCCGACTCCATCACCCGCACCGACGGCAGGCCCAGCCTCGCCGTCGCCGTGACGATGGACCGCGACGGCAGCGCGGTCGCCATCTCCGACGCCGTCCAGGACAAGCTTCCCGACCTGCGCAAGGACCTCGGCTCCGGCGCGACCCTCACCGTCGTCAGCGACCAGGGCCCGGCCGTGTCCAAGTCCATCAAGGGCCTGACCACCGAGGGCGCCCTGGGTCTGCTCTTCGCGGTCCTGGTGATCCTGGTCTTCCTGGCCTCGATCCGCTCCACCCTCGTGACGGCGGTGTCCATCCCGCTGTCCGTGGTCCTCGCCCTGATCGTGCTGTGGACGCGCGACCTGTCGCTGAACGTCCTCACGCTGGGCGCCCTGACCATCGCCATCGGCCGGGTCGTCGACGACTCGATCGTGGTCCTGGAGAACATCAAACGCCACCTCGGCTACGGCGAGGAGCGCCATTCGGCCATCCTCACCGCGGTGCGCGAGGTCGCGGGCGCCGTGACGTCGTCCACGCTCACCACGGTCGCCGTGTTCCTGCCGATCGGCCTGGTCGGCGGCATGGTGGGCGAGCTGTTCGGCTCCTTCAGCCTCACCGTCACGGCCGCGCTGCTGGCGTCCCTGCTGGTCTCCCTGACGGTCGTCCCGGTGCTGTCGTACTGGTTCCTGCGGCCCCCCAAGGGCACCCCGGAGGACGCGGACGAGGCACGCCGGATCGCCGAGGAGAAGGAGGCCAGGAGCCGCCTGCAGCGGATCTACGTCCCGGTCCTGCGCTTCGCGACCCGCCGCCGCCTGACCAGCGTGGCCATCGCCGTCGCCGTCCTGATCGGCACCTTCGGCATGGCGCCGCTGCTGAAGACGAACTTCTTCGACCAGGGCGAACAGGAGGTCCTCACGGTCAAGCAGGAGCTCGAGCCCGGCACCAGCCTGGCGGCGACCGACGCCCAGGCGAAGAAGGTCGAGAAGCTGCTCGCCGGCACCGAGGGCGTGAAGGACTACCAGGTCACGGTCGGCTCGTCCGGCTTCATGGCGGCCTTCGGCGGCGGCACGGACACCAACCAGGCCTCGTACCAGGTGATGCTGGACGACTCGGCCTCCTACGAGGACGTCCAGGACCGCATCGAGAAGGGCCTGGCCGGTCTGAAGGGCATCGGCACCACCACCATCGCCGCCGGTGACGGCTTCGGCGCGCAGGACCTGAGCGTCGTGGTGAAGGCCGCCGACGCCGGGGTGCTGCGCACGGCGTCCGAGGAGGTCCGCAAGGCGGTCGCCTCCCTCGACGACGTCACGGACGTCACCAGCGACCTGGCCACCAGCGTCCCGCGCATCTCGGTGAAGGCCGACGACAAGGCGGCCGCGGCCGGTTTCGACGACCAGACCCTCGGCGCCGCCGTCGCCCAGGCCGTCCGCGGCACCACCGCGGCCAAGGCGGTCCTGGACGACACCGAGCGCGACGTCGTCATCCGCTCGGCGAAGCCCGCGCGGACCCTGAAGCAGCTCCAGGACCTGCGCCTGGGCGCGGTGAAGCTCGGCGACATCGCGACGGTGAAGGTGGTCGACGGGCCGGTCTCCATGACCCGCATCGACGGCCAGCGCGCGGCCACCATCACCGCGAAGCCGACCGGTGACAACACCGGCGCGGTCAGCACCGAACTCCAGTCGAAGATCAACGCGCTGAAGCTCCCGGACGGCGCCACGGCGTCGATCGGCGGTGTCTCCGAGGACCAGGACGAGGCGTTCGCCAACCTGGGCCTGGCGATGCTGGCGGCCATCGCGATCGTCTTCCTGCTGCTGGTCGGCACCTTCCGGTCCCTGGTCCAGCCGCTGATCCTGCTGGTCTCCATCCCGTTCGCCGCCACCGGCGCGATCGGCCTGCTGGTGGCGACCGGCACCCCGATGGGCGTCCCGGCGATGATCGGCATGCTGATGCTGATCGGCATCGTCGTCACGAACGCCATCGTGCTGATCGACCTGATCAACCAGTACCGCAAGCAGGGCCACGGCATCGTCGAGGCCGTGGTCGAGGGCGGCCGGCACCGGCTGCGGCCCATCCTCATGACCGCCCTGGCGACCATCTTCGCCCTGCTCCCGATGGCCCTCGGCATCACCGGCGAGGGTGGCTTCATCGCCCAGCCGCTGGCCGTGGTGGTGATCGGCGGCCTGGTCACCTCGACGCTGCTCACCCTGCTGCTGGTGCCGACGCTCTACGCGATGCTGGAACTCCGCAAGGAGCGCCGGGCGAAGAAGCGCGCCGCCAAGCGTGCCAAGAAGGCGGGGGACCGCTCCGGCGCGACGCCGTCCTCGGACGAGCCGGAGCCCGCGTCCGTCTGATCGAGAGTCCTCGCCGGGCCCGTACGCCAGGTCCGGCTCCAGGCCGGGGCCCGAACCGGAAGCAACGGTTCGGGCCCCGGCCTGTGCCGTGCCGGCGTTACGTATCCTGACCCGGACTGCTTGGCGGGGGAGAGGAAGCGGGCGTGCCGCTGCAGAAGGACGACCCGAAGTCGGTCGGCGGGTACAAGCTGGTCGGCCGGCTCGGGTCCGGGGGCATGGGGATCGTCTACCGCGGCCGGGCCCGTTCGGGGCGCGAGGTCGCCGTGAAGGTGGTGCACGCCCAGTACGCGGAGGACGCGGTCTTCCGCGCCCGTTTCCGCCAGGAGATCGAGGCCGTCCGCAAGGTGAGCGGCGCCTTCACCGCGCCGGTCCTGGACGCCGACCCGGAGGCGGTCCGGCCCTGGATGGCCACCC
Organism: Streptomyces sp. NPDC085932; assembly: GCF_044540525.1. Taxonomy (NCBI): domain Bacteria; kingdom Bacillati; phylum Actinomycetota; class Actinomycetes; order Kitasatosporales; family Streptomycetaceae; genus Streptomyces; species Streptomyces sp. NPDC085932. Next base: position 1,044,720 of record NZ_JBITSJ010000002.1, read on the forward strand.
AGTACGTGCCCGGGCCCTCCCTGGCCGCGCTGATCCGGGAACAGGGTCCGCTGCGCGGTGCCGCACTGCGCCGGCTGGCGCTCGGACTGGTGGAGGCGCTGCGGGAGATCCACCGGGCGGGGGTGGTGCACCGGGACCTCAAGCCCGCCAACGTCCTGATGGCGGAGGACGGCCCGCGCGTCATCGACTTCGGCATCTCCCGCGCGGCCGAGAACCACCACACCCTGACCGAGACCGGCCAGATGATCGGCACCCCGCCGTTCATGTCGCCGGAGCAGCTCACCGACGCGCGCTCCGTGGGCCCGGCCTCCGACGTGTTCTCCGTCGGCGCCCTGCTCGTGTACGCGAGCACCGGCCGGGGCCCCTTCGACGCGGACAGCCCCTACCTGACGGCCTATCGGGTGGTGCACGACGCGCCCGTCCTGGACGGTGTTCCGGAGCCCCTGCATCCGCTGCTGGAGCGCTGCCTCGCCAAGGACCCCGCGACCCGGCCCGGACTGGACGACCTGGCCGCGGAGTTCGTGGCCGCACTGCCGGAGACGGGCCCGGACGAGCAGGACACCGTGGCACTGCGCAGGGACGAGGCGGCCCTGGTCAGCACCCGGCCCGCCGCGGTCGCCGACGCCGACCCCGGCCCCCCGGCCTCCGGGCGGCGCCCACGCCGTGCCCGGCGGTGGTGGGCCACGGCCGGCACGGCGACCGCCCTCGCGCTCGGCCTGACGGGCTATCTGCTGCTCGGTCCCGGACTCGGCGAGGACGACTCCCGCTCGGGGACGGACACCACCGGCGCCGCGCCCTCCCGCTGGACGACCGTCCCGGCCGGCTGGAAGCCCTGGCAGACCACGGTGCACGCCACCGCCGCGCAGGGCGTGAAGCAGGGACGCGGCATCGACGAGGGCGGGTCGATGAACGGCCCGGAGTGCCAGGTGTACGAAGGGGCCGTCCACTGCGCGGGCGACGGAGTGCTGCCCGTGCGCCTGGACGCCCTCACCGGACGGGCCCGCTGGCGCGCCGACGTGCTGCCGCCCGGCACGGGCGACGGGGCGTACAGCTTCTCCGTGCTGGGCATCACGGACGACGCGATGCTGGTCGAGCAGACGTACGACCCCCACCAGGGGGACGACGTCAAGGTCACCGTCGCCGCCCTCGACACCGGCACCGGCGAGCGGCTGTGGCAGCGCACGGTCAACGTCGACGCGGTGCGCCCGTACGTCTCGGGCGGGCTGGTGATCGTCCCGGACGACGGCGGCCGCTCGGTGACCGCCCGCTCTCCGCGCACCGGCGAGGAGCGCTGGACGGCGCCGCTGCCCGCGGGGCAGTACTGCGGTCCGGCGGACACCGGCGAGAACCCCTACCTGCGGTGCGGCCCGGACGAGATGCCCTCGAAGGAGACGGTCCTGCTGCGGCTTGACCCCTCCGACGGCTCGGCACGGCGTCTGACGGTGCCCGTCGACCAGACGGTCGTCGGCACGTCCGAGGGCCGTCTGGTCCTCCTCGAACCGACCGAGGACGAGCAGGACGAGGCGTTCGCCGGGATCCGGCTGCTAAACCCGGACACCGGAAAGGCGCGCGCGGTGAAGTTCGCGGAGCCGCTGGAGGGCAACGCGGCGTACTCGGACGGCACCCTGTGGTTCGCCACGTCCTCCGGGCAGGTCGTCGCCGTGTCGGTCCGCACGGGCGAGCGGTTGTGGCAGACGCGGACGAGCCTGGAGCAGCCCAGCGGCATCGTCCACGACCCGCATGCCCGCGCGGTCTACCTGTCCAGCGCCAGCGGCCGGGTCGCCGCCCTCGACACGAGGAAGGGCACGCTGCTGTGGGAGACCCTGCCGCGGGCCCGGCGGGTGACGAACCCGGGCTGGTCGGGCTCCGCTGTGCTGCTCCACGAGGGCGCCCTGGTCGTGGCCACCACGGACGGCGACGTCTTCACCCTCGACCCGGCCCACCCCGACCGGAAGCCCGTCCCGGGGTGAGCCGCACCGGCCGCGAGGGCCGGGGCAGGGCTACGGCAGGGCCAGCATCCGCTCCAGCGCCAGCTTCGCGAACGCCTCCGTCTCCTTGTCGACCTCGATGCGGTTGACGAGGTTGCCCTCGGCCAGCGACTCCAGGGCCCAGACCAGGTGGGGAAGGTCGATGCGGTTCATGGTCGAGCAGAAGCAGACCGTCTTGTCGAGGAAGACGATCTCCTTGCCCTCGGGCGCGAAACGGTTCGCCAGGCGGCGGACCAGGTTCAGCTCCGTGCCGATGGCCCACTTGGAGCCGGCCGGCGCGGCCTCCAGCGCCTTGATGATGTACTCCGTCGAACCGACGTAGTCGGCCGCGGCCACGACCTCGTGCCTGCACTCGGGGTGCACCAGGACGTTCACGCCCGGGATGCGCTCGCGCACGTCGTTGACCGAGTCCAGGCTGAAGCGGCCGTGCACCGAGCAGTGGCCCCGCCACAGGATCATCTTCGCCGCGCGCAGCTCGTCGGCGGTCAGACCGCCGTTCGGCTTGTGCGGGTTGTAGACGACGCAGTCCTCCAGGGACATGCCCATGTCGCGGACGGCGGTGTTGCGCCCGAGGTGCTGGTCGGGCAGGAACAACACCTTCTCGCCCTGCTCGAACGCCCAGTCCAGGGCCCGCTTGGCGTTGGACGACGTGCAGATCGTGCCGCCGTGCTTGCCCGTGAAGGCCTTGATGTCGGCGGACGAGTTCATGTACGAGACGGGCACGACCTGCTCGGCTATGCCGGCCTCGGTCAGCACGTCCCAGCACTCGGCGACCTGCTCGGCCGTCGCCATGTCGGCCATCGAGCAGCCGGCGGCGAGGTCGGGCAGGACGACTTTCTGGTCGTCGGACGTCAGGATGTCCGCGGACTCCGCCATGAAGTGCACACCGCAGAACACGATGTACTCGGCCTCCGGACGCGCCGCCGCGTCCCGGGCCAGCTTGAACGAGTCACCGGTCACGTCGGCGAACTGGATGACCTCGTCGCGCTGGTAGTGGTGGCCGAGCACGAAGACCTTGTTCCCGAGCTTCTCCTTCGCCCGGCGAGCGCGCTCCACCAGGTCCGGGTCGGACGGCGAGGGCAGGTCGCCGGGACACTCCACGCCGCGCTCGCTCTTCGGGTCGGCCTCCCGGCCGAGGAGCAGCAGGGCGAGGGGCGTCGGCTGTACGTCGAGCTCCTGGGTCTGGGCGGTGGTCACGACACGCACCCTTTCTGTTTCCGGCGACTTTTCGTCGATTTGACGCTATCTATCATAACCGCTTCACGTCACTTTGACGATGCCCATAGCGTCTGTGTGACGTGAATCCCGGCGGGCCGCCGTTCATTCCCGGGAAGGCCGGGAAAGAGGCGTTTTCCGGTTCCCGGCGCGTGTGCGAGCATGAAAAGAAGCCGAGATCGAACGCCGGGCCCGGAATGAATCCGCGGCCGCGCCGGTTGGAACCGTCGGCAAGCAGTCTCCGTACAACCCGGGAGAGATGTAGATGTCCGTATCGGACGAGACCAGCACCGTCACCGACGGCATCATCCTGACCGACGCCGCCGCGTCCAAGGTCAAGGCGCTGCTCGACCAGGAAGGCCGCGACGACCTCGCGCTGCGCGTCGCCGTCCAGCCCGGCGGCTGCTCCGGCCTGCGTTACCAGCTCTTCTTCGACGAGCGTTCGCTCGACGGCGACGTCGAGAAGGACTTCGGCGGTGTGAAGGTCGTCACCGACCGCATGAGCGCCCCCTACCTGGGCGGTGCCACGATCGACTTCGTGGACACCATCGAGAAGCAGGGCTTCACGATCGACAACCCGAACGCGACGGGTTCCTGCGCCTGCGGCGACTCCTTCAGCTGAGCCGCCCGGCCGCCCCGTGCGGCAGCGGACACGACGAAGGCGGCGGCCCCCTCCGACGGGGCCGCCGCCTTCGCTGTGCCGGTGCGCCGCGTTCGCGCCGCGCCGGCCGGTGCGCCGTGCCGGTCCGCCGCCTTGTGCGCCGTGCCGGTCCTACCGCTCGCGCGTCGGGGGAGCCGGCAGCCGCGCGCCCTCCCTGGCCAGCGGAATCGCCTTGCCGTCCGCGTCCACGACCTTCCGGCTGCCGAGCGGCTCGTCCAGCGGCACCGTCTTCTGGAACTGCTTGGCGATCATGATGCAGACCTTGTCCCGCCACGGCGTGGACGTCACCGTGACCGTCACCTCGCCGCCCTTCTCGTCCGCCGTCACGTCGTAGTCGGCGCACACCCCGCCGGTGAACGTCACGGTCAGCTCCGCGCCCTCGGCCCGGTAACCGTCGATCTCCACCTCGCGCGGCCCGGGCTGTGACGTCGGCCCGTCGCCCGGCCGGCTCGGCGACGGGGAGGCCAGGTACTTCGGGTCGACCGCCGGGTACGTCACCGTGAACGGGTCCTTCGCGCCCGGCGCCGTCACCTCGAACAGCCAGGACGGCACGAGCGCCTGGCGGCCGTCCACGACGTGCGCGGCCAGTCCGAACACCGCGTCCCGCACCGTCACCGTGTCCGGCTGCGGCGTACCGCCGGCCGCCGGATCGCAGGGATCCTCCGGCCGGTCCTTCAGCGGCACAGGGCCGGCGCAGCCGCCGATGCCCATCCGGTGGTCGCCCTTCGGCCGCCCCTCCATCAGCTCCAGCGCCTTCTCGGCACCGACCACGGGGTACGTCTCGCCCTTCACCGGCGCCTTCAGCGGGCCGCTGCCGGCGACGACCTCGCCACCGGAGCCGACCGTGATCCCGGTCGTCCAGCCGTGCGTCGGCACTCCGCCCACCTCGGGTGAGGCGTTGACCACCCGCTGGGCGCCCATGACCTGGCTTGCGTCGACCTTCGCGTCGTCCTGACCCAAGGCCATCAGCACCGGGGCCGCGGCCTTCTGCGCCACGTCCTCGCCCACCGGGGTGCCGCCGGGCTCCGGCGCGGTGCAGGTGTCGACGCCCTTGCAGTCGTCGGTGCCCGGGGCGTACCGGGTGAAGGTCCAGGTACCCGGTGCCTGCCGGTTCACCTGCAGACTCGGCCCCGAGCCGTCCTGGCCGCCGATCCTCCAGACCTCGCCCTGGGCGACGGGTGTCCCCGCCACCCCGAGGGCCTTCGCGAGCCGGGTCACGTCGGCCGCGGCGACCTCACCCCGCGCCAGGTACACCGGGGCCTCCGCGGGCCCCTCGGGCAGGGTGCCGTCGACCCGGTAGGTGGCGCCGTAGGGGTTGGGCTCGCCGGGCGCGATGCCGTTGCCGCCGCTCGTGGAGTCCGAGTACCCGTCGAGCGCGAGCGGCGGGGGAGTGCCGTCCCCGCCGGGCGCGCCGGACGTCGCCCCGCCGCCCGACCCGCCGGACGCGTCGGCGGCGAGCCAGGCCCCGCCCCCGCCGATCAGGAGCACGGCGGCGGCGACGGAGGCGATGACCGCGGGCGTACGCGGCCGCCCGCCGCCCTGCGGGGCCCGGTCCTCGCCGTCGCGGGGCAGCTCGTGGACGGGGGCCGGGGCGTCGTGGCTTCCCGCGACGTCGTCCTCGCTCCGCGCCGAGGCGCCCTCGGCGTCATGGGCGGCATCGGCAGCCTCGGGGGCCCTGTCGGTGTCGCCTGTCTCCGAGAAACCGTCGGTCGCGCCGGTCTCCGAGAAACCGTCGGTCGCGCCGGTCTCCGAGACGCCGTCGGTCGCGCCGGTCTCCGAGACGCCGTCCGTCGCGCCTGTCTTCGAGACGCCGTCGGTCGTGGGGGTCTCCAGCGCACCATCGGTCCTGGGAGCCCCCGCCGCACCACCGGTCTCGGAAGCCCCCGCCCGGTCGTCGGTCCCGGAAGCCGCCGACGTCCCGCCGGTCCCGCCGCTCCCGGCCTTCTCGGCGACCCCGTCGGACCCGTTGGACCCCGTCGGCGCCCCGGCCTCGGCCGCACCCGGCTCCGGGGCGTCCGCGGTACCGGCGTCGCCCGCTGCCCTGGCGTCGTCGTCGTTGTCGGGTCGCTCGGTGTTCACCGCATCGCTCCTTCGGCTGCACAGCTGTCCCATGGGACCCGGCCCGCCCGGAACAGGGCCGTCGGTGGGTCGTATCCCGTCTCCCCTTTACGGGGGACAGCGATGGGACGCAGCGGGGGAGCTCGCGGTTCCCGGGCGTGCGCCGCTCAGTCCCCGTAGTCCGCCGAGGCGTCGAGCAGCCGCGCCGACGACGGCGGCACCGTCACGCCGTGGATCAGTGCCGGCGAGACCGGCCGGGCGGCGGCCCGGTCGGGCACCGCCCAGTGCGGAGCCATCCGCGCCCCGTACCCCGGCAGCGACGCCAGCTCGCCTTCGAGATCGACCGGAACGGGGGTTTGGACCTTGAGGTTCGTCATACCGGCACCGTATGCACGCCGGGACTCACGGAGAAAGATCTACTATCGGGTAGTTTCGCTGCCTTCAGGGCGGCCCCGCCCACCCGATAGCGTGAGGCGTCAAGGTCCGCCTCCCTCAGGAGAATCCTCGCCGTGCGCATCGCAGTCACCGGCTCCATCGCCACCGACCACCTCATGACCTTCCCCGGCCGCTTCGCCGACCAGCTCGTAGCGGACCAGCTGCACACGGTCTCGCTGTCGTTCCTGGTCGACAAGCTCGACGTCCGCCGCGGCGGCGTCGCCGCGAACATCGCCTTCGGCATGGGCCAGCTCGGCACCCGGCCGATCCTGGTCGGCGCCGCCGGCGCGGACTTCGACGAGTACCGGGCCTGGCTGGAGCGGCACGGCGTCGACACCGACTCCGTCCGCATCTCCGACACGCTGCACACGGCGCGCTTCGTGTGCACGACCGACGCCGACCACAACCAGATCGGCTCCTTCTACACGGGCGCCATGAGCGAGGCCCGTCTCATCGAGCTGAAGACCGTCGCCGATCGCGTCGGCGGCCTCGACCTGGTCTCCATCGGCGCGGACGACCCGGAGGCCATGCTCCGGCACACCGAGGAGTGCCGCGCCCGGTCCATCCCGTTCGCCGCCGACTTCTCCCAGCAGATCGCCCGGATGGACGGCGAGGAGATCCGCATCCTGCTGGACGGGGCGACGTACCTCTTCTCCAACGAGTACGAGAAGGGCCTCATCGAGACCAAGACCGGCTGGAGCGACGCGGAGATCCTCTCCCGGGTCGGCCACCGGGTGACCACCCTCGGCGCCCGGGGCGTGCGCATCGAGCGGACCGGCGAGGACCCGATCGAGGTCGGCACGCCGGACGAGGAGCGCAAGGCCGACCCCACGGGCGTCGGCGACGCCTTCCGCGCGGGCTTCATGTCGGGCCTGGCCTGGGGCGTCTCCCTGGAGCGCGCCGCGCAGGTCGGCTGCATGCTGGCGACCCTGGTCATCGAGACCGTGGGGACGCAGGAGTACCAGCTGCGGCGGGGCCACTTCATGGAGCGGTTCACCAAGGCGTACGGCGACGAGGCGGCGGCGGAGGTCCAGGCGCACCTGAACTGAACGGCGCCGGACGCGGGTGCGCGGGGGCCGGCCCCCGCGCACCGGGTGCTCAGACGACCCGGCGGACCACGTAGGCCGTCCCTCGGTCCGCCGGCTCCTCTCCCACGTACTCCTGGTTGCGCATCTCGCACCACGCCGGGATGTCCAGCCGGGCGGCCTCGTCGTCCGACAGCACCCGGACCAGGCCGCCCACGGGCACGTCGCCGATCACCTTGGCCAGCTCGATCACCGGAATGGGGCAGCGCTTGCCGAGGGAGTCCACGACGAGGACGTCCTCCTCGCGGGCGACCGCCGCGGCGGCCGGGGCGCCGAGCTTCTCCCGGACCGCCGCCACCGTCCCGGGCAGCACCTCAAGGAACCTCTCCACGTCCTCCTCGGCCGCCCCTGCCGGCAGCGACACCCGCACGTTCCCCTCACTCAGCACACCCATCGCCCGCAGCACATGGCTGGGCGTCAGCGTGCTGCTCGTGCAGGACGATCCGGACGACACGGAGAAACCCTCCCGGTCCAGCTCGTGCAGCAGCGCCTCGCCGTCGACGTAGAGGCAGGAGAAGGTGACGACCCCGGGGAGCCGGCGCACCGGATGGCCCACCACCTCCACGTCCGGGACGAGCCGCGGCACCCGGGCCCGGATCCGCTCCGTCAGTTCCCGCAGCCGCGCGGCCTCGGCGGCCGCCTCCGCCCGTACCGCCCGCAGGGACGCGGCCGCCGCCACGATCGCCGGGAGGTTCTCGAAACCGGGGGCCCGCCCCGACTCGCGCTCGTCCACCGGCCCTTGCGCGGAGAACCGCACACCCTTGCGCACCACGAGCAGCCCCACCCCGGACGGGCCGCCCCACTTGTGCGCGCTGGCCGTCAGCAGCGACCAGTCCCCGTCCACCGGCCCCCAGCCCAGCGACTGCGCCGCGTCCACCAGCAACGGCACCCCGGCCCGACGGCACAGCTCCGCCACCGCGGCGACCGGCTGTTCGGTCCCCACCTCGTGGTTGGCCGACTGCAGACACGCCAGGGCGGTGTCCTCGCGCAGGGCGTCGGCGTACGCCGCGGGGTCCACCGAGCCGGCGCGGTCCACCGCCACCTGACTGACCGAACCGCCCGCCGCCTCGTGCACGTCGGCCGAATGGAGTACTGAAGAGTGTTCGACCGCTGACACGATCAGGTGGCGTCCGACCCGCCGCCGCCCGGCCAACGCGCCCGCGATCCCCGCGTGCACGGCACGGGTCCCCGACGAGGTGAACACCAGCTCGTCCGCGCGGCACCCCACCGCCTCCGCGGCCGCCTCCCGCGCCGCGTCCAGCAGCATCCGCGCCCGCCGTCCTTCTCGGTACAACCGGGCGGGATCCGCCCACCCCTCGTCCAGAGAGGCCAGCAGCGCCTGGCGGGCGACGGAATGGAGCGGAGCAGCGGAAGCAGCATCGAAGTAGGCCACACCGCAACGCTAGAACGCCCGGAAGCGGAACGAACCCCAGGGGCGCGGGGAACTGCGCGAACCACCACAAACAACCCGCAGCCGCCAAACCAGCGAACCACCCACCCCACTAGGCACCCCTCCCCGAGAACCCCCGGAGGGCGTCGGCTAGGGTTTGGTCCGCATAAACATCCAAACCCCTGCCCGACGCAGGGCGGCGACCGACCAGCGAGAAGGCCAGGCCGCAGCCGAACCGCGCGGGCGAGACTCTCGGGAAGGCGCTACGTGAGTCCCAACGGCTCCGACCGCTCGCCGCGGCGCCCGATGCGGCGGAAGCTGCTGCAGGCACTGACCGCGGGCCTGGTCTTGGCGACAGCCACCGGTTGCTCGTACAACTGGGAAGACTTCCCCCGCCTTGGTATGCCCACCCCGACCACGGAAGAGGCTCCGCGGATCCTCTCCCTGTGGCAGGGGTCCTGGGCGGCTGCGCTCGCCGTCGGCGTGCTGGTGTGGGGTCTGATCCTGTGGAGTGCTTTCTTCCACCGGCGCAGCCGCACCAAGGTCGAGGTTCCTCCGCAGACCCGGTACAACATGCCCATCGAGGCGCTGTACACGGTCGTCCCGCTCATCATCGTCTCGGTGCTGTTCTACTTCACCGCCCGCGACGAGTCCGAGCTGCTCAGCCTCAAGAAGAAGCCCGACGTCACGGTCAACGTGGTCGGCTTCCAGTGGAGCTGGTGCTTCAACTACATCGAGCCGGTCGCCGGTTCCACGGGCGACGCCAAGAAGTCCCCGGAGCTGGACGCGATCCCGGACCGGTTCAAGGAAGACTTCCCGGCCGACGCCGGCGGCGTCTACGACTGCGGCACCCCCGGCACCCGGAACCCGCAGACCAACAACCCGGGCCCGACGCTGTGGCTGCCCAAGGGCAAGACCGTCCGCTTCGTGCTGACCTCGCGTGACGTCATCCACTCCTTCTGGGTGGTGCCGTTCCTCATGAAGCAGGACGTCATCCCGGGCCACACCAACGCCTTCGAAGTGACCCCCAACAAGGAGGGCACCTTCCTGGGCAAGTGCGCCGAGCTCTGCGGCGTCGACCACTCCCGGATGCTGTTCAACGTGAAGGTGGTCTCCCCCGAGCGTTACGAGCAGCACCTCAAGGACCTCGTGGACAAGCAGCAGAACGGTTACGTTCCTGCCGGCATCGAGCAGGCGGGCCCCGAGAAGAACCGAAGGTCGAACATCCTGTGAGCATCCTCAACGAATCTCAGGGTGCCGCGGCGGCAGGGTCCCACTACGAGGACGAGTTGCCGGTCCGGCGCCAGAACCGCGGCAGTGTCGTGGTCAAGTGGCTGACGACCACGGACCACAAGACGATCGGCACGCTGTACCTGGTGACGTCGTTCGCGTTCTTCGTCATCGGTGGCGTGATGGCGCTGTTCATGCGCGCCGAGCTGGCCCGGCCGGGTCTGCAGATCATGTCGAACGAGCAGTTCAACCAGGCGTTCACGATGCACGGCACGATCATGCTGCTGATGTTCGCGACGCCGCTGTTCGCGGGCTTCGCGAACTGGATCATGCCGCTGCAGATCGGCGCGCCGGACGTGGCGTTCCCGCGGCTGAACATGTTCGCCTACTGGCTGTACCTGTTCGGCTCGCTGATCGCGGTGGGCGGTTTCCTCACCCCGCAGGGCGCGGCCGACTTCGGCTGGTTCGCCTACAGCCCGCTGTCGGACGCGGTCCGCTCGCCCGGTATCGGCGCCGACATGTGGATCATGGGTCTGGCCTTCTCCGGCTTCGGCACCATCCTCGGCTCGGTCAACTTCATCACCACGATCATCTGCATGCGCGCACCCGGCATGACGATGTTCCGCATGCCGATCTTCACCTGGAACGTGCTGCTGACCGGTGTGCTGGTCCTGCTGGCCTTCCCGGTCCTGGCCGCGGCCCTGTTCGCGCTGGAGGCGGACCGCAAGTTCGGCGCCCACGTCTTCGACTCCGCCAACGGCGGCGCACTGCTGTGGCAGCACCTGTTCTGGTTCTTCGGCCATCCAGAGGTGTACATCATCGCCCTGCCGTTCTTCGGCATCATCAGTGAGGTCATCCCGGTCTTCTCCCGCAAGCCGATGTTCGGCTACACGGGTCTGATCGGCGCGACCATCGCCATCGCGGGCCTGTCCGTGACCGTGTGGGCCCACCACATGTACGTCACCGGCGGTGTGCTGCTGCCGTTCTTCTCCTTCATGACGTTCCTCATCGCCGTCCCGACCGGTGTGAAGTTCTTCAACTGGATCGGCACGATGTGGAAGGGCTCGCTGTCCTTCGAGACCCCGATGCTCTGGGCCACCGGCTTCCTGATCACCTTCACCTTCGGTGGTCTGACCGGTGTCATCCTGGCCTCGCCGCCGATGGACTTCCACGTCTCCGACTCGTACTTCGTGGTGGCCCACTTCCACTACGTCGTCTTCGGTACCGTGGTGTTCGCGATGTTCTCCGGCTTCCACTTCTGGTGGCCGAAGTGGACCGGCAAGATGCTGGACGAGCGCCTGGGCAAGATCACGTTCTGGACGCTGTTCATCGGCTTCCACGGCACGTTCCTGGTCCAGCACTGGCTGGGCGCCGAGGGCATGCCGCGCCGTTACGCCGACTACCTGGCGGCCGACGGCTTCACCGCGCTGAACACGATCTCGACGATCAGCTCCTTCCTGCTCGGCATGTCGATCCTGCCGTTCTTCTACAACGTGTGGAAGACGGCCAAGTACGGCAAGCCGGTCGGCGTCGACGACCCGTGGGGCTACGGCCGCTCCCTGGAGTGGGCCACCTCCTGCCCGCCGCCGCGGCACAACTTCATCACCATGCCGCGGATCCGCAGTGAATCCCCGGCGTTCGACCTGCACCACCCGGAGATCGCCGCCCTCGACCAGCTCGAGAACGTGGGTCACGGCGACAAGGCTCTGGCTGGCGGCAAGGAGGCCGGCAAGTGAAGATCCAGGGCAAGATGTTCATGTGGCTGAGCGCGTTCGTGCTCGTCATGGCCATCGTCTACGGCATGTGGTCGAAGGAGCCGGCCGGTACCACGGCCCTCTTCCTGGCCTTCGGCCTGTGCATCATGATCGGCTTCTACCTGGGCTTCACGGCCAAGCGGGTGGACGTCGGCGCGCAGGACAACAAGGAGGCGGACGTCGCCGACGACGCCGGCGAGGTCGGGTTCTTCAGCCCGCACAGCTGGCAGCCGCTCTCCCTGGCCATCGGTGGCGCCCTGGCCTTCCTGGCCGTCGCCATCGGCTGGTGGCTGATGTACTTCTCGCTGCCGATCATCCTGATCGGCATCTGGGGCTGGGTCTTCGAGTACTACCGCGGTGAGAACCGCACCCAGTAGCACCGCACCGAGCGCCGCAGGGGCCCGGACACTCCGAGAGGAGCGTCCGGGCCCCTGTCCGTGTCAGGGGCCCGGCGCGCGGGCTCCTGCTTTCGACGCAATACATGTCACTCGTACGAGTCAGTCGGCGTGCCGCAGTTGACGCGGCTTCCTAGCGTGAGGCCATGAGCCACACAGCGATCTCCCGCCCCGCCGTCAGCTGCGCACTGCTGGTCATATCCCTCTGCGCGGGCGTCACCGCCTGCGGCTCCGACGGCAACCCCCTCTCCGCCCGGCCCTACGACGCGGCGGACCAGATCTCCTTCAACACCCCCGACGGCCACAAGAAGGCCGACCCGGACAAGCCTCTGGAAGTCGTCGCCGAGGACTCCGACGGACGCATCACCGACGTCACCGCCTACGACGCCTCAGGACGCCACGTGGCGGGCGAACTCGCCGCCGACGGGGGTCGCTGGCACAGCACCTCCCCGCTCGCCGCCAACGCCAGCTACACGGTCCGGGTGAGCACCGAGGACGAGGACGGAGCGCCCGGGCGCAAGGTCCTCACCTTCGACACCGGCAAGCCGGCCGCCAAGAAGCACTTGGACGTCAGCTTCGGCCCCAAGCAGGGCACCTACGGCGTCGGCCAGCCCCTCACCGCCGACCTGAGCCAGCCCGTCAAGGACAAGGCCCAGCGGGCCACCGTCGAACGCGCGCTCAAGGTCTCCTCCACCCCTGCCACGGACGGCGCCTGGCACTGGGTGGACGACAAGAAGCTCCACTACCGGCCGAAGGACTACTGGCCCGCCCACGCCACCGTCCAGGTCCGCAGCAACCTGGAGGGCATCAAGATCGGCGACCGCATGTGGGGCGGCAAGGCCGAGCCGCTGACCATCACCACGGCCGACAAGGTCGTCGCCGTCACGGACGCCGCGGCCCACCAGATGACCGTCTACAGGAACGACGAGGTCGTCCGCCAGATCCCGGTCACCACGGGCATGCCCGGCTACGACACCCGCAACGGCGTCAAGGTCGTCCTGGCCAAGGAGGGCACCGTCCGCATGACCAGCGCCAGCATCGGCGCCTCGGACTTCTACGACCTGATCGTCCACCACTCGGTCCGCGTCACCAACAGCGGCGAGTACGTCCATGCCGCCCCGTGGTCCGTGGGCTCCCAGGGCTACGCCAACGTCAGCCACGGCTGCACCGGCATGAGCACCGAGAACGCGGCCTGGTTCTACGAGAACATCCGCGAGGGCGACATCGTCAAGGTCGTCAACTCCGCCGGCGACTCGATGGCCCCCTTCGGCAACGGCTACGGCGACTGGAACCTCGACTGGTCGAGGTGGCGCACCGGCAGCGCCCTGGTCGGCGGCACGCCCGAGGGCCCCGCCCCGGTGGACAGGGCCCGGCTGCGCCCGCAGAGCGTCTAGCAGCCCTCAGGCGTTCAGAGCCGCCTTCTCCCGCAGCAGGGAGGCCAGGGCGGAGGCGAACTCCACCGGCTCCACCGGCAGCGTCACCGCCGCCTCCGCGCGGCTCCACGTGGCCAGCCACGCGTCCTGCGGCCGCCCGATCAGCAACAGCACCGGAGGGCAGTCGAAGACCTCGTCCTTGATCTGCCGGCAGACCCCCATGCCCCCCATGGGCACGGCCTCCCCGTCCAGCACGCAGACGTCGATCCCGCCCCGGTCCAGCTCCTTGATCACCGCCGCCGGGGTCGCGCACTCCACGAACTCCACCACAGGGACGTCCGGAGCCGGCCGTCGGCCGGTCGCGAGCCGCACCTGTTCGCGGGTGTTGGAGTCGTCGCTGTAGACCAGCACCGTGGCGGTCGGCTGCATTGTTCCTCCGTGGCGTCAGCGTCGTAAGGACAGGCCCGTTGGGCCGGATGCTACTCCCTTGAACACCACGTCAACACCGGTACGACCGGCTTAGACACTCCGAACGGCACCCCCCGGAGTGAGGGCGGGATAAGCGACCGACATAATGTCGGTCGTGGCGACAGCAACGACAGTAGAAACCGGGCACGCGCACCCGTCGGTCAACCGGCCGAACCTCACCAGCGTCGGAACCATCATCTGGTTGAGTTCCGAGCTGATGTTCTTCGCGGCCCTCTTCGCGATGTACTTCACCCTGCGATCGGTGACCGGTCCTGACTTCTGGCAGGAGAAGGCCGATGCCCTGAACTTCCCGTTCTCGGCGACGAACACCACGATCCTGGTGCTCTCCTCGCTCACCTGCCAGCTCGGCGTCTTCGCCGCCGAGCGCGGTGACGTGAAGAAGCTCCGGATGTGGTTCATCGTCACCTTCATCATGGGTGCGATCTTCATCGGCGGTCAGGTCTTCGAATACACCGAGCTGGTCAAGCACGAGGGCCTGTCCCTCTCGTCCGACCCGTACGGCTCGGTCTTCTACCTGACCACCGGCTTCCACGGCCTGCACGTGACGGGCGGTCTCATCGCCTTCCTGCTGGTCCTGGGCCGGACCTACGCGGCGCGGAGGTTCACCCACGAGCAGGCGACCGCCGCGATCGTCGTGTCCTACTACTGGCACTTCGTCGATGTCGTCTGGATCGGCCTCTTCGCCACGATCTACATGATCAAGTAGCCGGGCCCGCATCCGCCGCGCCCGACGAGGCGCGCATCCCAGAAGCATCGACGCAGAAGATCCTGACACCGGGGTAATCCGTGAAAAAGCTCTCCGCACGACGACGCCACCCGCTGGCGGCGCTCGTCGTCCTACTCCTCGCGCTGGCATGCACCGGGGGGCTGTACGCCGCGTTCGCACCCGCGAGCAAGGCGCAGGCCGACGAATCCGCCCAGTCCCTCACCATCGAGGAGGGCAAGAAGCTCTACTCGGTCGGCTGCGCCAGTTGCCACGGCACCGGCGGTCAGGGCACCTCCGACGGCCCGAGCCTGGTGGGTGTGGGCGCCGCGTCCGTCGACTTCCAGGTGGGCACGGGCCGCATGCCGGCCGCCACCTCCCAGGGCCCGCAGGTCCCGAAGAAGAAGAACATCTACACCCAGGCCGAGATCGACCAGCTCGCGGCGTACATCGCCTCCCTCGGCGCCGGTCCGGCCATCCCGACGGAGGACCAGTACAGCCCCGAGGGCGCCGACATCGCCAAGGGCGGTGAGCTCTTCCGGACGAACTGCGCGCAGTGCCACAACTTCACGGGCAAGGGTGGCGCCCTGACGCACGGCAAGTACGCGCCGAGCCTGGAGGGCGTCTCCGAAAAGCACATCTACGAGGCCATGCAGACCGGCCCGCAGAACATGCCGTCCTTCCCCGACACCACGCTGTCGGAGAAGAACAAGAAGGACATCATCGCGTACCTCGACGCGGTCAACAGCGAGAGGACCGAGAGCCCCGGTGGCCTCGAACTGGGCGGTCTGGGACCGGTCAGTGAGGGCCTCTTCGGCTGGATCTTCGGTCTCGGCGGACTGATCGCCGTCGCCGTGTGGGTCGCCGCCCGGACCGCAAAGGCCAAGAAGTCATGAGTAGCCAAGACATTCCAGAAGAGAACCTGCCTGCCGCGCAGTCCGCAGGACATGACGAGCACGGTGTGGTCAGCGTCGCGGACGAGAAGCACCCGTTCGCCGACCCCGGCCTGCCGCCCCACGAGCACCGGATCCAGGACGTCGACGAGCGGGCCGCCAAGCGGTCCGAGCGCTCGGTCGCCCTGATGTTCACGGTGTCGATGCTGGCCACCATCGCCTTCATCGCCGCGTTCGTGGCGATCCCGGTCGACAAGTCGGTCTACATCTTCCCGCTCGGCCACATCAGCGCCCTGAACTTCGCGCTGGGCATCACGCTCGGCATCGCGCTGTTCTGCATCGGCGCGGGCGCCGTCCACTGGGCGCGCACCCTGATGTCGGACGTGGAGATCGCCGACGAGCGCCACCCGATCGAGGCGGAACCCGAGGTGCGCGAGAAGGTCTTCGCGGACTTCAAGCAGGGCGCCAAGGAGTCCGCTCTCGGCCGCCGCAAGCTGATCCGCAACACCATGCTCGGCGCGCTCACGCTGGTGCCGCTCTCCGGTGTCGTGCTGCTGCGCGACCTCGGCCCGCTGCCCGGCGAGAAGCTCCGCCACACGCTGTGGTCCAAGGGCAAGCTGCTCGTGAACATGAACACGAACCAGCCGCTGCGTCCCTCGGACGTCGCGGTCGGTTCGCTGACCTTCGCCAAGCCCGAGGGCCTGGAGGAGCACAGCCACGAGTTCCAGAACGAGATCGCCAAGGCCGCCCTGATGATCGTCCGGATCCAGCCGGAGAACATCAAGGACAAGCGCGAGCTCGAGTGGTCGCACGAGGGCATCGTCGCGTACTCGAAGATCTGCACCCACGTCGGTTGCCCGATCTCCCTGTACGAGCAGCAGACGCACCACGTGCTCTGCCCCTGCCACCAGTCCACCTTCGACCTGTCCGACGGTGCCCGAGTGATCTTCGGTCCCGCCGGTCACGCCCTGCCGCAGCTGCGCATCGGCGTGAACGACGAGGGCTACCTCGAGGCGCTCGGCGACTTCGAAGAGCCCGTCGGTCCTGCCTTCTGGGAGCGCGGATGAGCAACAAGGACGACCGCCGCAAGGCGCCCGCCGGAGAGCGGGTCGCCGACTGGGCCGACGGCCGCCTGGGGATCTACTCCCTGGCCAAGGCCAACATGCGCAAGATCTTCCCGGACCACTGGTCCTTCATGCTGGGTGAGATCTGCCTCTACAGCTTCATCATCATCATCCTGACGGGTGTGTACCTGACGCTGTTCTTCCACCCGTCGATGAACGAGGTGGAGTACCACGGCAGTTACGTCCCGCTCCAGGGGCAGCTGATGTCGGAGGCGTTCGCCTCCACGCTGGACATCAGCTTCGACGTCCGCGGCGGTCTGCTCATCCGGCAGATCCACCACTGGGCGGCGATCATCTTCCTCGCCGGCATGTTCGTGCACATGATGCGCGTCTTCTTCACCGGCGCGTTCCGCAAGCCGCGCGAGATCAACTGGCTGTTCGGCTTCCTGCTGTTCGTCCTCGGCATGTTCACCGGTTTCACCGGCTACTCGCTCCCGGACGACCTGCTCTCCGGCACCGGTGTCCGCTTCACGCAGGGCGCGATCCTGTCCGTGCCGATCGTCGGCACGTACATCTCGATGTTCCTGTTCGGCGGGGAGTTCCCGGGCACCGACTTCGTCGCCCGGTTCTACTCGATCCACATCCTGCTGCTGCCGGGCATCATGCTCGGGCTCGTGGTCGGCCACCTGATCCTGGTCTTCTACCACAAGCACACGCAGTTCGCGGGTCCCGGACGCACCAACAAGAACGTCGTCGGCATGCCGCTGCTGCCGGTCTACATGGCCAAGGCCGGAGGCTTCTTCTTCCTGGTCTTCGGTGTCATCGCGGCCATCGCCGGCATTGCGACCGTCAACCCGATCTGGGTCCTGGGCCCCTACCGTCCCGACCAGGTGTCGACCGGTGCCCAGCCCGACTGGTACATGGGCTTCGCCGAGGGCCTGGTCCGCGCCATGCCGGGCTGGGAGATCAACTTCTGGGGTCACACGCTGGTCCTGGGCGTGTTCATCCCGCTGGTCCTGTTCGGCCTGTTCCTCGCGATCATCGCCCTGTACCCGTTCATCGAGTCCTGGGTCACCGGGGACAAGCGCGAGCACCACATCCTGGACCGCCCGCGCAACGCCCCGACGCGCACCGCCTTCGGTGTCGCCTGGGTCACCGGCTACATGATCATGCTGATCGGCGGTGGCAACGACATCGTCGCCACGCACTTCCACCTGTCGATCAACGCGGTCACCTGGTTCGTCCGGATCGGGTTCTTCGCCGGACCGGTCATCGCGTTCGTCATCACCAAGCGCATCTGCCTCGGCCTGCAGCGCCGGGACAAGGACAAGGTGCTGCACGGCCGCGAGTCGGGCATCATCAAGCGCCTGCCGCACGGTGAGTTCATCGAGGTGCACGAGCCGCTCAGCCAGGAGCAGATGTACACGCTCACGGCGCACGAGCAGTACCAGCCGGTCGAGCTCGGCCCGACGGTCGACGAGAACGGTGTCGAGCGCAAGGTGAAGGGCTCCGAGAAGCTGCGCGCCAAGCTCAGCGACGCCTACTACGGCGAGGGCGCCCAGATCCCGAAGCCCACCGTCGAGGAGTACCGGGAGATCACGAGCGGCCACGGCCACCACTGATCACTGCTTCGCCACGCCACACGAGGGCCCCGTCCGGTGTTCGGACGGGGCCCTTCGCGGTGCCCGGGGGCTGGATAGGGTGGACCTCGTTGAGATTCTCGTCCCGTAGTGCGGGACGCCTGACCCTGGAGCGGCTTATGAGCGCTGTGACCCCCGCTGGAGGCGACACCGCGGCGGGCCGCTCCTGGCCCCTGCTGTTGAACGGCCTGCTGGAAGGCCGGGACCTGACCGCCGACGACACCGCGTGGGCGATGGACCTGATCATGCGCGGCGAGGCGACGGACGCGCAGATCGCCGGGTTCGTCGTGGCACTGCGCGCCAAGGGCGAGACCGTCGAGGAGATCGCCGGCTTCGTCCGGGCGATGTACGCGCACGCCAACGTCATCGAGGTGCCCGGGCCCGCGGTCGACATCGTCGGCACGGGCGGCGACGGCGCCAAGACCGTCAACATCTCCACCATGTCGGCGATCGTCGTCGCCGGCACGGGCGCCAAGGTGGTCAAGCACGGCAACCGCGCCGCCTCCTCCGCGTCCGGGGCCTCGGACGTCCTGGAGAAGCTCGGCGTCAACCTGGAGCTGCCGACGCACCGGGTGGCTGCGGTGGCCGAGGAGGCCGGGATCACCTTCTGCTTCGCGGCGAAGTTCCACCCGTCGATGCGGTACGCGGGCGCGGCCCGCGGGCAGTTGGGCATCCGCACCATCTTCAACGTCCTCGGCCCGCTGACCAATCCCGCGAAGGTCCGGGCCCAGGCGGTCGGCGTGGCGGATCCGCGCATGGCGCCGATCGTCGCCGGGGTCTTCGCCGAGCGCGGCCACTCCTCCCTGGTCTTCCGCGGCGACGACGGTCTCGACGAGCTGACCACCACGGCCACCTCCCGGGTCTGGATCGTCCGCGACGGCAAGGTGACCGAGGAGGCCTTCGACCCGCGCGACGTCGGTCTGGAACTGGTTCCGGTGGAGGCCCTGCGCGGCGCGGACGCGTCCTACAACGCCGAGGTCGCCCGCCGCCTGCTGGACGGCGAGAAGGGCCCGGTGCGGGACGCGGTGCTGCTGAACTCGGCGGCGGCGCTGGTGGCGCTGGAGCCGGGCACGGGCACCGTGGCCGAGCAGATCGGCGCCGGCATGGCCAGGGCGGCGGAGGCGATCGACTCGGGCGCCGCCAAGCGGACCCTGGAGCGGTGGGTGGCCGCCAGCAACGCGTAGCCGGGCACGACGTGCGGCGTCCCGCGATCCGGACCCGGGTTGCGGGACGCCGATCTTTTCGCGTACGTTCCTGGGCAGGTCATGAGTGACAGTCATGAGGCCCCGGCCGACTGTCCGGCAACCCTCCGTCCGTGGCGGGGTGCCCCGGGTGAAGACCAGGCCGCAGGCAGCGAGGTCTGCGGCAAGCGCGGACCCCTCGCGATACCAGGGGTCCTGGTCGTCGAGGAGTTCTCCGTGAGTCAGCGAATGCGATAGGGCCGCAGAGCCCCGCCTCCGCATCCCCTCTTCCTTCACCCCCCGCTGCCGGCCCATGGGCGCGCGGGTGGATTCACCTGATCTCACGGGAGTTCCCCATGTCCGTCTCCACCGTTGCCGCAGACCAGTCCGTTTGTGCCCCGCTGCCCGTTCTGGGGCGGGATGTCACCGTGCCGCTGGTGACCGGTGGCGAGGTCACCTACGCCGCGCTCGACTACGCCGCCAGCGCCCCGGCGCTCCAGCGGGTCTGGGACGACGTCGCCGCCTACGCGCCCTACTACGGCAGCGTCCACCGGGGCGCCGGGTACCTGTCCCAGCTGTCCACCGACCTGTTCGAGAACGCCCGCCGGACCGCCGCGGAGTTCCTCGGCTGCCGCGCCGACGACCAGGTCGTCTTCACCCGCTCCACCACCGACTCCCTCAACCTCCTCGCCGCCGCCCTGCCGGAGGACTGCCGGGTGTTCGTGTTCGAGACCGAGCATCACGCCTCCCTGCTGCCCTGGCGCGACGCCCGCGTCACGTACCTCGACGCCCCGCGCAGTCACCACGAGGCCGTCGAGACCCTGGAGCGCGCCCTCGCCGGCCGGGAGCCTCACGGGCCGGCCCTGGTCTGCGTCACCGGCGCCTCGAACGTCACCGGCGAGCTGTGGCCGGTACGGGAACTCGCGGCCGCGGCGCACGCCCACGGCGCCCGGATCGTGCTGGACGCCGCCCAGCTGGCCCCGCACCACCCGGTGTCCGTCGCGGACCTCGACGTCGACTGGGTCGCCTTCTCCGGGCACAAGCTGTACGCGCCCTTCGGCTCCGGCGTCCTGGCCGGGCGGGCCGACTGGCTGCGCGAGGCCGAGCCGTACCTCGCGGGCGGCGGCGCCTCCCGGAAGGTCACGCGCCGCGCGGACGGGGGCGTGGACGTGGAGTGGCACGAGAGCGCCGCCCGCCACGAGGCCGGCTCCCCGAACGTCATCGGCGCCTACTCCATCGCCTCCGCCTGCAAGG
Organism: Streptomyces sp. NPDC085932; assembly: GCF_044540525.1. Classification (NCBI taxonomy): domain Bacteria; kingdom Bacillati; phylum Actinomycetota; class Actinomycetes; order Kitasatosporales; family Streptomycetaceae; genus Streptomyces; species Streptomyces sp. NPDC085932. The sequence goes on from NZ_JBITSJ010000002.1 coordinate 1,065,528, forward strand.
CCCTCACCGAGGCCGGCTTCGATGCGCTGGTCGCCCGGGAGCGGTACCTGATCGAGCAGGTGCGCGCGGGGCTCGCCGAGGTGCCCGAGGTGCGGATCCTGTCCCTCTTCGGGGACGACGCCCCGCGCGTCGGCGTGATCTCCTTCGTCGTGGAGGGCTGGAACAGCTCCCACTTCGCCGCCGCCCTCTCCGCCGAGTACGGCATCGGCGTACGCGACGGGCTGTTCTGCGCCCATCCGCTGGTGCGCACGCTGCTGGGCAGCGACCCGCAGACGCAGGGCGAGTGCGGGGCGCCCGAGGCCGCGCCGGGGGAGAAGTCGCTCAACGCCATCCGGGTCAGCTTCGGCGCCGGCACGCCCGACGAGCACGTGGAGCGGTTCGTGCGGGCCGTGCGCGAGCTCGTAGCGGACGGGGCGCAGTGGAACTACCGCACGGAGGACGGGCGGTGCGTGCCGGACACCTCCGCGTGAAGGGCCCGGCCGGCGGACGCCGGTAGCCGGGCGCCCAGGACGATCATCCGCAGGGCCCGTTCAGTGGCGTCGGTGAGCAGCTCGTTCGCCCGCAGCAGCGCCTCCGCCAGCTCCATGGGGCCGGGCAGGATGCCGTGGCAGGCGTCCACGCCCGGCACCTGGTGCGCGCCCTCGCCGAGGGTGCCGGCCAGGGCGAGGACCGGGCGGCCGTACAGCTTCGCCCGGCGTGCCACCTCGGCCGGGACCTTGCCGCGCGGCGTCTGGTGGTCCAGGGCGCCCTCCGCGGTGACGACCAGGTCGGCGCGGGCCAGCCGGGCGTCCAGGTCGAGGTGGTCCAACAGCACGTCGAAGCGGGGCAGGAGCCGGGCGCCCAGGGCGGCGAGCCCGGCCCCCAGCCCGCCGGAGGCTCCCGTCCCCGGGCCGGTGCGCAGCTCGGTGCCCGGCACGGCGGCGTCCCGGGTGAGGACGAACGCCCAGTTCTCCAGGGCCGCCGACAGCTCTTCCACCTGCGCGGGCGTCGCCCCCTTCTGCGGCCCGAAGACCCGGGCCACGCCCCGCTCGCCGCACAGCACGTTGTACGGGTTGCAGGCGACGAGGAGTTCCACGTCCACGAGCCGGGGATCGAGGCCGGTGGGGTCGACGCGGTGCAGCCGGGTCAGCTCCCGGCCGCCGCGGGGGAGTTCGCGGCCCTGCTCGTCCAGCAGCCGGGCGCCCAGCGCCTGCAGCGCGCCCGCGCCGCCGTCACAGGTGCCCGAGTCCCCGCAGCCGACGAGGATCCGCCGGACGCCCGAGTCCAGGGCGGCGCGGAGCAGTTCGCCGACGCCGTACGTGGTCGTGGCGCCCGGGTCGCGCCGGTCGCGGGGGACCAGGGAGAGGCCCGCGACCGCGGCCATCTCCACCACGGCCGTGTCCCCGGAGCCCAGCAGGGCGAAGTGCGCGGCGACGGTCTCCCCGACCGGGCCGGTCGCCGGCACGGTGACGATCCTGCCCCCGGTCGCGGCGGCCAGGGCCAGGGCCGTGCCCTCGCCGCCGTCCACGAGCGGCACCAGGTCGAGCTCGGCGCTGGGCAGCACGCGGCGCACACCGGCCGCGATGGCGTCGGCGGCGGCCTCGGCCGACAGGGACTCCTTGAAGCCACTGGGGGCTACGACGACACGGTTCAGCACGGCAGTACTCCTCAACGGGTGACGGACACGCCGAGCAGCGGCCACACCGCGACGGCGAACAACAGGACGAGCAGGGCGGTCAGCGGGGCCAGGACGGCGGACAGGCGCAGCAGGTCGCGCGGGGTGTAGGTGGGGGTGCCGGGGATCTGCGCGAAGAGCGTGACCGGCTTGGCCGAGGCGGGCAGCGTGTGGCAGAAGCCCGCGGCGGCGGTGGAGGCGAGGGCGGCGGCGACCGGGTTGACGCCGACGCCGACGGCGGCGGCCACGACCAGCGGCACCAGGACCGAGGAGCGGGCCGAGCGGGACTGCAGGACCAGGTGGGCCGCCGTGCTCACGGCGATCACGACCGCCAGGAACACCACCGGGGTCGCGCCCGTCGGCAGCCCCGAGACCAGCCAACCCGCGGCGCCCGAGTCGGCGAGCGCGACGCCCATCGCCATCGTCGCCGCCATGAACAGCAGCAGCGACCACGGGACGGTCTTCAGCGCGTCCTTCAGGCGCACGGTGCCCAGGGCCGGCGAGGAGGCGATGACGGCACCGATCAGCGCGACCAGGGCCGGCGGCACCCGGTGCAGCGGCTCACTGCACCACAGCAGCACCACCGTGGCCATGAGCAGGGCGCAGCGCTTCTCGGCCTGGCTCCAGGGGCCGGTGACCGGCTGCTCGCTGTGCTCCTGGATCTGCTCGGGGGTGATCCGGACCGGGCCGCGGCGGTCCGCGCGCCGGGTCGTCGTCAGCAGGACCAGTTCGGCGGCCAGGTGCGAGGAGACCACGGCCAGGGGCAGGCCGAGCAGCAGCCACTCCGTGAAGCCGATGTGCTGCCCGGTCGTCTCCCACAGCACCGACACGGTGATCAGATGTGCTCCCGCGCCGATCAGGGTCGCCACCGCCGACAGAAGGATCACGGTCGGGAACAGCAGCGCCAGCATCACGACCAGTCGTTTCCGGTCGGCGAGGACCTTCGCCAGGGCGAGGAACACCGGCAGCGCGAGCGCGGCCCGGCCGGAGGTGGCGGGGACCGCGAACGCCGTGACGACCAGCGCGGCGGTGGTCAGATGCACGAGCTGCCGCACGCTGCGCGCCCCGCTGACCAGGAACACCGCCGCCCGTCCGGCGAGCCCGGTGCGGCTCACCGCGGCCGCCAGCACGAACGCGCAGATCAGCAGCCAGACCGTGGCGTCACCGAGCGTCCCGAACAGGGTGTCGCTGCTGATCACCCCGGTCACGGTGAGGGCGAGTCCGGCGCCCAGGGCGATGTAGGTGTCGTCGATCGACGTCCCGATCCAGGCGCAGGTCGCGAGGACGAACACGACGAGGGTGAGCCGCGCGTCGGCGCCGAGGCCCGGGAAGTTCACCGGCACGGCCAGCAGCGCGCACAGGGACAGGGCGACGCACAGGGCGGTGGTGGTGCGGAGGTTCAGCGTCACACCGTCGAGGATCTTCCCGGGCGGTGAGCCGTCGATGAGCCCCACATGAAGGAACTTTCAGGTGCCGCGCCTCACCCGGCCCTACGGCAGCCGGTACCCCATCCCGCGCACCGTCTCCACCCGCTCCGCGCCCAGCTTCCTGCGCAGCGTCCGCACGTACACGTCCACGATGTTGGACCCCGGATCGAAGTCGTACCCCCACACGTGCGACAGGATCTGCTCCCGCGACAGCACCTGCCCGGGGTGCCGCAGGAACAGTTCCAGCAGCACGAACTCACGTGCCGTCAGATCGACCGTCCGTTCCCCGGAGCGTGCCCGCCGCGTGCGCAGGTCCAGGCTCAGCGAGCCCGACCTGAGCACCGTCACCTCCGGCGCCCGCGCCGCCGTGCGGAGCCTGAGCCGCACCCGCGCCAGCAGCTCCTCGAACCGGAACGGCTTGGTCATCCAGTCGTCCGCGCCGCCCTCCAGACCGGCCACCGTGTCCCGCACGGAGTCCCGCGCGGTCAGCACGATCACCGGCACCGACACCCGGGCCTCGCGCAACTCGCGCAGGACCGTGAAGCCGTCCCGGCCCGGCAGTCCGATGTCCAGGACGACGAGATCGAAGCCGCCGGTCAGGGCGTACTCGTAGCCCGCGTCGCCGTCGGCGACGACGGTCGTGGTGAAGCCGTTGGAGCGCAGGCCCTTCTCCACGAAGGAGGCGATGCGCTCCTCGTCCTCGACGATGAGGATGCGGTTCACGTGGGGTCCCCTTCCACGGTGCGGGGTGCGTGCAGGACGAGGGCGAAGGTGGCGCCGCCGCCGGGCGTCCGGCCCAGCCGCACCCGCCCCCGGTGGCCCTCCGCGATCGCCTTGACGATGGACAGCCCGAGGCCCGCCCCGGAGCCCCGGGCACCGCGGCGGGCCGTGCCGCGGCGGAACCGTTCGAAGATCACCTCGGTGTCCTGGGGCTGCACACCGGGCCCGGAGTCGGCGACGTACAGCTCCAGGTGCGGGCCGTCGGTGCGCGAGCCGATGCGGACGGTCTGGCCGGTGGTGGTGTGCTGCACGGCGTTCTGCGCGAGCTGCACCATGGCCTGGGTGATCCGCTGCGGGTCCAGGTCGGCCTCCAGGTCGGCGACCTCGTCGAGCCGCCAGTCGCGCTCGCCCAGGGTGCGGGCCTTGACGTAGACGTCGGCGGTCAGTTCGGCGACCTGCACCGGTTCGGGCGTGACGAAGTCGGGCCGCTCGGCCTTGGCGAGCAGCAGCAGGTCCTCGACGATGCGGCTCATCCGGTCCAGCTCGTCGGTGACCAGCCGGACCGTCTCCTCGCGCTCGGCCGGGTCGTCACCCATGACCTCCAGGTGGCCGCGCACGATGGTGATGGGCGTGCGCAGCTCGTGCCCGGCGTCGTCGACGAACTCGCGCTGCGCGGCGAAGGCCCGCTCCAGCCGGTCGAGCATGCCGTTGAAGGTCTCCGCCAGGGCCGCTATGTCGTCGTGGCCGTGCACCGGGATGCGCCGCGTGAGGTCCTGCTCGGTGAGCTGCGCGGCGGCCGTGCGCACCACCCGCACCGGCCGGAGGATCCGCCCCGCGACCGCCCAGGCGATGCCCGTGGTCAGCAGCAGGGCCACCCCGGAGATGACCAGCAGCGTGCGGAAGACGGTGTTCACCCGCGCCCGTTCCCCCTCCGGGTGGAAGGCGACGACGAACGCCGCGTCCGGCTCCCGGCCCGGCTGCGCCACGGTGACCTTGGCCCAGCGGATCTCGCCCGCCGGCCGCCGCAGCACACCGGAGGACTCGGGGGAGTCGAAGATGCGGCGCCGGGCCTCGGGGTCCCGGTGCAGGGGCAGGGCCACGGGCAGGTCGTGCGGCTGACGGATCTGCCGGGGGCCGCCGCCGGCCCGGCCGACCAGTCCGATCAGCTCCTCGTCGGCGTCCGGGTACTGCCGTTCCAGGAAGACCGTCAGCAGCCGGTCCGCGTCCGTGAACGGCCGGCCCGTCTGCGGGTCGCCGCCGCGCTCCTCGAAGTTGGCGAACTCGCCGGTCTCCTGCGTGAGCAGCCGGTTGACCCGGTTGTCGACGTCCCGCAGCAGGTAGGAGCGGGTGGTCATGGCCACCGAGGCGAGCGCGACGGCCATCACCAGCAGCAGCCACAGCAGGATCCGGACCCGGGCGGAGATCCGCCGGCGGCCGCCGTCAGCCGTCGGAGCCGGGTCCGTCGTCGTCGCCCGCTCCGTCGTCCGAGGTGCCCTGGCCGCCGTCGTCGTCATCATCGTCACTCGCTGAGCTGTCGGTCACCGGAGGCCGCGAGACCACTTCGTCGCCGGGAGCGGACTCGCCCGGCCCGGGCTCGGCGGAGGGCCGGAGCGTGGAGGTGGGCGTGGGTGTGCCGCGGTCCAGCTCCACCTGCTGGGACGGCACCCTGGGCGCTTCGGGGCGGTCCGCGAGGGCGTAGCTGGTCGCGGCGATGCCCAGCGGGATCAGCACGACGGCGGACAGGGCCGCCATCCGACGGGAGAAAGCCATGCGCCCGATCCTGCGCGGGCGGGCCGGGGCGCGGGATGAAGCCCGGATGAAGAACTCTTCATCGACCTCGTCCGGGGGACGGGTCTCAGCTGTCCAGCCCGAGGGCGAAGGCGGCCTCCAGGTCGTGCTGCGAGTACGTACGGAACGCCACGTGCGTGTCCGTGCCCTCCACTCCGGGGATCTTGCTGATCCGGCCGGGGATGACCTCGGCCAGGTCCTCGTGCTCCTTGACCCGGACCATCGCGATCAGGTCGTAGGTGCCGGTCACGGAGAAGACCTCGCTGACGCTGTCCAGCGCCGCGATCGACTCGGCGATCTCGGGGATCCGGTCCACGCTGGTCTTGATGAGGACGATCGCGGTGATCACGGCTGGTTCTCTCCCTCGGGGGCCGGAGCAGGGGCGGTCTTCACTCTAGTAGGGGAGGCCGGGCGGCCGTAGCGGACGGAGGCGTAGCCGAAGCCCAGACCGAACCCGATGAGGTGGGCCAGGTAGGCCACGCCCGGCCCGGCCGTGGCCCGGCCCGCCGCCAGCCACTGCAGGGCCGCCCAGAACGGCAGCACGATCCACGCCGGGAAGCGCACCGGCAGGAAGAACAGGAACGGCAGGAGACTGGTCACCCGGGCCCGGGGGAACAGGTACAGGAACGCGCCGAGGACCGCCGAGATCGCTCCCGAGGCACCGACCAGGGACTGCTCGCTGTCCGCGTTGGCGACGGCGTAGCCCAGCAGGGCCAGGTAGCCGCAGCCGACGTAGAACAGGGTGAACTGCACGCGGCCCATCCGCTCCTCGGTCATCGCCCCGAAGACGTAGAGGAAGAGCATGTTGCCCAGCAGGTGCACCCAGCTGCCGTGGACGAACAGCGCCGTCGCGGGGGTGAGGGGCGAGCCCCCGGACCCGTCGAACAGTTCTGCGGGGATCACACCCCAGCGCCGGAAGTAGGCCCGCTGCGCGGCGAGCAGCTCGTCCCCCGAGCCGTACGCCGGATTCAGGCCCGAGCCGGGTCCGGCCAGGAAGACCGCGCAGCACAGGGCGATCAGCGCGTACGTCACCGGCGCCGACGACCCCCTGATCGCTCTGCCGCCCCGGACGATCGACCTGCTCCACTTGCTGATCATGAATACAGATCATGACGTAACCGGACGCAACAGCACAGACCGCCTCGCCGCCGTGGACACGCGGGCGGCGGGCACCCGCCAGGCCGTAGGGTTACGGACCACACGCACCGGGGATGCCGGTCGCGTCACGGACACTAGAAGGAAAGAGAACAGGTCACGATGACGGTTCCCCTGCCGACCGCCTCGACGCGGTGGCGCTGCACCCTCTGCGGCAACCTCACGAGGTTCGACGTGACCCGCTCGTCCAAGGTCGTCGAGTACGTCCACCTCGACCTGGCCGGAGAGCCCAAGGTCGAGGAGCGCGAGGTGCTCAGTGAGACCATCGAGTCGGTGCGCTGCCGGTGGTGCAACGCGGTGGATCAGGTGGAACTCGTGGACAGGCCGGGCGCCGGCTCCTGACAGGAGCGGGCCCCGCACAGCATTGGTGGTGTGACGGATGGTGGAGACCACGGGCGGGGGGCCGGGCGACGGCGCCGCCGAGGTGCTCGACCGTCCGCTGCCCGACGGCGTGCGCCGCAGGGTCGTGCAGATCGTCTCGGACGGCTTCGGTTCCCTGACGGTCGGCGAGCTGCCCGCGCAGCTGCGCCAGTACGCCCGCTTCGCCCCGAACCGCCGCGCCAAGTTCGCCGGCAACGCCATGGCCGCGGCGCTGGAGACCGACCCGCTGTTCCGGCAGCGCATCGGGGAGAAGCTCAGAGAGACCCAGCCGGAACTGACCGGCGCCCTCGACTCAGGTTCCCCGCCCCCGGCCGCGGACCCGCTCGACGTGGCGGCCGCGGCCTACGTGCTCCGGCCGCCCGGCTGGGTGAAGCTGGTGACCGCCGCCGGCGAGGAGGCCCAGCGGGCCGACGCCGAGCGCGCCGACGAGGAGAACCGCGCGGAGCTGGAACGCCTGCGCGCCGAACTCGACCGGGCCCGCGACCACACCCGCGCCGAGACCGAGCGGCTGCGCGCGGAACTGGATTCGGCCAAGAAGGAAACCGAGTCGCTGCACCGCAAGCTCCGCGCCGCCCTCAGCGACGTCAAGCGTGGCGAGGCCGCCCTGCGCAAGGTCCACGGCGAGATCGAGGCCGTGCGCGCCGACGCGCACGCCCAGGTCTCCGCCGCCGAGAGCGAGACCCGGCGGCTCAAGGCCCGGCTGGGTGAGACCGAGGCCGCCCTGGAGGCCGCCAGACGCGCCGCCCGCGAGGGCCGCAGCGTCGAGGACATGCGCGTCCGGCTGCTGCTGGACACCCTGCTCGACGCCACCCAGGGGCTGCGCCGCGAACTCGCCCTGCCGCCGGTGTCGGTGCGGCCCGCCGAGACCGTCGACGCCGTCGAGCCGGGCCGGATGACCCCGAAGGACATCGCCGCGCGCGCCCTGTCGGAGAACGACCCGCAGGTACTCGACCAGCTGCTCGCCCTGCCGCAGGCCCATCTGGTCGTCGACGGCTACAACGTCACCAAGACCGGCTATCCGCAGATGCCGCTGGAGAAGCAGCGCCTCAGGCTGCTCGGGCAGCTCTCCCAACTGGCCGCGCAGAGCGGCGCCGAGGTGACCTGCGTCTTCGACGGCGCCGAACTGGCCGCGCCGGTGCTGCTCGCACCGCCGCGCGGCGTCCGCGTGCTCTTCTCGAAGCCGGGCGTCACCGCCGACGAGCTCATCCGCCAGCTGGTGCGGGCGGAACCGCCCGGCCGCCCGGTCATCGTGGCCTCCACCGACCGCGAGGTCGCCGACGGCGTCGCCCGCGCCGGCGCCCGGCCCGTCGCGTCGGCCATGCTCCTCAAGCGCCTTTCGAGGGCCTAGGGGCCGTACGCCCCATGCGTAACCTCCGGGCGTGATGCCCGAATTGGCGAGACCTGTGGGCCACGGTGAGTCAAGTGGGTCTCACCGCCTGTGAGTCCAGGGGAAAAGTTGGCCTTCCGTGACGCGATTTTTCATCTGAGGATTTGAACTGATCACAGGAAGGTCACTAGGGTCAGGCCCCAGACCTCCGCTCGGGTGATCACTCATCGGGAGAGACGGCGGAGGGGCCGAGAAGGAGCTTTTCACCCGTGGCGTCCCACCGTCGTCCCAAGCAGCCGAGCCGCGCACGTGTGACCGTGCTGACCACCGCCGCCGCCGCTGCCGTCGCCTTCAGCTCGCAGGCCGCCAACGCCGCCCCCAGCGAGAAGCCGAGCAAGGACGAGGTCAAGACCAAGGTCGACAAGCTCTACCAGGAGGCCGAGCAGGCCACCGAGAAGTACAACGGCGCCAAGGAGAAGCAGGAGAAGCTCCAGAAGGAGATCTCCACGATCCAGGACAACGTCGCCCGCGGCCAGGAGGAGCTCAACGAGCTGCGCGACAGCCTCGGCCTCGCCGCCGCCTCGCAGTACCGCACCGGCAGCATCGACCCCTCGGTCCAGCTCTTCCTCTCCTCGGACCCGGACGACTACCTCGACAAGGCCTCCACGCTCGACCAGTTGAGCGGCCAGCAGGTCGAGGCGCTGAAGAAGGTCCAGGAGAAGCAGCGCGAACTCGCCCAGGAGCGCGCCGAGGCCTCCGAGAAGCTCAAGGACCTCGCCTCCACCCGCGCCGAACTGGGCAAGAAGAAGAAGGAGGTCCAGGGCAAGCTCGCCTCCGCGCAGAAGCTGCTCAACAGCCTCTCCGCCGCCGAGAAGGCCAAGCTCGCCGAGGATCAGAACCGCGCCAGCCGGACCGCCGAGCGCGACGCCCTCACCAGCAACGTCCCGCCCGGCTCCGGCCGTGCCGCCGCCGCCTTCGCCTTCGCCCAGAGCCAGCTCGGCAAGCCCTACGTCTACGGCGCCACCGGCATGAGCTCCTACGACTGCTCCGGCCTCACCTCCCGGGCGTACGCCGCGGCCGGCGTGCAGATCCCGCGCACCTCCGAGGCCCAGACCGGCGCCGGCACCAAGATCTACTCGGTCAGCCAGCTCAAGGTCGGCGACCTGGTCTTCTTCTTCAACGACCTGCACCACGTCGGCCTCTACGCGGGCAACGGGCAGATCATCCACGCCCCGCGCACCGGCACGGTCGTCCGCTACGAGTCCATGAACACCATCGGCGGACCCTTCATGTTCGGCGTCCGGGTCTGATCCCGCTCCTGCGGCGTCTCCCCGACCGGGACGCCGTGTCCGCCGTTCGGGCGAATCACCACAGTCCCGAGTGAGCCCGCGCCCCGCCGGTGACCTGCGTCAGCGGTGGGGCGTCCTGCCGCACTCCCACGGATGGTCGTTGGCGGCCCCCGGTCACGGGGCTACTGTCTGCCGCGTTCCAAGTCCGTCAGCGGAAGGAGAGCGGCTTCCCGTGGGGTCCCATCGCCGCCTTGCACCGTCCGGGTCCGACCGGGGCGCCACCGTCGCGGTCGGCCTGCTGTCCGTCGCGGCCGCCGCCCTGGGTGCGGTACCGGCCGCGGCCGCACCGTACGACGACACCCGGGCCGAGGTGGACCGGCTCTACGAGCAGGCCGAGAGGGCGACCGAGGCCTACAACGCGGCCGACGAGCGGGCCGACGCCCTGCGCGAGGAGGTCGGTACCGCCCGGGACCGGATCGCCCGGCAACAGCAGCGCGTCAACTCCCTGCGGGAGTCGCTCGGTTCGCTCGCCGGTGCCCAGTACCGCTCGGGCGGCATCGACCCGGCCGTGGCCCTGCTGTTCTCCGACGACCCGGACGACTACCTCGACAAGGCGTCCCGGCTCGACCGTGTCACCGCCCACCAGGCCGGCGAACTGAAGGAACTCCAGCACGCCATGCGCGAACTCGCCCAGGACCGCGAGGAGACCGCGGACAAGCTCCGCGAACTGGAGCGGAGCCGCAAGGCCGTCGCCGCCCACAAGAAGAGCGTCGAGCGCAAGCTCGCCTCGGCGCGGCGGCTGCTGAACTCCCTGCCCGACGCCGAGCGCGACGCCTACGGCCGGGCCTCCCGCGCCGGCCGCGCCGACCTGCCCGACCTCGGTGGCGCCGGCGCCGCCTCGGGGCGCGGGGCCGCCGCCGTCGCCGCCGCCCGCAGCGCCCTCGGCAAGCCCTACGTGTGGGGCGCCAACGGGCCCACCGGCTTCGACTGTTCGGGCCTCATGCAGTGGTCGTACGCGCAGGCCGGGGTCTCCCTGCCGCGCACCTCGCAGGCCCAGCGGTTCGCCGGCCGGCAGGTCCCGCTGTCCGAGGCACGCCCCGGCGACCTGGTCGTCTACCGGTCCGACGCCAGCCACGTCGGGATGTACATGGGCAACGGCCAGGTCATCCATGCCCCCTACCCCGGCGCGCCCGTGCGCTACGACCCGGTCGGGATGATGCCCGTGTCGTCGGTCACCAGGGTCTGACCGACGCGGCCCCGCGCCCGTATTCTCGGGAACGTGGCTGGTCGACGGTGGGGCTCCGGGGTGGTGGCGCTGATGCTGCTGCTCGCCGCCCTCATGGGGTGCGGCGGGCCGTCCGCCGCCGACAGCGCCACGGCCGACGTCCAGCGGCTGCTGGACCGGCGGGCCGCCGCGGTCGTCGACCGCGACGAGCGGGCCTACGAACGGACGGGCGCCGGGACCGACTTCGGCCGGCTGCGGGCCGTGCCCGTGGCCGACTGGTCCTACCGCGTGACCGCACTGCGCCGCAGCGGCGACACGGCCACCGCCGACGCCGAACTGCGCTACAGCGTCGCCGGGTACGACCGGGCGCCGGTCACCGCCGGGCGCACCCTGCGGCTGAGCCGGGACGCCGACGGCCGGTGGTCCGTCGTCGACGACCGGCCCGCGAAGAAGTCCGCGCAGCAGCTGTGGGACCAGGGCGCGGTGCGGATCGTGCGGGGCACGCACAGCCTCGTCCTCGGCGTCGGGCAGTCCGACCGGTCCCTGCGCGGCTTCGCCGAGCTGGCGGACCGGGCGGTGCCGGCCGTGTCGGACGCGTGGGGCGCGCGGTGGAGCGGGCGCGTCGTCGTGCTCGTCCCGAAGTCGCTGGAGGGGATGGCCGGACTGCTCGGTTCGCCCGCCTCCTCCTACCGCGGCATCGCGGCCGTCACGACCGGTGAGACGGGCGCCCCGGCCCGGGCGCCGGCGGACCGGATCATCGTCAACCCGGACGCGTTCGCCCTCCTCGGCAGCCTCGGCGAGCAGGTCGTCGTCACCCACGAGACCACCCATGTCGCCACCCGCGCCCGGACCACCGCGGCCACGCCGCTGTGGCTGTCCGAGGGCTTCGCCGACTGGGTCGGCTACCGCTCCGTCGGCCGCACGCCCGCCGAGGCCGCCCCCGAACTGACCCGCGCCGTCGACCAGGACCGGCTCCCGCCGGCGCTCCCGGCCGACGAGGACTTCGGCTTCACCGGCGACGCGAGCCGGCTGGCCCGGGCCTACGAGAGCGGCTGGACGGCGTGCCGGATGATCGCCGACCGCTGGGGCGAGGCACGGCTGCGCGCGTTCTACCGGGCCGTGGGCGAGCACGACGAGCGCGCCGGGGCGGTGGAGGACGCGATGCGCGAGGTCCTGGGGACCACACCGGAGGCCTTCACCGAGCAGTGGCGGGGCTATCTGCGGTCGCAGCTGGGCTGAGAGGCGCCGCCCCCTCGGGCGGGCCGGGGGCGTGAGGGTGCTCCGGCGGCTCCCGGCTCAGGAGGAGACGGGCGTCTCGCCGGTGACGGCGGGCCGAGCGGGCCGGGGGGCGGGGAGCGCGGTCGGGACCGTGGCCCGCCACAGCGCCCGAGCCGCGATCAGCGTGGCCGCCACCAGCAGGCCGTTGCGCAGGAACAGCAGGGTCAGGCCGAGGCCGTCGCTGGCCACCACACTGGCGAAGTACAGCGGGAACTCCAGCACCGTCACGAAGCACGCCACGAGCACCAGGGCGACCGGCATCCGCATCCGGCTGCCCGGGAAGCACAGGCACACCGCCGCGAGCCCGACGAGCCACACCATGTACTGGGGGCTGATCACGCGGCTGGTGGTGGTGAACATCAGCACCGCCACGAACGCCGCGTCGGCGAGGGTGTGCTCCTCGAAGCGCCGGGCCAGCAGCCGCCACAGCACCAGCCAGCCGAACGCCGCCCCCGTCAGGAACAGCGCGCCCGTGCTGACCTCCTGCACGTACGGCCCGAGGAACTCGATCGAGCCGTAGTTCAGCCGCACCTCGCCCTGCCAGCCGAAGTGCCGGGCGACGTGGAAGACCAGCGCGCCCAGCGACTCCACCTCGGTGCCCCGGTCGCGCTGGAAGGTCAGGAAGGCGAACGCGCCCGGCATGGCCAGGGCGGAGGCGCCCGCCACCACGACCCCGGTCACCAGGGCCGACACCCAGGCGCTGCCGCGGCGGGCGGCCAGCAGCAGCATCGCGGGCCAGACCTTCAGCAGCGCGCCGAACGCCGCCAGGGCGCCCATCGCCCGCGGGTGCCGGGCGCCCGCGAGCAGCGCCGCGACCGCGACCGCCGTGACCATCACGTCGTAGCGGGCGTACACCGTCGGCCCGAGCAGCGGCACGCCGATCACCCACACCCAGGCGCCGCGCGGCGACCGCCCCGGGCGGCGTCCCGCGTACGCCAGCAGCGCCAGCACGACCAGGTCGGTGACGCACACCAGCACGAAGAACGCCGTCGCGTAGTCCAGGAAGGGCAGCAGGCCGGGGGAGAGGATCGCCAGCGCGGCGGCCGGCGGGTACTGCCAGGTGACGTCCTCCAGAGGGAACGTTCCGCTGCGCAGCACGCCGTACCAGCCCTGGTAGATCACCTGCACGTCGCTGGTGACGTCCGGGCCGGGGAAGACGTACACCTTCAGCACGAACAGCAGCAGCGTCAGCCTCGTGAGACACCAGACCACCGGCAGCCATGCCAGGGACCGCCTCGTGCCCGTCGTCTTCACGTGATCCCTGCCCGTTCGCGTGCCGTGTCGAGAGGGCCATGATGGGCCCGTCAGCTGTGAGCGTGCCACACGGGCCGCCGGGCAGGGCCGTGAGGGGCCGTTCGATAGGGTCGGCGGCGTGCGCAAGACCTTGATCGTGACGAACGACTTCCCGCCCCGCCCGGGCGGCATCCAGGCGTTCCTGCACAACATGGCGCTGCGGCTGGACCCGCGGGACCTGGTCGTCTACGCGTCGACCTGGAAGCGGAGCCGGGAGGGGATCGAGGCGACCCGCGCCTTCGACGCCGAGCAGCCCTTCACCGTCGTGCGCGACCGTACGACCATGCTGCTGCCCACGCCCGGCGCCACCCGGCGGGCCGTCGGGCTGCTCCGCGAGCACGGCTGCACCTCGGTGTGGTTCGGGGCGGCGGCCCCGCTCGGTCTGATGGCACCGGCCCTGCGCGCGGCGGGCGCCGAGCGGCTGGTGGCCACCACGCACGGCCACGAGGCCGGCTGGGCGCAGCTGCCCGCCGCCCGGCAGCTGCTGCGCCGCATCGGGGACGCCACGGACACGATCACCTACCTCGGCGAGTACACGCGCTCACGGATCGCCGGCGCCCTCACGCCGGAGGCGGCCGCCCGCATGGTCCAGCTGCCGCCGGGCGTCGACGAGAAGACCTTCCACCCCGGCTCGGGCGGCGACGGGATCCGGGCCCGCCTCGGCCTCACGGACCGCCCGGTCGTGGTCTGCGTCTCCCGCCTGGTCCGGCGCAAGGGGCAGGACACCCTGATCCAGGCCATGCCGAGGATCCTCGCGGCCGAGCCGGACACGGTGCTGCTCATCGTCGGGGGCGGCCCGTACGAGAAGGACCTGCGGCGTCTCGCGCACGAGACGGGCGTCGCCGCCTCGGTCCGCTTCACCGGCTCCGTCCCCTGGTCGGAGCTCCCCGCCCACTACGGCGCCGGCGACGTCTTCGCGATGCCCTGCCGCACGCGCCGCGGCGGCCTGGACGTCGAGGGCCTCGGCATCGTCTACCTGGAGGCCTCCGCGACGGGCCTCCCGGTCGTCGCCGGCGACTCGGGCGGCGCCCCGGACGCGGTCCTGGACGGCGAGACCGGCTGGGTGGTGCGCGGCGGCTCCCCGGAGGAGGCGGCCGACCGCATCACCACCCTCCTCGGCGACGCCGAACTGCGCCGCAGGATGGGGGAGCGGGGCCGCGCGTGGGTCGAGGAGAAGTGGCGCTGGGACCTCCTCGCCGAGCATCTCAAGGACCTGCTCTAGTACGGCCCGCCCCCGACAGGGCGCGGGGAACCGCGCGACGAGCCACAGGCCGCCCGCACCCGCTCGCAACGATCAGGCGGCACCCCACTAGGCGGAACCCCGCATACCGCCGATGCTGCGCCCATGACAGCGAACCTGACGAACCGTCACCTGACAAGACGTCACATCCTCGGCATGGCAGCCCTCCGGACGGCCGCCGCCCTCGGCTTCACCCGCATCGGTCTCGACAGCGCCCGAGCCGCCCAGCCCGACGCCGTCGACACCGCCCCCGCCATCGTCGTCGGCTCCGGCTACGGCGGCGCGGTCGCCGCCCTCCGCCTCGCCCGGGCCGGCATCCGCACGCTCGTCCTGGAGATGGGCCGCCTCTGGAACACCCCCGGCCCCGACGGCAAGGTCTTCTGCTCCACCCGCGCCCCGGACCAGCGCTCCATGTGGTTCCGCACCCGCACCGAGGCCCCGCTCGGCACCTTCCTCTGGCTGGACGTCGTCAACCGCGACATCGGCCGCTACCCGGGCGTCCTGGACCGCGTCCGCTTCGACCACATGGCGGTCTACGTCGGCCGGGGCGTCGGCGGCGGCTCCCTGGTCAACGGGAGCATGGCGGTCACCCCGCCCCGCGCGTACTTCGCCGAGCAGTTCCCCACCGTCGACGCCGGCGAGATGTACGGCACCTACTTCCCGCGCGCCCGCGCCGCCCTCGGGGTCAACACCGTCGACCCCGCCTGGTTCGAGTCGACGGACTGGTACCGCTTCACCCGCGTCTCCCGCAAGCACGCCGAGCGGGCCGGCCTGCGCACCACCTTCGTGCCGAGCGTCTACGACTTCGGTCACATGCAGCGCGAGGCGGCCGGCACCGCACCGAAGTCCGCGCTCGCGGGCGAGGTCATCTACGGCAACAACCACGGCAAACGCAGCCTCGACAAGACCTACCTCGCCGCCGCCCTCGGCACCGGCCACGTCACCCTGCACACCCTGGAGAAGGTCCGCGCGGTCAGCAGAGCGCCGGACGGCACCTGGATCCTGACCGCCGACCGTGTCGACGACACCGGCCGTGTCGTCGGGACCAGGGAGTACGGCTGCACGTACCTCTTCCTCGGCGGCGGCAGCCTCGGCACCACCGAACTGCTGCTGCGCGCCCGGGAGACGGGCGCCCTGCCCGACCTGCCCGCGAGCGTCGGCGCCGGCTGGGGACCCAACGGCAACGTGATGCTCGGCCGGGCCAACCACCTGTGGGACACGGTCGGCGCCGACCAGTCGACCATGCCGGTCATGGGCATCGACGACTGGGCCAACGACGCCAACCCGGTGTTCGCCGAGATCGCCCCGCTGCCGACCGGCCTGGAGCACTGGGTGAGCCTGTACCTGGCGATCACCCGGAACCGGGAGCGGGCGTCGTTCTCCTACGACACCGCCTCGGGCGCGCTGCGCCTGGGCTGGACCGCCGCCCACAGCGCGGTCTCCGCCGCCATGGCCAAGAGACTGTTCGACCGCATCAACGCGGCCAACGCGACGATCTACCGGTACGACCTGTTCGGCTCCGGCAGCAAGGTCTTCGCCGACGACTTCACGTACCACCCGCTGGGCGGCTGCGTGCTGGGCAAGGCGACCGACGACTACGGCCGCGTGAAGGGATACCCCAGGCTGTACGTCACCGACGGCTCGCTCGTGCCCGGGTCGCTCGGGGTCAACCCCTTCGTGACCATCACGGCCCTCGCCGAACGCACGATGGCGCGGGTCCTCGCCGAGGACACCGCGCCCTAGCCGACCCGAGGGGTCACTTCGCGTAGATCGCCTCGATCTCGTGCGCGTAGTCCTTCGCCACCACGTTCCGCTTCAGCTTCAGCGAGGGCGTCAGGTGGCCCGACTCCTCCGAGAACTGGGAGGACAGAATGCGGAACTTCCGCACCGATTCCGCCTTCGACACCGCGGCGTTGCCGTCGTCGACCGCCGCCTGGATCGCGGCCAGCAGGTCCGGGTCCTCGCACAGCGACGCCGCGGTGGAACCCGCCGGCTTGCCGTGGTCCGCGCACCAACGGCCCAGGAACTCCTCGTCGATGGTGACCAGCGCGCCGACGAACGGCCGCCCGTCGCCCACCACCATGCACTCCGCGACCAGCGCGTGCGCCCGGATGCGGTCCTCGATCACGGCCGGGGCGACGTTCTTGCCGCCCGCGGTGACGATGATCTCCTTCTTGCGGCCGGTGATCCTGAGGTAGCCGTCCTCGTCGAGGGTGCCGATGTCACCGGTGTGGAACCAGCCGTCGGCCAGCGCCTCCGCGGTCGCGCCCGGGTTGTTCCAGTACTCCTTGAACAGGTGCTCGCCGTGCAGCAGCACCTCGCCGTCGTCGGCGATCCGCACCACCGAGCCGGGCAGCGGCTGGCCGACCGTGCCGATCTTCTGCCGGTCCCAGGGGTTGAACGCGGTGGCCGCGCAGGACTCGGTGAGGCCGTAGCCCTCCAGCACCGTGAAGCCGATGCCGCGGAAGAAGTGCCCGAGCCGCTCGCCGAGCGGAGCGCCGCCGGAGATGGCGTACTCGCCCCGGCCGCCCAGGACCGCGCGGAGCTTGCCGTAGACGAGCTTGTCGAACACCTTGTGTTTGATCCGCAGGCCCAGGGACGCGCCCGAGGGCGTGTCCAGCGCCTTGCTGTAGGCGATCGCGGTGTCGGCGGCCCTGTCGAAGATCTTGCCCTTGCCGTCGGCCTGCGCCTTGGCGCGCGCCGAGTTGTAGACCTTCTCGAAGACGCGCGGCACGCCGAGGATCAGCGTGGGGCGGAACGCGGCCAGCTCGTCGGTGAGGTTCTTGATGTCCGGGACGCAGCCGAGCTTGATCGGCGCCATCATCGGCGCGATCTGCACCAGCCGCCCGAAGACGTGCGCGAGCGGCAGGAAGAGCAGCACCGAGCACTCGCCCGTGCGGAACAGCGGACGCAGCCGCTCCACGATGTTGCCGCACTCCGCGAAGAAGCTGCGGTGGGTGAGCACGCAGCCCTTGGGTCGGCCGGTGGTGCCGGAGGTGTAGACGATGGTGGCCGGGTCGTCGGCCTTGGCGATGGAGCCGCGCTCCTCGACCGTCTCGTCCGTGACGTCCTGGCCGAGCCGGCCCAGCTCGTCCAGGCCGCCGCCCTCGATCTGCCAGACGTGCTTGAGCGCCGGCAGCCCGTCGCGCACCGACTCGACGGCGGCCGTGTGCGCGCCGGTCTCCACGACACAGGCGGTCGCCCCCGAGTCGCCGAGGATCCACCGCACCTGTTCCGGCGAACTGGTCTCGTACACGGGCACCGTCACCGCGCCGGCGCTCCAGATCGCGAAGTCGAGCAGCGTCCACTCGTAGCGGGTGCGGGACATCAGGCCCACCCGGTCGCCCGGCTGGACCCCGGCGGCGATCAGGCCCTTGGCGGCCGTGTGCACCTCGGCGAGGAAGGCGGTGGCCGAGACGTCCTGCCAGGAGCCCCCGACCTTGCGGGCGATCACGGCGACGTCCGGGTGCTGCGCGGCGTTTCTGCGGACGATGTCGGTCAGGTTCCCGTCCGCGGGGACCTCGTACAAAGCCGGAAGGCTGAACTCGCGCAAGACTGCTGCTCCTCATAGGGCGCCGGCGCCACGACGGTGTGTGCTGCGACGGTGCGGTCCAAGGCTCGGGCAGGTGCTCGGGCACTCACTTGTTGAAATGCAGAGCACGACTGGACTGCCCGGACGTTACCCGCCGGTATGGCTCTCCGACAGGGGGTCCCGTCGAGATGTTCGCTGCGTCACACAGTTGGGTATTCCTTCGCGCACAGTAGTCCACGGCCGGAATCAGTCGCCAGTAACCGCAGGTAGGACCGCCATTGTTCACGTATGCCGCACACGCTTACGCTTGATCGTCATGGCACCCACACCCGTCGCAGACAGCAGGACGCGCGTGCACGTGGTCAGCGACGTGCACGGCAACGCCCGTGACCTGGCCAGAGCCGGCGAGGGCGCCGACGCCCTGATCTGCCTGGGCGATCTCGTCCTCTTCCTCGACTACGCCGATCACTCGCGCGGCATCTTCCCCGACCTGTTCGGGGTCGAGAACGCCGACCGCATCGTCGCGCTGCGCACCGCCCGCCGCTTCGAGGAGGCCCGGGAGTTCGGGGCCCGGCTGTGGGTCGGCATCGGCGCCGACCGGGCCGCGGTGATCGAGAAGGCGGTGCGCAAGCAGTACGCGGAGCTGTTCGCCGCGTTCCCCACTCCGACGTACGCCACCTACGGCAACGTCGACATGCCGCCCCTGTGGCAGGAGTACGCCGGCCCCGGCACGACCGTCCTCGACGGCCAGCGCGTGGAGATCGGTGGCCGGGTGTTCGGCTTCGTGGGCGGCGGCCTGCGCACGCCCATGCGGACGCCGTACGAGATCAGCGACGAGGAATACGCGGCGAAGATCGAGGCGGTCGGCGAGGTCGACGTGCTGTGCACGCACATCCCGCCCGAGGTCCCCGAGCTCGTCTACGACACCGTCGCGCGCCGCTTCGAACGGGGCAGCCGGGCCCTGCTGGACGCCATCCGCCGCACCCGCCCCCGCTACTCCCTCTTCGGGCACGTGCACCAGCCGCTGGTGCGCAGGATGCGGATCGGGGCGACCGAGTGCGTGAACGTGGGGCACTTCGCCGGGACCGGGAAGCCGTGGGCGCTGGAGTGGTGAGGACGCCCCAGGTCGGGTGAGATCGGCGGGCCCCGTGCGCGGTAGCCTTCACGCTGCACACACGTGCGCACGACCCTCTTACCGGCCCGCATCTGGAGGAGCCACGGCGATGGCGGAACACACCAGCTCGAGCATCACCATCGAGGCGGCCCCGGCCGATGTCATGGCGGTCATCGCCGACTTCGCGCGCTACCCGGACTGGACCGGCGAGGTGAAGGAGGCGGAGGTCCTCAAGACCGACGCCCAGGGCCGGGCGGAGCAGGTCCGTCTCGTCATGGACGCCGGTGCGATCAAGGACGACCAGGTGCTCGCGTACACCTGGACCGGGGCGAACGAGGTCTCCTGGACGCTGGTGAAGTCCCAGATGCTGCGCTCCCTCGACGGCACCTACCTGCTGAAGCCGGCGGGGGCGGGCGGGACGGAGGTCACGTACGCGCTGACCGTCGACGTCAAGATCCCCATGCTCGGCATGATCAAGCGCAAGGCGGAGAAGGTCATCATCGACCGGGCGCTGGCGGGGCTGAAGAAGCGGGTGGAGTCGGGCAAGTAGGGGCCGCGCCCGCGCGGTGCCTGTGCTTGGCCGGGTGCGGCCGCGTCGTGGCCGGTCGCGCAGTTCCGCGGCCCTGGGCGGGCTGAGCTGCGGACGGTCGTGCCGCCGGGGTGTGCGCAAGGCCCCGTCCGGCGGCCCCACATCAGGCACCTGGTCGACGCCGGTACCGTTCACCCCCATGCGCACCCTCCTGATCACCGGCCCCGGCGGCAGCGGCCGTACCACCCTCGCCGCCGCGACCGCCCTGGCCGCGGCGGCGCGCGGCACGGACACCCTCGTGCTCGGCACCGACCGCACGGACACCCTCGGTGCCGCCCTCGGCGTCCCGACCGGCCCCACCCCGGTCGAGGCCGCCCCGCACCTCACCGCCTGGCGACCCGACCCCGCGCGGGACTTCCGCCGGGACCTCACCGCCCTCCAGGACCGCGCCGCCTCCGCCCTCGACCTCCTCGGCGCCTCCCGGCTCGACGCGGAGGAGCTCACCCCCCTGCCCGGAGCGGAGGAACTCGCCCTGCTGCGCGCCCTGCGCGACGCCGCGCTGTCGGAGAGGCACGAGCTCCTCGTCGTCGACCTGCCCCCGGTCCCGCAGGCCCTCGCCCTGCTCGCCCTGCCCGAGGAACTCCGCCGCTACCTGCGCCGCCTGCTCCCGCCCGAACGGCAGGCCGCCCGCGCCCTGCGCCCCGTCCTCGGCCGGCTCGCCGGCGTCCCTATGCCCGCGGAGTGGCTGTACGAGACGGCGGCCCGCTGGGACGTGGAGCTGGCCGCCGTGGAGGCCGTCGTCGCCGACCGCGACACCGTCGTACGGCTGGTCGCCGAGCCCGGCCCGGCCGGCGCCGACGCGCTGCGCACCGCCGGCCTCGGCCTCGCCCTGCGCGGCCTGCGCACCGACGTCGTCGTCGCCAACCGCGTCCTGCCCGAGGCCTCACCGGACACCTGGCTGGCCGGCCCGGTCGCCCAGCAGCGCAAGACGCTGGACGAGTGGCGCGAGAGCCACGACGTCCGCACCGTCGCCCACCTCGGCCGCGACCCGCGCGGCGGCGACGACCTCGCCGCCCTGGCCGTGCCCGGCCCCGGCACGGCCGCCCCCGCCGTCGAGTGGCCCGTGACCGACCGGCTCGGCGAGGACGGCGTGCTCGTCTGGCACATCCCGCTGCCCGGCGCCCTGCGCGACGCACTCGACCTCGTGCGGCGCGGCGACGAACTCGTGGTCACCGCGGGCCCCTTCCGCCGCGTCGTCCCGCTGCCCTCGGCGCTGCGCCGCTGCACCGTCGACGGGGCGGCCCTGCGCGAGGGCGAGCTGCGCATCCGCTTCGCCCCCGACCCGAAGCTGTGGCCCCGCTCCGGATGACTCCGGCCGGTACGCCCGTTCGGGTAACGTCGTAGGGACGAACCGTAGGCAGGAGTCCGTCATGAGCGAACAGCTCCCCCCGTCCGGCGACGCCCCCGACGAAGCCGTGGACGAGACGCGGGCGACCGACGCCGACGCCTGGGCGACCGCGTGCGCCGAGGACCTCGAAGCGGAGAAGGCCCGCCGCCGCAGCCGGTACGGCACGCCCCCCGGCTCCGCGGCCGAGGAGCTGAAGAAGTTCGTCGACGCCGTCGCGGACCGGCTCTCCGGCCTGCAGTCCCCGCTGTTCGGCGCGGTCGCGGGGCCGGCCGCCCAGCAGGTCGTGCGGCAGGTCGTCGACCAGGCCAAGGCGGCCGTCGAACCGGTCATCGAGCGCAATCCGGACGTCTTCGACCACCTGGCGGCCGCCGGGAACGAACTGCTCGCCGCCTACCGCTCCGCCGTGCAGGCCCAGGAGCGCCGCTGGACCGGCCGAGACGACCAGGACGACCCGCGCGACCAGGACGAACGCCACGACCCGGGGGACGACGCCGGCCCGGGCGAGCGCATCGACCTCGACTGAGCCCGCGGTCCCCGGCCGAGCGGCCCCGGCGCACCGCCGCCGGAGGGTGCCCACCGAGCGGACGACCGGAACCCGACGGCAGGGCCTCGGGTACCGTTGGCCGTAGCGGGGCTCGACCGAAACTGAGGGATTCATGGGACTCACCATCGGCGTCGACATCGGCGGCACGAAGATCGCGGCCGGCGTGGTCGATGAGGAAGGCAACATCCTCTCGACCCACAAGGTGCCGACCCCGGGTACGCCCGAGGGCATCGTGGACGCCATCGCCTCGGCGGTGGACGGCGCACGCGTCGGACACGACATCGTCGGCGTGGGCATCGGGGCAGCCGGTTACGTCAACCGGCAGCGCTCGGAGGTCTACTTCGCGCCCAACATCCACTGGCGCAACGAGCCGCTCAAGGAGAAGGTCGAGGCCCGCGTGGGCCTCCCGGTGGTCGTCGAGAACGACGCGAACGCCGCCGCGTGGGGCGAGTACAAGTTCGGCGCGGGCAAGGGCCACCGCAACGTCATCTGCATCACGCTGGGCACCGGCCTCGGCGGCGGCATCATCATCGGCAACAAGCTGCGCCGCGGCCACTTCGGCGTGGCCGCCGAGTTCGGCCACATCCGGATGGTGCCGGACGGCCTGCTGTGCGGCTGCGGCTCGCAGGGCTGCTGGGAGCAGTACGCCTCGGGCCGGGCGCTGGTGAGGTACGCCAAGCAGCGCGCCAACGCCACCCCCGAGAACGCCGAGATCCTGCTCGGCCTCGGCAACGGCACGCCCGACGGCATCGAGGGCAAGCACATCTCCATGGCCGCCCGCCAGGGCGACCGCGTGGCCGTCGACTCCTACCGGGAGCTGGCTCGCTGGGTCGGCGCGGGCCTCGCCGACCTCGCCTCCCTCTTCGACCCCTCCGCGTTCATCGTCGGCGGCGGTCTCTCCGACGAGGGCGAACTGGTCCTGGGCCCGATCCGCAAGTCCTACAAGCGCTGGCTGGTGGGCGGCAACTGGCGCCCGGTGGCCGAGGTCCGTGCCGCGGAACTGGGCAACAAGGCGGGCCTGGTCGGCGCCGCCGACCTGGCGAGGGAACCCGACCCGATCATGTAAACGGCGTCAGGACGAGCGCCCGAAGGGGCGCGGGGAACCGCGCGATCAGCCACATGCGACTCGCGCACCGTCCCCGCACCCCGCCCCTTCGGGCGTAAATTGATCACATGTCGCTGCTCCCCAACTCGCGTACCG
Source organism: Streptomyces sp. NPDC085932 (assembly GCF_044540525.1). Lineage (NCBI taxonomy): Bacteria > Bacillati > Actinomycetota > Actinomycetes > Kitasatosporales > Streptomycetaceae > Streptomyces > Streptomyces sp. NPDC085932. Next base: position 1,088,633 of record NZ_JBITSJ010000002.1, read on the forward strand.
AACCCGACGGTTCCGCAGTCATCAGGGTCCTCGGCTACAACATCCGCTCGATGCGGGACGACACCGCCGCCCTGGCCCGTGTCATCAGGGCGTGCGAGCCCGACCTGGTCCTCATCCAGGAAGCCCCCCGCTTCTTCCGCTGGCGCAAGAAACTCGCCCGCCTGGCCCTCGCCTCCGACCTGGTGATCGTCACCGGCGGCGCGACCACCACGGGCCCGGCGATCCTCAGCTCGCTCCGGGTGAGCGTCGAACGCACCGAGGACGTCCTCCTGCCCCACACCCCCGGCCTGCACCGCCGCGGCTTCGCCACCGCGGTCGTCCGCGTCGCCGGCGCCCGCCTCGGTGTCCTGAGCTGTCACCTGTCCCTGCAGAAGGACGAGCGTCACGAGCAGGCCGGTCTGCTCCTGGACCGGCTGGCCGGGCTGGGCGTGGAGCACGCGATCGCCGGCGGCGACCTGAACGAACGCCCCGACGGCCCCGCCTTCCGCCGCCTGTCCGGCGCCCTCACCGACTGCCGGGCCGCGGCCCCCTGGGGCGGCGAGCACACCTGGACCCCGGCCGACCCCCACCAGCGCATCGACGCGATCTTCGCGACCGAGGGCATCCGCGTGCTGGGCTGCGGCGTGCCGACGGACCTGCCCGGGGTGACCGGGACAGACCTGAGGGCGGCCACGGACCATCTGCCGGTCCTGGCCGCCCTCCACGTGCCCGCGTCCTAGACGACCGCTCCCCGCCCGGGATCGTCGTCCTCCTCGTCGTCCGTCCGCATCCGCATCACCAGCGTGGCGAACCCGCCGAGGAACCCGCCGATCCCCAGGGTGGTCAGCCACCAGGTCATCTCCCAGCCGAGCAGGACGGCCAGCAGGAGCAGCACCGGCCCGCCGAGCACCCCGAGCCAGGCGAACTTCGCCGTCGGATCGGCGGTCGGCAGCGGCGGCGGCTCCGGCGGCACGAAATGGCCCTCGTCGTCGGCGTCGAAGTCGTCCTCGGTGGGCTCGGGCGCGGTGTAGTCGCGCGGACCCACCCCGGGCGCGAAGGAGACCGAGCCACCCAGCGGCCCGGCCGGCTTGTCCGGCTTGTCGCCCGTGGGCTTGGGCTCCGGCCCGTCCGGCTCCCCGGGCTTGACGGCCTCGGCGGGGGCCGTCCCGGCCTCGGCCGCCGTGTCCACCCGGTCGTCGTTGGTCGGGGACTCCAGCAGCGCGAGATCCTCGACCGACTTGAACGGCTTGGCACCCGGCGGGTCCGGCGGCTCCTCGCCGTACCCCGCGACGATCGCCGCCCAGGCGGCATCCTCGTCGAACGGGACGCCCTTCTCGTCCGGCTCGCGGCCCTCGCGGTCGGAGTCGTGCTCAGCCACCTGTGGTCGTCCCTTCCTTGCCGAGACCGGGCTCCTTGACGAGGCCGGGCGCGAGCCGGCCGATGAACGCGAGGCTCTCCTCGTGGATCCGGTCCGCGTCATGGTCCAACGTGGCCACGTGGTAGCTCTGTTCCAGGATGACCTCCGTCACGTCCGTCGACGAGATGCGGCTGAGCACACGGGCCGAGTCGGCGGGCGGCACGACGTGGTCCTGCGGGCTGCGCAGCAGCAGCACCGGCTGGGTGACCTGGGGCAGTTCCCCGTCGACGATCCGGAAGAACTGCCGCAGGGAGTGCGCCGCGTGCAGCGGCACCCGGTCGTAACCCAGCTCCCGGCTGTCCGGCTTGGCGATGTCACTGGCGATGCCCTTCGTCGCCGGGACGAGGTGGCGGACCACCGGCAGGGCGTGCGCGGCCAGGCCGTGCACCTTGTTCGCCGGGTTGACGACCACCACGCCGCCGACGGCGTCGCCGTGCCGGGCGGCCAGACGCAGGGCCAGGGCGCCGCCCATGGACAGACCGGCCACGAAGACCTTCGCGCGGCGCTCGCACAGCGCGCGCAGCTCGCGGTCCACCTCCGCGTACCAGTCCTGCCAGCCCGTGATCCGCAGGTCCTCCCAGCGGGTGCCGTGCCCGGGCAGCAGCGGCAGCGAGACGGTCAGGCCGTGCTCGGCGAGGTGCTCCGCCCAGGGGCGCAGCGACTGCGGTGAACCGGTGAAACCGTGGCAGAGGAGGACGGCGACCTCCCCGCCCTCGTGGCGAAACGGCTCGGCTCCGGCAAGGACCGGCACCTTCGGCCTCCAGGTCGTGAGAAGGGACGGACACGATCACGGGTGGTCACGGAACGTCATGGAAGGGGTCGCACGTCGTTCGCGGGACCTTCACCGTACGCGACCGCACTGACACCGACCAGGGCCGTCGGCGCCTTTGACGGCGCTCCGGGTTAAGGTCTGACCGACACATACAGGAGGCACTCGGTTGTTGTACGGCGCGATGAAGGTCGCTGTGGGGGGACCGCTCAAGGTCGCCTTCAGGCCCTGGGTGGAAGGCCTGGAGAACGTCCCCGCCGAGGGGGCCGCGATCCTGGCGAGCAACCACCTGTCGTTCTCCGACTCGTTCTTCCTGCCCGCGGTGCTGGACCGCAAGGTCACGTTCATCGCGAAGGCCGAGTACTTCACCACGCCCGGCGTGAAGGGCCGGCTGACGGCCGCCTTCTTCAGGGGAGTCGGGCAGCTGCCCGTGGACCGCTCCGGTGCGCGCGGCGCGGGTGAGGCCGCCATCAGGAGCGGCATCGAGGTGCTGGAGCGCGGCGAGCTGTTCGGGATCTACCCGGAGGGCACGCGCTCGCCCGACGGCCGGCTCTACCGGGGCAAGCCGGGCGGCCTCGCGCGCGTGGCGCTCGCGACCGGCGCCCCCGTCATCCCGGTCGCCATGATCGACACGGAGAAGATCCAGCCGCCCGGCAAGGTGATGCCCAAGCTGATGCGGCCCGGCATCCGCATCGGCAAGCCGCTGGACTTCAGCCGCTACCAGGGCATGGAGCACGACCGCTTCGTGCTGCGCGCGGTGACCGACGAGGTCATGTACGAGATCATGAAGCTCTCCGGCCAGGAGTACGTCGACATGTACGCGACGGCCATGAAGCGGCAGCTCGCGGAGGCGGCGAAGGCGGAGAAGGAAGCCGACAAGGCGGCCAAGGCCGCGCTCGCGCGGGCGGAGAAGGAACAGGCCGAGAAGGAAAAGGCCAAGAAGGACCAGCAGACCGGGGAGTCGCGGACCGAGCCCTAGCCGGGGGCGGTCCGGGGGGTGGGGGACATGGCCGGACGCGAGCGCGTGATGAGGATGTCGGTCGAGCAGCCGCTGTGGCGTGCGCTCACGGGCTACCGGGTGCTCACGATGCTGTACGCGGTCGGCCTCTTCGCCACCGCCCACGAGGAGTTCACCCGCCCCTGGGTCGCCGTCGCCTACTTCGCCGTGCTGGCCGCCTGGACCGTGGCCACGCTGCCCCGGGTCGCGAACGCCGCCCGCTGCACCAAGGGGTTCCTCGCCGCCGACCTGACCGTCGCCCTCACGGGCATCCTGCTCACGCCCGTCGCCGACGCGCACGAGCGGGTCCAGTCCGGCGGCCCGACCCTGCCGTCGATATGGACGGCCGGTGCCGTCCTGGCCTTCGCCATCAAGGGCGGCTGGCGCTGGGCGGCCCTCGCCTCCGGCCTCGTGGCCGTCGCCAACCTGATCGAGCGCGGCAGCCCGGCCCGCGACACCGTCCACAACGTGATCCTGGTCTGCATCGCCTCCATCGCCATCGGCTACGTCGTCGAGGTCGCCCGCGCCTCCGAGCGCACCCTCGCCCGCGCCCTGGAGATCGAGGCCGCGACACGGGAACGGGAGCGCCTGGCCCGGGACATCCACGACAGCGTCCTCCAGGTGCTGGCGATGGTGCAGCGGCGCGGGGCGGTGATCGGCGGCGAGGCAGCCGAACTGGGCCGGATGGCGGGCGAGCAGGAGGTCGCGCTGCGCACCCTGGTCTCCGGCGGTCTGGTACCCGTCTCCCGGGTCTCGGAGGACGCCGCCGAGGGCGCGCTCGTCCGGGCGGTCGAGGACGGACCGGACGGGGAGGAACCGGCCGGCGGCTCCGTCGACCTGCGCGCCCTGCTCGCGCCGTACGCGGGAGCCAGGGTCAGCCTGGCCGAACCGGGCGCGCCCGTGCCGCTGGCGCCGGCCGCCGCCCGGGAGCTGGCCGCCGCGGTCGGGGCCGCCCTGGACAACGTCCGCAAGCACGCCGGGGAGCAGGCGCGCGCCTGGATCCTGGTCGAGGACGAACCGGACGAGGTGATCGTCACCGTCCGGGACGACGGGCCCGGCATCCCGGAGGGGCGGCTGGCCCAGGCCGAGGGCGAGGGGCGGCTCGGCGTCGCCCTGTCGATCCGCGGCCGGCTGCGCGACCTCGGCGGCAGCGCGGAACTGATCTCGGTGCCGGGCCAGGGCACCGAGGTCGAACTGAAGGTACCGAAGGACGTGACGGACGCACGGGGGAAGGCGGAGCGGCGATGACGCACAGCGGTGGGGACCGGGACCCGGTCAAGGTCATGGTGGTCGACGACCACCCCATGTGGCGCGACGCGGTCGCCCGCGACCTGGGCGAGTCGGGCTTCGAGGTGGTCGCGACCGCCGGCGACGGCGAGCAGGCCGTGCGCCGCGCCAAGGCCGCCGCCCCGGACGTGCTGGTGCTCGACCTGAACCTGCCCGGCAAGCCCGGCGTCCAGGTCTGCAAGGAGGTCGTGGCCGCGAACCCGGCGCTGCGCGTGCTGGTGCTGTCCGCGAGCGGCGAGCACGCCGACGTCCTGGAGGCGGTGAAGTCCGGTGCCACGGGCTATCTGCTGAAGTCCGCCTCCACCGAGGAGCTGCAGGACGCGGTCCGCCGCACGGCCGTCGGCGACCCGGTCTTCACGCCCGGCCTGGCCGGACTGGTCCTCGGCGAGTACCGCCGCCTCGCCTCCGAACCCGCCCCGGCCCCCGACACCGACGAACCCAAGGCGCCCCGGCTCACCGACCGCGAGACCGAGGTGCTGCGCCTGGTCGCCAAGGGCCTGAGCTACAAGCAGATCGCCGAGCGCCTGGTCATCTCGCACCGCACGGTGCAGAACCACGTCCAGAACACCCTCGGCAAGCTCCAGTTGCACAACCGCGTCGAACTGGTCAGGTACGCGATCGAGCGCGGCCTCGACGACGAGTGAGAGGCACGTCACACTGACCCTTCGTCAGGCACCTGCGGCGAAGGGACTGTTCCATGCGCGTCGGAGTACTGACCGGAGGCGGCGACTGCCCCGGCCTCAACGCCGTCATCCGGGCCGTCGTCCGCAAGGGCGTACAGGAGTACGGCTACGACTTCACCGGCTTCCGGGACGGCTGGCGAGGACCCCTGGAGAACGCCACCGTCCCCCTCGACATCCCGGCGGTGCGCGGCATCCTGCCCCGCGGCGGCACGATCCTCGGCTCCTCGCGGACCAATCCGCTGAAGGAGGAGGACGGCATCCGCCGGATCAAGGAGAACCTCGCCCGGCTGGAGGTCGAGGCGCTCATCGTGATCGGCGGGGAGGACACCCTGGGCGTGGCCGCCCGCCTGTCCGACGCGCACGGCGTGCCCTGCGTGGGCGTGCCGAAGACCATCGACAACGACCTGTCGGCCACCGACTACACCTTCGGCTTCGACACCGCGGTCGGCATCGCCACCGAGGCCATCGACCGGCTGCACACCACCGCCGAGTCCCACATGCGGGTCCTGGTCGTCGAGGTGATGGGCCGGCACGCCGGCTGGATCGCCCTGCACTCGGGCCTGGCCGGCGGGGCCAACGTCATCCTCATCCCCGAGCAGCGCTTCGACGTCGAGCAGGTGTGCGACTGGGTGACCTCCCGTTTCCGGGCCTCGTACGCGCCGATCGTCGTCGTCGCCGAGGGCGCCATGCCGAAGGACGGCGACATGGTCCTCAAGGACCAGTCCCTCGACTCCTTCGGGCACGTCCGGCTGTCCGGGGTCGGGGAGTGGCTCGCCAAGGAGATCGAGAAGCGCACGGGCAAGGAGGCCCGCACCACCGTCCTGGGGCACGTCCAGCGCGGCGGCACCCCCAGCGCGTTCGACCGCTGGCTCGCCACCCGCTTCGGCCTGCACGCCATCGACTGCGTCCGCGACGGGGCCTTCGGCACGATGGTCGCCCTGCGCGGCACCGACATCGTCCGCGTCCCGCTCGCGGACGCCACGGCCCGTCTGAAGACGGTGGACCCCACGCTGTACGACGAGGTCGGTGTCTTCTTCGGCTGACCGCGGGGCCGCGGTGCCGGCCGGGACCGCACGGCCCCGGCCGGCACCGGGTCAGGCCGAGGGCGCGCCCGTGCCCCGCAGCTGCCCCACCAGGTCCCGCACCACCCGAGCCCCGTTCAGCGTCAGCACCGACTCGGGATGGAACTGCACACCGGCGAACCCGGGCCCGCGCAGCGCGTGCACCTCACCGTTCGCGGCACGGGAGACCTCGACCCCGTGGGCCGAGAGCCCGGCGGCCGTCCCGTCGTCACAGCGGGCCACGTAGCTGTTGTAGAACCCGACGGTCTCCCGCCGCCCGAACAGGTCGATCTCCGTCTGCGCCCCCTGGTACGGCACCTCCTTGCGCACGATGTCCAGACCCAGCTCGGCGGCGATCAGCTCGTGGCCGAGGCAGACGCCCAGCACGCCCTGCCGCTCCGCCCGGATCACCTCGGCGCTCAGGGAGCGCAGGAACCGCATCTTCGGATCGGCCAGATCGGACGGATCGCCCGGCCCGGGGCCCAGCACCACCGTTCCCTCGTGCCCGAGCACCGCCTCCCGCAGCCCCGGTTCGTCGTACCGCCGCACGCTCACCTCCAGGCCGCCGGAGCGCAGCACGTGCGCGAGCATCGCCGTGAAGGTGTCCTCCCCGTCGACGACCAAGGCGTGCCCGGCGAGTTCCGGGGACCGCTCCTGCATCCGCAGCCAGAACGGCGCGAGCGAGGCCCGGCGCCCGTCCAGCGCGGCCCGCACGCGGGGATCGTCGGCGAGCCGCACGCGCGCGTGCGCGGCACGCGGCGGCGACGGCCGTACGCCCAGGGCCGCCAGTACACCGGCCGCCTTGGCGTGGGTCTCCGCGACCTCGCCCGCCGGGTCCGAGCCGCGCACCAGGGTCGCGCCGACCGGCACCCGCAGCCGCCCGTCGGCACGGATGTCGGCGGTGCGGATGAGGATGGGCGAGTCGAGGGTCTGGGCGCCTCCCGCGTCCCGGCCGACGAGGGCCAGCGCTCCGGCGTAGTAGCCCCGGCCGCCCCGCTCGTGCCGCTCGATGACCCGGCAGGCGTTCTGCATCGGCGACCCGGTCACGGTCGCCGCGAAGAGGGTCTGCCGCAGCACCTCCCGCACGTCCAGCGAGGACCGGCCGCGCAGCTCGTACTCGGTGTGCGCGAGGTGGGCCATCTCCTTCAGCCGGGGCCCGACGACGACCCCGCCCATGTCACCGACGGTGCACATCATCTTGAGCTCCTCGTCGACGACCATCGACAGCTCCTCGATCTCCTTGCCGTCGGCGAGGAAGTCCAGCAGGTGCTCCGGGGTCGGCCCCTCGGCGGGATAGCGGTAGGTGCCGCTGATCGGGTTCATGACGACGGTGCCGCCGGACATCCGCACGTGCACCTCGGGGCTCGCTCCCACCAGGGTCCGCTCCCCGGTGTGCACCACGAACGTCCAGTACGCGCCCCGCTCGCCCTCCAGCAGCCGCCGGAACAGCGCCAGGGCGTCGGCCCGCCCGAACCCGGGGATCTCGCCCTCGTACGTCCGGCGGATCACGAAGTTGGCGCCCTCGCCCCGGCCGATCTCCTCCTCCAGCACGCGCCCGACGATCCGCGCGTACTCCTCGTCGGGGAGGTCGAAGCCCCCGTCGTCGACGCGCACGTCGTGCGCCGGAAGCTGCTCCAGGGCCTCGGCCAGCGGGACGGTGAACGACTCCTGGGGCGTGAGCGCCAGCAGGGGCGTGCCGTCGTCGCGGACGTCGAAGCCGCGCTCGCGGATCTGCCGGAAGGGCACGAGCGCGAGGCTCTCGTCGGGGAGGTCGGCCAGCCGCTCGTGGGTGGCGACCGGGCCGATCAGGACCTCGACCAGCTCGTGGTCGTGGCCCGGGGTACGGCGGCGCAGCAGGGCGAACGGACGGGTGTCGTCCGGCAAGCCGAGCAGGTTCATGGGTCCGTGCTCCTTCTCAGAGGGACTCGGAGGGAGAGGAACGGACCCCGGAAAACACCGAAGGCCGCCCCTCGGGCGGCCTTCGCGAAGTCTCGAGTACGCGCAGTCAGCGGGCCGCCGGATGAGCGGTCCACCACCAGGTCTGGGTCGAGTGCGCGAACATGCCGGGCACCTTACCCCATGTCCGAGGGGTGTACGCGGTGTCTCAATGGATGGGCATGGGTCTGGACCCCCGACCCGACCCCGTAGTGTTGAGGCCGTGACCGTGAACGCTAAGACCAGCGCGAGTGCTGGCAACACCTGGCGAGACCTGCCCGCGGCGCAGCAGCCCGAGTACCCCGACACCGAGGCTCTGCGCGCAGTGATCGCGGACCTCGAGTCGTATCCGCCGCTCGTCTTCGCGGGCGAGTGCGACCAGCTGCGCGCCCGGATGGCGGCCGTCGCCAAGGGAGAGGCGTTCCTCCTCCAGGGCGGCGACTGCGCCGAGGCCTTCGACGCGGTGTCCGCGGACCACATCCGCAACAAGCTGAAGACCCTGCTCCAGATGGGCGCCGTGCTCACGTACGCCGCGTCCGTGCCGGTCGTGAAGGTCGGCCGGATCGCCGGCCAGTACTCCAAGCCGCGCTCCAAGCCGACCGAGACCCGCGACGGCGTGACGCTGCCGACCTACCGCGGCGACTCCGTCAACGGCTTCGACTTCACCGAAGAGGCCCGCGTCCCGGATCCCGAGCGGCTGAAGCGGATGTACCACGCCTCCGCCTCCACGCTGAACCTGGTGCGCGCCTTCACCACCGGCGGTTACGCCGACCTGCGCCAGGTCCACGCCTGGAACCAGGACTTCGTGAAGTCGTCCCCGTCCGGGCAGCGCTACGAGCAGCTCGCCCGCGAGATCGACAACGCGCTGAACTTCATGCACGCCTGCGGGGCCGACCCGGAGGAGTTCAAGACCGTCGAGTTCTTCTCCTCGCACGAGGCGCTGCTGCTCGACTACGAGTCCGCCCTCACCCGGGTCGACTCGCGCACCGGGCAGCTCTACGACGTCTCCGCGCACATGGTGTGGATCGGCGAGCGCACCCGGCAGCTGGACCACGCGCACATCGAGTTCGCGTCGAGGATCCGCAACCCGATCGGCATCAAGCTGGGTCCGACGACCACGGCCGAGGACGCGATGCAGTACATCGAGCGCCTCGACCCGGAGCGTGAGCCCGGCCGGCTGACGTTCATCGTCCGCATGGGCGCCGACAAGGTCCGCGACAAGCTCCCCGAGCTGGTCGAGAAGGTCACCGCCTCCGGCGCGACCGTGGCCTGGGTGACCGACCCGATGCACGGCAACACCTTCGAGGCGGCCTCCGGGCACAAGACCCGCCGCTTCGACGACGTGCTCGACGAGGTCAAGGGCTTCTTCGAGGTCCACAAGGCGCTCGGCACGCACCCGGGCGGCATCCACGTGGAGCTCACCGGCGACGACGTCACCGAGTGCGTGGGCGGCGGCGACGAGATCTTCGTCGACGATCTGCACCAGCGCTACGAGACGGCCTGCGACCCGCGGCTCAACCGCAGCCAGTCGCTCGACCTGGCCTTCCTCGTCGCCGAGATGTACAGGGACCAGTAACGGGTCCGCCTGTTACAGGGCATCGTCTGGGGCGCGGATCACACCGGATCCGCGCCCCTCTCGACTTTTGCGCCTCCCACCCGGCGGGTAAGGTTAGGTTTGCCTCACCGATCAACGGGACGGCATCAGAGAACGACCCCGTCGGGAGGTGAACCGCGTGTACGTCTGCAGTTGCTTCGGGATCACCGAGCAGCAGGTCAAGCAGCACGCGGACAGCGGCGCCTGCACCCCCCGCCAGATAGCCTCCGCCTGCAAGGCGGGCACGGACTGCGGGTCGTGCGTGCGCCGGATCCAGGCCATCCTGGGCCGGGGTGCCTGCCCGCGCCGTGAGCTCGCCGACAAGGGCGAGCCGGTGCTCGCGGAGCTGGAGGACGCCGCCTGACGGCGGGCCTCGTCTCCTCCTGCTAGCTCGGCTGCTCGATCTGCTGGGCGATGTACAGCGCCTCACCGAGCTTGTCGATCAGCTCCAGCTGCGTGTCCAGGTAGTCGATGTGGTGCTCCTCGTCGGCGAGGATCTCCTCGAAGAGGTTCGCGGACGTGACGTCGCCCTTGCTGCGCATCACCTCGATGCCGCGCCTGAGGCGGTCGATGGCCTCGACCTCGACCTGCCGGTCGGCCTGGAACATCTCGGTGACCGTCTGGCCGACCCGGACGTGGAAGAGCCGCTGGTAGTTGGGCAGCCCGTCCAGCATGAGGATGCGCTCGGTGATCTTGTCCGCGTGCTTCATCTCGTCGATGGATTCTTCACGCGTGTACTTGGCGAGCTTGGTCCAGCCTTTGTTGTCCTGGATCCGGTAGTGCAGCCAGTACTGGTTGATCGCCGTCAGCTCGCCGGTCAACTGCTCGTTCAGGAATTCGAGGACCTCGGGGTCGCCCTGCATCGCAGAGGCTCCTTCCAACGCGGGGGGAACTGGCAGGTTGCGCCGCATGATTCCACCGTCGGCGAAGATCGTCCAGTAAGTCTTCACTTAGTAAGTAAGGGCATGCTTAGTGCCGATTGACCGTTTTGCGGTGGCCCGGGTCGGGGGCATCACCCGAGGTCTGTCAGGATGGAGTCATGGGTCAGCCGCTGGGACACGCATCGGGAGAAGGGCGCGACGCGGCAGGAGAGACGCAGAGCGGGCTTCCCCCGGGGCAGCGGGTGCAGCGCGGCTGGCCGGTCACGCACTACGGGCCCGTCCCCAAGTTCCGGCCCGAGCGCTGGGAGTTCCGGGTCTTCGGGGCCACCGCCGACGGCGCCAAGCACTGCTGGAGCCACGAGGAGTTCACGGCCCTGCCCCACACCAGCGTCGTGGCCGATCTGCACTGCGTCACGAAGTTCAGCATGCTGGGCGCCGAGTGGGGCGGCATCCCCGCCCGCACGATCCTCGACCTCGCCCCTCCCGCGGACGACGTCACCCATGTGATGGTGTGGGCCGAGTACGGCTTCAGCTCCAACCTCCGGCTGTCGGACTTCGCCGACGAGCGGGTCCTGTTCGCCACCCACAAGGACGGCGAACTCCTCACCGCCGAGCACGGCTTCCCGCTCCGCCTGATCGTGCCCCACCTGTACGCCTGGAAGGGCCCCAAGTGGGTGCGCGGCGTGGAGTACATGACCGCCGACCGGCGCGGTTTCTGGGAGGAGCGCGGCTACCACAACATCGGCGACCCGTGGCGCGAGCAGCGCTACTCCTACCAGGAGGAACCGGGCGACGGCCCCGACCTCTGAGGGCGTCAGGCGTCGCGCAGCTTCTTCAGCCGCTCCACGTCCCCGGCGTGCCCCTCCTTGCCGCCCGGCGTCTCGATGATCAGTGGTACGCCTTCGGTCGCGGGGTGCGTCATCAGGGCCCGGAACGGGTCCTCGCCGATGTGGCCGACGCCGATGTTCTCGTGCCGGTCCTTGTGGGCGCCCACCACGTCCTTGGAGTCGTTGGCGTGGATCAGCTTCAGCCGTCCCTCGCCGACCGTGTCCACCAGCAGGTCCAGCGTCTGGTGCATCCCGCTCGGGCCCGTCAGGTCGTGCCCCGCCGCGAAGATGTGGCAGGTGTCCAGGCACACGCCCAGCATCGGATGGGCGTCCAGCGCCTCGAAGTACGGGCCGAAGTCCCACGTCCGCGAGCACAGGGAGGCGCCCTGGCCGGCCGTCGACTCCAGCAGCAGGTACGGGTCGTCGTCGTGGGTCAGCTCGTCGAGCAGCGGCAGCAGGTGCTCACGCACCTGCTTCAGCGCCACGGACCGGTCCCGGCCGCCGGTCGCGCTGCCCGTGTGCACCACCACGCCCCGCGCCCCGATCGCCCGTCCCCGCCGCAGTGAGTGCCGCAGCGACTCCACCGACCGCTCCACGGTCGCCTCGGTGTGCGAGCCGAAGTTGATCAGGTAGGGGGCGTGCACGTACGCCGGGACCGACTCGGCCTCGCACGCCGCGCGGAACGCCTCGTCCTGCTGCGGGTTCCCGGCCGGTGTGGCCCAACCGCGCGGGTTGGCGACGAAGACCTGGACGGTCTCCGCCCGCAGATCACGGGCGTAGGACAGGCCGATGCGGTGGAGGCCACCGGCGACGGGGACGTGGCCGCCGACGGGGTTGCGGGTGCGGCCGGACAGCTGATGGTTCACCCGTTCAGGGTGTCATGCCCCCGGCCGTGCCCCGTCCACGGGCCGTGCGCCCGGCCGTCACCTGATCTCGATCGTGATCGTCGAGCCCTTGGGCGCCGTCTCGCCGCCCTCGACCGACTGGCCCTTGACGGTGTCGCCGAACAGGCCGAGCAGACCGCGGTCCTCGTCGACCTGGAACCCGGCGCCCTCCAGGGCCTGCCGGGCCTCGTCGACGCTGTCGCCGACCACGTCCGGCACCTCGATCATCTCGGGGCCCTTGGACAGCGTCAGCGTGACCGTGTCGCCCTCGGCCACCCGGCCTCCGGCGTTCGGGCTCTGCTTCACGACCTGGCCCTTGTCGAACTCGGAGGAGGTGACCCGCTCGGTGGCGATGCGCACCTTCAGGCCGGCGTCCTCCAGCTCGGCCCGGGCGTCGGCCTCGTCGTCACCGGTGACGTCGGGGACGTCGATCGGGCTGCCCTTGCTGACGACGAGCGCGACGGCCGTGCCCGCGCGCACCTTCGTACCGTCCGCCGGCCGCGCCGAGACCACCGAGCCGCGCGGCACGTCCTCGCTGAACGCGCGGGTGACCATGCCCGGCTCCAGCCCGTCCTGCTTCAGCAGGGACCGGGCCTCGGCCAGCTTCCGGCCGGCCAGGGCGGGCACCCGCACGGTCTCGGGGCCGTCCGAGACGGTGATGCCCACCGCGTCGTTGCCGCGGATGCGCGTCCCGGCCTCCGGGTCGCTGCCGATGATCCGGCCGCGCTCGACGGTGTCGCTGTGGGCGTGCTCGACCTTGCCGAGCTCCAGGCCGGCGTCCGCCAGCCGGTCCTCGGCCTGGGCCTGGGTCTTGTCCAGCAGCGGGGGGACCTCGGTGAACTGGCCCGAGTTGATGTACCAGATGCCCGTGCCGAGGCCGAGCACCAGCAGGACGGCGACCACGATCGTCATCGGGCCGCGCCGGGATCCCGAGCGGGGCGGGGGCGGCGGCGGGGAGGCGAGGCGGCTCGTGCGGTGGTGCTCCGCCCCGGGCGGCTCGTCCTCGTGCACCGGCAGGGGGCGCGGTGTGGTCAGGGCGCGCGGGATCACGCTCGTGCGGTCGTCCGCGTTGTCGTGTCCGGCCGCGAGCGCCTGGGGCGGTACCGCGTCCAGCTGCTCCTCGCTCAGCCGGCCGCGCCCGTCCCGGACCAGCGCGAGCAGGGCCACCGCGTCGTAGGGGCGGATCTCCGGCGTGCGCGCGGTCGCCGAGGCCACCATCTCGTCCAGCTCGTAGGCCAGGCCGGGGACGGCGGCCGAGGGCGGCGGGACGTCCTCGTGCAGGTGCTTGTAGAGGATCACGGCCGGGGAGTCCCCGTCGTGCGGCTTGTCGCCGGTCAGCATCTCGTACAGCATCACGCCGCACGCGTAGACGTCGACCCGGGGGTCCGCCGTGCCGTTCTCTATCTGCTCGGGGGCCAGGTACGAGACCGTGCCCAGCACCGTGCCGGTGGTGTTGGTCACCGTGTCCACCGCGCGGACGAGGCCGAAGTCGGCGACCTTGACCCGGCCGTCGTCCCCTATCAGGACGTTCTCGGGCTTCATGTCGCGGTGCACGAACCCGGCGCGGTGCGCGGCGCCCAGGGCGGCCAGCACCGGCTCCAGGATGTCCAGGGCGGCCCGCGGCTGCAGCGCCCCGCGCTCGCGCAGCACGTCACGCAGCGTGCAGCCCGCGACGTACTCCATGGCCAGGTAGACGTACGAGCCGTCGGTGCCCTGGTCGAAGACCTGCACCACGTTCGGGTGGGCCAGCCGGGCGACCGACTTCGCCTCGCGGATGAACCGCTCGACGAACGAGGCGTCGACCGCGAGGGAGGGGTGCATCACCTTGAGCGCGAGGACCCGGTCGAGGCGGGTGTCCACGGCCCGGTAGACCGTGGCCATCCCGCCGACCGCGATCCGCGCGTCGACGCGGTACCGGCCGTCGAGCACCTGCCCGACCAAGGGGTCCTGAAGGGTCGTGTCCACGCAGGGGAGTCTACGAGCCACGACCGACAGCCCCGTCCCCCCGGCGGATTCGGGGCGGGACTGCAGCCGTCCTGTGACGTGTCCCCTACTGGAAGGTTGGACGCTCGGGATCCAGCGCGGCCAGGCCCTCCGCCGGCGACGACGCCTGCGCGAAATGCCGCCGCGGGATCCGCCCCGCCCGGTGGGCCAGCCGCCCCGCCTCCACGGCATGCCGCATGGCGTCGGCCATCAGCACCGGCTCCTGCGCCCGGGTCACCGCCGAGGCGAGCATCACACCCGCGCACCCCAGCTCCATCGCCAGCGCCGCGTCCGAGGCCGTCCCGGCTCCCGCGTCCAGGATCACCGGCACGCGCGCGTGCTCGACGATCAGCTGGAAGTTGTGCGGGTTGCGGATGCCGAGCCCGGAGCCGATGGGCGAGCCGAGCGGCATGACCGCCGCGCAGCCCACGTCCTCCAGTCTGCGGGCCAGTACGGGGTCGTCGTTGGTGTACGGCAGCACCGTGAAACCGTCGTCGACCAGCGTCTCGGCCGCCTCCAGCAGCTCGATCGGGTCGGGCAGCAGCGTGCGCTCGTCGGCGATGACCTCCAGCTTGATCAGGTCGGTGCCGAGGGCCTCGCGCGCGAGCCGGGCCGTGAGGACGGCCTCGCCGGCGGTGAAGCAGCCCGCGGTGTTGGGCAGCACCCGGATGCCGAGCCGGTCGAGGACGGACAGCACCGAGCCGTGCACCGAGGGGTTCACGCGGCGCATCGCGACCGTCGTCAGCTCCGTGCCGGACGCCACCAGCGACCGCTCCAGCACGTCGAGGCTGGGCGCCCCGCCCGTGCCCATGATCAGACGGGAGGTGAGGGACAGGTCCCCGAGGACGAACGGATCGTCGGCCATGGTCAGCCTCCTTGGACGGCGGTCAGGACTTCCACGCGGTCTCCCTCGGAGAGGGGCGTGGAGGGCCACTGCGTGCGCGGGACGACGGTCTCGTTGAGGGCGGCGGCCACTCCCGAGGACGACGTGGTGAGCGACTTCACGACGGTGTCGAGAGCCGTGCCGGGCCGGACGTCCCGGGGCTGACCGTTGACGGAGATGTTCATGCGGGCTGCTCCGTGAGTGCGGTGGCGGTACTGAAGCGCCTGGGGGTGAAGGGGCGGGCCTCCTCGGGGAGTTCACCCGTGGTGAGGGCGTGCGCCAAGGCGTCGCCGGTCACCGGCGTGAGCAGCACGCCGTTGCGGTGGTGCCCGGTGGCCAGCAGCAGGCCGTCCAGGCCGGCCGGGCCGAGCAGGGGCGCGTTGTCGGGGGAGCCGGGGCGCAGTCCGGCACGGGTCTCGGTGAGCGGCAGCTCGGTGATCCCGGGGACCAGCTCGTGCGCGTCGCGCAGCAGCTCGTACACGCCACCCGCGGTCACGGTGGTGTCCCAGCCGAGCTCCTCGCTGGTCGCCCCGACGACCAGCTCCCCGCTCTCGCGCGGCACCAGGTAGACGTGGCTGCCGCGCACGACGGCGCGCACGGTCCGGTTCAGGAACGGCCCGTGCCGCCCCGGCATGGCCAGCCGCAGGACCTGCCCCTTCACGGGCCGTACGGGAGGCAGGACCTCCTGCGGGACCCCGGCCAGGCGGCCGCTCAGGCTGCCCCCGGCCAGGACGACCTGCCCGGCGGCCAGTCCGGTGCCGTCGGCCGTGACGGCACCGGTGGCCCGGTCCCCGGTCACGGTGAGCCGCTCGGCCCACACCCGGTGGAAGACCACCCCGGCCCGCTCGCACGCGGCGACCAGCGCCCCGGCCAGCCGCCGGGGGTCGATCTGGTGATCCCCGTCCACCCGCAGGCCCCCGCGCACGCCCGGCGCGAGCATCGGCTCCAGGCGCCGACACTCGCGCCCCGACAGCCACTGGGAGTCCAGCCCCGACTGCTGCTGCAGGGCGTGCAGCTCGCGCAGGTGGGCCCGGTCGTCGGCGTCCAGGGCCACGGCGAGGGTGCCGCAGCGGCGGTAGCCGAGGTCGTGGCCGGTCAGCTCGGTGAGCTCGGCCGCGAAGTCCGGGTAGCGCCGGGCGGAGGCGAGGTTCAGGCCGAGCAGGGTCTGCTCGCCGTAGTGCAGTTCCGTGACGGCGGCCAGCATCCCCGCCGCCACCTGCGCGGCACCGCCGCCCGGCTCGGGGTCCACCACCGCCGTGGCGAGTCCGCGCTGCGCGGCCCGCCAGGCCGTGACCAGCCCGATGATCCCGCCCCCGATGACGAGGACGTCTGAGGTTCGCGTACGCGACATGGGCGTCCAGCCCCTCCCTTCGCCGGCATGACCCGGATCAGGTTCGTACGGTCGGAGGCCGCCAGCCTCCCTCTCAGCCCGGTGCGTCCGGGCTCCCGCGAGTCTCTGCGGGGCCACCCTAGCGGGACCCCGCGGGGTGCGGTAAGGGAGCCTCCGTGCGGAACCGGCCACGGTGCCGTCGTACACCGGCCGTTTGCGGGTATCCGGAATGACGGACCCGGGCGGCGGGCCGGCGCTGTGGAGCAGGTCACGGCGCATGGGCACTGACTGACGAAACGTCAGTTGACTATGGTGATCAGGTGAGCGAGCAGACGCAGGACTCAGGGTCGTCCGCGCCGCGGCGCGTGGTCGTGGCGGGCGCGGGCATGGCCGGTGTGCAGACCGCGGTCGCGCTGCGGGAGCGGGGCTTCGCCGGCACGGTGCTGCTGATCGGCGCCGAGCCCCACCAGCCCTACGACCGGCCGCCGTTGTCCAAGGCCGTCCTGCTCGGCAAGTCCGAGGGCTCCGCCTTCGACGTCGACTTCGAGGCCCTCGGCATCGAACTGCGGCTCGGCTGCGAGGTGCTGGGCGTGCGCCCCGGCGATCACGCACTGGACACCGAGGACGGGCCCGTGCCCTACGACGTCCTGGTCGTGGCCACCGGCGCCGAACCGGTCCGGCTGCCCGGCGCGGAGGGCGTGCCCGGCGTGCACCTGCTGCGCACCCTGGACGACGCCGAGCGGCTGCGCCCGGTCCTCGCCCGCCAGCACGACATCGTGGTCGTCGGCGCGGGCTGGATCGGCGCGGAGTTCGCCACCGCCGCGCGCGAGGCGGGCTGTGCGGTGACCGTGGTGGAGGCCGCCGAACGGCCGCTCGCCGGGGCGCTGCCCGCCGAGGTCGCCGCCCCGATGGCCGGCTGGTACGGCGACGCGGGAGCGGTGCTGCGCACCCACGCGCGCGTGGAGCGCGTCGAGCCCGGCGCGGTCCTGCTCGACGACGGTGCGCGGCTGCCCGCGGGCGCGGTCGTGGTCGGCATCGGCGCCCGCCCGGCGACGGCCTGGCTCGCCGGTTCCGGGATCGAGCTCGGCGCCCACGGCGAGGTCGTGGCCGACGCGCACCTGCGCACGTCCGTGCCGGACGTGTACGCCGTCGGCGACTGCGCCTCCTTCCCGTCGGGGCGCTACGGCGAGCGGCTGCTGGTGCACCACTGGGACAACGCCCTCCAGGGCCCGCGCACCGTCGCCGCGAACATCGTCGGCCGGGCCACGGGCGAGACGCCGGCGGTCTACGACCCGGTCCCGTACTTCTGGTCCGAGCAGTTCGGCCGGTTCGTGCAGTACGCCGGGCACCACGCGGACGCCGACACGACCCTGTGGCGCGGCGACCCCTCCGGCCCGGCGTGGACGGTGTGCTGGCTGCGCGGCGAGCGGCTGGTCGCCCTGCTGGCGGTGGGCCGCCCCCGCGACCTGGCGCAGGGGCGCCGTCTGATCGAGTCGGGCACGGTGATGAACCCGGTGCTGCTGGCGGACCCGGCCCGGCCGATGAAGGCGGCGGTGGCCTAGCCGGGGCGGGCGTCCGCGCCCGGCGCGTCCGCCCGGGTGGACCGGGCCGACTTCCGACTGTCAGTGGCGGATGGCAGGCTGGTTTCCGTGACCGAGATTGACGCAAAGATCGATGCTCTCGTCCCTGCCTGGCTCACCCTCCCCGACATCGCCGAACAGTTCGGCGTCGAGGTGACGCGGGTGCGGCAGCTGGTCAAGGAGGGCCAGCTCATCGCCGTACGCCGCGGTGAGAACCGCGCGCTGCACGTCCCCGCCGACTTCATCGACGGGGACAAGGTCGTCAAGGGCCTGTCCGGGACCCTGACGCTCCTGCGGGACGACGGCTTCACGGTGGAAGAGATGCTGGAGTGGCTCTTCACCCCCGACCCGTCCCTGCCCGGCACGCCGGCGCAGGCGCTCCGTGAGAACCGCGGCACGGAGGTGAAGCGCCGCGCCCAGGCGCTCGCGGTCTGACCCGGCCGCGATCGGACAACCGCCCGGCACCGTGCGAGCGGGGCCGGGCCTGAACAACCGCCCGTGTGGGGCCGTGGCCCGCGGGGTCACGGCCCGGGGACCGGCCGCGCCCGTTCCGGCTCCCGGGGCGCCCCGGCCGAGGGGCGGGCGTAGGGTGCCGGGGGCGTCGTGGCGGGCGTGGGTCCTCCCCGCACCGCACACGCACCCGTACGGCACCGACGTACCGCGGGCACACCCGCGGCACCGACCTCCAGGGGGACATCCATGCCCGGCACCGCCGCCACCACCGCCCGCGCCCGGCTCGCCGACGCCCGGGTCTACCTGTGCACCGACGCGCGCAAGCGGCAGGGCGACCTCGCGGAGTTCCTGGACGCCGTGCTGGCGGGCGGCGTCGACATCGTGCAGCTGCGCGACAAGGGCATGGAGGCCGCGGAGGAGCTGGAGCACCTGGCCGTCTTCGCCGACGCCTGCGCCCGGCACGGCAAGCTGCTCGCGGTCAACGACCGGGCGGACGTCGCCCACGCCGCCGGCGCGGACGTGCTCCACCTCGGCCAGGGCGACCTCCCGGTCCCGGCGGCCCGCGCGATCCTCGGCGACGACGTCCTGATCGGCCGCTCCACCCACGCCGAGTCCGAGGCCGCCGCAGCCGCCGCGCAGGACGGCGTGGACTACTTCTGCACCGGCCCCTGCTGGCCCACCCCCACCAAGCCCGGCCGCCACGCCCCCGGCCTGGACCTCGTCCGGTACACCGCCGCCCTCGGCACCGACCGCCCCTGGTTCGCCATCGGCGGCATCGACCTGACCACCCTCGACCAGGTCCTGGAGGCGGGGGCCCGGCGCGTCGTCGTCGTACGGGCGATCACCGAGGCCGACGACCCGGGCGAGGCGGCGGCCGAGTTCGCCAAGCGGCTGCGGGAGAAGTAGCCCGGTCGGCGGCCCGGGAGCGGCGGTCGCCGGACTTGTTGTCCAAGGGGTGGACAACAAGTGGACAAATGGGTCAAATCGCTGCGCCCGGTTGGGTGACCGACCGCCCCTGGCTAACCTGCCCGTATGGCCCTCGGCACCGCATCCATCAGGTCGGACCACGCGCGCACCGTCCGCGACATGCTCGCGACCGGCAAGACGACGTACTCGTTCGAGTTCTACGCCCCGAAGACCCCGAAGGGCGAGCGGATGCTGTGGAACGCCCTGCGGCGGGTCGAGGCCGTGGCGCCCGACTTCGTCTCCGTGACCTACGGCGCCGGCGGCTCCACCCGCGCGGGCACGGTCAAGGCGACCGAGGCGATCGCCTCCGACACCACCCTCACGCCGATCGCGCACCTCACCGCCGTCGACCACTCGGTGGCGGACCTGCGCAACATCATCGGCCAGTACGCCGACGCCGGGATCCGCAACATGCTCGCGCTGCGCGGCGACCCGCCCGGCGACCCGATGGGCGAGTGGGTGCCGCACCCCCGCGGCCTGGCCTACGCCGCCGAACTCGTCGAGCTGATCAAGGCGTCCGGCGACTTCTGCGTGGGCGTCGCCGCCTTCCCGGCGATGCACCCGCGCTCCACCGACTGGGACACCGACGTCCGCCACTTCGTCGACAAGTGCCGCGCGGGCGCCGACTACGCCATCACGCAGATGTTCTTCCACCCGGAGGACTACCTCCGGCTGCGCGACCGCGTCACGGCGGCCGGCTGCGACACGCCGATCATCCCCGAGGTCATGCCGATCGCCAGCGTGCGGTCGCTGGAGCGGATCGGCTCGCTCACCAACGCCGCGTTCCCGGCCGCCCTGAAAGAGCGGATCCTCACAGCACAAGACGATCCGGCCGCTGTACGCTCCATTGGGATCGAATTCGCCACGGAGTTCTGCGCGCGGCTGCTCGCCGAGGGTGTGCCCGGCTTGCACTTCATCACGCTCAACAACTCCACCGCGACACTGGAAATCTACGAGAACCTGGGCCTGCACCACCCATCGCAGGCCTAGACCGTTCGCACCGGTATACGACACACTGCGTAGCGGCCACTGGGAGAGGGGCGTACATGGGCTGGGCGGTCCTCTACATCGCGTTCGGCATCGTCGCGCTGTGGCTGCTGGGCGAGGTGCTGCTGCAGTACAAGGCGCGGCTGCGCTGGCGGCTGCTGGCCTTCGCGGGCTTCCTCGGCGTCGTGGTCGGTGTCCTGATCCCGTCCGTCGTGGTGATCGGACTGGGCGCTGCGGCCTTCGCGGTCGGGCAGACCTACGTCACCCTCTCCTTCCGCAGCGGCTTCGCGGCCGGCTGGGCGGTCAACGCCCCGATGTTCGGCGGCAGCAAGCGCCGGGGCCGCGGTGAGCGCGGCCGCCAGGAGCCGACCCTGGAGGTCTCCGGCCTGGAGGCGGCCGACGGCGGCTACGGCGACGAGCCCGGCGACCACCGCCGCGAGTCCGCCTACGGCCACGACGACGACTACGACCGCGACGACGTCTTCACCCCGGTGCGCACGGGCCACGCCGCCGCCGAGACCACCGCCGTCTACGAGCCGCAGCCCATGCCCGAGGACACCGGCTCCTACGGCGTCTACGGCGACAACGGCCACCCCCAGCCCGACGCCCGGCCGCAGGACCAGTACGCCGCCCAGAACGGCGACCCGTCCCACGCCTACGACTACTCGGGCTACGCCCAGCAGGGCTACGAGGCGGGCGGCCAGCAGCAGTACGCCGCCTACTCGGACCCGTACATCGGCTCGTCCTCCTACGGCGGGGCCCCGTACGACAGCGGCTACGGCGACCAGCAGTACTACGGCCAGCAGCAGGGGTACGGACAGGACCAGTACGCCGGGACCTACGGCGGCGAGACCCCGCCCGGCGGGGTGTGGGTGCCGCAGCAGCGCAACACCGACGAGTACGGGCAGGAGCTGCCGCCCGAGCAGGCCTACCCCTACCAGGGCGGCGGGCAGCAGCCGCACGGCAACGGCTTCGACGAGCAGTACCGTTTCTGAAGCCCCCGGCCCGGCGGGTCGGGCCGGTCACTGAGAGCCCCGGAACTCCGGTCCCTCCACGATCAGTCCCGCGACCAGCGCGCCCGACATGCCCGCGTGCGGCAGACCGCCGCCCGGGTGCGCCCAGCCGCCCACGGCGAACAGACCGGGCACGCGTGTGGTGTTGGACGGGTGCAGCAGCCGCCCCCCGGCAGCCGCCAGCGCCGGGACGGGCACCGCCCCGCCCTCCGCGCCCGTCGCCTCCGCGATCCCGGCCGGGGTGATCACCTCCTGCCACAGCAGACGCTCGCGCAGATCCGGCACGGCGCGCCCGGCGGCGGCGATCACGCGCTCGGCCGGAGCGTCGTAGGGACCGTCGAGCCGGGCGGGCACCACCGTCGTCAGCACGACCGCCTCGTGGCCCTCCGGGGCGGAACGCGGGTCACCGGGCCGAAGGATCGTCACGGTCGGTTCCGCGTCCGGAGCCGCCGTGCCGAACAGGGCCTCCAACTCGGCCTGACGGTCCGGGGCGTGCACCACCGTGCGGTGGGCCGTGCCCTCGGGGCGGGCGCCGCGCAGGGCGAGCAGGACGGTCAGCCGGGCGGCCGCGGGCTGCTGCGGCGGCACCTCGCCCTCGGCCCGCACCCCGTGGCCCGCCGTCAGCCGCTCCAGGACGCCCGGCGCGACCCCGGCCACCACGAAGTCGGCGGGGGCGAGCGTCCCGTCGGCCAGCTCGACCCCGCAGGCCCGGCCGTCCTTCTCCCGCACGGCGGCGACCTCGGCGCCGAAGTGGAACTCCACCCGCCGCGCCACGCACCGCTCGTACACCGCCCGGGCCAGCTCGCGCAGCCCGCCGCCCACGTACCACGTGCCGAAGGCGTGCTCCATGTACGGCAGGACGGCCGCGCTCGCCGGGGTGGCCCGGGGGTCCAGGCCCTGCGTGAGGGCGTACCCCTCCAGCAGGGCCGTGAGCCGCGGGTCGCGCAGCTCCCAGGCTCCGACCTCGGCCAGCGTGCCCGCCCGGCGGGTGCGCAGCAGGCGTTTGTGGGGCACCGCGGGGTAGGGCTCGCGCTCCGCCAGCACCTGCCAGTCGGGCCACAGGGGCTCCTCCAGGAGCGGGCGGCGGGTGCGGTCCCAGGCCTCCCTGGCCCGGACCAGGAAGTCGCCCCACCGCTTCCCGGCGCCCGCGCCGAGGGCCTCGTCCAGGGCGGCGACGACCCCGGCGCGCGAGGCGTTCGGCAGCGACACCGCCGTGCCGTCCGCGAACACGTGCCGTGACGAGGGGTCCACCTGGACCAGCTCGACGCACGCCTCCAGCGGCTCCTTGCCGGTCTTGACGAACAGGTCGCGGTAGACGGCGGGCAGCGGGAGCAGGCCGGGGCCGGTGTCGAAGGAGAAACCGTCCCGCTCGAAGCGGCGCAGGGCTCCGCCGTAGGTGTCCGTCCGTTCGTACACCGCCACCCGGTGGCCCGCGACGGCCAGCCGGGCGGCGGCCGCCAGCGCGCCCATCCCGGCGCCGATCACCGCAATCCGTGCCATGCCAGGGACTTTATCGGCCCCCGCCGACAGTCCTGCCGGGCCACCCGGCGAGTACGGGCGCGGGCGCGCTCGTGACCAGGCGGCGGCACGGCGGTGTGGGGCTGAGCGCGCAGGGCTGAGTACCCGTACCTAGTGGGGGAGTTGAGTACGCGCGCGGATGGGGCAGGACCTGCGCGGAGGAGAGAGTGGAGACACGGAGAGGGGCTCGGCTCCGGCACCGGCGACACGGGGCGCCGGAACGGGGCCGGCCCGCGATCCGCTCCTTCTGCCGACGGGTGTCGGCGGGAGCGAGGCACGGGGGAGAACCGGGGGACGACCGCAACGGGGGTCCTGCGGGGGGACGCACGGGGGAGCAGGAGAAAACGGGGGAGCAAGGAAGGCGCCGGTCCGAGGTGGCCCGCGGGGGACGCGGCCACAGCGGACCGGCGCTTTCACATGGGCGCCGGCCGCCTCGTCAGCGGCAGCCGCTGACCCGCCCCTGGAGCAGCCGGGACAGGGCCGCGTGGACGTCGTCCAGGGAGCGCTCCGGCTGGAAGGACTTCCAGTCGAGCGCGGCCACCAGAACCATGCCGACCAGCGCCGCCGCGGTCAGCGGCACATCGATCTCCTCGCTGAACTCGCCGTTGCCGACGCCCTCGCGCAGGACGCCCTCCACCACCGCGACGGCCTCCTGCCGCACCACCATCAGCGTCGACTGCCAGGCCCGGTTGGTGCGCCACAGCTCGGCCACGTAGAGCTGCGTGAAGGCCGGGTAGCGGTCGATGAAGACCAGGCCCGCGCGGATCATCGCGTCCAGGGCGTCGACCTTGCCGCCGCCGTCCCGGGCGGTGCGCTCGGCCGCTTCCCTGAGGGAGGCGGTCAGGAGCCCCACCCCGTGCCGCAGCAGCTCCTCGAAGAGGACCGACTTGCTCGCGAAGTTGTAGTAGACCGTGCCCTTCGCGACCCCGGCACGCTCGGCGATCTCGTCCACGGTCGTGGCGGAGAACCCCTGCTCGGCGATGAGCGTGACGGCCGCCTCGTAGAGCTTCTGCCGGGTGGCCTCGCGGCGCGTGCTGCCGCCCGACGCGGCACTGCTGCTTTCCATGGCCCTGATTGTCACAGGAACCTTTCCGGGAGATGTGCCGGTGGGGCTCACAGGCTCAGCTCCGGGTGCAGCCGGTCCAGCGTCCACACCTGGCGCCGGCGGGCCGCCACGGCGGTCAGCGCGAGGGCCCCGGCGGTGAACGCCGTCAGCACCACGCACGCGTGCCACACCGGTTCGAGACCACCGCCGGTGATGAGCCGCCGCAGCGCCTCGACGACGTAGCTCATCGGCAGGAACGGGTGCAGCGCGTTGAAGAAGCCCGGGCTGGTCTGCACGGGGTACGTACCGCCCGCCGAGGTCAGCTGCAGCATCAGCAGCGCGAGGACGAGGATCCGGCCCGCCGCCCCGAAGCGCGCGTTCAGCCACTGCACGATCGCCGCGAAGCACGCCGTCACCAGGAACAGGAAGCCCACCGTCCCGGCCGCCCGCACCATCTGCAGGCCGACCGCCCAGTGCAGCACCGACATCAGGGCCACCGTCTGCAGCACCCCGATGGCCACCACCGGAAGCCAGCCGGCCAGCGCGATCCGCCACGCCGAGGCCCCGGCGGCGAGTGCGCGCCGGTTCATCGGCGTGATCAGCATGTACGCCACCATCGCGCCCACCCACAGCGACAGCGGGATGAAGTACGGGGCGAACCCGGTGCCGTAGTTGGGCGCCTTGTGCAGGTCCTGGGAGGCGAGCCGCACGGGGTCGGCCATGACCTCGGTGCGCCGCTCGCGGTCCTGCTTGTCGTAGTCGGGGATCCGCTCCGCCCCGTCGTGCAGCCCGCCGGCGAGCTTGCCGGACCCGCCGACCAGCTTGAAGATGCCGCCGTTGAGGTCGTCCGCGCCCGTCCTCAGCTCGCCGACGCCCTCGTCCAGGTCGACGGCCCCGGTCTTGGCCTTGCCGAGCCCCGTGTGCAGCTTCTTCGCGCCCGCGGCGACCCGGGCGGCCCCGTCGTTCAGCTTGTTGATCTTCTTGACGGCGTCGTCCAGGTCCTCGGAGAGGTGGGGCGCGCGGTCGGCCAGCGCCTGGGACTGCTTCTGGAGGGTCGCGAGGTTCTTGTCCAGCGCGTCCAGGTCGCCGTCCTGGTCAGCGATCAGCGTATTGAGGTCGTCGGCGATGAGGGTCACGTCCGCCGCCGCTTCCTTCGCCTTCTTCAGATCGGCACAGGCGGCGTCGGGCACGACGGGGTCCTCGCAGCGCCGGGCGTGGACGTCGGCCAGCGTCACGGACGCCGCGCGGGCACCCTTGGCGGCGGTCGGGGCCCGCTTCACCAGAGCGTCCAGGTGCTTGCGGATCACCCCGGAGGAGTCGGCGACGAGCCGGGCCGTGTCGCCGATGGTCTTCTCGTTGCCCTTCAGGAAGGGGCGGACCTTGCCGGCGGTGCCGTTGACCTTGTCGGCGAGCGTCTGCGTGCCGTCCGCGACGCCCCGCGAGCCGTCCTGGAGGTCGCCGGCGCCCTTGGTGAGCTTCTTCAGGGCGGTGGAGAGCCTTCCGCTGCCGTCCTCGGCGTCCTTCAGGCCGTCGGCGAGGTCCTTGGAGCCCTTCTCCGCCTTTCCGATGCCGCCCTTGAGCTTGTCGGCGCCCTCGGCCGCCTCCACGGTCTTGCCGTGGATGTCGGAGAACGACACGAAGATCTTGTCCAGGAAGGACCGCGAGGTCTTCGTGGACGCGGCCTGCCGCACCTCGCCGAAGACCGTCCGGGAGATCTGCCCGACGATGTAGTTGTTGGCGTCGTTGGTGTGCACCTGGAGTGCGCCGGTCTCCGGGGTGTTTCCGGAGCTGGAGGCGATCCGCTCACTGAAGTCGGCGGGCATGGTGAGCGACAGGTAGTAGGTGCCGTCCTCGACGCCCCTGCGGGCCTGGGCGGCATCGACCTCACGCCAGTCGAAGGTCTTGCTGTCGCGCAGGCCCTCGGTGATGTCGTCGCCCGCCGTGATCTTCTTGCCGTCGGCCGTCGCCCCCTTGTCGTCGTTCACCAGCGCCACGGGGATACGGTCCAGCCGGCCGTACGGATCCCAGAACGACCACAGGTACAGCGCGCCGTACAGCAGCGGCAGCACCAGCAGCGCGACCAGTGCGGCGCGCGGCAGCTTCCCCCGCCCGAACCGGCGGAGCTCAAGCGCGGCCAGTCTCGGCGAGCGCATCGGCCTTCCCCTCTCCCTGATCTGCGGTCTCGTCGGCGGCGATCCGCTCGTTCCCGGTCTCCGGGCCCTCCTCGGCGTGCCGCTCGTCCCGGCTCGGCCCGGTGGACACCCGCAGGGCGCCGTCGGGGGCCTCGCTGCACACGGCGAGCACCGTCGTCCCGGCGTCCGCGAGGGACCTGAGCAGCGCCCAGGCCTCGTCCCGTTCGCCGTCCGAGAGCTTGAGGTCGGTGTCGTCGACGCCGAGCAGCCGGGGCCGGCCGACCAGCGCGAGCGCGACCGACAGCCGCAGCGCCTCCAGGCGCTCCAGGTCCCGTACGGCGGTGCGCGGCCCCTTGGGCAGGGTCTCCAGGTCGAGACCGGCGGCGTCCAGCGCCGCGCCGACGCGCCGCCCGGCCTCGGCCGCCCGCTCGCCACGGGGCCGTAGCAGGCCGCGCAGCGAGTCGCCGAACCGGCGCTGCAGCAGGGCACGCTCCCGCAGGTGCTCGCCGACGGTCAGCGCCGGGTCCAGGTCCGTGACCCCCGGGACGTGTGCCAGGGCGCTGACCCGGCGCACCGCCGCCAGCTGCTTCGGCAGCCGGGCGTCCCCCACCGCAGCCGTGCCCTCCGCGACCTTCATGCGCCCCGTCAGCGCGAGCAGCAGGCACGTCCGGCCGGACCCGGACGGGCCCTCCACCGCGACGAGCGATCCCGGCTCCGCCTCCAGCGAGATCCCGCGGACCGCCCACCCCCGGGGCCCCTTGACCCCGAGACCCTCGGCGGCGATCCGCACCCCTCCCGTCGGTTCCCCCACGAGACTCCCCAATATTTGAACTGACTGGTCAGTGCAAAAACTTACTCCGGACCCGCCGTCGAGGCAAAACGGCGTCGGTCTGTGGGGACGTGGGCCGGCTCTGCACCATGCGGGCGCCGGGCCGCGGCCTGCCGAGTCGGCTGGCTGAGGGGGCTTGCAGGCTTCGAACCTGGCCGCCACGAGGGGCGGGCTCTGTCGAGGGGCCCAGGCCTGCGTCAATTCAGGCACCGGCACGGAATTCATGATGGCGTATTCATCGGAACCGGCACCGCACCATCATTGCGACGGCATTCGTCGACAAATTCGGCAATGGCGGATAGTTACACGCCCTGGTATACCTCAGGCACTTGAGATGCATCGAATCCCACGGATTCGGATTCCTGGACGAGGGCGCCGGGCTCGCGCCGGGAATGTCTATTCGGTGGCGGCAACGGCTGTGCCGTCACGCGATACGATACAGCCCGCCACGAGTGAAGCTCAGTTACATCCGGACATCTCGTAAGTGTTGTCGACGACGACCGTGCTTCCGGACTTCATGTAGGAGTACGCCTCGCCGCAGCCTCCGCGCTTCTGGTAGACGGGCCCGGCGTACGTGCTGAACGTACCGAAGTCCTCGGCGTGAGGCGTATCGGTGAAGTTGTCCTTCAAGCGGATGCCCATGTACCGCGCGGAGCCGGTGTCGTTGAAGAGGACACCGCAGATGTACTTGTCGTACAGCTTGTTGGTGCCGCTGTACTTGCCGTTCCACCACAGGTACAGGGTGGCGTTGGTGCCGTAGCGTGCGGCGCCCTCGGAGATGGTGTAGCCGGAGCCGCATACGTTGGCGGCAGCCGCAGTGATAGTGGGGTTGGCTTCGAGAAGGGCTTTGCCGTCGGCGCCGTCGACCACCGTGAGGCCCTTGTTGCCTGCAAGCTTTACGACCTCAGGGTCCTTGGTGTCCGAGCCGGCGGCGGCATGAGCACTCGTAGCGGTTGCGGCGGTCAGGGCCAGAGCTGCTGCGGCGATGCTGCTGCGCATGACGGAACGCGTGAACATTGAGCTCCCTTGTCGTGCTCTCGGTTCGCAAACGGGTGCGACTATATCCCCTTGGAATGATCTGTAAAGGTCTGCTTGGCTTGTTTTGAGCCTCGCGGATACGGAACTCCGTCTTCCCTTTTCCGTCGGTATCACAGACGGCCAGGGCTGGCTTTCCGGGGGCTCGGCGGCGGGCGAGCAACTCCGACTGGCGCACCATGGCCCGCGCGGCAGTTCGAGGGGGTCAGAATTGGCCAACATGCCCAAGCGTGCCGTCCGGCCGGCCGGGTTCCTCCTAATGAAAACCGCTGATCAGGAGTCGGGGCGCATCGTGTCCGGAGACTTCGTCCGCACAATCTTCTTTTTGCCACGTGCTCGGCAAGTGTCTACTTCTGTCGGCACCACGCGTCTGTAGTGAGCGTGCGTTCAGACGGCCCGGCCTGACCACCCCCGGTCTCCGGATGCCACTCGGGGGAACAAGTGTTGAGACAACGCTGCATATGGCCGCCTTTGTCCCGTTGTGTCGAGACGGGGAGAGCGACGAGGTGAAGGTGGCATCCGCCGAGAAATCGGCGCCGCGGCTTGAGGCGCGGCGCCAGAAACACGTAGGCGCGTGTTCCCCCTGGATTCCGGTCCCGAGCGCGGTTGCCGTGGCTGTCCCGCAACTGAGTCCCCGAACGTATCGCCGATGACGGTCGTTCCGAGGCGGACGACGATCCGCCCGCGCCTGCGATGAAGTCGTTCCACCCGAAGATCTCCGGTGCCAAGCTCTACGCCGACGCCTTGCAGTGTGCCCTGTAGCGCATCAACGACAGACCCCCATGGTTTTGTCCGCACATCGATGGGCCTCAACAGGCACGTGTCGGGCCCGTCGGCCTGTGAAGAGCGAGGATCCCGCCATGCGGTACATGCGTTTCCTCAAAGGCGCCGCCACCGTCGCTGCGGCCTGCCATTCCCTCATGTACGCGGCCTACGCGGGGACACGTGAAAGCGGGGCCGCCGGTGATGACGACGCCTTTGGGTGAGTCCGGCAGCGCCATGCTGTCCGGGCCTACGCGCCTGAGTGGCTGCAGTTTTTTCGATCTTGAAAATGCGTGTGCTCGGCTCCACCCGGACCTCGGAGGGAACCTCCGGCGACCTCCTCGACGATCATTGGAACAGCCACATCGAGAACCTCTCAGCGATTACGGCGAAACCGCAGCCCGGTAGGCGTACCCTCCCGCCCTCGCTGGAAAAACAGCAGGTCAGATCGGATTGTCAGTGCCATACCTCACGATGGGTCACATACGGCACTCCGTAACGGACGCGCCGTCACACAAGACGACAGGAGGTTCGTCATGGCCAGCTACCACGCAGCAGCCGCCCGCCGGCGCCGCGCCACCGGCCCTGCCCCCTCACTGACCGGCCCGGCGAGCGACGTGCATCCCGTGCTGCGCCGGGCCTCGGCCCCGCCCGCCGCCCTCGACCTGCTCGCCCAGGCCCGTGCCGGACTCGACGAGGCCGCCGTCCTGGAGACCCCCAACGAGCGCTACGCGACGGCACACCTCGCCGCCCTGCGTACCGCCGCCGCCGTGCTCGCCGCCCGGGGCAGGCCGGAGACCTCGCCCCGGGCCCGGGCCAAGATCCGAAGCGCGTGGGAAGTGCTCCCCGAGATCGCGCCCGAACTGTCCGAGTGGAGCGCGCTGTTCGCCTCCGGCGCCCGGCGCCGCGCCCGGGCCGAGGCGGGCATCGAGGGCGCGGCCAGTGTCCGGGACGCCGACGACCTCATACGCGACGTGTCGATGTTCCTCCGCCTCGTCGAGCGCATGCTCGTCCTCCAGCCGGTGCTGCCGCAGCCCCGGCCGGACCAGGACCGGCCCGGCGGCCCGGAAGCGGGAGCGGGGGCGGACATGCCGGACGCGGGCTGACCGGGCGGAAGAGTCCCGGTACCGGGTCATCCCGGGTGCCGGGCCGGAGGCAATAGGGTGGGGGACGCCTGAAGTCTTCCCTCCCCCTGGCCGGGACCGGGGAAGGCAGCCCGTTCGCTCCGCCGCGCAAGAGGCGGTGCCGCGCCGAGGAGTCAACTGCCGTGTCGGACCCGATGCGACCCCGAGCCTCACTCCGTACCGCCGTGGTCTGGGAGGTCCTCCAGGACGCCCTGGACCGCCGGGTCAAGGCCACGGGCCGGGAGTCGCTGGACGTCCTCGACACCGGAGGCGGCAGCGGCAACTTCGCCGTGCCCGTCGCCCGCCTCGGCCACCGGGTCACGGTCGTCGACCCCAGCCCCAACGCGCTGTTCGCGCTGGAGCGCCGCGCCGCCGAGGCCGGAGTCGCCGACCGGGTGAAGGGGGTGCAGGGCGACGCCCGCGGCCTCTTCGACGTGGCCGAGCGCGGCGGCTACGACGCGGTGCTGTGCCACGGCGTCCTGGAGTACGTGGACGACCCGGCCGAGGGCGTGCGCAACGCGGTGGCGGCGCTGCGGCCGGAGGGGATCCTCAGCCTGCTCGCGGCCGGGCTCGGCGGCGCCGTGCTCGCCCGGGCCCTCGCCGGGCACTTCAAGGAGGCCCGGCAGGCGCTCGACGACCCGAACGGACGATGGGGCTCGGGTGACCCGGTCCCGCGCCGTTTCACCGCCGAGCAGCTCACCGCTCTGGCCGAGGGTGCGGGCCTGAGGGTCGGCGCCGTGCACGGCGTGCGGGTCTTCGCCGACCTCGTGCCGGGCGTCCTCGTGGACACCGAGCCCGGAGCCCTGGAGGCGCTGCTGAAGCTGGAGGAGGCGGCGGCGGAGCTCCCGGCCTTCCACTCCGTGGCCACCCAGCTCCATGTGCTCGCCGAGACCCGTGAGACCTCAGAAACCAGTGGGGTCAACGAGGCGCCCGGGGCCGGCGAGGCCTGAGCCGCCTCCTGGGGTACCGCCGCTGATCAGCGGCTTGGCTGGGGATGGAGTACGCCACAGGCCCCCCGAATGGGGGCTTGGCGCCGTATGATCGAGGGAGACCGTTCCGGCATGACGGGTCGGCCGCCGGGGAATGCAAGCCTCAGCGAGCCGGGATGTCCATGGCGGAACCCGGTTGGCCAATTGGCGTAGAGGGGCGGGTTTCACGGGGGCGATTCCCTGCCTATCCTGAAGGGACCCCCCGGGTCGCCCCGGCGACTGCACGATGAGGAGGACTCCGTGCCGCTCTCGGAGCACGAGCAGCGCATGCTCGAGCAGATGGAGCGAGCGCTGTACGCCGAAGATCCCAAGTTCGCGTCGGCGCTTGAGGGAAGCGGGCTGCGTACGTACACCCGGCGGCGGGTCTACCAGGCGGTCGCGGGCTTCCTCGTGGGTATTGCGCTCCTCATGGCCGGAATGGTCGCCAAGCAGGTCTGGCTCAGCGTCGTGGGCTTCCTCGTCATGCTGGGATGCGCGGTGCTCGCCGTGACCGGCTGGCGCAAGGCCCCCAAGCCGGGGGAACAGGCCGCCGGTGCCGCCGCGGGCCCACAGGGCCGCCGTCAGGGCCGGCAACGGCGCTCCATGATGGACCGCATCGAGCAGCGCTGGCAGAAGCGCCGCGACGAGCAGGGCGGCCATTAGCCCCGCGCGGAGCCTCTCCAGTACCCCATGAACCTCTCGTCAGGGGGTGACCACCGAGCCGTGGTCACCCCCTGACGCATGCGCCGGGCGGCAACCTTGCCGGTGCCGGTGCCGGTGCCGGTGCCGGCGCCGTGCCGTGCCGTGCCGGTGTTGCTGGTGCCGGTGAGGTCGGCTGGGCAGGCCGGGGCAGACTGGGACTGCTTCCGTGGGCAGGGTGTCGCCGGCCCCCCAGGCACGGTGAAGCTGCCGGACGTCACCGGGCTGCGTGAAAGCCGGCCGGATGCCCCCCTGGGCCGCCGGAGGCCGACCGGATGCCATCTGGCCGACCGGGAGCAGGCCGGACGCCACCGAGCCGCACGGGAAAGCCGGCCGGACGTCACCACGTCCGGCCGGCTTCAGTCGTTCCGGCCCGGTCGTACCGCCTCCGGCAGCCTTGTCGCACCGCCCTCCGTGGCCCCGGTCATACCGCCCCCAGCGGGGCCGCCCGGCCCCGCCAAGCCCTCAGCCCTGCTTGCCCCAGTTCGGGCGCAGGGACACGGCCCGTTGCCGGAGGCCGGACCACCAGTCCGCGACCGCCCACAGCACGCGCGCGGTGGAGCGCGGCGCCAGGAGCGCGCGGAGCCTCGCGACGCGGCCGGTTCCGGCCCGCAGACCCGCCGCCGCACGGCGGACGTCGTCCGTCAGACCGGCCGTGAGACGGGGGTGCGGTGCGTACAGCACCTGTTCCACCGCGTCCGCCACCCGGTGCACCGACGCCGCCGCCGCGCCGTCCAGACCGCCCAGCCGGACGATGCGGGCGGCCGCCTTGCGCGGGGTCAGCGACTCGTCCGGCGGGACGCCGTGGTCCCACGCGGTGTCGGTCAGCTCCTGCCAGACGGCCAGGGTGTGCGGCGCCGCGTCCGCCTCAGCGCGGCCGTGCGCCCCCAGCCGCACCGAGCGGGTGCGCAGCCGCCACAGCATGGGTGCCAGGGGCAGTGCCAGTACGGCGAGACCGGCCAGGGCCCAGGCCAGGAACGCGTACCACTTCGGGCCGTCGTCGCCGGTGGGCAGCACCGCCTGGGGCGACTCGCTGCCGCAGCCGCCGTCCAGCTTCTTCTGCTCCGGCGTGCAGCTCTCGCTCGTCGAGGGCGTCGCGGACGGCGCGGCGGACGTCGACTGGGTCGGGCGGGCGTCGTCCGGCACCGAGCTGCCCGGCGTGTCCGGCAGCGTGTACGGCGGCATCGAACCGCGGGTGGGCGTCGGCTCGAAGCGGGTCCAGCCCACGCCCTCGAAGTACAGCTCGGGCCAGGCGTGCGCGTCGCGCAGCCCCACCGAGACCGAGCCGTCCGCCTGCGGGGAACCGGGCGCGAAGCCCACCGCGACCCGGGCCGGAATGCCCAGCGAGCGGGCCATCGCCGCCATGGCGAAGGAGAAGTGCACGCAGAAGCCCTGCTTGTCCCGCAGGAACCGGGCGATCGCCTCCGAGCCGCTGCCGACCTGCACCTGCGTGTCGTACTCGAAGCCGCCGGTCACGGCGAACCAGTCCTGCAGCTTCACCGCCTGGTCGTACGGGTTGTCGGCGTCCGCGGTGACCTGGCGGGCCGTGCGGGCCACCACGGCCGGGAGCGAGTCGGGCAGCTCGGTGAAGTCACGCCGGATGGCTTCCGGCGGCGGCCCGGCGGAGGCCAGCTGCTGCGCCGTCGGCTGCACGTCCAGGCTTCTGACCTGGTACGTCAGCCCGCGTGTGTTCTGGCCGTGGTCACCGACCAGGGTCATGCCCAGCGGTTCGTAGCGCCAGTTGCCGCTGATGCGCACCCCGCTCGGCGGGTACGGCATCGGCAGCCAGTCCTGGGCGTACCAGTCGGCCGCCGATATGGAGGTGTCGACCTCCGCGCGCTTGACGTCGGGGGACAGGCCGATCGGGGTCGGGAACGGGCCCTCGGGCACGGCGGTGATGGACCGTCGCGACGGCTTCCACGTGGTGCCGTCGAAGTCGTCCAGGGACACGATCCGCAGATACAGGTCCGAGACGTCCGCCATCTCGGTCTTCACGGACAGCACCTGCTGGTCCTCGTCCGCGTTCAGGCTGTCCCGCAGGGACACCAGCGGGTTCACGGCGGAGATCGTGCCACCGCCGCCCGAGCCGGCGCCCGCGCCCGCTCCCACCGAGTCCAGCAACCCGCCGTTCATCGCGGGCAGGCCGAGCGGCACCACCAGGGCGATGCCCAGCGCGACCACGCCGATGCGCCGGCCGGTGCGGACCGGGGCGACGGCGCCGCTCGGCTCGCCCGTCCCCGTGCGCGGGGCACCGCCGAAGACCCGGCCCCACTGGGAGAGCCGGTCCCGCCCCTCGGCCAGCAGCAGCATCAGATAGCCGGCCGCCGCGACCAGGAACCACAGCCAGTCGGTGCCCCCGTCGGACAGCCCCGCAGCGACCGAGTACAGCGCGAGCAGCGGCAGACCGGCCGGGGCGGCGCTGCGGAAGGTGACCGCGAGGGTGTCCACCAGCAGTCCGATGACGAGCACCCCGCCGATGAGCATCAGCCGGATGCCGTCGGACTCCAGGGGCGCCGGGATCGCGTAGCGCGCGATGTCCTGCCCGCCCTGTTCGAGCAGCGCCGCGAAGCGCTCGAAGGCCTGCGGCCCGGGGATCAGCCCGGCCAGGGCCTGCTCGCGGGCGAAGACGAAGGTCAGCAGGAGCAGCGTCACCAGGGCCTGGGCCGCGATCGTGAGCGGTCGGGCCAGCGGCACCCGGCGGGCCGCGGCGCCCACGCCCGCCTGCACGGCCAGCAGGAACGCCGCCTGCACGATCCAGGTGGCCGGCTCGACGAGGGGCAGCAGGGCGCACGCGGCCATCAAGGTGGCCGCCCACGCGCCCAGCGTCAGTCGTACCCGCCCGCTCATCAGGGTCCCTCCCCGCCGCTCGTGGCGGCCACGCCCCGGCGTTCCCGGTCGGCATGCCGCCACAGCTCGTCCAGCGAGGCACCGCGCGGTACGCCGAGGACCGTCCACCCCGCCTCGCGCAGCATGCGCAGCCGCTCCCCGCTCCCGTCCAACGGACCGGGCACGTCGCTCGGTTCCCGCGTCCAGGTGCCGCTGTCCAGCACGAAGGCCACCGCGCCCCCGCTGCGCTGCCGCATCCGGGCCACCACGGCCGCCTGCTCCTCGTCCAGATCGCCGAGGAAGGCCACCAGCAGCCCCTCGTTCCCGCCGCGGATCACGTCGAAGGCCCGGGACAGGCCCGCGCCGTCGGAGTGGTCGATCACCGCGAGGGTGTCCATCATCATCCCGGCCGCGTCCGCCGACTCCTGGCTGGCGCCCGCGAAGCCGTCGCCGCCCTCGCCCGGGACCGCGTTGCCGGTGTCCGTCAGCAGCCGTACGGAGAAGCCCCGTTCGAGCATGTGCACCAGCACCGAGGCGGCACCCGCGACGGCCCACTCGAAGGCCGAGTCCGGGCCCGCCCCCTCGTAGGCGATGCCGCGGGTGTCGAGCAGCACCGTGCAGCGGGCGCGCTGGGGCTGCTCCTCGCGGCGCACCATCAGCTCGCCGTAGCGGGCGGTCGAGCGCCAGTGCACGCGGCGCAGGTCGTCGCCGTAGCGGTAGCCGCGCGGGATCACGTCGTCCTCGCCGGCGAGCGCGAGCGAGCGCTGCCGCCCGTCGCCGTACCCCTTGGCCTCACCGCTCATCCGCACCGGCGCCAGCGGCTCCACGCGCGGGATCACGGTCAGGGTGTCGTACGAGGAGAAGGACCGGGTCAGCTCGCACATGCCGAACGGGTCGGTCAGGCGCAGCTGGAGCGGTCCCAGGGGGTAGCGGCCGCGCAGGTCGGAGCGGACCCGGTAGGACACCTCGCGCCGGCCACCCGCCTCCACCCGGTCCAGCACGAACCGGGGCCGGGGACCGAGCACGTAGGGCACCCGGTCCTGGAGCATCAGCAGGCCCGTGGGCAGCCGCGAGACGTTGTCCATCCGCAGGTGGACGCGTGCCTCGCTGCCGGCGGGCACGCGCGCGGGGGAGAGCCGGCGGCTGCCGGCGACGCGGTAGCGCGTGCGGTACAGCACCGTGGCGCACACCAGCGGCAGCACCGCCAGCAGCAGGCCGACGCGCAGCAGGTCCGCCTGCCCGAGCACGTACGAGCAGACGGCGGCCGCGACGCCGGCGGCCAGGAAGGAGCGTCCGCGGGTGGTCAGACCGGCCAGGGCGGTGCGGACGCCGCCCTTCTCGCCCCGGTCGGCCTCCGCCTGCCCCGTCCCCGCGGTGGTCATCACAGCCTCCGCGGCGGGTGTGAGGGATAGGTGGGCGCGGTGCGTCCCACGGCGCCGAAGCCGCTCTGCTGCTGGGGCGATGCCGGGACCGGCGTGCGCTGCAGGATCTCGTCGACGACCTGCTCGGCCGTGCGGCGGTTGAGCTGGGCCTGGGCGGTGGGCAGCAGACGGTGGGCCAGGACGGCGACGGCGAGGGCCTGCACGTCGTCCGGCAGCGCGTACTCCCGGCCGCTCAGGGCCGCGGACGCCTTCGCCGCGCGCAGCAGGTGCAGCGTGGCGCGCGGGGAGGCGCCCAGTCTCAGGTCGGGGTGCGTGCGCGTGGCGCCGACCAGGTCGACCGCGTAGCGGCGCACCGGCTCGGCCACGTGCACGCCGCGCACCGCCTCGATCAGCTTGAGGATCTCGTGCGCGTGCGCCACGGGCTGGAGGTCCTCCAGCGGCGAGACGCCGCCGTGCACGTCCAGCATCTGCAGCTCGGCCTCCGCGCTGGGATAGCCGACGGAGACGCGGGCCATGAAACGGTCGCGCTGGGCCTCCGGCAGCGGGTAGGTGCCCTCCATCTCGACCGGGTTCTGCGTCGCCACCACCATGAAGGGGCTGGGCAGCTCGTAGGTCTTGCCGTCGATGGTGACCTGGCGCTCCTCCATCGACTCCAGCAGCGCGGACTGCGTCTTGGGCGAGGCGCGGTTGATCTCGTCGCCGATCACCACCTGCGCGAAGATCGCGCCCGGCTTGAACTCGAAGTCGCGGCGCTGCTGGTCCCAGATGGACACGCCGGTGATGTCCGACGGCAGCAGGTCCGGCGTGAACTGGATGCGCCGCACCGAGCAGTCGATGGACCGCGCCAGCGCCTTGGCCAGCATCGTCTTGCCGACGCCCGGGACGTCCTCGATCAGCAGATGTCCCTCGGCGAGCAGTACGGTCAGCGAGAGCCGTACGACCTCGGGCTTGCCCTCGATCACGCCTTCCACCGACTCCCGCACGCGCTCCACCACGGCGGTCAGATCAGTGAGGCTCGCTCGATCGTCATAGGTCGTCACCCGGCCCTCCTCGGCCTTTCCCCTGCTCTCAGGAAGCACGGGATACCCCATTCTCCCGGGCCGACGCCGCATGACGCGGGCCGGCCCACCCCGAACACGGACACCACGCGTGAAAAGTTCCGCGCGACGCCACTCCCGCATTCTTGCTGCCGTTACCGATTCGTGTCACTCGACTGTGGACAACTGGCCGCGATATGTCGGTCTTACGACCATTCGAACGCGTGACTGACAGGTTTTCGACAGCTACCAGGGGTTGCCGGACGGGGTGGGCGACCAGGTCAGGACGCGGGTCAGGCGGGGTCGACCTCGCGCAGCAGGCCGGTCTTCACGTCGAAGACGAAGCCGCGCACGTCGTCGGTGTGCAGCAGGAACGGGGAGGTGCGCACGCGCTGCATCGACTGCCGGACGTCCTGGTCGACGTCCCGGAAGGACTCCACGGCCCACGCCGGGCGCTGGCCGACCTCCACCTCCAGCTCGTTGCGGAAGTCCTCGGTCAGGCTCTCCAGGCCGCAGCCGGTGTGGTGGATGAGGACCACGCTGCGGGTGCCGAGCTTGCGCTGGCTGATGGTGAGGGAGCGGATCACGTCGTCGGTGACGACGCCGCCCGCGTTGCGGATCGTGTGGCAGTCACCGAGTTCGAGGCCGAGGGCCGCGTGCAGGTCGAGGCGGGCGTCCATGCAGGCCACGACGGCGACGTGCAGGACCGGGCGCGCGTCCATGCCCGGATCGGTGAAGGCCTCGGCGTAGCGCTGGTTGGCTTCGACGAGCCGGTCGGTGACGGTGCCGCCGGTGGTCGCGGCGTGGGGGCCAGTGGGAACCGATGCAGAAGTCGTCATAACCATGACGTTACTGGTCACCTGTGTTCTCGTCCCGCTGTGAGAGGGGACAAAGAACGCCATCGGTCCTTGGAGTGAGGTAACCCACAGGGGTGGTGTGGCGTGGGCCTGCGACGCGCAGGCCGGTTGATTGACCGCGAGACAGGGTGGACTAAAGTGACGCGAAGCGGGAGGCGAGACTCTGCCCGCTGGACTGAATTCTTCGGAGACCCCGGCGACGACCGGGAATCTCCCCGCGTGCGCGGCGCGTACGTACGGGCCCGCCGGATCTGAGAGGGCCCCTTGAGCGAGAGTCGACACGTCCCGGTGATGCTCCAGCGGTGCCTGGATCTGCTGGCACCCGCCCTCCAGGGCCCGGACGCCGTGGTCGTCGACTGCACCCTCGGCCTCGGCGGCCACAGCGAGGCGCTGCTCGAGCGGTTCCCGGACGTCCGCCTCGTCGCCCTCGACCGCGACAAGGAGGCCCTGCGCCTGTCCGGCGAGCGCCTCGCGCCCTACGGCGAGCGCGCCACGCTCGTCCACGCCGTCTACGACGAACTCCCCGACGTGCTGCGCAGGCTCGGCCTCGCGCGCGTGCAGGGCGTCCTGTTCGACCTGGGCGTCTCCTCCATGCAGCTCGACGAGGCCGACCGCGGCTTCGCCTACGCCCAGGACGCCCCGCTCGACATGCGGATGGACCAGACGACCGGGGTCAGCGCCGCGGAGGTCCTCAACACGTACCCGCCGGGCGAGCTGGTCCGCATCCTGCGGGCGTACGGCGAGGAGAAGCAGGCCAAGCGGATCGTCGGCGCGATCGTGCGCGAGCGGGAGAAGGAGCCGTTCAGCACCAGCGCGCGGCTGGTCGAGCTGATCCGCGACGCCCTGCCGCAGGCCGCCAAGCGCACCGGCGGCAACCCGGCCAA
This sequence comes from Streptomyces sp. NPDC085932, assembly GCF_044540525.1. Classification (NCBI taxonomy): domain Bacteria; kingdom Bacillati; phylum Actinomycetota; class Actinomycetes; order Kitasatosporales; family Streptomycetaceae; genus Streptomyces; species Streptomyces sp. NPDC085932. Next base: position 1,127,240 of record NZ_JBITSJ010000002.1, read on the forward strand.
GCGCACCTTCCAGGCCCTGCGCATCGAGGTCAACGGTGAACTCGCCGTCCTGGAACGGGCGATCCCGGCCGCCGTGAAGACGCTGGACGTGGGCGGGCGGATCGCCGTGCTGTCCTATCACTCGCTGGAGGACCGGCTGGTCAAGCAGGTGTTCGCGGCCGGTGCCGCCACCACCGCGCCGCCCGGGCTGCCGGTCGTGCCCGAGCGCTACCAGCCGCGGCTCAAGCTGCTCACCCGCGGTGCCGAACTCCCCACCGAGGAGGAGATCGCCGAGAACCGGCGAGCGGCACCGGCGCGGCTGCGCGGCGCCCAGCGCATCAGGGAGGACGTCGAGTGAGCCACGGGTGGTCCCGGACCGATGGAACGCGAGTGTGTGACGGGTGGCGGCCGTCCCGGCCGGTCGGAGCGCGAGGGGGCCTCGGGCGGTGGTCCCGGGCCGGCGGAGCGCCGGTGGGTGGGGAACCGTCGTCCCGGATCCGTGGAACGCGAGTGTGCGACGGGTGGCGGCCGTCCCGGCCGGTCGGAGCGCGAGCGGCTTCCGGGCGGTGGTCCCGGGCCGGTGGAACCCCGGTGGGCGAGGGACCGTCGTCCCGGGCGGGTGGAGCGCGCGCCGGTGACCGGGGGGCGTCTCGGGCCGGTGGAGCGCGAGCGGGCCTCGGGCAGGCGTCCCGGGCCGGTGGAGCGCGAGCGGGTGACCGGTGGTGGTCGTTCCGGATCGGCGGAGCGCCGGTCGGGGGGCCGGAGCCGGGGCGGACCCGAGGGAGCGCGCGACGTGAGCAGTAGACCCGAACTCACCGGCAGGGCGGCGCGTCTCGCACGGCTCTTTCCCACCGGCCCGGGGCAGGCCGCCCGCACCCCCTTCGTCCTCCTGGTCGTCCTCCTCCTCGGCGGCGGCCTCATCGGCCTCCTCGTGCTGAACTCGGCCGTCAGCGAAGGCGCGTTCCAGCTCGACGACCTCCAGCGCGAGACCAAGAACCTCACCGACGAGGAGCAGGCCCTGCAGCGGGACATCGACGCCTACTCCGCGCCCGAGGCCCTCCAGCGCCGTGCCCGCGAACTCGGCATGGTCCCCGGCGGCGACCCCGCCTTCCTGGGCCCCGACGGCACGGTCAAGGGCGTCCCGAGCCCCGCTCCCGGCGTCCGTCCGGCCGCCGCCCACGTCCCCCTGGTCCTCGCCCCCGAGGCCATGCCCGACGGCACCGCATCGACCCCCGGCAGGTGACGGAAGTGTCCGACAGGGAACCGCCCCGCCGCCGTGTGCCCGGCCCCGCCAGGCCCGCCCGCCCCGACGCCCGGCGCCGGCCCGGGCCCGGTGCCCGGCCGGCCCGGCGGCCCGCAGCGGGACGCCCGGCCGCGCCCAAGCCGCTCCGGCTGGGCAGCCCGCGCCCCCGGCTGCGGCTGGTCGGGCTCGCGCTCACCCTCGTGCTGCTCGCCTTCGTCGTACGGCTGTTCCAGGTGCAGGCCGTCGACGCGAGCACGTACGCCGCCAAGGCCGAGCAGAACCGCTACGTCGGGCAGGTGCTGGCCGCGGACCGCGGCGAGATCACCGACCGCTCCGGAGTCGCCCTGGCCACCAGCGAGGACGCCTACGACATCACGGCCGACCCCACCATGTTCGCGCCCGGCATGCTGAAGATCGGCGACGGGCCCGAGCAGGCCGCCGCCCTGCTCGCGCCGATCCTCGGCCAGGACCAGGAGACCCTGGTCGGCAAGCTGCGGCCGAAGAACAAGGCCCTGCGCTACGTCAAGCTGGCCTCCCGCCAGACCCCGCAGGTCTGGAAGCAGATCAAGGACCTGAAGTCCGCGCTCGCGAAGAAGGAGGAGACGGACAAGTCGGCGCACAACGTGCTCGCGGGCGTGTTCTCCGTCGCCACCAGCAAGCGCGTGTACCCCAACGGCGACCTCGCCGCCGGGATACTGGGCTGGGTCAACGGCGAGGGCAAGCCCGGCGGCGGCATCGAACTGCAGCTGAACAAGCAGCTGGCCGGCAAGGACGGCAAGATCCGCTACGCCCAGTCCGGCGGCCGGCTCGTCCCCACCGCCGGGGGCGCCACCGAGACCCCCGCCGTCCCGGGCAGCGACGTCGAGCTCACCATCGACCGGGACATCCAGTGGGCCGCCCAGAAGGCCATCAGCGACCAGGTGAAGGAGTCGGCGGCCGACCGCGGCTACGTCATCGTCCAGGACACCCGCACCGGCCAGATCCTGGCCATGGCCAACTCGCCCGGGTTCGACCCCAACGACCTGTCCGACGCCGACCCGGCCGCCCTCGGCAACGCGGCGCTGCAGGACGCCTTCGAGCCCGGTTCCACCGCCAAGGTCATGTCGATGGCCGCCGTGCTCCAGGAGCGGGTTGCCACGCCGATGACCCACGTGGTCGTGCCCAACCGGCTGCACCGCGGCGACCGGCTCTTCAAGGACGACGTCGACCACCCGACCTGGTACCTGACGCTCAACGGCGTCCTCGCCAAGTCCAGCAACATCGGCACCATCCTCGCCACCGGCCAGCTCGGCAAGACGCAGGCGCAGGCCAACAAGGTCCTCTACGACTACCTGCGCAAGTTCGGCCTCGGCAGTTACACCGGGCTGGGCTTCCCCGGCGAGACCCAGGGCATCCTGGCCCCGCCGGACAAGTGGTCGACCTCGCAGCAGTACACGATCCCTTTCGGCCAGGGCGTCTCCATCAACGCCATGCAGGCCGCCTCCGTGTACTCGACCATCGCCAACGGCGGCGTCCGCGTCGAACCCACGCTCGTCCGCGGCACCAAGGGCCCCGACGGCCGCTTCACGCCCGCCCCCAAGCCGGAGAAGACACGGGTCGTGAGCGCGCAGACGGCGAAGACCCTCGCCCGGATGCTGGAGTCCGTGGTGGACGACGAGGAGGGCACCGGCACCAAGGCGCGCATCCCCGGCTACCGCGTCGCGGGCAAGACGGGCACGGCCAACCGCGTGGATCCGGCCACCGGCAAGTACCGCGGCTACACCTCGTCCTTCGCCGGGTTCGCGCCCGCCGACCAACCCCGCATCACCGTCTACTGCGCCATCCAGAACGCCACCCAGGGCAGCTACTTCGGCGGGCAGATCTGCGGACCCGTCTACAAGCAGGTCATGGAGTTCGCGCTGAAGTCCCTCCAGGTCCCGCCGACCGGGGCCAAGCCCGCCAAGCTCCCGGTCACCTTCCAGCGCTGACCGGCCCCACACACCGGTCCGCACCGAAACAGCCAGGAACCACCTCGTGACGACGATCACCCCGGACCCCGGGAACCAGAGCACCCCCGGCCCCTCACTTCGCCCCCGGGCGGGTACGCCCGGTACGCTCACCGCCGTGCCACACGCTGATCAGTCCCAAACCACCCAGAAGGGGCATCCCGTGACATACCCCGGGCCGCCCAGGCCGGTGCAGGTCTCCGCCACATCCCTCGCGGAACTCGCCGTTCAGCTGGGTGCTCCCGCGCCGCAGGGCGCCGCCGAGGTCACGGGCATCACCCATGACTCGCGGGCCGTGCGGCCGGGCGACCTGTACGCCGCCCTCCCGGGCGCCCGCCTGCACGGCGCGGACTTCGTGAACCAGGCCGCGGGCCTGGGCGCCGCCGCCGTGCTGACCGACCCGGCCGGCGCCGAGCGCGCCGCCGCGTCCGGACTGCCCGTCCTGGTCGTCGACGACCCGCGCGGGCGGATGGGCGAGCTGGCCGCCACGATCTACGGCCACCCCGGCCGGGACCTGCTCCAGATCGGCATCACCGGCACCTCCGGCAAGACCACCACCGCCTACCTCGTCGAGGGCGGCCTGAGGACGGTCCGCTCCACCGGCCTGATCGGCACGGTCGAGATGCGCATCGGCGACGAGCGCATCAAGTCCGAGCGGACCACGCCCGAGGCCACCGACCTGCAGGCGCTGTTCGCCGTGATGCGCGAGCGCGGCGTCGAGGCGGTCGCCATGGAGGTCTCCAGCCACGCCCTGGTGCTCGGCCGCGTCGACGGCTGTGTCTTCGACATCGGCGTCTTCACCAACCTCAGCCCGGAGCACATGGAGTTCCACTCCGACATGGAGGACTACTTCCAGGCGAAGGCGCAGCTGTTCACGCCGGAACGGAGCAGGCTCGGCGTGGTCAACGTCGACGACGAGTACGGTCGCAGGCTGGCGAAGGAAGCCACCGTCCCGGTCGTCACCTACTCCGCCGAGGGCCACCCCGACGCCGACTGGCGCGCCGAGGACGTCCGGGTCGGCCGGCTGGACTCGACGTTCACCGTCGTCGGGCCCAAGGGCGAGCGGATCAGCGCCACGTCGCCGCTGCCGGGCCCGTTCAACGTGGCCAACACCCTGGCCGCGATCGTCGCGCTCGCCGTCGCCGGACTCGACCCGCAGTCCGCCGCCGACGGCGTGGCCGCCGTCCCCGGCGTGCCGGGCCGCCTGGAGCGCGTGGACGCCGGGCAGCCCTACCTCGCGGTCGTCGACTACGCGCACAAGACCGACGCCGTCGAGTCCGTGCTGCGCGCCCTGCGCAAGGTCACCGAGGGCAGGCTGCACATCGTCCTCGGCTGCGGCGGTGACCGGGACCGGACCAAGCGGGAGCCGATGGGCGCCGCGGCGGCGCGGCTCGCCGACACCGCCGTACTGACCTCCGACAACCCCCGTGGCGAGGACCCCCTCGCGATCCTCGCCACGATGCTGCAGGGCGCGGCCTCCGTGCCCGCGCACGAGCGCGGCGAGGTGCAGGTCTTCGAGGACCGGGCCGCCGCGATCGCCGCCGCCGTGGCCCGCGCCGAGCCCGGCGACACGGTGCTGGTCGCGGGCAAGGGCCACGAGCAGGGCCAGGACATCGCCGGGGTGGTCCGTCCCTTCGACGACCGCCAGGTGCTGCGCGAAGCCATCCAGAAGACCCAGGGATGAAAATCCAGAAGACCCAGGGGATGAACTTGTGATCGCCCTCTCCCTCGCCGAGATCGCAGAAGTCGTCGGCGGGCAGACGCACGACATACCGGATCCGTCCGTCCAGGTCACCGGACCGGTGGTCCGGGACTCCCGCGAGGCCGGGCCGGGCAGCCTGTTCGTGGCCTTCGCCGGGGAGCGCGTGGACGGCCACGACTTCGCGGCGGCGGTCGTCGAGGCGGGAGCGGTGGCCGTGCTCGGCACCCGTCCCGTCGGCGTGCCCGCGATCGTCGTGGAGGACGTCCAGAGCGCTCTCGGCGCCCTCGCGCGGCACGTCGTGGCCCGCCTCGGTGCCACCCTCGTCGCCCTCACCGGCTCGGCGGGCAAGACCAGCACCAAGGACCTCATCGCGCAGGTGCTCCGGCGCAAGGCGCCGACGGTGTTCACGCCCGGCTCGCTCAACAACGAGATCGGGCTGCCGCTGACCGCGCTCAGCGCCACCGAGGAGACGAGATTCCTCGTCCTGGAGATGGGCGCCCGCGGCATCGGGCACATCCGCTACCTCACGGAACTGACCCCGCCGAGGATCGGCCTGGTGCTCAATGTCGGATCCGCCCACATCGGCGAGTTCGGCGGCCGCGAGCAGATCGCCCAGGCCAAGGGCGAACTCGTGGAGTCCCTGCCGTCCGAGGCCGACGGGGGCACGGCCGTCCTCAACGCGGACGACCCCTACGTACGGGCCATGGCCTCCCGTACGAAGGCGAAGGTGCTCCTTTTCGGAGAGTCCGACGAAGCGGACGTTCGCGCCGAGAACGTGCGACTCACGGACACCGGACAGCCCGCGTTCAGGCTTCACACACCCTCCGGTGCAAGCGATGTGACCATGCGCCTGTACGGTGAGCACCACGTGTCGAACGCGCTCGCCGCGGCCGCCGTCGCCCACGAGTTGGGCATGTCCGCAGACGAGATCGCCGTCGCGCTCTCCGAGGCGGGCTCCCTCTCCCGCTGGCGGATGGAGGTCACCGAGCGCCCGGACGGCGTGACGGTCGTCAACGACGCCTACAACGCGAACCCCGAGTCCATGAAGGCCGCGCTGCGCGCGCTGGTGGCCATGGGCAAGGGACGCCGTACGTGGGCGGTGCTCGGCAAGATGGCCGAGCTCGGGGACGAGGCTCTCGCCGAGCACGACGCGGTCGGGCGGCTCGCCGTCCGGCTCAACGTCAGCAAGCTCGTCGCGGTCGGCGGCAGGGAAGCCGCCTGGCTGCAACTGGGCGCATATAACGAGGGTTCGTGGGGTGAGGAGTCGGTGCACGTGTCCGACGCACAGGCGGCGGTCGACCTGTTGCGCAGCGAGTTGCGCCCGGGGGACGTCGTGCTCGTGAAGGCGTCCCGTTCGGTCGGGCTCGAAAGCGTTGCCCAGGCGCTGCTGGAGTCCGGTGCCGAGGGTGAGGTTGCCGCCCGATGATGAAGCAGATCCTGTTCGCAGGAGTCATTGGTCTCTTTCTCACGCTGGTCGGCACCCCGCTGCTGATCAAGCTGCTCGCGCGCAAGGGCTACGGCCAGTACATCCGTGACGACGGCCCGCGCGAGCACGCCAGCAAGCGCGGTACGCCGACCATGGGCGGCATCGCGTTCATCCTGGCGACGGTGGCCGCGTACTTCCTGGCCAAGGTCATCACGGGCTACCTCGACCCGGAGGCCGACGCGGCGCCGACCTTCTCGGGTCTGCTGGTGCTCGGCCTGATGGTCGGCATGGGCCTGGTGGGCTTCCTCGACGACTACATCAAGATCGTCAAGCGGCGTTCGCTGGGCCTGCGGGCCAAGGCGAAGATGGCCGGCCAGCTGATCGTCGGCATCGGCTTCGCGGTGCTGTCCCTGCAGTTCGCGGACAATCGCGGCAACACCCCGGCCTCCACCAAGCTGTCGTTCATCACGGACTTCGGCTGGACGATCGGCCCCGTGCTGTTCGTGGTCTGGGCGCTGTTCATGATCCTCGCGATGTCCAACGGCGTGAACCTGACCGACGGTCTGGACGGTCTGGCCACCGGCGCCTCGGTGCTCGTCTTCGGCGCCTACACCTTCATCGGCGTCTGGCAGTTCCAGGAGTCCTGCGCCAACGCGGGCACCCTGACCAACCCCGGGGCCTGTTACGAGGTCCGCGACCCGCTCGACCTCGCGGTGGTCGCCTCGGCGCTGATGGGCGCCTGCCTGGGCTTCCTGTGGTGGAACACCTCGCCGGCCAAGATCTTCATGGGCGACACCGGTTCGCTCGCGCTCGGCGGTGTGCTCGCCGGCCTCGCGATCTGCTCGCGCACCGAGCTGCTGCTCGCCATCCTCGGCGGCCTGTTCGTCCTGATCACCATGTCGGTGGTGATCCAGGTCGGTTCGTTCCGCCTCACCGGCAAGCGCGTCTTCCGGATGGCGCCACTGCAGCACCACTTCGAACTCAAGGGCTGGTCCGAAGTGCTCGTCGTGGTCCGTTTCTGGATCATCCAGGGCATTTGTGTGATCGTCGGACTCGGCCTCTTCTACGCGGGATGGGCAGCGGACAAGTGACCTCCTCGGAGCCCTTCGACTTCCAGGGCAAGCACGTCACCGTCGCCGGACTCGGCGTCTCCGGCGTCCCGGCGGCCAAGGTGCTGCACGGTCTCGGAGCGCGTGTCACGGTCGTCAACGACGGCGCGGACGAACGCGCGCGGGCGCAGGCCGCCGAACTGGAGACGCTCGGGATCACCGTGCGCCTCGGCGACGGCGACAGCCTCCCGGAGGGCACCGAACTGATCGTCACCGCGCCCGGCTGGAAGCCGGACAAGCCGCTGTTCGGGGCGGCGGAGCGGGCGGGCGTGCCGGTCTGGGGCGACGTCGAACTGGCCTGGCGCCTGCGCGGCCCCGACGCCGCGCCCTGGCTGGCCGTCACGGGCACCAACGGCAAGACCACGACCGTCCAGATGCTCGCCTCGATCCTGAAGGCGGCGGGCCTGCGCACCGCCGCCGTCGGCAACATCGGCGTCTCCCTGCTGGACGCGGTGCTCGGCGAGGAGACGTACGACGTCCTGGCCGTGGAGCTGTCCAGCTACCAGCTCCACTGGGCGCCGTCCCTGCGCGCCCACTCGGCCGCGGTGCTCAACCTCGCCCCCGACCACCTCGACTGGCACGGCTCCATGGAGGCGTACGCCAAGGACAAGGGCCGTATCTACGAGGGCAATCGGGTCGCCTGCGTCTACAACGTGGCCGACAAAGCCACCGAGGACCTGGTCCGCGAGGCCGACGTGGAGGAGGGCTGCCGGGCCGTCGGCTTCACCCTCGGCACCCCCGCACCCTCCCAACTCGGCGTCGTGGAGGGCATCCTGGTCGACCGCGCCTTCGTCGAGAACCGGCAGAAGAACGCCCAGGAGCTCGCCGAGGTCGCGGACGTCCGTCCGCCGGCCCCGCACAACATCGCCAACGCCCTCGCCGCGGCGGCCCTCGCCCGCGCCTACGGCGTGCCCGCCAGGGCCGTCCGGGACGGACTGCGGGCCTTCACCCCGGACGCCCACCGCATCGCGCACATCGCGGACGTGGACGGGGTGGCCTGGGTCGACGACTCCAAGGCGACCAACACCCACGCCGCGGAAGCCTCGTTGGCGGCGTACGAGTCGATCGTGTGGATCGCGGGCGGCCTCGCCAAGGGCGCCACCTTCGACGAGCTGGTCGCCAAGTCGGCGAAGCGGCTGCGCGCGGCCGTGCTGATCGGCGCGGACCGCGCGCTCATCCGCGAAGCGCTGGCGCGACACGCCCCCGAAGTACCCGTCGTCGACCTCGACCGGACCGACACTGGGGCGATGCGCGCGGCGGTCCACGAGGCGCGACGGCTCGCTCAGGCGGGCGACACGGTGCTGCTGGCCCCGGCCTGTGCCTCCATGGACATGTTCGCCGACTACAACAAGCGCGGGGACGCTTTCGCGGACGCCGTTCGCGAGCTCGGCTCCGTCGAGGGCTGACCCGGGTCCGCCTCGCCCGGCGGTGACGCCGGGCGTACCTGGGAGGGACGCGTGACACGGATGTGGCTGGTGCCCGAGCGGCCGGGGAGCGTGCGCCGCACGACGTCCCCCTCCGGCAAGGCGGGGTGAGCGGCGATGCCCACCAGCCGCACCGGACGGCCCCCCACCCCGCGCGCCCCCAAGCGGCCCGCGGCCACCCGGCTCCCGCGGGAGAACGGCGTCCTCGGCCTGTACACCCGCGCCCGCCGCGGCTGGGACCGGCCGCTGACCGCCTACTACCTGATCCTCGGCGGCAGCCTGCTGATCACCGTGCTGGGCCTGGTGATGGTCTACTCGGCCTCCCAGATCACCGCCCTGCAGATGTCGCTGCCCGGCTCGTACTTCTTCCGCAAACAGCTGCTCGCGGCGGTCATCGGCGCCGGTCTGCTGTTCGCCGCCTCACGCATGCCGGTGAAACTCCACCGGGCCCTGGCGTACCCGATCCTCGCCGGTGCCGTCTTCCTCATGGCCCTGGTGCAGGTGCCCGGGATAGGAGTCTCGGTCAACGGCAACCAGAACTGGATCGCCGTCGGCGGCTCCTTCCAGCTCCAGCCCAGTGAGTTCGGCAAGCTCGCCCTGGTGCTGTGGGGCGCCGATCTGCTCGCCCGCAAGCAGGACAGGAAGCTGCTGACCCAGTGGAAGCACATGCTGGTCCCGCTGGTCCCGGCCGCCTTCATGCTGCTGGGGCTGATCATGATCGGCGGCGACATGGGCACGGCGATCATCCTCACGGCCATCCTGTTCGGCCTGCTCTGGCTGGCCGGAGCGCCCACACGGCTGTTCGCCGGCGTCCTGTCGGTCGCCGCGGTGCTCGGCCTGATCCTCATCAAGACCAGCCCCAACCGCATGGCCCGCCTGCAGTGCCTCGGCGCCACCGAACCCCAGTCGGGTCCCGTCGACTGCTGGCAGGCCGTGCACGGCATCTACGCCCTCGCCTCCGGCGGAATCTTCGGCTCCGGACTGGGCGCGAGTGTGGAGAAATGGGGCCAACTCCCCGAAGCCCACACCGACTTCATCTTCGCCGTCACCGGTGAGGAACTGGGCCTCGCGGGGACGCTGTCGGTCCTCGCCCTCTTCGCGGCTCTAGGCTATGCGGGTATCCGCGTGGCCGGACGCACGGAGGACCCCTTCGTGAGGTATGCCGCGGGAGGCGTGACCACCTGGATCACGGCCCAGGCCGTGATCAACATCGGTGCGGTGCTCGGTCTGCTGCCGATCGCCGGCGTGCCTCTCCCGCTGTTCTCCTACGGAGGATCCGCCCTGCTGCCGACCATGTTCGCCATCGGGCTCCTGATCGCCTTCGCGCGCGACGAGCCCGCTGCGCGGGCAGCGCTTGCGATGCGGCAACCTCGCTTTGGTAGAAAGCGGGGGGCCGGGGGAACCGGTTCGGGTCGGAGTCCCCGGAGATGGAACACGATGCGACGGCGCGCCACGGCGGCGCGTCCGTCCGGAGAGCGGTGAATTTCGGTGCATGTCGTACTCGCCGGCGGAGGAACCGCGGGCCACATCGAGCCCGCGCTCGCCCTCGCGGACGCCCTGCGCAGGCAGGACCCGACCGTGGGCATCACGGCCCTGGGCACGGAGCGAGGCCTGGAGACGCGTCTCGTACCCGAGCGCGGTTACGAACTCGCGTTGATCCCCGCCGTCCCGCTGCCACGCAAGCCCACCCCCGAGCTGATCACCGTCCCGGGCCGGCTGCGCGGCACCATCAAGGCGACCGAGCAGATCCTGGAGCGCACCAAGGCGGACGCCGTGGTCGGCTTCGGCGGCTACGTCGCCCTGCCGGGTTACCTCGCGGCCAAGCGGCTCGGCGTGCCGATCGTCATCCACGAGGCCAACGCCCGCCCGGGCCTGGCCAACAAGATCGGCTCGCGCTACGCCAGCCAGGTCGCCGTCTCGACGCCCGACAGCAAGCTGCGCGGCGCCCGCTACATCGGCATCCCGCTGCGCCGCTCCATCGCCACCCTGGACCGGGCCGCCGTGCGCCCCGAGGCCCGGGCCGCCTTCGGGCTCGACCCGAACCTGCCCACACTGCTGGTCTCCGGCGGCTCCCAGGGTGCCCGCCGCCTGAACGAGGTCGTGCAGACGGTCGCCCCCTGGCTCCAGCAGGCCGGCATCCAGATCCTGCACGCGGTGGGACCGAAGAACGAACTGCCGCAGGTCCAGCAGATGCCGGGGATGCCCCCCTACATCCCGGTAAGTTACCTGGACCGGATGGACCTCGCGTACGCCGCGGCCGACATGATGCTCTGCCGCGCGGGCGCGATGACCGTCGCCGAACTCTCCGCCGTCGGGCTCCCGGCCGCCTACGTCCCGCTGCCCATCGGCAACGGCGAACAGCGGCTCAACGCCCAGCCGGTGGTCAAGGCCGGCGGCGGCCTGCTGGTCGACGACGCGGAGCTGACCCCCGAGTGGGTCCAGCAGAACGTCCTGCCCGTGCTCGCCGACCCGCACCGGCTGTACCAGATGTCCCGCGCCGCCGCCGAGTTCGGCCGAAGGGACGCCGACGACCTGCTCGTCGGCATGGTGTACGAGGCGATCGCCGCCGCTCGTGCACACCGCTAGGCCCGTATGACGGAAGGCAGGGGAGCGTGGCCGGATCGACCACCGCCGAGCGCGGTGAACGCCAGCAGAAGTCGTCCGGCCCGCCTCCCGTCAGGCGTCTGAGGCGGCGCCACGTTCGTGTGATCGTCATCCTGGGCCTGACCGTGGTCTTCGTCGGCTTCCCGACCCTGTGGCTGTTCTACGGCTCCGACTGGCTGCGCGCCGAGAAGGTATCGGTGTCCGGCACCCGGGTTCTGACCCCGGCTCAGGTCAGGGCCGCCGCCGAGGTGCCCCTCGGGGAGCCGCTCATTTCCGTCGACACCGACGCCATCGAGACCCGACTGCGCCGGAAATTGCCCCGGATCGACGCGGTTGACGTGGTCCGTTCCTGGCCCCACGGAATCGACCTGAAAGTGGTCGAGCGGACTCCGGTTCTGATTGTCCAAAAGGGCGGAAAGTTCGTCGAAGTGGACGATGAAGGTGTCCGTTTCGCCACGGTTTCCGAGGCGCCGAAAGGCGTGCCCGCGCTGGAATTGACGCTCTCGCGCTCCGGCTCGGCCGCCGCCGGTCTGCGCCGCTTCGGCGAGGCCCGACTGGTCCGCGAGGCCGTCGGCGTCGCCCGCGCCGTTCCGGCCGCGGTCGCCCGCGCCACACGGACCGTCAAGCTCCGTTCCTACGACGACATCTCGCTGGAGCTGAAGGACGGCCGTACCGTCATGTGGGGCAGCAGTGAGAAGGGGGCCGCGAAGGCCCGTGCGCTGACCGCCCTGATGAAAGCCTCGCGCGACGCGCGGCACTTCGACGTGAGCGTTCCCACCGCGCCCGCGTCATCAGGGAGTTGACGCACATCCGCGCAGGCCAGCACCCTGGTTGGGCAGTGCTACGGCTGATCACATAGGGTGAAAAGAAAAACGGGAGGTTCGGCGTGTTCGTTGAACGTGCGCCACTTGTCGACTTAGTGTCCTGTTCAGAAGACTCCAAGGAACGGACACACTGGTAACCCTAAACTTCAGGGTTAGGGTTCGGGTCGGCGATACGGACCGTCCCATTCGGCATCAGTCGTCGGGTCGCGGGGCGCAGGGCGTCACGGGGATTCGGCGACACGTAACTCGAGGCGAGAGGCCTTCGACGTGGCAGCACCGCAGAACTACCTCGCAGTCATCAAAGTCATCGGTGTCGGCGGCGGTGGTGTCAATGCCATCAACCGGATGATCGAGGTCGGTCTCAAGGGCGTCGAGTTCATCGCCATCAACACCGACGCGCAAGCTCTGTTGATGAGCGACGCCGACGTCAAGCTGGACGTCGGCCGCGAACTCACCCGCGGACTCGGCGCCGGAGCCAACCCGGCCGTGGGCCGCAAGGCCGCCGAGGACCACCGCGAGGAGATCGAGGAGGTCCTCAAGGGGGCCGACATGGTCTTCGTGACAGCCGGTGAAGGCGGCGGCACCGGCACCGGCGGCGCGCCCGTCGTGGCCAACATCGCCCGCTCGCTCGGTGCCCTCACCATCGGTGTGGTCACGCGCCCGTTCACCTTCGAGGGGCGGCGCCGCGCGAACCAGGCCGAGGACGGCATCGCCGAACTCCGCGAAGAGGTCGACACCCTCATCGTCATCCCGAACGACCGGCTGCTGTCCATCTCGGACCGCCAGGTCTCGGTGCTCGACGCCTTCAAGTCGGCCGACCAGGTGCTGCTCTCCGGTGTGCAGGGCATCACCGACCTCATCACCACCCCCGGCCTCATCAACCTCGACTTCGCCGACGTCAAGTCGGTCATGTCCGAGGCCGGCTCGGCCCTGATGGGCATCGGCTCCGCCCGCGGCGACGACCGCGCCGTGGCCGCCGCCGAGATGGCGATCTCCTCGCCGCTGCTGGAGGCGTCCATCGACGGCGCCCGCGGGGTGCTGCTCTCCATCTCCGGCGGCTCCGACCTCGGCCTGTTCGAGATCAACGAGGCCGCTCAGCTGGTCAGCGAGGCCGCCCACCCCGAGGCCAACATCATCTTCGGCGCGGTCATCGACGACGCCCTCGGCGACGAGGTCCGGGTCACCGTGATCGCCGCCGGCTTCGACGGGGGCCAGCCCCCGGCCCGCCGGGAGAACGTGATCGGCTCGGCCTCGGCCAAGCGCGAGGAGCCGGCCCCGGCACGGCAGACCGAGAGCCGCCCGACCTTCGGCTCGCTCGGCAGCGTGACGCCGAAGGAGGACCCGGAGCCCGCGCCCAAGCCGGTCGAGGAGATCCCGGTCGCCCCGCCGGTCCCGCCGGCGCCGCGCACCTACTCGGACAGCGCGGCCGAGGAACTGGACGTACCGGACTTCCTCAAGTGATCCTTCTGACGTGATAGGACAGCGCGAGAGCGTGAGCGGCGCGCACTTCGCCTTCACCGACCGGTGGGGCGGGGTGAGCGCCGCTCCGTATGAGGAGCTCAACCTCGGCGGAGCGGTCGGTGACGACCCCGGCGCCGTACGCACCAACCGGGAGCTGGCCGCCAAGTCCCTGGGCCTCGGACCGGACCGGGTGGTCTGGATGAACCAGGTGCACGGGGCGGACGTGGTGGTCGTGGACGAACCCTGGGGATCCTCGCCGGAGATCCCGTCGGTCGACGCGATCGTCACGACGCGGCGGGGGCTCGCCCTCGCGGTGCTCACCGCCGACTGCGTGCCGGTGCTGCTGGCCGACCCCGTCGCCGGGATCGCCGCCGCGGCCCACGCGGGCCGTCCCGGCATGATCGCCGGTGTCGTCCCGGCCGCGCTGCGCGCGATGACGGACCTGGGCGCCGACCCCTCCCGGATCGTCGCCCGTACCGGACCCACCGTCTGCGGCCGGTGCTACGAAGTGCCCGAGGAGATGCGCGCCGAGGTGTCCGCCGTCGAGCCGGCGGCGTACGCCGAGACGAGCTGGGGCACGCCGGCGGTCGACGTGAGCGCCGGAGTGCACGCCCAGCTGGACCGGCTCGGGGTGCGCGACCGGGAGCGATCGCCGGTGTGCACGCTGGAATCACGCGATCACTTCTCGTACCGGCGCGACCGCACCACCGGGCGGCTCGCGGGCTATGTGTGGCTGGACTGACAGGACATGACGGACCGTAAGGACGAACTCGCCGCGAATCTGGCGAAAGTGGAGCGGCGCATCGCCGACGCGTGCGCGGCCGCGGGGCGCCCGCGTGAGGACGTGACCCTGATCGTGGTCACCAAGACCTACCCCGCGAGCGACGTGCGGATCCTCGCGGAACTCGGCGTGCGGCACGTCGCCGAGAACCGCGACCAGGACGCGGCCCCCAAGGCCGCCGCCTGCTCGGATCTGCCCCTGACATGGCACTTCGTCGGTCAACTCCAGACCAACAAGGTGCGATCCGTGGTCGATTACGCCGATTTCGTGCAGTCCGTGGACCGGTCCCGGCTCGTCACCGCCCTGTCGAAGGAGGCCGGGCGGACCGGACGCGAGCTGGGATGCCTGCTGCAGGTCGCGCTCGACGCCGGGGTGAGCGGGCGCGGCGAGCGCGGGGGCGTGGCGCCCGAGGGCATCGAGGAGTTGGCCGGTCTCGTCGCCGGCGCACCCGGGCTGCGGCTCGCCGGTCTGATGACCGTCGCACCGCTCACCGGTGAGTACGCGGGGCGCGAACAGGCGGCGTTCGAGCGGTTGATGGATTTGTCGACCGACCTGCGCCGGAGTCATCCGGCTGCCACCATGGTCTCGGCAGGGATGAGTGCGGACCTCGAACAGGCCGTGGCGGCCGGAGCGACACATGTGCGCGTCGGCAGCGCGGTACTCGGAGTCCGCCCCGGGCTCGGGTAACGTCGCCAAGAAGTCGGACCACAGCAGAAAATATGGTCATTGCCGCCGAAAGGCGGATTCAAGGACCACGTGGATCGCGGGCACTTGGCAGTCGTCAGCCGATCCACCACAGAGCGGAGGACTCAGAGAATGGCCGGCGCGATGCGCAAGATGGCGGTCTACCTCGGCCTCGTGGAGGACGATGGGTACGACGGCCGCGGATTCGACCCCGACGACGACTTCGAACCGGAACTGGACCCGGAACCCGAGCGGGACCACCGTCGGCACGAACCGTCCCACCAGCCGCATGTCTCACATCAGCCCCAAAGGGACGAAGAGGTACGAGTCGTACAACCGCCCGCACCTCGCGAGCCTGCCCCCCGCTCCGCTTCGCTCCCCGCGGAATCCAGCCGCCCGGCGCGCATCGCGCCCGTGGCATCCATCACACAAGAACGCGCAAGTCTGGAGAAGAACGCACCGGTGATCATGCCCAAGGTCGTGTCCGAACGAGAGCCTTACCGGATCACCACACTCCACCCGCGGACCTACAACGAGGCCCGTACCATCGGGGAACACTTCCGTGAGGGCACCCCGGTGATCATGAACTTGACTGAGATGGATGACACAGACGCGAAGCGACTTGTCGACTTTGCGGCCGGTTTGGTGTTTGGTCTTCACGGCAGTATCGAGCGGGTGACGCAGAAGGTGTTCCTGTTGTCGCCTGCTAACGTCGATGTCACGGCGGAGGACAAGGCCCGCATCGCAGAGGGCGGGTTCTTCAACCAGAGCTGAGACGCACCACCGGAAACATCAGTACACAGCACTACACAGCAGGGCACAGGGGAGAGGGAAGCAAGAGGTCATGAGCGTGGTTTTGGATGTCGTCTACATCGCGCTGATGTGCTTCCTCATCGTGCTCATCTTCCGGTTGGTCATGGACTACGTCTTCCAGTTCGCCCGCTCATGGCAACCCGGCAAGGCGATGGTGGTCGTTCTGGAGGCCACCTACACTGTCACTGATCCACCGCTCAAGCTTCTGCGGCGGTTCATTCCGCCGCTGCGTCTCGGGGGCGTGGCGCTCGACCTGTCCTTCTTCGTACTGATGATCATCGTCTACATCCTGATCTCGATCGTGAGCCGGCTGTGAGCGATGTGAACCATGGTCTTGCCGAATGCCGACGACTACGTTGAGGTGAAGAGATGCCGTTGACCCCCGAGGACGTGCGGAACAAGCAGTTCACGACCGTCCGCCTCCGAGAAGGCTATGACGAGGACGAGGTCGATGCCTTCCTCGATGAGGTCGAAGCCGAACTGACCCGCCTGCTCCGCGAGAACGAGGACCTGCGCGCCAAACTGGCCGCGGCCACGCGCGCTGCTGCGCAGAACCAGCAGAACATGCGCAAGCCGCCGGAGCAGGACCAGCAGCAGCAACAGCAGCAGCAGGGCATGCGCGGTCCGGGTGGTCCCGTACCCGCCGGCATATCGGGCCCGCCGCAGCAGCAGATGGGTGGCCCCATGGGTGGTCCGCCCCAGCTGCCGAGCGGTGCCCCGCAGCTGCCCGCCGGTCCCGGCGGTCAGGGTGGTCCCCAGGGTCCTGGTGGTCCCGGTCCGATGGGCCAGGGTCCGGGTCCGATGGGTCAGCCCCCGATGCAGCAGCAGATGGGTGGTCCGATGGGCGGCCCCATGGGCGGTCCGATGGGCGGCCCCGGTCAGGGCCCCGGCGGCGACAGCGCCGCCCGTGTCCTCTCGCTGGCCCAGCAGACCGCCGACCAGGCGATCGCCGAGGCCCGTTCCGAAGCCAACAAGATCGTCGGCGAGGCGCGTTCGCGTGCCGAGGGTCTGGAGCGTGACGCCCGAGCCAAGGCCGACGCCCTGGAGCGGGACGCGCAGGAGAAGCACCGCGTCGCGATGGGCTCCCTGGAGTCCGCCCGCGCCACGCTGGAGCGCAAGGTCGAGGACCTGCGCGGCTTCGAGCGCGAGTACCGCACGCGCCTGAAGTCGTACCTGGAGTCGCAGCTGCGCCAGCTGGAGACCCAGGCCGACGACTCGCTGGCGCCGCCGCGTACTCCCGCGACCGCGTCCCTCCCGCCGTCCCCGGCGCCCTCCATGGCACCGGCCGGCGCGAGCGCCCCGTCCTACGGTGGCAACCAGACGATGGGCGGCCCCCCCTCGCCGTCCGCTCCGTCCTACGGTGGCCAGCAGCAGATGTCCCCGGCGATGACCCAGCCGATGGCGCCGGTGCGTCCGCAGGGCCCGTCGCCGATGGGCCAGGCGCCCTCGCCCATGCGGGGCTTCCTGATCGACGAGGACGACAACTGACGGCCTGATGGCCAGTAGTACGACGTAGGCGTCGGCAGCGTTCAGGGCGAGGCCCCGGGTTCACCCCCGGGGCCTCGCCCTTTGCCATGCCTGTTCGTGTCCGTGCGACGGTGTTCGTGCGAACGTGTCGGCGGTCGTGCGTACGCAACGCCGAAGGCCCGGACCCGCCAAGATCTTTGGCAGGGCCGGGCCTTCGGCAGGCGGGGCCTGGTGGTTACGCCTTGCGCAGGCGGAACGTCAGGGTCAGGCCCTCGTCGGTGAAGGGCTCGCCGTAGCCGCCGTCCGCCTCGCCCTGGGCGAAGTCCGTGGCGAGGACCTCGTCGGCGATCAGGCCGGCGTGGTCGGTGAGGGCCGCGACCGTCGCCGCGTCCGTCGCCGTCCAGCGCAGTGCGATGCGGTCGGCCACGTCGAGGCCGCTGTTCTTGCGGGCCTCCTGGATCAGGCGGATGGCGTCACGGGCGAGGCCCGCACGGCGCAGCTCCTCCGTGATCTCCAGGTCCAGGGCGACCGTCGCGCCCGCGTCGGACGCCACCGACCAGCCCTCGCGCGGGGTCTCGGTGATGATGACCTCGTCGGGAGCCAGCGTGATGGTCTCGCCCTCGACCTCCACCGACGCCGTTCCCTCGCGCAGGGCCAGGGACAGGGCGGCCGCGTCCGCGTTCGCGACGGCCTTGGCGACGTCCTGGACGCGCTTGCCGAACCGCTTGCCGAGCGCGCGGAAGTTGGCCTTCGCGGTGGTGTCCACCAGGGATCCGCCGACCTCGCTGAGCGTCGCCAGGGACTCGACGTTCAGCTCCTCCGTGATCTGCGCGCGCAGTTCGGTGTCCAGCGTCTCGAAGCCGGTCGCCGCGATCAGGGCGCGGGAGAGCGGCTGACGCGTCTTGACGCCCGACTCCGCGCGCGTGGCCCGGCCCAGCTCGACCAGGCGGCGCACCAGCACCATCTGCTTCGACAGCTCCGGGTCGATGGCGGTGAGGTCCGCCTCCGGCCAGGACGACAGGTGGACCGACTCCGGAGCACCCGGGGTGACCGGGACGATCAGGTCCTGCCAGACCCGCTCGGTGATGAACGGGGTCAGCGGGGCCATGAGCTGCGTCACGGTCCGGACGACCTCGTGCAGCGTGCGCAGCGCCGCCTTGTCGCCCTGCCAGAAGCGGCGGCGGGAGCGGCGCACGTACCAGTTGGACAGGTCGTCGACGAACGCGGACAGCAGCTTGCCGGCGCGCTGGGTGTCGTAGGCGTCCAGCGCCTGGGTGACCTGGTCGGTCAGCGCGTGCAGTTCGGACAGCAGCCAGCGGTCCAGGACGGGGCGGTCGGCCGGGGCCGGGTCGGCCTCGGACGGGGCCCAGCCGGCCGTACGGGCGTACAGGGCCTGGAAGGCGACCGTGTTCCAGTACGTCAGGAGCGTCTTGCGGACGACCTCCTGGATCGTGGTGTGGCCCACGCGGCGGGCCGCCCACGGTGAGCCGCCGGCCGCCATGAACCAGCGGACCGCGTCGGCTCCGTGCTGGTCCATCAGCGGGATCGGCTGCAGGATGTTGCCCAGGTGCTTGGACATCTTGCGGCCGTCCTCGGCGAGGATGTGACCGAGGCAGACCACGTTCTCGTACGACGACTTGTCGAAGACGAGCGTGCCGACCGCCATCAGCGTGTAGAACCAGCCGCGGGTCTGGTCGATGGCCTCGCAGATGAACTGCGCCGGGTAGCGGGCCTCGAACAGTTCCTTGTTCTTGTACGGGTAGCCCCACTGCGCGAACGGCATCGAGCCCGAGTCGTACCAGGCGTCGATCACCTCGGGCACGCGCGTGGCCGTCTTGCCGCAACCGCCCTGCGGGCAGGCGAAGGTGACCTCGTCGATGAACGGGCGGTGCGGGTCCAGGTTCGACTGGTCCGTGCCGGTCAGCTCGGTCAGCTCGGTGAGGGAGCCGACGCAGGTGAGGTGGTCGTCCTCGCAGCGCCAGATGGGCAGCGGGGTGCCCCAGTAGCGGTTGCGGGACAGCGCCCAGTCGATGTTGTTGTTGAGCCAGTCGCCGTAGCGGCCGTTCTTGACCGTGTCCGGGAACCAGTTGGTGTTCTCGTTCTCCGCGAGGAGGCGGTCCTTGATGGCCGTGGTGCGGATGTACCAGGACGGCTGGGCGTAGTAGAGCAGCGCGGTGTGGCAGCGCCAGCAGTGCGGGTAGCTGTGCTCGTACGGGATGTGCCGGAAGAGCAGGCCGCGCTCGTCGAGGTCGGCGGTGAGCTTCTCGTCGGCCTTTTTGAAGAAGACGCCGCCGACCAGGGGGACGTCCTCCTCGAAGGTGCCGTCCGGGCGGACCGGGTTGACCACGGGCAGGCCGTAGGAGCGGCAGACCTTGAGGTCGTCCTCACCGAAGGCGGGGGACTGGTGGACCAGACCCGTGCCGTCCTCGGTGGTGACGTACTCGGCGTTGACGACGAAGTGCGCCGGCTCCGGGAACTCGACGAGCTCGAAGGGGCGCCGGTAGGTCCAGCGCTCCATCTCGGCGCCCGTGAAGGTCTGCCCGGTGCTCTCCCAGCCCTCGCCGAGGGCCTTGGCGAGCAGCGGCTCGGCGACGACGAGCTTCTCCTCGCCGTCGGTGGCGACGACGTAGGTGACCTCGGGGTGCGCCGCGACCGCCGTGTTGGAGACCAGCGTCCAGGGCGTGGTCGTCCACACCAGGAGCGCCGCCTCGCCGGCGAGCGGGCCGGAGGTGAGCGGGAAGCGGACGTAGACGGACGGGTCGACGACCGTCTCGTAGCCCTGGGCCAGCTCGTGGTCGGACAGGCCCGTGCCGCAGCGGGGGCACCAGGGGGCGACGCGGTGGTCCTGGACCAGCAGGCCCTTGTCGAAGATCTCCTTCAGTGACCACCAGACGGACTCGATGTACTCGGGGTCCATCGTGCGGTACGGGTCGTTCAGGTCGGTCCAGTAGCCCATGCGGGTCGTGAGCTCTTCGAAGGCGTCCGTGTGCCGGGTCACCGACTCGCGGCACTTCTCGTTGAATTCGGCGATGCCGTACGCCTCGATGTCCTGCTTGCCGGAGAAGCCGAGCTCCTTCTCGACGGCGAGCTCCACGGGCAGGCCGTGACAGTCCCAGCCGGCCTTACGGGCCACGTGGTAGCCGCGCATGGTGCGGAAGCGGGGGAAGACGTCCTTGAAGACGCGGGCCTCGATGTGGTGGGCGCCGGGCATGCCGTTGGCGGTGGGCGGGCCCTCGTAGAACACCCACTCGGGGCGGCCCTCGGACTGCTCCAGGCTCTTGGCGAAGATCTTCTGCTCGCGCCAGAAGTCGAGCACGGCGTGCTCGAGGGCGGGCAGGTCGACCTGGGCGGGTACCTGGCGATACGTCGGCGATGTCATCAGCGGGCTTCCTCCGGCGGACTTGCTGCCTTCCGTCCGGAGGGACGAGAGCTACGTCTGCCTGCGCCGCCTTCGGCGCGCTCCCGCGGTACCACCCTCCTTGGCCCTCCGGCACGGGGTGTGCGCCGGTGAGCCCCCTCATTGGGGTCGCGATGCCGGTTCTACCGGCCGCTGCGCTCGGCTGCGGCTTTCTTCCGGCGGCTCCGGGGTGATCTTCACGTCGCGCTCGCCCCCGGGCTCACACCGTCCCCGGGTCGCTCTGGGCTGCGTACGCCGCTACTCGTCCCCATCCACGCTTTTCGCTCCGCCCAGTGTACGGCGCCGGGCGGACCGCGGCCGACCGCTTTTCCGGGAGGCGGCTGCGGGGTCGGCCGGAGGTGGCTTATGGGTTTGATGACCTGAATGGGGTGGTATGGGTGTTCGGATCCTGGGACGTCCGGCTCGGCGGATTACCGGACGGGGAGCTGGGCACAACGGATGCAGGTTCGCCGCGCGGCGTGCGCGAGCGGGCGAATCGGGCGGTGTGCCCCGTTGCCGCGGGACTCGAGTCGATTTATCGTCCCAGCACGATTCGCGAGCAAGATCACAATATGTGAAGGGGCCGCGGCCATGGTGGCGAAGAAGACCGCCGTACAGCAGCCGGCGTCCGGCAGGCCGGGGAAGGCCTCCGGCGGTGCGGCCAAGGGCGTGGGCGGGAAGAAGTCCACGCAGGGGGGCTCGGCGGGGCGGGCGGTGAAGGGGGCGGTGGAGAAGGAGGCCGGGGGCACGAAGGCCGCGGTCGGGAAGACGAAGGCGGCGGCCGAGAAGGCGACGGGCGGGACGACGGCTCCGAGGAAGGCCGCCGAGGCGAGGGCCGCTGCGGAGAAGGCCCCTCTCGCGGAGGGCGCTCCCCCGGAGGCCGTTGCCGGGAAGAAGGCCGGCTCGAAGAAGGCCACCTCGATGGCCGCTGTCGGTGAGGCGGCCTCGGTCGCGGGTGCCGGGGAGGCCGCCCCGGCGAAGGAGGCGGCGGGCGGCGGGAGGTCCGGCAGGAAAGCAGGCGCCAAGAAGGCCGTGGCGGGGAAGGCTCCGGCCAGGAAGGACGTCGGCGGCAAGGGGAGGGCCGGTGCGGCAGGGGCCGTGAAGAAGGGTGCCGAAGGCGTGGCCGGGCAGGGCGCCGGAGGCGGGAGCACCACCAGGAGGAGCGCGGCCGGCGCGGGCACCGCCCGGACCGGCGCGGTCACACAGGACAAGGCCGGGAGCAGCACGGCCGAGAAGGCGGGCGCGGCCGAGGCCGCGACGCAGACGGGAGCGACGACGGTGGGTGCGAAGAAGACTCCTGGCACGGCCACGGCGGCGAAAACCGCCGTTCCGAAGGCCCGGGCGGGCGTGGTGGAGCCCGGTGAGCTCGCGGTGCGCCCGGGGGAGGACCCCTGGACGGAGGAGGAGGTCGAGGAGGCCAGGTCCGAGCTGATGTCCGAGGAGGCGCGGCTGCGTGAGGAGATCAGCTCGTCGGAGCGGTCGCTCGCGGGCCTGATGCGCGACTCGGGGGACGGCGCGGGCCACGACGAGGCGGACACCGGCAGCAAGAACATCACGCGCGAGCACGAGCTGGCCCTGGCCGCCAACGCACGCGAGATGCTCGACCAGACCGAGCGCGCCCTGGACCGCCTCGACTCCGGCACCTACGGCCTGTGCGAGAACTGCGGCAACCCCATCGGCAAGGCCCGGATGCAGGCCTTCCCGCGGGCCACGCTGTGCGTGGAGTGCAAGCAGAAGCAGGAGCGCCGGTACTGACCCCCGCCGAATGCCTCCTGAGCACGTGCGTCGCGCGGGGTGTGACGTACCCTCGTGCTCAGTCAGGCACCTAGGTTGAGGGACTCACGTGGCAGAGGCGGAGCGCATCATCGGTACGCCGGACACACCGGACGCGGCCGGGGACGGACGGGAACGGCCCGGTTCCGAGGACACGGGCGCGCGGGCCGGCGAGTCCGGTACCGCACCGACGGGTCCGGCGGCCGCCGGGGCGTCCGGCACCGGCGAGCCGGAGACCGCGGCCGGTCCCGCCCCCCGGGGCAGGCGCCGGATCGCGGTGCTCTTCGCGGTGGCCCTGTTCGCCTACGCCCTCGACCTGATCAGCAAGCTGATCGTGGTGGCCAAGCTGGAGCACCACCCGCCGATCGAGATCATCGGCGACTGGCTGAAGTTCGAGGCGATCCGCAACGCGGGCGCGGCCTTCGGCTTCGGCGAGGCCTTCACCGTGATCTTCACGGTGATCGCGGCGGCGGTGATCGTGGTGATCGCCCGCCTCGCCCGCAAGCTCTACAGCCTGCCCTGGGCGATCGCGCTCGGCCTGCTGCTCGGCGGTGCGCTGGGCAACCTCACCGACCGGATCTTCCGGGCCCCCGGCGTCTTCGAGGGCGCGGTCGTGGACTTCATCGCGCCCAAGCACTTCGCGGTGTTCAACCTGGCCGACTCGGCGATCGTGTGCGGCGGCATCCTGATCGTGCTGCTGTCCTTCAAGGGACTCGACCCGGACGGGACCGTCCACAAGGACTGAGCGGGCGGGGTTGTCCACAGGCGCGTACGGGGGTACCGGGCCCGTCCGGCATACTCGACGGGTGAGCACGCTTCCCGAGATCCGTACCCTGCCCGTGCCCGACGGCCTGGAGGGCGAGCGCGTCGACGCCGCCATCTCCCGCATGTTCGGCTTCTCCCGTACCAAGGCGGCCGAGCTCGCCGCCGCGGGGAAGGTCACGGTCGACGGGTCGGTGGTCGGCAAGTCGGAGCGGGTGCACGGCGGGGCCTGGCTGGAGGTCGAGATGCCACAGGCGCCCGCGCCGGTGCAGGTGGTGGCCGAGCCGGTCGAGGGCATGGAGATCGTGCACGACGACGATGACGTGGTGGTCATCGTCAAGCCGGTCGGTGTGGCCGCGCACCCGTCGCCGGGCTGGACCGGGCCGACCGTCATCGGCGGCCTCGCCGCCGCCGGGTACCGCATCTCGACGTCCGGCGCCGCCGAGCGCCAGGGCATCGTGCACCGGCTGGACGTCGGCACGTCGGGGCTGATGGTCGTGGCCAAGTCGGAGTACGCGTACACGTCGCTGAAGCGCCAGTTCAAGGAGCGCACGGTCGACAAGCGGTACCACACGCTCGTCCAGGGCCACCCGGACCCGACCAGCGGCACGATCGACGCGCCCATCGGACGGCACCCGCAGCACGACTACAAGTGGGCCGTCACCGCCGAGGGCAAGCCGTCGGTCACGCACTACGACCTCATCGAGGCGTTCCGCGCCGCGTCCCTGCTCGACGTGAAGCTGGAGACCGGCCGCACCCACCAGATCCGCGTCCACATGGCCGCCCACCGGCACCCCTGCGTCGGCGACCTGACGTACGGCGCCGACCCGACGCTCGCCAAGCGGCTGCGGCTGACCCGCCAGTGGCTGCACGCGGTGCGGCTCGGCTTCGAGCACCCCGGGGACGGGCAGTGGGTGGAGTTCTCCTGCGACTACCCGGAGGACCTGCGGAACGCGCTGGAGCAGGTGCGGGAGGAGACGTACGCGTGAGCGAACCCGGATACGCGGTGCGGGTCGCCGAGGACCCGGCCGACCGTGAGGCGTGCTTCTCGGTGCGCAAGGAGGTCTTCGTCGGCGAGCAGGGCGTGCCGGAGGACCTGGAGTACGACGCGTACGACGCCGGGGCCGTCCACGTCCTGGCGGTCCGGGAGGACGGTGTGCCGCTCGGCACCGGGCGGCTGCTGGTCGGTGAGGCGGCCGTGGCGCAGACCGGGGCCGACCCGTCGGTGGGCTCCCTCGGCCGGCTGGCCGTGGCCGCTCACGCGCGCGGGCTCGGTGTCGGGGTCGCCCTGGTGCGGGCCATCGAGGACGCGGCACGCGCGCGCGGGCTCACGGCCGTGGACCTGCACGCCCAGACGCACGCGCTCGGCTTCTACGAGCGGCTCGGCTACGCGGCCTACGGGCCGGAATATCCGGAGGCCGGGATTCCGCATCAGGGGATGCGGCGTTCGCTCTAGTCCGCCGCGGCGAGTGCCGAAACGGTTTGCCACGGGCGTCGCGTGGCACGCTTGAGATCAGTCGTGTGACCGTCTGACCTCCCGGAGCGCTGACCGTGGATCAGTTGGCCCTGTTGTTCGTGCTGCTGCTCGGGGCCGTGATCAGCGTCCCGGTCGGGGACCGGCTCGGCGTGCCCGCGCCGGTGCTGATGACCCTGCTCGGCATAGTCCTCGCGCTGCTCGAGTTCGTCCCGAACGTCGACATCCCGCCGGACCTGATCCTGCCGCTGCTGCTGCCGCCCCTGCTCTACGCCGCCGTGCGGCGCACCTCGTGGCGGCAGTTCGCGGCGAACAAGAGACCCATCTTCCTGCTGGCCGTGGCGCTGGTGTTCGTGACCATGGCCTGTGTGGCCGCCGCGGCCGACGCGATCGTGCCGGGGCTGCCGCTCGCCGCGGCGTTCGCGCTCGGCGCGCTGGTGGCGCCGCCCGACCCCGTCGCGGCGACCGCCGTGGCCGGGCAGCTGGGACTGCCACGCCGGCTGGTGTCGATCCTGGAGGGCGAGGGGCTGTTCAACGACGTGACGGCCATCGTCCTGTACCACGTGGCCATCGCCGCCGCCGTGAGCGGGACGTTCTCGCCCTGGAAGGCCGGGCTCGACCTGGTGCTCTCGGCCGTCGTGGCGATCGCGGTGGGCCTCGCGCTCGGCTGGGGCGCGAACAAGCTGATGGAGCGGCTGGACGACGCGACACTGCAGATCGGGCTGACCCTGCTGGTGCCGTACGCCTCCTACGTGATGGCCGAGGAGCTGCACGGCTCCGGGGTGCTCGCCGTGCTCACCACCGCGCTGTTCCTCGCGGAGTACGGCTCCGACGCCGACGACGTCATGACGCGGCTGGCCGGGCACACGTTCTGGAACATCGTCGACACGCTCGTCACGGGCGTCGCGTTCGGGCTGGTCGGGCTGGAGCTGCACAACGCCATCCACACCGCGGCGGGCCGCTGGGGCCAGTTGCTCGGGTGGGCGGCGCTGGTGGTGTGCGTGGTCGTGTTCGTACGGCTGTTGTGGCTGCTGCCGGCGACCTGGCTGACCAAACGGCTGCACGCGCGGCGGGACTACGACGAGGACATCCCCGTGAGCTGGCGCGAGACGGTGGTGATGTGGTGGTCGGGGATGCGGGGGGTGGCCTCGGTCGCGCTGGTGCTGGCCATTCCGCTGGAGACGGACTCCGGGGCGCCGTTCCCCAACCGGGACGAGATCATCTTCATCGCCTTCGGGGTGATCATGGTGACGCTGGTGGTGCAGGGGCTGACGCTGCCGTGGCTGGTGCGGCGGCTCGGGGTGAAGGCCGACACGGACGCGGAGAAGGAGTTCGCCAAGGCCCTCGCGATCCGGGCGTCGAAGGCGGCGAAGCGGCGGCTGCGGGAGATCGAGGAGACCGAGGAGCTGCCCGAGGAGCTGTCCGAGCAGATGCTGCGGCGCGCGTTCGACATCGGGGTGCGGATCAGCCCGGAGGTGGCCGAGGACGAGCGGCGTGAGGCGCACCGGGAGCGGGCGCGGCAACTGAAGCGGATGCGGCGGATCCAGCAGGAGATGCTGAGCGCCGCGCGGCACGAGGTGCTGGCGGCGCGCAGTGAGCCGGGGGCGGATCCGGAGGTGGTGGACCGGGTGCTGCGCCATCTCGACGTGCGCAGTCTGCGGTGAGCCGCACCTGACCGCACCGCCCGTGACCGTCATCCGGCAGTCCGGACCCCCGTGGGGCGTGTGCGCCGCCGGCGGCGGACGGCCGGCCGGTGGCTGAGGGCGTCGCACACCGTCCGGGTCGGCGGAGCGTCGAGCGCGGTCGCCGAGGGCGTGTGCCGAGGGTCCGTGCAGGAGGGGGGGGGGGGGCGGGGGGGGGGGCGCCCCCCCCCCGGGGGGGGGGGGGGGGGGGGGGGGGGGGGGGGCGGGGGGGGGGGGGGGGGGGGGGGGGGGGGGGCCGGGCCCCCCGGGGGGGGCCCCCCCGGCCTCCTGTCGTTCTCGGGTCTGTTCGCCCCTGGGCGGATCAGCGTTCGGAGCGGGGGGAGCCGTGGTAGCGGCGCTGGACCGGGACGCCGTCCGGGGACGGCCGGTCCCCGTTGTGGGAGGGGTGCAGGCCCGTGCGGGACGGCGGCAGCACCGCGTCCGCCGTGTTGACCCGGGGCAGGGCGTACGGGTGCTCGTCGGCCAGCCAGCGGATCATCCGTTCGCGGACCGCGACCCGCACCGTCCAGATGTCGTCGGCGTCCTTGGCCGTCACCAGGGCCCGCACCTGCATGGTGTTCGGGGTGGTGTCCGTGACGGACAGGTCGTAGGCGCGGCCGTCCCAGGCCGGGCAGTCGCGCAGGATGTCGCGGAGCTTCTCGCGCATCGCGTCCACCGGGGCCGTGTGGTCCACGTGCCAGAAGACGATGCCGGTCATCTGCGGGGTCCCGCGCGACCAGTTCTCGAACGGCTTGGACGTGAAGTACGACACCGGCATGGTGATCCGGCGCTCGTCCCAGGTGCGGACGGCCAGGAACGTCAGCGTGATCTCCTCGACCGTGCCCCACTCGCCGTCCACGACCACGGTGTCCCCGATGCGCACCATGTCGCCGAAGGCGATCTGGAACCCGGCGAACATGTTGCTCAGGGTGGACTGGGCGGCGACACCGGCGACGATGCCGAGGATGCCGGCCGAGGCCAGCAGCGAGGCACCGGCCGCCTTGAACGCCGGGAAGGTCAGCAGCATGCTCGCCGCGGCCACCACGCCGACGATCGCGGACACCACCCGCATGATCAGTGTCACCTGGGTGCGCACCCGGCGGACCCGGGCCGGGTCACGGTGGGCCCGGCCGTGGGCGTACCGGCTGTACGACGTCTCGACGATCGCCGCCGCGATACGGATCACCAGCCAGGCGGTCGATCCGATCAGCACCAGGGTCAGCACCCGGCCGGCGGTCTCCTCGTTGCTCCGCAGCAGGTCCGCCTCGCGGTACGACCCTCTCAGCAGGGCGGCGCACAGCACGAGCTGGTACGGGATGCGGGCACGGCGGAGCAGACCCCACAGCGGGGTGTCGTGGTGCCGGTCGTCGGCCTTGCGCAGCAGGAAGTCGGTGGCCCAGCCGATCACCAGCGTGAGCACGACCGAGCCACCGACCACGATCAGCGGTCGTAGCAGGTTCTCCATGCCCCCGAACCTAACCGGCTCGCCGGGGGCATGAACATGTGACTTCGGCGGCGTCCTGGGTAGTGCCGCGATCCCGGCCCGTCACACCCGGCTGGCACCATGGCCTCATGAACATCATGCTCTTTCACTCGGCCTTCGGTCTGCGGCCCGCGGTGCGGCAGGCCGCTGACCGGCTGCGCTCGGCCGGTCACGAGGTGTGGACGCCCGACCTCTTCGAAGGGCACACGTTCGAGACGGTCGAGGAGGGCATGGAGCACAAGGAGAAGACCGGCAAGGAGGAACTGCTGAAGCGGGCCGTGCTGGCCGCCGCGCCCTACTCGGAGCGCGGGCTCGTGTACGCCGGCTTCTCCCTCGGCGCGTCCATCGCCCAGACCCTCGCCCTCGGCGACGACAAGGCCCGCGGCCTGCTGCTCCTGCACGGCACCTCGGACATCGCGCCCGGTGTGGCGGTGGACGGGCTGCCGGTCCAGCTGCACGTCGCGGAGCCGGACCCGTTCGAGACGGACGACTGGCTGAGCGCCTGGTACCTGCAGATGGGCCGCACGGGAGCCGACGTCGAGGTGTACCGGTACGCCGGGGCGGGCCACCTCTACACCGACCCGGACCTGCCGGACTACGACGCCGAGGCGGCCGAGGCCACCTGGCGGGTGGCGCTCGGCTTCCTCGACACGCTCTAGCGGGCGGTCAGCACTCCCCGAACCGCATGATCCCCGACGGGGTGGCGGTGGTGGAGCACGCGATCCGCAGGGTGGTGCCCCGCGGCTCGGTGCGGTACCGGTACGGCGGACTTCCGGTGCGACTCCGGTTACACCGGGTCGTACACGCGCTCCATCTTCTGCGTGCCGCTGCGCGTGCGGTACGAGCGCGACCACTTGGCCGTGGCGTCGCGCTTCGCCCGGTCGGAGATGACGTAGTAGTCCATCTGCGCCCGCTCGGCCGTGATGTCCAGCACGCCGAAGCCGTGGCGGTCGGTGTCGACCCAGTGGACGTGCCGGTTGGCCGCGCGGATCACCGGTGAGGCGACCGCGGAGACCGTGCCCTCGGGGACCTTCACGATGTCGTCGAGGTTGTCCGAGGTGACCGAGGTGACGACGAACTCCGTGGCGGCCGACGGCGAGAGCGGATACGTGCCCGCGTCCACGGGGACGTCGTTGGCCCAGGCCATGTGGATGTCGCCGGTGAGGAAGACCGTGTTGCGGATGGCGTGCGTGCGCAGGTGCGTCAGGATCTCGCGGCGGTCGTCGGTGTAGCCGTCCCACTGGTCGGTGTTGAGGGCGAGGCCCTCCTGCGGCAGGCCGAGCAGCTTCGCCAGCGGCTTGAGCAGGTCGGCGGAGAGCGAGCCGATGGCGAACGGCGAGATCATCACGGAGTTGCCGACCAGCCGCCAGG
This sequence comes from Streptomyces sp. NPDC085932, assembly GCF_044540525.1. Taxonomy (NCBI): domain Bacteria; kingdom Bacillati; phylum Actinomycetota; class Actinomycetes; order Kitasatosporales; family Streptomycetaceae; genus Streptomyces; species Streptomyces sp. NPDC085932. The sequence goes on from NZ_JBITSJ010000002.1 coordinate 1,156,684, forward strand.
TGGTGTCGGACGACTGCAGGCCCGCCTTGAGCCAGTCGAGCTGGGCGCGGCCGGTGAGGGTGCGGTCCGGGTCGTCGACCTCACCGTTGCCGATCTTGACCTGCTGGGAGCGGAAGGTGCGCAGGTCCAGCAGCGAGAGGTCGGCCAGCTTGCCGAAGCGCAGCCGGCGGTAGGTGGTGCCGGCGATCGCCGGACGCACCGGCATCCACTCGAAGTAGGCCTGCTTGGCGGCGGCCTGGCGGGCGGACCAGACGCCCTCGGCGCCCTCCGTGTGGTTCTCGGCGCCGCCCGTCCAGGCGTCGTTGGCGAACTCGTGGTCGTCCCAGATCGCCACGACCGGGGCCGCCGCGTGCAGTGCCTGGAGGTCCGGGTCGGTCTTGTAACGGGCGTGCCGGGTGCGGTAGTCGGCGAGCGTGACGATCTCGTGCGCCGGGGCGTGCGGGCGGACGACCTTGCCGCGGGTACCGTACTCGCCGGTGCCGTACTCGTAGATGTAGTCGCCGAGGTGCAGCCAGGCGTCCAGGTCGCCGCGGGCCGCGAGGTGCCGGTACGGGGCGAAGTAGCCGGCCTCCCAGTTGGCGCAGGAGACCACGCCGAAGCGCAGGCCCGGGACGGCCGCGTCGTGCGCCGGGGCGGTGCGGGTGCGGGCGACGGGGGAGTCGGTGCCGCCGGCGGAGAAACGGAACCAGTAGTCGGTGCCCGGCTGCAGGCCGCGGATGTCGGCCTTCACGGTGTGGTCGGAGGCGGCGGTCGCGGTGGTGGAGCCCTTGGCGACGACGTTCGTGAACGCCTTGTCCAGGGCGACCGTCCAGCCGACCTCGGTGTCCGGACCGATCCCGGAGCCGGGTATCGCCTCCGGGACGGGCGTCACACGGGTCCACAGCAGGACGCCGTCCGGCAGCGGGTCGCCGGAGGCCACGCCGTGCAGGAAGGCGGGGGCCTGGTCGACGGCGCGCGCGGGCAGGTTCGCCGCCAGCGGCCCGGCCAGGACAGCAGTCGCCGCCGCGGCCTTGACGACCGTACGGCGGCGCGGGGTGAGGGAGTTGGGACCCTCGGACGTGTTCGATGATCTGTATCGACTGGTCACGAGCGATCAGGTTACTGGTCGGTATGCGCCGGAGCGGGCGAACTCCGGAAGTTCGCCCGCTCTTCACATGCCGGCCGGTGCCCGGCCCGCCGTCACTTCTTCAGGGCCTCGCCCACGACCCGGTTGAAGTCGGCCACCGTCATCAGCGGTGTGCCCTGGTCGTCGGCGGTGAGCTGCTTGCCGTCCATCACGAAGCCCGGCGTGCCCGTGACGCCGTCCTTGTTGTCGTCGAAGGTCTTCGACATGGCCATCGCCCAGGCGTCGTAGGTGCCCTTCTCGACCGCGTCCTGGAACTTCTTGTTGCCCTTCAGCTCCGGGACGCTGTCGGCGACCTTGATGAGGTAACTGTCCTTCTTGAACTCGTCGGTCGTCTCCTCCGGGTGGAACTTCGCGGAGTAGAGGGCGGCCTTGTAGTCGAGGAACGCCTGGTCGCTCACGTTCAGCGCGGCGCCCAGGGCGCTCAGCGCGTTCTTGGAGCCCTCGCCGTTGTCCTTGTCGTCGATGAAGGTCGCGCCGATGAACTGCATCTTGTACTTGCCGTCGTCGATGTCCTTCTTCACCGTCGGGCCGACCGTCTGCTCGAACTGGGCGCACACCGGGCAGCGCGGGTCCTCGTAGACCTTCAGCGTCTTCTTCGCCGAGTCCTTGCCGATGACGACCGTGGTGCCGTCGGTGCCCGTGGTGTGGGCCGGGGCGACGACCTTCGCGTCCTTCTGGGACTCCCAGTAGGTGGGCTTGTTCGCCTGGACGACCGCGTAGCCGATGCCGCCGGCTATCGCGAGGACGCCGACGATGGAGCAGGCGACGACGATCTGCCGCTTGGCCTTGGCCCGCTTGGCCTCGCGCTCGCGCTCGACGCGCAGCCGCTCGCGGGCCGCCGTCTTCGCCGCCTGGCTGTTCCGCTTGCTCATGGTGATGTTCTCCGTGGGGGACGCGCACACGTGCGTGTGCGGAATACGTAAGGGGGGACTGCTCGTGGTCGGGCACGCCGTGCGCGCCGGTGCCGTGCCGGCCGGTGCCTGCCTGCCGGCGCCGTACGCGGCGGGGTGCGCGGGCGGGGTGAGGTGCCTCAGACGAGGGCGGCCGAGCAGGGCGGCCCACGCCGTCCCAGGGAGTACGCGAGAACCAGGTCGCGGGCGGTGGACGGGCGGTCGGCGGCGCGCGAGGGCAGCCGGCGGGCGGCCGGCCGCCGCCGTACCGCCACCGCGGCGACCGCCAGCAGCAACGGCCGGAACGTCGTCGCCGTCACCGCGCGCAGCAGCTGGGCCAGGGCCCGCTCGCCGCGGCGCAGCCAGAGGGCGGCGGTGAGGCCGACCCCCAGGTGCGCCCCGAGCAGCAGCCAGGCCGTGGCCGGGTCGGCGTGGGCGACCACGGCCGCCAGCCGCTCCGTGCCGGTGGCCCCGGCCATCCGGGCGAGCGGCGTGCCGACCTCGCCGCCGCACAGCACGTCCAGGCCGACCGAGCGCAGGGGGCCCGCGACCGGGCCGCCCGCGCGGCCGTAGCAGGCGTGCTGGCCGGTGGTGAACACCGTGTCGGCGGCCAGCTCCAGCGGGATCAGCAGCGCCGCGATCCGCCCGAAGGACCGCTCGCGGCCCGCCAGGGCGTACGCGAGGACGAACACGGCGGCGGCGACCGCCGCCACCGGTCCCAGCGGCAGCGGGACCCCGGACAGCAGCACGTGCGACGCGGTGCTGAGTGTCACGACCACGGCCGTGAACAGCGCCGCGCGCACGGCTCTGAGCGGGATCCCGGATATGTCCATAGCGAGAGAAGAGTCTGTCACGGCGCCCTGTAAGGGACCCCTAAAGGATGCCTGTGTGAGCTGTTTCCGTCACAGACCCGGGATCCGGCCGTTGCGGAAGAGGTCCACGAAGGTCTGGTGGTCGGCACGCGCGCGTGCGCCGTAGCCGTGCGCGAAGTCGACGAGCAGGGGTGCGAAGCCCTCCTCGTCGGCCGCGATCGCCGCGTCGATGGCCCGCTCGGTGGAGAAGGGCACCAGGGACTCGCCCGACTGGTCGTCCGCCGCCGCGTGCATCGTGGCCGTCGCCCGGCCGAGGTCGGCCACCACCTGGGCGATCTCCTCCGGGTCGTCGATGTCGCCCCAGTCGAGGTCGACCGCGTACGGCGAGACCTCGGCGACCAGCTGGCCGGCGCCGTCCAGTTCGGTCCAGCCCAGCCACGGGTCGGCGTGCGCCTGGAGGGCGCGCTGGGAGATGACCGTGCGGTGCCCCTCGTGCTGGAAGTAGTCGCGGATGGCCCGGTCCGTGATGTGGCGGGAGACGGCCGGGGTCTGGGCCTGCTTGATGTAGATCACGACGTCGTTCTCCAGGGCGTCGCTGTGGCCCTCCAGAAGGATGTTGTACGACGGCAGCCCCGCCGAGCCGATGCCGATGCCGCGGCGGCCGACGACGTCCTTCACGCGGTAGGAGTCGGGGCGGGCCAGGGAGCTGTCGGGAAGCGTCTCCAGATAGCCGTCGAAGGCGGCGAGGACCTTGTAGCGCGTGGCCGCGTCCAGCTCGACCGAGCCGCCGCCCGGCGCGAAGCGGCGCTCGAAGTCACGGATCTCCGTCATCGAGTCCAGCAGCCCGAAGCGGGTCAGCGAACGGGCGTCACGCAGCGCGTCCAGCAGCGGGCCCTGCGCGGTGTCCAGCGTGAACGGCGGCACCTCGTCGCTCTTCGCCCCCGTGGCCAGGGCGTGGATCCGCTCCCGGTACGCGCCCGCGTACACCCGCACCAGCTCGGTGATCTGCTCGTCGCCGAGCGCCTTGGCGTAGCCGATCAGCGCGATGGACGCGGCGAAGCGTGCCAGGTCCCAGGTGAAGGGACCCACGTAGGCCTCGTCGAAGTCGTTGACGTTGAAGATCAGGCGGCCGTTCGCGTCCATGTACGTGCCGAAGTTCTCCGCGTGCAGGTCGCCGTGGATCCACACGCGCGAGGTGCGCTCGTCCAGGTATGGGCCGTCCAGCAGCCCCTCGCGGTCGAGGTCGTGGTAGAAGAGGCTCGCCGTGCCCCGGTAGAAGGCGAAGGCCGAGGCCGCCATCTTCCGGAACTTCACGCGGAACGCGGCCGGGTCGGCGGCCAGGAGCTCGCCGAAGGCGGTGTCGATGACGGCGAGGATCTCCTCACCGCGGTGCTCGCCGTCGAGCTGCGGGAACGACATCGCTGGGTGCCTCCTGGTGCATGCGTCTCGGGGCGGCAGGTCCGCCCTCTGCCTAACGTGCGGGGACACGCGCGAGTGCCCACGGCCCCCGCACGAAGGTACGCGGGTCAGGCCTCCGCGTGTCAGTGCCGAGGCATAGACTTCGACGCTGTCCCCCAGACTGTCCGCAGCCTGTCGGACCCCATTCGACCCGTGTTCTTCCTGGAGGCCGCAGCCGTGTCAAAGCCGCCGTTCACGCACCTGCACGTCCACACCCAGTACTCGCTGCTGGACGGTGCCGCGCGGCTGAAGGACATGTTCGACGCGTGCAACGAGATGGGCATGACGCACATCGCCATGTCCGACCACGGCAACCTCCACGGGGCGTACGACTTCTACCACTCCGCGCAGAAGGCCGGGATCACCCCGATCATCGGGATCGAGGCGTATGTCGCGCCCGAGTCGCGCCGCAACAAGCGCAAGATCCAGTGGGGCCAGCCGCACCAGAAGCGGGACGACGTCTCCGGTTCCGGCGGTTACACCCACAAGACGATGTGGGCCGTGAACAAGACCGGTCTGCACAACCTCTTCCGGCTGTCCTCCGACGCCTACGCCGAGGGCTGGCTGCAGAAGTGGCCCCGGATGGACAAGGAGACCATCGCCCAGTGGTCCGAGGGGATCGTCGCCTCCACCGGCTGCCCCTCCGGCGAGGTCCAGACGCGGCTGCGCCTCGGCCAGTTCGACGAGGCCCTCAAGGCCGCCGCCGACTACCAGGACATCTTCGGCAAGGACCGCTACTTCCTGGAGCTGATGGACCACGGCATCGAGATCGAGCACCGGGTCCGCGACGGCCTCCTGGAGATCTCCCGCAAGCTCGGCATCCCCCCGCTGGTCACCAACGACTCGCACTACACCTACGCGCACGAGGCGACCGCCCACGACGCGCTGCTGTGCATCCAGACCGGCAAGAACCTCTCCGACCCGGACCGCTTCAAGTTCGACGGCACCGGCTACTACCTGAAGTCCACGGACGAGATGTACGCCATCGACTCCTCGGACGCCTGGCAGGAGGGCTGCGCCAACACCCGGCTGATCGCCGAGATGGTCGACACGACCGGCATGTTCGAAAAGCGCGACCTCATGCCCAAGTTCGACATCCCCGAGGGGTACACGGAGGTCAGCTGGTTCCGCGAGGAGACCATGCGCGGCATGCACCGCCGCTTCCCGGACGGCATCCCGGACGACCGCATGAAGCAGGTCGAGTACGAGATGGACACCATCATCTCGATGGGCTTCCCCGGCTACTTCCTCGTGGTCGCCGACTTCATCATGTGGGCGAAGAAGCAGGGCATCGCGGTCGGCCCCGGCCGTGGCTCCGCGGCCGGCTCGATCGTCGCCTACGCCCTCGGCATCACCGACCTCGACCCCATCCCGCACGGCCTGATCTTCGAGCGGTTCCTCAACCCCGAGCGCATCTCCATGCCCGACGTCGACATCGACTTCGACGAGCGCCGGCGCGTCGAGGTGATCCGGTACGTGACGGAGAAGTACGGCGCCGACAAGGTCGCCATGATCGGCACGTACGGCACCATCAAGGCCAAGAACGCGATCAAGGACTCCGCGCGCGTGCTGGGCTACCCGTACGCGATGGGCGACCGCCTCACCAAGGCCATGCCCGCCGACGTCCTCGGCAAGGGCATCAACCTCGACGGCATCACCAACCCCGAGCACCCCCGCTACTCGGAGGCGGGCGAGATCCGGGCGATGTACGAGAACGAGCCGGACGTGAAAAAGGTCATCGACACCGCCAAGGGCGTCGAGGGCCTGGTGCGGCAGATGGGCGTGCACGCGGCCGGCGTGATCATGTCCAGCGAGACCATCACCGACCACGTGCCCGTCTGGGTCCGGCACACCGACGGCGTGACCATCACGCAGTGGGACTACCCGAGCTGTGAGTCGCTCGGCCTGCTGAAGATGGACTTCCTCGGCCTGCGCAACCTGACGATCATGGACGACGCCGTCAAGATGGTGAAGTCCAACAAGGGGATCGACATCGATCTCCTGAGCCTCCCGCTCGACGACCCCACGACCTTCGAACTGCTCCAGCGCGGCGACACCCTCGGCGTCTTCCAGTTCGACGGCGGCCCCATGCGCTCCCTGCTCCGGCTGATGAAGCCGGACAACTTCGAAGACATCTCCGCCGTGTCGGCCCTGTACCGCCCGGGCCCGATGGGCATGAACTCCCACACGAACTACGCGCTGCGCAAGAACGGCCAGCAGGAGATCACGCCCATCCACCCCGAGCTGGAGGAGCCGCTCAAGGAGGTCCTGGACGTCACCTACGGCCTGATCGTCTACCAGGAGCAGGTGCAGAAGGCCGCCCAGATCATCGCCGGCTACTCGCTCGGCGAGGCCGACATCCTCCGCCGCGTGATGGGCAAGAAGAAGCCCGAGGAACTGGCGAAGAACTTCGTCCTCTTCCAGGAGGGCGCCCGCAAGAAGGGCTACAGCGACGAGGCCATCCAGGCGCTCTGGGACGTGCTGGTCCCCTTCGCCGGCTACGCGTTCAACAAGGCGCACTCCGCCGCGTACGGACTCGTCTCCTACTGGACGGCGTACCTCAAGGCGAACCACCCCGCCGAGTACATGGCCGCGCTCCTGACGTCCGTGAAGGACGACAAGGACAAGTCGGCCGTCTACCTCAACGAGTGCCGCCGCATGGGCATCCGGGTGCTCCCGCCGAACGTCAACGAGTCGATGTCCAACTTCGCGGCCCAGGGCGACGACGTGATCCTCTTCGGCCTCTCCGCCGTCCGCAACGTCGGCACGAACGTGGTCGAGTCGATCATCCGGTGCCGCAAGGCGAAGGGGAAGTACACGTCCTTCCCGGACTACCTCGACAAGGTGGAGGCGGTGGTCTGCAACAAGCGCACCACCGAATCGCTCATCAAGGCCGGCGCCTTCGACTCCCTGGGCCACACCCGCAAGGGCCTCACCGCCCAGTACGAGCCGATGATCGACAACGTGGTCGCGGTCAAGCGCAAGGAGGCCGAGGGGCAGTTCGACCTCTTCGGCGGCATGGGCGAGGCCGAGACCAGCGAGCCCGGCTTCGGACTCGACGTGGAGTTCTCGCCCGACGAGTGGGACAAGACCTATCTCCTCGCCCAAGAGCGGGAGATGCTCGGTCTGTACGTCTCCGACCACCCGCTGTTCGGCCTGGAGCACATCCTGTCCGACAAGGCGGACGCGGGCATCTCGCAGCTGACCGGAGGGGAGCACGCGGACGGCGCGGTCGTCACCATCGGCGGCATCATCTCGGGCCTGCAGCGCAAGATGACCAAGCAGGGCAACGCCTGGGCCATCGCCACCGTCGAGGACCTCGCCGGCTCGATCGAGTGCATGTTCTTCCCCGCGACCTACCAGCTCGTCTCGACCCAACTCGTCGAGGACGCCGTGGTGTTCGTCAAGGGCCGCCTCGACAAGCGCGAGGACGTGCCGCGGCTGGTCGCGATGGAGCTGATGGTCCCCGACCTGTCCAACGCGGGCGCCAACGCGCCCGTGGTGCTCACGATCCCGGCCACCCGGGTCACCCCGCCGTTGGTCAGCCGCCTCGGCGAGGTGCTCAGCCACCACAAGGGCGACAGCGAGGTCCGGATCAGGCTCCAGGGCCCGACCAAGACGACCGTGCTGCGCCTGGACCGGCACCGGGTCAAGCCCGACCCGGCGCTCTTCGGCGACCTGAAGGTGCTGCTCGGCCCGTCCTGCCTGGCGGGCTGACCAGCATCGGGCCGCTCGGCCCGTCCTGCCCGGCGGGCCGAGCGCGGCCCGGGAAGGCGGCTTTCGACGCGCGTGAGGGGCGTACCCGGTACCTGGTACGCCCCTCACGCATGTGCGCAGGTTCCTACAACCCGTTACACCGATGTCAGTTGTGGCCGAAGCTGCGCTTCCGCTTGCGGGAGGCCACGTCGCCGGGGGTCAGTTCGACCTCGGTCTGGGGCTCCACCTCCGCCGCGGTGCTGCGGTCCGCCCGCTGCCCGCGCTCGGTCGGACGCTGCTGCTTACGGTCACGGTTCTTGTTCTTGGCCATGGTGATGCCTCCTGTGGGGGATCTAGGGGCCAGGGCCGGGACCAGATTCACACAGGCCGACAACGATCGCATGTCGGACAATTACCCTGCGTGACAGGGGTAGTCGGAGCGGGGTGGCGCGAAACGCCACGCCGAAGATCGAGTTCCGGCCGTTAACCTCCGCGCCGTCGGGCAGACTCGAAGGAAGCCCGAAACAAACCTCCCGGGAAGAGGGTGAGTCGCGTGGACCGCTGCATCGTCCTGGTGGACGCCGGGTATCTGCTGGGAGCCGCGGCGAGTCTCCTCGCCGGCGAGCCCTCGCGGTCCCGCATCACGGTCGACCACACAGCCCTCATCCAAGGGCTGCGCGAGCGTGCCGAATCCGACACGCAGCAGCCCTTGCTGCGCATCTACTGGTTCGACGGCGCACCCGACCGCGTCCCGCAGCCCGAGCACCGCAGGCTGCGCGTCATGCCCCGGGTCACCGTCCGGCTCGGCGCCCTGACCCGCAGCGACGGCCGCTGGGCGCAGAAGGGCGTGGACGCCGCCATGCACGCCGAGCTGACCGAACTGGCCCGCAACCGCGCCTGCTCCGACGTCGTCCTGGTCACCGGCGACGGCGACCTGCTGCCCGGCATGATGGCCGCCAAGGAACACGGCGTCGCCGTCCACCTGTGGGCCGTCCAGGCCGCCGACGGCGACTACAACCAGTCCGAGGACCTGGTCGCCGAGGCCGACGAGCGGCGCGTCCTGGACCGCGCGTGGATCACCAAGGCCGTCCGCGCCAAGGAGTACTCGGGGGTGTGCGCCCCGCAGCCCGCGCCCCGGCCCGAGATCGCCGCCATCCTCTCCGCGCCGCTGCCCGACTCCGCCTTGGCCGCCCCGGCCGAGCGGCCCGCCCCGCAGCCCCCGCACCCGGTGCCCGGCCCGGGGGTGAACGGCAGCGAGGAACGGGTGCCCGCGGCCGCCAAAGGGGTCCCCACGCCCAAAGACCTGGCCGCCCTGCGTGCCCCCGGCGCCCAGTCCGCCCAGCCCCCCGCCTCCGCCACCCTCCGCTGGTCCTCCGACAAAGGCTGGGTCGACCGGCCCGCGGCCGAGCCCCCCGAGGCCGCCTCGATGCCGACGCTCGCCCAGCTGACCACCGCCGAGCAGCGCTGGGCCGACCGCGAGGAGGACATCACCACGGTCGGCGGCGACCCCTTCGAGGTGGGCCAGGTCTTCGCGCGGCGCTGGGTGGAGCGCCTCGGCGACCAGAGCCACCTGCCGAGACTGTCCGGGATGTACCCGCGCATCCCGCACCGCGTCGACGGCGAGCTGCTGCGCTACGCCGCCCGGTTCGGCCTGCTCGCCCACAAGGACGACCAGATCGACGAACGCGACCGCTACGCCATCCGGGCCGGCTTCTGGAAGGAGATCGGCGTGCGCACGGGCGTGGAGCACGCCCCCGTCGGCGACTGAGGCTGCGCCGGCGGATTTGCCGCTGTCGGCCGCCCCGAGGGCGGACCGGGGTCGCCGACCCCGTAGTCTCGTCCCTTGTGAGTACGCGCGCGGCACAGGCATTTCGGCACGATGGCGACATCGTGTGCGCGGTGCGCGGGCTGACCAAGACCTATCCGGCGGTCCGGGGCCGGCGCGGCACACCCGCGACCCCCGAGGTCCGGGCGACGGACGACGTACGGCTGGAGATCCGCCGCGGCGAGATCTTCGGCCTGCTCGGCCCGAACGGCGCAGGGAAGTCCACCCTCGTACGCCAGCTCACCGGCCTGATGCGGCCCGACAGCGGCAGCGTGGAGATCCTCGGGCACGACATCGTGCGCCACCCGGAGCGGGCCGCGCGGATCCTCGCCTACCTCGGCCAGGAGTCGACCGCCCTCGACGAGCTGACCGTGTCGCTCGCCGCCGAGACCACCGGGCGGCTGCGCGGCCTGGAGGTCCGGCGGGCGCGGGCCGAGCGGGACGCCGTCCTCGACGAGCTCGGCCTCACCCCGCTGGCCGGACGCCCGCTGAAGAAGCTCTCCGGTGGTCAGCGGCGACTGGCGTGCTTCGCCGCGGCGCTGGTGGGGGAGCGGCCGCTGCTCGTGCTGGACGAGCCGACCACCGGCATGGACCCGGTGGCCCGGCGGGCCGTGTGGTCCGCGGTCGACCGGCGGCGGGCCGAGCACGGCACGACCGTGCTGCTCGTCACCCACAACGTCATCGAGGCCGAGACCGTGCTGGACCGGGTGGCCGTCCTGGACCGGGGCCGGGTGATCGCCTGCGACACGCCCGCCGGGCTCAAGGAACAGGTCGCCGGTGACGTACGGGTCGACCTGGTGTGGCGGGACGCGGCTCCGCTGCACGTGCCCGAGGTGGCCGCGCTGCGGGACCGGGCCGTGGAGTCGGGACGCCGCTGGACGCTCCGGCTCGGGCCCGAGGAGGCCCGGGCGGTCGTCGCGACCGTCACCGGAGGGGCCGCCTTCGCCGCCTTGGACGACTTCACGCTGGCCACGCCGAGCCTGGAGGACGTCTATCTGGCGCTGGGCGGTGCCGCGCAGCAGGGACTGGTGAAGGCGTGAGGGACGTGAGGAACACCGAGGCCTTGAGTGCGTGGGCCGCCGCGTACGTACCGAACAGGGCGACTGCCGCAGTGGACCCGACGAAGGGGAGCAGCGCGACGTGAGTGTCGTACCCGCCGATGTCCTGCCGGGCAGTGCCCTGGCCGTTCAGGAGCCCGCCACGGGCGCGGCCGAGCTCGGGCCCCGGGCGCGGCTGTGGCCGTCGCTGGCGGCCGTGTACCGGGCGCAGCTGTCCCGGGCGCGGGTCGCGCGGATCCCGCTGCTGTTCGTGGCGACCTTCCAGTCGATCGGGATCATGATCCTGATGCGCGGGGTCGTGGACGACGGGGCCGAGGCGCAGGCGGTGGTCGCCGGGTCGTCGGTCCTCGTGGTCGCCTTCGTCGCGCTGAACCTGCTCGCGCAGTACTTCGGGCAGCTGCGGGCCAGCGGCGGGCTCGACCACTACGCCACCCTGCCGGTGCCGCCCGCGGCGGTGGTGCTCGGTGCGGCGGGCGCGTACGCGTCCTTCACCGTGCCCGGGACCGTGGTGACGGCGGTGTTCGGCTGCGTGCTGTTCGGGCTGCCGCTGGCCCATCTGTGGATCCTCATGGCCGTGATCCCGCTGGCGGGCGCCGCGCTCGCCGGACTCGGGGCGGCGCTGGGGCTGCTCGCGCCGCGGCCGGAGCTGGCCACGCTGCTCGGGCAGCTGGGCATGTCGGCGGCGCTGCTGCTGGGCGTGCTGCCGGCCGACCGCATGCCGGAGGTCGTGCGCTTCGCGCGGGACCTGCTGCCGTCGACGTACGGCGTCGAGGCGTTCGCGCGCACGTTCGGGGCGGATCCCGACTGGGCGTTCGTGCTCGGTGATCTCGCCGTCTGCGGTGGGGTGGGTGTCGTCTCGCTGGCGGTGGCGACCTGGGCGTACCGGCGGGCGGCCGTCCGGTGAGCGGGGAGGGGTCGTCCGGTGACGCGGCGCACAGGCGGGCCTGGCACGATGGCAGGGTGACCGCACCACTGACTCCGCCACCGCCCCCGCACGACCACTCCGCACAGGGTGCGTGGCAGCAACCGGCCGGGGCGTCCGGGGCTCCGGCTCCCGGCTCTCAGCAGGCCGAGTACGCCGAGCACACCGGGCACGGCTGGTACGGACAGGACGACGGCCCCGGGATGCGGACCGAGCTGCGGGAGGCCGCTCTGGTCGCCGTGGCCGTGGCGCTCGGCGGGGTGCTGCTGGGCGTGCTGTGGTGGTGGCTCGCGCCGCACGTGCCGCTGGTCGGGGACGTGACGGACGGGAACTGGGTCGTCTACCTCAAGGACACCGAGGGGGAGCAGGCCGTCGGCGTGGACGGGACGTTCACGCTGCTCGGGCTGGGCTTCGGTCTGGTGAGCGCGCTGGTGGTGTTCCTGCTGCGGCGGCGCGGGGGTGTGCCCCTGGTGGTGGGTCTCGCCGTCGGCGGGCTGCTCGGGTCGTTGCTGGCCTGGCGGCTCGGGGTGTGGCTCGGGCCCGCGGAGGACGTCGTCGCGCACGCGCGTGAGGTGGGGCGGGGCGTGACGTTCTCCGCGCCGCTGAAGCTGGGCGCCAAGGGGGCGCTGCTGGCGTGGCCGCTCGCCGCGCTGGTCGTGCACCTGGGGCTCACGGCGCTGTTCGGGCCCCGGGACCCCGAGCCGGAGTTCGGGCACGGGACGTATCCGTCGCAGCCGGCCGGCTAGCGCTCGGCGGGCGTGCCGGTGCCGGGCCGTTGCACGGCCCGGCGTGGCGGGGTGCCTCCTGCGCCTGGTGGGGTGCCCCCTGCCTCCACCGTGTCGCCTGCGCCCACCCGTGCCGCCTGGGGCCCCTGCTCCATGAGCTCGGGTGAGGCACGACGGCCCGTGGGCTATGCGCGGCCGATGGGTGCCAGCACCGCGTCGGTGAGGGTGGCCAGGGTCTCCGGTGCCAGTTCCACCTCCAGGCCCCTCCGGCCCGCCGACACGCAGATCGTCGTGTGCGTGGAGGCCGACGCGTCCAGGACCGTCGGGAGCCTCTTGCGCTGGCCCAGCGGCGAGATGCCGCCCCGGACGTAACCCGTCGTGCGTTCCGCCAGGGCCGGGTCGGCCATGGCCGCGCGTTTGCCGCCGACCGCCGCCGCCAGGGCCTTCAGGTCCAGCTGGCCCGCCACCGGCACCACGGCGACCGTCAGGCTGCCGTCGACGTCCGCGACCAGGGTCTTGAAGACGCGGTCGGGGGAGACGCCCATCGCCTCGGCCGCCTCCTCGCCGTAGGAGGGGTGGGCGGGATCGTGGTCGTAGGCGTGGACGGTGAACCGCACGCCCGCCGCCGTGAGGGCCACCGTCGCGGGGGTGCCGCCGGACTGCTGCTTCTTCGACTTCTTCGCCATCCCGGTCCGCTTCAGTTGAGACTCGTCGTACCGCGCGTCAGGTCCGACGCGGGCAACGACGGCAGACTACGGATGATCGCCGTCTCGGAGCGAAGGAGTTTCAGCTCGTCGCGCAGCCGGGAGGCCGTGTCGGGAGCCTGGAGCAGGCGCTGCTTGGTCGGGGTGTCCAGCATCATCGCCGCCGCCACCAGGTAGGACACCACGCCCGGCTCGTCGGGCAGGTCGGCGCCGGTCGTCAGGGAGCGTTCCCTGGCCCCGGCCAGTCGCTTCTGGTATTGCCGGAAGGACCGCAGCACCCCCTCGGCGAGGGGAGCGGCCTCGTCGCCCGGCTCCTCCGTCAGCGTCTCCAGCTCGCCCGTCAGGAACGGACCGGAGGCCTCGACCGACAGCAGCCTCACCCGGGCCGTGCCCGTGGCCAGCACCTCGAAGGACCCGTCGGTGCGCTCCCGGATCGTCGCCGCGTCCGCGATGCAGCCCACCTTGTGGAAGGCCTTGGCCGGGTCCGTGCCGAAGCCGGCCGCGGGGCCCCGCTCGGGCAGGGCCGTCGGGTCGGGCATGCCGGGCGCGCTCGGGGCCACCTCGTGGCCGTCGCGGATCGCCACGACGGCGAACCGGCGCGGCTCGTCCTCCGGCGTCTTCAGCAGTTCGCGCATCATGGCGCGGTACCGCTCCTCGAAGACGTTGAGCGGCAGCACGAGCCCCGGGAACAGCACCGAGTTCAGGGGGAAGAGGGGGAGCCGGACGGTGGTCACGACGCAAAAGCCTAATGGTCGCCGGTGCGGTCTCGTCCGCCGCGTTCACTCCGTGGATGCCGGGACGGCTCCCCGGCCGTCGCGGACCGGATGTCGTCCCGGACCCGCAGGAAGTGCCCGAGCGGATCGTCCGACGCCCGGTCCCAGGGGAACGAGGTGGCGTACGGGCCGTTCAGGCGCAGCTGTTCGGCGGCGTCCGGCCAGCGCTCCAGGCGCACCAGCACGTAGATGAGCAGGTTGCGCATCCGGGCGGGCCAGGGGTCGGCCGGCGGGAGCAGCGGGGACAGGGCGATCGCCCGGTCGGCGGCCGCGTCCAGCCGCTCGCGCGGGATCTGGGGGCCGCAGTCGTCGGGCCCGCAGTCGTCGGTGAGGTAGCCGAAGGCCGCCCGCAGCGGGAGCGCCTGGACGAGCGCGTCGGCGGGCGCGTCCTGCGCGGCCCGGTCGGCGAAGTCGAAGCACTCGCGGTGGGAACCGTGCCAGGAGGCGGCCAGGTAGCGCAGGGCCGCCACATGGCAGCCGTAGTGGTGCGGGGAGCGGCGGACGGCCGCCGCCCACAGCTCCTCGAAGTACTTGTGCCCGGCCTGGGCGCCCCGCGCGTGGTCGAGCGCGAGGCGCCACGGCACCGGGTCCCGCTGGTCGCCCCGGGCCGCCGCCGTGATGAGCGGGCTCACCTCGCGCAGCAGCTCGGTCCGGGCCGGCGACTGCCAGGCCCGGTCCACCGCCAGCTGGGCCCCGACCAGAAGCGCGTCGGGGTCCTGCGGGGCGGTGGCGAGCCAGGCGTCCAGCCACTCGGGGCGCGAGCGCGCGAAGGCGGCCAGGCGCGTCACGTACCGGTCGCGCCGCTCCCACTCGGCGGCCGCGCGCGTGGCCAGGAGCAGCCCGGCGGCGGGCCCGTGATCGCCCCGGGCGGCGGCGACCAGGACGGGACTCAGCCGCGCGTCGGGCGCGTCGAGCAGCACCTCGTCGTCGGGGTTCGGCCTGCCGACGGGGTGGGGGGCGGTCCTTGTCATCCGGCTCGGGCGGATGAACGGCAGCTGCATGGCCATGGTGCCGACCATTGAAAGTCCGCTGGTCATGACGGCGCCAGATCGTTCCGGGAAGTCGCGGAAAGTTGTACGGCGTTCGGTCAAGAGAAGGTAAAGGCGTGGCAGTTCAGCAACGCTGGTCACATCAGCATCATCAGTTGCGCCGCAGCAGCCGGGTCGCGCCCGCCGCCACCGTCGTCGCCAGGATCCAGCCCAGCAGGATCATCACCGTCGCCAGCCACTGCCAGCCCCCGCGCAACTGCCAGAACCCCACCTGCCCCAGGTCGATGACCGGCAGCAACAGGTCCAGGCTGAACAGCACGGGGTCCCACTCCGGGTGCTCGCCACGCTTCATCGGCGGATGGCCGGCCCGGGCGAAGGCCAGCGAGCCCGCGGCCCACAGCACCGCCATCCACACCGCGGCCCGCCCCGGCCGGTACCCGTAGGCGACCGTCCAGTCCTGCGCGTACCCCCACAGCTTGGCGGCGAGGGGCAGGCTCTCGCGGTGCCGGCGCTGCTTGGCGAGCAGCACCTCGCGGGCGTCCTCGTCCTCGCCGCCGGCCCGCAGCACGGCGGCGAGCCGCTCGTACGGCTCCGGGTTGTACTCGGCGGTCGCCGCCGCCACCCAGTCCAGCCGCTCGGCCAGCGGGAACGGCCCGCGCGGCACGAGGTTCTCGTAGGCGAAGCCGCCCATGTGCAATCGCCCCGGCCCGGGCCAGGCGTCCGCCCGGTCCATCAGGTTCACCACCCGCGCCCCGGACAGCACCACCCGGCCGCGCGCCGGCTGCTCCCCGAGGAACCGCAGCTCCGGCGTCTGCACCCGGCGCAGCGACAGCTCCTGGTCGTCGCCGAGCGTGAACCGGGCCTGCTCGAAGTCGACGGCGTCGCCGAACCGCCCGTCGTCCAGCCGGATCCCGCCCTCGCAGGCGAACCGCTGGATCCGCGTGCCCTGCGCCGGGGTCATCCCGCTCATGGCCTGCGCGCCGACGCCCGCCGGGGTCAGGTACAGGCTGCGCTCGACGGTCAGCTGCGGGGCGTTCAGCGCGAGCCGCGCGTACGGGTTGGCCAGGCGCGCGCCCCGCAGGCTCAGCGACACGCCGATGGTGGCGGCGCGCAGACTCAGCTCGCCGTGCGACTCCAGCAGCTCGGCCTGTAAGTCCTGGCCGACGGTCAGGCCGTCCGCGGCGACCGACCGGCCGCTGCGGTCCTTGTGCACGATCGCCTGGTTGAGCATCAGGTCCGTGCCGATCTGCGCGTCGGTCAGCCGGATGCCGCGGTGGAAACGGCAGCGCGGCAGATGCAGGTCGCCCTCGGTCTGCACCCGGGCCGCCTCCAGCCGGGGCACCGAGCAGTCCACCAGCCTCATGGTCGTGAAGCGGGCCTCCGGCAGCAGCACGTCCTGCTCGAACCGGCACCGGCGCATCTCCACGTACGGCGTCACCGTGCCGCCCGCGAGGTCCAGGGAGCCGCTGATGTGCACGCCGGCGAGCTTCAGCGAGGACACGCGGCCGGCCAGGGCGGGCGGGCCGTCGAGGAGGAGCCAGCACACGATCCGGGCCCGCACGGTCCGCTCCTCGCCCCACGGGTGGCCGCCGTGCGGGTCGTCGACCACGGTGTCGCCGCTGCTCAGGTCGTACACGCTGCCGTTGCGGAAGGCCTGCCACATGCCGGCCTCGGCCGCGGTCAGGTCGTCGGGCAGCTCTCCGGCACGCAGGCCGGCCCCCTCGGTCACGGGCTTCCCTTCCTCCCCGGGTACTCGCCGGTTGGTTCCTTCGTACAACTGTTCATGCCCGTTCCGTGACGCCCCGAAAGCACACGGTGAAGGGGATCCTCCGGGGCCGGGCGACACTCTGTATCAGCCATTGATACGCACGGACGGTGCCTCACCCGGGTCTGAGAGAATTGAGCACGTGATCTCCCGAATCGATCTGCGCGGCGACGCCCTTCCCGAGGGCCCCGCCCTGCGTGACCTGCTGCCCCGAGCCGACTTCGACGTACAGGCCGCCCTGGACAAGGTGCGTCCGATCTGCGAGGACGTGCATCATCGGGGCGACGCGGCGCTGATCGACGCCGCCGAGAGGTTCGACGGGGTCCGGCTCGACCAGGTGCGGGTCCCGGCCGCCGCGCTCACGCGCGCGCTGGAGGAGCTCGACCCGGCCGTGCGCGCGGCCCTGGAGGAGTCCATCCGCCGCGCCCGGACCGTCCACCGCGCGCAGCGCCGCTCCTCGCACACCACCCAGGTGGTGCCCGGCGGCACCGTGACCGAGAAGTGGGTCCCGGTCGAGCGCGTCGGGCTGTACGCGCCCGGCGGCCGGTCGGTGTACCCGTCCTCCGTGATCATGAACGTGGTGCCCGCGCAGGAGGCCGGCGTCGAGTCCGTCGCGCTCGCCTCACCCGCCCAGGCCGACTTCGGCGGCCTGCCGCACCCGACCATCCTGGCCGCCTGCGCCCTGCTCGGCGTCGACGAGGTCTACGCGGCCGGCGGCGCCACGGCCGTGGCGATGTTCGCCTACGGCACCGAGTCCTGCGCCCCCGCGAACATGGTCACCGGCCCCGGCAACATCTGGGTCGCCGCCGCCAAGCGCTACTTCACCGGCAAGATCGGCATCGACGCCGAGGCCGGCCCGACCGAGATCGCGGTTCTCGCCGACGACACGGCCGACCCGGTGCACGTCGCCTCCGACCTGATCAGCCAGGCGGAGCACGACCCGCTGGCCGCCGCCGTCCTGGTCACCGACTCCGTGGCCCTGGCGGACGCGGTGGAGAAGGAGCTGGAGCCGCAGATCGCGGCGACCAGGCACGTCGAGGACCGGATCGTGCCTGCCCTCGAGGGCAGGCAGTCCGCGATCGTCCTGGTCGACGGCATCGACGAGGGCCTGAGGGTGGTCGACGCGTACGGCGCCGAGCACCTGGAGATCCAGACCGCCGACGCCGCCGCGGTGGCCGACCGGGTCAGGAACGCCGGGGCGATCTTCATCGGCCCCTGGGCGCCCGTGTCGCTGGGCGACTACGCGGCCGGGTCCAACCACGTCCTGCCCACCGGCGGCTGCGCCTGCCACTCCTCCGGCCTGTCGGTCCAGTCCTTCCTGCGCGGCATCCACATCGTGGACTACACGCGCGAGGCGCTGGCCGACGTCGCGCACCACGTCGTGACGCTGGCGGAGGCGGAGGACCTGCCGGCCCACGGCGCGGCGATCAAGGCGAGGTTCGACTGGAAGGTTCCGCAGGGCAAGTGAGCGACGTACGCATCGACGATCTCCCCGTACGGGACGAGCTGCGCGGCAAGTCCCCCTACGGCGCGCCCCAACTGGACGTCCCGGTACGGCTGAACACCAACGAGAACCCCTACCCGCTGCCCGAGCCGCTCGTCGAGCGGATCGCCGAGCGGGTCCGTGACGTGGCCCGCGACCTCAACCGCTACCCGGACCGGGACGCCGTCGAGCTGCGCACGCAGCTGGCGCAGTACCTCACGGACACCTCCGGCCACGAGGTCGGCCCGGCCAACGTCTGGGCGGCCAACGGCTCCAACGAGGTCATCCAGCAGCTGCTGCAGACCTTCGGCGGGCCGGGCCGCACCGCGATCGGCTTCGAGCCGTCGTACTCGATGCACGCGCTCATCGCGCGCGGCACGGGCACCGGCTGGATCTCCGGGCCGCGGGGCGAGGACTTCACGATCGACCTCGCCGCCGCCGAGCAGGCGATCGCCGAGCACAAGCCCGACGTCGTCTTCGTCACCACCCCCAACAACCCCACGGGCAACGCGGTGCCGCGCGAGACGGTCCTCGCGCTGTACGAGGCCGCGCAGGCGGCGAAGCCGTCGATGGTGGTCGTGGACGAGGCGTACATCGAATTCAGCCACGGCGACTCGCTGCTGCCGCTGCTCGACGGGCGCCCGCACCTCGTCATCTCCCGCACGATGTCGAAGGCGTTCGGCGCGGCGGGCCTGCGCCTGGGCTACCTCGCCGCGCACCCCGCCGTCGTGGACGCCGTGCAGCTCGTGCGGCTGCCGTACCACCTGTCGGCCGTCACCCAGGCGACCGCCCTGGCCGCCCTGGAACACACCGGCACCCTGCTCGGCTACGTCGAGCAGCTCAAGGCCGAGCGCGACCGCCTGGTCGCCGAGCTGCGCGCGATCGGCTACGAGGTCGTCGAGTCCGACGCCAACTTCGTGCAGTTCGGGCGCTTCGACGGCGAGGGCGGCGCGCACGCGGCCTGGCGGAAGATCCTCGACCGGGGCGTCCTGGTCCGGGACAACGGCATTCCGGGCTGGCTGCGGGTGTCCGCCGGAACCCCCGAAGAGAACGACGCGTTCCTCGACGCGGTCCGTGAACTGAAGAAGGAGCAGAGCACATGAGCCGCGTGGGACGCGTGGAGCGAGTCACCAAGGAGACGTCGGTGCTCGTCGAGATAGACCTCGACGGGTCCGGGAAGGTCGACGTGTCGACAGGCGTCGGCTTCTACGACCACATGCTCGACCAGCTCGGCCGGCACGGTCTGTTCGACCTCACCGTGAAGACCGAGGGCGATCTGCACATCGACTCGCACCACACCATCGAGGACACCGCCCTCGCGCTGGGCGCCGCCTTCAAGCAGGCCCTCGGCGACAAGGTCGGCATCTACCGCTTCGGCAACTGCACGGTTCCGCTGGACGAGTCCCTCGCCCAGGTCACCGTCGACCTGTCGGGCCGTCCGTACCTCGTGCACACCGAGCCCGAGAACATGGCGCCGATGATCGGCGAGTACGACACCACCATGACCCGGCACATCCTGGAGTCCTTCGTGGCCCAGGCGCAGATCGCGCTGCACGTGCACGTGCCCTACGGGCGCAACGCGCACCACATCGTGGAGTGCCAGTTCAAGGCGCTCGCGCGGGCCCTGCGCTACGCCTCCGAGCGCGACCCGCGCGCGGCCGGCATCCTCCCCTCCACGAAGGGCGCCCTGTGAACGGCATCTCGACCCTGCTGATCGTCGTCGGCCTGTTCCTCGTCGGCGGGATCTACTCCTTCGTCAAGCAGAAGATGCCCAAGGGCCTGATCGTCCTGCTGTCCATCGGCGCCGCCATGTGCCTGGCGGCCGGTGTCGTCAGGCTGGAGGTGTGGAATTGAGCAGCCCGCAGAAGAAGGTCGTCGTCTTCGACTACGGCTTCGGCAACGTCCGTTCCGCCGAGCGCGCCCTGGCCCGCGCCGGGGCCGACGTCGAGATAACGCGTGACTACGACAAGGCCCTGAACGCCGACGGCCTGCTCGTGCCGGGCGTCGGCGCCTTCGCCTCCTGCATGACGGGCCTGCGCGAGGCGCGCGGCGACTGGATCGTGGACCGGCGGCTGTCCGGCGGCCGCCCGGTGATGGGCATCTGCGTCGGCATGCAGATCCTCTTCGCGCGCGGCATCGAGCACGGCGTGGAGAGCGAGGGCCTCGACGAGTGGCCCGGCTCGGTCGAGCCGCTGCAGGCCGAGGTCGTGCCCCACATGGGCTGGAACACCGTGGACGCGGCGCCCGGTTCACGGCTGTTCGCCGGCCTGGACCCCGACGCGCGCTTCTACTTCGTGCACTCCTACGCCGTGCACGACTGGTCGCTGGAGACGCACAACCCGGCCATCGAGGCCCCCAAGGTCACCTGGTCCACGCACGGCAAGCCGTTCGTCGCGGCCGTCGAGAACGGCGCGCTGTGGGCCACGCAGTTCCACCCCGAGAAGTCCGGCGACGCCGGAGCCCAGCTCCTCACCAACTGGATCGGAACCCTGTGAGCAAGCTCGAACTCCTCCCCGCCGTCGACGTCCGCGACGGCCAGGCCGTCCGTCTGGTGCACGGCGAGTCCGGCACCGAGACCTCCTACGGCTCCCCCCTGGAGGCCGCCCTGGCCTGGCAGCGCTCCGGTGCCGAGTGGCTGCACCTGGTCGACCTGGACGCCGCCTTCGGCACGGGCGACAACCGCGAGCTGATCGCCGAGGTCGCCAAGGCGATGGACATCAAGGTCGAGCTCTCCGGCGGCATCCGCGACGACGACACCCTCGCCGCCGCCCTCGCCACCGGCTGCACCCGCGTGAACCTGGGCACGGCCGCCCTGGAGACCCCCGAGTGGGTCGCCAAGGTCATCGCCGAGCACGGCGACAAGATCGCCGTCGGCCTGGACGTCCGGGGCACCACCCTGCGCGGCCGCGGCTGGACCCGCGACGGCGGCGACCTCTACGAGACGCTGGAGCGCCTGAACCAGGAGGGCTGCGCCCGCTACGTCGTCACCGACATCGCCAAGGACGGCACGCTCCAGGGCCCCAACCTGGAGCTGCTGAAGAACGTCTGCGCGGCCACCGACCGCCCGGTCGTGGCCTCCGGCGGCGTCTCCTCGCTCGACGACCTGCGCGCGATCGCCGAGCTGGTCCCGCTCGGTGTCGAGGGCGCGATCGTAGGGAAGGCGCTGTACGCAAAGGCGTTCACCCTGGAAGAGGCCTTGGAGGCTGTGTCGTCATGAGCGGTGCCGTACGGCGTGTGCAGAGCGGAAGTCCCTGGGAAGAGTCCTTCGGTTTTGCACGCGCCGTGGCGGCGGGCGACCGCGTGCTCGTCGCGGGCACGACCGCCTTCAAGGGCGACGTGCTCTACGGCGAGGGCGACCCGTACGAACAGGCCAAGGTGGCCTTCACCACCGCCCTGGAGGCGATCGGCGAGTGCGGGCTCGGCGTCGAGTCCGTGATCCGCACCCGGGTCTACCTGGCACACGCCCGTGACGTCGACGCGGTGGGCCGGGCCCACAAGGAGATGTTCGACGCCGTACGCCCCGCCACGACCCTGCTGGTCGTGCAGGGCTTCATCGACTCCCGGGTCCTGGTGTCGGTGGAAGTGGAAGCATTCAGAGGCACCCCCTCACAGGAACACTAGAGGAGCACGATTCATGACCCTGGCGGTCCGAGTCATCCCCTGCCTGGACGTGGACAACGGCCGGGTCGTCAAGGGCGTCAACTTCCAGAACCTGCGCGACGCGGGCGACCCCGTCGAGATGGCGAAGGTGTACGACACCGAGGGCGCCGACGAGCTGACGTTCCTGGACATCACCGCCTCGTCGGGCAACCGCGAGACCACCTACGACGTGGTGCGCCGCACGGCCGAGCAGGTGTTCATCCCGCTCACCGTCGGCGGCGGCGTGCGCACCGCCGAGGACGTCGACAAGCTGCTGCGGGCGGGCGCGGACAAGGTCGGCGTCAACACCGCCGCCATCGCCCGCCCCGACCTGATCCGCGAGATCGCCGAGCGCTTCGGCCGCCAGGTCCTGGTCCTGTCCGTGGACGCCCGCCGCACCGAGGCGGGCTCCTTCGAGGTGACCACCCACGGCGGCCGCAAGGGCACCGGCATCGACGCCGTCGAATGGGCCCACCGCGCCGCCGAGCTGGGCGCCGGCGAGATCCTGCTCAACTCCATGGACGCCGACGGCACCAAGGACGGCTACGACCTGGAGATGATCCGGGCCGTGCGCAAGCACGTCACCGTCCCCGTCATCGCCTCGGGCGGCGCGGGCGGACTCGCCCACTTCCCGCCGGCCATCGAGGCGGGCGCGGACGCGGTCCTGGCCGCGTCGGTGTTCCACTTCGGGGACCTGCGCATCGGCGAGGTCAAGCAGACGCTGCGGGAGGCCGGTCACCCCGTGCGGTGACGCCCCCGGATCCCCTGGTGCGGTGACCGCCCCCGGATCCCCCGGTGCGGCGACACCCTCGGACCTCGCCGGCAGCCCCGGACCGCACCCGCGGCCGGGGCTGCCGGGCGCCGTCCGTCCTCAGATCCCCAGCTGCTTCGTCTCGTGCAGTTTCGCGATCGCGTTCTCGTCGCCGTCCAGGTCGACCTTGGCCGCGCTCTGGCGGCCGTAGGAGAACAGGACCAGTTCGGACGGCTCGCCCGTCACCGTCACCACCGGGGTGCCGCGGTGGGCGACCGCCGTCTGGCCGTCCGGGCGGCGCAGCACCAGGCCCGTCGGCACGCCGCGGCCCATCAGCCGGGCCGTGCGCTCCAGCCGGGACCACAGGGCGTCCTGGAAGACCGGGTCGAGCTCGCGCGGGGACCAGTCGGGCTGGGCGCGGCGGACGTCCTCGGTGTGGACGTAGAACTCGACGATGTTCGACGCCTCGTCGACCGGCTTGAGCGAGAAGGGGGAGAAACGCGGCGGGCCGGTACGGATCAGCTGGATCAGCTCCTCGTACGGCTTGTCCGTGTACTCCGCCATCACCCGGTCCAGGCGCGGCGCGAGCTGCTTGATCAGTATCCCGCCGGCCGCGTCCGGGCGGCGCTCGCGGACCACCACGTGTGCGGCGAGGTCCCGGGTGGTCCAGCCCTCGCACAGAGTGGGCGCGTCCGGGCCCGCGGTCTCCAACAGGTCGGCGAGGAGAAGTCGTTCACGCTTGGCATGGGTCGACATGCGGCCAGCCTACGGCCGCCCACCGGGTCCGCCCAGTGGACACTCCACCTGCGCCGCCGCCGGCGCGCGGCACAATGGTCGGCATGACCAGCGAGCCCAGCCGCCTCGACCCGGAGATCGCCGCCCGCCTCAAGCGCAGCGCCGACGGCCTCCTGCCCGCCATCGCCCAGCAGTACGACACCGGTGAGGTGCTCATGCTCGGCTGGATGGACGACGAGGCCCTGCACCGCACCCTCACCACCGGCCGGTGCACGTACTGGTCCCGCAGCCGCCGCGAGTACTGGGTCAAGGGCGACACCTCCGGCCACGTCCAGTGGGTGAAGTCCGTGGCGCTGGACTGCGACGCCGACACCGTGCTCGTCAAGGTCGACCAGGTCGGCGCCGCCTGCCACACCGGCGCCCGCACGTGTTTCGACCAGGACGTGCTCCTCAAGGACGGCGGTTCCGCAGCCCCCGCCGCGGATCAGTAAGGTCGGCCGCCATGGACCTCGAGACGTTCCGCAAGCTCGCCACCGACCGGCGGGTCATCCCGGTCACCCGCAAGCTCCTCGCCGACGGCGACACGCCGGTCGCGCTCTACCGCAAGCTCGCCGCCGAGCGCACCGGCACCTTCCTGCTGGAGTCCGCCGAGAACGGCCGCTCCTGGTCCCGGTACTCCTTCGTGGGCGTACGGTCGGCGGCCACCCTCACCGCCCGCGACGGGCAGGCCCACTGGCTCGGCGTCCCGCCCGTCGGCGTCCCCGTCGACGGCGACCCGCTCGCCGCGCTGCGCGCCACCATCGAGGCCCTGCACACCCCCCACCAGGAGGGCCTGCCGCCCTTCACCGGCGGCATGGTCGGCTACCTCGGCTACGACATCGTCCGCCGACTGGAGAAGATCGGCCCCGGCGAGCGCGACGACCTGCGGCTGCCCGAGCTGACCATGCTCCTCACCAGCGACCTCGCCGTGATGGACCACTGGGAGGGCTCGGTCCTGCTGATCGCCAACGCGATCAACCACAACGACCTGGAGACCGGCGTCGACGAGGCCTACGCCGACGCCGTGGCCCGCCTCGACGCCATGCAGGCCGACCTCGCCCGCCCGGTCGCCCAGCCCCCGGCCGTGCTCCCGCCCTCCGAACTGCCCGCGTACACCGCGCTGTGGGGCGGCCCCCAGTTCCAGGAGGCCGTGGAGGACATCAAGGAGCGCATCCGGGCCGGCGAGGCCTTCCAGGTGGTCCCCTCGCAGCGCTTCGAGACGCCGTGCACGGCGAGCGCGCTGGACGTCTACCGGGTGCTGCGCACGACCAACCCGTCGCCGTACATGTACCTGTTCCGCTTCGACGGCTTCGACGTCGTCGGCTCCTCCCCGGAGGCCCTGGTCAAGGTCGAGGACGGCCGGGCCATGGTGCACCCCATCGCCGGCACCCGCTGGCGCGGCGCCACCCCGCAGGAGGACCAGGCCCTCGCCGACGAGCTACTCGCCGACCCCAAGGAGCGCGCCGAGCACCTCATGCTCGTCGACCTCGGCCGCAACGACCTGGGCCGGGTCTGCGAACCCGGCTCGGTCGAGGTCGTGGACTTCATGTCCATCGAGCGGTACTCGCACGTGATGCACATCGTCTCGACGGTGACCGGCCGCGTGGCCGCCGGGCGCACCGCCTTCGACGTCCTCACCGCCTGCTTCCCGGCCGGCACCCTCTCCGGCGCCCCCAAGCCCCGCGCCATGCAGATCATCGACGAACTCGAACCGTCCCGGCGCGGCCTGTACGGCGGCTGCGTCGGCTACCTCGACTTCGCCGGCGACTCCGACACGGCCATCGCCATCCGCACCGCCCTGCTGCGCGACGGCACGGCGTACGTGCAGGCCGGAGCGGGGATCGTCGCCGACTCGGACCCGGTCGCCGAGGACACCGAGTGCCGCAACAAGGCGGCCGCCGTCCTGCGGGCCGTGCACACGGCGAACCGGCTGGGCAAGGCCTGAGACGACCCCCGGGTGACGGTTCGCCCGGGGTTCAGGCGATAGTGGGGTACGTGACTGCCGTACCTCACCCCCGTTCCCCGGCCGCCGGATCCGCCCGGGCCGGCCGCCTGAGCCTCGCCGTGGCGCTGCTGTGCGGCGCGCTCGGCGCTGCCGTGGCGCTCCTCGCCACCCGGCAGCAGTGGTCGGAGGGCACCGCGAGGGTGGCCGGCGGTGCCTTCCCGCTGACCGCCAGCGGCAGCGACGTCACGGGCGTCCCCGCGGCGCTCGCCGTCGTGGGTCTCGCCGCGCTCGTCGCCGTCTTCGCGGTCCGCCGCGCCGGCCGCGTCGTGGTGGCCGCGCTGCTGGCGCTCTCCGGCGCGGGCACGGTCGCCGCCGCCCTGTTCGGCGCCTCCGACAGCTCCGCGCTCGACGAGAAGGCCGCCCGGGCCTCCGGCGACACCTCCGCCTCCGTGGCCGCCCTCAGCCACACCGCCTGGCCGTACGTCGCGGCCGTCGGCGGCGTGCTGCTCCTGCTGGCCGGGCTGCTCGCCCTGCGCTACGGCCGGCTGTGGCCCGCGATGTCCGGCCGCTACGAGCGCGGCGGCACGCCCCGGCCGCGCCGCCGGGCCCCCGCCGCCGACCCCGACCGGCCCGAGGAGCTGTGGAAGGCGCTCGACCGCGGCGAGGACCCGACCGGGGCCTGAGCCGCACGAGTGAGTCCGGGGAGCACCCCCGGTCACCGTCCGCGCGCGGGTGCGGGACAATGGCCCCGAGCGTCCTGCTCAGACACGCACACAGCAACGAGGAGCAAGCAATGGCGGGCAGCAGCCACGGTCACACCCCGGCCGCCTGGACCGGTGTCATCATCGCCTTCATCGGTTTCTGCGTCGCGGGCGCGTTCATGGTGATGGACCAGCCGGCGGGCTTCTGGGCCGGCATGGTGGTCGTGCTCCTCGGCGGTGTCGTCGGCGGCATCATGCGGATGATGGGCCTGGGCCAGCCCAAGGACCTGCACGCCCCGCACCAGATGACGGGCGACCGCGAGCCGGCGCGCGCCGAGGGCTGAACCCGGCGGAACGACGCGCATCCCGCGTGAGGGGCGGCCGGCACCGGGGTGCCGGGACCGCCCCTCACGCGTGTGCGGGGCACAATGCCTACCGTGAACGCCGACAGCCGAAGCGTGACGCACGGTCTCCCGGGACGTCTGGCCGTACCCGCCGGGCTCCTGGCGGGTGCCGTCGCCGCCTTCGCCTACGTGGGCGCGGTGGACCCGAACGAGCCCGGTCACTACCCGGTCTGCCCGCTGCTGCGCCACACGGGCCTGTACTGCCCCGGCTGCGGCGGACTGCGCAGCGCCCACGCGTTCGTGCACGGCGATCTGCCGGCCGCCCTGCAGGCCAACGCGCTCGCCGTCCTCGGCTATCTGGCCTGCGCCGTGCTGTGGACCGTATGGGTGGTCCACGCCGTGCGCGGGCGCCCGCTGCGGATCGACCCGCGCCCCGGGCTGGTGTGGGGCCTCGGCGCGTTGCTGCTGGTCTTCACGGTTGTCCGGAACCTGCCCTTCGGTGGCTGGCTCCATCCTTGATCATCGGGCGGATGTCCAGGTAGTGGGACCGGCGTCAACCGGATGCGAGGCCTACGCCCTGCTGCGGATACCATCGCAGTGACCATCGGTTTCCGACTGGTCGCTGGAACTGTCAAGAGTCTGGAAGGGGGCCGCTCGCGTGAGTGTGCTCGACGAGATCATCGACGGAGTCCGTGCCGACCTCGCGGAGCGGCAGGCGCGCGTCAGCCTCGACGAGCTCAAGGAGCGCGCGGCGAAGGCTCCCGCGGCCAAGGACGGCGCGGCCGCCCTGCGCGGCGACGGCGTCAAGGTCATCTGCGAGGTCAAGCGCTCCAGCCCCTCCAAGGGCGCCCTGGCCGCCATCGCCGACCCGGCGGGACTCGCCGCCGACTACGAGGCGGGCGGCGCTGCCGTCATCTCGGTCCTCACCGAGCAGCGGCGCTTCGGCGGTTCGCTCGCCGATCTGGAGGCGGTCCGCGCCCGCGTGGACATCCCGGTCCTGCGCAAGGACTTCATCGTCACGTCGTACCAGCTCTGGGAGGCCCGCGCCTACGGCGCCGACGTCGCCCTGCTGATCGTCGCCGCCCTCGACCAGGCCGCCCTGGAGTCCCTCATCGAGCGGGCCGAGTCCATCGGGCTGACGCCGCTGGTCGAGGTGCACGACGAGGACGAGGTGGAGCGCGCGGTCGACGCCGGCGCCCGCGTGATCGGCGTGAACGCCCGCAACCTCAAGACCCTCGAAGTCGACCGCAACACCTTCGAGCGGGTGGCACCGGAGATCCCCGACCACATCATCAAGGTCGCCGAGTCCGGCGTGCGCGGCCCGCACGACCTCATCGCCTACGCCAACGCCGGCGCGGACGCGGTCCTGGTGGGCGAGTCCCTCGTCACCGGCAAGGACCCCAGGACGGCGGTCTCCGACCTGGTGGCGGCGGGCGAACATCCCGCACTCCGCCACGGCCGGGGCTGATCTTCGCTAGGCTTGCCCCGATGACTCTCACCCTGACGACCGTGGACCGGTACGCCCGCCTCGCGCGCGGCTGCCGCCCCCGCGGCTGCCGCGCGCCCGCGCGCCGTGTCCACGGCCGCCGCGTCCGGTACGTCATCGGTGACGAGCCGGGCCAGGTGAACGGCATGCGATGGCAGCGGCGCCCTGCCTTCGGGGGCGCGGGACTCTGCTCGATCCGCGGCTACCGCCGCGTGGGCGCGAACGGCCACGGCGGTCCCGCAGTCGACTGACAACCCTTGCCCCCACGGCGACTCGTGCATTCCACACACCACTCACCGTGAAGGTATTCGCATGCCCAGCCAGTTCTTCATCCCCGATCCCGAGGGACGGACGCCGAACGCCGAAGGTTACTTCGGGGCCTTCGGCGGCAAGTTCATCCCCGAGGCCCTCGTCGCCGCCGTCGACGAGGTCGCCGTCGAGTACGACAAGGCCAAGCACGACCCGGAGTTCGCCAAGGAACTCGACGACCTCCTGGTCCACTACACGGGCCGCCCGTCCGCGCTGACCGAGGTGCCCCGGTTCGCCGAGCACGCCGGCGGCGCCCGGGTCTTCCTGAAGCGGGAAGACCTCAACCACACCGGCTCGCACAAGATCAACAACGTGCTCGGGCAGGCCCTGCTCACCAAGCGCATGGGCAAGACCCGGGTCATCGCCGAGACCGGCGCCGGCCAGCACGGCGTCGCCACCGCCACCGCCTGCGCCCTCTTCGGTCTCGAATGCACCATCTACATGGGTGAGATCGACACGCAGCGCCAGGCCCTCAACGTCGCCCGCATGCGCATGCTCGGCGCCGAGGTCATCGCGGTGAAGTCCGGCAGCCGCACGCTGAAGGACGCCATCAACGAGGCGTTCCGCGACTGGGTCGCCAACGTCGACCACACGCACTACCTCTTCGGCACCGTCGCCGGACCCCACCCCTTCCCGGCCATGGTCCGCGACTTCCACCGGGTCATCGGCGTCGAGGCCCGCCGCCAGCTCCTGGAGCGGGCCGGGCGGCTGCCCGACGCCGCGGTCGCCTGCGTGGGCGGCGGCTCCAACGCCATCGGCCTCTTCCACGCCTTCATCCCCGACGAGGGCGTCCGGCTCATCGGCTGCGAGCCGGCCGGCCACGGCGTCGACACCGGCGAGCACGCCGCGACCCTGACCGCCGGCGAGCCGGGCATCCTGCACGGCTCCCGCTCCTACGTCCTCCAGGACGAGGAGGGCCAGATCACCGAGCCGTACTCGATCTCGGCCGGTCTGGACTACCCGGGCATCGGCCCGGAGCACTCCTACCTGAAGGACTCCGGCCGCGGCGAGTACCGCGCGGTCACCGACGACGCGGCCATGCAGGCCCTGCGCCTGCTGTCCCGCACCGAGGGCATCATCCCGGCCATCGAGAGCGCCCACGCCCTGGCCGGCGCCCTGGAGGTCGGCAAGGAGCTGGGCAAGGACGGGCTGATCGTGGTCAACCTCTCCGGCCGCGGTGACAAGGACATGGACACCGCCGCCCGCTACTTCGGCCTGTACGACACCGACGCCGAGGTCGCCGAGGACGCCTCCGGCACCGCCGAGATCGAGGGGGACGCCAAGTGAGCGGCAACCTGCAGCTGTTGAGCGACACCCTCGCCGCGGCCAAGGCCGAGGGGCGTGCGGCCCTCATCGCCTACCTCCCGGCGGGGTTCCCGACCGTGGACGGCGGCATCGAGGCCGTCAAGGCCGTCATCGACGGCGGCGCCGACGTCGTCGAGGTGGGCCTGCCGCACAGCGACCCCGTCCTCGACGGTCCCGTCATCCAGACCGCCGACGACATCGCCCTGCGCGGCGGCGTCAAGATCGCCGACGTGCTGCGCACCGTCCGCGAGGCGCATGCCGCCACCGGCAAGCCCATCCTCGTCATGACGTACTGGAACCCCATCGACCGCTACGGCGTCGAGCGGTTCACCGCCGAGCTGGCCGAGGCCGGCGGCGCGGGCTGCATCCTGCCCGACCTGCCCGTGCAGGAGGCGGCGCTGTGGCGGGAGCACGCCGGGAAGCACGAGCTCGCGACCGTCTTCGTCGTGGCCCCCAGCAGCAAGGACGAACGGCTCGCGCAGATCACCGCGGCGGGCAGCGGCTTCGTCTACGCGGCCTCCCTGATGGGCGTCACCGGCACCCGCGCCACCGTCAGCTCGCAGGCCCAGGACCTGGTGGAGCGCACCCGGGCCACCGGCACCGGCCTGCCGGTCTGCGTCGGACTCGGCGTCTCCAACGCCACCCAGGCCGCCGAGGTCTCCGGCTTCGCCGACGGCGTGATCGTCGGCTCGGCCTTCGTCAAGGCGATGCTCGACGCCCCGGACGACGCGGCCGGCGTCGAGGCCGTGCGCGCCCTCGCCGGCGACCTCGCCCGGGGCGTGCGCCGGCAGGCGTAGAAAAACCGGAAGTCGTACGGGTCCCTCGTACGGGTGGACCTGGGGCCGGGGAGGCGCGGTGCGCCTCCCCGGTTCGTTTCCGGGGTGTGAGCGAGAAGAACCGTGAGGGAAAGCGCACCGCCCGGGAGAAGCTGGCGGTCGAGCGTGAGAAGCACAAGTCCGCCGAGAAGCGCCGGCGCGCGCTGCTGGTGGGCGGCGCGGTCGTCGCCGTCCTGGGACTCGCGGCGGTGATCGGCGTCGTCGCGGCCAACGCCGGCAAGGACGACGGCAGCGAGGCCTCGGGCCCGGTCGTGGCCCCCTCGGGCGCCCAGGGCAAGGACGGCCTCGCGATCCCGGTCGGCAAGGACAGCGCCAAGTCCACGCTCACGGTGTGGGAGGACTTCCGCTGCCCGGCCTGCAAGTCCTTCGAGACGGCGTACCGGCCGGTGATCCACGAGCTGACCGAGGCCGGCCAGCTGAAGACCGAGTACCACCTGGTCACACTCATCGACGGCAACATGGGCGGCACGGGCTCGCGCAACGCGGCCAACGCCGCCGCCTGCGCCCAGGACGCCGGGAAGTTCCCCGCGTACCACGACGTGCTCTTCGACAACCAGCCCCCGGAGGTCGACGACGCCTTCGCGGACAACGACAAGCTGATCGAGCTCGCCGGCAAGGTCGACGGCCTGGACACCCCGGCCTTCCGCACGTGCGTCGAGGACGGCACGCACAACGCCTGGGTCGCCAAGTCCCACCAGGCCTTCGACAAGGGCGACTTCTCCGGCACGCCGACCGTGCTGTTCGACGGCAAGAACATCTACCAGGACCGCACGATGACCCCGGCGAAGCTGAAGCAGATGGTGCAGGAGGCGAACCAGGGCTAGGGGAGATTCCCCGGTCCCTGTTATGGACCCGTAGCCGGGCCGCCTGCCCCGGGCCCGGTCCGGCACGGTAGCGTCGACCTTGCCATGGAACTTGCCTTCATTCCCAGCCCGTCGCGCGGGGTGCTGTACCTCGGCCCCGTCCCGCTGCGCGGCTACGCGTTCTGCATCATCATCGGCGTCTTCGTCGCGGTCTGGCTCGGCAACAGGCGCTGGATCGCCCGGGGCGGGCGGGCCGGCACGGTGGCCGACATCGCTGTCTGGGCCGTGCCCTTCGGCCTGATCGGCGGCCGCCTCTACCACGTGATCACGGACTACGAGCTGTACTTCAGCGAGGGCCGTGACTGGGTGGACGCCTTCAAGATCTGGGAGGGCGGCCTCGGCATCTGGGGCGCGATCGCGCTCGGCGCGCTGGGCGCCTGGATCGGCTGCCGCCGCCGGGGCATCCCGATGCCCGCGTACGCCGACGCCGTCGCGCCGGGCATCGCCCTCGCGCAGGCGATCGGCCGCTGGGGCAACTGGTTCAACCAGGAGCTGTACGGCAAGCCCACCGATCTGCCGTGGGCCCTGGAGATCACCTCCTCGGCGGACGGGCGGGTCCCGGGCACGTACCACCCGACGTTCCTGTACGAGTCGCTGTGGTGTATCGGCGTCGCGGTCCTGGTCATCTGGGCCGACCGCCGCTTCCGCCTCGGACACGGCCGGGCCTTCGCGCTGTACGTCGCCGCGTACTGCGCGGGCCGGGCGTGGATCGAGTACATGCGGGTCGACGACGCCCATCACATCCTGGGCCTCAGGCTGAACGTCTGGACCGCGATCCTGGTGTTCCTGCTCGCGGTGACCTACTTCGTGCTGTCGGCGAGGAAGCGGCCCGGGCGGGAAGAGGTCGTGGAGCCGGGTGCCGTGTCCTCCGGCGGTGACGCCGACAGTGACGAGAAGGCCGTCGACCTCGGCAAGGGCGACGAGGACGGCACGGGCTCCGAAGACGGCAAGGACTCCGGGGGCGGCAAGCAGGACAAGGGCGCCGAGGGTGCCGAGGCCGGGAGTGACGCCGCCGCGGGTGCAGCCGAGGCCGACGAGGCCAAGGACCAGGCCGGGTCGGGGAAGAAGGCCTGACGGCCTCTGCCGCAGTGACCTGTTTCGAGGGCGCCCGGGTGACCGGGCGCCCTCGGCATGTCAGCGGCGGCCCGCCAGGGACAGGGTGCGCCGGGCCGCCGCCACCACCGCCGCGTCCACGAAGCGGCCGTCGGGCAGGGCCTGGGCGCCCGGCTCGGCCACCGCCGCCTTGAGGATCGTCTCCGCCTGCTCGATCTCGTCCCCGGTGGGCAGGTAGGCGCGCTCGATGACCGGGAGCTGGCGGGGATGGATCGCGGCCCGGCCCAGAAAGCCCAGCGCACGCCCACGGGCGCAGGAGACGGCCAGGCCCTCCAGGTCACGGACGTCGGGGTGGACCGACTGCGCCGGCGGGGGCAGGCCCGCCGCCCGGGCCGCCACGACCACCCGGGAGCGCGACCAGTCCAGGCCGGTGCCGTCCCGGACTCCCAGGTCGGCCCGGAGATCCGCCTCGCCGAGCGCGATGCCCCGCAGGTTCGGATGGGCGGTGGCGACGGCGTAGGCCTGTTCCACCGCGAGGGCGGACTCCAGCAGGGCGTACAGCGCGGCCGTCGTGCGGTGGGCGATGTGGGTGATCCCCGCCGCCGAGGTCACCTTGGGCACCCGCAGACCCGACAGTCCCGGCATCCCGGCGAGCGTGGCGATGTCCTGTTCGGCCCAGGGGCTGTCCAGGGCGTTGACGCGGACGTGGACCGGGACCGCCGGCGGGTCGCCGAGCAGGTCGGCGGTGGCGTCGCGGGCGTAGGCCTTGCGGTCGGGGGCGACCGCGTCCTCCAGGTCGACGATGACGACGTCGGCGCCGCAGGTGAGGGCCTTCGCCACCACGTGCGGGCGATCGCCGGGGGCGTAGAGCCAGGTGAGCGGCGGCGCGGCCGTCACAGGACGCCCTCCGTGCGCAGTTCCTTGAGGTCGGTCTCGGTCAGGCCGAGCTCGGTCAGGACCTCGTCGGTGTCCGCGCCGTGCGGGCGGCCGGCCCAGCGGATCCCGCCGGGAGTGGCGGACAGGCGGAACAGGACGTTCTGCATGCGCAGCGGGCCCAGCTCCGGGTCGTCGACGGTGGTGATGGTGTTCAGGGCCTGGTACTGCGGGTCGTTCATCACGTCCCGGACGTCCTGGATCGGCGCCACCGCCGCCTCGGCCTTCTCGAACGCGGCCAGGACGTCGGCGCGGGTGCGCTCGGCGATCCAGGAGCCGACGGCCTCGTCCAGGACGTCGGCGTGGCGGGCGCGGTCGGCACCGGTGGCGAACCACGGTTCGTCGATCAGTTCCGGGCGTCCCACCAAACGCATCACGCGTTCGGCGACCGACTGGGCCGAGGTGGAGACGGCGACCCAGGTGCCGTCCGCGGTGCGGTAGACGCCGCGCGGGGCGTTGTTGGGGGAGCGGTTGCCGGTGCGGGGCTGGACGTGGCCGAGCTGGTCGTACCAGAGGGGCTGGGGGCCGAGGACGGCGAGGATCGGTTCGATCAGGGCCGTGTCGACGACCTGGCCCTCGCCCGTCCGCTGCCGGGCGGCCAGCGCGGTCATCACCGCGTACGCCGTCGTCAGGCCGGCGACGGCGTCGGCGAGCCCGAAGGGCGGCAGGGTCGGGGGTGCGTCCGGCTCGCCGGTGATCGCGGCGAATCCGCTCATCGCCTCGGCGAGGGTGCCGAAACCGGGCCGGTGCGCGGACGGGCCGAACTGGCCGAAGCCGGTGACGCGGGCCAGGACCAGGCGGGGGTTGACGGCGGACAGCTCCGGCCAGCCCAGGTCCCACTTCTCCAGGGTGCCGGGGCGGAAGTTCTCGACGATCACGTCGGCGGTGGCGGCGAGGCGCAGGAGGGTGGCGCGGCCGCCGGGCCGGGACAGGTCGAGGGTGACGGTCCGCTTGTTGCGGCCGAGCATCTTCCACCACAGGCCGATGCCGTCCTTCGAGGGGCCGTGGCCGCGGGAGGGGTCCGGCTTCCTCGGGTGCTCGATCTTGATGACCTCGGCGCCGAAGTCGCCGAGCAGGGTGGCGGCCATCGGGCCGGCGAAGAGGGTGGCGAGGTCGAGGACGCGCAGGCCGGTGAGGGGAGCGGGCTGGGGAGCGGTCATGAGCGGCGGGTCTCCCGGTGGGTGAGGTGGGCGAGGGTGTCGAAGCCGACGCCGTCGAAGTCGCCGACGGAGGTGGACAGGCGGTTCTTCAGCGGGGCCGTCCAGCGGTCGGGGAGCGCGGCGGGGTGTCCGGCCAGCAGGCCGGCGATGCCGCCCGCCGTGGCGCCGTTGGAGTCGGTGTCCCAGCCGCCGCTCACGGCACGGCAGACGGAGCCGGTGAAGTCGCCGTTCGCGTGGGTGAGGGCGGCGGCGATCAACGCCGTGTTGGGGACGGCGTGCACCCAGTGGTGGGTGCCGGCGTGCGCGGCGTGGAGCCCGTCGACGACGGTGTCGAAGTCGGTGTGCTCGTGGGCCAGTTCGATGCCGCGGCGGACCGCCCGGGCGAGGCGGGAGCGCGGGGGGACGACCGTGAGGCCGGTGCGCAGGCAGGCGTGGACGTCGGCGGTGCCGGTCGCGGCCGTGGCGGTGGCGGCCGCCGCGAACATCGCCGCGTAGACGCCGTTGGCGGTGTGGGTGAGGGTGGCGTCGCGGTGGGCCTGTCCGGCCGCTGCGGCCGGGTCGCCGGGGTTGGTCCAGCCGTGGACGTCGGCGCGGATCAGGGCGCCGATCCATTCCCGGAACGGGTTGCGGTGGCGGGCCGTGTGCGGGGGCTCCAGGCCGCTGAGGAGGTTGCGGTAGGCGACGCGTTCGGCGGTGAAGGTGCGGCCGGCGGGGAGCTCGTCCAGCCAGGTGCGGGCCACGTCCGTGGTGGTGAAGGACTTTCCGTACCGCCGGAGCAGGATCAGGTTCAGCAGGGGGTAGTTGAGGTCGTCGTCCTCGGGCATGCCGTCGATGTTCTCGGCGAGGGAGGTGGCCGCCGAGCGGCGGTTCCAGGGGTGTGCGGCGAGGAGTTCCGCCGGGACGCCTCGTTCCGTGAACCAGGTGGACAGCGGCCAGTTGCCGGTGGATCGGGCCAGGCGGCGGATGGCCTCCAGGGGGAGTTTCTCGACGGGTTTGCCGAGCAGGCAGCCGGCGGCCCGGCCCAGCCAGGCGGCTTCGAGGCGCTCGGGGGGTGTGGCCGAGGCGTGGGCGGGCTGCGGCCATTCGGGGCACAGGGCCCTGATCTCCGCCAGGCCGGTGGGCTCGTCCTCCGCCAAGGCGCTGGGCAGGTCCGCCAGTTCGTCCAGGAGGTCTTCCGCCAGCTGCCGGAGGTAGCGGGACACCGGGGCGGGGGAGGCGCCCGCTGTGGTGGGGGCCTCGGGGCCGCCCGCCGCGCGCCAGCGGGCGGCGATCGCCTTCGGCTCGCGGCCGTCCTGGGCCGCCTGGCGGAGTTCGTGAACGAGCAGGTCCTCCGGCTGGACCCAGGTCAGTCGGAGCATTCCTGGCCTCCGAGGGACGCGAAGGCCGCTTCGTGGGCGCGGCGGCGGGCGACGTCCCGGGCGAAGATCTCGCGGGTCACCCGGGTGAGTGTCGTGGCCGGTTCCCACAAATCCAGGCGGCTGGCCTCTGCGACGGTCTTGGCCCAGTCCTGCGGGACCGGCGCGCCGAGGGCTCCGGCCAGGGCGCCCGCCATGGTGGCGATGGAGTCGCAGTCCCGGCCGTAGTTCACGGCGCCGAGCACCGCGTGACGGTAGTCGCCCCGCGCGACGATCACCATGCCCAGGGCGACGGGGAGCTCCTCGATCGCGTGGAGGCGCGACGGGCGGCGGGCGCCCAGGGACGGGGCGCGGTAGTCGGGACCCACGGTGTCGAAGGGGGCGACCGCCTCGCGCAGGGGGCCGAGGGCCGACTCGAAGTCCGTG
Source organism: Streptomyces sp. NPDC085932 (assembly GCF_044540525.1). Lineage (NCBI taxonomy): Bacteria > Bacillati > Actinomycetota > Actinomycetes > Kitasatosporales > Streptomycetaceae > Streptomyces > Streptomyces sp. NPDC085932. Next base: position 1,192,790 of record NZ_JBITSJ010000002.1, read on the forward strand.
TGGCGGGAGGCCTCCTCGCAGACCCGCTCGATCGCCGTGCGCGTGCCGTCCTTCGCCAGGGACAGGCACGCCGAGACGACCGAGTCGGGGGTCGCCCCGGGGGTGCAGGCCGCTGCCACCGCCGCGGCCAGGACGCCCGCCGCCTCACGGCCGTACGACGACTGGTGCGCGCCGGCGACGTCGAGGGCCTCGGCGTAGGCCGCGCGCGGGTCGGCCGCGTTGACCAGGCCGACCGGGGCCATGTACATCGCCGCGCCGCAGTTGACGATGTTGCCGGTGCCGGCCTCGCGCGGGTCGGCATGACCGTAGTGGAGCCTGGTGACCAGCCACTTCTCCGCGAGGAAGATCCGCTGGAGGGGGAGTGCCTCGGTCTCCAGTTCCGGGATCCAGCGGGGCTCGGTCATCAGGTCGGGGACCAGGTGGTCGGCGATCGCGTAGGCGTCGAGGTGGTCGCGGACCCGGGCGTAGACGCGGATCAGGGCGTGCGTCATCAAGGTGTCGTCGGTGACGTGACCGTCGCCCTTGTGGTACGGGGCGAGGGGGCGGGCCGTGCGCCAGTCGTCGCCGTGCCAGGGGCCGACGACGCCGTGGACGCGGCCGCCGTGGCGCTCGAGGATCTGCTCGGGCGCGTAGCCCTCGACGGGGCCGCCGAGGGCGTCGCCGACGGCCGCTCCGACCAGGGCGCCGGTGATCCGCTCGTCCAGTGTGGCGTTTTGATGCGGTTTGGGGTTCATGGCCGCATCATCCACCGGGGTGGGCCGGTTGTACGGCTTCCAGGAGCCCGGCGAGTTCGACGAGGTCGGTGCCGGTGAGGCGGGGGAGGGCGCAGCCCGAGAGGGTGCGGCAGGTGTCCCGCCAGGAGGCCGGGATCGAGGCGCCGCCGCCGACGGCGCCGGTGAGGGCGCCCACCAGGGCCGGGGCGGAGTCCGCGACCCGGGACAGACAGGCCGCGGCCGGGACCGCCTCGGCGATGCGGCCGCGGGCGGCGGTGGCCAGGGCCAGGGCGACCGGCACGGTCTCGGCGGCGGCGATGCCGTAGCTGTAGACGTGGTCGACGATCTGGTGCTCCAGGGGCGGCACCAGGGCGAAGGCGCCGTCCGCGGCGGCGGCGAGCCGCAGGGCGTGCCGGGCGTTGCGGCCGATCTCCGTCTCCTCGGGGAGTTCGGCGAGGGCGGCCGTGACGCAGGCGTCGACCTGCGCCCCGGCCAGGGCGAGCGCGAGGGCCGCCGCCATGGCGCGGGCGCCGTGGACTCCGTCGCCGTCCTGGGTGTAGCGGGCGTCGAACTCGGCGAGGTCGGCGGCGCGGCGGGGGTCGCCGGGGTGGGCGACGGCCAGGACGCAGGCGCGGACGCAGGCGGCGTCGTCGAAGTAGTGCGGGTTGTCGTGGCCGGTGGCGGGCGGGCGCAGACCGGTGGCGAGATTGCCCAGGCCGGCGCGGACGGAGATGCGGGCGCGCAGGGGGAGGACGGCGGACTCGATCTCGGGTGCGCGGTCCGCTGCCGCGGCGACCTCGCTGGCGAGGGCGTTCCAGGTGAGGTCGATCGCCGCGCGGGTGCGGCGGTCCCGGCCGAGGTCGTTCAGGACGGTGTCGTCGCCGGCGAGGAGGAGGGCTTCGGCGGCGAAGGCCGCCCATTCCGCGTCGTCGGAGGGGCCGAGGCGGAGGGGTTCGGGGGGCTGGTTCAGGGCGATGGGGACGGGGAGGGTGGTCGTGGCGTTGTGCTCGGCGAAGGTGTCGAGTTCGCGGGTGAGGCGGCGGGTCCAGTCGGGCATGCGGGCGGCTCTGTGGCGGGCGGCGGGCCAGCCGGCCGCGTCGCCGGCGGCCAGTCCGAGCAGAAGGCCTTCGGCCTTCCTGTCTCCCACCCGCGCACCGCCCGTAACGGTCACCCGAGGGGCCCTGGTCTCCCGCGGGGCGACCTCGCCGTCGGCGGCTGCGGGGGGCAGGGGCGGGGGCGGGGCGGTGAGGGCGATCCCGGCGTCGGCGGCTGCGGGGGGCAGGGGGGTGGGCGGGGTGGTGGGGGTGAGCTCGCCGACGGTGGCTGTGGGTGGTGTCGGCGTGGGTGGGGTGGTGAGGGGGAGGTCGTCGGTGAGGGCCGTGGGAGGTGTCGGCGTGGGTGGGGTGGTCAGGGGGAGGTCGTCGGTGGGGGCCGGCGGAAGTGGCGGTGTGGGTGAGGTGGTGGTGTGGGGGGTCGGTGGTTCGTGGGGGGCCAGTTCGTGGGTGGTCATGCGGGGGTCTCCGTTCCGTCGCCCGCCACCAGTGCGCGGCCCGTCGGCTCCGGGTGTGCGCCGGGCGCCGCCGGGGTCAGGAGGTCCGCCACGTCCAGGACGTGGTGGCCCGCCATCGCCGGGAGGCAGGAGCCACGGGCCGGGGTGATGGCCGCCGCCCAGGCCGCCGGGATGGCCGAGACGCCCCGGGTCGCGCCCGCCAGCGCGCCCGCGACCGCCGCCGTCGTGTCCGCGTCGCGGCCCATGTTCACCGCGGTCAGGACGGACTGCTCGAAGTCGCCGTCGGCCGCCGCGTACGCGCCGAACGCCAGGGCGACCGCCTCGGGGGCCAGGTCGGTCCAGGGGTAGCCGCCGATGACGACCGCGGAGCGGACCGCGCGTTCGCCGCGGTGCGCGACCGCCACCGCGCGGCGCAGACTGCGGGCCGTCCAGGAGTCGTCGGGCACGACCGCGAGGGCCGCGGCCACCACCGCGTTCGGTGTCGCGCCGGCCATCGCCGCCGCGACGCCCGCCGCCACCGCCTGGCCGCCGTGGATGCCCTCGCCGTCGTGGCTCACCGAGCCGTCGATCGCGACCAGCCGGGCCGCCTCCGCCGGGCGGCCGGCCGCGAACACCCCGAAGGGGGCCGCGCGCATGGCGAGGCCGTCGCTCCAGGCGTGCCGGTGCTGGGCGGAGATGGGCGCGGCCAGACCGCGGCGCAGGTTCTCCAGCGTGCCGCGTTCGCTGAAGCCGGCGCCCCGGAACGGGCCCTCGTCACGGTCGGCGATCAGCTCGTGCCAGGCCGCCTCGACGTGTGCCGGGGTGAGCGCGGAGCCGTGCCGGGCCAGCAGCAGCGCCGAGAAGAGGGCGTACTCGGTGTCGTCCGTGCCGGCCGGCTTCTCGGCCACGTACCCCGTGATGCGGCCCCACCGCGCGCGGATCTCGGACGGCTTCATGTTCTCGGCCGGTGCCCCGAGGGCGTCACCGACGGCCAGGCCCAGCAGTGCGCCGCGGGCCCGTGCGCGCAGTTCGGCGGCGTCCCCGGGCGCCGGGACGGAGGGGATGCAGGCGATCGATGCCATACGGCATGTGTCCCACTGCGACGACTCCGGCGAGCCTCGGGAGCCCCAGCATCACCCGGTCGACATCTGGGCGAGGTGATGATCAAGTGAGCGGAAATCGGTAAAACCGCAGGTTAGCGCAGCCTTTCCTTGCTGGCGGCGAGGGAATCCGAGGCGTAGTTTTGGTGTTGTAAAACTCTGGAACTTGTCCAAAGTAGGGGAGCGGGGTTCTTTTCATGGCCATCATCGAGACCGAGGCGGCGCTGCACGAGGCGCACCGGGACAACCACACGCACCGGGACGTGAACGGCGGCTGGCTGCGTCCCGCGGTGTTCGGCGCGATGGACGGTCTCGTCTCCAACCTGGCTCTGATGACCGGTGTCGCGGGCGGTGCGGTCAGCCAGCAGACCGTCGTCCTCAGCGGACTGGCCGGCCTGGCCGCCGGCGCCTTCTCCATGGCCGCCGGTGAGTACACCTCCGTCGCCTCGCAGCGCGAGCTGGTCGAGGCCGAGCTGGACGTGGAGCGGCGCGAGCTGCGCAAGCACCCCAAGGACGAGGAGGCCGAGCTGGCCGCCCTGTACGAGGCGCGAGGGGTCGAGCCGCGGCTGGCCCGCGAGGTGGCACGGCAGCTGTCGAAGGACCCCGAGCAGGCGCTGGAGATCCACGCCCGGGAGGAACTCGGCATCGATCCCGGCGATCTGCCCTCGCCCACCGTCGCCGCGGTGTCGAGCTTCGGCTCCTTCGCGCTCGGCGCGCTCGTCCCCGTGCTGCCGTACCTGCTGGGTGCGAGCAGCATGTGGCCGGCCGTGCTGCTGGCGCTGCTGGGGCTCTTCCTGTGCGGCGCGGTGGTGGCCAAGGTGACGGCACGCACCTGGTGGTACAGCGGTCTGCGCCAGCTTCTCCTGGGAGGGGCGGCGGCCGGTGTGACGTACGCCCTGGGCACCTTGTTCGGAACGGCCGTAGGATAGCGCGGCTCGGACTTATGCGTGGGGCCGCATAAGTAACCGTTACTCGCTGGTTTCGGATGTGCGACCACCGGGCATGAGCCGTAAGCGCTGTGGGCAATGAGGCCCGCCGCGTGCCCCCCAGCGGGCCGGGCGAAGACGCCTGTCCCGCCGTCGGCCCGACGGGCATCGATCTCACCCGGTCGTTCCGTACAGGCCCCCCATGGCTTCCACCGTCGGCGCGGTACCCCCGCCGCGAACCCCCGGTGTCCGCATGCTGGAACGGGTTATCCCGGTTCCCGAGAACCGCTCCATCATGTAACCTGCACGAAATTTTGCGATCACGCGAGGGCCAACGTCGTCCCTCGGCACCTTTGCACATGCCACATGACGACGACGGGAGAGCCGATGCGTACGCCGCGCCAGCCGTCCCAGCACTCCGCGAATGGCCAGAACTGGTCGTTCATGGATGCTCGCCCTGCTGCGCAGGGTATGTACGACCCCCGCAACGAGCACGACGCCTGCGGCGTCGGCTTCGTCGCCACCCTCACCGGCGAGGCGTCCCACACCCTGGTGGAACAGGCTCTGACCGTCCTGCGCAACCTCGAACACCGAGGCGCCACCGGCTCCGAGCCCGACTCCGGCGACGGCGCGGGCATCCTGGCGCAGGTCCCGGACGCCTTCTTCCGTGACGTGGCCGGATTCGAGCTGCCCGCGGCGGGCTCCTACGCCGTCGGCATCGCCTTCCTGCCCGAGGCCGGCACCGCCGAGGCCGTCTCGCAGATCGAGACGATCGCCGCCGACGAGGGCCTCACCGTCCTCGGCTGGCGCGAGGTGCCGGTCGCGCCCCAGCTGCTGGGCGCCACCGCCCGCTCGACGATGCCGGTCTTCCGGCAGCTCTTCGTCGCCGACGGCGCCTCGGAGAGCATCGCCCTCGACCGCAAGGCCTTCGTGCTGCGCAAGCGCGCCGAGCGCGAGGCCGGTGTCTACTTCCCGTCGCTGTCGGCCCGCACGATCGTCTACAAGGGCATGCTGACCACCGGCCAGCTGGAGCCCTTCTTCCCGGACCTGTCCGACCGCCGCTTCGCCTCCGCGATCGCGCTCGTGCACTCCCGCTTCTCGACGAACACCTTCCCGTCGTGGCCGCTCGCACACCCGTACCGCTTCGTCGCGCACAACGGCGAGATCAACACGGTCAAGGGCAACCGCAACTGGATGGTGGCCCGCGAGTCACAGCTCGTCTCCGACCTGTTCGGCGCCGACGACAAGGCCATCGAGCGGATCTTCCCGATCTGCACCCCGGACGCCTCCGACTCCGCCTCCTTCGACGAGGTCCTGGAGCTGCTGCACCTGGGCGGCCGTTCCCTGCCGCACTCCGTGCTGATGATGATCCCGGAGGCGTGGGAGAACCACGACTCCATGGACCCGGCCCGGCGCGCCTTCTACCAGTTCCACTCCACGATGATGGAGCCCTGGGACGGCCCGGCCTGTGTCACCTTCACCGACGGCACCCAGGTCGGCGCGGTCCTCGACCGCAACGGCCTGCGCCCCGGCCGCTACTGGGTCACCGACGACGGCCTGGTCGTCCTCGGCTCCGAGGTCGGCGTCCTGGACATCGACCCGGCCAAGGTCGTCCGCAAGGGCCGCCTGCAGCCCGGCCGCATGTTCCTCGTCGACACCGCCGAGCACCGCATCATCGAGGACGACGAGATCAAGGCCCAGCTCGCCGCCGAGAACCCCTACCAGGAGTGGGTGGAAGCCGGCGAGATCGAGCTGTCCGACCTGCCCGAGCGCGAGCACATCGTCCACACCCACGCCTCGGTCACCCGCCGCCAGCAGACCTTCGGCTACACCGAGGAGGAGCTGCGGGTCATCCTCGCGCCGATGGCCAAGGCCGGTGCCGAGCCGATCGGTTCCATGGGCACCGACTCGCCGATCGCCGCGCTGTCGGACCGCCCGCGCCTGCTCTTCGACTACTTCACGCAGCTGTTCGCGCAGGTCACCAACCCGCCGCTGGACGCCATCCGCGAGGAGCTGGTCACCTCCCTGCGCTCGTCGCTGGGCCCGCAGGGCAACCTGCTCGACCCGAACGCGGCCTCCTGTCGCAGCGTCCTGCTGCCCTTCCCGGTCATCGACAACGACGAGTTGGCCAAGCTCATCCACATCAACGCCGACGGCGACATGCCGGGCTTCAAGGCCGCGACGCTGTCCGGTCTGTACCGGGTGCACGGCGGCGGAGACGCGCTCGCCGCGCGGATCGAGGAGATCTGCGCCGAGGCCGACGCGGCCATCGAGAACGGCGCCCGCCTGATCGTCCTGTCCGACCGCCACTCCGACGCCGAGCACGCGCCGATCCCGTCGCTGCTGCTCACCGCGGCCGTCCACCACCACCTCATCCGCACCAAGCAGCGCACCCAGGTGGGCCTGCTGGTCGAGGCCGGCGACGTCCGCGAGGTCCACCACGTCGCCCTGCTCATCGGCTACGGCGCCGCCGCCGTCAACCCGTACCTGGCGATGGAGTCCGTCGAGGACCTGGTCCGCGCCGGCACGTTCCTGCCCGGCATCGAGCCCGAGAAGGCCATCCGCAACCTCATCTACGCCCTCGGCAAGGGCGTGCTGAAGGTCATGTCCAAGATGGGCATCTCGACTGTCGCCTCCTACCGCGGCGCCCAGGTCTTCGAGGCCGTCGGTCTCGACGAGGCCTTCGTCGACAAGTACTTCAACGGTACGGCCACCAAGATCGGCGGCGTCGGCATCGACGTCATCGCCAAGGAGGTCGCCGCCCGGCACGCCAAGGCCTACCCGGCCTCCGGCATCGCCCCGGCGCACCGCGCGCTGGAGATAGGCGGCGAGTACCAGTGGCGCCGCGAGGGCGAGCCGCACCTGTTCGACCCGGAGACGGTCTTCCGCCTCCAGCACTCCACACGCTCCGGCCGGTACGACATCTTCAAGAAGTACACCGAGCGCGTGAACGAGCAGTCCGAGCGGCTGATGACGCTGCGCGGCCTGTTCGGCTTCAAGTCGGACCGGCAGCCGATCTCCATCGACGAGGTCGAGCCCGTCTCCGAGATCGTCAAGCGCTTCTCCACCGGCGCCATGTCGTACGGCTCCATCTCGCAGGAGGCGCACGAGACCCTCGCCATCGCCATGAACCAGCTGGGCGGCAAGTCCAACACCGGTGAGGGCGGCGAGGACCCGGAGCGCCTGTACGACCCGGCCCGCCGGTCCTCCATCAAGCAGGTCGCCTCCGGCCGCTTCGGCGTGACCTCCGAGTACCTGGTCAACTCCGACGACATCCAGATCAAGATGGCCCAGGGCGCCAAGCCCGGCGAGGGCGGCCAGCTGCCCGGCCACAAGGTCTACCCGTGGGTCGCCAAGACACGGCACTCGACGCCCGGCGTGGGCCTGATCTCCCCGCCGCCGCACCACGACATCTACTCCATCGAGGACCTCGCCCAGCTGATCCACGACCTGAAGAACGCCAACCCCCAGGCGCGCATTCACGTCAAGCTGGTCTCCGAGGTCGGCGTCGGCACGGTCGCCGCGGGTGTCTCCAAGGCCCACGCGGACGTGGTGCTCATCTCCGGGCACGACGGCGGCACCGGCGCCTCCCCGCTCACCTCGCTGAAGCACGCGGGCGGACCCTGGGAGCTGGGCCTCGCCGAGACGCAGCAGACGCTGCTGCTCAACGGCCTGCGCGACCGGATCGTCGTCCAGACGGACGGCCAGCTGAAGACCGGCCGCGACGTGGTCATCGCCGCGCTGCTCGGCGCCGAGGAGTTCGGTTTCGCGACCGCGCCGCTCGTCGTCTCCGGCTGCGTCATGATGCGCGTCTGCCACCTGGACACCTGCCCGGTCGGCATCGCCACGCAGAACCCGGTGCTGCGCGAGCGCTACACCGGCAAGGCCGAGTACGTCGTCAACTTCTTCCAGTACATCGCCGAAGAGGTCCGCGAGATCCTCGCCGAGCTGGGCTTCCGCTCCATCGAGGAGGCCGTCGGCCACGCCGAGGCCCTCGACGTCACCCGCGCGGTCGACCACTGGAAGGCGCAGGGCCTGAACCTGGAGCCGCTGTTCCACGTGCCCCAGCTGCCCGAGGGCGCGGTGCGCCACCAGCTGATCGCGCAGGACCACGGCCTGGAGAAGGCGCTCGACAACCAGCTGATCAAGCTGGCCGCCGACGCGCTGGCCGCCTCCGACGCCACCGAGGCCCAGCCGGTCCGCGCCCAGGTGCAGATCCGCAACATCAACCGCACGGTCGGCACCATGCTCGGCCACGAGGTGACGAAGAAGTTCGGCGGCGCGGGCCTGCCCGACGACACCATCGACATCACCTTCACCGGCTCGGCCGGCCAGTCCTTCGGCGCGTTCGTGCCGCGCGGTGTGACGCTGCGTCTCGAGGGCGACGCCAACGACTACGTCGGCAAGGGCCTGTCCGGCGGCCGGATCATCGTCCGGCCGGACCGTGCGGCCGACCACCTCGCCGAGTACAGCGTCATCGCCGGCAACACCATCGGCTACGGCGCCACCGGCGGCGAGATGTTCCTGCGCGGCAAGACCGGTGAGCGGTTCTGCGTGCGCAACTCCGGCGCTACGGTCGTCTCCGAGGGCGTGGGCGACCACGGCTGCGAGTACATGACCGGCGGTCACGCGGTGGTGCTCGGCGAGACCGGCCGCAACTTCGCGGCCGGCATGTCCGGCGGCGTCGCCTACGTGATCGACCTCGACCGCGACAACGTCAACGTCGGCAACCTCGACGCGATCGAGGCGCTGGACGACACCGACCGGCAGTGGCTGCACGACGTGGTCCGCCGCCACCAGGAGGAGACGGGCTCCACCGTCGCCGAGAAGCTCCTGGCCGAGTGGGACACCGCCGTCGAGCGCTTCAGCAAGATCATCCCCAGCACGTACAAGGCAGTGCTCGCCGCCAAGGACGCCGCCGAGCGAGCCGGTCTCTCCGAGACCGAGACCCACGAGAAGATGATGGAGGCGGCGATCAATGGCTGACCCGAAGGGCTTCCTGAACCACGGGCGCGAGGTCGCCAAGTCCCGCCCCGTCGAGGAGCGCGTCCGCGACTGGAACGAGGTCTACGTCCCCGGCTCCCTGCTGCCGATCATCAGCAAGCAGGCCAGCAGGTGCATGGACTGCGGCATCCCGTTCTGCCACAACGGCTGCCCGCTCGGGAACCTCATCCCCGAGTGGAACGACTACGCCTACCGCGAGGACTGGGCCGCCGCCTCCGAGCGGCTGCACGCGACGAACAACTTCCCGGAGTTCACCGGCCGCCTGTGCCCCGCTCCGTGCGAGTCGGCGTGTGTCCTCGGCATCAACCAGCCGCCGGTCACCATCAAGAACGTCGAGGTCTCGATCATCGACAAGGCGTGGGAGACCGGGGACGTCGCCCCGCAGATCCCCGAGCGCCTGTCCGGCAAGACCGTCGCCGTCGTCGGCTCGGGCCCGGCGGGTCTGGCCGCCGCCCAGCAGCTGACCCGCGCCGGCCACACCGTCGCCGTCTACGAGCGCGCGGACCGCGTCGGAGGGCTCCTCCGGTACGGCATCCCCGAGTTCAAGATGGAGAAGCGGCACATCAACCGCCGCATCGAGCAGATGCGCGCGGAGGGCACCCGCTTCCGCACGGGCGTCGAGATCGGCCGCGACCTGAAGGCCACGGACCTGAAGAAGCGCTACGACGCGGTCGTCCTGGCCGTCGGCGCGACCACGGCCCGCGACCTGCCGGTGCCCGGCCGGGAACTCAAGGGCATTTACCAGGCCATGGAGTACCTGCCCCTGGCCAACAAGGTGCAGGAGGGCGACTTCGTGGCGCCCCCCATCTCGGCCGAGGGCAAGCACGTCGTGGTCATCGGCGGCGGCGACACCGGCGCGGACTGCGTCGGCACCGCCCACCGCCAGGGCGCGGCCTCCGTCACGCAGCTGGAGATCATGCCCCGCCCGAACGACGACCGGCACCCGATCAACCAGCCCTGGCCGACCTTCCCCATGCTGTACAAGGTCACCTCGGCCCACGAGGAGGGCGGCGAGCGGGTCTACTCGGTCTCGACGACCCACTTCGAGGGCGACGAGGACGGCAACGTCCAGTGGCTGCACCTGACCGAGGTGGAGTTCGTCGACGGCAAGCTGACGCCCAAGCCGGGCTCCGAGCGCAAGATCCCCGCCCAGCTGGTGACGCTGGCGATGGGCTTCACGGGCACCGACCGCGAGAACGGCCTGGTCGAGCAGTTCGGCCTGGAGCTCGACGAGCGCGGCAACATCGCCCGCGACGCCGACTGGCAGACCAACGTGCCGGGCGTGTTCGTCGCCGGTGACGCCGGCCGCGGCCAGTCGCTCATCGTCTGGGCGATCGCGGAGGGCCGCTCGGCCGCCAGGGGCGTCGACCGCTTCCTGACCGGTGCCAGCGACCTGCCGGCCCCGATCCGCCCGACGGACCGTGCGCTGATGGTCTGAGCGGACCGTGCGCCGATGGTCTGAGCGCACTCACCAGAACGTCCCGCACAAAGGCGTGCGGAACGCCGACGGCGCCTGCCCCACTGTCCCCGACCGGACGACCGGGCAGGCGCCGTCGCACGTCCTCAGCCGTGTCCCTCGCGGTCGTGGTCGCCGTCGTGGTCGTTCCCGTCGGGCCACACCTGGACGTGGTCGTCCTCCAGTTCCAGCAGCACCCGGTCCCGCATGCCCAGGGCCGCCGTGTACTCGGCGGGGAGCTGCAGGCGGCCCGCGCGGTCGAGCATCGCGTACTCGCGCGCCACCAGGGACTCCCGGCCCGTCTCGTCGACCTCCGTGCGACGCAGGACCTCCGTGGAGGTGCGGCCGTCGCGGATCGCGACCGTGCGGCGGACCTCGCCGGCGACCGCCTGGTCGTGCGTGACGACGACGATCGTCGTGCCCAGCTCCTCGTTGGCCCGGCGGAACGCCGCGAAGACCTGTCGGCCGGTCGCCGAGTCCAGCTCGCCGGTCGGCTCGTCCGCGAGCAGCACGGCGGGGGCGTTGGCCAGGGCGACGGCGATCGCGACGCGCTGCTGCTGACCGCCGGACATCTGCCGCGGCCGCCGCTCGGCACAGTCGGCGACGCCCAGCAGGGACAGCAGTTCAGCGGCCCGCGCGGCCCGTTCCCGGCGCGGGCGGCCCGCCAGCTGCAAGGGCAGGACGACGTTCTGTGCGGCCGTCAGATACGGCAGGAGATTGCGGGCCGTCTGCTGCCAGACGAAGCCGACCACCTCGCGCCGGTAGCGCAGCCGCGCCCTGGCGTCCATCGTCAGCAGATCGCGGCCCGCGACCCTGGCGGAGCCGGCGGTCGGGACGTCCAGGCCCGCGAGGATGTTCATCAGCGTCGACTTGCCGCTGCCGGACGCCCCCACCAGGGCCATCAACTCGCCCTCGCGCACCAGCAGATCGAGCCCCTGGAGCGCCTGCACCTCCACGGCGTCCCCGCCGCCGCGCTTGGCGAAGATCCGCACCAGCCGGTCGCAGGCGATCAGGGCGTCGTGCCCGTAGGCGGGCCGGTCCCGCCGGTGCGCCGCCCGCCGTTCCAGCTCCGCGAGCGAATCCGTCGTACCGCTCATCGCATGTCTCCCGCCCTGAGGTGAGTGATCGGTGTCCGGCGTCCCGCCCACCAGGCCTGCGCGACGGCCACCGTCCCGGCCAGCAGCACCGTGACCGCGGCCGGCAGCACCAGTGACCACAGGTCGGTCCGCAGGACGGCACCTCCCGGCACCGGGCCGCCGGTCGCGCCGGACAGGGCGAGCCGGTCGAGGTCGACACCGGGGGCGAGCAGCCGTACCGCGGCCCAGCCGACGGCCATGCCCCCGCCGGCCGCGAGCAGCGCCTGCGGCAGCGCCTCCAGACCGAGCAGCCGCCGGCCCTGGCGGGTCGTCAGGCCCAGGGTGCGCAGCAGGGCCAGCAGCGCGGCCCGTTCCGGCGCGGTGCGCAGCAGGCCGAGGACCAGGGCGAGCACCGCGTATCCGGCGCCCGCGACGACGGCCGAGCCGTAGATGCGCTCGGCGCCCGCCTGCAGCGGGGAGTCGGACAGCGCCGCGCGTTCCTCGGCGCGCAGGGTCACCGAGATGCCGGAACCGGCGGCCCGCAGCGCCTTCCCGTCGATGTCGGCGCCGGTCGCCAGCAGGGTCGTGGGGCCGGTGAAGCCCTTCAGGCCCGCCGCGTCGACCAGCAGGAACTCGCCCTCCGGGACCGCCGGGGTGCGAGGGTTCACGGCGGTGACCCGCACGGTGACGGGCCCCGTGTCGGTCACGATCCGGCGCGGCGCCCGGCCGAACCGCTCGGCGACCCCGGGGGAGGCGACGGCGCCCAGCACCCCGTCCGCGGACCGCAGCCGGTCCGCCGGGAACCCGCCGAGCCCGGTCTGTCGGGCCACCCGCGCGTAGCCGTCCGGCTCCACCGCGATCACGGGCAGCGAGCGCGTCTCGTCACCGGCGCGCTCCGCGGCGTACGCGAAGCCCACCGCCGTCACCTGCCGCACGCCCGCCACCTGCCGGACCGCACCGGCCAAGCCCGGCGGCAGCGGCGCGCCGTCGGCCGTGTCCAGCCGTGCGTCCGCGCCCGTGGCCAGCAGCGCGGCCCGGTCACGGGCGTCCGCCACGCCCGCCAGCACCGACCCGCCGAACGCGGCCGTCGTCAGGGCGGTCAGCAGGGCGAGCAGCGGCAGCACGGCGACCGCCGCCGGTGCGCGGCCCGCACGGGCCACCGACAGGAACCCGACCACGCCGCGCAGCCGCCCGGCCGGGCCGGCCGCCCACCGCAGCGGCAGCGGGTACAGCCGGACCAGGACCAGCGCGGCCACCACCCCGACGAGCACCGGCGCGGCGCTCACCAGCAGGTCGCCCGGCCCTTCCGTGCCGCGCCGCCGCAGCGCCGCCACCGCGCCGGCGGCCAGCACCAGCACGGTCAGTTCGGCGACCAGGCGGCGCCCGCCCGGCCTGGCGTGGGCGAGGTCGTCGCGTTCCCGGTGCGCCCGCGGGCTGCGATGCGCCACCACCGCGCGCACCGGCAGCACCGCACAGGCGAGCAGGGCCACGGCGCCCGCCCCGAGGACGGCGGGCAGCGGCCGTCCCCCGTCCACCACGAGCAGCGCGAGCAGCAGGCCGCAGGCCGCCGCGGGCACCACGGGCACCGCGGTCTCGGCCAGCAGCCGCACGGCGATGCCGCGCAGGGAGCCGCCCCGGGCGCGCAGCAGGGCGAGTTCGGCGTCGCGGCGGGAGGCGGCCAGGCCCCCGCTCATCACCAGGACGACGACGGCGACCGCGGCGATCCCGAAGGCCGCGACGGCGACCACCGGCGCGATCGCGTCCCGGGTCGCGGTGTAGGCGCCGACCACCTGCTCCAGGCCGGTGGACAGCTGCGCGACCGGTCCGGCGACCCCGCGCAGCGCCACCAGCCCGGGCCCGTCCTCCAGGGAGGCGACCGCCGCGACGAGGGCCGGGGCGTCCGCCCCGGTGAGCTGCCCGGTCGCCGGCGCGAAACGCCAGTACCGCTCCGGCTCGCCCTGCCCGCCGAGCAGCGCGGGCGCCGCCCCCGGCGCGAGCAGCACGCCCGCCTCCCAGTAGAACTGCGGGGGACGGCCGGTGGTGCTGATCAGGCCCGGGGTGCGCAGGACGGGCTCCGCCGACCAGTAACTGCGCTGCGGTTGCCGGGGTTCGAGCACCCCGGTGATCCGCACGGTCAGCGGCCGGTCCGGATAGCCGGCCAGGGTGAGCGTGGACCCGGCCCGCAGCCCCAGCGTGCGGGCGGTCTCGCGGGTCACGGCGCCCTCCACGGCCCGGGTGTCCACCCCCACCCGACCGGCGGTGGGCAGCCGGCCCTCCCGCACGGTGGCGTGGGCGGCCGCCCCGGACTGCGCGAGCAGGGTGAAGCGCGGCGGCAGCCCGTCGGGCCGGGGCAGCGCGGCGTCCAGCCCCTCCAGGCTCCTGGCGGTCCGCACCCCATACGCCGACTGGGCCGGGTCCGCCCGCAGCGGTGCCGGCAGCAGTGCCCGCGCCCGGGCGCCGATCGCCGCGAGCGCCTCCGGGCGGACCGCGTCCGCCCGGGCCTCGTCGGATCGTTCGAGCCCGGGCGGGGGCGTCTTCAGCTCCAGCACGCCGGCCTCGGGTGCGGCCCCGGCGACGGCCTCGCGCAGCCCCTGCGTCTCGTACGCCTCGACGGCCCGGGGCAGGACGGCCGCGAGGAACGCGGTGAGCAGGACCAGCGCCCCGAGGGCGACGGCGGACCAGGGCGCGGTCCGCAACCGGGTCCGTACCCAGGGCGCGCCCCGCGTGTGCGACGGCATCCTCAGTCCTCCCCCTGGTGGCGGAGCACGACCGCCGGTTCGGCACGGCGCAGCGCCGACGCGGTGGTGATCAGCAGCAGCGGCGCGGCCACTCCCGCGAGGAGCAGGGCCAGCCGGTCCGGCGGGAGTTCGACGAGCACCTCCGGCACTGGCCGCGCGGCGCCGGAGGTCAGCACGATCAGCGGCACGACGGCCCGGGTCAGCACGGCACCGAGGCCGAGCCCGGCGAGCAGACCGGCCCCCACGAGCAGGCTCTGCTCCGTCGCGACGAGCCGGGCGAGGTCACGGCGGGGCGTGCCCAGGGCGCGCAGCACCGCGAACTCCCCGGACCGCTCGCGCCGCGCCCCGGCGGCGCTGACCGCGAACCCCCCGGCGGCGAGCGCCACGGCGGCCACCGCCACCGCCGTCAGCGCCGAGCGCGGCCCGGCCCCGAGCGGATCCCGCAGCAGCTCGGCCGCCGTCTCGTCCCGCACCAGCACCTGACCCGCCGCGAGGTCGGGGCGGGCCCGCAGCTCTGCGGCGACCTCGGCGGCCTTGCCCGCAGCGGTGCTCACCCACCACTCGGTGGGGGAGAGCGGCGCGCTGGCCCGCCGCGCCAGCACGGCGTCGACGGCCCGCAGATCGAGCAGCAGCGCCCCGCCGTCCACGTCCTCCCCGTCCAGGCCGGTGGCCGTCGTCGGCAGCGCCTCGACCGACCGGACGATCCGCACCCGCAGTTGCTCCCCGGACAGCGGCACGTCGACGGTGTCACCCGGCCGGGCCCCCGCCGCCCGCAGGAAGTCCCGGGTCGCGACGGCGGCCAGGGTGCCCGGCACCGCGTCCCCGGCGGTGGAGACGCGGACGCTGTAGACCGGCGCGGTGCCGGTGCTCTCGTCGGCGTCGGCGCCGGTGCCGTAGGACACGGTCAGGGGCGCGGTGCCCGACGCCTCGGGTCGCACGGCCGAACGGGCGAGGACCTCGCCGTTGTCCGTGACGGACCGGTCGCCGCGCCAGCGGGTCCCGGCGGGGACGGAGACGGCCCGCGCGGAGCCGTCGGGGCCGGTGGCGAGCAGCCGTTCGACGGTGAGCCGGTGCGTCTCGGTGCGCCCGGCGGGCGCGGTGTCGTCGAGCTGCACCCCGGTGAGCCGCAGCGGTCCGGCCGGGGCGGCACGACGGCCCGTCGCCGTCACGTCGAGGTCCAGGGTGAGCCGGTGCACCCGGCCGTCCACCGGGACGGTCCCGGCGCCCAGTCGGTAGCCGATGCCGTACCGGTCCTCGACGACCGCGGTGAGTACGGGCGCGCGCTGCGAGGGGGAGCGTCCCGTCCGGGCCCGCGTGTCGCCGATCCGCACGTCCAGGGCGAGCCGCCGGGTGCCGTCGGGGAGCCGCACGGCCCGGTCCGGGTCCGGCGCGGGCGGTGCCAGGTGGCGCAGCAACCGCTCCGGGGACTCGTCGGCGAGATCGCCGCGCATCAGCATCGCGTCCCGGGCGTGCGCGGTGTCGAGGGCGAGCACCGTCGCCTCCCGGTCGCCGGACAGGGACAGGGTGGTGCGGTGCGCGGGAGCCGCGTCCCGGGCCCCGGGCACCGCGGCGTAGAGGCCGGTCTGCCCGGGGCTGCCCGGACGCTGGTCGAGGACGCGGACGGCGGCGCCCGTGCGGAAGTCGGCCTGGTCGTCCTGCGAGCGGTCCCAGGAGGCGCCGTGCCCGAGGGCCAGCATCCCGGTCGCCACGGCGACGACCAGCAGCAGCACCGGACCGGCCCCGCGCAGCGGCCGCCGGCTGAACTGCCAGCCCGCCAGCGCCGCAGGCAGCCCGCGCCCCTTCGCGGACCGCCGCTCCGCCAGCCGGGCGGCGAGCGGCAGCAGACGCAGCGTCAGTACCGTGCCGGCCAGCAGCGCCAGCGCGGGCGCCGCGACCAGCAGCGGGTCGATGCCCAGCTCACCGGCGCGGTCGCGGCTGAGCGCCCCACCGCCGCTCGCGTCGGTCTGCCGTTCCAGCTGCCAGTACGCCACGCCCGCGATCAGCAGCAGCCCCACATCGGCCCCCGCCCGCACGGGCGCGGCCGTCGTCGCGGCACGGACGCGCCGCAGCCGCACCGTCGTCGCGGCCGTCGCCGCCAGGGCGGGCGCCACGACCGCCGCCGCGCACACCACCGCCACCCCGCCCGCGACCAGCCACACCGCACCCGACGGGGCGGTGTCGAGCCGCAGCCCGATCCGGTCGAGCGCGGACCACCGGGCCAGCAGCCGGGCCAGCGGGCCGGACAGCAGTGCCGCCCCGACCGCGGCGGGCACCGCGAGCAGCAGCGCCTCCAGCACCGCCAGCCCCACGATCCGCCCGCGCGAGGCGCCTCTGGCCCGCAACAGCTCGGTCTCGCCCGCCCGTTCGCCACCCAGCAGCCGCGCCACCAGCAGCAGCGCGTACCCCGCGAGGAGCACCAACTGCACGGAGACGATCATGAGGGTGGAGCGGGACACCAGCAGGGCCCGCTCGGTCCGGTCGAGCACCTCGGGCAGCGCGGTGCGCACGTCCGCGCTGCCGCCGAGCGCCGGCTCCTCGCGCAGCGCCGCGGCCGTGCGGACGGTCGCCGCGCGGAGCGCGCCGATGCCGTCGGTCGTGAAGGTCCGGTAGTCGGCCGTCGCGACCCATCCGGTGCCGTCCCCGGAGGTGCGGCCGGAGGCGAGCACCGAGGCGTCCGCGAGCAGCGGCCCGAAGGTCGTGAAGGCGACGGTGCGCACGCCCTGGCCGCCGAGCGTGTCCACCTGCCAGTACGGATCGGAGCCGTCGGCCGCCCGGTACACGCCGGTCACCCGGATCCGGAGCGGTTCGCCGCCCAGCCGGTCGGTGAGGGTCAGTCGCGCGCCCGCCCGCAACCCCAGCCGCTCGGCGGCCGTCTCCGGCAGGGCCACGGGTACCGCGGCCGCGGGGGCGGCCGGGGCCGGGCCGGGCAAGGCGCCCGACACCAGCCTGATCCGTGACCGGTCCAGGGCGGCGAGGAGCGTGAGGTCGGGCTCGCCCGCGCGGCCGTCGGCGTCCTGGAGGGAACGGGGCAGCGCGTACGGGCCGGAGCGTTCCAGGCGCCGCACGGTCACCGGCAGCCCGCCGAACGCCTCCCGCGCCGCGCGCGTCACGGCCCGCTGCGCCGCCTCCCGCCGCTCCCGGGGCACGTCCGCCTCCACGACGAGGGACGCGGAGGCCGCCGACCGGCCGCTCAGCGTGCCGCGCAGGGCCGCGTCCCCGACGGAAGCGGAGAAGGCCGTGAGGGAGGCGAGCACCGAGGCGGTCACCACCACGGCGAGCAGGGCGGCTGTGAGGAGCAGCCGGTGCGCGCGCAGGCGCATCAGCAGTAAGCCCGTCACGCTTCCCCCACCCGATGAGCCGCCGTTGCGCCAACCCGGCCATGCATATCATGGACCTACCGGCTCGGCACATGCGTTCGAGCAGGGGTTGTGCGGCTCTTGACCGTCCGCACGCGTTCCGTATGGGATGCGGTGATGACCGAGAACACCAGCCCCGGGCCGGGCGCCGCCCTCGCCGACGGCACCTCCGGCGAGCCGATGCTGCGGGTGGAGGACCTTCACCACTCCTACGGCACGGGGGCAGCGGCCGTGCGGGCGCTGCGCGGGGCCTCCTTCGACGTCCGGCGCGGCGAACTGGTCGCCCTCAAGGGCCGGTCGGGCTCCGGCAAGTCGACGCTGCTCCACGTGATCGGAGGCCTCGACGCGCCGCAGAGCGGCCGGGTCGTCCTGGACGGCACCGACCTGTCGGGGCTGAGCGAGAGCGAGCTGCTGGAACTGCGCCGCGACCGGATCGGTTTCGTCTTCCAGTCCTTCGGGCTCATCCCCATTCTCACCGCCGCCGAGAACGTGGGCGTCCCCCTGCGGCTGCGCCGGGCCGAGCCGCGCGAGCGCGAGGAGCGGGTGGCGCTGCTGCTGGCCCTCGTCGGGCTCACCGGCCACGAGGCGCAGCGGCCCGCCGAGCTGTCCGGCGGGCAGCAGCAGCGGGTCGCCATCGCCCGGGCCCTGGCCAACCGCCCGGCCCTGCTGCTCGCCGACGAGCCGACCGGGCAACTCGACGCCGCCACCGGCCTGGCGGTGATGGAACTGCTGCGGGCGGTGGTCCGCAGCGAGGGCGTCACGGCCCTCGTCGCCACCCACGACCCCCAACTCCTCGGTCTCGCCGACCGGGTGCTGGAGCTGAGCGACGGAGTGGTCGTCGAGGAGTGAGAGAGTGAGGCCATGGCCGCGATCAGTCTGAGCAAGGTGCAGGAGACCGCTCCCGCGCTGGTGGACCTGTACAAGAGCGCCGGGGCGTCCCTCACCGAGCACGGGCTGGGCGGGCTGCGCGCCGCCGTCTACCTCGTGGTCGACCACTCCGGCTCGATGAAGCCCTACTACAAGGACGGCAGCGTCCAGGCGCTGGCCGACCGGGTGCTCGGGCTGTCGGCGCACCTCGACGACGACGGCACCGTGCCCGTGGTGTTCTTCTCCACGGACGTCGACGCCGAGACGGAGATCGCCCTGGCCGGTCACCAGGGGCGGATCGAGCGGATCGTGGCCGGGCTCGGGCACATGGGAAAGACCAGCTACCACCTGGCCATGGACGCCGTGATCGACCACTACCTCGACAGCGGTACGACCGCGCCCGCCCTGGTCGTCTTCCAGACCGACGGCGGGCCGATCAACAAGCTCGCCGCGGAACGGTACCTGTGCAAGGCGGCGAGACTCCCGCTGTTCTGGCAGTTCATCGGCTTCGGCGACCCGCGCAGCAAGCAGTTCGACTTCCTGCGCAGACTCGACGAGCTGGCCGTGCCCGGCAAACGGGTCGTGGACAACGCGGGGTTCTTCCACGCGGGCGAGGACCCCCGCACGGTCCCCGACCGCGCGCTGTACGACCGGCTGGTGGGGGAGTTCCCGACGTGGCTGGTGGCCGCCCGGGCCGAGGGCATCGTGCGCGACCCCGGCACGCCCTGAGCACCGCGCTCGCCCCTCTGGCCCAGCCGCCCCCTCGTCCCGTTGGCGTCGCCGGGAGGCCGTGCCACGCTGGGAGGGATCCGACGGGGAGGCGACGACGCATGGGCGACGACGGCGCACGACGGGTGTACGGGACGGCCTCCGCCCGCAGGAGACCACCCGCGGGCAAGGGCGAGAGGCTGGCCGGCTGGGCGGACGGCCGGCTGGGGCTCTATGCGCTGGCCAAGGCCAACATGCGCAAGGTCTTCCCGGACCACTGGTCCTTCATGCTCGGCGAGGTCACCCTCTACAGCTTCGTCGTGCTGATCCTCACCGGCGTCTACCTCACCCTGTTCTTCGAGCCGAGCATGCAGGAGGTCGTCTACCAGGGCTCCTACACCGAACTCAACGGTGTGCTGATGAGCAGGGCCTTCGAGTCCACCCTGGACATCAGCTTCGACGTGCGCGGCGGGCTGCTGATCCGGCAGATCCACCACTGGGCGGCGCTGGTCTTCATCACCGGCATGCTGGTGCACATGATGCGGGTGTTCTTCACGGGCGCCTTCCGCAAGCCGCGCGAACTCAACTGGGTCTTCGGCTGGACCCTGCTGATGCTCGGCATCATCACCGGCCTGACCGGCTACTCCCTCCCCGACGACCTGCTCTCCGGCACCGGCCTCCGCTTCGCGCACGGGGCGATCCTGTCGATCCCGATCGTCGGGACGTACGTGGCGTTCTTCCTGTTCGGCGGAGAGTTCCCGGGCGACGACATCATCTCGCGCCTCTTCCCGGTCCACGTGCTGCTGCTGCCCGGCATCATGCTGGGCCTGGTGGCCGCCCACCTGATCCTGGTCTTCTACCACAAGCACACCCAGTTCCCCGGCCCTGGACGCCAGGAGCGGTCGGTCGTCGGCATGCCCTTCCTGCCCGTCTACATGGCCAAGGCGGGCGGCTTCTTCTTCCTCGTCTTCGGCGTGCTGACGGTGATGGGCGCCATCGCCCAGATCAACCCCGTGTGGGCCTTCGGCCCCTACCGGCCCGACCTCGTCACCACCGGAGCGCAGCCCGACTGGTACCTCGGCTTCTCCGAGGGCCTGATCCGGGTGATGCCGGGATGGGAGATCAACCTCTGGGGCCACACGCTCGTGCTCGGCGTGTTCATCCCCTTCACGCTGTTCCCGCTGATCCTGCTCGCCCTCGGGGTCTACCCGTTCATCGAGGCGTGGATCACCGGCGACAAGCGCGAGCACCACATCCTGGACCGGCCGCGCAACGTGCCCGTCCGCACCGGCCTGGGCGTGGCCTGGCTGACCCTGTACGCGGTGCTGCTGATCGGCGGCGGCAACGACATCGTCGCCACCCATCTGCACCTGTCCATCAACGCCATCACCTGGTTCGTGCGGATCGGCGTCTTCGTGCTGCCGGTCGTCGCGTTCCTCGTCACGAAGAAGATCTGCATGGGCCTGCAGCGCCGCGACCGCGCCAAGGTCCTGCACGGCAGGGAGACCGGCACCGTCAAACGGCTGCCGACCGGCGAGTACATCGAGGTGCACGAGCCGCTCGCGCAGGCGGACCTGTTCACCCTCACCCAGCACGAGCAGAACCCGCCGTACACGATCGGGCCCGAGGTCGACGCCGGGGGAGTGCGGCGCAGGGTCAAGCGGTCCCAGCGGCTGCGGGCCCGGCTCGCACACGCCATGTTCGGGCCCGACGCGCGGATCGAGAAGCCGACGGCGGAGGAGTACCGGGAGATCACCAGCGGCGATCACGGGCACTGACGACCAGGGCCCGGCACTCCTGCGGGGAGCCCCAGGCGGTGCGCAGGGCCCGGGCCTTGCCCAGCCACAGCGACAGGTCGTACTCCGCCGTGTAGCCGAGCGCGCCGTGCAGGTGCAGGGCGGTGCGGGCGGTGGCGTACGCCGCCTCGCACGCGGCGGCCTTGGCGGCGGCGACATCGGCCGGGCGCAGCGTGAGCGCGGCGCCGAAGAGCAGCGGCCGCGCGAACTCCAGGGCGATCTTGGCGTCGGCCAGCCGGTGTTTGACCGCCTGGAACGAGCCGACGGGCACACCGAACTGGTGGCGCCGCCCGACGTGGCCGACGGTCCGGTCGAGGAGCGCCAGGCCCACGCCGAGGGCCTGGGCGGCGGTGGCCAGCCGGGCCCAGACGAGGGCGGCGGGCGACGGGGCGGCGAGGAGCTCACCGCCGGGGACGAGGGGCGTCAGCCGCCGGGCGGGGTCCAGGGAGGGCCGGGCGGCGCCGTGGCCGGGGGAGCGGCGCACCCCGTCGGGTTCCCAGGTCAGGCGAAGCGCGGCGGCGTCGCCGTCGAGGGCCAGAGGACCCTCGGGGAGCCGTGGCGCGGCCGTCCCGCCCGGTCGCCGCCGCGGCCCCACGGCAGGGCTTCGCACTCCGGCCCCTGTTCCCCGGGCCGGGGAGGGTCCCGCGGGCCCCGGTGGCGCCACCGTCGCCGGCGTCTTTCCGGACGCCAGCCCGGGCAGCAGGCGCTCGGCGGTGCGCGGGTCGGACCCGGCCAGGAGCACCGCCGCGGTGACCGTCTCCACCAAGGGCCCGGGCACCGCGTGCCGGCCCAGTTCCACGAAGGCGACGGCCAGGTCGACCGGCCGCGGCCCGAACCCCTCGTACGCCTCCGGCACCGCCAGCGCGAACACGCCCGCCTCCGCCAGCCTCACCCACAGCGCCCGCCCGGCCGCGGACTCGCCCCGGCCCCACGCCCGGGCCACCGCGGGGGTGTCCGCCGCCGTCAGCAGGGCGTCCAGCGACGCGGCGAAGGCACGCTGCTCGGCATCGAGGAGAAGACGCATCACCGGCATCCCCTCGGCGGCCCGGGCAGGTGCTGGGAGAGGAGACGCGTCACCGGCGTCCCGTCGGGCAGTCCGAGCGGGCGTTCGGCATCGGGAAGAGCGCGCATCACCGGCGTCCCTTCGGCAGTCCGAGCAGGCGTTCGGCGATGATGTCGCGCTGGATCTCGTTCGTGCCCGCGTAGACGGGCCCGGCGAGGGCGAAGACGTACCGCTGCGCCCAGTCCGTGTCGGCCCGTTCGCCCTCGGGGCCGAGCAGGTCGAGGGCCGTCTCGTGCAGCGCCAGGTCCAGCTCGGACCAGTGGACCTTGTTCAGGCTCGACTCGGGGCCGACCGCCTCGCCGTCCAGGAACCGGGAGGCGGCCGCGTAGGTGAACAGCTGGTAGGCGCGGGCGCCGATCAGCGCGTCGGCCACCCGGTCCCGCGCGGACACCTCACCGCCGCGCTCCCGCCACAGCTCCTCCAGCCCGCGCGCGGCGGCCAGGAAACGGCCCGGGGAGCGCAGCTTCAGCCCCCGCTCGTGGCCCGCGGCCGACATCGCGATGCGCCAGCCCTGGCCCGGCGCGCCGATCACGTCCTCGTCGGGGACGAAGACCTCGTCCAGGAACAGCTCCGCGAACGCCGGTTTGCCGTCGAGCCGCGCGATCGGGCGGACCGTCACGCCGGGTGCGCGCAGACCGAACATCAGGTACGTCAGGCCCTGGTGGGGCCGGGCCGCGTCCGGGTCGCTGCGGAACAGACCGAAGGCGCGGTCGGCGAACGCGGCCCGCGAGGACCACGTCTTCTGGCCGCTCAGCAGCCAGCCCCCGTCCGTACGCACGGCCCTGGCCCGCAGGGCGGCCAGGTCCGAACCGGCCTCGGGCTCCGACCAGGCCTGCGCCCAGACCACCTCGCCGGTGGCCATCGGCGGCAGGACCCGGGCCCGCTGCTCCTCGGTGCCGTGGTCCAGCAGGGTCGGGGCGAGCAGCTGGACGCCGTTCTGCCCGACGCGGCCCGGGGCGCCCGCCGCCCAGTACTCCTCCTCGAAGACCAGCCACCGCAGGAGCCCCGCGTCCCGCCCGCCGTACCGCTCGGGCCAGTCGACGACCGACCAGCGGTCCGCGGCCAGCTCCGCCTCCCAGGCGCGGTGCGCGGCGAAGCCCTCCTCGGTCTCCAGGGAGGGCAGCGGCTCGCGCGGCACGTGCGCGTGCAGCCACTGCCGGGCCTCGGTGCGGAACTCCTCGTCCGCCGGGGAGAACGCCAGGTCCACGGCCGCCTCCTCCTTCCCTAACAAGTGTTTGGTAGGTTAGCGTGAGCCCATGACAGCCGTCGAGAGCCCGACCTACGTGCCCGGCCACGGCCTGCTGGCGGGGCGGACCGCCGTCGTCACCGCGGCGGCCGGCGCGGGCATCGGCGGGGCCACGGCGCGGCGCCTGCTGGAGGAGGGCGCGCGGGTGCTGATCAGCGACGCCCACGCGCGGCGGCTCAAGGAGCACGAGGCGCGGCTCACCGCCGAGTTCGGCGCGGGCGCGGTCGCCGCCGTGCCCTGTGACGTCACCGACGACATGCAGGTCCGCGCCCTGTTCGACGAGGCCGTCCGGGAGCACGGACGCCTGGACATCGTGGTCAACAACGCCGGTCTCGGCGGTACGGCGGAACTCGCCGACATGAGCGACGACCAGTGGACGCGCGTCCTGGACGTCACGCTCAACGGCACGTTCCGGTGCACCCGCGCGGCCCTGCGCCTGATGCGGGAGACCGGCGACGGCGTGATCGTCAACAACGCCTCCGTGGTGGGCTGGCGCGCCCAGGCCGGACAGGCCCACTACGCCGCGGCGAAGGCCGGCGTGATGGCGCTGACCCGGTGCGCGGCGGTCGAGGCCGCCGCCTACGGGGTGCGGGTCAACGCCGTGGCGCCCAGCCTCGCCCTGCATCCGCACCTGGTGAAGGTGACGGCCCCCGAACTGCTCGCCGAGCTGACCGCCCACGAGGCGTACGGACGGCACGCCGAGCCCTGGGAGGTGGCCAACGTGATCGTGTTCCTCGCGTCCGGCTACAGCTCGTACCTGACCGGGGAAGTGGTCTCCGTCAGCAGCCGGCATCCGTAGGACGACAATGGACCCGTGCCTCCTACGAAGAAGAAACCCCAGGTGACCACCGTCGAGCCCGCCGCGAGCGCCGCCTCGGTCGATCGCCGCGGCGAACTCCTCGCCACCGCCGCCGAGGTCTTCGCCGAGCAGGGCTACAACGCCACCACCGTCCGCACGATCGCGGACCACGCGGGGATGCTCGCCGGCAGCCTCTACTACCACTTCGACTCCAAGGAATCGATGCTGGAGGAGATCCTGCGCACCTTCCTCGACGAACTGTGGGACGGCTACGACACCGTCCTGGGCGCCGGACTCGGGCCGCGCGAGACGCTGCAGGCCCTGGTCACCGAGTCGTTCCGGGAGATCGACCGGCACCGCGCGGCCGTCGCGATCTACCAAAAGGAGAGCAGGCACCTGGTGGCACAGGAGCGGTTCGCGTTCCTCGCCGAGTCCCAGCGCCGGTTCGAGCAGGCCTGGCTGTCCACGCTGGAGCGCGGCGTCGCCGAGCGGGCCTTCCGGGCCGACCTCGACGTCCGGCTCACCTACCGGTTCGTGCGCGACACGGTGTGGGTCGCCGCCTCCTGGTACCGCCCGGGCGGACAGCACAGCCCGGAGGAGATCGCCCGGCAGTACCTGTCGATGGTGCTGGACGGGATCGCCGTACGCGAGTAACGCCCAGACGCGAGGGAGTCGTCATGGCCGAGGCCTACATCGTCGAAGCGGTCCGCACGCCCGTCGGGCGGCGCGGGGGAGGACTGAGCGCCGTCCACCCGGCCGACCTCGGCGCGCACGTGCTCAAGGAGCTGATGAGCCGCTCGGGCGCCGACCCGGCCGCCGTGGAGGACGTCGTCCTCGGCTGCCTGGACGCGGTGGGGCCGCAGGCCGGGGACATCGCGCGCACCTGCTGGCTGGCCGCGGGGCTGCCCGAGGAGGTGCCGGGCGTGACCGTCGACCGGCAGTGCGGCTCCTCGCAGCAGGCCGTGCACTTCGCCGCGCAGGGCGTGCTGTCCGGCACGCAGGACCTGGTGGTCGCCGGCGGCGTGCAGAACATGTCGATGATCCCCATCGCCTTCGCCACCCGGCAGGCCGCCGCACCGCTCGGGCTGACCCAGGGCCCGTTCGCGGGCAGCGCGGGCTGGCGGGCGCGCTACGGGGACCGGCCCGTCAACCAGTTCGTGGGCGCCGAGACGATCGCCGCGAAGTGGGGCATCAGCCGGCAGGACCAGGAGGAGTTCGCCCTGCGCTCCCACCGGCGCGCGGTGCGGGCCGCCGACGAGGGCCGCTTCGCCCGCGAGACCGTGCCGTACGGGGAGGTCACGGCAGACGAGGGCCCGCGCCGGGACACCTCCCCGGAGAAGATGGCCGCCCTCGAACCGGTCCTGGACGGCGGCACGATCACCGCCGCCTGCTCCTCACAGGTCTCCGACGGGGCGGCGGCGATGCTGCTGGCCTCCGGGCGGGCCGTGCGCGCCCACGGACTCACCCCACGCGCGCGGGTGCACCACCTCTCGGTGCGCGGCGAGGACCCGATCCGCATGCTCACCGCCCCGATCCCCGCCACCGCCCACGCCCTGAAGAAGACGGGTCTGGCCATCGACGACATCGACCTCGTCGAGATCAACGAGGCCTTCGCGCCGGTCGTCCTGGCCTGGCTGCGGGAGACCGGCGCCGACCCGGAGCGGGTCAACGTCAACGGCGGTGCCATCGCCCTCGGCCACCCCCTCGGCGCGACCGGCGTCCGGCTCATGACGACCCTGCTGCACGAACTGGAGCGCACCGGCGGCCGGTTCGGCCTGCAGACCATGTGCGAGGGCGGCGGCCAGGCCAACGTGACGATCATCGAACGGCTCTGAGCCGCTCCAGCGTCGCGTCGGCCTCGGCGATGATCCGCTCCACCAGCTCCGCGCACGACGGCAGGTCGCCGATCACCCCGGCGACCTGACCGGAGGCCATCACCCCCAGGTCCGTACGGCCGTCCACCATCGCCGACCTCAGCAGCATCGGCGTGTTCGCCGCGAGCAGCACCTGGCTCCAGGAGAGGTCCCTGCCGTGCCTGAGGGCGAGCCCGTCGCGGACCATGCGCCGCCAGGTCAGCCCCGACAGCCGCCGGAAACCGGAGGCGTGGCGCACCGCCCGCAGCAGCGCCCGGCCCCGCCCGGCCCGCTCCAGCGCGTCCACCAGGTCCGTGCGCAGCATGCGGTGCGGCAGACCGTCCACCGCCCGGGTCACCGTCACGTCCCCGACGGCCGCCGCGAGATACCTGGCCTTCACCGCGTCCGGCACCGTCGAGTCCGACGTCAGCAGGAAGCGCGTGCCCATGGCGACACCCGCCGCCCCGTAGGCCAGGGCCGCGACCAGCCCGCGCCCGTCGAAGAACCCGCCCGCCGCGACGACCGGGATCCGCACCGCGTCCACCACCTGGGGCAGCAGCACGGACGTGGCCACCTCGCCGGTGTGTCCGCCGCCCTCGGCGCCCTGCACCAGCACCGCGTCCGCACCCCACGCCGCGACCTTCTCGGCGTGCCGCCGCGCCCCCACCGTCGGCATGACGACCACGCCCGCCTCCTTGAGCTCGCCGATCAGCTCCCGGGAGGGGGCCAGGGCGAAGGAGGCCACGCGGACGCCTTCCTCGACGAGGATCCGCACGCGCTCGCCCGCGTCGGCGGCGTCGGCGCGCAGGTTCACCCCGAACGGCGCGTCGGTCCGGGCCCGCACCTCCCGCACGGCAGCCCGCAACCGGCCGGGTGTCATCGTCGCCGAGGCCAGGATGCCGAGGGCGCCCGCGTTCGCGGTGGCGGCGACCAGCCGGGGTCCCGCCACCCAGCCCATCCCGGTCTGCACGATCGGATGGCGGACGCCGACGAGCCGGGTCAGGGCCGTCTCCCTCACGCGGCCACCTCCCGGGCCCGGGCGCCGGCCGGGTCCAGGACCTCCCGGATCAGCCGCAGCTCCTCGGCGGTCGGCGCACGGCTCGCCGGCACCTCGTCCGGGACGGTGAGCTCGAAGCCCGTCGCCTCCCGGACCTGCCCGGCCGTGACGCCCGGGTGCAGCGAGACCAGCCGCATCGAGCGGTCCGGGGTGGCGAAGTCGAAGACACCCAGGTCGGAGACGACCCGCGCGATGCGGTGGTAGCGCGCCCCGGCCGCACGGTCGTACCCGACGCCGCAGACCACGTCGACCCGCTCCACGAAGACCCGCCGGGAGTGCCGGGGGATCCAGTAACTGGTCGGGTGGTTGAGCGTGTTGACCGGGGCGCCGCGCACGCCCAGCAACTGCCGCGCGGGGCGCTCCCAGTCGCCGATGCAGGAGATGTTCTGGTTGCCGAACCGGTCGAGCTGGCTCGCGCCCATCATCACGTGCCGCCGCCCGCCGGTGACGAGCTCCAGGTGCTGCCGGTAGGGCAGCCAGCCCTCCGGTGTGCCGTCCGGGCGGACGAGCAGCGCCTCACCGTCGGTGAGCAGCAGCTCCGGCGCGAAGGTGAGCCGGGCCAGCCGCGCCCCGAGCGAGGGGATCAGCCCCATGGGACTGGCGAGGACCTCGCCGTCGTCCCGCCAGGCCTCGGCGCAGGCGACCACGCAGTACTCGGCGCGGGTGGCCCCGGTCATGTCCCCTCCCCGACGGCCGACCGGTAGGCCCGCTCGTCCCCGGCGAGGAACCGCGCGGCGAAGTCGGGCCAGGGCGTGCCGGCGTACGTCCGCTGGAAGGACTCGTCCCGGCCGTAGTCGGGCGCGCAGGACGTGAAGTGGGCGCCGTGCGGGGCCTCGACGACGCCGGTGACCGTGTGCCGTTTGATCAGCAGGGTCTGCGGCGGGCCCCCTGTCGCCAGTTCGGCCGTGTCGACGATCCGTTCGCAGGAGACGTACGCCGTGTCGGCCGCCGCGCAGAACAGGTCGTCGAAGTACGGATCGGGGCCGAGATACTGGCCGTTGCCCGACCGGTCCGCGCGGTTGACGTGCACCAGGGCCGCGTCCAGCCGCAGGGCGGGCATCGCCACGAACGTCTCCCCGTCCGCGTACGGCGACGTGACCGTGCGCAGGCCGGGGTTGATCCGCATGACGTCCGAGCCCAGCCCGGCCCGCACCGGCAGGAACGGCAGCCGGTGCGCCGCCGCGCGCAGCCCCCACAGGAACATCGCCTCGTCGATCTCCGCCTGCGCGAAGGCGCCGCGCTCACGGGCCGCGCGGTAGTGCGGCTCCAGCGGGATGGAGTCCAGCGTGACGAACGGCGTGACGAGCTTCCGGATCCGGCCGGCGGCGGCCAGCATGCCCACGTCCGGACCGCTGTACGAGACCACCGTGAGATCGGTGATCTCCGACCGGAGCACCGCTCTCACCAGGGCCATCGGCTTGCGGCGGGACCCCCAGCCGCCGATGCCGAGGGTCATGCCGCTGCGCAGCCGGGCGGCGACCTCGTCGGCGGTCGTCGTCTTGTCTCTCACCGGCGTCCCCCCTCGCCGAAGCCGGCGCGCACCCGGGCGCCCACCCCGCCCAGGCCCGCCTCGAAGGTGAAGCCCTGCTCGAATCGGTAGCTGCGGCGCACGTCGACCGGGTCGATGCCGTTCAGGGCGGACTTGGCCAGACGCAGCAGCTGACCGTCCTTCGCGGCGATCTCCCGGGCCAGCCCCAGGGCGGCGGTCCGCAGACCCTCGCGCGGCACGACCCGCCACACCGAGCCGTGCGCGTGCAGGTCGGCGGCGGTCGCCGTGCGCGCGGTGTAGTACAGCGCGCGCATCAGGTGCTGCGGGACGAGGCGGGCCAGATGCGTGGCCGCGCCCAGCGCGCCCCGGTCCAGCTCCGGCACGCCGAAGACGGCGTCCTCGCTCGCCACGATCGCGTCGGCGTTGCCCACCAGTCCGATGCCGCCGCCCAGGCAGAACCCCTGCACCGCCGCCACCACCGGCACCGCGCAGTCGTACACCGCGCCGAAGGCCTCCGCGCAGGCGTGGTTGGCGCCGATCAGCGCGCCGTCGCCGTCCCGCTGGATCTCCTTGATGTCCACGCCCGCGTTGAAGCCACGCCCCTCGGCGGCCAGCACCACGCACCGCACCTCCGGGTCACGCCCGGCCGCCCGCACCGCGTCGGCCAGGGCGGACCAGCCGGCCACCGGCAGGGCGTTCACCGGCGGGAAGTCGACCGTGACGACGCGGACGCCCTTTTCCGCGCACGAGGTGGAGACACCCATGGCCGCATCAGCTACCTTTCCACCAAACGTTTGTTAGGTGGAAGGTAGCAGCGCATGGAGCTGGACGGGAAGGTCGCCGCCGTCACGGGCGGGACCCGCGGTGTCGGCGCCGGCATCGCGCGCGCCCTCCTGCGCGCCGGGGCGCGGGTGCTGGTGTGCGCGCGCCGTCCCCCCGAAGAACCACTGCCCGGCGTCGAGTTCGTGCCCTTGGACGTCCGGGACGCCGAGGCCGTCGGGCAGTGGTGCGCCGGCCTCCCGAGGCTGGACGTCCTGGTCAACAACGCGGGCGGCGCACCCCACCGGATGCTCACCGAGGCGGGCGCCGACCGGCACGCGCGCGTGGTGGAGCTGAACCTCCTGGCCCCGCTGACCGTGTCCCTCGCCGCCCACGACCACCTGCGGCGCGCGCGGGGCTCGATCGTCATGATCGGCAGCGTCAGCGGCAGCCGCCCCTCACCGGGCACCGCCGCCTACGGGGCCGCCAAGGCGGGCCTGGAGAGCCTCGCCCGCTCGATGGCCGTGGAGTGGGCGCCCGACATCCGGGTCAACACGCTCGTCGTCGGCATGGTCCGCACGGAACTGTCCCACCTCCACTACGGCGACCGGGACGGCATCGCCGCCGTCTCCCGCACGGTCCCCCTGGGACGGCTCGCCGAGCCGTCCGACGTGGGCGCCGCCGCGGTGTTCCTGGCGTCCCCCGCGGCCGCCTACATCAGCGGGGCGAGCCTGCACGTGCACGGCGGCGGGGAACGGCCGTCGTTCCTGGACGCGGCGAACGCGGGGCACCGGTCCGACGCCGACAAGGAGAGCCGGCATGAGCGGAATCTGTGAGGGCCGGGTCGTCGCCGTCACCGGCGCGGGCCGTGGCCTCGGCCGCGCCCACGCGCGGGCGTTCGCGGCCGAGGGGGCGCTGGTGGTCGTCAACGACCTGGGCGTGGGGCTCGACGGCACGCCCGGGTCCGACGGCCCCGCCGCCCGGGTCGCCGAGGAGATCCGCGCGGCGGGCGGCGAGGCGGTCCCGCACGGCGGTGACGTCGCCACCGGCGAGGGCGCCGCCTCACTCGTCCGGACCGCCCTGGAGACGTACGGCCGGCTCGACACCCTCGTCAACAACGCGGGCTTCCTGCGCGACCGGATGCTGGTCAACCTCGACGAGGACGACTTCGACGCCGTCGTACGCGTCCACCTCAAGGGCCACTTCCTGCCCCTGCGGCACGCGGCCGCGCACTGGCGGGCCGAGACCAAGGCGGGCCGCCGCCCCGAGGCCAGGATCGTCAACACCGCCAGCGGAGCCGGCCTGCTGGGCTCGGCCGGGCAGGGCGCCTACAGCGCCGCGAAGGCCGGGATCGTCGCGCTCACCCTTGTCGCAGCGGCCGAACTGCGCCGCTACGGCGTCCAGGTCAACGCGATCGCCCCCGCTGCCCGCACCCGTATGACGGAACGGACCTTCGCCGCCACGATGGCCGCCCCCGGCACGGGCTTCGACGCGATGGCCCCGGAGAACGTCTCCCCCCTGGTCGTCTGGCTCGGCTCGGCCGCGAGCGCGGGGGTGACGGGCCGGGTCTTCGAGACGGAGGGAGGCCGCATCACGGTGATGGAGGGCTGGAGCCCCGGCCCCGGCGCCGACAAGGGGGCCCGGTGGGAGCCGTCGGAGGCGGGGGAAGCGGCACGCGAACTCCTGACCCGGGCGGCAATCCCCGGACGGGTGTACGGGGCGCAGGACGGGTGACGGGGTCGGGCAGGGGCACGGGGCCAAGGCCCGGCGGGGCCTACGTGTCGCACTCCAGCACGCTCCGGCACAGCGCGCACCGCGCCCGGACCCGGCCCGTCACCGGCACCCTGATGCGCTGGTGACAGGTCGGGCAGGGGAACGACACGCGCAGCCGGCCGCCCGCGTCGGGGGAGAACGCGTACGGCACCCCCGGCTGCGGCGACGCCGGTGCGTGCCTGCGGTCACGGGCGTAGCGCCGCCGGCCCGCCCAGCCGGCCGCCGTCAGCGGCGGCTGCTGCTCGTCCCGCCGGGCCACCTCCCTGCCCCGCTCGTACGCCCGGTACGCCTGCGGACTGGTGAACCACACCGACGGGTCCTCCCCGAAGACCAGCGCCCGCTTGGCCAGCACGTACCCGAACTCCTCCGGCGTGAGATACCCCAGCTTCTGCGACGACGCCCCGTCCTCCCGGTAGGCGTCCAGCAGCAGCCACCCCGCGCCCAGGTACGTCGTCGCCGTGTCCGTGAGGATCTCGTTGTCCCGCACGCCCGGGAAGGACAGGTCCAGGCGGTGCAGGTACACGTGCGTCACCTCGTGCGCCAGGGCCGCCCCGATGTCCCGCCGATGCGTACGGAACCGGTCGTTCAGCTCCACGAAGTACTCCGGCCCCGCCGCCAGCTCGACGTTCGCCGCCTGCCGCATCTCCCGGAAGCTCACGATCAGCCGCGCGTCCGGCAACCGGTAGTGCCGCACCAGCTCGCGCGCCACCCGCTGCGCCCCCAGATACAGGTCGTCGGTGTCGCAGAAGGCCACGTCGGCCGGGGGCACACTGGCCGCGAACGTCTGGATCGTGTCGTACGACAGGCGCCTGTACAGCGCCGTGATGGCGGCCCGCACCGTCTCCAGATGCGGGTAGCCGTGCTCGACCGGCCCGTCGTTCGCCACGCCTGACCCCCAAGACGCCCGGAACCCGGTTCCACTGTACGAGGGCCGCGCACGCCGCACAGGCGTCCGGCCGCGGCGAAAACCGGTCGTCCTCGCCCCGGGCCGCGGGCACAATCCGTGCTGTGACCAGCGACCAGCGCCCCACCACCGCCGCGCTCAGCGTGGGCGGCCAGGACGACGACCTCGAGAAGCGGCTCGACGACGAGCTGACCGCCTTCAACACCGCCGCCTGCGGCGGGGCCACCACCGAGCCGCTCACGGTCCGCGTCACCGACGAGGCCGGTGAGCTGGCCGGCGGACTCACCGCCTGGACCTGGGGCAGCCTGTGCTCCGTCGACATGCTCTGGGTGCGCGACGACCAGCGGCACGCCGGCTGGGGCAGCCGGCTGATGCGCGCGGCGGAGGCGGAGGCCGCCCGGCGCGGCTGCACCGACATGATCGTCTCCACCTACAGCTTCCAGGCCCCCGGCTTCTACCCCCGCCTCGGCTACCGGGAACGGGGCCGGATCGAGGGCGTGCCCGGAGGCCACGAGGACGTGTACTTCCACAAGCGGCTCCCCGTGGCCGAGGTGTGAGACGGCCCGCTGCCGTACCGCCCGATCCCCGTAGGCTGACGCCCCATGACCACCAGCAACACCCGCACCGGCGACGTCGACCCGGCCGTCCGCGAGGAGCTCGCCCGGCTGCGCGCCAGCATCGACAACATCGACGCGGCCGTCGTCCACATGCTCGCCGAGCGCTTCAAGTGCACCCAGCAGGTCGGCCACCTCAAGGCCGAGCACCAGCTGCCGCCCGCCGACCCGGCGCGTGAGGCCCGCCAGATCGCCCGGCTGCGCGCCCTCGCCGAGAACGCCAAGCTGGACCCGGCCTTCGCCGAGAAGTTCCTCAACTTCATCGTCGCCGAGGTCATCCGCCACCACGAGCGCATCGCGGACGAGACGCTCAACGGCACGGCCGCCCCGGGCACCTGACCACGGGCCAGGGGCGACCGACGGTAACCGGCCACGGGGGAGTGACAGGGCGGCCCGCACGAGGCATGCTGCGCTGTGCACAGCATGTCAGCTGACGAGCACGGCCCGTCAGTGTCCCGCACTACTCTGGTCCTCATCGAGGGAGGGGCGTCGGGCCATGCCGTCGGATACCAGGATCCTCATCGTCGACGACCACGAGGACACGCTGTACGCGCTGGAGAGCGCCCTGGCCCCGCTGGGCTACGAGCTCGGCCGGGCCACCAGCGGCGACGAGGCACTCAAGCAGGTCCTGCGCGGCCAGGTCGGCCTGCTCCTGCTCGACGTGCGCATGCCCGGCGTCAGCGGCCTGGAGGTCGTGCGCTACATGCGGCGCGTCGAACAGACCCAGCACATCCCGGTGATCCTGCTCACCGGCTTCGGCGCCGACCAGGAGCTGACCACCGCCGCCTTCGCCCTCGGCGTCGCCGACCTCGTCCTGAAACCCGTCGACCCCTGGGCCCTGCGCACCAAGGTCCGCTACCTGTACGACACCCACCGGCGCCACCTCGCCCTGCAGCGCGAGGTACGGCGGCTGCGCACCCTCGTCCGGGAGCACACCGACGCCGCCCCACGCCCAGCGCGCCTGCCGCACCCCGACGCGCGCGTGCCGTCCCAGCGGCCCATGGGGGCGCACGCCGGGGAGCTCGAAAAAGACCGCACCTAGACCGGACATTGCGCACGTACCGATCCGCCTCTGTGCCTTGCCGGTGGCATCAGGCAGCATGTCACG
Source organism: Streptomyces sp. NPDC085932 (assembly GCF_044540525.1). Lineage (NCBI taxonomy): Bacteria > Bacillati > Actinomycetota > Actinomycetes > Kitasatosporales > Streptomycetaceae > Streptomyces > Streptomyces sp. NPDC085932. The sequence goes on from NZ_JBITSJ010000002.1 coordinate 1,226,684, forward strand.
CATGTCCGTACTGACGCGCGACGAAGCGCAGACCCGAGCCGGCCTCCTCGACGTCCACCGCTACACCATCGACCTGGACCTGACCGGCGGGGACGAGACCTTCGACTCCCACACCCTGATCGCGTTCAGCGCCCGCACGGACGGTGACACCTTCGTCGAGATCAAGCCCGCCGAGCTGCGCTCCGTCACCCTGGACGGACAGCCCCTGGACCCGGAGAGCCTGGACGGCAACCGGCTGCCCCTGAAGAACCTCACCGCCGGCGAGCACGAGCTGCGCGTGCACGCGGCCATGCGCTACTCCCGCACCGGCGAGGGCATGCACCGCTTCACCGACCCCACCGACGGCGAGACGTACGTCTACACCCAGCTGTTCCTGGACGACGTCCAGCGGGTGTTCGCCGCCTTCGACCAGCCCGACCTCAAGGCCGTCTTCGAGCTGTCGGTGCGGGCCCCGCAGGGCTGGACCGTCCTCGCCAACGGCGTCACCGAGCACACCGGCGACGGCCGCTGGCGGGCCGCCCCCACCCCGCCGATCTCCACCTACCTCGTCGCCGTCGCCGCCGGCCCCTGGCACTCGGTGCGCACCGAGCACCGCGGCCTGCCCTTCGGCCTGCACTGCCGGCGCTCCCTCGCCCCCTACCTGGACGCCGACGCCGACGAACTCCTCGACGTCACGCGCGCGTGCTACGACCGCTACCACGAGAAGTTCGACGAGCCCTACCCCTTCGACTCCTACGACCAGGCCTTCGTCCCCGAGTTCAACGCGGGCGCCATGGAGAACCCCGGACTGGTCACCTTCCGCGACGAGTTCGTCTACCGCTCCGCCGTCACCGACACCGAGCGGCAGACCCGCGCGATCGTCATCGCCCACGAGATGGCCCACATGTGGTTCGGCGACCTCGTCACCCTCAAGTGGTGGGACGACATCTGGCTGAACGAGTCCTTCGCCGAGTACATGGGCTACCAGATCCTCACCGAGGCCACCCGCTTCACCGACACCTGGACCGACTTCGGCGTCGCCCGCAAGTCCTGGGGCTACGACGCCGACCAGCGCCCCTCCACCCACCCCGTCGCCCCCGAGGCCGTCGACGACACCGCCTCCGCGCTGCTCAACTTCGACGGCATCTCCTACGCCAAGGGCGCCGGCGCCCTGCGCCAGCTCGTCGCCTGGCTCGGCGAGAAGGACTTCCTCGCCGGCATCAACACCCACATCGCCCGGCACAGGTTCGCCAACGCCACCCTCGCCGACTTCATCGACTCCCTCGCCGGCGCCACCGAACGCGACGTCCACGCCTGGGCCGACGCCTGGCTGCGCACCACCGGCGTCGACACCCTCACCCCGCACATCGCCCCCGGCGACCACGGCACCTGCGCCCTCACCGTCGACCGCGCCGGCAGCCGCCCGCACCGGATCGCCGTCGGCCTGTACGACCGTGACCTCGGTGACGACGGCGGCCACCTCGTGCTGCGCGAACGGCTCCACCTGGACCTCCCGCAGGACGGCGCCCAGCCCATCGGCAAGCGCCCCGCCCTGCTCCTCCTCAACGACGGCGACCTCGGCTACGCCAAGGTCCGCTTCGACCCGGAGTCCTTCGAGACCGTCCGCAAGGACCTGTCCGGCCTGCCCTCCCCGCTCACCCGCGCGGTCGTCTGGAACGCCCTGCGGGACGCCGTCCGCGACGGGGAACTCGCCCCCGGCGCCTACCTGGAGACCGCCCGCGCCCACCTCCCCCTGGAGACGGACCTCGCCATCGTCCAGGGCGTGCTGGCCTTCGCCGCCACCCACATCACCGACCGCTACCTCACGCCCGAGGAGCGGCCCGCCGCCCTGGCCACCCTGTCCGAGCTGTGCCGCGACCTCATCCGCCGCACCGAGGACGGCGACAACCCCGGCCTGCGCCTGATCGCCGTGCGCCACCGCATCGGCGCGGCCGCCCACCCGGACACCATCGCCGCCTGGCTCGCCGACGGCACTGTCCCCGGCGGCCCGGAGCTCGACCCCGAGCTGCGCTGGCGTGTCCTCGCCCGGCTCGCCGTGCTCGGCGCGACCGACGAGGCCGCCATCGCCGCCGAGCTGCAGCGCGACCCGAGCGCCACCGGCCAGGAGGGCGCCGCCCGCTGCCGGGCCGCGCTGCCCGACCCGGAGGCCAAGGCCCGCGCCTGGGCGGCGATGTTCTCCTCCGACGACCTGTCCAACTACCTCTTCTCGGCCACCGCCCGCGGCTTCTGGCAGCCGGAACAGGCCGACCTGGTACGGGAGTACGTGCCGCGCTACTACGCCGACGCGGTCCCGGTCGCCGACCGCCGCGGTCCCGCCATCGCCACGGCCGTCGGCCGGGACGCGTTCCCCGCCCACGCCGTCGACGCGGACAGCCTCCACCTCGGCGAGCAGTGCCTGCGCGACGCCGACCCCGGCCCGGCACTCCGCCGCAGCCTGGTGGACCAGCTGGACGACCTGAAGCGCGCCCTGCGCGTACGGCAAGCCCACACCGCATGACCGAGGCCCCACCCCGGCCCACCGCCCCCGGCGGCGGGCCGGGGGCCGTGGCCCCGTGTGACGGGCGGTCCCGGGGAGGCGCCCGTGGCCGAGAACAGCGTGTGCGTCGGCCTCGGGACCAGAGGCCGCACCCGGCCCCGGTAGCGGCGACCTTGCCGCGAGGTACGCCGGGTTTCGGCGCAGAGCACCACGCCGTCACCCCTCGGGAAGCGGCCCAGCCACCTTCCCGTCGGCTGCCGCCGCACCCGCGCCTGTGGTCGGCCTCGGGAATGAGATCGCGGCCGAGGCCGATACCACCGTCGACCCCGGCCCCGGCCCGACCCCGGCCCGGCTCTTGACCCCGACTCCCGGCTGCGGCTCCCGGCTCCAGCTCCCGGCCCGGCTCCCGGCCCGGCTCCCGGCCCCAGCCCCAGCCCGGGTCCCGGCCCCAGCCCCAGCCCCAGCCCGGGTCCCGGCCCCAGCCCCAGCCCGGGTCCCGGCCCCAGCCCCAGCCCGGGTCGCGGCCCCAGCCCGGGTCGCGGCCCCAGCCCGGGTCCCGGCCCCGGCCTCAGGTCTGTGGTCGGCGTGTCTGCCGGTCGGCCGGGCCCCGGTCCCGGCTCACGCCGGTGTCGACCGAAAGTGGCACCCCTGCGGGGAAACACCTCCACCCCGGTTGGGTCGTTGGGCTGTTCGGGCGTGCCGCATCCGCGCCCCGGAGGTCAGTCCATGCGCATGCCGCCCCTCGCCTCAGGTCCCGACGGGCCGCACGCCCTGCGGCCCCTGCTCGCCACCGTGCTCGACGCCCTGGAGGCGGGCGCCCGGGTGCGGCGCGGGCCGCTGCCGGCGGGCGGGCCGGACGCCGTCGTCGCCCGGGTCCGGGAGGCGGTGGGGGAGATCCTGCCCGAGCACGGCGACCCGCACGCCGTCCACACCCTGGTCCGGGCCTTCGCGGAAGGCGCCGCCGACCCCGCCCACCCCCGGTGCGCCGCCCACCTGCACTGCCCGCCCCTGGCCGTCGCCGCGGCCGCGGACCTGGCCGCCTCCGCCCTCAACCCGTCCCTGGACTCCTGGGACCAGGCCCCGGCCGCAAGCGAACTGGAGGCGATGGTCACGCGGCTGGCGGCCGAAGAGGTCTACGGCACCCGCCCCGCATGCGACCCGGACTCCCTCGTCACCACCGGCGGCACCGAGTCCAACCAGCTCGCCCTCCTGCTCGCCCGCGAGGCCTGCGGCGGCACCGTCCGGCTCGTGACCGGCGCCAACGCCCACCACTCCCTGCCCCGCGCCGCCTGGTTGCTCGGTCTCCCCGAGCCCGCCGTCGTCCCCGCCCCGCACGGCCGGCTCGACCCCGCCGCGCTCGCCGAGACCCTCACCCGCCTCACCGGCCCGGTCCTCGTCGCCGCCACCGCCGGCACCACCGACGCCGGACTCATCGACCCGCTGCCCGAGATCGCCGCCCACTGCGCGGCCCACGGCGCCCGGCTGCACATCGACGCCGCCTACGGCGGAGGCCTGCTCTTCAGCACCCGGCACCGCGGCCTGCTCGACGGACTCGACGCCGCCGGCACCGTCACCCTCGACCTGCACAAACTCGGCTGGCAACCGGTCGCCGCAGGGCTCCTCGCCGTCCGCGACGCACACGACCTCACCGCCCTGCGGCACCGCGCCGACTACCTCAACGCCACCGACGACACCGACGCCGGCCTGCCCGACCTGCTCGGCCGCTCCCTGCGCACCACCCGCCGCCCCGACGTCCTCAAGCTCGCCGTCACCCTCAAGACCCTCGGCCGCGCCGGCCTCGGCACCCTCGTCGACCAGGTGTGCGCCCACGCCCGCGCCTTCGCCGCCCTGGTCCACGACCACCCCGGCTTCGAGCTGCACGCCCCGCCCGTCATCAGCACGGTCCTGTTCCGGCCCGCGGACACCCCCGACACCACCGTCGCCGCCGTTCGCCGCGCGCTGCTCACCGACGGCCGTGCCGTCCTCGGCCGGGCCCGCCTCGACGGCCGGCTCTGGCTCAAGGCCACCCTCCTCAACCCCGCCACCGGGCCCGACGACCTCGCCGCCCTGCTGCGCCTCGTGGCAGAGAGCCGAGCGACACTCGTGGAAGGACAGACCCCCTGATGAACCCCGCGCCCCCTCCGCACCGGCAGCCCGACGCCCCCCACGACCTGGTCGGCATCGGCATCGGGCCCGCCAACCTCTCCCTCGCCGCCCTCGCCCAGCCGCTGCGCGACCTCGACACCGTCTTCTACGACCAGAACCCCGCCTTCGCCTGGCACCCGGGTCTGCTCATCGAAGGCGCCACCGTCCAGGTCCCGTTCCTCGCCGACCTGGTCACCCTCGCCGACCCCACCAGCCCCTGGACCTTCCTCAACTACCTCAGGTCCCGCGAGCGGCTCTTCCCCTTCTACTTCGCCGAGCGCTTCCACATCCAGCGCGCCGAGTACGACGCCTACTGCCGCTGGGTCGCCGAGAGCCTCCCGGCCCTGCACTTCGGCCACCAGGTCGACGCCGTCCGCTGGAACCCCGAACGCGACCTGTTCGAGGTCGACTTCACCCAACTCGACGCCGAAGGCGAGGCGGAGGCCCTCGGCCGGACGTACACGCGCAACGTCGTCCTCGGCATCGGCACCGAGCCCTACGTCCCCGACCCCCTCAAACCCCTCACCGAGGCCCCCGGCGTACCCGTCGTGCACGCCGCCGACTACCTCGACCACCGCGCCGCCCTGCTCGCCGCCGGCCACGTCACCGTCGTCGGCATCGGCCAGTCCGGCGCCGAGATCTTCCTCGACCTGCTCCGCAACCGGCCTGCCGGCCGCGAGAAGCTGCACTGGCTGGGCCGCACCGAGGCCTTCGCGCCCATGGAGTACTCCAAGCTCGGCCTGGAGCACTTCACCCCCGACCACACCCGCTACTTCCACGCCCTGCCCGAGTCCGCCCGCGACCGGCTCCTCGCCGGACAGTGGCAGCTCCACAAGGGCATCGACGCCGGCACCGTCGCCGCCATCCACGACGAGCTCTACCGCCGCACGATGCACGGCGGCTGGCCCGACGCCGTCCTCACCCCGGGCGTCCGCGTCCGCACCGCCGGCCGGATCGCGACGACCCAGGTGGAACTGCACCTGGAACACGCCCGGCAGGACAGCCGCTCCCGCCTCACCACCGACGCCGTCGTCCTCGCCACCGGCTACCGCGAACGCCCCCTCGACCGCGTCCTCGCCGGCCTCGACCCCTACATGCGCCGCGACAGCCAGGAGCGGCCGCGCGTCGACGAGGACCACCGGCTCGTCCTCGACCCGTCCGTCTCCGGCTCGGTGTACGTCCAGAACGCCGAGACCCACACCCACGGCGTCGGCACACCCGACCTGGGCCTGCTGGCCTGGCGCGGCGCGATCATCCTCAACTCCCTGGCGGGCAGGGAGACCTACGGACTACCGCGCCGCACCGCCTTCACCACCTTCGGGCTCACACAGCCCCGGCCGGTCCCTCCGCCCCGCCAGGCACCGGCCCTGACCCCGCTCGTCGACGACCGGAGGTGACGAAGGGCGCGGCGCGAGGCGGTACGCGGATCAGAAGACGGGCGTGCCGTTCCGCGTGAGCCTCCAGTCCACCGCGGCGAACTCGGCCGGGTCGATCGACCCCTTCGCCTTCACCCAGGCGATCATGGTGTTGCGGATCTCGTCCGAGTTCGACCACAGCAGCGGCGCGGCGGCGACATGCGGGAAGTTCCCGCCGCCGTTGGCGCGGTAGTTGTTCACCGCGAACACGAACCGCGCGTCGTCCGCGAGCGGCTGCCCGCCGAACCGCACGTCCGTCACCCGCGACCCGGCCGGCTTCGCGATGTCGATCTCGTACGACAGGCCGCTCACCACGTCGTAGTTGTAGTCCGGCGTGCCGTTCGCGTTGGTCAGCTTCGCCGGGTCCACCGGCTCGCCCGGCGCGGTCTGCGCGAAGTAGTTCGCCGAGAACTCCAGGTACGCCTTCATCTGCGCGCCCGTCATCAGACGCGCCTCCAACGTGTTCTCGAAGACGTACAGGCCCGCCACGTCCCGGATCGTCACCTCGCCCGCCGGGATCCGGGCACTGCGCGAGAAGCACGCCGCCTGCGACAACACCGGCAGCGCCGCGTGCTCCGTGCCCGCCAGCGCCTGCTTCACCGTGTCCGCCTGGATGTGGTTGATCAGGTCGATGATCGGCACGTCCTTGTACGGCGCCTCGGCCGACGTCATCTCCGCCGCGTTCGTGCCGATGACCTGGTTGACGTACGCCACGACCTTCTCGTGCTCGTCCGACAGAAGCCGCACGATCTCCGGGTCCTCCTCCACGGTGTTGGAGTTCAGGACCTGCGCGCCCACCTTCTCGACCTTCCAGCAGCCCCTCTCCCACACCAGCTCGAAGTCGAACAGCGTCAGCCGCTGCCCCCACTTCAGCGGCTCCGAGAGCACCACCCGCTTGCCCGTCTTCTTGTTCGTCACGAAGTACTCGGGGATCTCCGTGTGCGCGTGCCCGACCAGGATCGCGTCGATGCCCGGCACCTGCTCGGCCACCAGACCGGCCGCGTTCTCGATGTACGGCAGCTGGTCACCGTAGGACGACGTCCCCGACGAACCGCTGTGCGCCGAGACGATGACGACGTCCGCACCCATCGACCGCAGCTTCGGCACCCACTTCGCCGCCTGCTCCTCCAGACCCGGGAACGTCATCTTCCCCTGCACGTTGGCCTTGTCCCAGATCGCGATGCCCGGGTTGGTCAGCCCCAGCACCGCCACCTTCACGTCCCGCCCGAACGGCGTGCGCAGCCGGTGCATGCTGTACGGCGCGAACGCCGGCCGCAGCGTCTTCGCGTCCAGCGCGTTGGCGCCCAGCAGCGGGAAGCGGCACTGCTCCTCGAACTTGCGCAGCACCGGGATGCCGTAGTTGAACTCGTGGTTGCCCAGGGCCGCCGCGTCGTAGTCCATGGCGTTCATCGCCTGCGCCATCGGGTGCACGGGACCGCCCTCGGCCGTGATCGGGTCGACCTTGGCGTAGTAGTACGACAGCTGCGTGCCCTGGATGGTGTCGCCCGCGTCGATGAGCAGCGTGTTGCGCCGGCCCTTGTCCGCGCGGACCTGGTTCACCAGGGTCGAGACCTTCGCCAGGCCGACGTCGTTGTGGGCCTTGTCGTCGAACTCGGCGTCCGTGAAGTAGTCCCAGTTGAAGACGTTGCCGTGCAGGTCCGTCGTCCCCATCACGGTGAACGCGTACCGCTTCGCGCGTCCCCGCGCGCCCGCCCGGGCCTCGGCCGCCTCGGCGCCCGGCGCCGCGACCGCACCGGCCAGCGCCACCCCCGCCCCGGTCACGGCGGACTTCTCCAGGAACTTCCGGCGGTTCAACGGCATGTCGGGCTCTCCTCGCGGAATCTGTGAACGACGCGCGTAGATAACGCGCGTAGATTCTGACCCGGTCACGACCGGCCGCAACAGTCCCGCCAGGTTGCGATCTGATGACTCGGAACCGCCGACTCCACGCCGCCCGCCCGCCACACCGTGACAGAGTGGGGCGTATGACCGCGCCCACGGCAGACGCCTCCCAGCCCGCCGTCCCCTACGGCACGCCCGACGCCCCGCGCATCGCCGTGCGCGGCGAGGCCCGCCTCGAAGTCGACCCGGAGATCGCCCGCATCGGCATCACCGTCGCCGCCCGCGGCCGCGACCGCCGCTCCGCCCTCGACGACCTCACCCGCCGCAACGCCGGCGTCCTCGACCTGGTCAAGTCCTACGGCGACGCCGTCGAACGCCTGGAGACCGGCTCCTTCTCCATCACCCCGGAACTCACCAAGCACGGCCGCGGTGAACGCGTGCGCACCTACCACGGCAGCGTCCACGTCACCGCCGAGGTCACCGACTTCACCGCCCTCGGCGAACTCACCACCCGCCTCGCCGACCTCGACCTCACCCGCGTCGACGGCCCCTGGTGGGCCCTGCGCCCCGACTCGCCCGCCCATCGCGAGGCCCGCAAGAAGGCGGTGACGGAAGCCGTCCAGCGCGCACGCGAGTACGCCGAGGCCCTCGGCACCACCCTCGCCGCCCTGGTCGAACTCGCCGACATCGGCGCCGAGAACAGCCCGCCCGCCTACCCCCAGGCCCCTGGCCGCATGCGCTCCGCCGCCTTCGCCGGTGCCGCCGAGAGCACCCCGGCCGCCCCCCTCGACCTCGAACCCCAGCGCCAGCACGTCCACGCGCAGATCAATGCCCGCTTCACGATGGTGCCGCCGCGGCTGTGAGCCCTGCGGAGAATCGAATTCCGAATACGCGAACGAATTCCCCGACGTGCTCATCGGAGCACCCCGCCGCACAATTCAACACTTGTCAATAACGTTTCACGCAAAGTCTGTTGAGCGGCCATGCACGGCCAATTCTCTACCAGTCGGTAACTCATAGGCTCGGACCCATGCGCCGAGCAAAGATCGTCTGTACCCTTGGGCCCGCCACCGACTCGTACGACCAGATCAAAGCCCTGGTCGACGCCGGAATGGACGTGGCCCGATTCAACCTCAGCCACGGCGGACACGCCGAACACGAGGAGCGCTACCACCGCGTGCGCAAGGCCGCCGACGAGACCGGCCGCAGCGTCGGCCTCCTCGCCGACCTTCAAGGCCCGAAGATCCGGCTCGGCCGCTTCACCGAAGGCCCCGTACTCCTTGAACGCGGCGACACCTTCACCATCACCGTCGAAGACGGCGTCGAAGGCGACGGCCACCGGTGCGGCACCACCTACGCCGGCCTCGCCGCCGATGTCACCCCCGGTGAACGCATCCTCGTCGACGACGGCAAGGTCTGCCTCGAAGTCACCCAGGTCGACGGCCCCCGCGTCCACACCACGGTCGTCGAGGGCGGCGTGATCTCCGACCACAAGGGCCTGAACCTGCCCGGCGTCGCCGTCTCCGTCCCCGCCCTGTCCAAGAAGGACGAGGACGACCTGCGCTGGGCCCTGCGCACCGGCTTCGACGTCATCGCCCTGTCCTTCGTCCGCAGCGGCCGCGACATCCAGGACGTCCACCGCATCATGGACGAGGAGGGCCGCCGCCTCCCCGTCATCGCCAAGGTCGAAAAGCCCCAGGCCGTGGAGAACATCGACGACATCGTCGCCGCCTTCGACGGCATCATGGTGGCCCGCGGCGACCTCGGCGTCGAGATGCCCCTGGAACAGGTCCCGATCGTCCAGAAGCGCGCTATCACACTCGCGAGGCGCAACGCCAAACCGGTCATCGTCGCCACGCAGATGCTCGACTCGATGATCGACAACGCCCGCCCGACGCGCGCCGAGGCCTCCGACGTCGCCAACGCGGTCATCGACGGCACGGACGCGGTGATGCTGTCCGGCGAGACGAGCGTCGGCAAGCACGCCGTCGACACGGTCCGCACCATGGCCCGCATCGTCGAGGCGGCGGAGGAAGACCTCCTGGCCAAGGGCCTGCCGCCGCTGACCGAACGCAACAAGCCCCGCACCCAGGGCGGCGCGGTCGCCCGGGCGGCCGCGGAGATGGGCGACTTCCTCGGCGCGACGTTCCTGGTCGCCTTCACCCAGTCCGGCGACACGGCCCGCCGCCTTTCCCGCTACCGCTCGCCCATCCCGGTGCTCGCCTTCACCCCCGACCAGGCGACCCGCTCCCAGCTCAGCCTCACGTGGGGCGTCGAGACGTTCCTCGGTCCGCGGGTCGACTCGACGGACGCGATGGTCGACCAGGTCGACGAACTGCTCCTGCGCCACGGCCGCTGCCGCCCGGGCGACATGGTCGTCATCACGGCCGGCTCCCCACCCGGCGTCTCGGGCTCCACGAACATGGTCCGCGTCCACCACATCGCGAAGCCCGACAGCCCGCGCTAGAACGCCGCCCTCAGTACTTGGGCCCGACGTGGGCGTCCATGAGGGCCACGGAGGCTCTGCGGGCGATGGAGACGGTGCGCGCGTTCGTCCGTCTCCACTCGACTCCCACCCGGTCGAGGGTCCTGGTGAAGAGCCGGATGATGTCGGCCGAGTGGTTGGTGAAGAAGTACCGCGGATACGCGTAGAGCTTCCGCTCGCCGCCGACCAGCCGGGTGGTCCGGTTCGTCACCCGGCAGCCGTCCGAGTGAACGAGGCCGCGCACGAACTCCCACGGGTGTTCGTCGACGATCGCCTGCTGCCAGGACGCGAGGACGATCGGCCGCTCGTGCTTCTTGCCCGGGCCGGCTTGCGGGAAGAGACGCGGCCAGTGCGGGCTGTAACCGACCACGGAGACGTAGCCCCGCGCCGGGACGCGGTAGGAGCGCCCGGTCGGGCTGACGGCACGCAGGGCCGCCTCGCAGGCGTCGATCAGGCCCGGCCACGAAGCGGTGCAGGCGATACGCAGGTAATGCCCGCCGCGGCGGTGCGTGCTGATGCAGCCGTCGCCCAGATAGAGGCCGAGCAGGTAGGCGTATGCCTGCTCGTCGGGAGGTGGCCCGGGCTCCGGAGCCGCCGGGCGGGCTCTGGGCTGCAGGCGGACTTGCCAGGAGCGGATCGCCGCCCGGGAGATGCCGGTTTCCCTGCTGACCGAGTTCAGGCTGCGGCCTTGCGCGACCAGAGCCAGTGCCCGCTCGCGCGTTCCGACGTCGTACATACGGCCACTTTCGACGGCACCCCCTTGATGGAGGGAGCAAAAAGCGGATGTTCACGAGAACGTGGACATCCGCTTCGAAAGGGTGACCTTGGAAACCAAGGAAAAGTGCCCCGGGTCGGACTCGAACCGACACTGTATGGGTTTTGAATCCATTGCCTGCTGCCAATTGGGCTACCGGGGCCCGGTGAATCCAAGGTTGACCCGGACCCACTGCCCGACCACCATACCGCAGCTAGGTACGCTCTTGGGAGCAGTACCGGCCTGCCCCGTACCAAGGAGCCCACGTGAGCGCCCCCGAGTCGCCCCAGCCTGTTGACGTGCCTGATGAGGACAAGTCGCACGTGCCTCCGATGACGACCCGCGTCGTCATCGCCGAGGACGAGGCCCTGATCCGGCTCGACCTCAAAGAGATGCTGGAGGAGGAGGGGTACACCGTCGTCGGTGAGGCCGGTGACGGTGAGCAGGCCGTGGAGCTGGCCCGTGAGCACCGCCCCGACCTGGTGATCCTGGACGTGAAGATGCCCAAGCTGGACGGCATCTCCGCGGCCGAGAAGATCGCCGAGGAGAGCATCGCGCCGGTGCTGATGCTGACCGCCTTCTCCCAGCGGGACCTCGTCGAGCGCGCCCGGGACGCCGGTGCCATGGCGTACCTCGTGAAGCCGTTCAGCAAGACCGACGTCGTGCCGGCGATCGAGATGGCCGTCTCCCGCTTCACGGAGCTGAAGGAGCTGGAGAAGGAGGTCGCCGACCTCACGCTCCGCCTGGAGACGCGCAAGCTGGTGGACCGGGCGAAGTCGATCCTGCAGACGGAGTACGGACTGAGCGAGCCGGCCGCGTTCCGGTGGATCCAGAAGACGTCGATGGACCGCCGCATGTCGATGCAGCAGGTCGCGGAGGCGGTCATCCAGGACGCCGAGGAGAAGAAGGCCGGCAAGGGCTGATCCGGCAGGACGAGGAAAGCGGCCTGTTCCCTTCCGCCCGGAAGGGAACAGGCCGCTTTCGTGTACGGCCGGGACCTCAGTCCTCGCCCAGGTACGCCTTGCGCACCGACTCGTCGTGCAGCAGGTCCTGCCCCGTGCCGGACAGGACGATGTTGCCGACCTCCATGACGTGGCCCTGGTCGGCCAGGGAGAGCGCCGCCTGGGCGTTCTGCTCGACCAGGAGGATCGTCGTGCCCTGGGACTTCAGCTCCGAGATCGTCGCCATGATCTTCTGCATCATGATCGGGGAGAGACCCATGGAGGGCTCGTCGAGCATGAGCAGCTTGGGCTGGGACATCAGGGCCCGGCCCATGGCGAGCATCTGCTGCTCGCCGCCGGAGAGGGTTCCGGCGGCCTGGTTGCGGCGTTCGCCGAGGATGGGGAAGAGGTCGTACGCCTTCTGGATGTCCTTCTCGATGCCTTCCTTGTCCTTGCGGAGGAAGGCGCCGAGCTGGAGGTTCTCGAAGATCGTCAGGCGCGGGAAGATGTGCCGGCCCTCGGGGGAGTGGGCCAGGCCGAGGGAGACGATCTTGTGGGCGGGGACCCCGCTGAGGGGCTTGCCGTCGAAGAGGATCTTCCCGGCCGTGGGCTTGAGCAGGCCCGACAGGGTGCGCAGGGTGGTCGTCTTGCCGGCGCCGTTGGTGCCGATGAGGGTGACGACCTGCCCGGCGTCCACGCTGAAGGAGATGCCCTTGACGGCTTCGATCTTGCCGTAGGAGACCCGGAGGTCCTCGACCTCGAGGAGTGCGGTCACTTGGCTTCTCCCTTGGTGCTGCTGGTGGTGCTGGGCGCTTCCGCTGCGGCTTCGGCGGCCTCGACCTCGGCGGCTTCGGCCTCACCGGGGTCGCCTTCGAACGGCTCTCCGAGGTAGGCGGCGACGACCCGCTCGTCGGCCTGGACGACCTCGGCGGTTCCCTCGACGAGCTTCTCGCCCTGGACGAGGACGGCGACGCGGTCGGAGAGGTTGAAGACGAAGCGCATGTCGTGCTCGATGAGCAGGACGGCGATGCCCTTGTCGCGGATGGCGAAGACGAGTTCCTCGGTGGCCCGCGTCTCCTGCGGGTTCATGCCGGCGGTGGGCTCGTCGAGGAGGAGCAGGCCGGGCTCGGAGGCCATGGCGCGTGCGATCTCCAGCTTGCGCTGCTCGCCGTAGGGGAGGTTGCGGGCGAGGTGGTCGCGCTTGTGGGCGAGGCCGATGAACTCCAGGAGTTCCATGGCGCGTTCCTCGCTGGCGCGTTCGGCCTTCTTGAAGCCGGGGCCGCGCAGGAGGGCGGACCAGAGGCCTTCCTTGGTCCGCGTGTGGCGGCCGACGAGGACGTTCTCCAGGACCGTCATGTTGGCGAACAGGCGGATGTTCTGGAAGGTGCGGGCGATGCCGGCCTGGGTGACCAGGTGGGGCTTGGGCGGGAGCACGGTGCCCTTGTAGGAGACGGTGCCCTCGGTGGGGACGTACAGGCCGGTCAGGCAGTTGAAGAAGGTGGTCTTGCCGGCGCCGTTGGGGCCGATGAGGCCGACGATCTCGCCGGCGTTGACCGTGAAGTCGACGGAGCGGACGGCGGTGAGGCCGCCGAAGCGCATCGTGACGTCGCGGGCTTCGAGTACAGGTGTCGTCATGATGGTTACGCCCCCGCCTTGGTGACGGCCGGTTCGTCGGTCAGCGTGGTCTGTTTCGGTACGTCGAGTTGGCCGGTCTCGTGGAATTCGAGCTGGCGCCGGCGGTTGGCGATGATGCCTTCGGGGCGGAAGCGCATCAGCAGGATGAGCGCGATGCCGAAGGCGAGGAGCGACTTCTCCTGGAGGAAGACGAGCTTCTCGGGGAGCAGGTAGAGCAGGGCCGCGCCGAGGAGCGGTCCGGCGACGGTTCCCATGCCGCCGAGGACGACCGCGGCCAGGAGGAACGCGGAGTTGGGCGGGGTGGAGCCGGCGAACTGGTACGGCGTGGGGACCACGCTGTAGGTGACGTGGGCGCTGACGGTGCCGGCGAGGCCGGCGAGGGCGGCGCCGAGGGCGAAGGCGATGAGCTTGACGCGGAAGCCGTTGATGCCCATGGCGGTGGCGGCGGTCTCGTCCTCGCGGATGGCGATCCAGGAGCGGCCGATGCGGGAGTCCGCGGCGCGCGTGTAGACCAGGACCACGATGGCCATGATCAGGACCATCAGCAGGTAGTAGTTGGCGAACCGGCCGAGGGTGAACCCGCCGATGTCGTGGGCCTCTCCGAAGTTGAAGCCGAAGAGCTTCAGGTCGGGGATGGAGGGGATGCCGTTGGGGCCGTTGGTGACGTCGGGTCCGGACTGGCCGTCCATGTTGTTGACGGCGATGCGGAAGATCTCACCGAAGCCGAGGGTGACGATGGCGAGGTAGTCGCCGCGCAGCCGCAGGGTCGGGGCGCCGATGAGGACGCCGAAGACCAGGGAGGCGGCGGCGCCGGCCAGGGCGGAGGCCCAGAAGGGCAGGTGGACGCCGGAGATGGTGGAGAACTCGGAGCCGGAGACGAGGGCGGCGGTGTAGGCGCCGACGCCGAGGAAGGCGACGTATCCGAGGTCGAGGAGTCCTGCGAGGCCGACGACGATGTTCAGGCCGAGGGCCACGGTCCCGAAGATCAGGATGTTGACGCCGATGTTGGCGTAGTGGTCGTCGGTCTGGGTGAAGGGGAAGGCGATGGCCGCGGCGAAGCCCATGGCGAGGGTGAAGCTGCGGTTGGCGGCGACGAGCGCGGAGAAGCGGTCGAGGAGGCCGGCGGTGTGCAGCGCCCAGATGGCGAAGACGACGACGAAGAGGTAGCCGACGAAGAGTTCGCCGTACTCGGTGTCGATGCCGTAGGTGAAGACGCCGAGGCCGATGATCGTCACGACGGTGATGACGGCTCGCTGGACCCAGGGCGCGACGGCCTGGGGGGCGGCGATCCGCTCGGGCTTGGCGACGTAGTCCTTCAGGGCCGCCTTGGTGCCGGTGCCGGTGCGCTCCTGGGGGAGGGCGAAGGCGCCGAGGACGGGCAGCAGGGAGGCCACGGCCGCGATCCAGCCGCCGGGTTCGAGGTTGACGACGCCGCCGAGCGTGGAGCTGATGGCGATGACGGTGAACCAGGTGACGGCGAAGCCGCCGAGGGCGGTGAGCACGAGGGGTGCGTTGTTGCGGGCGGGCAGCAGCCAGCCGAGTCCGCGGATGCCGTAGGAGGCGAGGGCGAACAGGGCGGTGAGCAGGCCGGCGGTGAAGGTGAGCCACTGCAGGCCGCCGGGGTAGCCGTTGATGGTGAGGTCGCCGGGGAACTCGTCGGTCCAGGTCCAGGCGAGGAACGCGGAGGCCGCGGTGGCGATGCCGCCGCCGAGCAGCAGGCCGCGGGCGGCCGCGAGGGGCAGCGGGACGAGGCCGCGCGGTGCGGGCGTCGGGGTGGGGACGGCGTCCGGCACTTCGGTCTTGGTCGTCTCGGTCATGTGATCACGCCCTGTCCGCGACGCGCTCGCCGAGCAGGCCCTGTGGCCTGAAGAGGAGCACGAGGATGAGGAGGCAGAAGGCCCACACGTTGGCCCAGCTCTGGCCGCCGAGCTGCTGCATGCCGGGGATCTCGTCGATGTAGGCGGAGGCGAGGGTCTCGGCGATGCCCAGGACGATGCCGCCGAGCATGGCGCCGTAGATGTTGCCGATGCCGCCGAGGACGGCCGCGGTGAAGGCCTTGAGGCCCATCAGGAAGCCCATGCGGTAGTCGACGTTGCCGTACTTGAGTCCGTAGGCGACGGCGGCGACGGCGGCGAAGAAGCCGCCGATGGCGAAGGCGATGACGATGATGCGGTTGGTGTCGATGCCCATCAGCTGCGCGGTGTCGGGGTCCTGCGCGGTGGCCTGCATGGCGCGGCCGGTGCGGCTGCGGCGCACGAAGAAGGCGAGGGCGGCCATGCAGATGACGGCGGCGAGGATGAGGAAGATGTCGGCGTCCTTGATGGTGACGGAGCCGATCTCGTGGGTGGCGTCGAGTCCCGGGAAGGCGCGGGCGCGGTCGGCGCCGGGGTAGAAGTTGCGCACGACCTCCTGGAGGGCCAGGGAGAGGCCGATGGCCGTGATGAGCGGTGCCAGGCGTGGTGCTCCGCGCAGGGGCCGGTAGGCGAACCGTTCCGCTCCGACGGCTATGAGGATGGCCACGAGGGCGCCGCCGAGGAGCATCAGGGGTACGGCGAGAGCCATCGAGGTGCCGTCGGGCAGGATGTAGAAGTAGACCGTGAGGGCGCCGAACGCCCCGGTCATGAAGATCTCGCCGTGCGCGAAGTTGATGAGCTGGACGATGCCGTACACCATCGTGTAGCCGATGGCGATCAGCCCGTACATCGAGCCGAGAAGCAGCCCGTTGGCCAGCTGCTGCGGCAGGGTGTTCACCGCATGGCCTCCATGTCGCTGGTGGTCGTGTGCACTGGATGCGTGCGTGGTCGCGTGCTGTGTGGGGGTGTGAAAACGGGCCGCGCGGTCGGGGTCGTCCTCCCGCGCGGCCCGTGGTGCGGCTTGTGGGGGGCCGGTACTACTGCAGGTCGGCGGTGCCGGTCTCGACGGCCTTCCAGGCGCCCTTCTCGACCTGGTACACCGTCAGCTGCTTGTTGGTGGTGTCGCCGTACTGGTCGAAGGAGATCTTGCCGGTGAGGCCTTCGAAGTCGGACTTCTGGACACCGTCGACGACCTTGGAGCGCAGGTCGTTGATGTCGCTGGGCACCTTGCCGCCGTTGGCGTCGGCAGCGGCCTTCACGGCCTTGATGATGGCGGTGGTGGCGTCGTAGGCGTAGGCGCCGTAGGCGCCGTAGTCGCCCTTGTAACCCTTGTCCTTGTAGGTCTGGATGAACTGCTTGGCGGCGGGCAGGGTGTCGGCGGGGACACCGATCGCCGTGGCGAGGTCACCCTCGGAGGACTTGCCGGCGGCCTCGATGTAGGTGGAGGCGAACATGCCGTCGCCGCCGAACAGCGGGATCTTGACGCCGGCGTCCTTGAGCTGCTTGGTGATCAGCGCGGACTCGTCGTACTGGCCGCCGTAGTAGAGCAGGTCGGCGCCGGAGTTCTTGATCTTGGTGACGAGGGAGCCGAAGTCCTTGTCGCCGGTGTTGACGTGGTCGGTGCCGACGACCTTGCCGCCGAGCTTCTTGTACTGCTCGGCGAAGATCTTGGCGAGACCGGCGCCGTAGGTCTGCTTGTCGTCGACGACGAAGGCCTTCTTCTTCTTGAGGCCGTTGAACGCGTAGCCGGCGGCGAAGCTGCCCTGCAGCTCGTCGGTGGTGGCGGTGCGGAAGTAGGTCTTGAACGGGCGCTTCTTGTCCGTCTGCCAGTTCTTGCCCTGGGTCAGCTCCGGGTTGGTGTTCGCCGGGGAGATCTGGACCATGTTGGCCGAGGCGAAGACCTGCTGCATCGTCTGGGCGACGCCGGAGTTCAGCGGGCCGACGGCGCCGACGGCGGTCTTGTCGCCGACGATGTTGGTGGCGTTGGACTGTCCGGTCGCGGGCTGCGCCTTGTCGTCCAGGGCCTTGAGCTGGAACTTCACGCCCGGGACCCAGTTGTTCTTGTTGGCGTCGTCGACGGCTATCTGGGCGCCGTACTGGATGCCGAGGCCGGTGGTGGAGTTCTCACCGGAGAGGGGCGCGTCCACGCCGATGGTCAGAGTGGTGCTGCTCCCGCTGTCTCCGCCCTTGTCACCGCTGTCGTCTCGGGAACCGCAGGCGGTGAGAGTCAGAGCTCCGGTCGTGAGAACGGAGGTAAGAATCACCAAGGAACGCTGTCGCACAATCAGTCCTTTCACAGGCAGGCCCCGCCCTGGTCGGGGGGTGAGTGCCGCGCTGGTACCGAACTCCCGATGTGGAGCGGTGACTGGCCGTGACTCTAAGCCCGGGCTAAGGGCAGGGTCAGTGGTGCGGGCTCGCTTGTGACTTTCTTGTTATGACGGGGTGGATGCCCGGTCTCGGCGACGGACCCTCTCGGCGGGTTTGGTGGATTTTCGCCGAAGTCCGCATTCTGAGAACGCGCACTTCCGGTTGGCCGTGGCTGAGATCGTGTGCTGCCGGGGCCGCAGGCCACGGGGGCAAGATCGGAAAGGTTACGGGCGCGGGAGCGGCCGAAGAGGGAATCGCGGTGTTGTATTGCGCGCGCGTTACGGAGCGTTACGTAGAGAAAAGACGGGGCGGCATCCGGGGCGGTGGGAAGGGGAGCGGGAAAGGACCGTTTTCGACGGTTCGGGAGTTCCGGGATCTTCCGGGGCTGTGAAGAGGGGGCACGCCGAACGCCCCGCCGCTTCGGGCTCGGACCCGGGTGCGGCGGGGCGTTCGGCGGTGGCGTGGCCGGTGCCGGCTACGGAAGCTGGGTGAAGGGCGCCAGGAACGCGCGGGCCCCGGGCGTGTCCAGACGGTACGTCACATTCGTGGCGTAGCAGGGGGTGTCGCCGGTGATGGTGGTGGCTGCGAGGACGCGCTTGCCGCCCAGCGTCGCGAAGTTGGGGCCTCCCGAATCGCCGTAGCAGGCGCCGCCGTTGCCCTGCGGCGCGGTCATGGCGAGCCGGGCCCAGGAGTCGTTGAGGGCGTTGAAGGTGACGGGTGCCTTCATACGGACGCCGCCGCCGGGGTGGGTCTGGCCGCCGGGGCCGTTGACGGCCTCCTGGGTGCCGTATCCGGCGACGACCCAGTCGGTGGCGCTCAGGCCCTGCGGTCCCAGCCTGCCGAGCTGGTTCGCGGTGGGC
The DNA here is from genome assembly GCF_044540525.1 of Streptomyces sp. NPDC085932. Taxonomy (NCBI): domain Bacteria; kingdom Bacillati; phylum Actinomycetota; class Actinomycetes; order Kitasatosporales; family Streptomycetaceae; genus Streptomyces; species Streptomyces sp. NPDC085932. The sequence goes on from NZ_JBITSJ010000002.1 coordinate 1,245,457, forward strand.
AGGGCGGCCGGGGTGAAGCTCCAGCGGGCCTTGATCGCGGCGGCGGACACCTGGACCACCGCGATGTCGTGGGTGTCGGAGGCGGGTCCCGGGTAGCCGGGGTGCGAGTGGGCGGTGCCCGGGACGGCGACGGCGGCGGCCTGCGCGGCGGGGTCGCCGGGGTACTTCTTCGCCGCCGCGTCGAGCCCGGCCTGCACGTCCTGGTCGAGGGAGACGTGGAAGCGCACGTTGTCGGGCCAGTCGGTGGTGCAGTGCGCGGCGGTCAGGAAGGTGTCCCGGTCGATCATGGTGCCGGAGCAGACCCAGTCGACCCGGTCGGGTGTCGCCGGGTCGCCGTCGTCGTCCCAGGTGGCCACGAGCGCGCCGACCTCGGTGCGTTCGGGGGCGGGCGTGGCGTTGTAGGAGTTGATCGCGGACGACGGCAGCGCGGTGGCCAGCACGGCGGCACTGGCCGCGGCGATGACGGCGATGGCACGTACGGAGCTCAAGAGAAACCCTTCTGGGGGTGGGACGGGCCTTCTCCTGTGGGGGCGGAGCGTCAGTGAAGCGCCCGGGGGCGGCCGCGGCAAGGGCCCGGCCGCCCCTCCAGGGTTTTCCCTACGTCCCTCAGCTCGCGGAGCGGACGAGCTCCTCGTCGCCCGGCCTCACGTCACGCAGCAGACAGGTCAGCCGGGCCGTGCACACCCGCTTGTCGTTCTCGTCCGTGATGACGATCTCGTAGGTGGCGGTCGTGCGGCCCCGGTGCACGGGCGTGGCCACGCCCGTGACCACGCCGGAGCGGGCCCCGCGGTGGTGCGTGCAGTTCAGGTCGACGCCCACGGCGATCTTGGAGCTGCCGCCGTGCAGCATCGAACCGACCGAGCCGAGCGTCTCGGCGAGCACCGCGGAGGCCCCGCCGTGCAGCAGCCCGTAGGGCTGGGTGTTGCCCTCCACCGGCATCGTTCCGACGACCCGCTCCGCCGAGGCCTCCACGATCTGGACGCCCATCCGGGTGCCGAGGTGGCCCGCGGAGAACAGGGCCGGGAGGTCCACGCCGAGCGCGGCGTACTCGTCGATGACCTCTTGCGGGAACTTCACGTGCTGCTGCTCACCCATGGGGCCCGGCTCCGTTCGTCTGATCGCTGCGGCGCTGTCTCACTGCCTGAGCGAACGCTCAGTCGGTCGCCGATTGTTCCAGACGCACCACGACGGACTTGCTGGCCGGGGTGTTGCTGGTGTCCGCCGTGGCGTCCAGCGGCACCAGCACGTTCGTCTCCGGGTAGTACGCGGCGGCACAGCCGCGGGCCGTCGGGTAGTGCACGACCCGGAAGCCCGGCGCCCTGCGCTCCACACCGTCCCGCCACTCGCTCACCAGGTCCACGTACGACCCGTCCGCCAGCCTCAGCGCCCGGGCGTCCTCGGGGTTGACCAGCACCACCCGGCGGCCGCCCCGGATGCCCCGGTAGCGGTCGTCCAGGCCGTAGATCGTGGTGTTGTACTGGTCGTGCGAGCGCAGCGTCTGCAGCAGCAGGCGGCCCTCGGGCAGGTGCGGGAACTCCACGGGCGCGGCGGTGAAGTTGGCCTTGCCGGTGGCGGTCGGGAAGCGGCGCTCGTCGCGCGGGGCGTGGGGGAGCGCGAAACCGCCCGGGCGGTCCACGCGCGTGTTGAAGTCCTCGAAGCCGGGGATCACGCGCGCGATGCGGTCGCGGATCGTCGCGTAGTCCTTCTCGAACTCCTCCCACGGCGTGCGGCTGTTCTCGCCCAGCACCCGGCGGGCCAGACGGCACACGATGGCCGGCTCCGACAGCAGATGCGGGCTCGCGGGCTCCAGGCGGCCCCGGGAGGCGTGCACCATGCCCATCGAGTCCTCCACCGTCACGAACTGCTCGCCGCCGCCCTGCAGATCGCGCTCCGTACGGCCGAGCGTCGGCAGGATCAGGGCCCGCGCGCCGGTGACCACGTGCGAGCGGTTCAGCTTCGTCGACACGTGCACCGTCAGCCGGGCCCGCCGCATGGCCGCCTCGGTGACCTCCGTGTCCGGCGACGCCGAGACGAAGTTGCCCCCCATCGCGAAGAACACCTTCGCCTCGCCGTCGCGCAGGGCGCGGATCGCCCGTACGACGTCGTAGCCGTGCTCGCGCGGGGGCGCGAAGCCGAACTCCCGCTCCAGGGCGTCCAGGAAGGCCGGGGCGGGCCGCTCGAAGATGCCCATCGTGCGGTCGCCCTGCACGTTCGAATGCCCGCGCACCGGGCACACGCCCGCGCCCGGGCGGCCGATGTTGCCGCGCAGCAGGAGGAAGTTGACGACCTCGCGGATCGTGGGCACGGAGTGCTTGTGCTGGGTCAGGCCCATCGCCCAGCACACGATGGTGCGTTCGGAGGCGAGGACCAGGGCGAGGGCCTTGTCGATGTCCTCCCGGGTCAGGCCGGTCGCCGCGAGCGTCTCGTCCCAGTCGGCGGCGCGGGCGGCCTCGGCGAACTCCTCGAAACCGTCCGTGTGCTCCCGCACGAACGCCTCGTCGACCGCGCCCTCCCGCTCCAGAATGAGCTTGTTGAGGAGACGGAACAGCGCCTGGTCGCCGCCGATGCGGATCTGCAGGAACAGGTCCGTGAGCGCGGCGCCCCTGAGCATGCCCTGCGGGGTCTGCGGGTTCTTGAAGCGCTCCAGGCCCGCCTCGGGCAGGGGGTTGACGGTGATGATCCGTGCGCCGTTGGCCTTGGCCTTCTCCAGGGCGGAGAGCATGCGCGGGTGGTTCGTGCCGGGATTCTGGCCGGCGACGATGATCAGATCCGCCCGGTACAGGTCCTCCAGCAGGACGCTGCCCTTGCCGATGCCGATCGTCTCCGACAGGGCCGAGCCGGACGACTCGTGGCACATGTTCGAGCAGTCGGGGAGGTTGTTCGTGCCGAGCTCGCGCGCGAAGAGCTGGTAGAGGAACGCGGCCTCGTTGCTGGTGCGGCCCGAGGTGTAGAAGACGGCCTCGTCGGGGGAGGTGAGGGCGGCGATCTCCTCGCCGATGATGTCGAACGCGCGCTCCCAGGTGACCGGCTCGTAGTGCGTGCCGCCCTCCGGGAGGTACATGGGGTGGGTGAGGCGGCCCTGCTGCCCCAGCCAGTAGCCGCTGCGGCCGGCCAGGTCGGCGACCGGGTGCGCGGCGAAGAACTCGGGCGTGACGCGGCGCAGCGTGGCCTCCTCGGCCACCGCCTTCGCGCCGTTCTCGCAGAACTCCGCCCTGTGCCGGTGCTCCGGCTCCGGCCAGGCGCAGCCCGGGCAGTCGAAGCCGTCCTTCTGGTTCACGCTCAGCAGCGTCAGCGCCGTGCGCTTGACGCCCATCTGCCGCTGGGCGATGCGCAGGGTGTGCCCGATCGCGGGGAGCCCCGCCGCCGCGTGCTTCGGCCCGGCGACCTGCGGCGCGTCCTGGACCGGATCACTCTTGGGTGGCTTCGACGCCATCGCACGCTCCCCTTCGGCTGCGCTGTGAGGTACGTCTCCGATCCTCGCACGCGGCGGTGACAACGGGTGAGGGCGGCCCGGGCCCGGGGGATGGGCCTGAGGCTTGGGGCTTGGGGCTTGAGGTCTGGGGCGCCGGGCCCGGGGGCGGGGCCTGGGGCGTGGGGCCCCGCAGCCGGAGACGGGGCCCGGGCCTGGGTTTCAGGGGCCGGCCTGGAGCTGAGGGCCTGGGCCTCAGGGCTTACCTGCGCACGGCCTTTGCCGTCGCCGGTCCCTGCCGGAAGCCCGGCCCGGAGCGGATCTTCGCCGGCACCTGACCCGGCCCGCCCCCACAGGGCCACGAGGCCCTCACACCGTCCGCCCGGTGCGCAGCCCCGCTCCGTACGACCCGCGCCGTCACTCGGTCCGGCTTCGTCCCGGCCCGGCGCGGACCGGGGCGGGGCCGAGTGTCAGTGGGGCGTGGCAGGATCGGGGGCGTGGCAGAGACAGCATCGAAGACGACCGACACGACCTCCGGCGGCAGCCGTCCGCGACTGATGCTCATGGACGGGCACTCGCTGGCCTATCGCGCGTTCTTCGCGCTGCCCGCGGAGAACTTCACGACCGCGACGGGCCAGCCGACGAACGCGATCTACGGCTTCGCGTCGATGCTGGCGAACACGCTCCGCGACGAGGCGCCCACGCACTTCGCGGTCGCCTTCGACGTCTCCCGCAAGACCTGGCGCTCCCAGGAGTTCACGGAGTACAAGGCGAACCGCTCCAAAACCCCGGACGAGTTCAAGGGCCAGGTCGAGCTGATCTGCGAGCTCCTCGACGCGATGGGCGCCGCCCGCTTCGCCGTCGACGGCTTCGAGGCGGACGACGTCATCGCCACGCTCGCCACGCAGGCCGAGGCCGAGGGCTTCGACGTCCTGATCGTCACCGGCGACCGGGACTCGTTCCAGCTGGTCAGCGAGCACATCACGGTGCTCTACCCGACCAAGGGCGTCTCCGAGCTGACCCGCTTCACCCCGGAGAAGGTGTTCGAGAAGTACGGGCTGACGCCCGCGCAGTACCCCGACTTCGCGGCCCTGCGCGGCGACCCCTCCGACAACCTCCCCGGCATCCCCGGGGTCGGTGAGAAGACCGCCGCGAAGTGGATCAACCAGTTCGGTTCCTTCGCCGAGCTCGTCGAGCGCGTCGACGAGGTCAAGGGCAAGGCCGGCCAGAACCTCCGCGACCACCTGGAGGCGGTCAAGCTCAACCGCCGCCTCACCGAGCTGGAGCGCCGGGTCGAGCTCCCCAAGGGAGTCACGGACCTGGAGCGCGCCCCGTACGACCGCAAGGCCGTCGCGATGGTCCTGGACACCCTGGAGATCCGCAACCCCTCGCTGCGCGAGCGGCTCTTCGCCGTGGATCCCGGCGCCGAGGAGGCCGAGACCACCCCGATCAGCGCCGAAGGCGTGGAGCTGGACGGCACGGTGCTCGCCACCGGCGAACTCACCGCCTGGCTCACGGAGCACGCCACCGGGCCCGTCGGCATCGCCACGGTCGACACCTGGGCGCTGGGCACGGGCTCCGTCGCCGAGGTCGCCCTGGCCGCGCCCGGCGGACCGGCCGCCTGGTTCGACCCCTCCCAGCTGGACGAGGCCGACGAGAGGGCCTTCGCGGCCTGGCTCGCCGACGCCGCGCGGCCCAAGATCTTCCACAACGCCAAGGGCGCCATGCGGGTCTTCGCCGAGCACGGCTGGAGCGTCGAGGGCGTCACCATGGACACCGCGCTGGCCGCCTACCTGGTCAAGCCGGGCCGCCGCTCCTTCGACCTGGACGCGCTGTCCCTGGAGTACCTGCACCGCGAGCTCGCCCCCGCCGCCGCGGCCGACGGCCAGCTCGCCTTCGGCGCGGACGAGGGTGCCGAGGCCGAGGCCCTGATGATCCAGGCCCGTGCCGTCCTCGACCTCGGCCAGGCCTTCGAGAGCCGCCTGGAGGAGGTCGGCGCCGCGGACCTGCTGCGCGACATGGAGCTGCCGACGTCCGCGCTGCTCGCCCGCATGGAGCGGCACGGCATCGCGGCCGACCGGGCCCATCTGGAGGCCATGGAGCAGATGTTCGCCGGCGCCGTCCAGCAGGCGGTGAAGGAGGCGCACGCGGCGGCCGGGCACGAGTTCAACCTGGGTTCGCCCAAGCAGCTCCAGGAGGTCCTCTTCGGCGAGCTGGCCCTGCCCAAGACCAAGCGCACCAAGACCGGCTACACCACGGACGCGGACGCCCTGGCCTGGCTGGCCGGCCAGACGGACAACGAACTGCCGGTGATCATGCTCCGCCACCGTGAGCAGGCCAAGCTGCGCGTCACGGTCGAGGGCCTGATCAAGACGATCGCCGCGGACGGCCGCATCCACACGACGTTCAACCAGACGGTCGCCGCCACCGGCCGCCTCTCCTCGACGGACCCGAACCTCCAGAACATCCCGGTCCGCACCGACGAGGGCCGCGCGATCCGCCGCGGCTTCGTGGTCGGCGAGGGGTTCGAGTCCCTCATGACGGCCGACTACAGCCAGATCGAGCTGCGCGTGATGGCCCACCTCTCCGAGGACGAGGGCCTGATCGAGGCGTTCACCTCGGGCGAGGACCTGCACACCACGGCCGCGTCCCAGGTCTTCGCGGTCGAGCCGGACGCGGTGGACGCCGAGATGCGCCGCAAGATCAAGGCCATGTCGTACGGCCTGGCCTACGGGCTGTCCGCCTTCGGGCTCTCCCAGCAGCTGAACATCGAGGCGGCGGAGGCCCGCGCCCTGACGGACGCGTACTTCGAGCGGTTCGGCGGCGTGCGGGACTATCTGCGCCGGGCGGTCGACGAGGCCCGGGCGACGGGCTACACCGCCACGCTCTTCGGACGCCGGCGCTACCTGCCCGACCTCAACAGCGACAACCGCCAGCGCCGTGAGGCCGCCGAGCGGATGGCCCTCAACGCGCCGATCCAGGGCACGGCGGCCGACATCGTGAAGATCGCCATGCTCAAGGTGGACGGCGCCCTGAAGGAGGCGGGCCTGTCGTCCCGCATGCTCCTCCAGGTCCACGACGAAATCGTCCTGGAGGTCGCTCCCGGCGAGCGGGCGGCCGCGGAGGAACTGGTCCGCCGTGAGATGGCCGACGCGGTCCGGCTCCGTGTCCCGCTGGGCGTCTCGGTGGGCGCGGGACCGGACTGGGAGTCGGCGGCGCACTGACGTCTGTGCCGTGGTGTCGGGGGCCGGCCCCCTCGGGCAGGGCCCTCGACACCCCCGGCATCCCGCCGGGGACCCGTCACTCGCGTGGCCGCCGAGAAGACGCTCCGCCTCCCGGTCCTCGCAAGGATGCGGGCATGGGTATACGCACGCTCATCCGCCGCACGGCCCCAGACGTGACACTCCGCGCGACGCTCCCACCGGTCTTCCGCGCGGTGCTCCCGTCGGTCGTCCCGCGCGTGGCGCCCCCGCCGGCGTTCCGCACGGCGCTCCCACGGGCCCTCCACGCGGCGCTCCCACGGGCCCTCCGCGCCGCGCTCCCGTGGGTCCCTGTCCCGGTCGTCGCGGTCGGCGTCAGCACCGTGCGCGTCCCGGCCGGTTCCTCCGCGGCCCCGAGCGGCGGCGCGGCACACCGCCGGCCACGCAGGCCCCACGGTCGACGGGCCGCCGCCCTCGGCCGGGCAGCGGCAGATGTCCGCCGGCGTCTGGCGCACGGCCGTGAGGCCACCCTCAGCGAACCGCCGAGCGGCTCGGTTCCTCACCGACGCGGCCGGGACCGCCGCAGGCCGGAACCGGACGCCACGCCCTGACGGCCACGGCGTGGAGCAGCAGCGCCGGGACGAGCCCCGCGCCCGCGCCGAAGCACACCGTCGGGATGATCTCCCACGGCTTCGCCGCCGACCCCCAGTAGGCCCACCACCGCGCCGCCCGCTGCACCGCACCCACCAGCGCGAAACCACCGATCACGGCCACGGCCGCCCACCGGTCCCGGACCGACAGCACCGGAACCCCCACCGGCTCGCCCGCCGGCATCCGCCGCAGCCCGCGCGCCACGAACAGGGCGATCACGACCGCCGCCACCGCCGAACCGCCGTACTGCAGGTACCAGTACAGCGGCGAGCCCGCCACCTCCCGCCCCAGCACCGGGAACACCCGCATCCCCCACCGGTCGAGATGCGTGAACGCGTCCCACACGACATGCGTCAGCGACCCGAGCACCGCGGACCCGTACCAGCGCGCCACCAGCGCGGGCCGCACCCGCGCACGGGGCGAACCGCACCGCACCAGCGCGGCCAACCGCCCCTGCCGGGCCCGCGGCAGCAGCGCCACCAAGGGCTCGCGCAGAAGCAGCCACAGCCCCACCAGCGCCCAGGTGACCAGCACATCGACCGTGAACACACCGGGAAACGCGTGCGTGACATCCCCGAACGCCATCGCCTCGGGCAGCACACTCGCCGCGTAATAGGTCATGTCGGGCGCGAAGGTTCCCGCCACGAGCACGGCGGGCACCAGCCGGCCCCGGCCGCTCCCGTCGGTGCGCAGGACGGGCAGCACGGCCGCCGCGTGGCTCAGCGTGAACGGCAACTCGGCTCCTCGCGACGGTCGTTACCAGGGGCGATCACAGGGCCCCAGTATGGGCGACGGCACGCGCTGCAATGCCGGACGCCCTCCGCGTGGCCAACCGGTGAAAACCGGGCACGAACGGGTGTCTGAGGAAAGCAAGTTGTCGTAGGGTCGCCAGGGTCACCGATCCGGTGCCGGAGAGATGCCTTCCGGAGGGCAACCACCCGGGCCGGTCGATCGTCACAACAGAGCGAACGCAACAGCAGTACGCGAACGCACCACACGGAGCGCAACAGACAGAGACGGGCGCTCGGGCGTCCACGGGAGGGGTTCACTCTATGGCGGCGCAATTCGGCAGGAGGCTGCGCAAAGGGGCGGCGACGACCGCCGTGGCCGCGGTGGCGGTCGCGGCCTTGTCCGCCTCCCAGGCCCCGGGCGTGAACGACCACGGTAGACAGACCGCCGCCGACGCCACCCCGTCGCCCGACGTGAGCGCCTCCGACGGCAGCGCCACCGGCAACTCGCCGTACTACACGGACCTGCCGCCGCTGAAGAGCCCCAACCCCTCCCCGTCCACCGGGCCGTCCCCGAGCGGCCAGGGCGAGACCGAGTCGGGCATCCCCGCCACCGTCCTCGACGCGTACAAGAAGGCCGAGGCCTCGCTGCGCGCGTCCAAGCCCGGCTGCAACCTGCCCTGGCAACTCCTCGCGGCCATCGGCCGGGTGGAGTCGGGGCAGGCCCGCGGCGGCCGGGTCGACGCCGAGGGCACCACGATCGGGAAGATCCTCGGCCCGCAGCTCGACGGCAACGGCTTCGCCCTCATCAAGGACACCGACAACGGCGCGTACGACGGCAACAGCGCGTACGACCAGGCCGTCGGCCCCATGCAGTTCATCCCGTCGACCTGGGCGTGGGCGGGCCGCGACGGCAACGCGGACGGCAAGAAGGACCCCAACAACATCTACGACGCCGCGCTCGCCGCCGGCCACTACCTCTGCCGCAACAACTGGGACCTGTCCGTCCAGGACGACCTCGACAGGGCGATCCTCAGCTACAACAACTCGCGCGAGTACCTCAACCTCGTCATGAGGTGGCTGGACTTCTACCGCAAGGGCACGCACGAGGTCCCCGACGGCACGGGCACGCTGCCGGGCAACCGCAGCGACGGCGGCTCCGGCGCGGGCAGCGACCGGTCCACACCGTCCAGTCCGGCCGCGCCGAGCACGCCCGGCCAGGGCGCCGGCAAGCCGAAGCCCAGCCCCAAGCCGGAGAAGCCCGGCGGCGGCACCCCGAGCCCCAAGCCGCCCACCACCCCACCCGGCTCGCCGACCCCACCGCCCTCGACGTCCCCCACGCCCACCGACACGGTGGACCACCTGGAGAACGCGGGAGCGGCGAAGCTCACCGCCATGGCCGGCGACGCCTTCACCCAGCGCATCAGCACCCGCGCCGAGACGAAGGCCGGCAAGGCCGTCGCCAAGGTCCGCGTCCGGTTCACCATCCTCGGTGACACGGACACGACCTTCACCGGTGGCGAGAGCGTGGCCACGGTCGCCACCAACAGCTCCGGCGTGGCCGTCGCGCCCGCGTTGCAGGCCGGGGAGAAGACCGGCGCCGTCACGATCCGGGCCACCGTCGTGGGCCGGACGGTCCCCGGCCTCGACTACACGGCCACCGTCACCGAACGCGCCGCCGACAAGCTCGCCCGCACCGGTGACGCGGCGCTGACCTGCGTGGCGGGCGGCGAGTTCGCCGACGCGGTCCAGGTGAAGGCGACGTACCAGGGCGCCGTCGCCGACGGGGTCGCGGCCACGGCCACCCTCGTCAAATCGGCCGCCGATACCGCCGCCAACGACAAGGGCCCCTACTTCAAGGACGCCGCCGGCAAGCCCGTGCGCACCCTGGCGGGCCTGAAGACCGACGCGAACGGCCTGCTGACGCTGCCGAAGCTGTACGCGGACGACACGGCCGGCACCTTCCTGCTGCGCGTCACCACCGCGGGCGGTGCGACCCTCACCGTCGAACTGACCGTGACGGCCGCCGCGACGTCCTCGCCGAGCCCCTCGGCCGACCCGAGCGCGTAGCTCCCGGGTACGACGGACGGCGCCCCTCTCTCAGGAGGGGCGCCGTTCTTCGTGTTTGCGTGCGTGCGAGTGTGCGTGCGGACGGTCGTCGTTGTGTGTGCAACGTGTTCTCATCTCCGCCGGGCGTTGCTACGGTGCCGAGAAACCTGACGGTGCATCAGCTCCGTCCGTGGGGAGGCCCCGTATGCGTGCCCTCATCGCCGCCGCCATCGGTCTCGCCGCCGCGTTCGCCCTGGTGCTGACGGTGACCGCCCTCGGCCAGCCCTCCGGCGGCACGTCCCCGAAGCCCCTGCTGACGACCGTGCCCGCACACCCCTGACCGCCCGCCCGGGAGGGAGGCCGAGATGCGCCGCAAGGCCGGCCTGGTCCTGCTCGCCCTCGCCGTGTTCTTCGCGGCCCTGTCCCCGCTGCTGCGCTGGTACGCCTTCCCGCGCCTGGCCAAGATCCCCGCCGACCACTACCAGGACATGGTCCTGGAGGCGCGCGACGCCACCCTCCTCGACTACGCCACCATGCGGGCGAAGCAGGTCCCCAAGGTCACCGTCGTGCAGACCCTCAAGGGCAACGTGGAGGCCTCCGAGCGGATCGAGGAGTCGGCGGGCCGGGACGTGGTCGTCTGGGACGGCCTGTCCTACGTCGTCGGCCCCGACGGCAGGATGGTCTCGAAGATTCCCGAGCGCTACATCTTCGACGCGCACACCCAGGAGCCCGTGCACGCCACCGGCGAGATGGTCGACGGGGACCCGGTGCGCCGCGAGGGCATCGAGTTCAAATGGCCGTTCCTCACCGAGAAGAGGGACTACGCCTACTTCGACGCCCAGGCCCGCGTCACCGCCCCCATCCACTACAAGGGCACCCGGGACTTCCGGGGCCTGGAGGTCTACTACTTCGAGCAGACCATCCCCTGGACCGAGGTCCCGATCCCCAAGACCCTGCCCGTCGAGGGCCTCACCGCCGAGGCGGTCGCCAAGACCGGCACGACCCGCTGGTACACCACGGTCCGCAAGTTCTGGGTCGAACCCCTCACCGGCGCCCCCGTCTACGGCGAGGAGATCCACCGGGAGGAACTGCGCGGCGGCACCCTCCTCGGCGACCGCGACAAGGTCACCGCGTTCGCGGGCCACGTGAAGATGCGCGAGGACTACACCGCGCACACCGTCGACCTGGTGACGTCGCAGCGCCTGCTCCTGCTGCTGCTCACGTCCTGGCTGCCGTGGGGCTTCCTGGCGCTCGCCGTCCTCCTGCTGGCCCTCGCGCTGTACGTGGAGGCCCGGGGCCGCCGCCGGCCGGGACCCACCGCCACGAAGGCAGACGACCCGTCGCCCGTCACCGCCTGAGCCGCGCGTTGGTGTGCCGGGTCGGCTCGGCCCCGGCCGGGTCCTGCGGCCACGGGTGCTTCGGGTACCGCCCGCGCAGCTCCGCCCGCACGCCCTGGTAGCCGTCCCGCCAGAAGGAGGCGAGATCGGCGGTGACGGCGGCCGGCCGCCCGGCCGGGGACAGCAGGTGGACCAGCAGCGGCACCCCGGCGATCCGGGGCGACTCCTGGAGGCCGAACATCTCCTGCAGCTTCACCGCGAGCACCGGCTGCTCGGGGCGCGAGTAGTCGATCCGGATCCGCGACCCGCTCGGCACGGTCATCCGCTCCGGCGCCAGCTCGTCGAGCCGGCCGGCCTCGCCGGACGCCCACGGCAGCAGCCGGGCGAGCGCCTCGCCGGCATCGATCCGCGCCAGATCCGCCCGCCTGCGGGCCCGGCTCAGCTCCGGCTCCAGCCACTCCTCCACGCGCGCGTGGAGGGAATCGTCACCGACGTCCGGCCAGGGCTCACCGAGATGCAGCCGCAGAAACGCGAGCCGCTGCCGCAGCACCCCGGCCTCCGGCGACCACCGCAGCAGCCCGAACCCCTCCTGCCGCAGCCCCTCCAGCAGCGCCCCGCGCACCAGCCCCGGGTCGGCGTCCCGCAGCGCCCGCACGGTCAGCTCCACGGCCCCCAGCCGCTCCACCCGCCGCGCCACGACGTCCCCGCCGTCCCATCCGACCTCCTCCCGCTCCTCCAGCAGCGTCCCGGCCGCGAGCCGCGCCACGTCCTCGTCGACCGCCGCCCCGAGCCGCACGCGTGCGTGCCCCTTCCCGACGGGCCGGTCGGCGACGGCCACGGCGATCCACGGAACGCCCCGCAGCGCGCTCCCGTCACCGACCTCGGCACGGGTCCCGGAGACCATCAGATACGACCCGCCGTCGCTCCTGGCGACCCGCTCGGGGAAGGCGAGGGCGGCGACGACACCGACCTGCCGCTCCTCCCGGGAGTCCGCCGGAATCCCGGCGCCGGCCTCTCGCGACAAGGCGCCGGCCGGAGGAAGGGCGACCCCCGAGGCGACGCCCTGCAGCCGCCGTACCTCACTCCGCCACCGCGAGGCGTAGGCGTCACCCCCACGCCGGGCCCGCCGCAACGCACCCGCCAGGTCGTCCCCGTACTCCCGGGGCGTCTCCTCGCTCAACAGCGCGACGACCTCGGCGGCCCGCTCGGCCCCCACGAACGGCACGGAGTCCAGCAGGGCCCGCCCCAGCCGCGGATGCAGTCCCAGCCGGGCCAGCGCGGCACCGCGCTCGGTGGCCCGACCGGCGGAGTCCACCGCCCCCACGGCCTCCAGCACCTCCCGGGCCGCCGCCATGCCCCCGGAGGGCGGTGCGTCCAGCAGTGCCAGCCCGGACGCGTCCGGATCACCCCAGCACGCCACCTGCAACGCGAACGCCGTCAGGTCGGCCACCTTGATCTCCGGAGCGGGGAAACGCGGCAGACGCGCGTCCTCGGCCTCCGCCCAGCACCGGTACACCACCCCCGGCGCCTCGCGCCCGGCCCGCCCCGCCCGCTGCCGTCCGGCCGCCCGGGACGCCCGCACCGTCGTCAGCGCGCTCAGTCCGCGCGCGTGGTCGACCCGCGGCTCGCGGGCCAGTCCCGAGTCCACGACGACGCGCACCCCCGGCACCGTCAGGGACGACTCGGCGAGCGACGTCGACAGCACCACCCGCCGCCGCTCCCCGGGGACCAGCACGGCGTCCTGCACGGCAGCCGGGGCCCGCCCGTGCACCTGCACCACGTCCACCTCGCCCGATTCCCCGAGCTGCCCGGCCACCCGGGCGATCTCCCCGACGCCCGGCAGGAAGCACAGCACGTCGCCCTCCCGCTCGGCCAGCGCCCGCCGCACCACCGACGCCACGTGCGCCAGCAGCGCCGGATCGACCCGCATGCCGTGCGGCGGCCGCACCGGGCGCGCCGGCGGCGCCCACACCACGTCGACCGGGTGGGCCGCCCCGTGCGCCTCGACCACCGGCGCGCCGCCCAGCAGCTCCGCCCAGCCCTGGGCGTCGGTCGTCGCCGACGCCGCCACCAGCCGCAGCTCCGGCCGCAGGGTCCCGCGCACGTCCCACAGGAACGCCGCCGCGGTGTCCGCGTCCAGATGCCGTTCGTGGCACTCGTCGAGCACCACCACGTCCACGCCCGCCAGCTCCTGGTCGCGCTGCAGCCGCTGGAGCAGCACACCGGTCGTCACGACCTCCACGCGCGCGTGCCGCCCGACGACCCGCTCCCCGCGCACGGTGTAGCCGACGCTCCCGCCGACCCGCTCACCCAGCAGCCAGGCCATCCGCCGCGCCGCCGCCCGGGCCGCGATCCGCCGCGGCTCGGCGACCACCACCCGCCGCTCCGGCCCCTCCCCGAGCAGGCCTGCCAGCGCCAACGGCACCAGGGTCGTCTTCCCCGTGCCCGGCGGCGCCACGAGCACGGCGGTGCCGTGCCCCTCCAGGGCGTCGTCCAGGGCGGGCAGGGCACCGCGTACGGGCAGGGCGTCCAGGGCGTCGTAACGGATCACGGTTCTCAGTGTCGTACGGCGGCGGAGGGGCCCCGCACGCGCGGGTGCCTCAGTCCCTCCCCGGCCCTCGGTCGTGGGGGACCCCTTCGGTCGTGGGGACCACTAGCTTCGCTCGCACACGAAGATGGCCGTGCCGGGGATCAGGTTCCCGCGCAGCGGCGACCAGCCACCCCACTCGGACGTGTTCCAGGCCGGCCACTCCGGCTCCACCAGGTCGACCAGCCGGAAGCCCGACGCGACGACGTCGCGGACGCGGTCGCCCAGCGTGCGGTGGTGCTCCACGTAGACCGCGCGCCCCTCCTCGTCCTGCTCGACGTAGGGCGTGCGGTCGAAGTACGAGCCCGACACCGTCAGCCCCTCGGGGCCCGGCTCGTCCGGGAACGCCCAGCGGATCGGGTGCGTCACCGAGAAGACGAGCCGACCCCCGGGCCGCAGCACCCGGCGCACCTCGCGCAGCACCAGGCACGGATCGGCCACGAAGGGCAGCGCCCCGTACGCGGAGCAGGCCAGGTCGAACGAACCGTCCGCGAAGGGCAGCGCACCGGCGTCGGCGCACACCAGGGGGAACGATCCGCCGATCCGCAGCGCGTGCTGCAGCTGCCGGTGCGAGATGTCCAGGGCCACCGGACGCGCCCCCTGGGCGGCCAGCCAGCGCGAGCACTGGGCGGCGCCGGCGCCGATCTCCAGCACGTCCCGGCCCTTCAGCTCCTCCGGCGGGCCGAGCAGCTCCGCCTCCACCTCGTCCAGACCCTCGGGACCCCACACGAAGCGGTCGTCGCCGAGGAACGTGCCGTGCTCGGTCTGGTACTCGTCCGCGTTGCGGTCCCACCAGCCACGGTTGGCGCGGGAGCTCTCCGTGACATCGGCGGTACGCCGCGTGGCCTCGGGTTCGGACGCTTCGGGCTCTTGGATGATCGGCTCCCTCGTCGTACTCTTCCGTCCAGCCGGTCCCGGAGGTCACGAAGGGGTCGTCGCAGGGCCCGCGTGGCCTCGAACGACACGACTTGTGCCGGGAATGCGGTGTTCCGCCCCGCGTGGGCGGCTTCGCGCATTGACCCCGCCCGGCTGCCCCCGTATGCTACAAGTTGCGCTGCGGGCCTGCGCACCTCAGACGTAGCAGGCTGCGCTCGCATCTGTATGTATGTCCCCTCGGTTGTCGAGGCGCCACCGTTGTTGTGTGGCGCTTCCTTGGCTGTCCGGCTTCTGCAGAGCGAAACGGGCTCCCGGCGTAGCAGTACCTACGACTTCAATGTCCGTACCGGAGCCCTTTCCCACATGACGAGCAGCACCGAGACCACCGCCACCACCCCGCAGGTAGCGGTCAACGACATCGGTAACGAGGAAGCCTTCCTCGCCGCGATCGACGAGACGATCAAGTACTTCAACGACGGCGACATCGTCGACGGCGTCATCGTGAAGGTCGACCGGGACGAGGTCCTGCTCGACATCGGTTACAAGACCGAAGGTGTGATCCCGAGCCGCGAGCTCTCGATCAAGCACGACGTCGACCCGAACGAGGTCGTCGCCGTCGGTGACGAGATCGAGGCCCTCGTCCTCCAGAAGGAGGACAAGGAAGGCCGCCTGATCCTCTCGAAGAAGCGCGCCCAGTACGAGCGTGCCTGGGGCACCATCGAGAAGATCAAGGAAGAGGACGGGATCGTCACCGGTACCGTCATCGAGGTCGTCAAGGGTGGTCTCATCCTCGACATCGGCCTCCGTGGCTTCCTCCCGGCCTCCCTGGTCGAGATGCGCCGCGTCCGCGACCTCCAGCCCTACGTGGGCAAGGAGCTCGAGGCCAAGATCATCGAGCTGGACAAGAACCGCAACAACGTGGTCCTGTCCCGCCGTGCCTGGCTGGAGCAGACCCAGTCCGAGGTCCGCCAGACGTTCCTCACGACCCTCCAGAAGGGTCAGGTCCGTTCCGGCGTCGTCTCCTCGATCGTCAACTTCGGTGCCTTCGTGGACCTGGGTGGCGTCGACGGTCTGGTCCACGTCTCCGAGCTGTCCTGGAAGCACATCGACCACCCGTCCGAGGTCGTCGAGGTCGGTCAGGAAGTCACCGTCGAGGTCCTCGATGTGGACATGGACCGCGAGCGCGTCTCCCTGTCGCTGAAGGCGACCCAGGAAGACCCGTGGCAGCAGTTCGCCCGCACCCACCAGATCGGCCAGGTCGTGCCCGGCAAGGTCACGAAGCTGGTTCCGTTCGGTGCGTTCGTCCGCGTGGACGAGGGCATCGAGGGTCTGGTCCACATCTCCGAGCTGGCCGAGCGCCACGTGGAGATCCCGGAGCAGGTCGTCCAGGTCAACGACGAGATCTTCGTCAAGGTCATCGACATCGACCTCGAGCGCCGTCGCATCAGCCTCTCGCTGAAGCAGGCCAACGAGTCCTTCGGTGCCGACCCGTCGGCGGTCGAGTTCGACCCGACCCTGTACGGCATGGCCGCGTCCTACGACGACCAGGGCAACTACATCTACCCCGAGGGCTTCGACCCCGAGACCAACGACTGGCTCGAGGGCTACGAGAAGCAGCGCGAGGAGTGGGAGCGCCAGTACGCCGAGGCGCAGCAGCGCTTCGAGCAGCACCAGGCGCAGGTCATCAAGTCCCGCGAGGCGGACGAGAAGGCCGCTGCCGAGGGTGGCGAGGCCGCCGCTCCGGCCGCGTCCGGTGGCGGTTCGTACTCCTCCGAGGGCCCGGACAACTCCGGCGCGCTGGCCTCGGACGAGGCGCTCGCCGCGCTCCGCGAGAAGCTGGCCGGCGGCCAGAGCTGAACGCTCACTGAGCAGTAGCTCCTGACCGAGGGGCCGTACCTTTCGAGGTGCGGCCCCTTGGCGTTGTCCGGACCCCTCGGGGAGGACGTCGAACGGCCTCCCAAGATCGAATCTCTCCTCCTGCGGGAATGGCCACGGCCGCAAGGGCGTTGTCGAGTACGGACACGAGGAGGAGCGGTCACTGTGCTTGATCCGCAGGATTTGTACGCATGGGAGCCGAAGGGGCTGGCCGTCGTCGACATGGCGCTCGCCCAGGAGTCGGCCGGACTTGTCATGCTCTACCACTTCGACGGATACATCGACGCGGGCGAGACGGGCGACCAGGTCGTCGACCGGCTGCTCGACTCGCTGCCCCACCAGGTCGTCGCCCGCTTCGACCACGACCGGCTGGTCGACTACCGCGCCCGCCGTCCGCTGCTGACGTTCAAGCGCGACCGCTGGAGCGACTACGAGGAGCCCGCCATCGAGGTGCGGCTCGTCCAGGACGCCACCGGCGCTCCCTTCCTGCTGCTCTCCGGCCCCGAGCCGGACGTGGAGTGGGAGCGCTTCGCGGCAGCCGTACGGCAGATCGTGGAGCGGCTCGGCGTCCGCCTCTCCGTGAACTTCCACGGCATTCCGATGGGCGTCCCGCACACCCGGCCGGTCGGCCTCACCCCGCACGGCAACCGCACCGACCTCGTCCCGGGCCACCGCAGCCCGTTCGACGAGGCGCAGGTGCCCGGCAGCGCCGAGTCCCTCGTGGAGTACCGGCTGCTCCAGGCCGGCCATGACGTCCTGGGTGTGGCCGCGCACGTCCCGCACTACATCGCCCGCTCGCCCTACCCCGACGCGGCCCTGACGGTCCTGGAGGCCATCACGGCGGCGACCGGACTGGTCCTGCCCGGCATCGCCCACGCCCTGCGCTCGGACGCCCACCGGACCCAGACGGAGATCGACCGGCAGATCCGCGAGGGCGACGAGGACCTCACCGCCCTCGTCGAAGGCCTGGAGCACCAGTACGACGCCGTGGCCGGCGCCGAGACCCGCGGCAACATGCTCGCCGAGCCGGTGGACATTCCGTCGGCGGACGAGATCGGCCGTGAGTTCGAGAAGTTCCTCGCGGAACGAGAAGGCGACGGCTGACCCGGGGCCGGCGCGCCCCCTCAAGGGGCGCGGGGCACTGCGCGAGCAGCTCTCGCGGCCCCGCCCCCGGCACGTCGGCGGTACGGACCCCGCACGAGGCACGTCGCGGCCGCACCCTCTCCTCGGCGCCCCGGGCGGAGCGTCTAGGCTGCGGCCATGCTGAAGGTGGGCCTGACCGGTGGCATCGGTGCCGGCAAGAGTGAGGTGTCACGGCTGCTCGTCGCGTGCGGGGCCGTGCTGATCGACGCGGACCGCATCGCCCGGGAGGTCGTCGCGCCGGGAACGCCCGGCCTCGCCGCGGTCGTGGAGGCCTTCGGCGAGGAGATCCTCGCCGAGGACGGCAGCCTGGACCGGCCCCGGCTCGGCTCCATCGTCTTCGCCGACCCGGCGAAGCTCGCCACGCTCAACGCGATCGTGCATCCGCTGGTCGGCGCCCGCTCCCGCGAACTGGAGGAGGCCGCAGCGGCGGACGCGGTCGTCGTCCACGACGTCCCGCTCCTCACGGAGAACGGCCTGGCACCCCTGTACGACCTGGTGATCGTCGTCGACGCCGGTCCCGAGACCCAGCTCGACCGGCTCGTGCGGCGACGGGGCATGACCGAGGCGGATGCCCGCGCGCGGATGGCCGCCCAGGCCTCCCGGGAGCAGCGCCGCGCGATCGCGGACATCGTGATCGACAACGACGTGCCGCTGGAGGAGCTGGAGCGCCGCGTGAAGGACGTGTGGGCCGAGCTCGTGCGCAGGTCGCAGGCGTCCCAGCGGTCTCCTCAGGAATAGCGGCCCCCCGAGAGGGCGTTGAACCGGGGGAGTGAGGGAAGGACTCTGCCGTGCCCGAGACCAGCGGTTCGACCGGACGTACCCCGGAGACGCACGTCATCGACTTCCGTGCCGCCGAGCAACTGCTCGCGGCGCGGGACCCGCGGGGCGCGGTGAAGCTGCTCGACGAGGTCATCGCCGCCCACCCGGAGAACACCGCCGCGCGGCTGCTGCGCGCGCGTGCCTTCTTCGCGGCGGCGCAGCTGCGACCGGCGGAGCTCGAATTCTCGATCGTCCTGGAGCGCGAGCCGGACAACGCCTTCGCGCACTTCGCGCTCGCCCGCACCTTCGAACGGCAGGGCCGCCCCGACCAGGCCAAACGCCACTTCCGGCTGGCGGCCGCGCTGGATCCGAACCCGGAGTTCCTCAAGGCGGCGCGCTTCGACTCGTGAGGCCGGCGCCCTTCAGGGGCGCTCGTCCGGTGGCGGGTCCCCCGCCTGCCGGTCTTCCGCCGGCGGGTGGCCGGGCGCCCGGTGGCGAGCGGGCCGGTCGTCCACCGGCCGGTAGGGCGGGATGTCGGGCCCCGGCTGGTAGTGCGGACCCTGCCGGATGTGCCGGAGGACGATGGTCAGGTCGGTCGTGACGACCAGCAGCAGCACCCCGCAGGCGATGGCCCAGCCGGTCCGCCCCGCCAGGGTGAAGGCGACCGTCCCGACGACCGCCCAGACCAGCCCCCACAGGCTCAGCCAGAAGCGGGCCCGCAGCGCGCTGCGCGCCGTCCTCGGTTCACTGCCCGTCCGCATCGTTCGATCACCACTCCTGAGGGCAACGTACTCTTCGAGGCCAGGGTTCACCAAGGGCTGACAGGGGGAGCCGCGCATGCTGCCGGACGCCGACGCGTTGCCCGGGATTCTGCTCGACCTCGCGGTGCCGCACGAGGACATCAACGAGCTGGTCGCGCTGCGGCGGACGCTCACCGCGGACGCCGGAGCCCTGCGGCTCCTGGACGAGTGCGTCGAGGAGCTGGTGCGGGACATCGGGGAGGTCGGCGCCGGGATGCCGCTCGGTGACCGCCTCGCCGAGGCCCCGGCTGCGATGGGCCGGTACTTCGCGGCGTACGTGTTCGTCGCGGCACTGCCGCACACCCGCGCCTTTCACCGCGAGCGGGGCGTCCCCGACGACATCGGCCGTCACACCCTTGCCGACTTCGGGCGGAACATGGCGTTCCATCGGCGGCAGCACGGCACGGGAGGGGTGCTGGTCCCGCAGTGGCTCACGCTTCACTTCCGCGGCGAGCTGTACCAGCTCGGGCGACTGCAGTTCGAGCGGGTGCGGCTCGGACAGCGGACGGGGCGGGCGGTGGCGGCCTCCGGGACCGACGTGACGCCCGGGGAGCCCTGCCTCAACCTGCACATCCCCGGCTTCTACGGACCGCTGTCACCCGAGGCCTGCGACCGCTCCCTCGGTCTGGCGCGCGCCTTCTTCGCCCGGCACTTCCCTCAGGAGCGGTACCGGGTGGCGGTCTGCCATTCCTGGCTGCTGGACCCGCAGCTGAAGCGCTACCTGGACCCGGACTCCAACATCGTCCGTTTCCAGGAGCGTTTCCGGTCCGCTCGGGAGCCCGGTGCGGAACCCGACCGGGCCGACACCGACCCGGTCCGTTTCGTCTTCGGCGACCCGAACCTGCCGGTGGAGAGCCTGCCGGGGCGTACGTCGGTGGAGCGGGCGGTCGGGGACCATCTGCGGGCCGGCGGCCACTGGAACCTGGGACACGGCTGGTTCCCGCTGTAGCGGCCCGGTGGCCCGTCCCCGGGTGGCGTCACCCGGTCGGGTGAAGGTGCCGGGCACGGGAACGGGCGTGCGGACAGCGGCCGTTGGACGGGCATGGAGCTGAAAATGCGTGAGGGGTACGAGGGGACAGGGCCTGGGGCCATCACCCCGGACGGCTGCGCGGTGGAGCTGTACGCGCGGTTGCCCGTCGGGGACGAGCCGGACATCGTCGCCGCCGCGGTGCCCGCGGGCGCGCGCATCCTGGAGCTGGGCAGCGGGGTCGGGCGCATCACGCACGCGCTGCTGGAGCGGGGGTTCACGGTCACGGCGGTGGACGAGTCGCCCGAGATGCTGGAGCGGGTGCGCGGAGCGCGGACGATATGCAGCCCCATCGAGGAGCTGGACCTGAGCGAGACGTTCGACGTGGTGCTGCTCGCGTCGTTCCTGGTGCACGCCGGAGACGCCGAGGTGCGGCGGGGCCTGCTGCGCACGTGCGCGCGCCATGTCGCCGAGGGCGGCTGCGTGCTGATCCAGCGGGAGGGCGAGGACTACCACGCGAACGTGCCGCGCGAGCGGGTGGACCCGGGCGGCTTCACCGTACGGATCGTGTCCTCGGAGCCGGTCGGCGACGGCGTCAACTCGGTCCGCGCCGAGTACGCGTTCCCCGACGCCGTCTGGACCCAGACGTTCCGGGCCCGGCCGCTGAGCAGGGGGCAGTTCGAGGAGGCGCTGGGGGAGGCGGGCCTGCGGGTGGACCGGTATCTGACGGACGACCGGACCTGGGTGAGGGCGGTGGCGTAGAGCGGAGCGGATCCGCCGCCGGGCCGCGATGAGTTCCGGAGCGGCGGGCGGTCTACCTCTGCGACACCGGCACGCACCGCACGTACGCGCGTACCAGTACGCACCGCGCGTACGCGCACACGGCGCGAGCCGCACGTGCGCGACGACGCGCGCACCGCACGGGACCACACGTACACGCGGGCGCACGCACCCTACGGACCGCTTTCCGAGGAGACCTCCATGTCCGAGACCACCGCTCCCTCCACCGCCGCTCCCTCCACCGCCGCCACCCGGGCCGGCGTCGTCATCGCCGAGTCCGCGACTCCGCGCGGGCGGCGTGCCCGTATCGCCCTGCGGGGACTGCAGGTGCTGCTCGCGCTCTTCTACGCGATCGCGAGTGCCCTGCCCAAGCTGATCGGGCACGCCTCGGCCGCCGAGTCCTTCGACGAACTCGGCTGGGGCAGCGCGGGGATGTACACGATCGGCGCGCTCGAACTGGCCGGGGCGGTCGCCCTGTTGATCCCGGTGCTGCAGTCGGTGGCGGCGATGGCGCTGGGCGCGTTGATGGTGGGCGCGTTCGTCGTGCAGACAGCCGTCTTCGACGGGGAGTACGCGGCGACGCCCCTCATCCTGCTCGTGCCGCTCGCCCTCATAGCCTGGGCCCGGCGGGGACACAACGCCGACCTGGTACGGCTGCTGCGGCGGGGTGCGTGACGTCCCCCGGGCCGGCCCGGACGGGGCGGTCCCCCGGGCTGGCCCGGACGGGGCGAACCGGATCAGGGCCTCGATCTGCCCGGTCCGGATCAGGGCCTCGGCTTGCCCGACCCGCTGCCCGGTCCGGGGCGGAAGCCGGCGGCGGGGCCCGGGCCGGGCATGCCGCGCAGGCGTTCCATCTCGCGGCGGTCCCGCTTGGTCGGGCGGCCCGCCCCGCGGTCACGGATGCCGGCGGGGGCGACGGCCTCGCGGGGTGGCGGCGGGGGCGAGTTGTCGATGTAGCACTGCACGGCCACGGGGGCGCCGACCCGCTTGCGGATCAGCCGGGTGACGACGACGACCCGCTCCCGGCCCTCGTGCCGCAGGCGGACCTCGTCGCCGACGCGCACGGCATGGGCGGGCTTCACACGTTCGCCGTTGACCCGCACGTGACCGCCGCGGCACGCACTGGCGCCCAGGGAACGGGTCTTCACCAGGCGCACGGACCAGATCCAGCTGTCGACGCGGACGGTCTGGCCGCTCTGCGGACCGGCAGCCTCGGCGGCGGCGACGGCGGCGGCGACCTTCGGGTCCAGGGCCTTCGCCTCACCGGGCCCGGAGACCCGGCCTGCCGCTTCGGACTTGGATTCGGTTTTGGCCTTCGCTGTGGGCGCGGGCGCGGGCGCGGGAGTGGGCTCGGTGGCCGCTGCTTCCTCCGGCGCCGTGTCCTCGGAGGTCGTCTCCGTGGACGTCCGGTCCTGGGGCGCCGTGCCTCCGGTTCCGTCCGACCTGCCGTACTCCGCACCTCGTGAAGCCATGGGTCCGACCTTAGTCCTCTCGGCCGGCCGATCGTGCGGGGATTTCTGCACGGGAGGGGCACCCGTCCGAATACCCCAAACTTATTTTGCAAAAACTCTTATGCGAAATGGCTCTCGCGCCCTACGCTCCCGGCATGGACAGCGACGAGCAACGGCGTGTACTCGACCCCGAGCGGGACACCGCCGCCCTCAAGGCCCTCACTCATCCCTTGCGGATCCGCCTGCTCGGGCTGCTGCGGCAGGACGGACCTGCGACGGCCAGCGAACTCGCCGCGCGGACGGGGGAGTCGTCGGCGTCGACCAGTTACCACCTGCGGGTGCTGGCGAAGTACGCGTTCATCGGTGAGGCCGAGCACCGGGACGGGCGGGAGCGGCGGTGGCGGGCGCTGCACACCGTGACCTCCTGGAGCAACGAGTCGATGGAGTCCTCCGCGGCGGGCCGCGCCTTCGTCGGGCTGGCGCGGCGGCGGCAGATCGAGCACCTGGAGGCGTCCCTCGCCCAGCACGAGGCGGACATGGTGGCGGGTCGGTTCGGTCAGGAGTGGGTGGAACCGTCCGGGATCAGCGATCTCATGCCCCGGCTGACGGCCGAGTCGCTCACGGAGCTGTGGGAGACCATCGCCGGGAAACTGGAGGAACTGACCGCCCGGGACGCGGACGACCCGCGCGCCCGGCACGTCGTGCTCCTCACCGCCGGGCTGCCGCTCGCCCCACCGCAGCGGAGCGAAGACGACACGGCCGCAGGGCAGGACGCGTCCCGCGAGGCCGACTCGTGAGCGACCGGCTGACCGAGACATCCGAGGCTCCTGAGACCCGGCCGCCCGAGCCCACCGATCCCCCTGATCCCCCCAAGCCCAGCATGCCCACCAAGGCGGCCGGGCCGACCAAGCCCAGCGAGGCGGCCGGCGTGCGGGCCGCTCGGCGTCGGTATGTCGTCGTCTGCGCGCTCTTCTGGTTCCCGCCGGGGCTGAGTCTGGCCTCGATGGTGCTCCTGATCGGCGAGCGGGGCATGTCCCTCGCCGCCGTCGCGGGGCTGTTCGCCGCCCATTCGCTGACCGTGGCCGCGCTGGAACTGCCCACGGGCGGGCTGTCCGACGTCCTCGGCAGGCGGCCGGTCCTGGCCCTGGCCGGCGCGCTCAACGTGGTCGCCTTCGCTCTCGTCGGCCTCGGTACCACCCTGGGCGTCCTCGCCACGGGCATGGTACTCATGGGCACGGCCCGTGCCCTGGCCAGCGGGACGGCGGAGGCCTGGTACGTCGACACCGTGCAGGGGTGTGCCGGCCCGGACGCCGACCTGCGTACGGGGCTGGCCCGGGGCGGTTCCGCGACCTCGGCGGCGCTCGCGGCGGGCCTGCTGGTCGGCGGTGCCCTGCCCTGGCTGCTGAGCCTGGGTCCCGATCCCGGAGCCCGGTTGAGCGAGGCCACCGGCGGAGCGGTGCTGCCGCTGTCCGTTCCGCTGCTGCTCGGCGCCGCGCTGCGGATCGTGTTCGTCGGCTACGTGCTGACCGCCCTGCTGGAGCCGCCGCGGCCACCGGCCACGCTGCGTGCGGTGCTGCGCGGCGTCCCGGCCACCGTGCTGAGCGGGGTGCGGCTGGGCGGGCGGGACGCGCTGGTGCGCCGGGTGGTGCTCACCGCCGCGACCGTCGGCAGCGCACTGGCCACCGTGGAACTGCTCGTCCCGGGCCGTACCGTCGAACTGACCGGTGGGACCGGTTCGGGGGCGATGGCCTACGCGGTACTGGCCTGCGCGGGTTTCGTCTGCCTCGGGGTCGGCAGCCATCTCGCGCCGCTCGCCGCCCGGCTCTCGGGCGGCGGCGAGCGGGCCGTGCTGGGCTGTCTCGCGACCGGGGCGGCCGGCTTGCTGCTGCTCGGCGTCACCGCGTCCGGCGCGCACCCCGTGACGACGGCCCTCGCGGTCGCCGGCTTCGGTCTGGTCTACCTCGGCCTGGGCGCGGCGTCCCCGAACGAGAACGACCTGCTGCACCGGCGCGTCCCCAGTACGGGCCGGGCCACCGCCCTGTCCGTGCAGTCCCTCGCCCAGCAGCTCACGGGTGCGCTCATCGGCCTCGTCGTCGGGGCCCTCCGGCCGGGGCCGTTGCCCTGGCTGCTGACCGGGGCGCTCCTGCTGGCCGGAGCGCTCCTGTGGGTCCGTCGCGCCCAGCCGCCCCGGACCCCGTGCGCACCACCCGCTTCACCCGCGCCTACCGTGGAGTGATGGACGCCAGCAGTCTCTCCCTCCTCGACCGGCGCATCGCCGACTGCCGGGCCTGCCCGCGGCTGGTCTCCTGGCGCGAGGAAGTGGCCCGCAGCAAGCGGGCCGCCTTCGCGGACTGGACGTACTGGGGCCGGCCGGTGCCCGGGTTCGGGCCGGCGGACGCACGGCTGTTGATCGTGGGCCTGGCCCCCGCGGCCCACGGCGGCAACCGCACCGGCCGGATGTTCACCGGCGACCGCTCCGGGGACGTCCTCTACAAGGCGCTCCACGACGTGGGGCTCGCCTCGCAGCCCACCTCCTCGCACGTGGGCGACGGGCTGGAGCTGTACGGCGTACGCGTCACCTCGCCCGTGCACTGCGCCCCGCCGGCGAACAAGCCCACGCCCGGCGAACGGGACACCTGCCGGCCCTGGCTCGTGCAGGAACTCCGGCTGCTGCGCCCGACGCTGCGGTCCGTCGTGGTCCTCGGCCGCTTCGGCTGGCAGGCCGCGCTGCCCGCGTTCGCCGAGGCGGGCCGGCCCGTGCCCCGGCCCCGGCCCGCCTTCGCCCACGGGGCCCGGTACCGGCTGGACGACGACCTGGAACTCTTCGGCTGCTTCCACGTCAGCCAGCGCAACACCTTCACCGGGCGGCTCACCCCCGTGATGCTGCGCGACGTGCTGCGCACGGCGGCCCGTGCGGCGGGACTCGACGCGGCCGACGAGGTCTAGGGCGCCTCCTCGCCGAACAGGTGGCGCACGGTGGAGCGGTAGTTGGTCCGCACGTGCGTCAGCGCGTGCGCGCGGGCCCGGTCCGGGTCGCCCGAGGCGATGGCCTCGTACAGCTCGCGGTGCTCCACTAGCAACTGGGGCCACTCCTCGTTGCGGCGGGTCATCCAGCGCAGCCGGCCGGCGACCGGCTCCAGGGCCTCGGTGAGCAGGCTGTTGCCGGCCATCGCCATGATGCGGTCGTGCAGACGGCTGTTGACGTCCGTGATCGCCTCGGCGTCCGCGGCCTCGGTGGCGGCGGCCGCGCGGTCGAGGAGATCCCGGACCTCGGCCAGCGCCTCGGGGGTCGCGCGGGACGCGGCGAGTCCGGCGGCGTAGACCTCCAGGGCCTCGCGCAGTTCGAACAGTTCCTTGACGTCGGTCGGTGTGAGGCGGCGCACCACCGAGCGGCGGGGCGTCTCGAAGTGGACGAAGCCCTCGGCGACCAGGGACCGGATGGCCTCTCGCACCGGCACGCGTGAGACGCCGAAGCGTTCCGCCAGTTCGCGTTCGACCAGGCGGTCGCCGGGAAGCAGGCTGCCCGCGATGATCTGCTGCCGCAGCTCGGACGTGACGCGTTCGCGCACCGCTCCCAGGGGTTCGATCTTCGTCATGCCGCCCATCCTCGCCGACGCGAGGGGTCTTTTACGGAGCGTTAACAGGAGCGATATCCGTCAGAACGGTTGACGACGAGACCATGGCGGCAGTTTGGTATACCAAACGCCGTGCAGCCCCTCACAGCGCAGTCCTCCGTCGTCCCCTTGCCCTGGAGGCCCCGTGTCCCTCGCCGACCGTGCCGCAGCCACCGGCACCCCCGCGTTCGTCCCCGATCCCCGGCTCACCAACGAAGACCTCGCCCCCGCCGAGAAGCGCAACTGGAAGGTCTTCGACCTCTTCGCCATGTGGATGTCCGACGTCCACAACCTCGGCAACTACACGTTCGCCGCCGGACTGCTCTTCCTCGGCATGAACGTCTGGCAGATCTTCACGTCCCTGCTCGTCGGGTTCGTGATCATCTACATCGGCATGAACTGGATGGGGAAGATCGGCCAGCGCCACGGCGTGCCCTTCCCGGTGGTCAGCCGGATCGCCTTCGGCGTCTGGGGCGCCAACATCCCGGCACTGATCAGGGCCGTGATCGCCATCATGTGGTACGGCATCCAGACCTATCTCGCCTCCGTCGCCGTCAACGTCATGCTGCTGGCGGCCTGGCCGGGTCTGGAGTCCTGGACGCACAGCTCCTTCCTGGGCCTGGACGCGCTCGGCTGGGTCTCCTTCGTCGCCCTGTGGCTGGTGCAGGCGGCGATCATCAGCCGGGGCATGGAGTCGGTCCGCAAGTTCCAGGACTTCTGCGGCCCGGCGATCTGGCTCGTGATGATCGCGCTGGCCGTGTGGATCCTGGCCAAGGCCGGCTGGACGATCTCCCTCACCTCCACCCCGCACCCGGTGTCGGTCGGCGAGCAGTGGCGTCAGTGGTTCGGCGCGATCGGCCTGGTCCTCGCCACCTACGGCACGCTGATGCTCAACTTCTGCGACTTCTCCCGCTTCGCGCCCGACTACAAGTCCGTCAGGCGCGGCAACTTCTGGGGCCTGCCGGTCAACTCCACGGCCTTCGTCATCGTCTCGGTCATCGTCACCGCGGGCGCCTTCGAGGTCTTCGGCAAGGAGATCACCGACCCCGCCTACCTGGTCGCCGAGATCGGCAACACCTGGGTGCTGGTGGTGGGCGCCCTGACCTTCGCCATCGCCACCATGGGCGTCAACATCGTCGCCAACTTCGTCTCCCCGGCCTACGACCTGGCCAACGTCTGGCCGCAGAAGATCACCTTCAAGGTCGGCGGCATGATCAGCACCGTCGCTGCCCTGCTGGTCACCCCCTGGAACCTCTTCTCCAACCCGACCGTCGTCAACTACTTCCTCGGCGGCCTCGGCGCCTTCCTGGGCCCGCTGTTCGGCGTGATCATGGTCGACTACTACTGGGTCAAGCGCGGCCGCGTGAACGTCGACGAACTCTTCGACGCCACGCCCGGCTCCCGCTACCACTACCGCAAGGGCGTCAACCCCAAGGCCCTGTGGGCGTTCCTGCCGGCGGCCGGTGTCGCGGCGGTGCTCGCCCTGGTGAAGACCTTCGGCGACGTGGCGCCCTACTCCTGGTTCATCGGCACGGCCATCGCGGCCGGACTGTACGCGGCGCTGTGCCGCCCCGAGCGCGCCACCGCGGAGGTCTGAGAGACGTGCGGATCGTCGTCACCAACTGCAACACCACGCAGGAGATGACCGAGGAGATCGTGCGAGGTGCCCGGGCCGCCGCAGGCCCGGGCACCACCGTGACCGGACTGACCCCCGCCTGGGGACCCGCGTCCGCGGAGGGCTGGCTCGACAGCTACCTCTCCGCGGCGGCCGTCCTGGACACACTGCGGACCTACGACGGACCGCCGTACGACGCCGTGGTCATGGCCGGGTTCGGCGAGCACGGGCGCGAGGGCGTACGGGAGCTCGTCGGCGTCCCGGTCGTCGACATCACCGAGGCGGCGGCCCACCTGGCCTGCCTGCTGGGCCGCCGCTACGGCGTCGTCACCACGCTGGAGCGGTCCCGCGGCCAGATCGAGGACAGCCTGGAGACGGCAGGCGTCGCCCGGAACTGCGCCGCGGTCGTCGGCACCGGCCTGAACGTCCTCGACCTCGCCGACGACGAACGGACCGAGACGGCGTTCCTCGCCGCCGCCGAGCGGGCCTGCGCGGCCGGGGCGGAGGTGCTGGTGCTGGGCTGCGCCGGCATGACCGGCCTGCAGCGCGCGGTCGGCGAGAAGCTGGGCCTGCCGGTCGTCGACGGGGTCGGTGCGGCGGTCAGACTGGCCGAGTCGCTGGTGGCGCTGGGGCTGACCACCAGCCGGGCCGGCAGCTACGCCGAGCCGCTGCCCAAACGCCGGGTGTGGGGCAGACCGGACGGCGGTGGCTCATGACGGGCCGTCGAGTGGGACGTCGTCGCGATGGGCCCCGTAGAAGGCCGCCTGGCGGGCCATGACCTCACGCATCGCGGTGCAGCGCGGAAGGCCGTACACGGTCCCGGGGAAATCCAGCGCCTCCTGGACCTGCCACAGCTCGTCGTGCTCCCCGGGCGCGAACAGCCGCGCCCGGGGAGCCCCCGCCGCGATCCAGCCGATGGGCAGGACCGTCCCGGGCGGCAGCACGGAGTTGACGTGCAGCACGCTGTGGATGCGCAGCTCGGAGCCGGCTCCCGCGACGGCTCCGGGAAAGACGCAGGCGCCGGTGGCGACGAAGACCTCGTCCTCCAGCGTCCCCCCGTTGACGTGCGCGTGCGGCCCCACGAGGACGGCGTCCCCCAGCACGGCGGGGTGCCGGGCCCGCCCCCGAACCAGCGCGTTCTCCATGACGACGACGTCCGAGCCCACCCGCACCTGCCCGTCCTCGGCCGTGAGCACGGCCCCGTGCAGCACCCGGCTGCGCTCACCGAGGACGACGGCCCCGCACAGCACGGCCGTCGGGGCGACGTACGCGGACTCGGGGACGACGGGGCGCTGCCCGCGGTGCTCGATCAACATGGCGGTCCTCGCCTACTCGGGTACGACGGCTGTCGCCGTGATCTCCACCAGCTGTCCCGAGTACCCCAGGCACGCCACCCCGATCAGCGTCGAGGAGTGCGGACCGGCGCTGAGCCCCGACGCCTCGACGACGGCCCAGACGGCGGACAGTACCGACGGCTCGCCGCTCACCACGTACACGTCGGTCGCCACGACGTGCTCCAGATCGCTGCCCACGGCGCGCAGTTGCTCGCGCAGGTTGGCGATCACCTGCTCGGCCTGCCGGACGGGGTCCCCGGGCCCGACGAGCTCTCCCCGGGCGTCCAGGGGCACGGACCCGGCGAGGAACGCCAGGCGCGTGCCGGCCTCGACGACGGAGGCGTGGGAGTAGGCGGGAGGCGGGAAGAGGCTCGGGACGGTGACACGGCGAATCACGTGAGGGCTCCGATCTGCGCGCGAGGGCGCTCCGGACGGCAACCGGGCGACCCGCCGATCATGCGCGGCCCGGGGGCCGACACGCACCCGCATTTCGGCCCACCGCGGCCCCCGGAAAAGCGGACGGCACCCTCACGTGACCCGCGCGAACTGGACGCGGGTCGGCTGCACCACGTCCGGCCGCACGGCGACGCCGTCGACGGTGAGGCGTTGACCGTGGATGTCGGTCAGCCGGAGCGGGCCGCCGCAGCCGGTGCCGTCGGGGGAGAGGAAGTAGTTGTACTCCGTGCGGGTCAGCCGCTGCCAGCCGCCGCCCGTGCGGATCTCCAGCCGGGCCAGGGGATTGCGGTGCCCGAGGGCCTGGACGCCGCACCAGTGGCGGCTGGAGCCGGTCTTGTAGCGGATCGAGATCGTGTCGGAGGTGCCCGGGCTCAGCAGGCTCCAGCTGACCGGTATCCGGCCCGCGGACAGACCCGCGAGCTTCGCGAACGCCTCCTTGCTGAGGTCCAGCTGCCCCGGGGCGCAGGGCAGCGGGCACTCGTTGGTGACCCGGACCGTGACGGACGCGCCGTTCGCCGCGCGGACCAGGAGGTACGCCCCGCACGCCGCCGACGTCTCGTAGTCGGTGTGGTTCATCGCCGCGACCATCAGGTCGGGGCTCGGGCCGTACGAACAGGCACCGTCACCGTCCGCGGCGTCGTAGTGGGTGGCGACGCCCCGGTACGTGACCCCGGGCTGGATACGCCCGGCCAGCGGCGCCGTGCCGGACGCCGGCCGCGCCGGGGAGCGCGGGGTCGCGACGGGGGAGGGGCGTGCGGACGGGGTGGCCGGCGCGGCCGTCCGGCTGGGGGACGCCGAGGAGGACTTCCCCTCCGCCGGCTTCGTCTTCCCCGCCGGTGCCGGCTCCCCGGCCGTGGTCCGGGCGCTCGGCCGGCTGCTCGCGTCCGGCGCGGCCGCCGTGCGCACGGTGTCCGGCTCACCGCCGGGGCGCAGCGCCACCACGAGACAGACGACGAGTCCCACGGCCGCCACGACGGCCGTGGCGAGCAGTGCCGTGCGCCGCTTGCGGGCAGGACGGGGACGGCGGTGCGATGCGGATGCCACGGATGAGTCCTTCGGGTCCCTGCGCGATTCGGGAGAACGCGCGCTTGCGCCCCTTCAGTGGCCGCCGGTGCCGGAAAGGTTGCCGCGGGGCAGCCCACCGCGTGCGTATCCGACGGGCGGCCCGTCGCCCGCCCACCACCGATTGCGTACATAAAGAACGCGGCTGCCGGGGCCCTTCGTCACGTTCCGGAAACCTCTCCCCCAGGAAGGCCGCCTACCGTGGAAGCCACACCACGCCCCGGCCACCGTCGCCCGGAAGGCCCACCCCCGCCTCCGAGCAGCCGACAGGAGCCCCGTGTCCCGCCGCCCCGCGCCGCACCTTCCGCCCTGGCTCGCGCACGCTCTGCGCGCTCAGCGGGGGCCGGTCCCCTGGAGCGCGGTGACGCGGGGTGCCCTGTCGGCCGGGCCGCTGCTCCTCGTGGCCGTCGCGACCGGGCACACCTCCCTCGGCGTGGTCGCCGCCATCGCCGCAATGCTCGCCGGGATCAACGACCGTCCCGGGAGCCGGCGCGCCTCCGTCAAGCGGCTCGGGGTGCCCGCGCTGGGCGGGGCCCTGGGCCTGGTCGTCGGCACCTACGCCGGCCAGGAGACCGGCGCGGTCGTGCTCACCGCGCTGTTCACGGTCGTCGGCCTGGTCGCCGGCGGGATGAGCGCGGTGGGGCCCGTCGCGTCCGCCACCGGCACGCACCTGCTCGTCGGCCTCGCGGTCGGGGCCGGGATGCCCCTGCCGGAACCCGGCTGGGAGCGCGCGCTGGCCTTCCTCGCCGGCGCCGGCTGGCTGCTGCTGCTCCGGCTGGCGCTGCCCACACCCGGATCGCTCGCCGGGGACTTCCGGTTCGACGGGGAGCGGGAGGCGGTGGCCGGGGTGTACGACGCCGTCGCCGGCCTCCTGGACGCCGTCGGCGGGCCCGACGCCATCCGCCGCCGGGCCGCTCTCACCGCCGCCCTCGACCATGCCCAGGACGCCCTGGCCGGACCCCGGTTGCGGCGCTACGCCTCCTCGTCCGCCGAGCGGCGGCTGCACGCGCAGTACGCCGCCGCCCTCCCGCTGGCCGAGGCCGCCACCGCGCTGGCCTGGGCGGAGGAGACCGTGTCCGAGCGGGCGTCCGAAGGCCCCAGGCGACTCGCCGCCGCCGTACGCGGCAACACCCACACCGGCCCCCTGCCCGCCCCCTCCCGCTCGGCTCCCGCCCTGCGCGCCCTCGACGACGCCCTGCTGCACGCCGCCGAGGTGTTCGACCAGGGCCGGGGCGGCGAGCTGCACACCCGGTCCCGTACCGCCGGGAGCCGGCTGCGCGCCGCCTTCGGAGGCGCCGGACGCGAGTACGGGCTGCGCGTCGCCCTCTGCTTCGGAGCCGGCGCGGCCGTCGCCCAGGCCCTGCACCTCAGCCGGTGGTACGGGCAGCACGAGCACTGGTACTGGCTGCCCGCCACCGCCGTCTTCCTCGTCAAGCCCGACCTGGGACCGCTCGCCTCACGCGTGCTGAACCGGGCCGCAGGCACCGTGCTCGGCGCGCTTCTCTTCGCCGGGTTCGCCGCGGTCCTGCCCCGGCCCGAGGGGCTGATCGCGCTCGTCGCCCTCAGCGGCGCGCTGATCCCCGTCGCCACCCGGCACTTCGCCGCCCAGACCGCCGTCGTCACCGTCCTCGTCCTGGCCCTCGTCATGGTCGGCGGCGAACCGCAGGCCTCGGCGGGCCGGATCGGCGAGACCCTGCTGGCCTGCGCGATCGTGCTGATCGTCGGCCACCTGCCGATGCCCGGGCAGTACGGCGGCGGAGTACGCGCCCGGCTCGCGGCGGCGAGCGAGGCCGCCCACGCCTACCTCACCCACGTCCTCGACGAGGCCGGCACCCCGCGCATCGGCACCGCCGGCACCCCCTCCGGCCACCGGGCCACCCGCTGGACCCTGCGCCGCGAGGCGTACCGCACCCTCGCCGAGGCCCGCACGGCCATCTCCCTCGCCGCTCACGAACTGCCCGCCCTCGCCCGGCACACCGAAGGCGCGGACGAGGTGGCCGGCCTCCTCGAACGGCTCGTCGACACGACGACGGCCTGCGCGGTGCACCTGGACGACACGGGCCGGATCGGGTCCCGCCACCGGGAACGGCTGACCGCCGTCCTCGCCGAACTCGCCGCACCGGCGGAGCGCCTGGGGCTGCGCCCGCCCCGGACCTCCCTCGCCGGATAGCACGCCCCGGCGCCGGAACCCCGTGGCCGTTCAGCCGTCGATCCGGACCCACACCGGCGCGTGATCCGAGCCGGGGGCGCCCCGCCGCTCCCCGGGATCGGGGCCGACCGAGGGCAGGGCGGGCGGGCCCTCGCCGGGCAGACCCGTGCCCGCCGCCGACGCCCGGCGCACCAGGCGGTGGCTCAGCAGCACGTGGTCGATCAGCTCCCGCCGCCCGGAGTTGACGCGGGACCAGCGCTGTCCGGCCGGGATGAGCGGGGCCACGTCCCACAGCCGCGCCGCGTCGCCCCGGTCCGGCCGGTCGTGGCCCGCCGTGCCGATCTCCGAGCCGGGCGGACCCAGCAGGATCTGCGTGGTCGCGGCCTGCACGTCGTCGTTCAGGTCGCCCAGTATCGCCACGTCCCTGCCCTGCCCGTCACCGTCGAGCAACTCGTCCGCGAGGGCGCGCAGCGCCGTCGCCTCCGCCGCCCGCCGGTACAGGGCGTAGGCGCCGTAGCGGGCGCGTTCGCCCTCGTCGCGGGGGTGGAACCGGCCGTCCGGATACGACAGCAGCTTCGACTTCAGGTGACAGACGGCCACCCGCACAGGCGCGTCCCCGACCTCCACCGCGAGCAGGCCACGGCCCGCCGCCGTCACCGTCGCCCCGGAGTCGTCCGCCTGCACGGGCCGCAGCCCCGCCGGGAACCCGGTCGTGTCGGCCAGGACCACCGGCTCGGCACGGCTGAGGAACCCGACCCGTATGCCCCGGCCGTCCGCATGCTCGGACAGGGCGATGTGCCAGTCGTCGCCGAGCATCCCGGCCAGGTCCTTCAGGGCCTCGGGGTCGCCGACCTCCTGCACGCCGAGCAGGTCCGGGTCGAGTTCCGTGATCACCGCGGCGAGCGCGGCGAGTTTCGCCCCGTACGCGGCCTCGTCGCGCGGGCCGTACGGGCCGCCGGGCCGGTAGAGGTTCTCCAGGTTCCAGGTGCCGAGCAGCATGCCGGGCTCCTTTCCGAAGCCGACAGGCGGGGTGGTGGGGCCAGGGTGCTCGCCCGGCCCGTCCCGCGACAGAGCCGCGGCAGGATGTGCGGTTCGGCTCATACCGCCCTACGACCCCGTCGTACGTTGGCGTGATGACGCCTTCTGCCGCGGACAGTCCCGCCGAGCTCATCATCAGCGCATGTACGGTCCTCGTGCACGACGATCAAGAGCGGATCGGGTTCCTGGAGGACGCCGCGATCGTCGTGCGGGACGGGACCGTGGCGGCGGTCACGAGCTCCGCGGAGGCGGCGCACCTGCCCGCCGCCGAGCGTCTCGACGCCCGCGGCCAGGTGGCCCTGCCCGGCCTGATCAACTGTCACACGCACGCGCCGATGGTCGCGCTGCGCGGCCTCGCCGAGGATCTGCCCACCGAGGAGTGGTTCAACGACGTCGTCTGGCCGGTGGAGTCCAACCTCACGGGCCGGGACGTCGAGTTGGGGGCGCGGCTCGCCTGCGCCGAGATGATCCGCGCCGGCGTCACCTGCTTCGCCGACCACTACTTCGCGATGGACGCGGTGGCCGACGTGGTCGCCGAGTGCGGCATGCGGGCCCTGCTCGGCCAGGCCTACTTCTCCTCCCAGGGGCCCGAAGGCCGCGAGCGCTCCCTGGACTTCGCGCTGCGCCGGCGCGGCTCGGCCGGCGGGCGCGTCACCACGGCCCTCGCGCCGCACGCGCCCTACACCGTCGACGACGCCGACCTCGCCGCCACCGCGGACCTCGCGCGCGAGCACGGCCTGCCCGTGCATCTGCACGCCGCCGAGAACCGCGACCAGACGGAGACCAGCCTCGCCCGGCACGGGGTCACCCCGATCGAGGTCCTGCACCGCACCGGCGTCCTCGGCACGGACGTGCTCCTCGCCCACGGCACCGGCATCACCGACCGCGACCTGCCCCTGCTGGAGCGGGCGGACGGCCGTACGGCCGTGGCCAGCGCACCGCGCGGATACCTCAAGTTCGCCTGGCCCGGCACCACGCCCGTGCGCGCCCTGCGCGACATCGGCGTCGACGTGGGACTCGCCACCGACGGCGCCGCCTCCAACAACTCCCTCGACGTGTGGGAGTCGATGGCCCTCACCTCGCTGGTCCAGAAGTCCGCCGAGGGCGATCCACGCTGGCTGACCTCCCGCCAGGCCCTGCACCACGCCACCCTGCAGAGCGCCCGGGCCGTGGGGCTGGGGGAGGACGTGGGCCGGATCGCGCCCGGCCGCCGGGCCGACATCATCCTGGTCGACCTCACCGGGCCGCACACCCGGCCGGTCCACGACCTCGCCGCCAC
This sequence comes from Streptomyces sp. NPDC085932, assembly GCF_044540525.1. Lineage (NCBI taxonomy): Bacteria > Bacillati > Actinomycetota > Actinomycetes > Kitasatosporales > Streptomycetaceae > Streptomyces > Streptomyces sp. NPDC085932. The sequence goes on from NZ_JBITSJ010000002.1 coordinate 1,280,616, forward strand.
CCTCGTGCACAGCGCCCGCTCCGCCGACGTGCGCACCACGGTCGTCGACGGGCGGATCCTGATGCGGGACCGCGAACTGCTGAGCATCGACGTGCCGTCGGTCGTACAGGAACTGGAGGAGCGGCTGCCCGCGCTCGTCGACCGCAGCCACGGCCGGCGCGTCCAGGAGTACGACACCTGACCCCGGGGGACGCCGGAAGGTCCTCCGGGAAGTCCTCCTGGAGGCGCTCCGGAAAGTCTTCCGGGAAGTCCTCCGGAAACTTTTTCCGGGAGATGTCTGGTGCGGCGATGAGTTCCGCCCCTCCCGCCGGTCACCACCCCGGACGGACCGTTGTCACAGGAGGGGCCCATGTCGCTTCCGGAGATCGTCTCGCGCGAACAGTGGCGCGCGGCGCGCGCGGAACTGCTGGTCAAGGAGAAGGCCGCCACCCGCGCGCGGGACGCGCTCAACGCCGAGCGGCGCGGACTGCCCATGGTGGCGGTCGACGAGGAGTATGTCTTCGAGGGCGGGGACGGCAAGGCCACCCTGCTCGACCTGTTCGAGGACCGGCACCAGCTCGTCGTCTACCACTTCATGTTCGCGCCCGAGTGGGAGGCCGGATGCCGCAGCTGCTCCGCGTTCCTGGACCAAGTGGGGCATCTCGCCCATCTCGCGGCGCGCGGTACGTCGTTCGCCGCCGTGTCCCGGGCGCCGTACCCGAGGATCCTGCCCTTCAAGGCGCGGATGGGCTGGACGCTGCCCTGGTACTCGTCGTACGGCAGCGACTTCAACCGCGACTTCGAGGTGACGTTCGAACAGGACGGCGAGCTCGTCGAGCGCCCCGGCCTGAGCTGCTTCCTGCGGGACCGCGACCGCGTCTTCCACACGTACTCCACGTACGAGCGCGGCCTCGACGGCCTCGGGTCGACCACCAGCCTGCTGGACCTCACCGCGCTGGGCAGGCAGGAGGAGTGGGAGGAGCCCAAGGGGCGTGCGTCGGCTCTTGGGGCGCCTGCGGGAAGTGAGCGCATCAGGTATCACGACGAGTACGACGACTGACACCCAAAGTGAGGAAATCAGCCAAGCGGCTGAGAGTTTGCTCACACTTGACGGTGAACGCGTGTCAACTACGTCTCAGAACCGTCACTTCGCGAGCCGTTCACCCCATGGTTGGCGTTTAACTCTACGAGTACAGCGCTACATGGAGGTGCAGGGTGGTGAACGGGCGAACGGTGCTCGAGCGCTTTCCCGCCGGCGGGCCGCGTGGCTCCTGGCCGGCGGAGGAGTTCGCGCAGGCGCGGCGTCTGGAAGGCCTGCCCGCCGAGGTCGTCATGGATCTGGCATCCGACATGTTCCTGGTCATCGTGCGCAGCGGGGACGGTGCCGACGCCACCGCCTGACCATGCCGTGGGCGCCGCACGGCCGGCGCCTTCAGCCGAGCCCGCCTTCAGCCGAGCCCGCCCTCCAGTCGACTCGCCCTCCTTTCTAGTCAGCCCGCCTTCGGCGCCGGCACCTTCCGGGCCGGTGGGGGCGACGCGGCGAACTGCTCCGCCTGCAGCGCGTACAGCTCGGCGTAGAGCCCGCCCGTCGCCAGCAACTCCTCCGGCGTCCCCGACTCCACCAGCCGCCCCTGGTCCAGGACGTGCACCAGATCCGCGTGACGTACGGACGCCAGCCGGTGCGTGATCAGCACGACCGTCTGGCCGCTGTCCGCCAGCGCGCGGATCCGCTCGAACACCTCCAGCTCGGCCCGTGCGTCCAGGGCCGCCGTCGGCTCGTCCACGATCAGGATGCGGCCCCTGCGATAGGCCGCCCGGGCGATGCCCAGCCGCTGCCACTGGCCCCCGGACAGCTCGTGCCCGCCGGAGAAGTTGCGGGCCAGCAGGGTGTCCAGCCCGCGCGGCAGATCCGCGATCACGGGCTCCGCCCCGGCCTCGGCGACCGCCGACGCCAGCCGCTCCTCGCTCACGGGCGCCGACGGCCGCCCCAGGGCGACGTTCACCCGGGCCGTGAAGGGCCACCGCTTGAAGTCCTGCGCGACCATCGCGATCCGCTCGGCCAGCCGGTGCCGGTCGGCGCCCGCCGCGTCCACGTCGTCCCACAGGATCCGCCCCCGCTCCGGTTTGTAGAGCCCGGCCAGCAGCTTGACCAGGGTAGTCTTGCCGGAGCCGTTCTCCCCGACCAGGGCCACGATCCGGCCCAGCGGCAGGGTGAGCGTGACGTCGTCCAGGGCGGGGCGGGCCGAGTCGCCCGGGTAGCGGAACGTGACGTTCTCGAACCGGATCTCGCGCGGGTCCTCCGGCAGCGCGCGGCCGCCCGCGGGGATCGCCCGCTGCGCCGCCTCCGCGTACAGCCGGTGCAGGTCGCCGACGAAGAGCGCCTCCTCGTGCAGCGCGTTGACCTCCACCACCAGCGTGTCGAGGCTCTGCGAGCCGGTGCGGATGGCGATCACGGCCGTACCCGCCACGGACAGGGCCATCGCCCCGGCCAGCAGCAGCGCGCCGAGCGTGGCGTACGTCGCCACGGTCGCGAGGCCGGTCCAGGCCGCCGCGATCAGGCCGGTGCGGGCGGCGAGCCGGGCGAGCCGGGCCTGCTCCGCCTCGGCCGTCTCCGACATCGCGCGGAAGTGGCGCAGCAGGAACGCGCCCACTCCGTGCACCCGGATCTCGGGGGCCGCCTCCGGCTCGATGAGCAGGTTGCCGAGCAGCCGGCCCGCCCGGGCGTGCTGCACCCAGGCGTGGAAGGACTCGTAGCGCCGCCGGGCCACGGTCAGGGCGCTCCAGGCGCTCGGCAGCACCATCGTCACCAGCAGCGGCAGCAGGGCCGGGTGCAGCACGGTCAGCACGCCGGCGGCGGCGACCAGCGAGATCATCGCGTTGATCACGCGCGTCCCGTACGAGATCATCCGGCGGGCCGAGGCCGCCCCGTACTGCGCGGTGTCCAGCAGTTTGTGGAAGGCGTGGTCCTCGATGGCGGCCAGTTCCACGGCCGCGGCCCGCTCCAGGTACCGCTCGGTCGCGACCCGCTCCACCTTGGGCTCCAGACGGCCCGTGGCGTAGGTGCTGGCGGCCCGCAGCAGGGCCGCCATCAGCATCACGACGGCCACCGTGACCAGGGCGGGGACGGCACCGCGCAGCCGCTCCTCGATGGGGCCGCCGCCCATCAGCCGACCCAGCACGCTGTTGACCGCGAGCAGGCTCACGGCCTGCGCCACGCCCCGGCCCCCCTCGGCGACCAGCACGATCCGCGCGGCGCCCGGGTCGGCCTGCCGGGCGAGCCGGAGACTGGACGCCAGCAGGGACGGCAGCCGGGTGATCATGGCGCGGAAGTTCAGTTCGAGGAACGCGTCGGCGTGCCGGTTCCAGCCCATGTCGTAGCGGAGCGGCCCGCCGAAGAGCAGCCGCTCCGACTCGGACACCTCCGGCGCGGTCCGCTTCTTCGCCACCGTCGACCGACCTCCCCGCTCATCCCGCCGCCCGGTTCGTCCCGGCTCGTGAGCGGCCACTATCGCGGGGTGGAGTCCACCGGGGCAGGGCGCAGCCCGGGGCGCCGGATGCGCGCGGGCGCACGACGCGACCGAGAGAGGCCCGGGACGGCGCGGGAGGCGGGACGGGGGCGGCGACCGGAGTGCGGGAACGGTGGCTAGGGGAGCGTGGGACGCGGGTTACGGCTCCGTGTGGGGCGGCGTTCCACGCCTACGCGCTGACCGGCCGTGACCAGGCCGGGGCCGTGCCCGTGAGGCGGCAGAGGGTCAGGTACAGGGGGATCGGCGGGGTGTACGGAAGCGTGCCGTCCGGCCGGTGGATCAGTTCGGGCAGTTCCGGGACGTCCGGCACGACCGCTCCGGTGGCGTAGCGCGCGGGGGCCGGCCACTCCAGGGCGTGGTCGGAGTCCGACGGCACCAGCCACCACCAGTGCGTGGCGTTGCCGTAGACGCAGCCCACGCGGGGCAGGCGGGGCATGATCAGAGGGCCGTACCGGGCGGGCATCGCGACGGCGTCGCAGCCCAGCGGGGCGGTCATGCCCTCGGGTACGGGCAGGCGCAGGACCGGGAGCGGGGTGCGCTGCGCGCGCCGGAGGCGGGCCAGGGTGTCCAGGTGCAGGACCCGGCCGCCGCCGGGCCTCATGCCGTTCCCCGCTCGCGCCGTCGCCCCTGCGGGGGAACTTCGGGGGCGGTGCCGGCCGGGTGAGCCCCGTGCCGCGCCTGGTGGGTGTCCCGCCCGTCGTCCGGTTCCTCGGACGGACCGCGCTTGGGGCGGGCGCCCCAGCCGAGGTCGTCGCGGGGCGCCTCCGGGCCCACGGTGGCGGGGTGGCCCGCGCCGGCACGGGGACCGGCGAACTCCGGGCCGTCCGGGACGTCGCCCCAGTCGGGGTCGTCGAAGGCCGCGAGGGGGTCCTGCGGAGCGTCCGCCGCACGGGGCAGCTCGGCCCAGACCAGCAGCCCGGGCCCGTGTTCATGGGCTCCCCAGGCATGGCAGAGGGCGTCGACGAGGAGCAGTCCCCTCCCGTGCTCCTCCTCGGGCCGGGTGCGGCTGGCGGCGTGGGGCTGGCCCGGCGCGCAGCCTTCGTCCCGCACGGCTATCCGCACCAGGTCGTCGCCGTCGTGCAGCTCGCACACTATGTGGGTGCTCGCCGTGTGCACGATGGCGTTGGTGACCAGCTCGGAGACCACCAGGGCCGCGCTGTCGCAGGTGTCCTCGCACACCGACCAGCCGGTCAGCCGGGCCCGCGTCAGGCGTCTGGCCCGGGCGGGAGAGCCCGGGTGTGCGGCCAGCTCGAAACGGAACCGGCGCTCGGCAGCCGGCCCGAGCGGGCCTGCTCCCGTGGCCGCGCCAAGCCCGGGAGGGCCTGCGGCGGCGTCTGTTCCTAAGGGCGCGGACGGAATCACGCTTGCCACTATCGCCCCGCCGTGAACACTTGGCAAGTGTCACTCTGAAAATTGCAGAGTGCGGTGTGACGGTCTGGAAGGGCGTGGCACACTGCTCGCAACAGCACCCCGCGCGGCGCCAGTTGAGACCCTCGAAGATTTGTTCGAAACGCACGTTCGGATCGGTTCTTCGAAAAGGTCTTCGAATGGCGCCGCAGGGCTGTCAGCGTTCTTTTGTGGCCGGCTCGTCGTCAGAACTCTTCGTGGAGGTGGAGCGTGAGCGAACCGCGGTCCGCGCCGACGGTCGGCCAGGTCGTTCTCGGCCGCCGCCTGCTGGACCTGCGCGAACGCGCCGGGATGAAGCGCGAGGAAGCCGCCCGCATCCTGCGCGTCGCCCCGGCCACGGTCCGCCGGATGGAGATGGCGGAGGTCGGGCTCAAAATCCCGTACCTGCAATTGCTCCTCAAGGCCTACGGAATCTCCGACGACGAGGCCGACGCCTTCGTCCAGCTGGCCGAGGAAGCCAACAGACCCGGCTGGTGGCAGCGTTTCCACGACATCCTGCCCGGCTGGTTCTCGATGTACGTGAGCCTGGAGGGCGCGGCCGGCGTCATCCGCAGTTACGAACCGCATTTCGTCCCCGGCCTGCTCCAGACCGAGGACTACGCGCGCGGGGTGCTCCGCTCGGGCGCCATCGGCCAGACCCGGCCCGAGGACATCGAGCGCCACGTCGCCCTGCGCATGCAGCGCCAGACCCTCCTCACCCGCGAGGACGCGCCCCGGCTGTGGGTCGTGATGGACGAAACCGCGCTGCGACGCCCGGTCGGCGGCCCGGAGGTGATGCGCGCCCAGATCGACAGACTGCTGGAGGCGACCGCGCTGCCCAATGTGACGCTGCAGATCGCCCCGTTCGCGGCCGGGCCGCACCCCGGCACGTACGGACCGTTCGTGCTGTTCCGATTCGCCATGCCCGAACTGCCGGACATGGTCTACAGCGAGTACCTGACCGGCGCGGTCTACCTGGACGCGCGCGCCGAGGTGGCGACCCACCTGGAGGTCATGGACCGCATGGCGGCGCAGGCCGCCACGGCACATCGCACGAAGGAGATCCTCCGGGATCTCCGCAAGGAGCTGTGAATGGATCGCATCAAGCCGCGCAAACACGTCTACAACGGCATGCCCGCGCGCGACTTGGGCAGCGAAGGCTGGCACAAGCCGTGGAGCGGCGGCAACGGAGGCAACTGCCTGGAGGCGATGAAGCTCGCCGACGGCCGGATCGCCGTCCGCCAGTCCACCGACCCGGACGGGCCCGCGCTGATCTACACCACCGCCGAGATGACCGCCTTCATCGAAGGGGCGAAGGCGGGAGAGGCGGACTTCCTGCTGTCCTGACGTGCTCGCCGTTGCTCACGCTCGACTTCCCTTTGCTGATGCTGAATCGCTGGTACTGAAGTGACCACCCTCTGTGCCTTATGGAGTGCCTCATGACCGGGCAGGACCCCACGTCGTCCGCCAGGATCGACACGACCAGACCCCATCCCGCGCGGATGTACGACTGGTACCTCGGCGGCAAGGACAACTATCCGGTCGACGAGCAGATGGGCCGGCAGATGCTCACCCTCGACCCGAGGGTGCCGGTGATGGCGCGCGTCAACCGCGCGTTCATGCACCGGACCACGCGCTGGCTGGCCCAGCACGGCGTCCGGCAGTTCCTGGACATCGGCACGGGCATACCGACCGAGCCCAACCTCCACCAGGTCGCCCAGGAGATCGCCCCCGACGCCCGGGTCGTCTACTGCGACAACGACCCCATCGTGCTGGCCCACGCGGCGGCCCTGCTGCGCGGCACGGACGAAGGGGTGACCGAGTACCTCCAGGCCGACGTGCGCGACCCGGCCGCCATCCTGGAGGGCGCGCGGAAGGTCCTGGACTTCACCCGGCCCGTCGCACTGTCCCTCATCGCGCTGCTGCACTTCGTCTCCGACGAGGACGGTGCGCACGACCTGGTCGGCCGGCTGCTCGCCGAACTGCCCTCCGGCAGCTACCTGGTGATCACCCACGCGACCTCCGACTTCACCCCGGAGGAGTCGAAGGCGGCCACCGAGAAGCTCCGCGCCGCCGGCGTCACCCTCGCCCTGCGCTCCCGCGCCGAGTTCACCCGCTTCTTCGACGGCCTGGAACTGATCGAGCCCGGCGTCGACGTGCCGCACCACTGGCACCCCGAGCTCGGTGAGCCCGTGCCCGGGCAGGACGACGGAGTGATCCCGGGGTACGGGGCGGTGGCCCGCAAGCCGTAGCCCGTCCTTCCGCACGGGCCGGTCAGGGAGGCGGCAGCGCGCCGCACAGCGCCTCCAGGGCCGGCCCGTAGGCGTGCTCGGAGGGGGTCGCGTACCCCACGACGAGCCCGTCGCCCACCGGCATGTCCGTCTCCGGGTGGCGGAACGCGGCCAGGCCGTCGAGGGCGATGCCCTGCCAGGCGGCGGCCTTGACCGCGGACGCCTCGGTGCCGGGCGGCAGCCGCAGCACCGCGTGCAGCCCGGCCGCGACACCGGTGACCTCGATGTGCGGCGCGTGCGCGGCGAGCGCCGCGACCAGCCGGTCCCGGCGGCCGCGGTACCGCTGCCTCATCCGCCGCACGTGCCGGTCGTACGACCCCGACACGATGAAGTCCGCCAGGCACAGCTGGTCCAGGACGCTCGCCCACGCCTCCCGCTCGCCCTTGGCGGCCCGCACGGCGTCGACGTACCGCTCCGGCAGCACCATCCAGCCCAGCCGCACCGCCGGGGAGAGGCTCTTGCTGACCGAGCCGATGTGGATCACCCGCTCCGGGTCGAGACCCTGGACGGCGCCCACCGGCTTGCGGTCGTAGCGGAACTCCCCGTCGTAGTCGTCCTCCAGGACCAGCGCGTCCCGGGCCCTGGCCCAGTCGATCACGGCCGTCCGGCGCGCCGGGTGCAGCGGGCCTCCGGTCGGGAACTGGTGCGCCGGCGTGAGCAGCACGGCCCGCTCGCGGCCCAACCGCTCCACCCGGGCGCCGTGTTCGTCGAGCGGGAGCGGCACCGTCCGCACCCCGGCCGCGGCCAGGACCTCGCGGTGGAACCCGAGCCCGTACGCCTCCACCGCCAGGGGCCCGCGCAGCACGCCCCCGCCGAACAGCAGCCGCAGCGCGTGCGCGAAGCCGGAGCAGATCACGATCCTGCCCGGTTCGGTGCGTACGCCCCGCGCGCGTGCCAGGTACTCGGCCAGCGCTTCGCGCAGTTCGGCGCGGCCCGCCGGGTCGCCCGGTCCGAACACCTCGGTGGGCGCCTGCTGGAGGGCCCGCCGGTAGGAGGCCAGCCAGGCCGTGCGCGGAAACGCCGAGGCGTCCGGGGTGCCCTGCGACAGGTCGTGCCGGGGGCCACGCGCGCGTGCGGGAGCGCGCCGGGGCACACGGGCGGCCGGCCGCAGCGGGGCGGCGCGCTCCGCGACCCGCGTGCCCGAGCCCTGCCGGGCGGTCAGCCAGCCCTCCGCGACGAGTTCGGCGTACGCGTCCGCCACCGTGTTGCGGGCCACGCCGAGGTCGGCCGCGAGCGACCGGTACGGCGGCAGCCGTGTGCCCGGGGCCAGCCGCCCGCTGCGGACGGCCTCCCGCAGGGCCCGGATCAGCGCCGCCTGCCGGCCGCCCGGGCCGGTCAGCTCAAGATGCAGGTCCGACCCGATCCGCTCCGCCGCATTGACCCACGAATCCGCCATGGAAATGCACCCTACCGCCGGTCTTTCCGGCCCGTAGGTTGAAGCGCATGACGACGAACACGAGCACGAACAGCACTCCCGTGCGGGCGCCCCGGCTGGAGTTCGCCAAGGCCGCCCCGAAGGCCTTCAGGGCCCTGATCGCCTTCGACGCCGCCGCCCGTGAGGGCCTCGACCCGGCCCTCGTCGAACTGATCCAGATCCGCGCCTCCCACCTCAACCACTGCGCGTACTGCCTCCACATGCACACCAACGACGCCCGCAAGGCCGGTGAGAGCGAGGACCGGCTGCACATGGTCGCCGTGTGGCGCGAGGCCCGGCACTTCTTCACCGAACGGGAGCAGGCGGCCCTCGCCCTCACCGAGGCCGTGACGCTGGTGGCCGGCGCGGGCGTCCCGGACGACGTCTACGCCGAGGCCGCCGCGCGGTTCGACGAGCGGGAACTGGCCCAGGTGCTCGCCCTGATCTTCACGATCAACACCTGGAACCGGGTGGCGCTGTCCACGGCGAAGGCGGCGGGGACGGACGAGCGCTGAGGGAGGGGCCGCCTTGCGGGCGCGGGACGGCGGGCGGCGGGGTTGCGGGCAGCGGAGCAGCGGGCAGCGGAGCATCGGGGTGGTGGCGCGACGGGCCGTCGAGCCGGCGGGACAATGGAGCAATGCGGCGACGGAGCAGCGGGCAACAGGTGCCGGTGCGGGAGGTCACACCGTCATCGGGCGGTCGTACGGGCCGATCGGCGCCGGCAGGGCCGAACCGCCCGTCAGATGACGGTCGACGGCCGCCGCCACCGCCCGCCCCTCGGCGATCGCCCAGACGATGAGCGACTGTCCTCGGGCGGCGTCGCCCGCGGCGAAGACACCGGGCACGTTGGTGGCGAACCCGGAGTCCCGCGCGATCGTGCCGCGGGGCTCCAGCTCCAGCCCGAGCTGGTCGACGAGCCCGTCCTGCCGGTCCGGCCCCGAGAACCCGAGGGCGAGCAGCACGAGGTCGGCCGGCAGCGTCCGCCCGGTGCCGTCCACCGGGCGGCGCCGCTCGTCCACCTCCACCAGGTGCAGCGAACGGACATGCCCCCGCGCGTCACCGTCGAAGCGCAGGGTGGACGCCGCGAACAGCCGCGCGTCCGCGTCCGCGACCGGGGCGGTCCGCAGGTCACGGGCCTCCTCGTGCGCGGCGGACAGCCGGTAGACCCGCATCGGGTAGGTCGGCCACGGTTCGGCGTCCTCGTCGCGCTCCACATCCGGCAGCGCGTAGATGTCCAGCTGGGTCACGGACGCGGCACCTTCCCGGACGGCCGTGCCCAGGCAGTCCGCGCCGGTGTCGCCGCCGCCGACGATCACGACGTGCTGGCCCGCGGCCGACAGGGGGGACGTCTCCAGATCGCCCTCGCCCACCCGGTTGGACAGCGGCAGGTACTCCATCGCCTGATGAATGCCCGTCAGCTCGCGGCCCGGCACCGGCAGTTCGCGCCACGCCGTCGCGCCCGTCGCGATCACGACGGCGTCGTAGCGGGTCCGCAGCTCGTCGGCCCCGATGTCCCGCCCCACCGCCGTCGATGTGCGGAACCTGGTCCCCTCGGCCCGCATCTGCTCCAGCCGACGCTCCAGATGGTGCTTCTCCATCTTGAACGCGGGGATGCCGTACCGCATCAGGCCGCCGAGCCGGTCGTCCCGCTCGTACACCGCCACCGTGTGCCCCGCCCGGGTCAGCTGCTGGGCGGCGGCCAGCCCGGTCGGTCCCGAACCGATCACCGCGACCGTCCTGCCCGACAGCCGGTCCGGCGGCCGCGGCGGCGCGAACCCCTCCTCCCAGGCCCGGTCGGCGATCGCGCACTCGACATTCTTGATGGTCACGGCCGGCTGGTTGATCGCCAGCACACACCCCGCCTCACAGGGTGCCGGGCACAACCGGCCCGTGAACTCGGGAAAGTTGTTCGTGGCGTGCAGCCGGTCCGCGGCCGCCCGCCAGTCCTCCCGCGACACCAGGTCGTTCCACTCCGGGATCAGGTTCCCCAGCGGGCAGGCCTCGTGGCAGAACGGGATGCCGCAGTCCATGCAGCGGTCCGCCTGTTCGGCGATGATCGGCAGCAGCGCCCCGGGGACGTAGACCTCGTCCCAGTCCCGCACCCGCTCCTCGACCGGCCGGCGGGGCCAGTCCTGGCGGGGCGTGGTCAGAAAACCCTTGGGATCGGCCATGGCCGTGTTCCTTGCGTGCGCGGGTGACAGGCCGTGCGTCGTCGGGCGGCACTCTTCTCGCCACGATACGTCCGCCTCCCGGGCGCCGCCTGCGGGCGGGTTGGTGGTACAGCCCGGGGCGGTGTGGTGCGGGGCGGTGTGGTGCGGTGTGGTGGGGTGTGTTGCGGTGCGGGCAGAGCCGGGGGCAGTGCGGTGCGGGGGAGCGGGTTAGTGGGTGCGGGGTGCGGGGTGTGGGGTGCCGGGTGCCGGGTGCTGGGTGGAGGGTGCCGGGTGGGGGGTGCGCTATGTGGGTGGGGGTGCGTGGGGGCCGTCCGGGGTCAGGTGAGGGCCAGGACGTACGCCAGGGCCGCCCCGGCCGAGGCCACCGTGCGGACGTGGTTCCACAGCGTCCATTCGCGTAGGTACACCGGCCAGTACGCCGCCGCCTCCGACGTGCCCGGCTCCAGCCTGGCCAGCCTGTCGTTGCGCGGCACGTTGGCGACCATGGTGAGCCCGAACGAGCCGAACAGGTACAGCGCGCTGCCCACCAGCAGCTCCAGCGTCCCCTCGTCCGGCCACAGCACGAACGTCACCACGGCGATCACCGCGCACAGCACGGCCGAGCCGAGGAACACGGCCATGAAGGGCGGTGTCACCGCGGCCACGTTGATCGCCTTCATCGCGGCGGCCCCCTGTGCGGGCGGCAGGGCGGCGAGGCCCCGCATGACGAAGGTCGAGAAGGCGCAGAACACCCCGGCCACCAGGCCGGTCCCGAGCACACCCAGCACCGTCAGCCAGAAGTACGGTCCGTCGATCATCTCAGCCTCTCCCGCCCGTCGAGCCGGGATCCTGCCCGGCACCCGCTACCACCACAAGTGAAATTCCGTACGGGCACCGTGACCATCGCCGAGCGGCGCGGGGGCATACGCGAACGTCCACGGACCCTCGGACGGCCGCGTCCTTCACCTGCCGCCTGCGGAGCGCCGGCCGTGGAGCGCCGGTCGTGGAGCGCCATTCGTGGAGCGTCGGTCGTGGAGCGCCGGCCGTGGAGCGTCGGCCGTGGAACCGCGACGATGGAACGTCACCCGGTGGAACCGAGCCCTGTCCGCGTCCACCCCCTGAGCACCGTCTCCACCGCCGCCGCGATCCGCCGTCGCGCCTCGTGCCGCGGCACACCGCTCATCAGCAGCCGGTCGTACGGAGTGTCCAGATGCCGTACGGACGCCACCACCGCCGCGATCACCGCGTCCTCGGTCAGCGCCCGCCCCGCCGCGCTGCGGCCCACCCGCCCACTGCCCCGCTTCGAGGCGTGCGCGGCGATGGCCCGCGCCCGGTCGGGCGGGCACCCCGGAAACAGCCGGAGTATCTCCGCCGCGAAAGCCTGCGCGAACAGGGCGTCCTGATCCGCCCGGCGCCGCGCGTCCCGGGCCCGGCGCCTCCGTCTCGCCTCGGAGTCCGCGAGACACCGCTGCTCCGCCCTGGTCAGGGCCGCCTCCTCGACCAGGACGCCCTGCCGCTCGTAACGGCTCTTGCGCCGGTTGAACCGCACCACCACCGCCGACAACGCGCTCTCCTCCCGCGATCTGCGCGTCAGCGCGGTGTCGCCGCGCGGCAGGAACACCAGATGTCCCAGGTCGGCACAGTCCAGGCAGCGCGGAGCGCTGTCCTCCAGGACGAGCAGCGGCAGCGGCCCCCGCCGGCACTCGGCGCACTGCCGCTGCTTCAGCGGCTGGAAGACGAGAAGTCCGGAATGGGGCGGAAGCGTCGCGCGAACGGCCATACCGTGTTCATTCCCCCCGGTGGCCGTGCGCACCGGCCGGGCCGGGGAGCGGCGGGGAAACCTCGGGGACGCTGCCTCGGCCTGCCGCATCATGGGCCGTGTGCGACTCGAAGCGATCACCTGGGACCGGCTCGGCGACCTGCTCGCCGAGCGCCTGCTCGACCTGAAGCCCGCCGACGGCAGTCCCTGGCCGCGCATCGCCTTCGACGGCGCCCCGGCGGCCCACCCGGGCGACCTGGCCCACCGCGTCCGCGAAGCGCTGCGCGTCCGTGGCCGCTCCGCGCTCGTCGTCGGCACGGAGGGCTTCCTGCGCCCCGCCTCCGTCCGGCTGGAGTACGGCCACCGGGACGTGGAGGCCTACTACAGCGGCTGGTACGACACCGGCGCCCTGTGGCGTGAGGTCTTCGGCCCGCTCGAAGCCGGTGGTGACGGCCGCGTCCTGCCCGACCTCTGGGACCCGGCCGCCGACCGGGCCACCCGCAGTCCCTACGTCCAACTCCCGCCTGAAGGTTTGCTGTTGATGCACGGTCCCTTCCTCCTTCGGCACTGGTTCCCCTTCGACCTGAGCGTCCACGTCCTCCTCTCCCCGGGCGCCCTGCGCCGCCGCACCCCCGAGGACGAGCACTGGACCCTGCCGGCCTTCGAGCGCTACGAGCGGGAGACGGACCCGGCGGGCACGGCGGACGTCCTGATACGCGCCGACGACCCACGCCATCCCGCCTGGAGCGGTTGAGAGACTGGGCTGCTGGGCTGCTGGGCTGCTGGGCTGCTGGGCTGCTGTGCGGCTGGGCGGGTTCTGCGTGTGCGGGCGTCGGGCGGCGCGGCGAGAATGAAGGACGCCGGGACTCGCGGTGCGTCCCCGCGCCGCGCCGGCCGTCCGGCACAGGGAGGTACTTCATGACCACCGCCGGAGACATCATGCACCGCGGCGTCCAGTGGATCCCCGCCCACGAAACCCTCGACCGCGCCGCCCAGCTCATGCGCGAGCTGAACGTCGGCGCCCTGCCCATCAGCGACGAGAACGAGCGGCTCTGCGGCATCCTCACCGACCGCGACATCGTCGTCGGCTGCGTCGCGATGGGCCACGACCCCGCCCGGGTCACCGCCGGCGAGATGGCCAAGGGCACGCCCCGCTGGATCGACGCGGACGCCGATGTCGGCGAGGTGCTCCGCGAGATGCGCGAACACCGGATCCGCCGCCTGCCCGTGATCCAGGACAAGCGACTGGTCGGCATGATCAGCGAATCCGACCTGGCCCGGCGCCTGGCCGACGACCAGATCGCCTCCTTCACCGAGGGCGTCTACGCCAGGGACACGACCACGGCCTGATCTCGCGGGCTCCCCGGTGCTGCGAGGGAGGCCGTGTCAGAGCCAGCCGCTGCGCCGGAACATCCGGTACAGCGACAGACACGCCACGGATATGACGCCGATGACCATGCCGTAGCCGTACCTCCAGTGCAGCTCCGGCATGTGGTCGAAGTTCATGCCGTACACCCCGCAGACCATGGTCGGCACGGCGATGATCGCGGCCCACGCCGTGATCTTCCGCATGTCCTCGTTCTGCGCGACCGTGACCTGAGCGAGGTGGGCCTGGAGGATGGAGTTGAGGAGTTCGTCGAAGGCGGCGATCTGCTCCTTCGCCCGCAGCAGATGGTCCGAGACGTCGCGGAAGTACGCCTGTATCTCGGGGTCGACCGCGCGGATCGGCCGGGTGGCGAGATCCTCCAGTGGCCGGCTGAGCGGCACCACCGCCCGCTTCAGTTCGAGCAGTTCGCGCTTGAGCTGGTAGATGCGGCCCGGGTCGGCCCGCGCGCCGTCCTGCGCGAACACGTCCGTCTCGACCTGGTCGATGTCCAGCTGCACGGAGTCCGTGACGGTCAGATAGTCGTCGACCACGTGGTCCGCGATCGCGTGCAGGACCGCGGAGGGGCCCTTGGCGAGCTGCTGCGGGTCGGACTCCAGCTCCTCGCGCAGCGGACCCAGCGAGCCGTGCCGGCCGTGCCGCACCGTGATCACGAAGTCGTGGCCGACGAACACCATGATCTCGCCGGTGTTCACCACCTCGCTGGTGGCCGTGAGCTCCTCGTGCTCGACGTAGCAGACCGTCTTGAACACCGCGAACAGCGTCTCGCCGTAGCGCTCCAGCTTGGGACGCTGGTGGGCCTCGACGGCGTCCTCGACGGCCAGGGGGTGCAGGTCGAAGAGCTCGGCGATGCCCGCGAACTCCTGGTCCGTCGGCTCGTGCAGGCCGAGCCAGACGAAGCCCTCCCGGTGCTTGCGCACCCGCTCCACGACGTCCACCAGATCGCCGCGCATGGGCGTGCGGACACCGTCCCGGTACGACACGCAGTTCACCACCGAGGAGCCCAGCGGGGAGCGGGCCGGGTGGCTCAGGTCGACGCGCGGGCGCCGCCGGGCCAGCCGGGCCACCCTGCGCAGGCCATCGACCCCGCCGAGGCTCGTGACCTTCCGCAGATTCCCTGCCATGGACATCCCGATCTCCTTGCGTGGAACTCCTCGCGCCGTCCCTGCGCCCTGGCCCGTCAGTCTGCCAGCCCTGCGTGAGCTGCGGGTAAGCCTGTGGAAACGGCCCGTTCCGCTTGGTTCCCGGCTGTGGACGAACGACGCGTCGGCGGTGACGCCCCGCCATATCGACGCCTGCCCGGGCCCGATGGTTCTGCGGGAGCGGAGCCGGACGGGTTCCGTGGAGGCCGGGCGTCGGCATGGTCTTCTCCGTCCTCGGGAGCGTCGACCGTTCCGGATAAGTCGGACAACTGGGATGATCGCGGCATGACGCGAACCGATGGGTACCTCCTCGACACCACCCGGCAGACCGAGGCGGCCGAGCACTTCAGCGCCTTCGCCGCACTCTTCGACCCGACGACGTTCCGGCATCTCGAAGCGCTCGGCGTGGGATCCGGCTGGCGCTGCTGGGAGGTCGGGGCCGGCACGACCGTGGTGTCCTGGCTGGCGAAGAAGGTCGGCCCGACCGGACGCGTCCTCGCGACCGACACCGACACCGCACGACTGGCCTCCGCGGCCCGGCCGCCCGTCGAGGTGCGCGCCCATGAGCTCGGGTCGCAGGAACCGCCCGGGGAGGGCTTCGACCTGGTGCACGCGCGCCTCGCCCTCGTCCACGTCACCGACCGGGAGCGGGCGTTGCGGTCCATGGTCCGGGCCCTGCGGCCCGGGGGCCGTCTCCTCGTGGAGGACGCCGACCCCGGCCTGCAGCCCCTGCTGTGCCCCGACGAGCACGGCCCCGAACAGCAGCTGGCGAACCGGCTGCGGAGCGGCTTCCGCAAGCTGCTCGCCGATCGCGGCACCGAACTGCCCTGTGGCCGTACCCTGCCCCGCCTGCTGCGGGAGGCCGGCCTGACCCGCGTCCACGCCGACGCGTACTTCCCGCTCGCCTCGCCGGCCTGCGCGGCCCTGGAGTCCGTCACCATCCGCCAGATCCGCGACCAGCTGGTCGCCGCCGGGCTCGCGACGCACCAGGAGATCGACCGGCACCTCACGAACGTCACATCCGGCGCGCTCGACCTGACGACCCCACCGATGATCTCGGCGTGGGGGCGCAGGGCGTAACGGGCTGGGGCGTGAAGACCGGCCAGGAACCGGGGCAGCGCGTCGCACCAGCGGCATGGGGCAGCGCATCGACACGAGCGGCACGGGGCAGCCATCGACACCAGCGGCACGGGGCGACGCGTGCACACCTGGCACTGGGCCACACGCCGGCACCAGTTGCGCGGGGCCCCCGCACCGGCACAGTGGCGCGGGGCAGCGCACCGGCACGGGTGGCATGGGGCAGCGCACCGGCACCAGCACCGCTGGGCGGCACAGCTGCACGAGTGGCGCAGGGCGCAGCGTCACTCCGGCGACGGCGGTCGTCCACCCACCCGCTCCACCGCCCGCGCGCCGGCCCGGCAGCCCTCCGCCGCCGCGGACCCCGGATCGGCGCCCGCGAGCAGGGCGGCGAGGAACGCGCCGGTGAACGCGTCCCCGGCGCCCGTGGTGTCCCGAGCCCTCGCCGGTACGGCCGGAACACGGGCGCACACCGCCCCCGCCCGCGCCACGAGCGCCCCTTCGCAGCCCTGCTTGGCCACCACCAGCGGAACGCGCCGGCTCAGTGCGGCCGCCGCACCGGCCGCGTCGGTCACGCCCGTCAGCAGGCACGCCTCGTCCCGGCTGGGCAGCAGGACGTCCACGCCCTCGACGAGTGACAGGAAGCGCTCCGCGCCGAGTTGTCCGAGGAAACCGGCCGAGGCGGGGTCCACACTCACCGGCACGCCACGCGCGCGTGCCGCCTCCAGGGCCACGGCCGCCAGTGCGCGGCTCGATTCCGAGAACAGCAGATAGCCCGACAGATGGAGACGGGCGGCTCCGTCGAGCAGCGTGTCCGACCAGTCGGCGGGTTCGAGCCGCAGCGACGCGCCGCTGTCGGTGAGGAACGTCCGCTCCGCCGCAGCGCCCTCGTCGACCAGGCAGATCACCGTCCCGGTCGGAGCCTGCGGATCGACCACGAGCCGTGGCCGTACGCCCTGCGCCGTCAGTTCCCGTTCGTGCCAGGCGGCCGCCTCCGCCCCGACCCGTCCGAGCAGCCGCACGTCGGCGCCCCGGTGCGCGGCCCAGCACGCCACGTTCGCGCCCGCCCCGCCCGGCACCGTCCGGATGGTGGCGGCCGTGTCCGTACCGGCGGCGAGCGGCGCGCGATGCCGCGCGACGACATCCGTGACGACGTCCCCGACGACGAGCAGCCCCCGAGGCACCGCCGAGCCGGCACCCCCGGACGCGGAGCCCGCTGCGGTATCGCCCGCATTCCGGGCACCTTCCCCGGCAGAGCCCACTCCGGCACCGCCGTCCACGGGCCCGTACACGGACCCGTCCACGGGCCCGGACCCGCCCTCGGCCCCGCCCCCACTCATCCCCGGGTCCAGGCCGCCGCGATCCGCGCCGCCAGGCGGACATTGCCGCGGACCGCCGCCAGGTTGGCCTCAAGGGAGGCACCGTCGGTGTGCCGTACCAGATAGTCGAGCAGGAACGGAGTGACAGCCTGCCCGGTGACCCCTTCCGCCTCGCACGCGTGCAGCGCGTCCGCGAGCACGCGTGCGTGCAGGTCCGGATCGAGCTGTTCCTCCTCGGGGACGGGGTTCGCGACGATCAGCGCCGACTCGGGCCCGGCCAACGCGTCCTGCGCCCGCATGACGTCCGCCACCTGCTCCGGCGTCCCCAGCGTCCAGTCCACCGGATGTCCCGAGTCGGACAGGTAGAAGCCGGGGAAGCGGCCCGTCCCGTACCCGGCCACCGCCACCCCGAGCGTCTCCAGCCGCTGCAGAGTCGCCGGCACGTCCAGGATCGACTTCACCCCGGCACACACCACCGTGATCCGCGTCCGGGCGAGCAGGCCCAGATCCGCCGACTCGTCCTGCGTCACCGTCCATTCCCGGTGCACCCCGCCGAGCCCGCCCGTCGCGAACACCCGCACCCCGGCCCGTGCCGCGAGCAGCGCCGTCGCCGACACCGTGGTCGCCCCGCTCGCCCCGGAGGCCACCGCGAGCGCCAGGTCGCGATGGCCCAGCTTGCGGATGCCGTCCTCGTTCGCGACCCGCTCCAGCTGCTCCTTGTCCAGCCCGACACGGGGCCGCCCGTCGAGCACGGCGATCGTCGCCGGCACCGCGCCCTCCCGCCGCACGGCCGTCTCCAGTTCCAGCGCCACCTGGAGGTTGCGGGGACGCGGCAGCCCATGGGCGATGATCGTGGACTCCAGCGCCACCACGGGCCGACCCGCGTCGAGCGCCTCCCGCACCTCTTCGGACACCACCAGCACCACGCGCCTGCCTCCCGTCAGTCGGCCAGTCGGTCTTCCCTCATCTCTGGCGGGCGGCACACCGGGCCAAACCCTTGCCAGCCGTCGGACACCTCACGAGCCTGGGGTGCATGACGGACCACACAGCACGTCTCGACCACGTCGTCCTCTGGGTGCGCGACCCGCTCGCCGCCGCCGACTTCTACGAGAAGGCCGTCGGGATGGGGTCGCTCAGGCTCAGCGAGTTCGCCGCCGGTGAGGTGCCGTTCCCCTCCGTACGTGTCAACGACGAGACCATCCTCGACCTCATGCCGCTGACCTTCGTCGAACGCATGACGATGCTGCCCGACGCCGCGGACAGTGCCGGCCACCCGGTGAACCACGTCTGCCTGGCCCTGTCCCGAGGCGACTTCGACGCGCTTCTCAGCCGCCTCCAGGAACGCTCCGTGCCGGTGTCGGACCTCTCGTACGACTCCTTCGGGGCACGGGGCAAGGCAACCCGCAGCTTCTACTTCCGCGACCCGGACGGCAACGTCTTCGAGGCACGGCACTACGACTGACCGGCGGACCGCACAGACGACGGACCGCACAGACGGCGGACCGCACAGACGGCGGACCGCACAGACGGCGGACCGCACAGACGGCGAACCGCACAGACCCAGCGGGCCGGTCCGCCGCACGCCCGCGCAGCGCTATCGGAGCGCGCACCGGCCCGGTACGCCTAGAAGAGCGGCTCGGGCAGCACGCCTTCCAGGGCGAGCAGCTTCCGCTTGGTCTCCAGCCCGCCCCCGAACCCACCGATGCCGCCGCCGCTCTCGACGACCCGGTGGCACGGCACCACCACCGGCAGCGGATTGGCCCCCATCGCCATGCCCACGGCCTGCGCGGCACCTGGCTGCCCGACCCGCCCGGCGAGATCGCCGTACCCCACGACCGAGCCGTACGGCACGCCGTCGGCGAGCGCACGCAGGACCTGCCGGTTGAAGCCGGAGATCAGCGACCAGTCCAGCGGCAGGTCGAAGGCCCGGCGTTCACCGGCGAAGTAGGCCTCCACCTGGCCTATGGCCTCGGCCAGCAGAGGAGAGTCGGGTGCCTCGACGGGCTCGGTGCCGAATCGCGACGCCAGCCGTTCGACCGCCCGGTCCCGCACCGCGTCCGTGGCATGGAACACCACATTGACCAGGCCGTCCTTCGTCGCGGCCAGCAGCAACGGACCGATCCCCGTGCCGACCACGGTCCACACGACCCGCTGCCCGTCCTGCCCCTGACTGTCCATGCGCCCACGGTACGACCCGCCACCGACAACGCCGCCACGACGACGATCACGGGCGGAGGCGGCCGGTCAGCCCCCGACGGCCTTCCGGACCACGTCCGGCCTGTTCGTGATGATCCCGTCGACGCCGTACCCGGCGACCCGCTGGGCCGTGGCCGCGTCGTCGACCGTCCAGGCGAAGACCTCCAGCGGCCTGCCGTGCGGTCCGGTGAACGCCTGTACGGACGACACGTACGCGAGGGTGAGCGAACCGTGCGACGGGTTGATCTGGTCGGCGAAGCCGGCCAGCCCCGGCAGGTCCGACACGGGCGGCGTCCCGAGGAGCCCGGTCTTCACCCCGGGCTTCAGGGCGTGCACCGTCCGCACGCTGTCCGCGCTGAAGCTCTGCACGATCAGCCGGCCCGCCAGATGCGACCGGTCCAGCCAGCCCTCGTTGCTGAGGACCTTCAGCGTCTGCCGCTCGATGCCCGGGTACAGCTCCGGGTTCTTGATCTCCAGCAGCAGCTTCTGGTGGTGGCGCTCGACGCGGTGCACGAACTGTTCCAGCGTCGGCACGCGCGCGCCCGCGTACGCGGGGCCGAACCAGCTGCCCGCGTCCAGTCGGGCGATCTCCCTGGCCGTGAAGTCCCTCACCTTCCAGGGCGCCCGGTCGGGGAAGACCTCCTCGACGTCGGTGGTGCGCCGCAGGTTGTCGTCGTGGAGGACGACCAGTTCGCCGTCCCTGGTCCGCTGGACGTCGTTCTCCACCCAGCGGATGCCCAGCTCCGCCGCCTTGTCCACAGCGGCCAGCGTGTTCTCCGGCGCGTAGGCGGAGGCACCCCGGTGGGCGATGACACGGGGCGGGCCGCCGCCGTCGGTGGCGGCCCGCGCGGGGGAGACGGGGAAGAGGAGGGCGGCGGTCCCCAGGAGCGCGGTGGTCGAGGCGGCAACAGCGCGCGCGTGCATGCGTACTCCTCGCGTCGAACGGTCATCGGCGTCATCACGGACAGCACAACTGTGACAGCAGAGGGTCAACGCGAGAGGGGTGCAGGATGGCCACAGGTTGAACGGAGGCGGCCCAACGCCGCTCACTGGTGCCGCACAACTGGGGCGGGGCCGTGTTTCTTTGCCGGAAAGTCGTTCGACCATTCCGGTGGGGGTCATACTCTCTGCGTCAACCCTGACGGCCGGTGCGGTCCTGCGAGGGGACGCACATCAGGTATTACGGGACGCAAAGGGCGGGAAGGGCAGCCGCGCATGCAGGGCACGGTCGACGGATTCAGCTACGGCCTGGTCACACCCCTGGTCGCCTACCTCATGGCCTGCCTCGGCGGCGCCCTGGGGCTGCGCTGCACCACCAGATCCATGCTCGTCGCCCAGTCCTGGCGCCCCGGCTGGCTCGCCCTCGGCTCGGCCGCCATCGGTTCCGGCATATGGACCATGCACTTCATCGCCATGATGGGGTTCACGGTCCGTGGGGTCCCGATCCACTACGACAAGGCGATGACCTTCGCGAGCCTGGCCGTCGCGATCGTGATGGTGGGCGTCGGGATCTTCATCGTCGGCTACAAGGGCGCCCGCGGCACGGCCCTGTTCACCGGAGGCACGATCACCGGCCTGGGCATCGCCTCCATGCACTACCTGGGCATGGCGAGCATGAGCTTGGACGGGAAGCTGGAGTACAACACCCTCACCGTCGGTGCCTCCGTCGTGATCGCCATGTGCGCCGCCACCGCGGCACTGTGGGCGGCCGGCCAGATCCGGGGCCTGATGTGGAGCGTCGGCGCCAGTCTCGTCATGGGCCTGGCCGTCAGCGGAATGCACTACACCGGGATGGCCGCCCTCAGCGTCCACCTCCACGGCACGGCCGAGCCCACCACGGGGGAGTCGCCCGCAGGCCTGCTCGCCCCCATGCTGATCGGCCCCCTGGCCTTCCTCCTGCTCGCCGGGGTCGTGGTGATGTTCGACCCGCTGATGGTCATGGGCAAGCCCGCCGTCACCCCCGTCGAGCACAAGCCCGGCATCCCCGCCCGCGCCCACGACACCGTCCACCACAACCCGGCCCGCCTGCGGTTCCGCCCTCGCCGCCCCGTGCGGCACCAGAGCTCTCGCGCCCCGCAAAACCGCTGATCAGAGCCGGTTGTCAGTGGGAGGTCGTACGGTGGAACCCATGCGGCCCGTTTCCCAGATCGAACGCACGGTGGCGCCCTTCGAGGTCGTCAGCCCCTACCAGCCCAGCGGCGACCAGCCGGCGGCCATCGACGAGCTCGCCCGGCGCATCAAGGCGGGCGAGAAGGACGTCGTCCTGCTCGGCGCCACCGGCACCGGCAAGTCCGCCACCACCGCGTGGATGATCGAGAAGCTCCAGCGCCCCACGCTCGTGATGGCGCCGAACAAGACGCTGGCCGCCCAGCTGGCGAACGAGTTCCGCGAGCTCCTGCCGAACAACGCCGTCGAGTACTTCGTCTCGTACTACGACTACTACCAGCCCGAGGCGTACGTCCCGCAGTCGGACACCTACATCGAGAAGGACTCCTCGATCAACGAGGAGGTGGAGCGCCTGCGCCACTCCGCGACCAACTCGCTGCTCACCCGCCGCGACGTCGTCGTGGTCGCCTCGGTCTCCTGCATCTACGGCCTCGGCACCCCGCAGGAGTACGTGGACCGCATGGTCCCGCTCCGGGTCGGCGAGGAGATCGACCGCGACGAGCTGCTGCGCCGCTTCGTGGACATCCAGTACACGCGCAACGACATGGCCTTCAGCCGCGGCACCTTCCGCGTCCGCGGCGACACCATCGAGATCTTCCCGGTCTACGAGGAGCTCGCCGTCCGCATCGAGATGTTCGGCGACGAGATCGAGGCGCTCTCCACTCTGCACCCGCTCACCGGCGAGATCATCAGCGACGACCAGCAGCTCTACGTCTTCCCGGCCTCCCACTACGTCGCGGGCCCCGAGCGCATGGAGCGGGCCGTCAACGACATCGAGAAGGAGCTCGCCGAGCGCCTCGCGGAGCTGGAGAAGCAGGGCAAGCTGCTGGAGGCCCAGCGCCTGCGCATGCGCACGACCTACGACATCGAGATGCTCCGCCAGATCGGCACCTGCTCCGGCGTGGAGAACTACTCGATGCACTTCGACGGCCGCCTGCCCGGCTCCCCGCCCAACACCCTGCTGGACTACTTCCCGGACGACTTCCTCCTCGTCATCGACGAGTCGCACGTCACCGTGCCGCAGATCGGCGCCATGTACGAGGGCGACGCCTCCCGCAAGCGCACCCTCGTCGACCACGGCTTCCGGCTGCCCTCCGCCCTGGACAACCGCCCCCTGAAGTGGGAGGAGTTCCAGGAGCGCATCGGCCAGACGGTCTACCTGTCGGCCACTCCGGGCACCTACGAGATGTCCCGCTCCGACGGCGTCGTCGAGCAGATCATCCGCCCCACCGGCCTCGTCGACCCGGAGGTCGTCGTCAAGCCCACCGAGGGCCAGATCGACGACCTGGTGCACGAGATCCGCCAGCGCACCGAGCGGGACGAGCGCGTCCTGGTCACCACGCTCACCAAGAAGATGGCCGAGGACCTCACGGACTACTTCCTGGAGCTCGGCATCCAGGTGCGCTACCTGCACAGCGACGTCGACACCCTCCGCCGCGTCGAGCTCCTGCGCGAGCTGCGCGCCGGTGAGTACGACGTGCTCGTCGGCATCAACCTGCTGCGCGAGGGCCTGGACCTGCCCGAGGTGTCCCTGGTGGCGATCCTGGACGCCGACAAGGAGGGCTTCCTGCGCTCCGGCACGTCCCTGATCCAGACCATCGGCCGCGCCGCGCGCAACGTCTCCGGCCAGGTCCACATGTACGCCGACAAGATCACCCCGGCGATGGAGAAGGCCATCGACGAGACCAACCGGCGCCGGGAGAAGCAGATCGCGTACAACACGGAGAGGGGCATCGACCCCCAGCCCCTCCGCAAGAAGATCAACGACATCGTCGCCCAGATCGCCCGCGAGGACGTCGACACCGAGCAGCTCCTCGGCTCGGGCTACCGCAAGTCGAGGAAGGACGGCGGCGGCACCAAGGCGCCCGTGCCCTCCCTCGGCAAGGCGGCCGAGCTGGCCAAGCCCGCCAGGGGCAAGGGCAAGGCCAAGGAGACGGTGCCCACCGACCGCCCCGCGGCCGAGCTCGCCGAGCAGATCGAGGAACTCACCACGCGGATGCGGGCCGCCGCCGCGGACCTCCAGTTCGAGATCGCGGCCCGACTGCGCGACGAGGTCTCCGAGATGAAGAAGGAACTGCGCCAGATGAAGGAGGCGGGCCTGGCCTGACGGCGCACCGCGCACGCGGTGTGTTGCAAGACCGACACAAAGTGCGGACCGGGGTACGTCGCTGTCAGTGCCCCTGCGTAAGGTGCTGGTCAACCGCGACTGCGCGGCAACAGGGGACGTTCGAGAGGGGAATCGGCGCGTGACCGTCAACATGACCAAGGGTCAGGCCATCAGTCTGCAGAAGAACGACGGGGGCAGCCTGACCGCGGTGCGCATGGGTCTCGGCTGGCAGGCGGCCCCCCGGCGCGGCCTGTTCGGCTCGCGCACGCGAGAGATCGACCTCGACGCCTCCGCCGTGCTGTTCGCCGACAAGCAGCCGGTCGACGTGGTCTTCTTCCGCCACCTGGTGAGCGACGACGGCTCGGTCCGCCACACCGGCGACAACCTCGTCGGCGGTGTCGGCCAGGGCGGCGACGACGAGGCGATCCTCGTCGACCTTTCGCGGGTCCCGGTCCACATCGACCAGATCGTCTTCACCGTGAACTCCTTCACGGGCCAGACGTTCCAGGAGGTGCAGAACGCGTTCTGCCGCCTCGTCGACGAGACCAACGGCCAGGAGCTCGCCCGCTACACGCTGGCCGGCGGCGGCCAGTACACGGCCCAGATCATGGCCAAGGTGCACCGCTCGGGCTCCGGCTGGACGATGACGGCCCTGGGCAACCCGGCCAACGGCCGCACCTTCCAGGACCTGATGCCGGCGATCCTGCCGGTGCTCTGACAGCACGCCGGGCCGGGACCGGCGGGCCCGGCGGGCAGCACACGACACCACACAACGACACAGGGGGACGAAGGCGATGACGGCCGAGCTGGTGCGGGGGCAGAACCACCCGCTCTCCCAGGCCCGTCTCGAGATCCGGATCTCGGCCGGCACGCCGATCGTGGCCGCGGCCGCGCTCAGCGACGAGAACGGCCGCATCCACGGCGTGGAGTGGGTCGCCCACCCGGGCGCGCCCACCCAGCCGGGTCTCGAGGTCTCCCGGCAGGCGGCCGCGGACCACCGCCTCGCGGTGGACCTGGACGCCGTGAGCGAGACCGTCCACCGGGTCGGTGTGCTGCTCGCCCTGCCCACCGGCGGGGCGGGCCCGGTCCGCTTCGGCTCCGTGGCCGCCCCGTTCGTCGCCGTCACCGGCCTCGACGGCGCCGAGATCGCCAGCTACACCATCCACGGCCTGGACGCGGAGTCCGCCGTCGTCGCCCTGGAGCTCTACCGCCGGCAGGGCGCCTGGAAGGTGCGCGCCGTCGGCCAGGGCTACGCGGGCGGCCTCGCCGAACTCCTCACCGACCAGGGCCTGCCGCAGGCCCAGCAGCTCGCGGGCAGCATCAACGAGGCGGTGGCCCACGGGCTGGCCCGCTCGGTGCAGGCACCCCCGCCGCGCACGGCGGAGGGCGACCGCTCCCGCCAGGCCGCTGCCCCCGCCCTCGGCCCGGACCAGGCCGGCGCCACGCCCCAGCCCGGACCGGTACCGCCGGTGTCCCCGTACGGCGGCCAGACGCCTGGCGGTCCCGGACAGACCCCGCCGCAGCCGCCGTCCTACCCCGGCGCGACGCCCGACCCGAGCGCCGTCACCCAGCCGTCCGCCACCACCGCGGGCGGGCCGATCGACTACAGCCACCCGCGCCGTCAGAACGCGGCACCGCCCCCGCCGCCGCCCACCGCGCCCCCTGCCGCACCGGGACAGCCCGCCCGGCCCGTCGCGGGCGACGCGACCGGCTGGTCCATGGAGGAGCGGCTGTACAACCAGGTGTGGGGCATGTTCGAGGACCTTGCCCGCACCACGGCCGCCTACCGCAGCGCCGTCGACTTCGCCGAGTCCCGTATGGACAAGGAGGTCGAACAGGTCCTGTCCGACCCGCGCAGCCGGATCGGCGGGCAGGGCGACGCCGCCCGCGAGGCGGCCCGCGCCCGGCACGCCCAGCTCGTCGACCAGGCGACGGAAGCCCTCGACCGGGACCTCGCCCAGCTGCGGGCCGAGGCCGACGTCGTGGAACCGGCCCTGCCGCCGGCGTTCGCCCGCTGGGACAACCCCGTGTGGCACGCCTACCGGGTGCCGATGGAGATCCCCATGGCCCTGCGCCTGGGCGACCTGCACCTGCCCGAGGCCGAGGGGATCCGCATCCCGATGCTGGTCCGGCTGCCGCTGGAGCGCGGCCTGTGGATCGACAGCGGTCGCACGGCGTCGTCCGACGGTTCGTTCACCGACGCCCACTCCCTGGGACGTCTCGCGATGGAGACGGCGGTCGCGCACGCGGCGCGGCTGCTCGCCGTCTATCCGGCGGGCGAGTTCACCGTGCACGTCATCGACCCGGCCGGCTCGGGGGCGCAGCCGCTGGTGCCCCTCGTGCAGACCGGTGTCCTCGCGGCCCCGCCCGCGCTCGGCGCGGCGGGCGTCACGGACGTGCTGACGCGGCTGACCCAGCGGGTCGACCTGGTGCAGATGGCGGTCCGGGGCGGCGCCGCGGACGCCCTGCCGCCCGGCTTCGACACCGCCCAGCAACTGCTGATCGTCAACGACTTCCCGCACGGCTTCGACGACCGTGCCGTGAACCAGCTGCGCTACCTCGCCGACGAGGGCCCCGCCTTCGGGGTCCATCTGATGATGGTGGCCGACCGCGAGGAGTCCTCCGCGTACGGGCCGCTGCTCGACCCGTTGTGGCGTTCCCTGCTGCGACTGACGCCGGTGGCCGACGACCACCTGGCCGACCCGTGGGTCGGCCACGCCTGGACGTACGAGCCGTCGCTCGTGCCGCCCGGCAGTGAGGTCCTGCAGCAGGTGCTCGCGCAGGTCGCGGCCGCTCGTACCAAGTATGTGTAAAGCCCTCTGACCAGGGTTTTTGGTCTTTCTTTTGCCAACCGCTTTACCTGTTCTTGGTGATTGGGTACTGTTGTGGGCACGGAGGGGAGTACTCCCTGTCTGCTGCGGCGTACCCGTCAATACGGAACAGGTCGGCGAAGATCCGACCTGGACCCGGGGCGTCGGCCCATCGTTGGGTGGAAGAGACCTCCGGCAGCTACGACGCTGACATTTGCCGTTACGACTGCCGGAGGCGCAGTGGATGTTTCCGTGACCCTATGGGTCCTGACGATCGTGGGCCTGGCGGCCCTCATCGCGGTCGACTTCTTCATCGGCCGCAAGCCGCACGACGTGTCGATCAAGGAAGCCGGAATCTGGACGGTCGTCTGGATCGTCCTCGCCGTGCTCTTCGGGCTCGGACTGCTGGTGTTCGGCGGCGGCCAGCCGGCCGGTGAGTTCTTCGCGGGCTTCATCACCGAGAAGTCGCTGAGCGTCGACAACCTCTTCGTCTTCGTCCTGATCATGGCGAAGTTCGCGGTGCCCTCGCAGTACCAGCAGCGCGTGCTGCTCATCGGCGTTCTCATCGCCCTGGTCCTGCGCGCGATCTTCATCGCCGCCGGCGCCGCGATCCTCGCCAGCTTCTCGTGGGTGTTCTACCTCTTCGGTGCCTTCCTCATCTGGACCGCCTGGAAGCTCATCCAGGAGGCCCGCGCGGACGAGGAGGACGAGGAGTGGGAGGAGAACAAGCTCCTCAAGGCCGTCGAGCGCCGCTTCGGTGTGGCCGACCGCTACCACGGCACCAAGCTGTGGATCCGGGAGAACGGCAAGCGGGTCATGACCCCGATGCTGGTCGTGATGCTCGCGATCGGCATGACGGACGTCCTGTTCGCCCTCGACTCCATCCCCGCGATCTTCGGCCTGACCCAGGACCCGTACATCGTCTTCACCGCCAACGCGTTCGCCCTGATGGGTCTGCGCCAGCTGTACTTCCTCATCGGCGGTCTGCTGAAGAAGCTGGTCCACCTCAGCTACGGCCTGTCGATCATCCTGGGCTTCATCGGCGTGAAGCTCGTGCTGCACGCACTGCACGAGTCCGGGGTGCACGTCCCGGAGATCAGCATTCCGGTCTCCCTCGGCGTGATCTGCGCCGTGCTGATCGTCACCACGATCACCAGCCTGCGGGCCTCCAAGAAGCAGGCGGCGGCCGAGGCGGCGCAGGGGCAGAGCGGAAGCGCCCCGAAGGACAGCATCGACGTCTGACCACGTCGGACACAGGAACAACCATCACCCGGACCGGTGCTCGGCGAATTGCCGACCACCGGTCCTGGTGCTTGCTTGGTCCTGAGCGCGTTCCCGGCCCGGGGACGCCGTGGCCGGCTGGAGGTGCCATGAAGTTCGTTCAGATCATCGACTTCGAGACCGAGCGCTTGGACGAGATGGAGCAGATCTTCGAGGAGGCCGGGCAGCGCAGCGCGGGCCGGACCGGCGGCCCCACCCACCGGATGCTCCTGAAGGACCGTGACAACCCCCGCCGCTACCTGGCCCTCATCGAGTTCGACTCGTACGAGGAGGCCATGAGCAACAGCGACGACCCCGAGACCGGCAGGATGGCGGAGCGGCTGGGCGCGCTCTGCATCGGCGACCGGGTCTACACCAACTGCGACCTCCTGGACGCGCGTGACCTCAAGTAGGAATGCGGGGCTCCGTCACCTCTGACAGGATCACCGCATGATCGATCGGCGGCGGCCGCTCGCGGCGCAGTGGACGACCCTGGTGCCCCTGCTCGCCGCCGTGCTGCTCGTGTTCACCTGGGGCCGCGATCTGCCCGGCCCCGTCGTCGCGCTGGTCACGCTGGTGCTCGCGGGAGCCGTCCTGGCCGCCGTGCACCACGCCGAGGTGGTGGCCCACCGGGTGGGTGAACCGTTCGGTTCCCTCGTCCTCGCGGTCGCCGTGACGATCATCGAGGTCGCCCTGATCGTCACCCTCATGGCCGACGGCGGGGACAAGAGCTCGACGCTGGCCCGGGACACGGTCTTCGCCGCCGTGATGATCACCTGCAACGGCATCGTCGGACTGTGCCTCCTGGTCGCCTCGCTGCGGCACGGCACAGCCGTCTTCAACCCCGAGGGCACGGGGGCCGCCCTCGCGACCGTCGCCACCCTGGCCACGCTCAGCCTGGTCCTGCCGACGTTCACCACCAGCAAGCCGGGCCCCGAGTTCTCCACGGTCCAGCTGACGTTCGCGGCGCTGTCCTCGCTGGTGCTCTACGGCCTCTTCGTCACGACGCAGACCGTGCGGCACCGGGACTACTTCCTGCCGATCACCCGGCACGGCGAGGTGATCACCGCGGAGGCCCACGCCGAGGCGCCGACCGCCCGCACCGCCCTGACGAGCCTGGGACTGCTGGGTCTGGCACTGGTGGGCGTGGTCGGCCTGGCCAAGGGGGTGTCGCCCACCATCGAGTCCGGGGTGGAGGCCGCCGGTCTGCACCACGCCGTCGTCGGTGTGATCATCGCGCTGCTGGTCCTCCTGCCGGAGACCATCGCCGCTCTGCGCTCCGCCCGCCGCGACCGTGTCCAGACCAGCCTGAACCTCGCCCTCGGCTCGGCGATGGCCAGCATCGGCCTGACCATCCCCGCCGTCGCACTCGCCTCACTCTGGCTCTCCGGGCCCCTGGTCCTCGGCCTGAGCGCCGTCCACATGGTGCTGCTCGCCCTGACGGTGGTGGTCGCCTCGCTGACGGTCGTGCCGGGGCGGGCGACACCACTCCAGGGCGGTGTCCACCTGGTGCTGTTCGCGGCGTACCTGGAGCTGGCGATCAACCCATGAGGGCGACGCAAACGCTTGCGCGAACGATTGCGCAAGCGTTTACGCGCCCGTCGGCATGACACCGACCTCGTCCGGTGAGCATCGATCTCACGCCGCCTCCGCAGCCGTCCCCGCCGGCACCGGCCGCGTCTCCGGCAGCATCGCGAAGCACACCAGACTGCACAGCGCGATCACCGTGAGGTACGCGGCCACGCCCCATGGCACCCGCCCGCCCTGTTCGGCGAGGGCCGTGGCCACGATCGGGGTGAGCGCACCTCCGAGGACGCCGCCGAGGTTGTAGCCGACGGCGGCCCCGGTGCAACGCACCCGCGGCTCGTAGAGCTCCGGCAGATACGCGGCGATCACCGCGAACATCGTGATGAACGAGAGCATCGCGCCGAGGAAGCCGAGGAACATGGGCAGCGGCGCGCCGGTGGCGAGCAGAGCGACCATCGGGAACATCCACAGGGCCGCGGCGGCGCACCCGAGCAGACACAGGGGCCGTCGTCCGTAGCGGTCCCCGAGCAGGGCCACCAGGGGCGTGAGCGCGCCCTTCACGACCACCGCGCCCATGATGCACGTCAGCATGACGCCGCGGTCGACACCGAGCCGCTCCGTGCCGTAGGCGAGGGACCAGGTCGTCACGGCGTAGAAGATGGCGTAGCCGATGGCCAGGGCTCCGCCGGTCAGCAGCAGGAGGCGCCAGTGGTGGCGTACGACCTCGACGAGCGGCACGCGCGCGTGCTCGTCGAGTTCGAGGAAGCGCGGACTCTCGGCGAGTGACGAGCGCAGCCACAGCCCCACCAGGGCCAGCACGCCCGCCGCCCAGAACGGCACCCGCCACCCCCACGCGGCGAACTGCGCCTCGGACAGGGTCGCGGACAGTCCGAGGACCACCCCGTTGGCGAGCAGGAATCCCAGTGCGGGCCCGACCTGCGGGAAGCTCGACCACAGTCCGCGCCGCTCGGCGGGCGCGTGCTCCACCGTCAGCAGCACCGCCCCGCCCCATTCGCCGCCGAGGCCCAGCCCTTGCAGGAAGCGCAGGACCAGGAGCAGCAGGGGAGCGGCCACGCCGATCGTGTCGTAGGTCGGGACGCAGCCCACCGCGACCGTGGACGCGCCGGTCAGCAGCAGGGAGGCGACGAGGACCGGCCGCCGCCCGCGCCGGTCGCCGATGTGCCCGAACAGCACCGACCCCAGCGGCCGGGCCACGAACCCCACGCCGAAGGTGGCGAAGGCGGCCAGTGTCCCCGCGACCGGCGAGAACGTCGGGAAGAACAGCGGCCCCAGGATCAGGGCCGCCGCGGTGCCGTAGACGAAGAAGTCGTAGAACTCGATGGCCGTGCCGGCGAGTGAGGCGGCGGCGAGGCGCGGCATGGAGGGTGCCCTTACGGTGCGTACATCGTGCATGCCGCGTCAACTACCCGCCGTGACCGGCGGTTACGGGGGCGTGTGAGGGGCGCGGAGGGCTCGGGGGGCTTCAGTACATCACCGTGATGCGCCGGGCCGGCCCGTCCACGCGCACGATCCCCCCGTACGGGATCACCAGTTGGGGGTCGGTGTGCCCGAAGTCCACGTCGAAGACGACGGTGGCGTCCGGGGCGTAGGTCCGCATGGCACGCAGGACGGCCTCGCGCTGTTCGGAGGCGTAACGGGCGCCTTCCTCGGGGCTGTTGCGGCGCTCCAGGGACCAGGTCTTCGCACGGCCCATCAGCAGGGCCGAGAAGCGCTGGAGCAGCCCGCGCTCGCCCATGTTCCGGATCGTGGCGTGGACCTCCGTGGCGCTGGGCATGTCCTCCGAGGTCTCCAGCAGCAGGACACCGCCGTAGTACACGGACAGGTCGTGCGCGACCTCCCGGTCGGCCATGAGCAGCCGGCCGAGGATCTCCAGGCAGCCGCCCCACGTGCGGCCCTCCACCACCCGGTCGGGGTTCACCCAGGTCCAGCCGCTCCCCGGACGGGTCTCCGGCTCGGCGTCGAAGGTCGCGGGGTCGGCCCAGTCCCGGTCGACGTCCCGCCAGCGCTCGGCGGGCCTCAGTTCGTACGGGCCCGACGTGAACAGGGCCGCCCGCAGGGACTCGGCGGTCTGCGGATGCATGGCTCCGGGACGGCCCAGTTCGCACATGACGCTGCCGCCGTGGTAGCCGACGATGCCGCAGGTGCGCAGGAAGGCGAGCAGGTTGGTGTTGTCGCTCATCCCGAAGAACGGCTTCGGGTTCGCCCGGAACACCTCACGGTCCAGGTGCGGCAGCACGGTGATCTGGTCGTCCCCGCCGATGGAGGCGATGACCGCCTTGATGTCCGGGTCGGCGAAGGCGGCGTGGAGGTCGGCGGCCCGTTCCCCTGGCGTGGAACCCATCTTCCGGGTCGTCGGATACTCGACCGGCTCCAGCCCGTACTCCGTGCGCAGCCGCTCCAGGCCCAGCTCGTAAGGGAGCGGGAAGAGCCCCGGAAGGCCGGACGAGGGCGAGAGCACGGCGATGCGGTCACCGGGCGACGGCTTGGGCGGACAGACAGGGCTCCTCATGCCGGGAGGCTACGGCCCGGCGGTCCGTCGGCGCACCGTGATAAACCGGCTGTGCAGCGGTCCGTCACGGGCCGCCCGACGCCGAACGGACCGGAGGAACCGTGCCCCGCACCCTGGCCAACGCCCCGATCATGATCCTCAACGGCCCCAACCTGAACCTGCTCGGCCAGCGCCAGCCGGAGATCTACGGCTCCGACACGCTCGCCGACGTCGAGGCCCTGTGCGCCAAGGTGGCGGCAGCGCACGGCGGCACGGTGGACTTCCGGCAGTCCAACCACGAGGGCGAGTTGGTGGACTGGATCCACGAGGCGCGGCTCGGCCACTGCGGGATCGTGATCAACCCGGGCGCCTACTCCCACACCTCCGTCGCCCTCCTGGACGCCCTCAACACCTGTGACGGCATGCCCGTGATCGAGGTCCACATCTCCAACATCCACCGGCGCGAGTCGTTCCGCCACCACTCCTACGTCTCGCTGCGCGCCGACGGCGTCATCGCCGGATGCGGCGTGCAGGGGTACGTGTTCGGCGTGGAGCGCGTCGCCGCACTGGCGGGACCGGCCCGGACCGAGGCGTAGCCCCCGCCCGCCTGGCGCACGGTCCTCCTTACAGCCGCCCCGTCTCCACGATCCGGCGCAGGAACGGCCGTGTGCAGCCGTGCGAACCGCCTCCGGCCGGCGCCCTGTTCGGCATGCGCCGGGGCCGCCGGTCGAGGGCGGGGAACGACAGACCGGCGGCCCGTCCGCCCAGGAGCCGTCATCCTGCGCGGGGCTGCCCCCAGTTGACCGCGTGCGCGCACGAGAGGGGAGCGCATGTGCGAGTCCGGCGTGTGCGAACGCTTCACACGGGGCGCGCGCGGCTCACTGCTCGGTGTGCTCGCGCGCCGGCGCACTGCCCGGCGTGCTCACGCCCCGGCCTGCTCACTCCCGCCCCGGCGTACTCCGCCCCACGCGGTCGCTCACCAGTCGGCGGTCGCTCACGAGCCGTGCGGTCGCTCACGAGCCGCAGTCGCTCACCACCCGCGCGCGTGCCACTCCGGCAGATGCGGGCGCTCCGCGCCCAGGCTCGTGTCGTTGCCGTGTCCCGGGTAGACCCACGTCTCGTCCGGGAGGACGTCGAAGATCTTGGTCTCGACGTCGTGGATGAGACTGGCGAAGGCCTTGGGGTCCTGATGGGTGTTGCCCACGCCGCCGGGGAACAGGCAGTCCCCGGTGAACACATGGGGGTGCCCGTGCGGGTCGTCGTAGACGAGGGCGATCGAGCCGGGGGTGTGCCCGACCAGGTGGCGCGCGGTGAGCTCGACCTGCCCCACCCGGATCGTGTCGCCGTCGTCGACCGGTACGTCGGTCCGTACGGGGATGCCGTCGGCGTCCTCCCGGCCCGCGTACGTGCGGGCGCCGGTGGCCGCCACGACCTCGGCGAGCGCCTGCCAGTGGTCGCCGTGCCGGTGGGTCGTGACGACCGACGCGATCCCGTCGTCGCCGATCATGCCGAGCAGCGTCTGCGCCTCGTTCGCGGCGTCGATCAGCAGCTGCTCGTCCGTGGCCCGGCAGCGCAGCAGATAGGCGTTGTTGTTCATCGGACCCACCGCGATCTTCGTGATCATCAGGTCCTTGAGCTCGTGCACGTCGGCAGGCCCGCCGACCGTCACCTGTCCGCTGTACGTCATGTCCGCCAGCCTATAGCGGGGGAGGGGACCGGGTCCTACAACGGGGGCAGTGCCGGCAGCGGTCCGCCGTCCACCCGCAGCGGGGCCCCGTCACGGCGTCCCGCGAGCCACCCCAAGAGGTCCGCCGGCGTGCCGGTGACGGTCACCTCGGGGTCGCCGTCCGGAGCGCGTCCCGTGCGCCACGCGCGTGTGCCGTCCGTCACGCGGGTGGACGGCACGTCGGTGTGCCCGGCGAACCGGTCCGCGAGGAACTCGATCTCCCGCTCGGTGAACTCCTCGGGCAGGTCCTCCAGCTCGTACCCGATGCCGAGGTCCACGTGGTGCAGCTCCACCTCCACCCACCGCCGGAACGGCACCCGGGCCGCGGTGTCCTTGACCCCGTTGCGCAGCTCCACCGTGCGCGACCAGTCAGCCGGGGCGTCCCCGGCCTCCTGGAAGCGGGCCGCGCTCTCCCGCAGGTCCGTGAGCTGGGCATCGAGGGCGCGCGGGGCGTCCCGCTCGATGTCGGCGTCCCGGGCCTCGCCGGAGACGTACATGGGGCGGCCCGCCAGGACGTTCACGAGGGCGTCCGCGTTCCGGGCGAGGTGGGCCAGGACGTGGCCGCGGGTCCAGCCGGGCAGCCGTGACGGCTGCGTCACAGCGGCGTTGTCCAGGGAGCCGACTGCGGTCAGCAGCCGCTCCGTCGCGTCACGTACAGACGCCAGGTCATGAGCGTGATCAATCATGCTGCTGACCCTAGCTCCGCCACTCCTTCGGGTGAAGGTGGTGAAGGAGTGCCGTAAATCGAATGCGCGTGCTATATGGTCGGGCGTGGCGTCGGGCATGCTGGAGAGCCGGGGTTTGTTGGCAACCCGTGAATCCGACCGGCGTTGTCAGTGGCTCCCCCTAGTCTGAGAAAGACGGGGGCCCCGCCCCTGTCACTTCTCTCAAGAAAGGTGCGGACCGGCGTGGCCGACCGTCTCATCGTTCGTGGAGCGCGCGAGCACAACCTCAAGAACGTCTCGCTCGACCTCCCGCGCGACTCGCTCATCGTCTTCACGGGCCTGTCGGGGTCGGGCAAGTCCTCGCTGGCCTTCGACACCATCTTCGCGGAGGGACAGCGGCGCTACGTCGAATCCCTCTCCTCCTACGCCCGGCAGTTCCTCGGCCAGATGGACAAGCCGGACGTCGACTTCATCGAGGGCCTCTCCCCGGCCGTCTCCATCGACCAGAAGTCCACCTCGCGCAACCCGCGCTCCACGGTCGGCACGATCACCGAGGTCTACGACTACCTGCGCCTGCTCTTCGCCCGCATCGGCAAGCCGCACTGCCCCGAGTGCCACCGCCCGATCTCGCGCCAGTCGCCGCAGGCCATCGTCGACCGGGTCCTGGAGCTGCCCGAGGGCAGCCGCTTCCAGGTGCTGTCGCCGCTGGTGCGCGAGCGCAAGGGCGAGTTCGTCGACCTCTTCGCCGACCTGCAGACCAAGGGCTACTCCCGCGCGCGGGTCGACGGCGAGACGGTCCAGCTGTCGAACCCGCCGACGCTGAAGAAGCAGGAGAAGCACACCATCGAGGTGGTCGTCGACCGCCTCACGGTCAAGGACGGCGCCAAGCGCCGCCTGACCGACTCCGTCGAGACGGCCCTCGGCCTGTCCGGCGGCATGGTCGTGCTCGACTTCGTCGACCTCCCCGAGGACGACCCCGAGCGCGAGCGCATGTTCTCGGAGCACCTGTACTGCCCGTACGACGACCTGTCCTTCGAGGAGCTGGAGCCGCGCTCCTTCTCCTTCAACTCGCCCTTCGGCGCCTGCCCGGACTGCACCGGCATCGGCACGCGCATGGAGGTCGACCCGGAGCTGATCGTCCCCGACCCGGACAAGAGCCTGGACGAGGGGGCCATCCACCCGTGGTCGCACGGCCACACCAAGGACTACTTCGGCCGCCTGATCGGCGCCCTCGCCGACGCCCTGGGCTTCCGTACGGACATCCCCTTCGCCGGCCTGCCGCAGCGTGCCAAGAAGGCCCTGCTGCACGGCCACAAGACCCAGGTCGAGGTCCGCTACCGCAACCGCTACGGGCGCGAGCGCCGCTACACCACGGCCTTCGAGGGTGCCGTCCCCTTCGTCAAGCGCCGGCACAGCGAGGCCGAGAGCGACTCCAGCCGCGAGCGCTTCGAGGGCTACATGCGCGAGGTGCCCTGCCCCACCTGTGAGGGCACGCGCCTGAAGCCGATCGTCCTCGCGGTCACGATCATGGGCAAGTCCATCGCCGAGGTCTCCGCGATGTCGATCAGCGACTGCGCGGACTTCCTGGGCGAACTGAAGCTCACCGCCCGCGACAAGAAGATCGCCGAGCGCGTCCTGAAGGAGGTCAACGAGCGGCTGCGGTTCCTGGTCGACGTCGGCCTGGACTACCTCTCGCTCAACCGCGCCGCGGGCACGCTCTCCGGCGGCGAGGCCCAGCGCATCCGCCTGGCCACCCAGATCGGCTCCGGCCTGGTCGGCGTGCTGTACGTCCTCGACGAGCCGTCCATCGGCCTGCACCAGCGCGACAACCACCGGCTGATCGAGACCCTGGTCCGGCTGCGCGACATGGGCAACACGCTCATCGTCGTCGAGCACGACGAGGACACCATCAAGACCGCCGACTGGATCGTCGACATCGGCCCCGGCGCGGGTGAGCACGGCGGCAAGGTGGTGCACAGCGGCTCCCTGAAGGAGCTCCTCGCCAACGACGAGTCGCAGACCGGCCAGTACCTGTCCGGCAAGAAGGCCATCCCGCTGCCCGACGTCCGGCGCCCGCTGGACCCGTCCCGGCAGCTCACGGTGCACGGCGCCCGGGAGAACAACCTCCAGGACATCGACGTCTCCTTCCCGCTGGGCGTGTTCACGGCCGTCACCGGCGTCTCCGGCTCCGGCAAGTCGACGCTGGTCAACGACATCCTGTACACGCACCTGGCCCGTGAGCTGAACGGCGCGAGGAGCGTGCCCGGACGGCACACGCGCGTGGACGGCGACGACCTCGTCGACAAGGTCGTCCACGTCGACCAGTCGCCCATCGGCCGCACCCCGCGCTCGAACCCGGCGACGTACACCGGCGTCTTCGACCACATCCGCAAGCTGTTCGCCGAGACCACCGAGGCGAAGGTCCGCGGCTACATGCCCGGCCGCTTCTCCTTCAACGTCAAGGGCGGCCGCTGCGAGAACTGCGCGGGCGACGGCACCATCAAGATCGAGATGAACTTCCTCCCGGACGTCTACGTCCCGTGCGAGGTCTGCCACGGCGCCCGGTACAACCGGGAGACCCTGGAGGTCCACTACAAGGGCAAGTCCATCGCCGAGGTCCTGAACATGCCGATCGAGGAGGCCACCGAGTTCTTCGAGGCCGTCCCCGCCATCGCCCGGCACCTCAACACGCTCAAGGACGTCGGCCTCGGCTACGTCCGCCTCGGCCAGGCCGCGACCACCCTGTCCGGCGGCGAGGCACAGCGCGTGAAGCTCGCCAGCGAACTGCAGAAGCGCTCCACCGGCCGCACGGTCTACGTCCTGGACGAGCCGACCACCGGCCTGCACTTCGAGGACATCAGCAAGCTGCTGAAGGTCCTGTCCGGCCTGGTCGACAAGGGCAACACGGTCATCGTCATCGAGCACAACCTCGACGTGATCAAGACCGCCGACTGGGTCGTCGACATGGGCCCCGAGGGCGGCGCCGGCGGCGGCCTGGTGGTCGCCGAGGGCACGCCCGAGGAGGTCGCCGCCGTTCCGGCCAGCCACACCGGCAAGTTCCTGCGGGAGATCCTCGGCGCCGACCGCATCAGCGACGCCTCCTCGGTGAAGGCACCGCGCCGGGCGGCGAAGAAGACGGTCCCGGCCCAGGCCACGGCGAAGAAGACCGCCACCAAGCGGGTCGGCGCCACCGCCACCAAGAAGGCGGCCACCAAGACCGCCAGGACCACCAAGGCGGCCGCGCAGAAGACCACGCGGACGACCAAGGGCTGACGGCCCCCGCCGAACGCCCCGCCGCTCGCGCTCTGCCGATCGCACCCGCCGAACGCGCCGTGCCCCACGGGAGTCACCCGTGGGGCACGGCGCGTTCCGCGTCGGCACATGTGCCGGAGGTCAGGC
Source organism: Streptomyces sp. NPDC085932 (assembly GCF_044540525.1). Lineage (NCBI taxonomy): Bacteria > Bacillati > Actinomycetota > Actinomycetes > Kitasatosporales > Streptomycetaceae > Streptomyces > Streptomyces sp. NPDC085932. The sequence goes on from NZ_JBITSJ010000002.1 coordinate 1,318,409, forward strand.
GCCCTTCGGCTCCACGAACTGCATGTCGAGCTGGATCTTCACCACCTCGCCGAGCAGCCCGGGAGCGAAGTCCAGCCCGAACTCGCTGCGCCGGATCTCGCCCGTCGCCTCGAACCCGGCGTGCCGGCTGCCGTCCATCGGCACCTCGACCAGCCCGCCGAACTCCACGGCGAGCGTCACCGGACGCGTCACGCCGCCGATCGTCAGCTCGCCCTCCATCGTCCAGTCCTCGCCCGCGCCCGACACCCGCGTCGAGCGGTACGTCATCGTCGGGCGCTTCTCGACGTCCAGCAGGTCGGAGGCGCGGACATGGGCGTCCCGGTCGGCGTTGCCCGTGTCGATCGAGGCCAGGTCGACGGTGGCGGAGACCCGCACGTCCTCGATCCGCTCCCCGACGAACAGCTCGGCCTCCAGCCGTTCGAAACGGCCCCGCACCTTGGCGATGCCCAGGTGGCGGATGGTGAAGTTCACGGAGGAGTGGAACGGGTCCAGGGCCCAGTGCCCCGGGGCCAGCGGCAGGGTGGTGGTGGCGGTGTCATTCGTCATGCCCTCCACCCTGCGGCCCGCGCGGTCCGGCAGGGAGACCGGCCCGAGGCTGGTAGTGACAGGGCCATGCTCCGCGTCCACCGGGACGGTACGTTCGGGCGGGTGAGCGACAACGAGTTGGGCACGTACCTGCGCACCAGGCGCGAAGCCGTCACCCCCGCCGAGGCCGGACTTCCCACGGGCCCGCGGCGCCGCACCCCGGGTCTGCGGCGTGCCGAACTGGCCATGCTCGCCGACATCAGCGTCGAGTACCTCACCCGGCTGGAACAGGGACGCGACCGAAACCCCTCCGCCCAGGTGCTCGGCGCCCTCGCCGACGCCCTGAACCTGTCCCTGGCCGACCGGATGCTGCTGCGCCGCCTGACCAAGGAGGCCGACGGCGGCGACCCGCTGGTCTGCGCCGCCGCCCCGGCTCTGAGCCGTACGGCCCGCCCCACCGTACGGGCCGTACTGGACCGCCTGGAGCCCGCTCCCGCGCTGGTGGTCAACTGGATCGGCGACGTCCTCGCCCACACGGCCGGCTACGCGCGGCTGGTCGGCCCCATCGGCCTGCTCGACGGCGAGCGGCCCAACCTGCTGCGGTACCTGTTCACCGACGCACGGGCCCGCAGCGCCTACCGCGACTGGGAGCGGGTGGCCGACGACCTGGTCGCCCGGCTCCGGCACGGTGTCCCCCTCAGGGACCCGCACCTCACCGAGCTGGCCGACGAACTGACGGTGACCGCGGGCGCGGACTTCGCCGACCGGTTCGCCGATCTCGCCATGACACCCAGGACGACGGGCTCCCAGCACCTCGACCACCCGGAGGCCGGCCCCCTGCGGCTGCTGCACGAGACTCTCGCGCTCCCCGACGAGGGACAGCGCGTGATCATCCACCTGCCCGCCGACGAGGCCACGGCCGCGGCCCTGGACCGCCTCGACGGCCGCCGCCCCGGCGCGCTGAGGGCGGTGGGGGAGACCGGCTGAGGCGGCCCCGAGTCGGCCCGGACGCGGCACCTCGGCCGGTGCGGGTCAGGCAGGGTTCCGCAGTGCTCACCGAGTGCCGGGGAGCGGCGCGAGGCCTCTTCGGCGAGGGCGGCCGGAGTCAGTCGTCCAGCTCGTGCGCGTACGGTGGCTCCGCCCCCGCGCGCGAGCACGTCACCGCCGCCGCCCGCGCCGCGAAGCCCAGCAGCTCCGACCAGCCGTCCGGCCCCAGCGCCGCCAGCGCCGGGCCGCTCAGCGCGTCCCGTACCGTGAGCCCGTGCAGCAGGGCCGCGTTCACGGTGTCGCCCGCGCCGATCGTGTCCACGACCTCCACCCGCTCGCCCGGCACGGAGTACGTGCCGCCGTCCGCCGTGAACGCGGTCAGCCCGTCGCCGCCACGGGTGATCACGACCGCCGCCGGACCGGCCGCGAGCCACTCCCGGGGCGTGCCGCCGAGCCACCGGGCGTCCTCCTCGGACAGCTTCAGCAGCGTCACCGACGGAAGCCAGCTCTTGAACCGCGCCCGGTAGGCGTCCGCGTCGGGGATCAGACCGGCCCGGATGTTCGGGTCGAGCGCGGTGAACACGCCCTGGGCGGCCGCCGCCCGCATCAGCTCCTCGTACGCGCTCGCCCCCGGCTCCAGCACCAGCGAACAGGTGCCGAAGGAGACCGCTCGGGTGCCGTCCGGCAGCGCGGAAGGTGCCGCGAACAGCCGGTCCGCCGTCCCCTCGACGTAGAAGGAGTACGCCGCCGAGCCGTCCGCGCCGACCGTGGCGACGGCCAGCGTCGTGGGCTCGGTGCCGCGCTGCACCGTCGACACGTCCACCCCGGTCTCGCGCAGCCGGTCCAGCAGGGCCTCCCCGAACGCGTCGGACGACACCCGGGAGCAGAAGGCGGCGGGGGAGCCGAGGCGGCCCAGGGCCACCGCCGTGTTGTAGGGGCCGCCGCCGAGCGCCGGCTGCAGTGCCGTCAGGGCACCCGTGCCCCGCGGTACCAGGTCGATCAGTGCCTCACCGGCGACGACGATCACGACGGGGTTCCTTCCTCGGACGGGCAGCCGCACGACGTGCGGTGGACGAAGGCGCAGGGCAGCCGCAGCGTCCGGGCCGGCCGGTCCGGCTCGGCGAGCCGCTCCAGGAGCACGCGCACGGCCCGGGCACCGATGTCCTTGCTGGGCTGGGCGATCGCGGTGAGCCGGGGCGAGAACAGATCCGCCCAGGCGAAGTCGTCGAAGCAGCACAGCGCGATGTCGTCCGGCACGGACAGACGGTGGGCGCGCAGGGCCCGCAGCGCTCCGATGGTCATCGCGTTGTTGCCGGTGATCAGCGCGGTGGGCGGCACGGCCTGCGACAGCAGGGCGGAGACGGCCACCTCGGCGCCGGCCGACTCCGAGTCGCCGTGCACCAGGAACCGCTCGTCGTACGGCAGCCCCGCGAACGCGAGGCCGCTGCGGTAGCCCATGATCCGCTCGGTCGTGGTGCTGAGCCCGGGCAGTCCCGCCACCATCCCGATCCGCCGGTGTCCGAGCCCGGCCAGATGGGCGACCAGCCGGGACGTCGGTTCGGCACTGTCCGCGCACACCTGGTCGAACCGCGGGCCGCCGTCCCTCTCCGGGGCTTTCACCAGCCGGTCGAGAAAGACGGCGGGCACGTCGTGCCGCTCCAGGTAGGAGAGCAGCCCGCGCGGGTCGGCGGAGGGGGCGACGATCATGCCGTCCACCCGGCGCTCGTGCAGCAACTGGACCACCTTGCGCTCGTGCCCGGGGTCGTCGTGCGGATCGGCGAGCAGCAGGCTGTAGCCGGCGTCCAGCGCGGCGGCCTCGACGCCCTGGAGGATCTCCGTGAAGTACGGGTTGCTGATCGCCGACACCGCCAGTCCGATGGACCGGGTGCGGGACGTCACCAGGGCGCGGGCCAGGGTGTTGGTGGTGTAACCGAGCTCCTCGACGGCGTCCAGGACGGCCTGGCGGGTGTGCGGCAGCACGGGCCGGGTGCCGTTGAGCACGTGCGAGACGGTCGCCACGGAGACGCCGGCGCTCCGCGCGACGTCGGCCATCGTGGGCATGCCGTGCGCCTCCTCGGTGGGGTCCGGTCCTCGGTCGTTCCAGGCGGGGAACGTACCGCATTCCGCGGCGCACGTAAACGTTTGCGCAAGCGTTTACGTGCGGCCTGATGGACCGACGTGCCCGCTCCACGACATGCCTCGCCGCCCGGTCCGTCGCCGTAAGCGTTTGCGCAAGCGCTTACGCCCCCCCGACACCCCCTCACGGCCACGGCGGCCACCCCCTCCGCGCCAGCGCCCGCACGGCGGCCTCGCGCCCCGCACGACGGCCTCGCGCCCCCAGGGCCCCTGTCCCGCCCCCGCCCGCGCCTACACCCCCGGTTCCCAGTCCCAGCCGATCCCGAGGAACCCCGCCCGCACCCGGGGCTCGACCAGATGCACCGACCGGTGCCGGCCGCTCATCGTCAGGTCCTGGCACCCGCTGCGGGGCGCCGCCGCGGTGTGCTGGGCGAACCGGTGGCAGCGCAGCGGGAGGGCCGTGGCGTCGAAGGAGACCTGGAGCGCGTACTGGCCACCGGGGGAGTCGAAGCCGCGGACGTACTCGCGCGAGACGCCGGCGGTGCCGTCCTCCACGCCGTAGCGGAACAGGAACGTGTCCCCGGCCCGCAGCCGGGTGTCGAAGAGCAGCTCGGCGGCGAGCACCCCCGTGTCGCTGTGCCAACGGACCCGTCCGGTACGGCAGTTCTCCAGCGCGTGCACCCGCATGCGCTCCGGCACGGCCCCCCGCTCCCCGTGGTGGACGGCGACGAAGCGGTCGACGCCGTCGCGGTGGGCGCGCACGATGTGGTGTGACTCGCGTTCGGCCAGTTCGCGGTGCGCCCCGATGCGCAGCCGCTCGTGGTGCCCGAGGGTGTGCAGGCCGCCGTCCGGAGGGCACTCCAGCTCGGCCAGCAGCTGGTCCAGGACCCCGGAGGCCTCGACGAGGGAACGGTAGGAGCGGGCCGCGGACCGCTGTCCGGACAGGCCGTCGCCGGACGCGGCGAGCAGCCGGATCAGCGACTCCTCGGGGAGCTGCAGGATCTCCTCCAGTGCGCGGACGGCCCGCAGCGACTCGGGCCGCTGCGGACGCCGTGCCCCCTGCTGCCAGTAACTGAGGCTCGTCACGCCGACCTTCACCCCGTGGCGGGACAGATGGTGCTGCACCCGCTGCAGCGGCAGCCCGCGGGCGGCGATCGCGGCCCGCAGGGCGACGTGGAAGGGGCCGCCTCGCAGGGCCGAGTCCAGTTCGGCGGTGACGACGTCCGCGTGCTGTGGCGCGTGCGGCATGCAGGGGCCTCTCTGTGAGTCGGCGGACGGCTGGTCAGACCGTTCGCGCGGGCCGCCCGGGGCCGTCCCGCCGGCGCCGGGCGGGTCTTCACATCCGTACGCCGTCGTTCAGGGTCCCGAGTTCCCCCGCATTGAAGCGTGTTGACCTGGTCCCGACAACACCTGATGCCGGACAGTGATGTACACCCGGCCGCACGCGTCCGGACATGCGAACGCCCGGGGCGAGGCGCCCCGGGCGTTCTCGGTGGACGACGGCCTCTAGGAGCGGTCGCCGCCGCCCCGCTCCTCCAGCGAGAGGCGCTTGGCCCTCACTATGTCGGCGTCACGCGGGTCCAGGAGGTCGCGCAGCCCGAACGTCTCGTCCGCGTGCCGGCGGGCACGGACCGTCCGCCGGGTTTTCTCGATCCGCATCCGCTTCATCTGCGCAGCCCTCCGACCCGTGGCCCGAGCCGCTCCGTGGGGGAGCGGCCGGTCCGCACCGACAATCCGTGCTCGCACCGGCACGGCCCGGCGTCGCCGGACGCCGCCGTGTCCCGTGGGAAGCCTGCATTCCCGCTCCCGGCCTGCCGTAACCCCGTGGCGGCACATGCCGTGGAAAATCGCCGCCCGCCCGGACCGTGATCACACCTGCCGTCCGCTCGGACTGTCGGTGCTCGCCAGTAGGGTGTGAGACATGGCCGACCCTTCCAGCTACCGCCCCAAACCGGGCGAGATCCCCGACTCTCCGGGGGTCTACAGGTTCCGTGACGAGCACCGCCGGGTGATCTATGTCGGGAAGGCGAAAAGCCTGCGCCAGCGCCTGGCGAACTACTTCCAGGACCTGGCGGGCCTGCACCCGCGCACCCGCTCCATGGTCACCACGGCCGCGTCCGTGGAGTGGACGGTGGTGTCCACGGAGGTCGAGGCGCTCCAGCTGGAGTACTCCTGGATCAAGGAGTACGACCCCCGGTTCAACGTCAAGTACCGCGACGACAAGAGCTACCCGTACCTCGCGGTGACGATGAACGAGGAGTACCCGCGCGTGCAGGTGATGCGCGGTCACAAGAAGAAGGGCGTGCGCTACTTCGGGCCGTACGCGCACGCGTGGGCGATCCGCGACACGGTCGACCTCCTCCTGCGCGTCTTCCCGGTGCGCACGTGTTCGGCGGGCGTGTTCAAGAACGCCGCCCGCACCGGCCGCCCCTGCCTCCTCGGCTACATCGGCAAGTGCTCGGCCCCTTGCGTGGACCGCGTCTCCGCCGAGGAGCACCGTGAACTGGCCGAGGAGTTCTGCGACTTCATGACCGGCCGCACGAGCACGTACATCCGCCGCCTGGAGCGGCAGATGGGCGAGGCGGCCGAGGAGATGGAGTACGAGCGGGCGGCTCGCCTGCGCGACGACATCGGGGCCCTGAAGAAGGCCATGGAGAAGAACGCGGTCGTGCTCGCCGACGCGACCGACGCCGACCTGATCGCGGTCGCCGAGGACGAGCTGGAGGCGGCCGTCCAGATCTTCCACGTGCGGGGCGGACGCGTCCGGGGCCAGCGCGGCTGGGTCACCGACAAGGTGGAGGAGATCACCACCGGCGCCCTGGTCGAGCACGCCCTGCAGCAGCTGTACGGGGAGGAGACGGGCGACGCCGTCCCCAAGGAGGTCCTCGTCCCGGCCCTGCCCGACCCCGTCGAGCCCATCCAGGAGTGGCTCGCCGGGCGGCGCGGCTCCGGCGTCTCCCTGCGGATCCCGCAGCGCGGCGACAAGAAGGCGCTGATGGAGACCGTGCAGCGCAACGCCCAGCAGGCGCTCGTGCTGCACAAGACCAAGCGCGCCTCCGACCTCACCACACGCTCGCGCGCGCTGGAGGAGATCGCCGACGCCCTCGACCTCGACAGCGCCCCGCTGCGGATCGAGTGCTACGACATCTCCCACCTCCAGGGCGACGACGTCGTGGCGTCCATGGTCGTCTTCGAGGACGGGCTCGCCCGCAAGAGCGAGTACCGCCGCTTCCAGATCAAGGGCTTCGCGGGGCAGGACGACGTCCGCTCCATGCACGAGGTGATCACCCGCCGCTTCCGTCGCTACCTCGCCGAGAAGGAGAAGACGGGCGAGTGGACCGACGGGGAGAACGGCCGGGGCGCGGAGAACGGCCAGGGCGGCGAGGGCACCCTCGCCGGCCCGGACGCCCTCATGGGCCCGGAGACACCGGCCGGTCCCGACGTCCTCACCGCCTCGGGCGCCCCGGTCGGTCCGGGCGGCCTCACGGAGGACGACGGCCGCCCCAGGAAGTTCGCCTACCCGCCGCAGCTCGTGGTGGTCGACGGCGGCGCCCCGCAGGTCGCCGCGGCCCGCCGGGCCCTGGACGAGCTGGGCATCGACGACATCGCCGTCTGCGGCCTCGCCAAGCGCCTGGAGGAGGTCTGGCTGCCCGGCGACGACGACCCGGTGATCCTGCCCCGCACCAGCGAGGGCCTCTACATGCTCCAGCGGGTCCGCGACGAGGCCCACCGCTTCGCGATCACCTACCAGCGCGCCAAGCGCTCCAAGCGCTTCCGTTCCAGCCCCCTGGACGACGTCCCCGGCCTCGGCGACACGCGCAAGCAGGCACTCCTGAAGCACTTCGGTTCGTTGAAGAGACTGCGATCCGCCACCATCGACCAGATCTGCGAGGTCCCCGGCATAGGCCGCAAGACGGCGGAGACGATCGTCGTGGCCCTGGCCCGCTCGGCCCCGGCCGCACCCGCCGTCAACACCGCGACTGGAGAGATCATGGAAGAGGAACCCGGCACCATGGGTTCCGGCGGCGAGCCCGTACGGACGGGCGCACCGGACGAACGACGGGGGCAGGAGACATGAATGTGAACGAGCACCACGGGCAGCAAGCACAGACCGCAGCGGGAGCACAGGTGAGCACGGGCACGGCGAACGACAAGGCCCCGGTCCCGGACGCGGCCATCCCCGAGCTGGTGATCATCTCCGGCATGTCCGGGGCGGGCCGCTCGACGGCCGCGAAGTGCCTGGAGGACCTCGGCTGGTTCGTCGTGGACAACCTGCCGCCCGCGCTGATCCCCACCATGGTGGAGCTCGGCGCCCGCTCCCAGGGCAACGTGGCCCGGATCGCCGTCGTCGTCGACGTCCGCGGCCGCCGGTTCTTCGACAACCTCCGCGAGTCCCTCGCCGACCTGGAGGCGAAGAACGTCACCCGGCGGATCGTCTTCCTGGAGTCCTCCGACGAGGCCCTGGTGCGCCGCTTCGAGTCGGTGCGCCGCCCGCACCCCCTCCAGGGCGACGGCCGCATCGTCGACGGCATCGACGCCGAGCGCGAGCTGCTGCGCGAGCTGCGCGGCGACGCCGACTTGGTGATCGACACCTCCAGCCTGAACGTGCACGAGCTGCGCGCCAAGATGGACGCCCAGTTCGCCGGCGAGGAGGAGCCGGAGCTGCGGGCGACGGTGATGTCGTTCGGCTACAAGTACGGCCTGCCGGTCGACGCCGATCTCGTGGTCGACTGCCGCTTCCTGCCGAACCCGCACTGGGTCCCGGAGCTGCGCCCGTACACGGGCCTCAACGAGGAGGTGTCGGGGTACGTCTTCAACCAGCCCGGCGCCAAGGAGTTCCTCGACCGGTACACCGAGCTGCTCCAGCTCGTCGCCACCGGCTACCGCCGCGAGGGCAAGCGCTACGTGACCATCGCCGTGGGCTGTACGGGCGGCAAGCACCGCTCGGTCGCCATGTCGGAGAAGCTCGCCGCCCGGCTCGCCGCCGAGGGCGTGGAGACGGTGGTCGTACACCGGGACATGGGACGCGAATGACACGACGTACTCCGCGGCTGAGCCGGCTGCGCCGGGTGGTGCCCGAGGGCAACACCGGAGGCAAGGGCGCCCGGACCGCCGAGGCCCGGGGCGGCCGGCCGCGCCGCCGCGGCACCCAGCCCAAGGTCGTCGCCCTCGGCGGCGGCATGGGCCTGTCCGCCTCGCTCGCCGCTCTGCGCCGGATCACCGGCGACCTCACCGCCGTCGTCACCGTTGCCGACGACGGCGGCTCCAGCGGCCGCCTGCGCGACGAGCTGGGCGTGCTGCCGCCCGGCGACCTGCGCAAGGCGCTGGCCGCCCTGTGCGGTGACGACGACTGGGGTCAGACCTGGGCCCGGGTCATCCAGCACCGCTTCCAGTCGCAGGGCGACCTGCACGAGCACGCGGTCGGCAACCTGCTGATCGTCGCCCTGTGGGAGCAGCTCGGCGACCACGTCCAGGCCCTCGACCTGGTCGGACGCCTGCTCGGCGCCCAGGGCCGGGTGCTGCCCATGTCGGCCGTGCCGCTGGAGCTGCAGGCCCTGGTCAGGGGCCACGACCCGGAGCGCCCGGACGAGGTCGACACGGTCCGCGGCCAGGCCACGGTGGCCCTCACCCCGGGCGAGGTGCAGTCCGTGCACCTGGTGCCCTGCGACCCGCCGGCCGTGCCCGAGGCGGTCGAGGCCGTCCTGGACGCCGACTGGGTGGTGCTCGGCCCCGGCTCCTGGTTCTCCTCGGTCATCCCGCACCTGCTGGTGCCCGAGCTGCTGGACGCGCTCACGCAGACCAAGGCCCGCCGGGTACTCTCGCTGAACCTCGCCCCGCAGCCCGGAGAAACCGAGGGCTTCTCCCCGCAGCGTCATTTGGAGGTTTTGGGACGACACGCCCCTAAACTCGCCCTGGACGTGGTGCTGGCCGACGAGGCCGCCGTGCCCGACCGGGACTCCCTGACCGATGCCGCCAAGCGGTTCGGGGCCGCGGTCGAGCTGGCGCCGGTGGCCCGGCCCGACGGCACCCCGAGGCACGACCCGGAGCTGTTGGCCGCCGCGTACGACCGTATTTTTCGGATGCATGGAAGGATCGGCCCATGGCGATGACGGCAGCGGTGAAGGACGAGATCTCCCGGCTCCCCGTCACCCGGACCTGCTGCAGAAAGGCGGAGGTCTCCGCCATTCTGCGGTTCGCCGGCGGCCTCCACCTGGTGAGCGGTCGGATCGTGATCGAGGCGGAGCTGGACACCGCGATGGCGGCCCGCCGCCTCAAGCGGGACATTCTGGAGATCTTCGGCCACAGTTCCGAGCTGATCGTGATGGCCCCGGGCGGGCTGCGCCGGGGCTCGCGCTACGTGGTGCGGGTGGTCGCCGGCGGCGACCAGCTGGCCCGCCAGACCGGTCTGGTCGACGGGCGGGGCCGCCCGATCCGCGGCCTGCCCCCGCAGGTGGTCTCGGGGGCCACCTGCGACGCCGAGGCCGCCTGGCGCGGTGCGTTCCTGGCCCACGGCTCGCTCACCGAGCCCGGCCGTTCCTCCTCCCTGGAGGTGACCTGCCCGGGTCCCGAGGCGGCGCTCGCCCTGGTCGGCGCCGCCCGCCGGCTGTCGATCGCGGCGAAGGCCCGCGAGGTGCGCGGGGTGGACCGGGTCGTCGTCCGTGACGGTGACGCGATCGGCGCGCTGCTGACGCGCCTGGGCGCCCACGAGTCGGTGCTGGCCTGGGAGGAGCGCCGGATGCGCCGCGAGGTGCGCGCCACGGCGAACCGGCTGGCGAACTTCGACGACGCCAACCTGCGCCGCTCGGCCCGCGCCGCCGTCGCCGCCGGTGCCCGGGTGCAGCGGGCGCTGGAGATCCTCGGCGAGGACGTGCCCGAGCACCTCGCCGCGGCCGGCCGGCTGCGCATGGAGCACAAGCAGGCCTCCCTGGAGGAGCTGGGCGCGCTCGCCGACCCGCCGCTCACCAAGGACGCGGTCGCCGGCCGGATCCGCCGCCTGCTGGCCATGGCCGACAAGCGCGCCTCCGACCTCGGCATCCCGGGCACGGAGGCCAACCTCGGCGAGGAGCTCGCCGACAACCTCGTGGGCTGACTTCGGCCCACGGAGTGTCAAGAAGCCGGTGCCGGCCGCCACTTGGGTGGTCGTCACCGGCTTTCGCGTGTCGTTGGGGCACCCTTGACTCGATCATGGACTGTCATGAGCCTGGCATCTGTTCGCTGCTGTGGCGGACCCACGCTAGGGGGGTTCATGAGACGAAGAGCGAGATCGATCCTCGCTGTCGGCGCGCTCCTGATCGGCGGAGCGAGCATCGCACCCATCGCCCAGGCACAACCGGGGAGTTCGAACCCGACCGACCCGGACGAAGTCAAGGTCTTCCGCGCCGACGTCACCCAAAAGCAGGTACCCCTGCTGCTGGCGGCCGGCCAGGACGGCCACGAGCTCAGTGAACGGGTGCCCGAGAAGGGCACCGCGACCGTCGAGGTCTACCTGACCGCCCGTCAGGCGAAGAAGCTGGAGAAGCAGGGCGTCGACCTCGCCGAACACACCCTCTCCACCCGCGCGGACGCCCGCGTCGAGGCCGCCGCCGAGGGCGTGTTCCGCCCGTACAGCGGGCAGGGCGGACTGAAGGAGGAGATCCTCAGGGCCGCGCAGGAGAACCCGGACCTCACCAAGGTCGTCTCCATCGGCAAGACCGTGAAGGGCCAGGACATCCTCGCCCTGAAGCTCACCAAGGGCGCGAAGAAGAGCAAGGACGGCTCCAAGCCCGCCGTCCTCTACATGTCCAACCAGCACGCGCGCGAGTGGATCACGCCGGAGATGACCCGGCGCCTGATGCACCACTACCTGGACAACTACCGCAAGGACCGGCGCGTCAAGAAGATCGTCGACGGCACCGAACTGTGGTTCCTGATCTCGGCCAACCCCGACGGCTACGACTTCACCCACGCCGCCGACGCCAACCGCATGTGGCGCAAGAACCTCCGGGACGTCAACGGCGACGGCGCCATCACCACCGGCGACGGTGTCGACCTCAACCGCAACTTCGCCTACAAGTGGGGCTACGACAACGAGGGCTCGTCCCCCAACCCCACCAGTGAGACCTACCGCGGCGCCGGCCCGAACTCCGAGCCGGAGACCCAGGCCCTGGACGCCTTCCAGAAGCGCATCGGCTTCACGTACGGCATCAACTACCACTCCGCCGCCGAACTGATCCTCTACGGAGTCGGCTGGCAGGTGGCCACCAACACCCCGGACGACGTCGCGTACAAGGCGCTCGCCGGCACGCCCGAGAACCCCGCGGTCCCGGGCTACCACCCGCAGGTCTCCTCCGAGCTGTACACCACCAACGGCGAGGCCGACGGCCACGCGGCGAACGTCAACGGGCTGGCCATGTTCACCCCGGAGATGTCGACCTGCCAGACCGTCTCCAACCTGGACCCCGACGACGAGTGGAAGGCCTCCGACTGCCGTTCGGTCTTCACCTTCCCGGACGACGAGAAGCTCATCCAGCAGGAGTTCGCCAAGAACGTCCCCTTCGCGCTCTCCGTCGCCGAGTCCGCCGCCCACCCCGACCGGCCGAAGTCGTCGGTGGGGCTGAGCGCCGCCGACTTCACCCCGGCCGCGTTCCCGACGTCGTACTCGCGCGGCGCCGACCAGGAGGTCTCCGTCGTCGCGCGGAAGGCACTGCGCGACAAGGAACTGAGGTACCGCGTCAACGGCGGCCGCACCCACGACATGGCGCTGAGGCCCTGGAAGGGCGGCGAGACCTACGGCGGCGAGGACAACCTCTTCTTCGACGAGTACCGGGCGAAGGTCAAGGACGGCGAACCCGGCGACAAGGTCGAGGTGTGGTTCACCGCCGAGACCCGCAACGGCAAGAAGGTCTCCAGCGAGCGCTTCACCTACACCGTCGCCGAGCGGCCCCGGGCGAACACCCTCGTCGTCGCCGAGGAGGGCGCGACCGCCACACAGGCGCAGACGTACGTGGACGCGCTCAAGGCGAGTGGCCGCAAGGCGGCCGTCTGGGACGTCGCCCAGCGCGGAGCGCCGGACGCCCTGGGCGTGCTGAGCCACTTCGACACCGTCGTCCACTACACGGGCGCGAGCGTCCCCGGCAACGCCACCCAGCTGCAGCTGCGGGCCTTCCTCAACGAGGGCGGCCGGCTCATCGAGGCCGGTGAGCAGGCCGGCGGCAGCGTCGACCTCGGCGGCGGCGCCCTTTCGGACGACTTCAGCCAGTACTACCTGGGCGCGTACAGCCGCACCTCGGCCGGTGGAGCCACCGGGTTCACCGGCGCGGGTGAGCTGCGCGGCTTCACGGGCCCGCTCGCCGCCGCACCGGGCAACCCGCTGGACAAGGCGGGGCGGTACGGCGTCACTTCCGACGAGCTGCCCGCCGAGGAGTTCCCGCGGTTCGCGAGCAAGGGCGCCGGCCAGTTCGCCGGGGCCGTCAACCCCTACGGCCCGTACGCCGGCTCCTCGATGGCCGCGGCCGTCCACACCGACGACGGCTACAAGCGCCTCATGCGCACCGTGGACCTCACCGGAGTCACGGCGGCCGAGCAGCCCACGCTGCGCACCCGGCTGATGTGGGACACCGAGCCCGGCTACGACAACGTCCTGATCGAGGCCCACACCGCCGGTACCGACGACTGGACGACCCTGCCCGAGAAGGGCGGCGCGACGAAGGCGACCGTGCCGACGGAGTGCGAGGGCGGCTTCTACGTCCGCGAGCACCCCTGGCTGACGCACTACCTGACCCAGTCCGACGACGGCTGCACGGCCACCGGCAGCACCGGCGCGTGGCACAGCCTCACCGGCAGCTCCGGCGGCTGGGAGCAGGTGGAATTCGACCTGAGCGCCTACGCGGGCCGGACGGTCGAGGTCGCGATCAGCTACGTCACCGACCCGGGCACCGGCGGCCACGGCGTCCTGGCCGACGAGGCCTCGCTCGTCGTGGGCGGCACGGTCAGGGAGACCGAGGGCTTCGAGACCTCGCTGGGCGCCTGGAAGGTCGCCGGACCGCCCGCCGGCAGCCCGGCCGTCACCAAGGACTGGACCCGCACCGGAGCGCTGTTCCAGACCTACGGCGCGGTCACCACGGACGACACCGTGCTGCTGGGCTTCGGCCTGGAGCACATCGCCACCGCCGCCGACCGGGCGGCCCTGATGAGAAAGGCGCTCGCCTCCCTCGACGTGTGACCTCCCCCGAAGGGGGAACTCCGCGATCGACCGGCACCACTCCGAGTAGCGGGATCGGGTGATCCTCCCGCTCGGGGTCGGGCGGTCCGTACCCCTACTGGCCGGTACGGACCGCCCTGCCGTGTATGAGGCATCTGGATGTCACCACCGGGGCCTCAGGGAGGTAGGGTCGGAGGCGGTCGGGGACATCCCAAACAGAGCTCGCCGGCTCTTCATGGCCGGCGTACCAACGAGGAGATCGGTTCGTGACGATCCGCGTAGGCATCAACGGCTTCGGCCGCATCGGTCGTAACTACTTCCGCGCGCTGCTGGAGCAGGGTGCAGACATCGAGATCGTGGCTGTCAACGACCTGGGTGACACCGCGACCACCGCTCACCTGCTGAAGTACGACACCATCCTCGGCCGCCTCAAGCAGGAGGTCTCGCACACCGAGGACACCATCACCGTCGGCGACAAGACCATCAAGGTCCTCGCCGAGCGCAACCCCGCCGACATCCCGTGGGGCGAACTGGGTGTCGACATCGTCATCGAGTCGACCGGCATCTTCACCAAGAAGGCCGACGCCGAGAAGCACATCGCCGGCGGCGCCAAGAAGGTCCTCATCTCGGCCCCGGCCAAGGACGAGGACGTCACCATCGTGATGGGCGTCAACCAGGACACGTACGACCCGGCGAACCACCACGTCATCTCCAACGCCTCCTGCACCACCAACTGCGTGGCGCCGATGGCCAAGGTCCTCGACGAGAACTTCGGCATCGTCAAGGGCCTGATGACGACGGTGCACGCGTACACGAACGACCAGCGCATCCTGGACTTCCCGCACAAGGACCTGCGCCGCGCGCGTGCCGCCGCCGAGAACATCATCCCGACCACGACCGGTGCCGCCAAGGCCACCGCGCTGGTCCTGCCCCAGCTGAAGGGCAAGCTGGACGGCATGGCCATGCGCGTCCCGGTCCCCACCGGCTCGGTCACCGACCTGGTCCTGGAGCTGGGCCGCGAGGTCACCAAGGAAGAGGTCAACGCCGCCTTCCAGAAGGCGGCCGAGGGCGAGCTGAAGGGCATCCTCGAGTACACGGAGGACCCGATCGTCTCGTCCGACATCGTCAACGCCCCGGCGTCCTGCACCTTCGACTCCTCCCTGACCATGGTCCAGGAGGGCAAGAACGTGAAGGTCATCGGCTGGTACGACAACGAGTGGGGCTACTCCAACCGCCTCGTCGACCTCACGGTCTTCGTCGGCAACCAGCTCTGATCGAATAGAGCAGGCCTCATGTGAGGGCAGGGCTCGGGCAGCGCGTGACCGCGCGGTCCGAGCCCTGACTCACGTACAGAACCGACCTGTTCGATCACGATCGCTTCCGAGCGAACACGAGCACTTGCAGGAGTCCCCATGAAGACGATCGACGAACTCCTCGCCGGAGGAGTCGCGGGCAAGCGGGTCTTCGTCCGCGCCGACCTGAACGTGCCGCTGGACGGCACGACCATCACCGACGACGGCCGTATCCGCGCCGTGCTGCCCACCGTCAAGGCCCTCGCCGAGGCGGGCGCCCGCGTGGTCGTCGCCTCGCACCTGGGCCGCCCCAAGGGCGCCCCGGACCCGGCCTTCTCCCTCGCTCCCGCCGCCGCCCGCCTCGGGGAACTCCTCGGCGCCGACGTGGCGTTCGCGACCGACACGGTCGGCGAGTCGGCCCGGTCCACCGTCGCCGGGCTCACGGACGGCCGGGTCGCCGTCATCGAGAACCTCCGTTTCAACGCCGGCGAGACGAGCAAGGACGACGCCGAGCGCGCCGCCTTCGCCGACCAGCTCGCCGCCCTCGCGGACGTCTACGTCGGTGACGGCTTCGGCGCGGTGCACCGCAAGCACGCCAGCGTCTACGACCTCCCGGCCCGGCTGCCGCACCACGCCGGCTACCTCATCGCCACCGAGGTCGGCGTCCTGCGCAAGCTCACCGACGACGTCAAGCGGCCCTACGCCGTCGTCCTGGGCGGCGCCAAGGTCTCCGACAAGCTCGCCGTCATCGACCAGCTGCTCGGCAAGGCCGACCGGCTGCTCATCGGCGGCGGCATGGTCTTCACCTTCCTCAAGGCCAAGGGCCACGAGATCGGCTCGTCCCTGGTCCAGGAGGACCAGCTCCCGGTCGTCCGGGAGTACATCGAGCGTGCCGAGAAGAACGGTGTCGAGCTGGTCCTGCCCGTGGACGTCGTGGTCGCGCCGGAGTTCCCGGACCTCAAGACCAAGGCCCCGGGCCGGCCCAGCACGGTCGCCGCGGAGTCCATGCCGGCCGGCCAGATGGGCCTGGACATCGGCCCCGAGTCCCGCAAGCTGTACGCCTCGAAGATCGCCGACGCCGCCACCGTCTTCTGGAACGGCCCCATGGGCGTCTTCGAGCACCCCGATTTCGCCGAGGGCACCAAGGCGGTCGCCCAGGCCCTCCTCGACTCCCAGGCCTTCACGGTGGTCGGTGGTGGCGACTCCGCCGCCGCCGTCCGCATCCTGGGCTTCGACGAGAACGCATTCGGCCACATCTCGACCGGTGGCGGCGCCTCCCTCGAATACCTCGAGGGCAAGACGCTCCCCGGCCTCGCCGCACTGGAGGACTGACCCTTTATGAGCACGCGCACGCCGCTGATGGCGGGCAACTGGAAGATGAACCTCAACCACCTCGAGGCCATCGCGCACGTCCAGAAGCTCGCCTTCGCCCTGGCCGACAAGGACTACGAGGCCGTCGAGGTCGCCGTCCTGCCGCCCTTCACCGACCTGCGCTCCGTGCAGACCCTGGTCGACGGCGACAAGCTCAAGATCAAGTACGGCGCCCAGGACATCTCGGCCCACGACGGCGGCGCCTTCACCGGCGAGATCTCCGGCCCGATGCTGGCCAAGCTGAAGTGCACGTACGTCGCCATCGGCCACAGCGAGCGCCGCCAGTACCACGGCGAGACCGACGAACTGGTGAACGCCAAGGTCAAGGCCGCCTACAAGCACGGCCTCACCCCGATCCTGTGCGTCGGCGAGGAGCTGGAGGTCCGCGAGGCGGGCAACCACGTCTCCCACACCCTCGCCCAGGTCGAGGGCGGTCTGAAGGACCTGCCCGCCGAGCAGGCCGAGACCGTCGTGATCGCCTACGAGCCCGTCTGGGCCATCGGCACCGGCAAGGTCTGCGGTGCCGAGGACGCGCAGGAGGTCTGCGCCGCCATCCGCGGCAAGATCGCCGAGCTGTACACCCAGGAGCTGGCCGACAAGGTCCGCATCCAGTACGGCGGCTCCGTGAAGTCCGGCAACGTCGCGGAGATCATGGCGCAGGCCGACATCGACGGCGCCCTGGTCGGCGGCGCCTCCCTGGACGCCGACGAGTTCGTCAAGATCGTGCGCTTCCGCGACCAGTGAGTATGCGCTAACGGCGATTCGTCGTACCCTTGCGGGGTCCAGCGCCGTGCTGGGCCCCGCGTCGTCCATCCGAGTCCGAGGAAGTTGGTCCAGCCGTGGTTTTGGGGTTCTCGATCGCCCTGATCGTCTTCAGCCTGCTGCTGATGCTGCTGGTGCTGATGCACAAGGGGAAGGGCGGCGGCCTCTCCGACATGTTCGGTGGCGGCATGCAGTCCTCCGTCGGCGGCTCCTCGGTCGCCGAACGCAACCTCGACCGGATCACCGTCGTGGTCGGTCTGCTGTGGTTCGCGTGCATTGTCGTGCTCGGCATCCTGATGAAGGTGAACAACTGACCGAGCCGCAATCGCACGGAACCCGTACGTAAGGCCCCATGTTCGGTACGCGCAGCTGAGCGCGGCCTATCATGGGGCTTGCGTCTAGGTGTGAGGGTTGTAACTCCAATCACTGGACGCGCGTTGGGCCTTACGTAGACTGAGGCGCTCGCGGCGAAGCGGAACGCCGACTCGCTTCGCGGCACCATCACGCAGGGAGTTACGACCGTGGCAAGTGGCAACGCGATCCGGGGGAGCCGGGTCGGGGCGGGGCCGATGGGCGAGGCCGAGCGCGGCGAGTCCGCGCCGCGGCTGCGCATCTCCTTCTGGTGCTCCAACGGACACGAGACCCAGCCGAGCTTCGCCAGCGACGCGCAGGTGCCCGACACCTGGGACTGCCCGCGCTGTGGCTTCCCGGCCGGCCAGGACCGGGACAACCCGCCGGACCCGCCGCGCACCGAGCCCTACAAGACGCACCTGGCGTACGTGCGGGAGCGGCGCAGCGACGCGGACGGCGAGGCGATCCTCGCCGAGGCGCTCGCCAAACTGCGGGGCGAGATCTAGGAGTCGAACCGGCCGGGCACCAGCGGGTGCCCGGCCGGAGCTGCTTTCCCGCTCCGCCGCCGGCCGATTGTCAGTGGTGCCCTCTACGGTTTGTGCATCGGGCGAACTGAGGGGGAGCGGTGGCGACGGTCGAGGTGCGGGGAGTGCGCGCGCCCGCGTGGCGCGGGGGGTTCGGACGGCTGTGGAGCGCCGCCGTGCTGTCCAGCTTCGGCGACGCCCTGCGCACGGCCGCGCTGCCCCTGCTCGCCGTCACGCTGACCGACGAGCCGCTGCTCATCGCCTCGGTCACGGCCTGCGGCTATCTGCCCTGGATCGTCTTCGGTCTGCTCGGCGGGGCCGTCGCCGACCGCGTCGACCAGCGGCGTGCCATGTGGCTCGTGGACGCCGTGCGCGGGCTGCTCGTCGGCGCCTTCGCGGTGGCCGTCGCCCTCGGCCACGCGTCGATCGGCCTGCTCCTCGTGCTGGCCTTCGCCCTCACCACGCTCCAGACCCTCTTCGACAACGCCGCCACGGCACTGCTGCCCGCCCTGGTCGACCACGACGCGCTGGGCAGTGCCAACGCCCGGCTGCTGACCGGCCAGCGCATCGCCGGCGGTCTGCTCGGCGCCCCGGCCGTGCCGCTGCTGCTGATGGCCGGGGCGGCCGTGCCCTTCGCCGCCGACGCCGTGACGTTCCTCGTGGCCGCCGCGCTGATCGCCTCCCTGCCCGCCGCCGCGGCCGAGCGGAAGCCGAGACCGGCGGGCAGCACCCTGCGCCGCGAGATCGCCGAAGGGCTGCGCACGCTGGCGCGTGACAAGGCCCTGCGCGGCCTCTGCGCCGCCACCGCGCTGTGCAACATCGGCATGGGAGCCCTCGTCGCCACCCTCGTCGTCCTCGTGACCGGCTGGCTGGATGCCGGGAACGCCGGATACGCGGCCGCGATGACCGCGTACACGACCGGCAGCCTGGCCGGGGGAGTGGCGGGCGGCCGGCTCGTCGCCCGCTTCGGACGGCTGCGCACGGTGCTCGTCGCCGGCGCGGCGCAGACGGGCGCGCTCCTGGTCATGGGGTCCGTGCGCAGCATGATCGCGCTGACGGCCGCCCTGGCCCTCTTCGGATTCATGGGCATGGTGTGGAACGTCAACACCACGACGCTGATGCAGCAGCGCAGCCCCGCCGGGATGCTGGGCCGCGTCAGCTCCGCCTACCGGACGCTCGCCGTCGCCGGCGCGCCCCTGGGCGCCCTGCTGGGCGGCGCCGTCGCCACCGCCCGGGGCGAGAACACCCCGGCCCTGCTCGCGGCCGCCTTCTTCGTCCTGTCCGTCCTCGCGCTGATACCCGGGAGCCGCCGGGACGTACCTGTTGTCGTGCCGGACGACGGTGGGACGACAGGTCACGGCAACCGCTGATCAATTAGGTTGGGACCGGCAGCGGGGCAGGTACGCAGCAGCACACGCAGGACAGGAAAGAAGGCTGAAGTCCGAGATGAACGCAGACGGCCGTACCAGGCTCAACCAGACGTCCGAGTGGACCGCGCTGGCCAAGCACCGCGAGGAGCTGGGCGAGGTCCGGCTGCGCGAACTGTTCGCCGCCGATCCCGGCCGCGGCAGCGCGTACACCCTCCGGGTCGGGGACCTGTACGTCGACTACTCCAAGCACCTGGTCACCGACGACACCTTGCGCCTGCTGCGCGAACTGGCGGCCGCCACCGACGTGTTCGGGCTGCGGGACGCCATGTTCCGCGGCGAGCGGATCAACACCACCGAGAACCGGGCCGTGCTGCACACCGCGCTGCGGGCCCCGCGGGACGCGGTGGTCGAGGTCGACGGGGAGAACGTCGTGCCGGGCGTGCACGCCGTGCTCGACAGGATGGCCGCCTTCGCCGACCGGGTCCGCTCGGGCGAGTGGACCGGCCACACCGGCAAGCGCATCCGCAACGTGGTCAACATCGGCATCGGCGGCTCCGACCTGGGCCCCGCGATGGCCTACGAGGTGCTGCGCGCCTTCACGGACCGCTCGCTGACGGTGCGTTTCGTGTCGAACGTCGACGGAGCGGATCTGCACGAGGCGATCCGGGACCTCGATCCGGCGGAGACGCTGTTCATCGTCGCGTCGAAGACCTTCACCACCATCGAGACGGTCACCAACGCCACGTCCGCGCGCGCCTGGCTGCTGGCGGGGCTCGGCGGTGACGAGAAGGCGGTGGCCCGGCACTTCGTGGCGCTGTCGACCAACGCCGAGAAGGTCTCCGAGTTCGGCATCGACACGGCCAACATGTTCGAGTTCTGGGACTGGGTCGGCGGGCGCTACTCGTACGACTCCGCGATCGGCCTGTCCCTGATGATCGCGATCGGCCCGGACCGCTTCCGGGAGATGCTCGACGGCTTCCGCATCGTCGACGAGCACTTCCGGACCGCGCCCCCCGAGTCGAACGTGCCGCTGCTGCTGGGCCTGCTGGGCATCTGGTACGGCAACTTCCACGACGCCCAGTCGCACGCCGTCCTGCCCTACAGCCACTACCTGTCCAAGTTCACCGCCTACCTCCAGCAGCTCGACATGGAGTCCAACGGCAAGTACGTCGGCCGGGACGGCCGTGAGGTGGAGTGGCAGACCGGGCCGGTGGTGTGGGGCACGCCGGGCACCAACGGGCAGCACGCCTACTACCAGTTGATCCACCAGGGCACCAAGCTCATCCCGGCGGACTTCATCGGCTTCGCCCGGCCCGTCGCCGAGCTGAGCGACCGGCTCAAGGCGCAGCACGACCTGCTCATGGCCAACTTCTTCGCGCAGACGCAGGCGCTCGCCTTCGGCAAGACGCCGGAGGAGGTGCGCGGTGAGGGAGTGCCGGAGGAGCTGGTGCCGCACAAGACGTTCCGCGGCAACCACCCCACGACGACGATCCTGGCGCCGGAGCTGACGCCGTCGGTCCTCGGCCAGCTCGTCGCCCTCTACGAGCACAAGGTGTTCGTGCAGGGCGCGGTGTGGAACATCGACTCCTTCGACCAGTGGGGCGTCGAACTCGGCAAGGTCCTCGCCAAGCGCGTCGAGCCCGCGCTGACCGAGGGAGCGGACGTCCCCGGTCTCGACCCGTCCACGGCCGCGCTGGTCGCGACCTACCGGGAGCTGCGGGGCCGGAAGTAGGGCCATCGGTTCCGGGATGCCGCGGCCGCACTGCCGTGTCCTCGCGCTGTGCGGCCGACACGGCCGCACCGCAGGGCGTCCCGCGCGGGACGGCCTCGGCCGGCGGCGGACGCGGTCGTCCGAAGGCGCCGCTCCGGACCGCTCCGGCCGGCCCTGCCATCCCCTGCCGCCTCGGCGGCCGGGGCCGGGGCCGGGGCAGGTCAGGCCACCGCGCTGAGCGTGTCCGCGAGGCGGCGGCGGGCCGCCCGGGCCGCGGGGACGGCGGCCAGGGCGGCGGCGCAGAGCACCGCGGCCGCCCCGAGCAGCAGCATCAGTACGGCCGACGGGCCCCGGGCGATCCCGGCGCCGATGCCGCTGGAGCGGCCCTGCGCGTCGATCAGCCAGTGGGCGAGCGGCAACCCCAGCGCGGAGGCGGCGAGTACGGCCGCGAGGGCCGTGAGGCCGGTCGCGGTGACGGTGATCGCTGTGATCTGCCGGGGGGAGAGGCCGATGGCCTTCAGGGCGAGCAGATCCCGCTCGCCCTCGCGGACGGTGCCGCCGATCGCGGTGAGCAGTTCGATCAGCCCGATCAGGGCCAGGACGGCGATCAGCCCGGCGACCACCGCGCGCAGGGGCGAGAGGCCGTCGGCGGGGTTGGTCACGGTGTGCACGTCGAGATGGCCGCGCCCGGCCGTGGTCAGCCGGTCGGCGACCTGCCCGGGGTCGGCGCCGGGTGCCAGCCGGAGCTCGTAGAGGGTCGGGCGCAGGCCGGGGTCGTTGTCGCGGAGGGTGTCGAGGGACGTGGAGATGACCCGGCCCGCGTTCTCCGGCTCGATGCTGCGGCCCACGATGTGCAGGATCTGCGGCTGGTCGCCGACGGTCATGCGGACCCAGTCGCCGACGCGCACGTCCAGCAGGTCGAGCAGCCCCTGCCCGGCCACGGCCTCGTCGGCGCCGCGGGCGGCGCGGCCCTCGGCGAGGGTGTACGGGTAGGGCTCCTGGCGGGTGCCCAGGCCGCGCAGGGCGATGGTCGCCGTCTGGCCGGGGACCAGCGCGGCCGTCTCGACGCCGGGGTAGGCGGCGGCCACCTCCGGGTCGCGTTCCAGCAGGGAGCGGGCCTGCCGCTCGCTCAGGCCCGCGTCGGCGCGGACGCTGAGCGTGGTGGGCAGGCCGACCTGCTCGGGCTCGCTGTGGAACCGGTCGATGGTCGTCCAGGCGCTCATCGCCACGACGATCAGCAGCAGCGGCAGGGTGAGGCGGGCGACGGTGGCCAGGGACCGGGGCCGGCGGGTGAACGCCTTGTGCCAGCCCAGCACCAGCGCGGGCGGGACCCGCACCCCGAGGGCCCGGCGCGCCACACCCGACAGCCGCCCGCCCGGGGTCGCGGCGGGCCGCGGCACCGGCACCGGAGGCACCCGCCCGGCCCGCCACGCGGCGAGCCCGGTGGTGGCGCCGATGAACAGCACCGCGCCGGCCGGGATCACGAGCAGGGCCACGGTGTGCCCGGGCAGGCCCTGCCACACACCGACCGCGTCCCCGAGCCGCCCCGGTATCCGACTGCCCAGCGCCTCGGCGAGCCCGGCGGCGGCCACGGCGCCCAGCAGGGCGTAGGCCAGGTGCTGGAGCAGGAAGATCCGGACCACCTGGCCGGGGGTGAAGCCGATCGCCTTCAGGACGGACAAGTCGCGCAGATGGCCCCGGATGCGGGTGCCGATCGCGCCGTGCACGGCGAGTCCGGCGGCGACCAGCGCGCCCAGCCCGAACAGGCCCAGCACCTGGCCGAGCAGCCGGTTGTCGCCCTGCGCCTCGGCCCGGGCCTGCTGCCAGGTGGAGACCTCCCCGATGGCCCCGGCGCCCAGCACGGTCACGGCACGCTGCACGACGTAGGACGTGTCCTCGGGGTCCGTCAGCCGCAGTCCGATCACCTGGCCGCCGGGGTCGGGCACGGCCTGCGGCAGCGCCCACACCAGGCCCGGCTGCTCCCCGGGCCGGTAGCGCGGCTCGGCGCTGTCGGCGACGCCGACGACGGTCAGCCGGCGCGCGGTGCCGGGCACGGTGAGGGTGTCGCCGGGCTGGGCGAGCAGGGCGCGCGCCAGGCGGCTCTCCAGGACCACGCCGTTCGGGGTGGCGGGGTCGAGCCAGTGGCCGGAGACCAGGGGCGGGCGGCCGACGGACGGGCGTTCCGCGGTGGCGCGCAGCTCCACGGAGGCGCGGCTGCCGCGTGAGGAGACGGTGGTCGCGGCGGTGGGGTAGGGACCGGCGACCTCGTCGACGCCGTCCAGCGCCGTCAGCTCGCCGGTGTCGGCGGCGGTGTCGGTGTGCAGCCACACGTGCGCGCCGTGCGACTGCGTGAAGACCCGCTGCCAGGGGTTGGTCGCGTACCCGAACAGGGCCGTGGCCAGCAGCAGGGAGGCGACGATGCCCGCGGTGGCGAGCACGAGGAACAGCGCCTCGCCGCGGTGCGTGCGCAGATCGGAGTGGGCCCAGCGCAGGGTGGCTCGCATACGGGTCAGCCCTTCCGGGGACCGTCGTACACGTCGTACACGTCGTACACGTCGTACACGCGCATCTCAGTCCTTCAGCTCCAGCACGCCGGATATGCCGGCGCGGCGGGGCGGGGTGCCGCCGTCGAGGGTGGCGTCGTCGGCGATGCGCCCGTCGAAGAAGCTGATCACCCGGTCCCCGGCGCTGGCCAGCCGGGCGTCGTGCGTGACCAGCAGGATCGTCTGGCCGCGCTGGTGGAAGCGGGACAGCAGCCGCATCACCTCGCGGGTGCCCTTGCTGTCGAGGCTGCCCGCGGGCTCGTCGGCCAGCAACAGCGGAGGGTGGTTGACCAGGGCCCGGGCCAGGGCCACGCGCTGCTGCTCGCCGCCGGACAGCTCGCCCGGCATGCTGCGCTCCTTGCCGGTCAGACCCAGCTCGGCCAGGAGCTGTTCCCGCTCGGCCCGGGCCCGCTTCGGCGCCACCCCGGCGAGCAGGGCGGGCAGCTCCACGTTGTCCGCGACGGAGAGATTCGACACGAGGTTGAAGAACTGGAAGACGATCCCGATCCGCTTGCGGCGCTCCACCGCCCAGCGGGCCTCGCTGTAGGTGTCGGTGGACTCGCCGTCCAGGTGGATGCTGCCGGCGTCCGGGCGCTGGAGCCCGCCGAGCAGGTGCAGCAGCGTCGACTTGCCGGCGCCGGACGGGCCGGTGATCGCCACGAACTCGCCCCGGCGGACGCACAGGTCGACCCCGCGCACGGCGTGGGCGGGCGCGCCCTCGCCGTGATGGGTCTTCACCAGCCCCTCGGCGCGCAGCACAGGAGCGGGACGGTCGTCGCTCACTCCAGCTCCTCCAGCTCTTCCTGGCACCGCTCCAGCCAGTCGAGGTCGGCCTGCAGGTGCAGCATCGCGCCCTCGATCAGCAGGTGGGCGATGCGGTTGTCGCGGTCTTCGGCGGCGGCCAGCTTCGACATCTGCCGCATGGTGTTCAGGTACTGGCGCCGCTGCTGGTTGATCAGGGCGATCTGGTCGGCGAGGCCGGTCTGCGGGGCGAGCGCCAGTTTCATGAAGAACTCGTCCCGTACCCGCGGCTCGTCCTCGGGCTCCTCGAACCAGGCGCGCAGCGCCTCCCGCCCGGCTTCGGTGAGGTGGTAGACCTTTTTGTTGGGCCGGCTGGACTGCGCCACGTCCTCGCCCTCGATCAGTCCCGACTTCTCGAGGCGGCCGAGGGTCACATAGATCTGGCCGACGTTCGGCTGAGGGTACGCGGAGCCCAGCAGTTGCTCAAGGTCCTGCTTGAGCTCGTAGCCGTGGGCGGGTCCGCGGGCGAGGAGTGCCAGGAGGGGCAGGCGCACGCGTGCAGTCCTCCTGTCCGGTCCAATGTGCTCCAGGCCCTAGTATCGCCCATACCTAACAGGTATACATGGCCTCTGTTCCGGGCAAGGGTGCCCGTCGCCGGGTGTACAGGGAGGAACCTATGCGGTGGATCCATGCCGCGGGTAGGGGCCTTCTGGTTCTCGTGGTGGTTCTGACCGGGTACGTCGCCGCCGGGGCGCAGGCCGGCGAGCCTCCCGCCGGCGGCCGCGGACCGCTCACCCTGGCGACCGCCGGGGACCTCACCGGCTATCTCGGCCCCCTGCTGGAGGGCTGGAACCGCGCTCACCCGGGCGAGAAGGTCACGCTCGTGGAGCTGCCCGACTCGGCCGACGAGACCCGGGCGCAGATGGCCACCGACCTGCGCGACGGCGACCGCAGCCGGTTCGACGTGCTCAACATCGACGTCAACTGGACCTCGGAGTTCGCAGCGGCGGGCTGGATCCGGCCCCTGCCCCGCGACCGCTTCCCGCTGAAGTCCTTCCTCCAGCCCGTCGTGGACACGGCGACCTACGACGGACAGCTCTACGCGGTCCCGTACGTCACCAACGCCGGGCTGCTCCTGTACCGCAAGGACGTCCTCGCGAAGGAGGGCGTCGAGCCGCCGCGCACCTGGGCGGAGCTGGAGCGGTACGCGAGGACCATCGCCCCGAAGTACGGCCTGGACGGGTACGCCGGGCAGTTCCTGCCCTACGAGGGCCTGACGGTCAACGCGGCCGAGGCGGTCTACTCGGCGGGCGGCTCGATCCTCGGCGACGAGGGCGAGCGCGTCACCGTCGACTCGGCGGCGGCCCGTGAGGGCATCGGCTTCCTGGCGCGCGGGGTGCGCGAGGGCTGGATCCCCAGACAGGCCCTGACGTACAAGGAGGAGGAGTCCAAGCAGGCCTTCCAGGACGGCCGGCTGCTCTTCCTGCGGAACTGGCCCTACGCCTACGTCGGTGCCTCCGCCCCCGGCTCGAAGGTCGCCGGCGACGTCGGTGCCGTACCGCTGCCGGGGCCGGACGGGCCGGGGACCAGTGTGCTCGGCGGATCCAACCTGGCCGTGAGCGCGCACGCCCGGCACCCCGACTCCGCGGCCCGGCTGATCGCCTACCTCACCAGTGCGCCCGTGCAGCGCCAGGTCCTCACGCGCGGCGCGCTGCCGCCCGTGCGGGCCGCTCTGTACGCGGACCCGGAGCTGATCAGCCGGTTCCCGTATCTGCCGACCCTGCGCCAGAGCGTGCTGGCGGCGGAGCCGCGCCCCAAGAGCCCCCGCTACGACCAGGTCAGCCTGGTGGTGCAGGCGGTCGTGCGCGACGCGATGGCCGGGCGGCAGACGCCCGAGGCGGCGGTGCGCCGGCTGGCGCGTGAACTGGCGGTCATCTCCAACCGCTAGTTACATGTTAGGTAACGAGGGCATCTCAACTGGCTTCGGTGTGTCCGATTATGCCCCTGTTTGCAAGCTCAACTGGCCGGTAGCTTCTGTTCTTTTCGTTGACACCTCTCTGACGCCGCTACCTAACATGCATGCATGCTGAGTAAGTACCACTGGTGGCGGGACGCGGTCATCTACCAGGTCTACGTCCGCAGCTTCCTCGACAGCACCGGCGACGGCATCGGCGATCTCGCCGGGGTCCGGGCCGGGCTCCCGTACCTGAAGAAGCTCGGCGTCGACGGGATCTGGCTGAGCCCCTTCTATCCCTCGCCGCAGCACGACCACGGCTACGACGTGGCCGACTACTGCGACGTCGACCCGCTCTTCGGCGACCTCGGCGAGTTCGACCTGCTGATGGGCTCCGCGCGACGGCTCGGCATCAAGGTGCTGCTCGACATCGTCCCGAACCACTGCTCCAGCGAGCACCCCTGGTTCCGTGAGGCGCTCGCCGCCCCGCCCGGCAGCCCGGCCCGGGCCCGCTTCCACTTCGCCGACGGCCGCGGCCCCGACGGGTCCGAGCCGCCCAACAACTGGCACTCCATGTTCGGCGGCCCCGCCTGGACCCGGATCACCGAGCCCGACGGCCGGCCCGGCCAGTGGTACCTGCACATGTTCGCGCCCGAGCAGCCCGACTGGAACTGGCGCAACCCCGAGATCGCGGCCGAGTTCGAGCGGATCCTGCGCTTCTGGCTCGACCGGGGCATCGACGGCTTCCGCATCGACGTCGCCGCCGGCCTCTTCAAGCACCCGGAGCTGCCCGACTCCGACGACCCGGAGGCCGATGCCCGCACCCGCGACTCGGTCAACCCCCTCGCCTGGAACCAGCCCGAGGTCCACGACGTGTGGCGCCGCTGGCGCTCCATATGCGAGGAGTACACCGAGCGCGACGGCGGCGAACGCCTCCTCGTCGGCGAGGTCTCCGTGCCCACCGCCCGCGAACACGCCCAGTACGTGCGCCCCGACGAACTGCACCAGGCCTTCTTCTTCGACCTGCTCAGCGCGCCCTGGGACCCGGACGCCTTCCGCAAGGTCATCTCCGAGGCCATGCAGGACATCGCCGGCACCGGCTCCACGGTCACCTGGGTCCTCAACAACCACGACCAGGTCCGCACCGTCACCCGCTACGGCGAACCCGCCACCGAGGGCAGCGGACTCGGCGCCGCCCGGGCCCGCGCCGCCGCCCTGCTGATGCTGGCGCTGCCCGGCGCCGCCTACATCTACCAGGGCGAGGAGCTCGGTCTGCCCGAGGTCGTCGACCTGCCCGACGACGTGCTCACCGACCCGATCTTCCGCCGTACCGGAAGCAGGGCCCGCATCCGCGACGGCTGCCGGGTGCCGCTGCCCTGGTCGGGTCAGGCCTCGCCGTTCGGCTTCACGCCCGGCGCGGAGAGCGCCAAGCCGTGGCTGCCGCAGCCCGAGTACTTCGCCGAGTACGCCACCGACCGCGCCCTCGCCGACACCCGTTCCTTCTGGCACCTGTACCGCGACGGCCTGCAACTGCGCGCCGCCCTGCCGCAGCTGGGGGAGGGCACCCTGCGCTGGCTGGACGCCCCGCCCGGCGTCCTCGCCTTCGAGCGCGGCGACCTGGTGTGCGCCGTCAACTTCGGCACCGCCCCCACCCCGGCGCCGGTCCCCGGCTCCCCCCTGCTCGCCAGCGGCCCCTGCCCGCCCGGAGTCCTCTCCGGCTCGACGGCCGCCTGGTGGATCCGTTCCTGACCGCCCCGCAAGTCAACTCCCCGAAGGGACATCAACGATGATGCGACGACGTACCACCCTGCTCACCGGCTGCACCGCGCTCGTCCTGGCACTCGGCGCGACCGCCTGCGGCGGCGGCCCCGTCGCGGCCAGCGGCGGCGACAAGGCCCTCGACGGCCAGACCGTCACCGTGGCCGGCGTCTGGTCCGGCACCGAGCAGAAGAACTTCCAGAAGGTGCTGGACGCCTTCACCGAGAAGACCGGCGCCAAGACGCAGTTCACGTCCACCGGCGACAACGTCTCCACCGTGGTCGGCAGCAAGATCGAGGGCGGCAACGCCCCCGACGTCGTGATGGTCCCGCAGGTCGGCGTCCTCAAGCAGTTCGCGCAGAAGGGCTGGCTCAAGCCCCTGTCGAAGAAGACCGAGCAGGCCGTCGACGCCGGCTACGCGCCGGTGTGGAAGAACTACGGCAGCGTCGACGGCAAGCTGTACGGCCTGTACTTCAAGGCCGCCCACAAGTCGACCGTCTGGTACAGCCCCGACGCCCTCGCCCAGGCCGGCGTGAAGCCCCCGAAGACCTACGACGAGATGCTCGAGGCCGGGCAGACCGTCTCCGACTCCGGGCTCGCCGCGTTCTCCGTCGCCGGTCAGGACGGCTGGACGCTCACCGACTGGTTCGAGAACATCTACCTCTCCCAGGCCGGACCCGAGAAGTACGACGCCCTCGCCGCCCACGAGCTGAAGTGGACCGACTCCTCCGTCGTCGACGCCCTCACCACCCTCGGCAAGCTCTTCAAGGACAAGCAGCTCATCGCGGGTGGCCAGAAGGGCGCCCTGAACACCGACTTCCCCGGCTCGGTGGAGAAGGTGTTCGGACCCGAGCCCGAGGCGGGCATGGTCTACGAGGGCGACTTCGTCGCCGGTGTCGCCAAGGACCAGTTCGGCAAGAAGGTCGGCGAGGACGCGAACTTCTTCCCCTTCCCGGCCGTCGGCGGGGGTGAGGCCCCGGTCGTCAGCGGCGGTGACGCCGCCGTCGTCCTGAAGGACGGCAAGAACCAGAAGGCCGCCCAGGCCCTCCTGGAGTACCTGGCCACCCCGGAGGCCTCCGCCGTGTGGGCCGAGGCCGGCGGCTTCCTGTCCCCGAACAAGAAGCTCGACCTCGCCTCCTACGGCGACGACGTCACCCGCGCCACCGCCAAGTCCCTGGTCGACGCCGGTGACTCGGTCCGCTTCGACATGTCCGACCAGGCCCCGGCGGCCTTCGGCGGCACCAAGGGAACCGGCGAGTGGAAACTGCTCCAGGACTTCCTGCGCGACCCCTCCGACCCGAAGGGCACCGCGGCGAAGCTGGAGGCCGCGGCGGCCAAGGCGTACCAGGACTGATACGCCATGACAGCCACCCTCGTGAAAGAGACGAGCCCGCCGGCCCCGCCCGGCCCGGTCGCCGAACGCACCCGGCGGCTGCGGCGGCGCGGCAAGATCGTCGCCCTGCTGTTCGTCTTCCCGGCGCTGCTGCTGCTCGGCGCGCTCGTCGTCTACCCCGTGCTGTTCAGTGTCGGCCGGAGCTTCTTCGACGCCTCCGGGACGACCTTCGTCGGCGGTGAGAACTACACCGAGATGTTCCGCGACCCGGCGACCCTCAAGGCCGTGCGCAACACGGCCATCTGGGTCGTCGTCGCCCCGGCCCTGCTCACCGGACTCGGCCTGATCCTGGCCGTCCTGGTGGAGAAGGTCCGCTGGGCCACCGCCTTCAAACTGCTCCTCTTCATGCCGATGGCGGTCTCCTTCCTCGCCGCCGGCATCATCTTCCGCCTCGCCTACGACGAGGACCCCGACAAGGGCGTGCTCAACGCCGCGGTCGTCTCGGTCCACGACGCCTTCAAGGGCGAGTCCTCCTACCCGACGGCCCGGGCGCGTGACGGGCAGGGGCTGACGAAGGAGAAGGACGGCTCGTACCGCAGTGCGGCCGCCGCGCCCGGGGACGCGCTGACGCTGGGCCTGGTCGGCGTACAGCCCGCCGACCTGCCCGGCGACGCCCGGCCCGCCTCACCGGCGGCGGAGCGGAGGGCCGCAGCGGACGAACTGCGCGGTGTCGTCTACCTGGACTTCACCCCCGGCGGGGGAGGGGAGCAGGGCAAGGTCGACGCGCGGGAGAGCGGACTGCCCGGGATGAAGGTCGAGGCGGTCCGCGACGGCGAGGCGGTCGCCACCACGACGACCGCCGCCGACGGCTCCTTCCGCTTCCAGGGCCTGGAGTCGGGCTCCTACGCGGTGAAGCTGCCGGCGTCCAACTTCGCCCCGCCCTACGAGGGCGTCTCCTGGCTTGGCCCGGCGCTGGTCACCCCGGCGATCATCGGGGCCTACCTGTGGATCTGGACCGGCTTCGCGATGGTCCTCATCGGTGCGGGCCTGTCCACGCTGCCCCGGGACGCGCTGGAGGCGGCGCGGATGGACGGCGCCAACGAGTGGCAGATCTTCCGCCGCATCACGGTGCCGCTGCTGGCCCCGGTCCTCACGGTCGTCTTCGTCACCCTCGTCATCAACGTGATGAAGGTCTTCGACCTCGTCTACATCATCGCGCCCGGGCCCGTGCAGGAGGACGCGACCGTCCTCGCCACGCAGATGTGGCTGGTGTCGTTCGGCGGCGGCAACAACCAGGGCCTCGGCAGCGCGCTCGGAGTGCTGCTCCTGCTGCTGGTCGTCCCGGCCATGGTGTTCAACGTCCGCCGTTTCCGAAGGAGTCAGCGATGAACGCGGTGCGGCGCTCCCTGGGCAACGGAGTCGTCCAGGCCTTCCTCGTGCTGGTGGGGCTGGTGTGGATGACCCCGCTGGCCGGGCTGTTCCTGTCCTCCCTGCGATCCGCCGAGGACACGGCCAAGGGCGGCTGGTGGACGGTGCTCTCCAGCCCCGGCCAGCTGTCCTTCGACAACTACTCGGCGCTGCTGCAGAACGCCGGCATCACCCAGGCGTTCTGGAACACGGTGCTCATCTCGGTGCCGACGACGGTGCTGGTCGTGGTCGTGGCGGCGCTCGCCGGGTACGCCTTCGCGTGGCTGGACTTCCCGGGACGGGAGACGATCTTCCTGGTCGTGGTCGCGCTGCTGGTGGTGCCCGTGCAGATCGGCCTGCTCCCGGTCGCCAAACTCTTCGGGCAGCTCGGCCTGTTCGGCACCATCCCCGGAGTCGTGCTCTTCCACGTCGCCTACGGCCTCCCGTTCGCGGTGTTCCTCCTGCGCAACTACTTCGCCGAGATGCCGAAGGAGATGCTGGAGGCCGCCCGCATGGACGGCGGCACCGAGTGGCGCATCTTCACCCGCCTGGTCCTGCCCGTGGGACGCCCGGCGATCGCCTCCCTGGCCATCTTCCAGTTCCTGTGGGTCTGGAACGACATGCTGGTGGCGCTGCTGTTCGCGGACAGCAGCGCACAGCCGCTGACGGTGGAACTGCAGTCCCAGATACGCCAGTTCGGCAGCAACATCGACGTCCTGGCACCGGGGGCGTTCCTGTCCCTGATCGTCCCGGTCGTGGTGTTCTTCGCGTTCCAGAAGCACTTCGTGCAGGGCGTGATGGCAGGGTCGGTCAAGTAGCCGGATCCTTGTGCTCCTTCGCCCACCCGCCACGGCCCCGAGGCCGCCGGCGGGTGGGCGAAGTCCTATGCCGAAGCCGGGGGATACAGGGACCGCGGCAGTTGCGAAGCCGCCGCCGCGTCCAGCAGCCACAGCGTGCGGCTGCGGCCGTACGCCCCGGCCGCCGGGGCCTGGATCTCGCCCGCGCCCGACAGGGCGATCGCCGCCGCCCGGGCCTTGTCCTCACCGGCCGCGAGGAGCCACACCTCGCGGGCCGCGCGGATCGCCGGCAGCGTCAGCGTCACCCGCGTCGGCGGCGGCTTGGGCGCGCCGTGCACGCCGACCACCGTGCGGTCGGTCTCCCGGACCGCCGGCAGCTCCGGGAACAGCGAGGCGACGTGCGTGTCCGGGCCGACGCCCAGCATCAGCACGTCGAAGGCGGGGACGGGCCCGTGGTTCTCCGGGCCGGCCGCGGCCGCCAGCTCCTCCGCGTACGCGGCCGCGGCCGCCTCCACGTCGTCGCCGTGCGGGCCGTCCGACGCGGGCATCGCGTGCACCCGCTTCGGGTCCAGCGGCACCGCGTCGAGCAGTGCCTCCCGCGCCTGCGTGACATTGCGGTCCGGGTCGCCCTCCGGCAGGAAGCGCTCGTCGCCCCACCACAGGTCCAGCCGGGACCAGTCGACCGCGTCCCGCGCCGGCGCCGCCGCCAGCGCGGCCAGCAGGCCGTTGCCGTTGCGGCCGCCGGTCAGGACCACGGACGCCGCGCCCCGGGAGGCCTGCGCGTCCACGATCCTGGTGATCAGCCGGGCCGCCGCGGCCTGCGCCATCAGCTCCTTGTCCCGGTGGACGACCAGCTGCGGTGCCGTACTCACTTGACCTCCGCCTTCCGGGCCGGTTCCGGAGCGGGCGGCTCCTGCTTCACCGGTGCCTGCGCCGTCGCCTGCGCAGCGGGAGCTTTCGCAGCCGCCTCGACGGGAGCGGGGAGGGCGAGTCGGGCCCGCCCGTCACTTTTGGGCACCGGCCCCGAGGACTTCAGCCGGTCCACCCCGTACCGCAGGGCCGAGGCGTAGGTGTCGTCCGGGTCCAGCCGCCGCAGCTCCTCCGCGATCAGCTCGGCCGTGTCGCGGCGCTTGAGCGCCACCGCACGGTCGGGCTGGCCCTCGATGGAGAGCGTCGCCAGGGAGCCGTCGGCGCGGTCCAGGTGGATCGGGCCGCAGTCGGTGTCCATGCGGACCGCCGTCAGACCCGGGCCGCTCGACAGGGAGCGCTTCACGGGGACGTCCAGCCGGTCCGCGAGCCACATCGCCAGCAGCTCGCAGCTCGGGTTGAACTCCTCGCCCTCCACCTCGACGGCACTGACCTCGCAGGCGACCTGGTCGAGGGCCGCCGCCAGCATGGAACGCCAGGGCGTGATGCGGGTCCAGGACAGGTCCGTGTCACCGGGGGTGTAGGTCCCCGACCGGGTGGCCAGGTCCCGCACCGGCTGCTCGGAGGCGTACGTGTCGGTGACGCGGCGCTGGGCCAGGGCCCCCAGGGGGTCCTTCGCCGGGTCGAGCGGCGCGTTCACCGGCCACCACACCACCACCGGGGCGTCCGGCAGCAGCAGCGGCAGCACCACCGACTGGGCGTGGTCGACGACCTCGCCGTACAGCCGCAGCACCACCGTCTCGCCGGTACCCGCGTCCGCGCCGACCCGGACCTCCGCGTCCAGGCGGGACTGCGTACGGTCGCGGGGCGAGCGGGAGACGCGCTTGATGACCACCAGCGTGCGCGAGGGGTGCTCGCGCGAGGCGTCGCTCGCGGCCTTCAGCGCGTCGTAGGCGTTCTCCTCGTCCGTCACGATGACCAGCGTGAGCACCATGCCGACCGCCGGGGTGCCGATCGCCCGGCGGCCCTGCACCAGCGCCTTGTTGATCTTGCTGGCCGTGGTGTCGGTCAGGTCTATCTTCATGGCCGGCGCCAGCTCCGTCCGTGTCGCTCGAGCATTTCGTCCGCCTCGACGGGCCCCCAGGTACCGGCCGGGTACTGGGCGGGCTTGCCGTTGGTGTCCCAGTACTCCTCGATCGGGTCGAGGATCTTCCAGGACAGCTCGACCTCCTCGGTGCGCGGGAAGAGGTTCGAGTCGCCGAGCAGGACGTCCAGGATGAGCCGCTCGTACGCCTCAGGACTGGACTCCGTGAAGGACTCGCCGTACGCGAAGTCCATCGACACGTCCCGGATCTCCATCGACGTGCCCGGCACCTTCGAGCCGAAGCGGACCGTCACACCCTCGTCCGGCTGGACGCGGATGACGATCGCGTTGGAGCCGAGCTCCTCGGTGGCGGTCGTGTCGAAGGGGGAGTGCGGGGCCCGCTGGAAGACGACCGCGATCTCCGTCACCCGGCGGCCCAGCCGCTTGCCGGTGCGCAGGTAGAAGGGGACGCCCGCCCAGCGGCGGTTGTCGATCTCCAGCTTCACGGCGGCGTAGGTGTCGGTCTTGGAGGAGGCGTCGATGCCGTCCTCCTCCAGGTAGCCGCGCACCTTCGTGCCGCCCTGCCAGCCGGCCGCGTACTGCGCGCGCACGGTGTCACGGCCCAGGTCCTGCGGCAGCCGCACGGCCCCGAGCACCTTGGTCTTCTCCGCCGCCAGCGCGTCGGCGTCGAAGGACGCCGGCTCCTCCATGGCCGTCAGGGCCATCAGCTGGAGCAGGTGGTTCTGGATGACGTCGCGGGCGGCGCCGATGCCGTCGTAGTAGCCGGCGCGGCCGCCGATGCCGATGTCCTCGGCCATGGTGATCTGCACGTGGTCCACGAAGGACCGGTTCCAGATCGGCTCGAACATCGTGTTGGCGAAGCGCAGCGCCAGGATGTTCTGGACGGTCTCCTTGCCCAGGTAGTGGTCGATGCGGAAGACCTGCTCCGGGGCGAAGACCTCGTGGACGACCTTGTTGAGCTCCTCGGCCGACTTCAGGTTGTGCCCGAACGGCTTCTCGATCACCGCGCGCCGCCAGGAACCGCCGGTCTGGTCCGCCAGCCCGTGCTTCTTCAGCTGCTGGATGACCACCGGGAAGGACTTCGGCGGCACCGAGAGGTAGAAGGCGAAGTTGCCGCCCGTGCCCTGCGCCTTGTCCAGTTCCTCGATCGTGGAGCGCAGCCGCTCGAACGCGTCGTCGTCGTCGAACGTGCCCTGCACGAAGCGCATGCCCTGGATGAGCTGCTGCCAGACCTCCTCGCGGAAGGGCGTGCGGGCGTGCTCCTTGACCGCGTCGTGCACCTCCTGCGCGAAGTCCTCGTGCGCCCACTCGCGGCGGGCGAAGCCCACCAGCGAGAAGCCCGGCGGCAGCAGACCCCGGTTGGCGAGGTCGTAGACGGCGGGCATCAGCTTCTTGCGGGAGAGGTCGCCCGTGACGCCGAAGATGACCAGGCCCGACGGCCCCGCGATGCGCGGGAGCCGTCGGTCCGCGGGGTCACGCAGCGGATTGCTGCTCGACACCTGTTCAGCCCTCCGAGGGGGCGAGGCGCTTCAGCTCGGCCTCGGTCGACTTCAGCAGGTCGTTCCAGGAGTCCTCGAACTTCTCGACGCCCTCCTTCTCCAGCAGCTGCACGACCTCGTCGTACTTGATCCCCAGCCGCTCGACGGCGTCGAGGTCGGCCCGGGCCTGCTCGTACGTGCCGGCGACGGTGTCGCCCGTGATCTCGCCGTGGTCCTCGGTGGCGAACAGGGTCGCCTCCGGCATGGTGTTCACGGTGTTCGGCGCGACCAGCTCGGTGACGTACATGGTGTCGCTGTACGCCTTGTCCTTGACGCCGGTCGACGCCCACAGCGGACGCTGCTTGTTGGCGCCCGCCTTCTCCAGCGCGTTCCAGCGGTCCGAGGAGAAGACCTCCTCGTACGCCTGGTAGGCCAGCCGGGCGTTGGCGACGGCGGCCTTGCCGCGCAGCGCCTTGGCCTCGTCGGTGCCCAGCGCGTCGATCCGCTTGTCGATCTCGGTGTCCACGCGGGACACGAAGAACGAGGCCACGGAGTGGATCTGCGACAGGTCCAGGCCGCGCTCCTTGGCCTTCTCCAGGCCGGTCAGGAACGCGTCCATCACCTTGCGGTAGCGCTCCAGCGAGAAGATCAGCGTGACGTTGACGCTGATGCCCAGGCCGATGGTCTCGGCGATGGCCGGGATGCCCGCCTCGGTCGCCGGGATCTTGATGAGGGTGTTGGGGCGGTCCACCAGCCAGGCGAGCTGCTTGGCCTCGGCGACCGTGGCCCGCGTGTTGTGCGCCAGGCGGGGGTCGACCTCGATCGAGACGCGGCCGTCCTTGCCGCCGGTGGCGTCGAAGACGGGGCGCAGCACGTCGGCGGCGTCGCGGACGTCCGCCGTGGTGATCATGCGGATGGCCTCTTCGACGGTGACCTCACGGGCGGCCAGGTCGGTCAGCTGCGTGTCGTAGCCGTCGCCCTGCGAGATCGCCTTCTGGAAGATCGACGGGTTGGTGGTGACGCCCACGACGTGCTGCTGGTCGATCAGCTCGGCGAGGTTGCCGGACGTGATCCGCTTGCGCGACAGGTCGTCCAGCCAGATCGCCACGCCTTCCTCGGAGAGGCGCTTGAGTGCGTCTGTCATGGAAATTCCATCTCCTACGTGTCGTATATGAGCGTCAGCGCTGGGCTGCGGCGATCGATTCCCGGGCGGCGGCGGCCACGTTCTCGGCAGTGAAGCCGAACTCCCGGAAGAGCACCTTGCCGTCGGCCGAAGCACCGAAGTGCTCCAGGGAAACGATGCGGCCGGCGTCCCCGACGTACTTGTGCCAGGTGAGACCGATCCCGGCCTCCACCGCGACACGCGCCTTGACGGACGGCGGCAGGACGCTGTCCCGGTACCCCTGGTCCTGCTGCTCGAACCACTCCACGGACGGCATCGACACCACGCGCGTGGGCACGCCGGCGCCCTGGAGCTGCTCGCGCGCCTCGACGGCGACGTGCACCTCCGAGCCGGTGGCGATCAGGATCACCTCGGCGTCGCCGCCCTCGGCCTCGAACAGGACGTAGCCGCCCTTGGCCGCGTCGTCGTTGGGCTCGTAGGTCGGCACGCCCTGCCGGGTCAGCGTCAGGCCGTGCGGCTGGCCCTTGCCGAACTCCTTCGTCCAGCGGCGCAGGATCTCGCGCCAGGCGATGGCCGTCTCGTTGGCGTCGGCCGGGCGCACGACGTTCAGGCCCGGGATGGCGCGCAGCGAGGCGAGGTGCTCCACCGGCTGGTGCGTCGGGCCGTCCTCACCGAGACCGATGGAGTCGTGCGTCCACACGTACGTCACGGGCAGGTGCATCAGTGCCGACAGCCGCACCGCGTTGCGCATGTAGTCGGAGAACACCAGGAAGGTGCCGCCGTAGATGCGGGTGTTGCCGTGCAGCGCGATGCCGTTCATCTCGGCGGCCATCGCGTGCTCGCGGATACCGAAGTGGATCGTGCGGCCGTACGGGTCCGCCTCCGGCAGCGGGTTGTCCGCCGGGAGGAAGGAGCTGGTCTTGTCGATCGTGGTGTTGTTCGAACCGGCCAGGTCGGCCGAGCCGCCCCACAGCTCCGGGACGACCCCGCCGAGCGCCTGGAGGACCTTGCCGGAGGCGGCACGCGTGGCCACGCCCTTGCCGACCTCGAAGACCGGGATCTTCTCCTCCCAGCCCTTGGGCAGCTCACCCTTGGCGATCCGGTCGTACTCGGCGGCGCGCTCGGGGTTGTTGTCGCGCCACTGCTGGTACGCCTTCTCCCACACCGCGCGGGCCGCCTGGCCCCGCTCCAGGGCCTTGCGGGTGTGCGTGATGACCTCCTCGGAGACCTCGAAGGTCTGCTCCGGGTCGAAGCCCAGGACGCGCTTGGTGGCGGCGACCTCGTCGTCGCCGAGCGCCGAGCCGTGCGCGGCCTCGGTGTTCTGCGCGTTCGGGGCCGGCCAGGCGATGATCGAGCGCATCGCGATGAACGACGGCCGGTCCGTGACGGCCTTGGCCTTCTGGATCGCCTGGTAGATCGCGGCCGGGTCCAGGTCGCCGTTCTCCTGCGGCTCGACGCGCTGCACGTGCCAGCCGTAGGCCTCGTACCGCTTGACGGTGTCCTCGGAGACGGCCGTCTCGGTGTCGCCCTCGATCGAGATGTGGTTGTCGTCCCACAGCAGGATCAGGTTGCCGAGCTTCTGGTGGCCGGCCAGCGAGGACGCCTCGGCGGAGATGCCCTCCTGGAGGCAGCCGTCACCGGCGATGCAGTAGATGAAGTGGTCGAAGGGCGACTCGCCCTCCGGGGCCTCCGGGTCGAACAGGCCGCGCTCGTAGCGGGCGGCCATCGCCATGCCCACCGCGTTGGCGACGCCCTGGCCGAGCGGGCCGGTCGTCGTCTCCACACCGGTCGTGTGCCCGTACTCCGGGTGGCCGGGGGTCTTCGAGCCCCAGGTGCGGAAGGACTTCAGATCGTCCAGCTCCAGGCCGAAGCCGGCCAGGTAGAGCTGGGTGTAGAGGGTCAGGGACGAGTGGCCGGCGGACAGCACGAAGCGGTCCCGCCCGACCCAGTCGGCGTCCGCCGGGTCGTGCCGCATCACCTTCTGGAAGAGGGTGTAGGCGGCAGGCGCCAGGCTCATCGCCGTGCCGGGATGGCCGTTACCGACCTTCTGTACGGCATCGGCGGCCAGGACACGCGCGGTGTCGACGGCCCGCTGGTCCAACTCGGTCCACTCGAGGTCTGTGGTGGTCGGCTTGATGCTCACCCTGGGTCAGGGCTCCTCTCCACATGTCGGATGCCGGTGTCTCGGGGCGCCCACCGGCCGCAGCCGAGCCTACCCCCGTGGGACGTGCGTTTTTCCGAGTCACTCCAGAGTGCAGGGACTCATCCCGATCCGCCTCCTGACTGGGCCGTACCGCATTCGACAGGTGAATACGGAGCCGCTCATCCGGGTGCTCAATCGAGCTTCCGGCCGCCCGTCGGAAGCCGCCCGCCAACACGAGGCGACCCCCGCGAATGTCCGAGTCTGGGCAACGTCTAAAGTGGCGTGGTACGCGCGAGCCTTTACCGGGACTTCACACGGCTGAGGCTTGCTGGGATGTCTCTGTAGGGGTGTGCGTGACGGCCGTTGAATCCCGTCCAGCGGGTCTGCTCGGGACGGACCAGAGCCCGGCCCACCGGCCGTTCGGGGCCCGTGTGATGGCCTTCGTGGCTCTCACCAAGCCGCGGATCATCGAGCTGCTGCTGATCACCACGGTGCCGGTGATGTTCCTGGCGCAGCAGGGCGTGCCCGACCTGACGCTGGTGCTGCTGACGTGTGTCGGCGGGTACATGTCCGCGGGCGGCGCCAACGCCCTCAACATGTACATCGACCGCGACATCGACGCGCTGATGGACCGCACCTCGCAGCGCCCGCTGGTCACCGGCATGGTCAGCCCGCGCGAGTGCCTCGCCTTCGGCATCACCCTGGCGATCACGTCCACCCTGCTGTTCGGCCTCACCGTGAACTGGCTGAGCGCCTGGCTCTCCCTCGGCGCGCTGCTGTTCTACGTGGTCGTCTACACGATGATCCTCAAGCGCCGTACCTCGCAGAACATCGTCTGGGGCGGTATCGCCGGCTGCCTGCCGGTGCTGATCGGCTGGTCCTCGGTCACGAACTCGATGTCCTGGGCGCCGATCATCCTGTTCCTCGTCATGTTCTTCTGGACGCCGCCGCACTACTGGCCGCTGTCCATGAAGGTCAAGGAGGACTACGCGCGCGTGGGCGTGCCGATGCTTCCGGTGGTCGCCTCCAACAAGGTCGTCGCCAAGCAGATCGTGATCTACAGCTGGGTCATGGTGGGTGTATCGCTGCTGCTCACGCCGCTGGGCTACACCGGCTGGTTCTACACGGCGGTCGCCCTGCTGGCGGGCGGCTTCTGGCTCTGGGAGGCGCACGGCCTGCAGAACCGCGCGAAGGCCGAGGTGACGGGCGCGAAGCTGAAGGAGATGCGCCTGTTCCACTGGTCGATCACCTACGTGTCGCTGCTGTTCGTGGCCGTCGCGGTCGACCCGTTCCTGCGCTGACGCGACCGACGTACGTCACACCGCCCTGCCCTCGCGAGTGGATCTACTCGTGAGTAGCATCCTGGTCATGGCAGACACGCAGCAGGTTGACCCGAAGGCCGAGCGCAAGGTCGCCCGGCTCGCCAAGCAGATCAGCTCCTTCTCCAAGAGCCACGGCGGCGCCGAGGGCCAGATCGCGCACCTCGGCCAGCGCGGCGCCCGCATCGTCCTGGTCGGCGAGGACGGCAACTGGGGCGACCTGGTCGCCCCCTCCTTCGAGATCGCCGAGAAGGCGGTGGACAAGGCGGGCATCACCCGCCACGAGTCCTTCGACGGGGAGTTCGCCGCGAAGGTGAAGACGGGCCGCTACGAGTGGTCCCGCATGGCCGGTATCCAGGTGGGCGGCCCCACGAACGACTGACCGGCTTC
Organism: Streptomyces sp. NPDC085932; assembly: GCF_044540525.1. Classification (NCBI taxonomy): domain Bacteria; kingdom Bacillati; phylum Actinomycetota; class Actinomycetes; order Kitasatosporales; family Streptomycetaceae; genus Streptomyces; species Streptomyces sp. NPDC085932. Next base: position 1,358,516 of record NZ_JBITSJ010000002.1, read on the forward strand.
CGGGGGCGCGGGGAACCGCGCGAGCAACCCCCTCCGGTCCGCAGCCGCCGTACGGCACCGGCCGCCCACCCCGGGACCGCGACCTCACACCCGGTTCACCCGTTAGGACCCGTAAGAGCAACAGGGTCCACACCGGGAGGCCCGGATGATCGAAACGCCGTCACTTGTGGACCAGTACTGCCACGGCGTACTCCGCACGGAGCTGGGCCTCGGCACCTTCGAGGCCCACCTCCTGCGCACCGAGGGCCCGCCCGCTCCCGGCACCACCCTCTTCGACACGCAGACCGGCTTCGCCGTCAGACGCTGGTGCCCGCCCCTGCTGGGCCTGGAGCCCCACTGCGCACCGGCCCGCTATCTGGCCCGCCGCCGCGAACTGGGCGTACTGGAAGCCGGCCGCAGACTCCTGCGCGGCAGCGGCATCACCACCTACCTGGTCGACTCCGGCCTCCCCGGCGACCTCACGGAACCCGGCGAGCTGGCCTCCGCCTCGGCCGCCGAGGCCCATGAGATCGTCCGGCTGGAACTCCTCGCCGAGCAGGTCGCCGACACCTCCGGGACCGTCGAGTCCTTCCTCGCCAACCTCGCCGAGTCGGTGCACGCGGCCGCCGCGCACGCCGTCGCCTTCACCTCCGTAGCCGGGGTACGGCACGGCCTCGCGCTGGCCCCGGAGCCGCCCGGGCCCGGGGAGGTGCGCGGGGCCGCCGGCCGCTGGCTCGCCGGGCGCGGCGTCGGCGGGGAGCTGAGCGATCCGGTGCTGCTGCGGCACCTGCTGTGGAGCGCGGTCGCCTCGGGGCTGCCGCTCCAGCTGCACGCGGGGCTCGGCGCCCCCGGCCTGCGCATCGACCGTACGGACCCGGTGCTGCTGACCGACTTCGTCAAGGCCACCGCGGGGCTCGGTACGGACCTCGTGCTGCTGCACGCGTACCCGTACCACCGGCAGGCCGCCCATCTCGCCGGTGTCTTCCCGCACGTGCACGTCGACTGCGGTGCCGCCCTGGTCCGCACCGGTGCCCGGGCCGCGACGGTCCTGGCGGAGATCCTGGAGCTGGCGCCCTTCGGCAAGATCCTCTTCTCCACCGGCGCCCAGGGGCTGCCCGAGCTGCACGTGGTGGGCGCCCGCCTGTTCCGTGAGGCGCTCGGCCGCGTCCTGGGCACCTGGGTCGCCGAGGGCGCCTGGTCCCTGAGCGACGCCCAGCGCGTCGCGGGCATGCTGGCCTCGGCCAACGCGCGCCGGGTCTACCGGCTCGGCCAGGACGGGTGAGCGCCGGTCCTGCCCGAGGGGGAGGCCGTGGCAGCCCGAGCCGGGCTAGGCCTTGGTGAGCGTGGCCTCGCCGGCGGGGGCCGGTACGCCGGCCAGGGTCTCCGGGCGTTCGCGCAGCGACAGCACCACGCGCAGGACCCAGATCCACATCACGGCCGAGCCGAACATGTGCAGGCCGACCAGGACCTCGGGCAGGTCGGTGAAGTACTGGACGTAGCCGATGGCGCCCTGGGCGAGCAGGATCAGGAACAGCTCGCGGGTGCGGCGCAGCGGGCCCCCGGGCGCGTCGACGGCCTTGAGGACGAACCACAGGGCGAACGTCAGGGTCACCACGATCCAGGCCAGCACGGCGTGCAGCTTGCTCACCGTCTCCCAGTCGACCGGCATCCGCTCGACCTCGCTGGAGTCACCGGCGTGCGGGCCCGCCCCGGTGACGACCGTGCCCACCAGGATGAGCAGCACGGACGCGGCGACCAGGAACCACACCAGCTGCCGCACGGCCTTGCCGACCAGCGGCCGCGGCTCGCCGTCGCCCTCGCCGGCGCGCTGCCACATCACGGTGGCCACCGCGATCAGTGCCGACGTCGCCACGAAGTGCGCCGCGACCGTGTACGGGTTGAGACCGACCAGCACCACGATGCCGCCCAGCACCGCGTTGCTCATCACGATCCAGAACTGCGCCCACCCCAGCCGCACCAGGCCGCGCCGGTACGGCTTCTGCGAGCGCGCGGCGATGATGGCCCAGCCGACGGCGGCGCACAGCACGTACGTCAGCATGCGGTTGCCGAACTCGATGGCGCCGTGCACGCCCATCTCGGCGGTCGAGGTGAGCGAGTCGTCGGTGCACTTGGGCCAGGTCGGGCAGCCCAGGCCCGAGCCGGTCAGGCGGACCGCACCGCCGGTGACGACGATCAGCACCGACATCACGAGCGCGGACAGGGTCGCGCGCCGGACGGTCCGGGGTTCCGGGGTCCAGCGTGCGGCGATGAAGGCGAGCGGGTTCCGCAGGGCCGCCAGGGCGTCGGCACGGGTCACTTTTGGCACGCGTCCCATCGTAGGCGGCTGCTTGTGCACGCTTTCACGAGGGTCCGTCATGGCCTCACTCCCAGCGGAAGAACGCCCCGGCCGCGGTGAGGGCCGCGACCGCCCAGACCGCGAGGATCCCCACATCGCCCCAGGGCATGCCGGCCCCGTGCTGGAGGACGTCGCGCAGGCCGTCCGAGAGCGCCGCGATGGGCAGCAGGCCCAGGACGTCCTGCGCGCCCTGCGGGAACTTGTCGAGCGGCACGACGACCCCGCCGCCGACGAGCAGCAGCAGGAACACCAGGTTCGCCGCGGCCAGGGTCGCCTCGGCCTTCAGCGTCCCGGCCATCAGCAGCCCCAGGCCCGAGAAGGCCGCCGTGCCGAGGACCAGGAGCAGCAACACCGCGAACGGGTTGCCCTGCGGCGACCAGCCCAGCGAGAAGGCGATCACCGTCAGCAGGATCACCTGGAGCACCTCGGTGACCAGCACGGACAGCGTCTTCGCCGTCATCAGCCCCCAGCGGGGCAGGGGCGAGGAGGCGAGCCGCTTCAGGACGCCGTAGCGCCGCTCGAAGCCGGTCGCGATGGCCTGGCCGGTGAACGCCGTCGACATCACCGCGAGCGCGAGGACGCCCGGGGCGAGGAAGTCGACCGCCTCCCCGGAGCCCGTGTCGACGATGTCCACGGTGCTGAACAGGACGAGCAGCAGCGTCGGGATGACGACCGTCAGCAGCAGCTGCTCGCCGTTGCGCAGCAGCATCTTCGTCTCGAGCAGCGCCTGGGCCGTGATCATGCGGGGGAGCGGGGCCGCGCCGGGCCTCGGCGTGTACGTCCCGGTGCCGGGGGCGGTCATGAGCGCAGCTCCTTGCCGGTGAGCTCCAAGAAGACGTCCTCCAGGGTGTGGCGCTCCACCGAGATCCTCTCCGGCAGCACGCCGTGCTGGGCGCACCAGGAGGTGACCGTCGCGAGCAGTTGGGGATCGACCTTGCCGGAGACCCGGTAGGAGCCCGGCGTCAGTTCGGCGGCCGTGCAGTCGGCGGGCAGGGCCTTCAGCAGCGACCCCACGTCGAGGCCGGGCCGGCCGCTGAAGCGGAGGGTGTTCTCGGCGCCGCCCCGGCACAGCTCCTCCGGGGAGCCCTGGGCGATGACCCGGCCGGCGTCGATGATCGCCACGTCGTCGGCGAGCTGCTCCGCCTCGTCCATGTAGTGGGTGGTGAGGATCACGGAGACGCCGTCGGCGCGCAGGTCGCGGACCAGGTCCCAGGTGGCGCGGCGGGCCTGCGGGTCGAGGCCGGCCGTCGGCTCGTCCAGGAACACCAGCTCGGGGCGTCCCACCACGGCCATGGCCAGGGCGAGCCGCTGCTGCTGCCCGCCCGACAGCCGCCGGTAGGACGTACGGCCGCAGGAGCCGAGCCCGAGGCGCTCGATGAGGGCGTCCACGTCCAGCGGGTGGGCGTGCAGCTTCGCCACGTGGCGCAGCATCTCGTCGGCGCGGGAGCCCGAGTAGACACCGCCGGACTGGAGCATCACGCCGATGCGGGGCCGCAGGTCCGAGGACTGCCGGACCGGGTCGAGGCCCAGGACGCGCACCGTGCCGGAGTCCGGCTTCCGGTACCCCTCGCACGTCTCGACCGTGGTCGTCTTGCCCGCCCCGTTGGGTCCGAGCACGGCGGTCACGCCCCGGTGGGCCACCAGGTCCAGCCCGTCCACCGCGGTCTTCGTGCCGTACCGCTTCACCAGGGCCTGGACCTGGACCACGGGCTCGCTTCGCATGACTCCAGAGTCTAGGTAGGCGCCCGGGGGTCCGGAGCGGGGGGTGCGGCTACTCCTCCTCGCGCGGCCGGTGCGTCGCGAGCCACCGTGCGGCGTAGTCCACCGCGTCCTTCACCGGGAACAGCCGCGCCTCGGCCGCCCCGACCTTGCCGCGCAGGACGGGGCGGTCCCGCTCGAAGTCGTAGCCCAGCTCGTCGAAACGGTCGGAGCTGATCGACACCTCGGTCACGGTCTCCCAGCCGTGCGGGCCGGGGCGGCCGACGGCCACCCGGGGGGAGGGGATCCGGTACTCGGCGAGGTGGAAGCTGGTGCAGGAGGCGTAGCCGGCGCCGAGCAGCAGGACCCGGGCGTCCATCGCCTCCAGCTTCGCGAGCGGGCTGCGCTCGCCGAGCCGGCAGTCGGGGGCGTGCCCCTCGACGACCTCCGCCGCACGCGGGCCGAGCGCCGCGAAGGAGGTCTGCGGATGCGCGCTGCGCAGGGCGCCGGGCCAGGTGCGCACGGCCTCCGGGACGACGCCGACGCCGCGGCTGGGCGTGACGAGCGGGTCGTAGGCGGGCATCGTGGCGCGGATCTCGGCCCACCACTCCGGGTGCACGGGAGGGTTGCTCCACAGCGCGGGGTCGGAGAGGTCGCCGGTCTGGGTGGGAACCACCAGGGTGCCCCCGGGGCCGAGCGCGTCGAGCAGGCCCCGCACCACCGCGACGGCGCCGCCGTTGACCCAACCGAGGGCGCTGAGCGAGGAGTGCACCAGGAGGGTTTCGCCGGGGCGCACACCCAGCTCGCGCACCTGATCGCGCAGGGTGTCCCGGGTGACAAGTGGGCCGGTGGGAGGGGGTGTGACCATGGTGGGGGAGTCTCCCCGAAGTCGCTGTGCCATGCCACCGCTTTGATCGATCAGAGATCGTTTCCGCAGGTCAGCTTAGGTTCACCTAAGTGACGCAGGGCACCGTCGGGCGGACCGGACGCGGCTTGCCCGGTCCTGAGGAATTACGCAACAATGGCGTTGTGAAAAACGTCGGCGAGGCTCGGGAGACCCCCACGGGGGCCCCTCAGGAGGAGCTCGCGACCGGGGAGCGGTCCACCCGCAACCGGGTCGCGCGATCCATCCTGGACCACGGCCCCTCGACCGTCGCGGAACTCGCCGAGCGGCTGGGCCTGACCCAGGCGGCCGTACGCCGGCACCTCGACGCCCTCGCGGGCGACGGCGTCGTGGAACCCCGCGAGCAGCGGATCTACGGCGCGCGCACCCGCGGCCGGCCCGCCAAGGTGTTCGCCCTGACCGACTGCGGCCGGGACGCCTTCGACCAGTCCTACGACAAGCTCGCCGCGGACGCGCTGCGCTGGATCGCCGACCGCGAGGGCGGCAGCGAGGCGATCGCCGCCTTCGCCCGCGCACGGATCGCCGCGCAGGCGGGCGCCTACCGCCGGGCGGTGGAGACGGCCCCGCCGGAGAAGCGGACCGAAGCGCTGGCCAAGGCCCTCAGCGCGGACGGGTACGCTGCTACCGCGCGCAGCGCGCCCCACCCGCAACAGGGTGAACAGCTCTGCCAGCACCACTGCCCGGTCGCCCACGTCGCCGAGCAGTTCCCGCAGCTGTGCGAGGCGGAGACGGAATTTTTCGCGGAGCTGCTCGGTACGCACGTACAGCGGCTCGCCACCATCGCGCACGGCGACGGCGTCTGCACGACGTTCATCCCCAAGATTTCCCACAACGCATCTGCAAGCACGGCCGGGAGGAACCCCGCATGACTCTCCCCACGGAGACTGCCCACCCTGAGCTCGAGGGTCTGGGCAAGTACGAATATGGCTGGGCCGACCGGGACGAGGCCGGTGCGTCGGCACGTCGCGGCCTGGGCGAGGACGTCGTCCGGGACATCTCCTCCAAGAAGAGCGAGCCGGAGTGGATGACCAAGCTCCGCCTCAAGGGCCTGCGCCTGTTCGAGAAGAAGCCCATGCCGAACTGGGGCTCCGACCTCTCCGGCATCGACTTCGACAACATCAAGTACTTCGTGCGCTCCACGGAGAAGCAGGCGGAGTCCTGGGAGGACCTGCCCGAGGACATCAAGAACACCTACGACAAGCTCGGCATCCCCGAGGCGGAGAAGCAGCGCCTCGTCGCCGGTGTCGCCGCGCAGTACGAGTCGGAGGTCGTCTACCACCAGATCCGCGAGGACCTGGAGGAGCAGGGCGTCATCTTCCTCGACACCGACACCGCGCTGAAGGAGCACCCGGAGCTCTTCAAGGAGTACTTCGGCACCGTCATCCCCGCCGGTGACAACAAGTTCGCCGCGCTGAACACCGCCGTGTGGTCCGGCGGCTCCTTCATCTACGTGCCGCCGGGCGTCCACGTGGAGATCCCGCTCCAGGCCTACTTCCGCATCAACACGGAGAACATGGGCCAGTTCGAGCGGACCCTGATCATCGTCGACGAGGGTGCCTACGTGCACTACGTCGAGGGCTGCACCGCCCCGATCTACAAGTCGGACTCGCTGCACTCCGCGGTCGTCGAGATCATCGTCAAGAAGAACGCCCGCTGCCGCTACACGACCATCCAGAACTGGTCGAACAACGTCTACAACCTGGTCACCAAGCGCGCCGTGGCCTACGAGGGCGCGACCATGGAGTGGATCGACGGCAACATCGGCTCCAAGGTGACGATGAAGTACCCGGCCGTCTACCTCATGGGCGAGCACGCCAAGGGCGAGACCCTGTCCATCGCCTTCGCGGGCGAGGGCCAGCACCAGGACGCCGGCGCCAAGATGGTCCACATGGCCCCGAACACCTCCTCGAACATCGTCTCCAAGTCGGTGGCGCGAGGCGGCGGCCGCACCTCCTACCGCGGTCTGATCGAGATCGGCGAGGGCGCCCCCGGCTCCAAGTCGAACGTGCTCTGCGACGCGCTGCTGGTGGACACGATCTCCCGCTCGGACACCTACCCCTACGTGGACGTCCGCGAGGACGACGTGTCCATGGGCCACGAGGCGACCGTCTCCAAGGTCTCCGAGGACCAGCTCTTCTACCTGATGAGCCGCGGCCTGAGCGAGGACGAGGCCATGGCGATGATCGTGCGCGGCTTCGTCGAGCCCATCGCCAAGGAGCTCCCCATGGAGTACGCGCTGGAGCTCAACCGGCTGATCGAGCTGCAGATGGAGGGCGCGGTCGGCTGACCCGCCCCCTCGACAGCAGACGTCCCATTCAGGAAAGAGAGCACTACGACAGCCATGGCTGAGGCCCAGAACATCCCCGTGGGATCCACGACCGCGGGCTCGATCGCGGTCGCGGCGGAGTCGACCGTCGCCACCCGCATGAGCGCGCCCCCCTCCTTCGACGTCGCGGACTTCCCCGTCCCGCACGGCCGCGAGGAGGAGTGGCGGTTCACCCCGCTGGAGCGCCTGCGCGGCCTGCACGACGGCACCGCCGTCGCCACCGGCAACGGTGTGAAGGTCGAGGTCCAGGCCCCCGAGGGCGTCACCGTCGAGGCCGTGGGCCGCGACGACGCGCGGCTCGGCAAGGCCGGCACCCCGGTGGACCGGATCGCCGCCCAGGCCTACTCGGCCTTCGAGAAGGCCTCGGTCGTGACCGTCCCCAAGGAGACCGTCCTCACCGAGCCCATCCGCATCGCGGTGCACGGCGAGGGCGGCACCGCCTTCGGCCACCAGGTGATCGAGCTGGGCGCCTTCGCCGAGGCCGTCGTGGTCATCGACCACACCGGGGACGCGGTGCTCGCCGCCAACGTCGACTACCTGCTCGGCGACGGCGCCAAGCTCACCGTCGTCTCCGTCCAGGACTGGGACGAGAAGGCCGTGCACGTCGCGCAGCACAACGCGCTGATCGGCCGTGACGCCTCCTTCAAGTCCGTCGTCGTCACCTTCGGCGGCGACGTGGTCCGGCTGCACCCGCGCGTGCAGTACGCCGGCCCCGGCGGCGAGGCCGAGCTGTTCGGCCTCTACTTCACCGACCAGGGCCAGCACCAGGAGCACCGCCTCCTGGTCGACCACAACGTCCCGCACTGCAAGTCGAACGTCGTCTACAAGGGCGCGCTCCAGGGCGACGCGGCGCACGCCGTGTGGATCGGTGACGTGCTCATCGAGGCCAAGGCCGAGGGCACGGACACGTACGAGATGAACCGCAACCTGGTCCTCACGGACGGGGCGCGCGTGGACTCCGTACCCAACCTGGAGATCGAGACCGGCGAGATCGTCGGCGCCGGCCACGCCTCGGCCACCGGCCGCTTCGACGACGAGCAGCTCTTCTACCTCATGGCCCGCGGCATCCCGGAGCACGAGGCCCGCCGCCTGGTGGTCCGCGGCTTCTTCGCCGAGCTGGTCCAGCAGATCGGCCTCCCCGACATCGAGGAGCGCCTGATCGCCAAGATCGAGGAGGAGCTGGAGGCGGCCGTCGCATGACCTTCGTACGCGCCTGTGGACTGGGCGAGCTGGAGGAGGACACCCCCAAGCGGGTGGAACTCGACGGCACGCCCGTGTCCATCGTGCAGACCGAGGGGGAGGTGTTCGCGATCCACGACATCTGCTCGCACGCGAACGTCTCCCTGTCGGAGGGCGAGGTCGACGACTGCCACATCGAGTGCTGGCTGCACGGCTCGCGCTTCGACCTCCGCTCCGGCAAGCCCGACGCCCTCCCGGCGACGCGCCCCGTCCCCGTATACCCCGTAAAGATCGAAGGGGACGACGTGCTCGTCTCCCTCACCCAGGAGTCCTGAGGCACCCATGGCTACGCTTGAAATCCGAGACCTGCACGTCACCGTCGAGGTCGAGAACGGCACGAAGGAAATCCTCAAGGGTGTCGACCTCACCGTGAAGCAGGGCGAGACGCACGCCATCATGGGCCCCAACGGCTCGGGCAAGTCGACCCTCGCCTACTCCCTCGCGGGGCACCCGAAGTACACGATCACCGGCGGCACCGTCACCCTCGACGGCGAGGACGTCCTGGAGATGTCCGTCGACGAGCGCGCCCGCGCCGGCCTGTTCCTGGCCATGCAGTACCCGGTCGAGGTCCCCGGCGTCTCCGTCTCCAACTTCCTGCGCACCTCCGCCACCGCGATCCGCGGCGAGGCCCCCAAGCTGCGCACCTGGGTGAAGGAGGTCAAGGAGGCCATGGAGCGCCTCAACATGGACCCCGCCTTCGCCGAGCGCAACGTCAACGAGGGCTTCTCCGGGGGTGAGAAGAAGCGCCACGAGATCCTCCAGCTGGAGCTCCTCAAGCCGAAGATGGCGATCCTCGACGAGACCGACTCCGGCCTGGACGTCGACGCCCTGCGCGTCGTCTCCGAGGGCGTGAACCGCGTCCGCGAGACCGGCGAGGTCGGCACGCTGCTGATCACGCACTACACGCGCATCCTGCGCTACATCAAGCCCGACCACGTCCACGTCTTCTCGGGCGGCCGGATCGTCGAGTCCGGCGGCGCCGAGCTCGCCGACAAGCTGGAGAACGAGGGCTACGAGGCATACACGAAGGGTGGCGCATCCGCGTGACACAGCTGCCGGGCCTCCTCGACACCGAGGCGATCCGCAAGGACTTCCCCATCCTGGACCGCCAGGTCCACGACGGCCGGAAGCTCGTGTACCTGGACAACGCGGCCACCAGCCAGAAGCCGCGTCAGGTGCTGGACGCACTCAGTGAGTACTACGAGCGCTACAACGCCAACGTCCACCGCGGTGTGCATGTGCTCGCCGAGGAGGCCACGGCGCTGTACGAGGGCGCGCGCGACAAGGTCGCGGAGTTCGTCAACGCGCCCTCGCGCGACGAGGTGATCTTCACCAAGAACGCCTCCGAGTCGCTCAACCTCGTGGCGAACATGCTGGGCTGGGCCGACGAGCCCTACCGCGTGGACGCCGAGACCGAGATCGTCATCACGGAGATGGAGCACCACTCCAACATCGTGCCGTGGCAGCTGCTCGCGCAGCGCACGGGCGCGAAGCTGAAGTGGTTCGGCCTCACCGACGACGGCCGCCTGGACCTGTCGAACATCGACGAGGTCATCACCGAGAAGACGAAGATCGTCTCCTTCGTGCTGGTCTCCAACATCCTCGGCACGCAGAACCCGGTCGAGGCCATCGTGCGCCGCGCCCAGGAGGTCGGCGCCCTGGTCTGCGTCGACGCCTCCCAGGCCGCCCCGCACATGCCGCTGGACGTGCAGGCCCTCCAGGCCGACTTCGTGGCCTTCACCGGTCACAAGATGTGCGGCCCGACCGGCATCGGCGTCCTGTGGGGCCGCCAGGAGCTGCTGGAGGACCTGCCTCCGTTCCTCGGCGGCGGCGAGATGATCGAGACGGTGTCGATGCACTCCTCGACGTACGCCCCCGCCCCGCACAAGTTCGAGGCGGGCACGCCCCCGATCGCCCAGGCGGTCGGTCTCGGCGCGGCGATCGACTACCTCAACTCGATCGGCATGGACAAGATCCTCGCCCACGAGCACGCGCTGACCGAGTACGCGGTCAAGCGGCTGCTGGAGGTCCCCGACCTGCGCATCATCGGCCCGACCACGGCCGAGGAGCGCGGCGCGGCGATCTCCTTCACGCTCGGCGACATCCACCCGCACGACGTGGGCCAGGTCCTCGACGAGCAGGGCATCGCGGTCCGGGTCGGCCACCACTGCGCCCGGCCGGTCTGCCTGCGGTACGGAATTCCTGCGACCACGCGAGCGTCGTTCTATCTGTACTCCACGCCGGCCGAGATCGACGCGCTGGTCGACGGCCTGGAGCACGTTCGGAACTTCTTCGGCTGAAGGGCGTGAGCTGAGACCGTGAAGCTGGACTCCATGTACCAGGAAGTCATCCTGGACCACTACAAGAACCCGCACGGGCGGGGCTTGCGGGATGGCGACGCCGAGGTGCACCACGTCAACCCGACGTGCGGTGACGAGATCACGCTGCGCGTGAAGTACGACGGCACCACGATCGAGGACGTCTCGTACGAGGGCCAGGGCTGCTCGATCAGCCAGGCGAGCGCGTCCGTACTGAACGACCTCCTCGTCGGCAAGGAGCTCTCCGACGCGCGGAAGATCCAGGAGACCTTCCTGGAGCTGATGCAGTCCAAGGGGAAGCTCGAACCCGACGAGGCGATGGAGGACATCCTGGAGGACGCGGTCGCGTTCGCCGGGGTGTCGAAATACCCGGCCCGGGTCAAGTGCGCCCTGCTGAGCTGGATGGCCTGGAAGGACGCGACGGCCCAGGTACTGGGCGGAGCCGACGCCGAGAAGGAGACGACGGCATGAGCGAGACCGTGGAGATGAAGCCGGCCTCGGAGGAGGAACTCCGCGAGGCCCTGATGGACGTCGTCGACCCCGAGCTGGGCATCGACGTCGTCAACCTCGGCCTGATCTACGGCATCCACGTCGACGAGTCGAACATCGCGACCGTCGACATGACCCTCACGTCGGCGGCCTGCCCCCTGACGGACGTCATCGAGGACCAGGCCAAGTCCGCCACGGACGGCCTCGTCAGCGAGTTGCGCATCAACTGGGTCTGGATGCCGCCGTGGGGCCCCGACAAGATCACGGACGACGGCCGTGAGCAGCTGCGGGCGCTCGGGTTCAACGTCTGAGAGTCCTCGGCACGACGAGAAGGGGCGGCACCTCGCGAGGTGCCGCCCCTTCTCGTCGTGCCCGCTCAGCCCAGGCCGGCCACCAGCCGGAACGCCGAGTCCGCGCGGTACAGGGCGCTGTGCTCGTACGGGTCCAGGCGGAGCCGGAAGTCGCGGTGGCGCAGGAAGCGGCCGGGGAAGTTGACCGACTCCAGCATGACCGCGCCCGAGGAGGCCGCGGGGCGGGGGCAGAAGGTGGCGTCCTGGCGGAACAGCGGCGAGCCGTCGTCGGCGTCCTCGACCAGGACGAAGCCGCGGTGGCGGAGGTAGCGGCCGTCCGCCGTGGCGAAGGAGGAGCAGGAGGGGGCGGCGAGGCCGGGGACGCGCCGGAAGGTGGCGGCCTGGCGCTGCCGGGCGCCGGGGCCGATCGGGTCCAGGCGCACCGAGCCGTCGCTCACGCGCCAGTGGCGGTCGGGGTGGCTGACCGAGCGTATGGAGGTGCCGGGGGAGGCGGGCCGCTTCGAGGGCTTCGCGGGGCTGGTGGACTCCGGCGGCCGGGGGGTCTTCCGCTGCGGCTTCGGTGCGGTGGCGGAGCCGGTGGGCGCGCTCGTGGCCGGAGCGGGGGAGGGGCTGCCGCGGTGCGCGCCCGGAGTGGCGCCGGAGCTCTCGGAGGGGGTCGCGAAGGAGATCAGGCCGCCGGGGGCCGAGCTGCCGAGCGTGGTCGGCTCCGCCGCCCGGTGGGCCGGCTCGTCGGAGCCGTTCTCCGTCACGGTGATCGCAGTGACGCACGCGGTGATCGTGGCCAGGGCCAGCGCGCCCGCCAGCCAGAGCCGTCGGGTTCCCGATGCCCGGGTGGTGTCCGGGGCCCAGCCGCTCTCCCAGGGGCGGTCCTGTGGCGGGCGGGACTTCTCTTCTGCCATGCGCGGTTCCTCCGGCCGGGCACCCTTGACGGCGGCGCAGTTGTGGTGACCCGGTGTGTGATCGGTGACACCGTAGTGGACAGGTGAGACGGCTGAGACTCGTTTGAAGAGAGCGGTTTCTCGCCGATATCAAGCCGTTGTCGGCAGGTCCGTACCGCGCTTGTGTACGCCCGTACAGATGGTGTGTACGCTCGTACACATGGGATACCTGCTGCTGGCCGGTGCCATCACCGCCGAGGTGGCCGCGACCACCGCCATGAAGTACAGCGACGGGTTCAGCAAGATCGGGCCCTCGCTCCTCACCCTCCTCGGATACGTGCTCTCCTTCGCGCTGCTCGCCCAGACGCTGAAGACCGTCTCCGTCGGCACGGCCTACGCCATCTGGGCCGGGGTCGGCACCGCCGCCATCGCCACGATCGGCATCGCCTTCCTCGGCGAGGGGCTCACCGTCGCCAAGGCCGCCGGGATCGCGCTGATCATCATCGGGGTCGTGGTGCTGAACCTGGGGGGTGCGCACTGATGCCCCGGCGGCACGACCCCGAACGCCGGCAGCGGATCATCGACGCCGCGATCCGGGTCGTCGGGTCCAAGGGCATCGCCGGGCTCAGCCACCGCACGGCCGCCGCCGAGGCCGATGTGCCGCTCGGCTCCACGACGTACCACTTCGCGACCCTCGACGAGCTGCTGGTGGCCGCACTGCGGCAGACCAACGAGGGCTTCGCCAAGCTGATCGCCTCGTGCGGTGACCTGGACGACCCCCGGACCGACCTGGCCGCCGCCCTCGCCGGGTGGATCGGGCAGTGGCTGTCGGGCGACCGCACGGGGGTGGAGCTGGAGTACGAGCTGTACCTGGCCGCACTGCGCCGGCCCGCCCTGCGGCCCGTCGCCGCCGAGTGGGCCGAGGACGTCGCCGAGCAGCTGTCCCGCCGCACGGATCCGGTCACCGCGCGGGCCCTGGTGGCGGTCGTCGACGGGATCTGCCTCCAGGTGCTGCTGACGGGGGTGCCGTACGACGAGGAGTATGCGCGGCAGGTGCTGGGGCGGGTGCTGACGGGGGCGGCCGGGACGGGCGAACGGGAGACCGTCGCCGGGGTGATGCCGACCGGCTCGTGAGACGTCCGGGGACCGGTTCGCATCGACCCGTGTCCGCCGGTTAGGTTGCCCTCATGACCGACACGACTGCTCCTCGCACCACCGGCGCCGTGGCCGCCGGCCTCGCCACGATCGCCGCCGACGGCACCGTTCTCGACACCTGGTTCCCCGCGCCCGAGCTGGCCGACGCGCCCGGCCCGTCCGGCACCGAGCGGCTGTCCGCCGAGCGTGCCGCGGAACTGCTCGGCGGCGGCGCCACCGCGGCGATCGGCCCGGACGCCCGCCGGGGCGTCGAAGTGGTCGCGGTCCGCACGGTCATCGCCTCGCTCGACGAGAAGCCGATCGACGCGCACGACACCTACCTGCGCCTGCACCTGCTCTCCCACCGCCTGGTCAAGCCGCACGGCCAGAACCTGGACGGCATCTTCGGCTTCCTCGCCAACGTCGCCTGGACCTCGCTCGGCCCGGTCGCCGTCGACGACCTGGAGAAGGTCCGGCTCAACGCCCGCGCCGAGGGCCTGCACCTCCAGGTCACCTCCGTGGACAAGTTCCCGCGCATGACGGACTACGTGGCCCCCAAGGGCGTGCGGATCGCCGACGCCGACCGGGTCCGCCTCGGCGCGCACCTCGCCGAGGGCACCACCGTCATGCACGAGGGCTTCGTCAACTTCAACGCCGGCACGCTCGGCACGTCGATGGTCGAGGGCCGTATCTCCGCGGGTGTCGTGGTCGGCGACGGCTCCGACATCGGCGGCGGCGCGTCGACGATGGGCACGCTCTCCGGCGGCGGCAACGTCATCATCTCCATCGGCGAGCGGTGCCTGGTCGGCGCCGAGGCGGGCGTCGGCATCGCCCTCGGCGACGAGTGCGTCGTCGAGGCCGGCCTCTACGTCACCGCCGGCACCCGCGTCACCATGCCCGACGGCCAGATCGTCAAGGCCCGCGAGCTGTCCGGCGCCTCCAACATCCTCTTCCGCCGCAACTCGGTCACCGGCGCCGTCGAGGCCCGGCCGAACAACGCGGTGTGGGGCGGCCTGAACGAGATCCTGCACAGCCACAACTGACGCCCCGTACGAGGTACCCGGCGTGACCTCGTGGTGGTTTCGGCAGATGAACGGGTGGACGCAGGGTCCGATCAGAAGCCGAACCGATGAAACGAGGGCCGGGGCATGAAGAACGAGCGGGGGCGGGGCGCGGTGCGTCGCTGGGTGGCGGGAGCCGCCGCGGGGATGGTGGTGTGCTGGCTGCCCGTGGGCGCCGCGCACGCCGACGAGACCAACAAGGACTCGCACAACGGCCACCGGGTCGGTCTGATCAACGTCAACGTCGGTCAGATCGACGACCCGGCGGAGGACGTGCTGGAGCACACGCTGCTCTTCGGGGACGGTTACGTCTGGAAGTGAACCGGGCGGGGCTTCTGCCCCGCACCGGCGGGACGGCCCGTGCCGCGGACGACCGCGGCACGGGCCGTCCCGTTTTTCTTTCGCGCAGGTGGCATAGCGCGGCGCCCCCGCACGCGTCCCAGGGAGTACGGGGTGCGGGCACAGGGCCCGCCCCGGGGGAGAGCGAAGGTGACGATGGATGCCGAAGCGCAGGAGAGCTTCCGGGAATTCGTGGCGAACCGGTCGTCCGCGCTGCTGAAGACGGCGGTGCTGCTGAGCGGCGGCGACCGGCACGCCGGCGAGGACCTGCTCCAGAACGCGCTGATCAAGGCCGCGGGCCGCTGGCACCGCATCGAGGAACCCGAGGCCTACGTCCGGCAGGTCCTGTACCGGCAGCAGGTGAGCCGCTGGCGTCTGAAGTGGCCGAGACGCGAACTGAGCGTCGCCGAACCGCCGGAGTCCGCCGCCGGCCAGGACGCCTCGGGCGCGGCAGAGCTGCGCCTGGTGATGCGCGGAGCGCTGGCCCGGCTGACCGCGCGGCAGCGCACCGTGCTCGTGCTGCGCTACTTCGAGGACCTGCCCGAGAGCGAGGTGGCCCGGATCCTGGGCTGCTCCGTCGGCACCGTCCGGTCCGCCACCCACCGCTCCCTGGCCCGGCTGCGCGCCCTCGCGCCCGAGCTGGCCGCCCTCGGCCCGGCCGCCGCCGAGCAGCCGTCGTCCCGTGACTACTCGCCCGTGGAGGTCCGTCAGTGAACGTCGACGAACTCGTGCGTGACGCGCTGCGCGACCAGGCCGAGGGGCAGCAGCCCGCGCCGCCCGGCTTCGCCGACCGCGTGCTGTCGGTCCGCCGGCGCCGCCGCGGCAGGCGGCTCGCGTCCGTCGCCGCGGCCGCCGCGGCCGTGATCGCCGTGGCCGTGGCCGTGCCCGTGCTGGACTCCGGCAAGGAGGACGTCCGTCCCTCGGGCGGGGTGGAGCAACTGGGCGTCACCGGCCACCCGGACCAGTCGCCGCCGCGGGACATGATCGCGGCCGGGCGGGTCGCACTGGCCGCGTACTTCACCCGGGCGACCGTCGAGCAGTCCGCCGACCGCGCCGTGTCGCAGCGCACGTACTGGCTGCTGGATCCGCGGACGCAGAAGTACGTGAAGGACGACCGCTGGGCCTACGTCGCCATCGCCCCCGGGATGACCACGGCCGCCGTCCTGGAGCGGAACCTGCCCGTGCCGCGCATCGGGCTGCTCGATCTGGCGAGCCGCCAGGTCAAACGGTGGATCCCGGTCGACCGGCCGGTCGCGGGCGTGGAGTTCTCCGCCGACGGCAGGAAGCTCGTCGCCACGTCCTACAGCGACAACCCCGACCGGCGGGTGAAGATCGAGGGCTCCGAGGGCTGGGACGCCCCCTTCACGGAGTCGGACCGGACCGGGTTCCACGTCATCGACGTGGCCTCCGGAAGCAGTTCCTGGGCCGGGGTGCGGATCGGCGGGAGTGCGCATGACCCCGACGCGTTCATCAACTCCCGGCAGGACTTCGCGTTCTCCCGCGACGGCCGTCTCGTCTGGTCCGGGATGCCCAGCGAACCCAGGCTGAAGTTCTACGACTTCACCGGGAAGGAAGTGCCGGGAGGCGCGCCGGACCGGTACCTGGACTGGTCTGTCGAGGCGAGGGTGTCCCCGGACGGGCGGCTCGTCGCCGGTCCGTTCGCGGGGCGGAAGTGGAAGACGTCCTCCTTCGTCCTCGACGCGCGCACCGGCAAGCAGCACGAGGTGCGCGGGCAGCAGCTGCTCGCCTGGGCGGACGGGAAGACGCTGATCGCCTGGGACATCGGGCCGGACGGGATCGAGTTCCACCAGAGGCTGGTGCTGGTGACGGTCGGCGGGGAGAAGACGACACCGCTCAGTGACTTCCGGTCGCCCAAGGACAACACCAAGGGGCGGTGGGAGCCGGTGTTCGCCGAGCGGTGATCACCGGCCGCTGATCAGGGCCCTGTGGAGTGCGAGCAGGCCGTCGGCCGTGGTGCGGTCGGCGGGGCGCAGAGGGGGGCGGACCGGGCCCGCGGGGAGGGCGAGGTCGTTCAGCAGCGACTTCGCCGTGACGGCTCCCGGCAGGCCCGCCGACATCATCGCCTCGATCAGGGGCGTGGCCCGCTGCTGGAGACGGGCGGCCCCCGCTGTGTCGCCCGCGTCGAACGCGTCCAGGACGGCCCGCAGGTGGCGCGGGATCACGTTCGCGACCGTGCTGACGTAGCCGGCGCCACCCACGGCGTAGAGCGCGAGATCGTGTTCGTCGCAGCCCGCGTAGTACGCCAGGTCCGTACGGGCCAGGACCTTCTGCGCGGCCAGGAAGTCGCAGGAGCAGTCCTTGACCGCGACGATCCGGGGGTGACCGGCGAGACGGAGGATCGTCTCCGCCTCGACGCGGATCCCGGTGCGGGCCGGGATGTCGTAGAGCATCAGCGGGAGCCCGGTGGCGTCGGCGATCTCGCGGAAGTGGGCCTCGACGGCGTCCTGCGGGGGCCGGCTGTAATACGGCGCCACCACCAGCAGGCCGTCCGCGCCCGCCTTCTCCGCCTCCCGGGCCAGTTCGGCGGTGTGGCGGGTGTCGGCGGTGCCGATGCCCGCCACGATCGTCGCCCTGCCCGCCACGGCCTCGCGGACGGCGGTGATCAGGGCGGACTTCTCGGCGTCCGTGGTGGTCGGGGACTCGCCGGTCGTGCCGGAGAGGACGAGGCCGTCACAGCCGGCCCCGACCAGGTGGTCGGCGAGGCGCTGGGCGCCGTCCAGGTCCAGGGCGCCGGACGTGGTGAGGGGCGTGATCATGGCGCAGAGCGTGCGGCCGAAGGGCCTCGTGTGCGGTGGGTTCATGTGAGGAGTGTCGGTCCGACGACCGCGTAGCTCTACTTAATTCTTCTACATGGTTCGTTTAAGTATCGCTGCGACGAGGGCGTTCTTCCCCGCGGGGACGGGATGAGTCACCATGGCCGTGACGGTCGGCGACGGAACGGTCCGGGAGGCGTCATGAAGCTCGGCAAGGCACTGGCCACGGGGATCGCGGAAGAGCAGCCGGAGGCGTGGCGCGAGAGCTCCGAGCCGCGGAAGAACGAAGCCGGTGGCGCCGGCGAGGCCGGTGACGGCGTTCGGGCTGACGGGGTCCGGGAGACCTCCTCGGCCGAAGAGGTCCCGGTCGTCCGATGAGGCTGCGGCTGCCCTCGGAACGTCCGACGGAGCCGCCGACCGGATACAAGATCGCTTACCCGGTGCTGTCCCAGGACGGCACCCGGGCCGGCTTCACCGGAGTGTCGCTGGGCGGTGCGCTGCCGTACGGAGTGGTGGCCGAGGCGGCCTGTGTGTACGGGCTGCGGCACCGGGCGCCGCACCGCCGCTGCGACTGCGGCTTTCACTGTGTGCACCACCGGGCCGCCGCGGAGGCGCTGCTGTGCACCGCCGAGCACCGGGCCGCCGTGCTGCTGGAGGTGTCCGTCCTCGGGGCCTACATCCGCTTCGAGCGGGGGTTCCGGTATGCCCGGCAGCGGGTGCGGGTCGTGACGGTGGGGCGGTGCGCGTGCGGGGCGGGGGCGTGTGCGCTGGCCGATGCCGGGTGGGGGCGGGCCGGATGGCGAGGGCTCGCGCCCGTGTGTGAGGTGTGCGCGCGGGGGCGCCTGCCGGTGTCGCTCGGGCGGTTCGCCCGGTTGGCGGGCGACGGGGTGCGGGTCGTGGGCGGGGGTGGTAGTACCCCCGGCGGTGAGGGTGCGGGGCCTGCCGGGATCGAGGCCGCGGACGGGTTGGGGGTGCCCGAACTCGTGGCCGAGGCCGCGTTGTTGCAGGCGCGGCTCGACTGGTTCCAGGCGCAGCTGGCGCGGCTCGGGCAGCGCGGGGACTCCGCCGGGCCGCAGGGGTAGCCGGGGGAGCGGACGGGTACTCGGGGGTTCCTACTTCGAGAGGAGGCGGAACCGTGACCGGGACGATGGATCATCGGGCCGTGCGCGACGGGCATCAGCACTCCGTGGGCGAGCTCGTCGGGCAGGCCGCGGAACAGCTCTCTCGGCTCGTACGGCAGGAAATGGCGCTCGCGAAGGAGGAGCTGGCCGAGAAGGGGCGGCGGGCGGGGCGCGGTGGCGGACTGCTCGGGGCGGCGGGTGCGGTCGCCTACGCCGGGTTCCTCGCGATGGCCGGTGCCGGTGCGGCGGCGCTCTCTCTGGTGCTGCCCGTGTGGGCCGCCGCGCTGATCGTCATGGGGGTGCTGTTCGTGATCGCGGCGGTGCTGGCCGCGGTGGGGCGGAGCCAGCTGCGGCGGGCCACGCCGCCGACGCCGGAGCAGGCGATCGGGAGCGTGAAGGCGGACGTCGAGGAGATCAAGGAAAGGGCGCATCGATGACGGAGCCGACGGGTGGGGCGAAGGGGCCCGATGAGCTGCGGCGGCAGATCGAGCGGACGCGTGGTGAACTCGGGAACACCGTGGAGGAACTGGCCGGAAAGGCCGATGTGAAGGGGCGCGCGCGGGCGCGGGCCGCCGACCTGCGGGACAAGGCCGGAGCGATGACGGTGCAGTTGCGCAGCAGCGCGGCGCAGGCGGGGCACTCCGTGCAGGACCGGGCTTCGCACGTGGGGCCCCGGCCCGTGCGGACCGTGGTACAGGCCGGGATGCGGCATCCCAAGCCGGTGCTGATGGCCGGGGCGGCGGGGGCCGTCGTGGCGGTCGGGGTCGTGCGGTGGAGGTATGCGCACGGGCATCGGTGACGCCGGGGTGTGACCGGGTGCGGCGCGGGAGCGCCTTCGCCTGCGCGGCACGGCCCCTTCCGTGCGTCGGTGGGTGCGGGGCGCGTCTCGGCTTGTGCCGAAGGCTCGGTGGCTCGTCGTCGCGGGTGCGGTGGACTGCCGTGTCCGCAACGCCGTTACGTGAAAGCCCTCTTGACCTCAAGTTCGGTCGAGGTCGGAGAGTGAAGGCGTAGCGATCGGCGTACACGAACTGGAGCGTTCCATGGCCCGGCGGACCGAACAGCACCCGGATCTCACCGACCCCCGCATCGGTGCTCCCTTCTTCAGTACCTGGCGGGTCGGGAGTCCCGAGCGGCAGCGGCAGGCCGTGGAGGCGATCGCACGGGCCTGGGAGCGGCGGCCCTGGCCGGCCGGGGATCTGCTCGGGTACCACGTGTACGCCGGGCACGACGGGGACACCCTGCTGCACTACTCGCAGTGGCGCAGCGAGCAGGCCTACGAGGCGTTCGTGAAGACCCATCGCCAGGAGCGTGTCGACGAGATCGACACGGCCGTGCCGGGGATCGAGCGGGTGTGGCTCGGGCGGTACCGGCGGTACCGCAGTGCCCGGCGGGACGACGCGCCGGTTCCGGGGTGCGTGGTGATCGTGGACGTCCATTTCGACGGGCCCGACGCGCAGCGGCAGCGTGCCTGGGTCGACGCGGTGTTCGAGGCCCTGGAGAGCGAGCCGGAACCGCATCCCGGTGGCATCTCCGCCCACTTCCACCTCAGTACGGACGGCACGCGGGTGCTCAACTACGCCGAGTGGGAGAGCGCTCGGGCCCACATCGACGCCCTGGCCGCACCGGGGGACGGTGTCGGCTCGGCGACCGAGCAGTGGAAGCGGGTGCAGAACTGGCCGGGACTGTCGGAGAGCGTGGTGCGCCGGTACGACCACGTCCTGGGGCTGGTGCCCTGAGGGGTGGGCCGGCCGGACGCCGTGTCCGGCCGGCCCGGGTGGTGCTAGGGACGGAACCGCAGGACCTGCGGGTCGTGGTCGCTGATCTGGTCGTGGAACTCCGCGTTGACGTGCACGCTGTCGTACTCGAAGTCGCAGCCGCGGCGGATCGACGGGCTGATCAGGATCTGGTCGAGGACCTGGCTGTTGCCCTGGTAGACGTAGGAGTAACGCTCGCCGCGGGGGAGCGACTTGATCGCCGACCAGAGTTCGCCCTCGCCCTCCAGGAGCTCGGCGGTGCGGGAGAACTCGAAGTCGTTGATGTCGCCGAGCGTGACGACGTCCGCGTTCTTCTGGGTGTCGAGGATGTCCTTGACGAAGGCGTTCACCAGGGTGGCCTGCTGGTGGCGCTGCGTCTCGGAGCTGCGGGCCGGCGGCTGGTACTGCGAGGTCAGGCCCTGGTCGCCACCCTTGGAGTTGAAGTGGTTGGCGATCACGAAGACCGTGCGGCCGCGGAAGACGAACTCGCCGGCCAGCGGCTTGCGGCTGTTCTTCCAGGCCTCGTCGGCGGGGGCGATGCGGCCGGGGCTGAGCGTGAGGTGCGCCTTGCCGCGGATCTTCGTCACGCCGGTGGCGGTCGTGGCGTCACCGCCCGGGCGGTCCGCGAAGGAGACCCGCTCCGGGTTGAACAGGAACGCCTGGCGGATGTTGCCGCCGGGCTCACCGCCGTCGGTGCCGTCGGCCGGGTCGATCGAGCGCCAGTCGTAGCGCGGGCCGCCCGCCGCGACGATCGCGTCGATCAGCTTCGTCAGGGTCTGGTCGGCGGCGACCGTGCCGTCGTTCTTCGCCCCGTTGTTGTCCTGGATCTCCTCCAGGGACACGATGTCCGGCGACCGCAGGTTGTTCACGATCGCGGAGGCGTGCGCGGCGAACGTCTCGTCCGTGGGGTCGAGGTTCTCGACGTTGTAGGTGGCGACGGCCAGTTCGGAGGAGCGCTGCTTGCGGGTGGTCTCGCGCTCCCGGCCGGCGCTGTCGAGTGTGCCGAGTTCGCCGGCGACGAGGGTGTAACCGCCGAACTGGTTGTAGTCCAGGGGCCCGGCCGTGGTGCCCGCGAGGGTGTCACCGACGTTCGCCTTCGGGAAGTCCGCCGACGGGCCGAGGGACTGGATCTGCAGACGGCCCGTGTTCTGGGCGTCGTAGGAGCCGTAGACCGTGCCGCCCTGGCGGGTGCGGTTCTCGTGCGGCTTCACCGTGACCCAGAGCTCGGTGTACGGGTCGGTGGCGCCGACCACGCGGGTGTCGGCGACCTTGACGGTCATGCCCTCCAGGGACTCGTAGTAGTCCAGGGCGTACTTCGCGGGCTGGAGGGGGAGCGCGTTGATCGAGCCGTTCGCCGCCGGGTCGCCCGTGGGGGTGTACGCGGCGGGGACCGAGCGGGCGGTGACGGCCGTGGCGGCGGGCAGCTCGTTGCCGCTGGAGAGGACCGTGGTCGTCGGCTTGGTGATCTCCGTCAGGGCCTGGTTGCCGGAGCCGGTGCCGCCGGGGACGTACTCCGCGACCGTGCCGCTGACCTTGACGGAGTCACCGACGGCGACGCCCTTCGGGGTGGAGCTGGTGAAGACGAAGACGCCCTCGCTGGTCGCCGGGTCGGCGTCGGGGCTCGGGTCCTGGATCCAGAAGCCGCGCGAGGAGCCGTAGGTGCGCACGCCGGTGACGATTCCGGTCACGTCCGTGACCTGCTTGCCGGCGTACGGGGATATCCGGGTGTCGCCCTGGATGTCGTGGACGCGGACCGATTCCGCGTGCGCGGGGGTGGTGAGGACGATCGTGGAGGCCGCGGAACACGCGGCGGCGACGGTGAGCGCGGCGAGACGCGCGGACGACTTGCTGGGCAACGGGAATCCCTCCGGGGACGTGACAGGGCGCCGGGACGAGGGTGGTGCTCGGACTGTCCGCCGTTACGCGTGGGGCGGGCGGGGTGTGACGCGCGTAGAAGACGCCGGGTGGGGCGCCTGGTGGGGCAGGTCCGGTGAACAAGTGTCCGCCGACTTCTACGCGCGTCAATCTCCAGCCTGTCCATGTCACTTGTCAAGGTTTCGGCCATGTACGGCAGCCGACGAAGAGATGAAGTGGGCGGCATGGGTGGAAATCCGTCTAGGCTGAGCGGCTGAGTCACCTGAGGCGCGCTAGGAGAAACAGCCGATGTCAGACAGCTCCCCCCTGCCGCCGGTGCGGCTGCACACCGAAGCGGAGCTGGCGCGCGACGCGCTGTCCACGCCGTTGCTGTCCCGGGCCGCCCGGCTCGCCCGCTGGGCGGGGCCGGACACCCGCGTCGACGCCGGGGGAGGGCTCGTCGAGGAACAGCTGCCCGCGGCCGCCGAGGCGCTCGGGCTGAGCGGGGACGACGCCGCCGCCGACGCCAGTGAGGCCTGGCGGGTCGCGGTGGACGCCGGGCTCGTCGAGATCGTCGACGAGGAGGAGGGCACCGTCCGTGCGGGCGAGGACCTCGCGCTGCTCACCGGCGGCTCCCCGCACGACGTGCTCGCCGTGTGGCTCGCGGCGCTGGAGACCGTGCTCGCCGACGCGAGCGTCCCCGACCTCGACGGACTGCTCGACGAGGACGGCGAGGTCGACCTCTCCGCCCTCGACTGGGACCCCGAGGCCGAGGCCGAGTTCCTCGACGGCGTGCTCGGCAACCTCTACCTGCTGACCGCCGGCGAGGACGCGCCCGGCGAGTCCCCGGTGCCCCTGCCGGCCCTGGCCGCCTCCGTGATCGTGCCCAGCGACATGGGCGAGCCCACCAACGACGTCCTGGAGCAGGTCTCCGACGCGATGATGCGCCTGGACGACCAGTTCCGGATGCTGGAGCCGGTGGGCCTCGTGGCGTACCAGCCCGTCGACGAGGCGCTCATGGCCGACGCCGACGAGGAGCCCGCGGCGCCCGTCGACGACACCGACGTCACCCGCTACGGCATGGTCCGGCTCACCCCGCTCGGCCTGTACGGGATGCGCGCGCGGCTGCTGGAGGCCGGGTTCGAGGCGCCGGCCGTCGGGGACCTGGCGGACAAGGGCGCCGACGCGCTGCTCGACGGCACGGCGGCGTTCCCGCCGGCCGCGGCGCAGGCCGAGACCGAGCAGTGGCTGCAGCGGCGCGAATCGCTCGCGGCCGCGCGGGAGTTGCTGGCGGCGGCCCGCGGCTCCGACGCCGGGGCGCCGCTGCGGCGGCTGCGCTGCCAGCAGGCGCTGTCGCTGGTGGGCGCCTCGGCCGAGCCGGCGTTGCGCGAGGTGCTGGACGACGCCGAGCTGGGCGGGCTCGCCCGAGTGTGGCTGACCGAGCACGGGGCGGCGGACGTGCCCGCGCCGTCCGAGGCGATGGTGTACTGGCTGACCATCGACACGGTGGCCGCGCAGCTCGCCGCGGAGGGGAACTCCGAGGAGCTGCGCGCCCTGGTCGAGGGGCTCGCGCAGCAGCACAGCGGGTTCTTCGCGGCGGTGTGGCGGGTCGACCATCCCGCGACGGCCGACGTGCTGGAGGCGATGGGGCGGTTGCATCCCGACAAGAAGGTGGCGAAGGAAGCGCGGAAGGCCGCCTTCAAGGCGCGATCGCAACAGGGCGGTTGACGCCGGTGCGGCGCGCCGTCGCGGCTTGGCGCGCCGTTCCCCGTGGCCCCGGGGTGTTGTTCAAGCGGAGTTCACATGTGAGCGGGACGGTGTCGCCGAACGAGGTTCGCCACCCTCCACGGCATCCCCCGTCACAGGAGACTCCATGTCGCTCACCCGCAGGGACTTCGCCAGAAACTCCGCGCTCACCGGTGCCGGTGTCGCGCTGGCGGGCAGCGTCGGCGCCCTCGCCACCGCACCGAACGCCCTCGCGTCCTACGACACCGACGGCGCCGAGGGCGCGGCGGACGCCCGGCACGGGGTCGGCTACGGGCCGCTCGTGCCCGACCCCGAGGGCATCCTCGCCCTGCCGGCCGGCTTCTCGTACAAGATCATCACCTACAGCGGCAGGACGAAGCTGGAGTCGGGCGAGTTCACGCCGTCCAACCACGACGGCACCGCCACCTTCGACGGCCCGCGCGGCACCACCCTGCTCGTCAACAACCACGAGCTGAAGGGCCCCCGCGCCAACTGGACGCACCCGGTGCCGCTCACCGAGGGCCTCGTCTACGATCCCGCCGCCTCCGGTGGCTGCACGGTCGTCGAGATCCGCCCGGACGGACGGGTCGCCGAATGGGTGGGCATCGCGGGCACCTCCACCAACTGCGCGGGCGGCCGCACCCCGTGGGGCACCTGGCTCACCTGCGAGGAGAACTCCGACCGGGCCGGCACCAACGGCATGACCAGGGACCACGGCTACGTCTTCGAGGTCGACCCCGTCGACCGGCGCGCCAACCGCGACCCCAAGCCGCTCAAGTTCTTCGGGCGTTACGACCACGAGGCCGTCGTCATCGACCCCAAGCGCGGCCACGCCTACCTGACCGAGGACGCCTCCGGCCCCAACGGCCTCTTCTTCCGCTGGACCCCGCCCCAGGGCTTCGCGTACGGCCCCGGCAGGTTCCGCAGGCTCGCCGACGAGGCCGGTGTCCTCCAGGCACCCAAGTGCTTCGACTCCGGCGGGAAGTTCGTCGACGACCTGTCCCGTGCCACCAGGATCGGCACGGTCTACGGCGTCGACTGGGTGGACGTGCCCGACCGCGACGCCCGCACCACCCCCGTGCGCAAGCAGTTCGGCGCCGGCGAGGTCACCCGGGCCCGCAAGCTGGAGGGCATGTGGTGGGGCGACGGCGGCGCCTACATCGTCTCCTCCTACGCCCGTGAGGAGAGCCCGGTTCAGCACGACGGGCAGGTCTGGTTCTACGACCCCAAGCGCCGGACGCTGACGCTGAAGGTGCTGCTCGGCGTGAACCCCGACCCGTCCCGCGACGGCGCCTTCGACGGCCCCGACAACATCACCGTCTCTCCCTACGGCGGCCTCGTCATCGCCGAGGACGGCGAGGGCGTGCAGCACCTGTTCGGGGCGACCGACAGCGGACGCACGTACCCGATCGCCCGCAACGAGCTGAACATCGGCACCGCGGAGGAGCCCGAGTACAGCGAGTTCGCGGGAGTCACCTTCTCGCCCGACGGCCGGACCCTCTTCGCGAGCATCCAGACGCCCGGCATTCTGCTCGCCATCACCGGTCCCTGGAAGCGGCAGAAGAGGAATTAATTCGCTCGCAGGTCCGGTTCCGCGCCTCCTACAGTGAGATCACAACGTCACGCACTTCCCGGTGCGATGGCGGCGGCTACTTCTCTCTCCAAGAATCCGACGCCGCCGCCGACTTGATCTCGGGAGGCGCGGCATGGTGTGGGTGCCCGGTGCGAAGGCAACGGTTACTTCCTGGGATCGGACGGTTGCGGGTTCAAGTCCCGTCGGTGGCTTCGGGCCGCCGTAGCTCAAGGGGTAGAGCATCTGAATTGGTCCGTCGCCGACTTCTGACCTCGGGCACCCACCTTTTCCTGCCGCGGCTCCCTCGAACACGGAAAGAATTCGGGGGAATTCACCATGGCGCGATTCAACGGCAAGGCGGCACGGGCCCGTCCGGTCTCGCGGGTGACGTCCACGGGACGTGTGCTGCGGACCTACGAGGGCGGCCGGGGCCGGGAGCGGGACGCCCGCTCCGAGCTCTTCCTGCTCGCCGTGAGCAACTTCGTCACCCAGCAGACCTTCTACGAGACCGGCGCCGACCGTGACGACCGGTTCCGCCGGCTCGTGCGCGAACTCGCCGTCCAGGACCCGCAGTGGACGGCCGGCCTGCTCGGCTGGCTGCGCGGCGCGGGCAACCTGCGCACCGCCTCGGTGGTCGGCGCGGCCGAGTACGTCAAGGCCCGCCTCGACGCCGGCGCGACCGGAGGCCCGTCGAACCGGCAGGTCGTCGACTCCGTGCTCCAGCGCCCCGACGAGCCCGGCGAGCTGCTCGCCTACTGGACCGCGACATACGGCCGGAACGTGCCCAAGCCGGTCAAGCGCGGCATCGCCGACGCCGTCAGCCGCCTCTACCACGGCAAGTCGCTGCTGAAGTACGACACCGCCTCCAAGGGCTACCGCTTCGGCGACGTCCTCAACCTGGTGCACGCGGCGCCCGACCCGGACAAGCCGTGGCAGGGCGAGCTGTTCCGCTACGCGCTCGACCGGCGGCACCACCCGGACACCGCCGTGCCGCCCGCTTCCAGCCGCACGCTCACCGCGCACCGCGCGCTCATGGCGCTGCCCGTCGCGGAGCGGCGCGCGCTCGTGACCGCCGAGGGCGGTGCCGAGCGGCTGGCCGAGGCCGGGATGACGTGGGAGGCGCTGGCCGGCTGGCTGCAGGGCCCGATGGACAAGGCGGCCTGGGAGGCCGTGATCCCGTCCATGGGCACCATGGCGCTCGTGCGCAACCTGCGCAACTTCGACGAGGCCGGGGTGTCCGACGAGGTCGCCGAGCGGGTCGCGGCGCGGATCAGCGACCCGGCGGAGGTCGCGCGCTCGCGGCAGTTCCCCTTCCGG
Organism: Streptomyces sp. NPDC085932; assembly: GCF_044540525.1. Classification (NCBI taxonomy): domain Bacteria; kingdom Bacillati; phylum Actinomycetota; class Actinomycetes; order Kitasatosporales; family Streptomycetaceae; genus Streptomyces; species Streptomyces sp. NPDC085932. The sequence continues at coordinate 1,385,687 of NZ_JBITSJ010000002.1, forward strand.
TATCTCGCCGCCCATCGGCACGCCCCCTCACTGCGCTGGTCCCACGCCCTGGAGCGTGCGCTCGGCCACTCGCTGGCCCACGTGCCCGTGCTCTCCGGCCGGACGCTGGTGCTCGTGGACCGCTCGGGCTCGATGTTCTGGTCGCGGCTGTCCGACCGCTCCGAGCTCAACCGGGCCGACGCGGCGGCGATCTTCGGTACGGCACTCGCGCTGCGGGCCGAGCGCGCGGACCTGGTCGAGTTCGGCACGACGAGCGACCGCGTGCCGTTCCGCCGGGGCGAGTCCGTGCTCCGGGTCCTCGACCGCTTCCACAGCCTCGGCGGCACCGACACCACGGAGGCGGTGCGCCGGCACTACGAGAAGCACGACCGGGTGCTGATCGTCACCGACGAGCAGTACACGCACCACCACCTGGGCGACCCGACCGAGCAGATCCCGGCCGACGTGCCGGTCTACACCTGGAACCTCGCCGGGTACCGGGCGGGCCACGGCCCGTCGGGCACCGGGAACCGGCACACCTTCGGCGGTCTGTCGGACGCGGCCTTCCGGATGGTGCCGCTGATCGAGGCCTCCCACGACGCCGACTGGCCCTGGGCGGCCTGAGCGCCGTGACCCGCACCGCGTGGGGAGTGCGGGTCACGGACCTCTGGCCCCTTGTCCAGGCCCGACCCCTTGCTGAAGCCTGGACTGACATCTAACATTTCAGTTCATGGAAGCCATCCGGCCCGTTCCCCGGACCCTGCTCAGGGACCGGGCCCACGCGGCCATCCGGGACGCCATCGTGGCCGGGGAGCTCGAACCCGGCGCGGTGGTGCGGGACGCCGACCTCGCCGAACGGCTCGGGCTGTCCCGGGCGCCGGTCCGCGAGGCGTTCTCCCGGCTCGTCGACGAAGGGCTGCTGGAGAGCAAGCCGCAGAGCCACACCCGTGTGACCCCGCTCGTCGCCGCCGACGTCCGGGACGCCGCCGCGGTGGTCGGCGCCCTGCACGAACTGGTGACCCGCACGGCCGTGCCCCGGCTGACCGACGCGGACCTCGCCGTGATGCGCGCCGCCAACGAGCGGTTCGCCGCGGCCGTACGCGCCGGGGACGTGGACGCGGCCCTGCGCGCCGACGACGACCTGCACGAGGTACTCGTCCGGGCCGGCGGCAACCGCGCGGCGGCCGCGACCGTGGCCCGCTACACCCCGCTCATCCGCCGTCTGGAGCGCCGGCGCTTCGGCGAGGGCGGCAACTGCCGTTCGGCCGGGCTGCACGAGCGGCTGATCGACGCCTGCGCGGCCGGCGACACGGCCGAGGCGGTCCGCGTCACGGCCGAGATCTGGCGGGGCCTGGAAGAGCTCGCCGACTGAGGCGGACCGGAACGGCTCGCAGACCGAGACGGACCGGCGAGCGAACCCGACCGGGAACGACCCGGACCGACACCGACCCGGAGGGACCCATGGCCCTTTCCTCGTACGCGCGTTACCCCCTCCTGTTCGGGCCCTCGCCCGTCCATCCCCTGGAGCGCCTGACCGCACACCTCGGGGGTGCCTCCCTGTGGGCGAAGCGGGAGGACTGCAACTCCGGCATCGCCTACGGCGGGAACAAGACCCGCAAGCTGGAGTACCTGGTCGCCGACGCCCTCGCCCAGGGCTGCGACACGCTCGTGTCGATCGGTGGGGTGCAGTCCAACCACACCCGCCAGGTCGCGGCCGTCGCCGCCCGCGCCGGACTCAGGTGCGTGCTCGTCCAGGAGAGCTGGGTGGACTGGCCGGACGCCGTGTACGACAAGGTCGGCAACATCCTGATCAGCCGTCTCGCCGGGGCCGACGTCCGGCTGGAGCGGGCCGGGTTCGGGATCGGGTTCAAGGAGAGCTGGGAACAGGCCCTCAGGGAGGTCGAGGAGTCGGGCGGGAAGCCGTACGCCATCCCGGCCGGGGCCTCCGACCATCCGCTCGGCGGACTCGGCTTCGCCGCCTGGGCGTACGAAGTGGAGCGGCAGGAGCGGGAGCTGGGCGTCTTCTTCGACACCGTCGTGGTGTGCTCGGTGACCGGGTCGACCCAGGCCGGCATGGTCGCCGGGTTCGCCGCCCTGGAGGAGGCGGGCGGGCGGCCCCGGCGCGTGCTCGGCGTCGACGCCTCCGCGAAACCGGCCGCCACCCGGGCCCAGATCGCGCGCATCGCCCATCGCACCGGGCAACTCATCGGAGTGAAACGGGAGTTGACGGAAGCGGACGTCGAGCTCGACGAGCGGTACCACGCGGGCACGTACGGCGTCCCCGACGAGACCACCCTGGCGGCCATGCGCCTCGCGGCCCGCACCGAGGGGATGGTCACCGACCCCGTCTACGAGGGCAAGTCCATGGCCGGGATGGTCGACCTGGTGTCACGCGGCGAGATCGGCCGGGACTCCACGGTGCTCTACGCCCACCTGGGCGGCCAGCCGGCGCTGAACGCGTACAGCGCCCTGTTCTAGGGCGGCGGTGCGGCAGCGGCCGCTGCGGGGCGCCGCCTAGTAGTAGCCCTTCGTCCCGTCCAGCAGCTCGCGCACGATGTCCGCGTGCCCGGCGTGCCGCCCCGTCTCCTCGATGAGGTGGATGAGCATCCAGCGGAGGTTGGCCCGGGCGGAGGCGTACCCGGGATGGCGGCCGGTGTCGTCCAGGGACGCCGCCGCCACGATCTCGTCGCTGCGGGCGCACTGCGCCTCGTAGTCCGCGAGCACCTGCGCCAGCGTGAGGGAGCCGGTGTGCCAGTCGGCGTCCTCCTCGGTCTCGTCGAAGGAGGGGTTCTGCGACGCGTCCCCGCCGAGGAACAGCACCTCCAGCCAGGTGTGCTCGACCCACCGCATATGGCGGACGAGACCGGCCATGGTCATCGCGGGCGAGGTCGGGACCACGGAGCGGTGCGCGTCCGCCTCGGCGAGCCCCTCGCACTTCCAGCGCAGGATCCGGCGTTGCAGGTCCAGCCATCCGAGGAGCGCGGTGCGTTCGTCGGCCTGGAAGGGCGGACGTGGCAGTGAAGGGGTCATGCCGGCGGACCGTAGCGTGCGCGTCGTCGGGCTGTCGCCGGATTTTCTGCGCCCCCGGAGGCCCATGACCCGCGACACCGATCGGTGCGCCGACTGCCGACCGGGAATCAACCGTCCGGGCGGCCGGTTGTCAGCCGTGACCGACGTCACCGAGGAGCCGCCATGACGGACCGACCAGCCGACGAATCAGCCGCCGGACCAGTTGTCGAACCGGTCGTCGAACCAGCCGTCCGGGAACTCCGGCTGGTCGTGACCGCCGACGACTACGACGCCGCGCTGCACTTCTACCGGGACGTGCTCGGCCTGCCCGAGCGGGGCGCCTTCGCCTCCGAGGACGGCCGGGTGACGATCCTGGAGGCGGGGCGGGCCACCCTGGAGCTGACCGATCCGAACCACGCCGCGTTCATCGACGAGGTCGAGGTGGGGCGACGGGTGGCCGGGCATATCCGGGTGGCCTTCCAGGTCGACGACTCCGCCGCCACCACCGCCCGGCTCGCCGCGGCCGGCGCCGAGGTCGTTGCCGAGCCGACCCGCACCCCTTGGAACTCCCTGAACTCCCGGCTCGAGGCGCCGGGCGCGCTGCAGCTGACGCTGTTCACCGAGCTCGGCGACTGAGGCGCCCGGGTCCGCCCCGCCGGGGACCCGCCGGCCCCACGTCGGCAGGGCGGGGCGGGCCCCGCTCGTCCGTCCCGCCGGGGCGCGTCCGGCGCCGGATAAGGTGCTGGACGTGCGGACGGACAATCAGCCCGCGGAGCCGGGAGCCGAGCGGCCCGACGGCACGCGGCGCCGGGCCACGATCCACGACGTCGCACGCCTGGCCGGGGTGTCACGCCAGACGGTCTCCCGGGCGGTCAACGACCAGGGCGAGATCGGTGCGGCCACCAAGGAACGGGTCCTGGAGGCGGCACGGCTCCTGGACTACCGGCCGAGCCGGTTCGCGCGCGGGCTCGTCCGCAAGGGCGCGGTGACGGCCGGCCTGGTCATCCCGGACCTGCGCAACCCCTTCTTCCCCGAGGTCGCCGCCGGGGTGCTGGAGGCCGCCGAGCAGCGCGGCTGGCAGGTCGTGGTCTGGGACTCGCGGATCGACGGGGCCCGGGAACGGCAGGCGCTCGACGTGCTCTCCCACCAGGCGGACGCCGTGGTGGGCTACTTCACGGACCCCGACGACGTGCTCACCCGGCACCTCGGGGGTGTCCCGCTGGTGCTGCTGGAGCGCGGCCCGCAGCAGACCCGGTTCGCGGCCGTCGGCATCGACGCCGCGGCCGGCGTCGCCCAGGGCATGGACCACCTGTACCGCCGGGGGCATCGCAGGATCGGCATGCTGGACGGCGTGCACGGCCCCGGCCGCCGCCGGCAGGCCTTCCTGGAACAGGCCCGGCGGCTCGGCCTGCCCGTCGACGAGGACTGGGTCGTCATGTGCCCCGAGCACAGCGTGAGGGGCGGCGAGGCCGGCATGGAACGCCTGCTGCGGGAGCGGCCCGGGATCACGGCCGTCTTCGGCTTCAACGACCTGATCGCCGTCGGGGCGATGCGCACCGCCCGCCGGCACGGTCGCCGGGTCCCCGACGAGCTGGCCGTGCTGGGCTTCGACGGCCTCTCCCTGGGCGAGCTGGTCGATCCGGCCCTGACCACCCTGCACATCGACAAGCGGCAGCTGGGCCGGCTGGCGGTGGAGCAGGTGGCCCGGATGCGGGCCGGCGAGGAGCCCTTGCGCGGAGCGGAGGCCTGGGTGACCCCCGAGCTCCTGGTGCGCGAGTCCGCCTGAACGCGGCCTGCCGACCGGAGCTTGAACACCCCTTCGGGTTCGTGGGCTGCCCCTGGTGCGGGAGTCCTCTTGAGGCGGGGCCCTGCGGGGCAGGGCGTCCGGGGGGCGCGTCTCGGTAGGGTGCGGAGAGAGTCCCGGTCGGTGAGGAGTGGTCGCGTGGCGCAGGTCAGGCCCATGCGGGCGGATGCCCGGCGCAACTACGAGCGGTTGCTGCGGGTGGCCGTGGAGGCGTTCGCCGAGCACGGGGAAGGGGCGTCGCTCGACGACATCGCCAAGCGGGCCGGGGTCGGCTCCGGGACCCTCTACCGGCACTTCCCGACGCGGCACGCCCTGCTGGAGGCCGCCTACCTGGACAGGATCGAGGCGCTCGCGGCCCGGGCCGACGCGCTCGCCGCGGAACTGCCGCCGGGCGAGGCACTGCTGGAATGGCTCCATGAACTCGGCACCGGGATGATCCGCATGCGCGGCCTGCGGGCACTCCTCGGCCCGGCCGTCACCGAGGGCGACTCGGCGGCCGCCACCGCCTGCGGCGACTGTCTGGGGAGCGCGGCGGGGCGGCTGGTCCGGGCGGCGCGGGAGGAGGGCACGCTGCGGCCGGACGTGGAACCGATGGACGTGCTGCGGCTGGCCCACGGCGTGGCGACGGCCTCGGAACTGGCCGACGGGCAGGGGCGCCACATCCGGCGGTATCTCGCGCTGCTGACCGAGGGGTTGCGGCCGCGAGGCCGCTGACACGGGGAGCAGGCGGGCGCGCCGCCGTGGGCCGGGCGCGGGTCGCGGGCCGCCGTGCGGACGTCGGACGCCCCCGGGCCGGGGGCGTCCGAGACGTCGGTCGTGGCGTGTGGCGTCACAAGGCCTGGGCCGCCGGCTTCACCATGCCCCTCACCGTGCGGGACTTCACGAAGTCGCCCATCGCCGTCATGTCCCACTCGCCGGAGAACTGGCGGATCAGCTTGGCCATCATCACGCCCGTCTGGGGCTCGGCGCTGGTGAGGTCGAAGCGGACCAGCTCCTCGCCGGTCGTGCCGTCCAGGAGGCGGCAGTAGGCCTTGGCGACCTCCGTGAACTTCTGGCCGGAGAAGGAGTTGACCGTGAAGACCAGGCCGGTGACCTCCTGGGGCAGGCGGCCGAGGTCGACCGTGATGACCTCGTCGTCTCCGCCGCCCTCGCCCGTGAGGTTGTCGCCGGAGTGCCGGATCGCGCCGCCGATGATCTGCAGCTTGCCGAAGTAGCAGCTGTCGAGGTGGTTGCGCTGCGGCCCGTAGGCGATGACCGAGGCGTCCAGGTCGATGTCCTTGCCGCGGTAGGCGGGCTCCCAGCCGAGGCCCATCTTGACCTGGGAGAGCAGGGGACGGCCGCCCTTGATCAGGGAGACGGTCTGGTTCTTCTGGAGGCTGACGCGGCCCTTGTCCAGGTTGATCTTCCCGGCGCCGGGCGCGGGCGGCGGGGGCGTGGCCGGGGCGGCCGGCGGTGCCGCGGGCGCGGTGACGGGCGGGGCCGGCGGCTGCACCGGGGCCGGCGGCGGCGTCACCGGCTGGGCCGGGGCGGCCGCGGCCGGCTCCTCCACCGTGACACCGAAGTCCGTGGCGATGCCGGCGAGGCCGTTGGCGTAGCCCTGGCCGACGGCGCGGGCCTTCCACTGGCCGTTGCGCAGATAGATCTCCACGACCACCAGGGCCGTCTCGGCGCCGAGCTGCGGGGGCGTGAACGTGGCCAGGACGGAGCCGTCGTCGCCGTTGCGGATCGTGGCCGTCGGTTCGATGCCCTGGAAGGTCTGGCCCGCGGCGTCCGGGCTGGCCGTCACGACGATCTTCTCGATGCCCGGGGGGAGGGCCGAGGTGTCCACCACGATCGCGTCGGGCGCGGTGCCGCCGCCCGAGCGGTAGGTCACGCCCGGGCCCGAGGGCTGGTTGTAGAAGATGAAGTCGTCGTCGGAGCGCACCTTGCCGTCGGCGGTGAGCAGCAGGCCCGATACGTCGAGCCGCACCGGGGCGGCGACGTCCACCGTCACGCGGGCGGCGGACAGGGGGATGTTCGAGCCGGGGGTCATAGCTGTCATGCCGGGTGAACGAGCGAGGCGGTTTTGCCGTTCCCTTACCTTGCGGCCAATCGGGTCAGCGGCGGTTGCGCGGGTGGTCGCGGGCGGTGCGCTCGTTGCCGCGCTTGTAGTTCCCGGTCCAGCGGGCCATGACGAGCTGCGGGTCGGAGGCCTCGACCTCGGCGAGGAACCGTGCGGCGCGCGCGCCGTTCAGGGTGGTGGCGGGGTGGCCGTGGTGGCTGATGCGGACGGTTCCGCCGGTGTGCTGCGCGTAGCTGAATCCGTGGGGTCGTGGCATGCCGTGAGGGTACGGGGGCGGGGCGGGCCGTCCCACCGGATTTCCGCCCGCCCCGCCCGCTCCGCCCACGGCAGCCGGTCGCCCTACGGCACGACCACGATCTTGCGGCCGACCCCCGCCGCGAACTGCTCCAGCGCCTGCGGGTACCGCTCCAGCGGGATGCGGTCGCTGATGAAGACGTCGGGGTCGAGGACGCCGTTGGCGAAGAGCTCCGCGGCCCGTTCGAAGCTGTGCAGCACCGCCATCGAGCCGGTGATGGTGATCTCCTGGTTGTAGATGCGGTACGGGTCGATGGACACGCGGGTCGCGTAGTCGGCGACGCCGAACTGCAGGAACGTACCGGCCTTCGCCACCCGGTCCAGGCCGTCCTGGATCGCCGCCGCGTTGCCCGTGGCGTCGACGACCAGGTCCCAGCCCTGCGGGCGGTCCAGCTCGTCCGGGTTCGCCGCGGAGCCCGAGACGCCCAGGCGGCGGGCCGTCTCCAGCCGGGCCGGGTTCACGTCGACGACGTCCACGCTCGCCGCGCCCGTGCGCTTGGCCAGCTCCAGCATCATCAGGCCCATCGTGCCGGAGCCGTAGATCAGCACGTGTGCGCCGAGGCGGGACTGCAGGACGTCGTAGCCGCGCACCGCGCAGGACAGCGGCTCCACGAGCGCCGCGTCCTGCGTGCGGACGTGCTCCGGCAGCTTCACGCAGTTCGCCACCGGGGCGAGGGCGTACTTCGCCGCGCCTCCGGCCGTCGTCACGCCGATCGCCGCCCAGCGCTCGCACAGGTTGTTGTGGCCCGTGCGGCAGTAGCGGCACTCATGGCAGTACAGGGACGGGTCGACCGCGACCCGGTCGCCCACCGCCACCTCCGTGACCTGGGTGCCGACGCCGACGACCTCGCCCGCGAACTCGTGCCCGGGCACGATCGGCAGCTTCGGGGCGAACTCGCCCTGGAGGATGTGCAGGTCCGTGCCGCACAGGCCGCAGGCCGCGACCTCGACGACGACCTCGCGCGGCCCTGGCGTCGGGTCCGGGACCTCGGCGACGACGGCCCGGCCCACGGACTCGATGACGGCGGCCTTCATTTCACGGCTCCCAACGACAGGCCCTGGACCAGCTTGTCCTGGGCGGCGAACCCCGCGGCGAGCACCGGCAGGGAGATGACGAGCGACGCGGCGCACACCTTCGCCAGGAACAGGCCCTGGCTGGTGATGAAGCCGGTCAGGAAGACGGGGGCGGTCTCGGCGACCACGCCCGTCAGGACCCGGGCGAAAAGCAGTTCGTTCCAGCTGAAGATGAAGCAGATCAGCGCCGTGGCGGCGATGCCCGGCAGGGCGATCGGGGCCACCACCCGCGCCAGCACCGTCGGCAGCCGGGCTCCGTCCACCCGGGCCGCCTCGATCACCGCGACCGGGATCTCGGCGAGGAAGGACTGCATCATCCACACCGCGATCGGCAGGTTCATGGAGGTGTAGAGGATGACCAGCAGCCAGATGTTGTCCAGCATCCCGGCGTTCTTGGCGAACAGGTAGATCGGCAGCAGGCCCGCCACGGCCGGCAGCATCTTCGTGGAGAGGAAGAAGAACAGCACGTCCGTCCACTTGCGGACGCGGTTGATGGACAGCGCGTAGGCCGCCGGGAAGGCCAGCAGGAGGACGAGGAGTGTCGACGCCACGGACGCGACCGTCGAGTTGATCAGCGCCGGCCAGGGGCTCGCGCCGCCGCCCGCGCCGAAGAACTCGCGGTAACCGTCCAGGGTCAGGGCGGCCGCGAAGGACGGCGGATTGGTCGCCGCGTCCGTCTCCGAGTGGAAGGACGTCAGCGCCATCCACGCGATGGGCAGGAAGAACGCGATGCCGAGCAGCCAGGCCAGCAGGCCGAGGCCCGCTCCCTTGCCACGGGCACGGCGGGCTCGCAGGGCGGTCGTGCTCATGCGCGGGACACCTCCTCGCGGAACAGGGACGACACCACGCGCAGGGCGAAGGTCGCGATGACGATCGAGCCGATGACGACCAGGACGCCCGCGGCCGAGGCGAGGCCGTTCTCGTGGGCCTGGTAGAAGCTCTGGTAGACGGTGTAGGGAAGGTTGGCGGTGCCGAGGCCGCCGGACGTGATCGTGAAGACCGCGTCGAAGTTCTGCACGATGTAGATCGAGCCCAGCAGGGCGCCGAGTTCGAGGTAGCGGCGCAGGTGCGGCAGCGTCAGGTGGACGAAGATCTGCCAGTCGCTCGCGCCGTCGACCCGGGCCGCCTCGATCTGCTCGTGGTCACGGCTCTGCAGGCCGGCGAGCAGGATCAGCATCATGAACGGCGTCCACTGCCAGATGAGCGAGGCCTCGACGGCCAGCAGCGGGGTGTTCGAGATCCAGTCGGGTTGTGGCCCGCCCACATAGTGCAACAACCCGTTGAACAGGCCGTATTCGGGGTTGTAGAGCACATGCTTCCAGAGCAGGGCGGCGGCGACCGGCACCACCAGGAAGGGCGCGATCAGCAGCGTCCGTACGATGCCCCGGCCGCGGAACCTGCGGTCCAGCAGGAGCGCCAGGACGAGTCCCAGCACCAGGCTGGCCAGCACCACCGCCACCGTGAGCAGCACGGTCGTCCACACCGAGTGGCGCAGGTCCGCGTCGGTGAGGACCTCCTGGTAGTTGTCCAGACCCGCGAACCGCCGGGCGTCGGGATAGAGGCTGTTCCAGTCGAAGAAGGAGATCACCAGCGTGGCCACGAAGGGGAGCTGGGTGACGACGATCATGAAGATCAGGGCGGGGAGCAGCGGGGCGCGGGTCGCCCAGGCGCGCAGGCGGGCGGAGGGCCGGCGGACCGGGGTGCGTGTCTCGGGAGCGGCCACGGGGGCCGTGGTCATGGCGGTCATCGTCCCTCGTACTCCTCGGAGATCTTCTCGGCGAGCGCTTGCGACTTCCTCAGGGCCGACTCGACGGACTGGCGTCCGGCGATGGCCGCGCTGATCTCCTGGGAGACCTTGGTGCCGAGGTCGGTGAACTCGGGGATGCCGACGAACTGGATGCCGGGCGCGGGACGCGGCTGCACACCGGGGTCGTCGGGCCGGGCCTGCTCGATGGCCTCCTTGGTCATCTCCTGGAAGGCGGCGGCCTCCTTGCGGTAGGCCGGGTTGGCGTAGGTGGACGCCCGCTTGCCGGCCGGGACGTTGGACCAGCCGACCTCGTCCCCGACCAGCTGCTCGTACTCCTTGCCGGACGCCCAGGAGACGAACTTCCAGGCGTTGTCCGGGTTGCGCGAGGCCTTCTGGATGCCCCAGGCCCAGGTGTAGAGCCAGCCGGAGGACTCGGTCCTCTCGACCGGCGCGGGGGCGTAGCCGACCTTGCCCTTGACCGGGGAGCCGTCCGCCTCCAGGGATCCGGCCGCGGAGGTGGCGTCGTACCACATGGCGACCTTGCCCTGGGTCATGTTGTTCAGGCACTCGGCGAAGCCGGCCTGGGCTGCGCCGGACTCGCCGTGCTCGCGCACCAGGTCGACATAGAACTTCGTCGCCTTCTCGAACTCGGGGGAGTCGAGCCGCGCCTTCCAGTCCTTGTCGAACCAGGTGCCGCCGAAGGTGTTCACGACGGTGGTCAGGGGGGCCATCACCTCGCCCCAGCCGGGCAGGCCGCGCAGGCAGATGCCCTTCATGCCGGGCTCGGCGCCGTCGGTCCGTGCCGCGAGGTCCGCCACCTGCTGCCAGGTGGGGCGCGCGGGCATCGTCAGGCCCTTCTTCTCGAACACGTCCTTGCGGTACATCAGGAACGACGACTCGCCGTAGAAGGGCTGGCCGTAGAGCTTGCCGTCCTCCCCGGTGAGGGACTGGCGCATCGGCTTGAGGACGTCCTGCTCGTCGTAGCCCGGGTCCTTGGCGACATAGCCGTTCATCTCGTGCAGCCAGCCGTTGCGGGCGTAGATCGGTATCTCGTAGTTGGACAGCGTGGCGACGTCGTACTGGCCGGCCTGGTTGGCGAAGTCCTGGCTGATCTTGTCGCGGACGTCGTTCTCCGGCAGGACGGTGAAGTTGACCTCGATGCCCGTCTCCTTGGTGAAGTGGGCGCGGGTCAGCTTCTGCAACTCGACCATCTGCGGGTTGTTGACCATCAGGACGTTGATGGCGTCGCCGCCGGATCCGGCCCCGCCCGCCCCGACCCAGCAGCCGGAGAGCAGCGGGGCGAGCAGCGTCCCTGCGGCGGCCAGGGCGAGCGTGGCTCGCGGAGGCCGTCGTCGGCTCTGGGTTCGCATGGATCGCTCCTGGAATGAATGGGGAGATAAGGGGCAGCACGGGGCGTGGCTGCGCCCGGTGGGGAGTGAAGGGGGTGGATCAGACCCGGATGACCTGGGGTCCGAGCAGCGAGTAGCGGTGGGCCTCAGCCGTCGGCAGCAGGGTGCTCGTCACGATCGTCTCCAGGGTGCCGACCTCGGCGAACCGGCAGAAGCTGACCGCTCCGAACTTGGTGTGCACCCCGGCGAACACGGTGCGGCGGGCGGCCCGGATCGCCTGGGCCTTGACCTCGCTGACGGCGGGGTCGGGGGTGGTGAGACCGTGCTCGCGGGAGATGCCGTTGGCGCCGATGTACGCCAGGTCGACGACGAAGCCGGCCAGCATCTTCGTCGTCCAGTGGTCGACGGTGGCGAGGGTGCCGGGACGGACCCGCCCGCCGAGCAACAGCACGGACACGCTGTCGGACCCGGCGAGGGCGCCCGCGACCGGCAGGGACGCGGTGACCACGGTCAGCGGCCGGTCCCGGGGGAGCGCCTCGGCGATGAGCTGCGGGGTGTAGCCCTCGTCGACGAAGACGGTCTCGGCGTCGCCGAGCAGCTCGGCCGCGGCGGCCGCGATCCGGCGCTTCTCGGGGACGTGGCTGGTGGCACGGAAGGCGAGCGTCGTCTCGAACCCGGCGCTCTCCACGGGGTAGGCGCCGCCATGGGTGCGGCGGAGCAGGCCGTGGTCCTCCAGGACCCGCAGGTCCCGTCGCACCGTCTCCTTGGCCACGCCCAGTTCGGCCGCGAGGACGGTGACGTCGACCGAGCCGTCGCGCCGTGCGGCCAGCACGATCTCGCGCTGGCGTTCCTCCGCGGTCCTGTTCATGGCTGTCACCCGCCTTCCTGCCGCGCTGCCCGTTCAAACCCCCGGTGGGTCATGGGGAAGTTCTACAGCGGGTGCGTCGCCGGTGGCCAGGTCTGTTGCGGGCGGGATCGTGCCCGGATGCGCCCGTTCGGTCCCGGGCGTACGTGCCGTGATGCCGACGGATCCGGGCCTGTCGTCGCTGGTGGTGGCGGTATCCATGCCGTCGGGGGCGCTGCCGGGCCGCGTCCGGACCGTGCCCGAATGCCCGAGCGGGCAGGCCCGTTCTCTGCCCGCCCGCCCGTGTGTGCCGCCTCTTTCCGGTCAGTACGGCCAGATCGGCGGGTCCGTCACGAAGTGGCCGCCGAGACAGGCGTGCGCCTCGTTCTCCGGGTCCAGCTCGCCCTGCTCGGCGATGAGCTTCGCGGCCCAGGGCTCGGAGTCGTCCTGCGGTTCGTAGCCGAGTGCCCGGGCGGAGGTGAGGTCCCACCACAGGCGCGTGTTGGCGGAGGAGCCGTGCACGACGGTGTGGCCGACCCGCTCGGCGGTCAGGGCGGCGTGGAAGAGGCGGGCGCCGTCGGCGGGGCTCATCCACACCGAGAGCATGCGCACGGTGGTCGGCTCCGGGAAGCAGGACCCGATCCGCACCGACACCGTCTCCAGGCCGTGCTTGTCCCAGTAGAGCTGGGCCAGGTCCTCGCCGAAGCACTTGGACAGGCCGTAGAAGGTGTCCGGGCGGCGCGGGGTGTCGACCGGGATCAGGGGGTCGTCGCCCCGGGGGCGCGGGGTGTAGCCGACGGCGTGGTTGGAGGAGGCGAAGACGATCCGGCCGACGCCCTCCTCGCGGGCGGCCTCGTAGAGGTGGTAGGTGCCCTCGATGTTCGCCTTGAGGATCTTCTCGAAGGGGGCTTCCAGGGAGATGCCCGCGAGGTGGATGATCGCGTCGACGCCCCGGACCGCCTCGCGCACGGCGTCCCGGTCGGCCAGGTCGGCGGTGATCGCGTCGGGCGCGCCCTCGACCGGGCGCAGGTCGAGCAGGCGCAGGTCGTAGCCGTAGGCCGGGAGCAGGTCCCGCATGAGGGTGCCGAGGCCGCCGGCGGCGCCGGTGAGCAGGACGGTGCGGGGAGCGGGCATCCTCGGTTCTCCTTGACTCGCCGATCGTGCACATGGGCGCACGGCATTCATATGCGTGGACACGCTAAGGATCCGGGGCTCGGCCCGTCAAGGGGCCGGCGGAAGCGGCGAATCCGCTGGTGTGACGCGGCTGCGCGCGCTTGACCGGCGCGGATGCGGCGCCTTAGCGTGGAGTCGTTCAGAAATATAGACGCCAATCATGAATATGGAACCGGGAGAGCTCGTGACGTCAGCCCCTCTCGCCGCTCGACTCAACATCCCCAGCGGGCCGCTGTTCTTCCCGGTCACCGCCTACGGCTCCGACGGCTCCGTGGACCTCGACACCTACCGTGCCCATGTGCGCGACGGCGTGGCGGCCGGAGCCGCCGCCGTGTTCGCCTGCTGCGGCACCGGGGAGTTCCACGCGCTCACCCCCGAGGAGTTCGAGGGGTGCGTACGGGCCGCCGTCGAGGCGGCCGAGGGGCGCGTGCCGGTCGTCGCGGGCGCCGGGTACGGCACCGCGCTCGCCGTGCGCTACGCCCGCCTCGCCGAAGCGGCCGGCGCCGACGGACTGCTCGCGCTGCCGCCGTACCTCGTCGTCGCCGCGCAGGAGGGGCTGCTGCGGCACTACCGGCAGGTGGCCGCCGCGACCGCCCTGCCGGTCATCGTCTACCAGCGGGACAACGCCGTCTTCACCCCGGAGACCGTCGTCGAACTGGCCCGCACGGACGGCATCATCGGCCTGAAGGACGGGCTCGGCGACCTCGACCTCATGCAGCGGATCGTCAGCGCCGTCCGCACCGAGGCCCCGGGCGACTTCCTCTACTTCAACGGCCTGCCGACCGCCGAGCAGACCCAGCTCGCCTACCGCGCCCTGGGTGTCACGCTCTACTCCTCCGCCGTGTTCTGCTTCGTGCCCGAGGTGGCCCTCGCCTTCCACCGGGCGCTCCGCACGGGCGACGACGACCTGGTGGAGCGGCTGCTGGACGGCTTCTACCGCCCGTTCGTCGAACTGCGCGCCCGGGGCCGCGGTTACGCCGTCGCCCTGGTCAAGGCCGGGGTGCGCCTGCGCGGACTCGACGTGGGGGAGGTGCGGCCCCCGCTGCACGAGCCGGCCGAGGATCATGTGAAGCAGCTCGCCGAACTGATCGAACGCGGCCACGCGTTGCTGGAGGAGGCCAAGTGAAGGCGTCGGCATTCGTCTACCCCTGGGACGTCGACGGCGACCCCGAGGCGCCCGCCCGGATCGCCGCGCTCGGCGTGGCCCAGGTGACGCTCGCCGCCGCCTACCACTCGACCCGGGCGCTCACGCCCCGCCACCCGCGCCACCGCGTCGTCACCGCCGAGCACGCCGCCGTGCTGTACCCGGCGGACGACCGCTGGAAGGGGCGGGAGCTGCGCCCCCACGCGGCCGGGGACTGGGCCCCCGGCGACGCCTTCGGCCGGGCCGCCGCCGCGCTCGCGGACGCCGGCCCGGAGGTGCACACCTGGGTCGTCCTCGCCCACAACTCCCGTCTGGGTGCGGAACATCCGCACACCTCGGTGGTCAACGCCTACGGCGACCGCTACCCCTGGGCGCCCTGCATCGCGCAGCCCGCCACGCGCGCGTACCTGACCGACCTCGCGGCGGAGGCGGCCGTGCGGCCCGGGGCGCGCGGCACCGAGCTGGAGTCCCTCGGCTGGTACGGACTGCAGCACCTGCACGCGCACGACAAGACCGGCGGCGTCGGCCTGGGGGACGCCGGGCAGTACCTCATGGGGCTCTGCTTCTGCCCGTCCTGCCGGGAGGGCTACGGCCGCCACGGCCTCGACGCCGACGAACTGGCGGCCGCCGTGCGCACCGCGCTGGAGCCGGTGTGGCGGGGGGCTCCCTCCGACGGGGCCTGGCCGGGCATCGAGAAGCTCCTCGGCGAGACGCTCGCGCGGGCCACGCGCGCGTACCGCGACGAAACCGCCCGCACGCTCCAGGAAGAGGCCGTCGCCGCGGTCCGGGCGGCCGCACCCGAGGGCTTCCAGGTGCTGCTGCACGCGGACCCGGTGTCGTACCACGCCGGCGCCAACGCCGGCGTCGATCCCGCGCACATCCTGTCCGTCGCCGACGGCGTGGTCGTGCCCTGCGCCGCCGGCACCGGCCCGCTCACGCCGTTCACGCGGCAGGACCGAACGGACGCGGTCGTCGCCGCGAACTTCACCGTCGTCTCCGGCATGGGCGGCAGCCCCGGCACCCTCGCCGCCGACGCGGCCGAGGCGCGCCGGCTCGGCGCCACGGAACTGCGGCTGTATCACGCGGGGCTGGCCTCCGACAGCGACCTGGAGGCGGTACGTTCCGCCCTCGCGAGCCTCTGAGGCGGACGCTGCCGCTGTCCCGGCGGCTCGCCGGGGGTGGCTGCCTTCGCTGTCCCGGCGGCTCTCCGGGGGAGGCGCCGCCGCCCGCGCCGCGCCCTGAGGTGACGGTCCGCCGTCACCCGTGAGACTCGGCTCCGGCCGTGGCCGCGCGGGTGAACAACGGTGCCGCCGTCGCCAGCAGGGCCACGCCCAGGGTCACCAGCACCGGCCGGTGGCTCACCAGCTCGACCAGGGCGGCCCCGGCGGCGAGCCCGGCCACGTTCGGTGCGTACACCAGGGTGTTGGCCGTGGCGGTGACCCGGCCCAGCAACGGGCCGGGTGTCTCGCGCTGCACGGACGTCAGCGCGGCGACCAGCACGGCGGGCAGCCCGGCCCCGATCGCCACGCTGCACCCGAGCGCCACCGGCTCGGACGGCACCGCCCGCAGGGCCACCCCCAGCGCCAGCAGGGCGATCCCGTACGCCGCGAAGCGCCGCGCCCCCAGCCGGCGCAGGGCGGTGCCGGACAGCAGGCCGACCGCCACCGACCCGGCGCCCTGCACGGCGTACAGCACACCGGCGTACGCGGGGGAACGCCCGAGACCGTCGACCACGGCGTAGACCATCGCCCCGTTCAGGCCGGCGAGCAGCATGGTGGCGCCGCCCGCGAGGACCAGGGGGCGCAGCACGGGGTGCGCCCACAGGTGGCGGGCCCCCTCGGCGGTGCGGCGCCGGGTGCTGCCCCGGGGCGGCGGCGCGGGCTTCTCCTCCCGGACGCGCAGCGCGGCGTACACCCCCGTGGCCAGCGCGAACGTCGCCGCGTCCAGGAGGGCGACACCCGGGCCGCCGTACGCGGTGTACAGACCCGCGCCGGCCAGTGGGGCCAGCAGTTTCATGCCCTCGGCGGCCGTCATGCGCAGGCCGTTGAAGTCGCCCAGCAGGGACGGGCCCACGGCGGTGGTGACGAGCGCGGACTCGGCCGCGTCGTGGACCACGCCCGCCGCGCCGTACACGAACAGCACCGCGTACAGCAGCCACAACCCGCCCGGGGAGTCCACGCCGGCGAGGGTGAGGAGCAGACCGCCCAGGAGCACGTTCACGCCGATCAGCAGCGGTTTGCGGCGGACCCGGTCGGCCAGCGTGCCCAGCAGCGGTCCGGCCAGGGTCGGCAGCCACATGGCGAGCAGGCACAGCGCGGCCAGACCGTCCGAGCCGGTGAGGTCCTTGACCCATACGCCGGACGCCAGCCACAGCGCCGAGGTGCCGAAGCCGGAGACCACCACGGCACAGAGGCAGAGCCCGGCCTCGCGGTCGCGCAGGACGCGCACCGGAGGCCAGGTCGTTTCGTTCGTCATGCCAGGTCATCGTGGTGCTAAGGCCCGCGCGCGTGGATCGGGAAAGTGCCTTAGGGAACGGGCGGCGGGGCGATGAGTTCCGCGGGCCGCGTCGGTCTACCTCCCAGGACTCGGAGCCAGGAGGAACACCGGATGACCGACACCACCCCGACCCTCGACCTCGGACCGCAGACGGCGGTCCTGGCGCGGCTGGCCGAAGGCGTCACCGACGAGCGACTGCAGGGCCCGACACCCTGTCCGGAGTACGCGGTGCGCAACCTGCTGGGGCACCTGGCCGGGCTGGCCCTCGCCTTCCGCGACGCCGGCCGCAAGGATTTGGGCGTCACGACCGACACCAGCCCGGACTCCGCGCTGCCGGACGTCGGCCCCGGCTGGCGCGAGGAGCTGCCCAAGGTCCTCGCCGAACTGGCCGACGCCTGGCGCGACCCGGCCGCCTGGACCGGCATGACCCGGGCCGGCGGCGTCGACCTGCCCGGCGAGGTCGCCGGGCTCGTCGCCATCGACGAGCTGGTGATCCACGGCTGGGACCTGGCCCGTGCCACCGGCCAGGCGTACACCCCCGACCCGGCGGCGCTCCGGGTCTGTCACGACTTCCTCGCCGCGAGCGTCGACGACCCCGGCCGGGGCGAGATCTTCGGGCCCGTCGTGCCGGTGGGTCCCGAGGCGCCCCTGCTGGAGCGGGCGGTGGGGCTGAGCGGGCGGGACCCGGGGTGGAAGCCCGGCTCGTAGAAAGCGATTGCTGTTTTTCCGTCGGAAGCATTGACGAACCAAACGCGCCCTCCTACGGTCATCGCGTCGTACTTCGTACGTCATATATGAGACGCGATACGCGAGATCCGATACGCGATCCACCGTGACCGCGAGATCCGAGAGGCGCGCATGACCTCTGTGCCCACGCCGATCCCCTCCCGCACGCAGTACGTGCTGGAGGGGATCAAACACCGCATCCTGACCGGGCAGCTGACGCCGGGACAGGCGCTGGTCGAGACCGAGCTCGCCGCGCAGTTCGGGGTGTCCAAGACCCCGGTACGGGAGGCGCTCAAGACCCTCGCCGGGACCGGGCTGGTCGTGATGAGCCAGTACAAGGGCGTCACGGTGCGCAGGGTGGACGCCGACATGGCGCGCGAGGTCTACGACGTCCGGCTGCTGCTGGAGCCCGAGGCCCTCAGGCGGGCCGTGCAGCGCGGCGCCTCCCTGGACGCCGCCCGTGACGCGCTGACCCGGGCCGACGGCGCCACCGACACGGCCGAACGCTCCCTGGCCAACCGGGAGTTCCACCGCGCCCTGTACCTGCCCTGCGGCAACCCGCTGCTCGGCCGGATGCTCGACGAGGTCCGCGACCAGGCCGCCCTGGTCTCCGCCGTCGCCTGGGCCGCCTCGCCCTCCTGGGAGCGCGAGGCCGGCGAGCACCGGGAGATCCTGCGGCTCGCCCTCGACGGCGACGCCGACGGCGCGGCCCGCGCCCTCCACTCCCACATCGCGTCCTTCGTGCAGCGCGCCTTCCCCGAGGCGGCACTGGAACAGGAAGGCCAGGAATGAGCAGCGTGGCGTTCGAGACCCAGCGGGTGGCCCTGGCCGACGTGGTGGCGATCCCGGTGACCCCGTTCGCCGAGGACGGTTCCGTCGCGCCGGACACCTACCGGGCCCTGCTGCGCCGCCTGCTCGACGGCGGCATCACGACCCTCACCCCGAACGGCAACACCGGCGAGTTCTACGCCCTCGCCCCCGAGGAGCGGCGTCTGGTCACGGAGCTGACCATGGACGAGGCCGGTGACCGGGCCGTCGTCCTGGCCGGGGTCGGGCACGACGTCCCGACCGCCGTCGCCTCCGCCCGGCACGCCCGCGAGCTCGGCGCGCAGATGGTGATGGTCCACCAGCCCGTCCACCCCTACGTCTCCCAGGCCGGCTGGGTCGACTACCACCGGGCCGTCGCCGAGGCCGTGCCCGAGCTGGGTGTCGTGCCGTACGTCCGCAGCGCGCAGCTCACCGGTGCCCGCCTGGCCGAACTCGCCGACGCCTGCCCGAACGTCATCGGCGTGAAGTACGCCGTGCCGGACGCCGCCAGGTTCGCCGCCTTCGCCCGGGACGCCGGACTGGAACGGTTCGTGTGGGTCGCGGGACTCGCCGAGCCGTACGCCCCCTCCTACTTCTCCGCGGGCGCCACCGGCTTCACCTCCGGGCTGGTCAACGTCGCCCCGGCCGTCTCCCTGAACATGATCGAGGCGCTGCGCTCGGGCGACTACCCGGCCGCCATGAAGGTCTGGGAGCAGATCCGCCGCTTCGAGGAACTGCGCGCCGCCAACGGCTCCGCGAACAACGTCACCGTCGTCAAGGAGGCCCTCGCCTCCCTCGGCCTGTGCCGCCGCGAGGTCCGCCCGCCGAGCCGGACGCTGCGGGAGGACGAGCGCGCCGAGGTCGCCGCGATCGCCGCGGGGTGGTCGATATGACCGGCCGGCTCGCCCCCGAGGACCTCAGAAGCCACCAGTGGTACGGCGCCGAGGGCCAGTTGCGCACCTGGTCGCACAACGCCCGCATGCGCCAGCTCGGTTACGAGGCGGAGGAGTACCAGGGCCGCCCGGTGATCGCCGTGCTGAACACCTGGTCCGACATCAACCCCTGCCACGTCCATCTGCGCGAGCGCGCCGAGGCGGTCAAGCGCGGGGTGTGGCAAGCCGGCGGCTTCCCGCTGGAGTTCCCGGTCGCCACGCTCTCCGAGACGTACCAGAAGCCCACCCCGATGCTCTACCGCAACCTCCTCTCCATGGAGACGGAGGAGCTGCTGCGGTCGTACCCCGTCGACGCGGCGGTGCTGCTCGGCGGCTGCGACAAATCGACGCCCGCGCTGCTCATGGGCGCCGC
This sequence comes from Streptomyces sp. NPDC085932, assembly GCF_044540525.1. NCBI lineage: Bacteria > Bacillati > Actinomycetota > Actinomycetes > Kitasatosporales > Streptomycetaceae > Streptomyces > Streptomyces sp. NPDC085932. The sequence goes on from NZ_JBITSJ010000002.1 coordinate 1,405,500, forward strand.
CTCGGCCGACGTACCGGCCCTGTTCGTGCCCGCGGGGCCGATGCTGCCGGGCCACTGGCGCGGCGAGACCCTCGGGTCCGGCACCGACATGTGGAAGTACTGGGACGAGCACCGCGCGGGCAACCTGACCGACTGCGAACTGCGGGAGCTGCAAGGCGGTCTCGCGCGCTCACCCGGGCACTGCATGACCATGGGGACCGCGTCGACGATGACCGCGGCGGCCGAGGCCCTCGGCATGACCCTGCCGGGCGCCTCCTCGATCCCGGCCGTCGACTCCGGGCACGAACGGATGGCAGCCGCCTCCGGACGCCGGGCCGTGGAACTCGCCTGGACCGCGCTCGAGCCGTCCCGGATCCTCACCCGCGAGGCCTTCGAGGACGCCGTCACCACGGTGCTCGGGCTCGGTGGCTCCACCAACGCCGTCATCCACCTGATCGCGATGGCGGGCCGCGCCGGCGTCCGGCTCACCCTCGACGACTTCGACCGCATCGCCCGCACCGTGCCGGTGCTCGCCAACGTCCGCCCCGGAGGACGGACGTACCTCATGGAGGACTTCCACTTCGCCGGCGGCCTGCCCGCCTTCCTCTCCCGCATCACCGACCTGCTGCACCTGGACCGGCCCACCGTCAACGGCACCCTGGGCGAGCAGATCGCGGGCGCCGTCGTCCACGACGACGACGTGATCCGCACCCGGGAGAACCCGGTGGCCGCCGAGGGCGGGGTGGCCGTGCTGCGCGGCAACCTCTGCCCGGACGGCGCGGTCGTCAAGCACATCACGGCCGAGCCGCGCCTGCTCAAGCACACCGGTCCCGCCGTCGTCTTCGACGACTACCGGACCATGCAGCGCACCATCGACGACCCGGCGCTCGGCATCACCCCCGACCACGTGCTCGTGCTGCGGGGCGCCGGGCCCAAGGGCGGCCCGGGCATGCCCGAGTACGGGATGCTGCCGCTGCCCGACTACCTGCTCAAGCAGGGCGTACGGGACATGGTCCGGATCTCCGACGCCCGCATGAGCGGCACCAGTTACGGCGCGTGCGTGCTGCACGTCGCCCCCGAGTCGTACGTCGGCGGACCGCTCGCCCTGGTGCGCACCGGCGACTCGATCACCCTCGACGTCGAGGCGCGCACCCTCCACCTCCACGTGGACGACGCGGAGCTGCGGCGGCGCAGGGCCGCCTGGACGCCGCCGCCCACCCGCTACGAGCGCGGCTACGGCGCGCTCTACAACGAGCAGATCACGCAGGCCGACACCGGCTGCGACTTCGAGTTCCTCGCCCGCCCGGGCCGGGTCGCCGACCCGTACGCGGGCTGAACGGCCGCACCACCCGCGCACCTCGGCCCGACCCGGCACGACACTGCCCCGGCAGAAAGCGCTTGCCACGCCCGTACCGAGCACGACGTACCACGACGTACCGAGAACGGAGAACAGTCATGGCCCAAGCCGCAGCCGTGGCGAAACCGCCCGCGCCACCCCGGCGGCGCCGTGCCTCCGCCACCCCGCGCAGGCTCCCGTACCTGCTGATCGCCCCGGCCGCCCTGCTCATGCTGGGCTTCATCGCCTACCCGGTCGTCAGCGTCTTCTACTACAGCCTGCAGAACTACAACCCCACCAAGCCCTGGCGGAACGGCTACGCGGGCTTCGGCAACTTCGTCCACGCCTTCACCGAGGACCCCGTCTTCTGGGACACCCTGGTCTTCAGCGCCAAGTGGGTCTTCGTCGAGGTCGGACTCCAACTGCTGTTCGGTCTTGCGCTGGCCCTCATCGTCAACCAGACCTTCGTGGGCCGGGGCCTGGGGCGCGCCCTGGTCTTCTCCCCCTGGGCCGTCTCCGGCGTGCTCACCTCCGCGATCTGGGTGCTGCTCTACAACTCCCAGACGGGCATCACCCGTTATCTCGCGGACATCGGCATCGGCTCCTACGGCACGAGCTGGCTGTCGGACACCTCCACCGTCTTCCCGGCGGCGATCGTGGCCGACCTGTGGCGCGGGGTGCCGTTCTTCGCGATCCTCATCCTCGCCGACCTCCAGTCCGTCTCCAAGGACCTCTACGAGGCCGCCGAGGTCGACGGCGCCGGCCGGCTGAAGCAGTTCTGGCACATCACGCTGCCGCACCTGAAGGACGCCATCATCCTGTCCACGCTGCTGCGGGCGGTGTGGGAGTTCAACAACGTCGACCTGCTCTACACCCTGACCGGCGGCGGCCCCGCGGGCGAGACGACCACGCTGCCGCTGTACATCGCCAACACATCCGTCGACGCCCACAACTTCGGCTACGCGTCGGCCCTGACCACGGTGGCGTTCGTGATCCTGCTCTTCTGCTCGATGGTCTACCTGCGGCTGAGCAAGTTCGGAGGGGAGGGCAAGTGAGCGTCAGCGAAGCGAACAGGACGGCGCCCGCACCCGTGCGCGCCACCCCGGAGCCCGCCCGGCCCGTGAAGCGGAACCGGGCATGGGACGAGGCCCCCCGCTGGCAGATCTACCTGCCCCTGGGCATCTACCTGCTCTTCACCCTCGTCCCCTTCTACTGGATCCTGCTCTTCTCCCTGCGCCCGTCCGGCTCGACCTCGCTCGTGCCCTGGCCGGTCACCTTCGAGCACTTCGAGAAGGTGTGGACCGAGCGCAGCTTCGGCACCTACTTCGCCAACAGCGTCCTCGTCGGCGTCGCCACCCTGCTCATGACGACGCTCGTCGCGCTGGCCGGCGGCTACGCCCTCGCCCGGTTCGACTTCAAGGTCAAGCGGGCGTTCATGCTGGCGCTGCTGTGCTCCCAGTTCGTGCCGGGCGCGCTGCTGCTGGTGCCGCTGTTCGAGATCTTCGCCGAACTGCAGATGATCAACTCGCTGGGCAGCGTCATCCTCGCCGAGACGGTCTTCCAGCTGCCGCTGTCGATGATCCTCATCAGCAACTTCATCAAGAATGTGCCGTACTCCCTGGAGGAGGCGGCCTGGGTCGACGGCTGCAACCGCATGACGGCCTTCCGGATCGTCGTGCTGCCGCTGCTGCGGCCCGGCCTGATCGCCGTCGGCTCGTTCGCCTTCGTCCACTCCTGGAACCACTTCCTGTTCGCCCTGATGTTCCTCAACAACCAGGACAAGCAGACGATCCCCGTCGGCCTCAACTCCCTGATGAGCGCCGACAGCGTCGACCTGGGCGCGCTCGCCGCGGGCGGCATCATCGCGGCCGTGCCGGTCGTGATCGTCTTCGCCTTCATCCAGAAGTGGCTGATCACGGGCTTCAGCGCGGGGGCGGTGAAGGGATGAGCGCCGGACGACCCGCCGCCGCGAGAGAGGGGAGGACCCCGTGACCGGCCGCATGATCGGCTCCATGAGCGAACCCCTGAGCACCCCGGTGCCCGTCGTCCTCGCCGGCGCCCGCGGACACGGCCGCTGGCACGTCGAGAACATCCGCCGTCTGCAGCAGCAGGGCATCGTGCGGCTGGTGGGCGTCTGCGAGCTGACGCCGCTGACCGAGGAGGAACTCGACGGCCTGGGCACCCCCGAGCAGTCCGCCGACTTCGGGGCCCTGCTGGACTCCACCGGCGCCCGGATCGCGGTGATCTGCACCCCGATCCCCACCCACACCGACCTGGCCCTCACGGCGGCCGGGCGGGGTGTGCACCTCCTTCTGGAGAAGCCGCCCGCCCCCTCCTACGCCGAGTTCCGCCGGATGGCCGACGGCGTCGCCGCCGCCGGGGTCGTCTGCCAGATCGGCTTCCAGTCGCTGGGCTCGCACGCCCTGCCCGCCGTCCGCGCGCTGATCGCCGAGGGCGCGATCGGCACGCCGGCCGGGCTCGGCGGGGCCGGCGCCTGGGTGCGCGACGAGGATTACTTCCGCCGGGCACCCTGGGCGGGCAAGCGGCGGATGAACGGCGTCGACGTCATCGACGGGGCGCTGACCAACCCCCTCGCGCACGCCGTCGCCACCGCCCTCGCCCTGGGCGGCAGCACCCGCGCCGAGGACGTGCTCACCATCGAGACCGAACTGCTGCGCGCCAACGCCATCGAGTCCGACGACACCTCCTGCGTGCGGATCACCACCGCCCAGGGCCACCCGGTCACCGTCGCCGCGACCCTGTGCGCCGAACGGGCCGACGAGCCGTACGTGCTGGTGCACGGCAGCAGCGGCCGCATCACCTTCTGGTACAAGCAGGACCGCGTGCTGCTGCAGCGCGCGGGGCACGGCCCGGAGGAGTCCGAGTACGGCCGGACCGACCTGCTGGAGAACCTCGTCGACCACCTCACCACCGGCGCGGCCCTGCTGGTCCCGCCGGACGAGACCGGCGCCTTCATGAAGGTCGTCGAGGCCGTCCGCACCGCTCCCGACCCGGCGCCGCTGCCCGGAAGCGCCTGGCACCGCGTCCCCGGCGAGAACCGCCGGGTGGTGCCCGGCATCGACGGGCTCGTCGCGGCGGCCGCCGACACCCTCTCCCTCTACTCCGAGCTCGGCGCCCCCTGGGCCCTGGCCGCGGAGCACCCGCCGAACGAGGTGAGCACCCGATGACCGGCAACGACACCGCCGTCCTGCGCGTCGCGGGCCGGCCGGTCGGCCGGTATGTCACCCGGCCCGAGCTGCCCGCCCGGCTCTCCCCGCGGCCCTACCTGCACCCCGTCACCACCCTGGCCGGCACGGCGGTCACCGAACTCGGCCCCGCCGACCACGCACACCACCTCGGCGTCGGTGTCGCCGTTCCCGACGTCGAGGGGTTCAACTTCTGGGGCGGACGCACCTACGTCCGCGACCGGGGCCCGACCGAGCTGGACAACCACGGCTGCCAGCGGCACGTCACCTTCCAGCTGCGCGATCCCGACGGCTTCGTGGAGGAGCTGCGCTGGGTCGCCGCCGGCGGGGAACTGCTGCGCGAGCGCCGCACGGTCGCGGCCACCGCACTCACCGACCGGGCCTGGGCGCTGGACCTCACCTTCTCGCTCACCAACGTCACCCGGGCCCCGCTGTCGATCGGCAGCCCCGCGACCAACGGCCGGCCGGGCGCGGCCTACGGCGGGTTCTTCTGGCGGGCCCGCAAGGAGGCCGCCGCGCCCGAGGTCTTCACGGCCCGGGCCGAGGGCGAGGCGCAGACGCACGGCAGCCGCGCCGACTGGCTCGCCCTGGCCGGGGCCGGCTGGACCCTGGTCTTCGCCGGGGCCACCGAACGGACCCGGCACGACCCGTGGTTCGTACGGACCGAGGAGTACCCCGGGGTCGGCTCCTCGCTGGCGTTCGACGAGCGGCTGCCGGTCCCGCCGGGCGGGACCGTCGTCCGCCGGATCGTCACCGTCGTCGCCGACGGCCGCCTGGACCGGGACGCCGCCGCGGCCCTCGTCCGCAAGGCGGTGAGCCCGTGACCACCGGGACGACCGAGGAGACCTACACCAATCCCGTCCTCGACGCCGACTGGTCCGACCCCGACGTCGTCCGGGTCGGCGACGACTTCTACCTGACCGCCTCCAGTTTCGGCCGCGCCCCCGGCCTGCCCCTGCTGCACTCCCGCGACCTGGTCAACTGGACCCTCGTCGGCCACGCCCTCGAACGCCTGGAGCCGACGGCGGCGTTCGCCGCGCCCCGGCACGACTGCGGTGTCTGGGCGCCGTCGCTGCGCTACCACGACGAACGCTTCTGGATCTTCTGGGGCGACCCCGACCAGGGCGTCTTCCAGATCAACGCCCCCGCGATCCGGGGGCCCTGGACCCGCCCGCACCTGCTGAAGGCGGGCAAGGGCCTGATCGACGCCTGTCCGCTGTGGGACGAGGAGACCGGCGAGGCCTATCTGGTGCACGCCTGGGCCAAGTCCCGCTCCGGCGTCAAGAACCGCCTGACCGGCCACCGGATGCGCCCCGACGGCACCGAACTCCTCGACGAGGGCAAGGTGATCGTCGACGGCGACCGCATACCCGGCTGGTTCACCCTGGAAGGACCCAAGCTGTACCGGCACGACGGCTGGTTCTGGATCCTCGCGCCCGCCGGGGGAGTGGAGACGGGCTGGCAGGGGGCCTTCCGCTCGCGCGGCTTCTTCGGGCCGTACGAGGAGCGGATCGTCCTGGAGCAGAAGGACACCGCGGTCAACGGCCCCCACCAGGGCGGCTGGGTGCGCACCGCCTCCGGGGAGGACTGGTTCCTGCACTTCCAGCAGCGCGGCCCCTACGGCCGGGTCGTGCACCTTCAGCCGATGTCGTGGGGGCGGGACGGCTGGCCGGTGCTCGGGGACGACGGCGCCCCGGTCACCGTGCACCGCCGCCCCGCCCTGCCGCCCCAGCCGCCCGCCGCTCCGGCCACCGACGACGACTTCCCCGGCGGTCGGTTCGGCCGCCAGTGGCAGTGGACGGCGAACCCGGGCGACGGCTGGGCCATCCACCACTGCGGGGACGGACTGCGGCTGACCTGCGTCCGCTCGGCCGACGCCCACGACCTGCGCAGACTGCCGAACGTGCTCACCCAGCGGCTGCCCGGCAAGCCCTGCGCGGTCGAGGTGGAGCTGCGGCTCGACAGCGACGAGCCCGGGGCACGGGCCGGACTCGCCGTGCTCGGCGACGCGTTCTCCTGGATCGGCCTGCGACGGGGCACGGACGGGACCGCGCACCTGGTGCACCGGTTCGCCGAGGGGGTCGCGGAGTCCGAGCGTGACGCCGCCCCTCCGCGCCTCGCCCCGGAGGGTCGGGCCCGGCTGCGGATCGAGATCGGCGCCGGGGCCCGCTGCCGCTTCTCGGCCGACACCGGCGACGGCTTCCGGCCCTCCGGGCCCGTCTTCGCCGCGACCCCGTGGCGCTGGGTCGGCGCCCTGCTCGGCCTCGTCGCGCTCGCGCCCGCCGGCCCCGGCCACGCCGGTGCCGCCACGTTCACCCGGTTCAGGATCACGCCTTCGTGAGCCACCCCGCACGCCTGTTGGGAGCCGCAATGACGCACTTCCGTAGCAAGCGCCTGTCGAGACCCGGACGGTCGGGGGAGCCGGACGTGATCCGCGTCCAGGCTGCACCCCGCGCCCGCCACTGACCCCCCACACCCTCAAGTTCCGCTGGATCCGGAAGAAGAAGAGAGCCGACCAATGAAGATCAGCAATCGCAGAAGCAGGCACGCCGTCACGGGCGTCGCCCTGGGGGCCGTCCTGGCGCTGACCGCGACCGCCTGCGGCGACGACGGCAGCGGGGCGGGCGGCGACAAGGGCGCCGAGGGAAGCGGCAAGGGCAAGATCGTCTTCTGGGACAACAACGGCGGTGTCCGCACCGAGATCTGGAAGGAGATCATCGCCGACTTCGAGAAGGCCCACCCGGACATCGACGTGGAGTACGTCGGGATCGCCTCGACCGAGTACCAGTCCAAGGTCGACACCGCCCTCCAGGGCGGCGGGCTGCCGGACGTCGGCGGTGTCGGATCGGCAATGATCGCCGGGTTCGCCGCGCAGGGCGCGCTGGAGCCGCTCGACGAGCGGCTGGCCGAGTCGTCGCTCGACGGCAAGCTCAACAAGGACATGGTCGAGTCGCTGAAGGCGGCCGGTGGTGGCGACGACAGGCTGTACTCGATCCCGACCTCCGCGAACAACGGCGTGCTGTACTACCGCACCGACCTGTTCGAGAAGGCGGGCCTCCAGGAACCGACGACCTGGGACCGGTTCTACGAGGCCGCGGACAAGCTGACGAACAAGGGCAGGAACGAGTTCGGCTACACCATCCGCGGGGGCGCCGGTTCCATCGCCCAGGCGCTGGACGCGATGTACGGGCAGTCCGGGATCACCTCGTTCTGGGACACCAGCGGCGAAAGGACCACGGTCAACGACCCGAGGAACGTCAAGGCGCTGGAGAGGTACGCGGCGCTCTACAAGAAGGTCACGCCGGCCGCGGACCTCAACAACGACTTCACCAAGATGGTCGCGCAGTGGGACTCCGGCACGATCGGGATGCTGAACCACAACCTCGGGTCGTACCAGGACCACGTGAAGGCGCTCGGCGTCGACAAGTTCCGCGGCATACCGCAGCCGACCGGGCCCGGCGGCAAGCGGGTGCAGGTGTCCAACCCGGTGGACGGACTGGGGCTGTTCAAGAGCGGCAAGAACAAGGAAGCCGCCTGGAAGTTCATCGAGTTCGCCACGTCCGAGGCGGAGAACTCGAAGTTCAACGAGGCGGCGGGACAGGTGCCGTCGAACACGGACGCGGCGCAGGACGCGTGGATCTCGAAGGCGGAGCCGACGAAGCTGGCCGCGGACGCGTTGTCGGACGGTTCGACGACGATCGTTCAGCTGCCGTACTACCTGCCGGACTGGAACACCATCTCCAAGGCCGACAACGAGCCGAACTTCCAGAAGGTGCTGCTCGGGAAGACGAGCGCGAAGGAATTCCTGGACACGATGGCCGAGCAGCTGAACACCGCGCAGGAGGAGTGGGACCAGCAGCACGGGTGAGGTGCCGCCGGGCTTCCCGTGGGACGGCCCGTGCGTTCGCGGGAGCGGGCCGTCCCCGGCTTGTCGCGCCCACGCGGCGGAGCCGCACGTCGATGCAGTCCCGCGCCCCTCACGGCGTGAATCCCACCCTCTTCGAAAGGAACCCCGCGTGTCCTTGAGCCGCAGACAAGTGGCTGCCGCCGCAATGGGCGCTGTTCCTCTCGCGCCGGCGTTCGGCGGTAGCGCCCATGCACGGGGTCGCCGCACCCTGCACATCGCCGGCGATTCCACCGCCGCGCAGAAATACGCCGACGCCGCGCCCGAGACCGGGTGGGGAATGGCGCTGCCGTTCTTCCTCCGCAAGGAACTCGTTGTCGCCAACCACGCGGTCAACGGACGGAGTTCCAAGAGCTTCGTCGACGAGGGGCGGCTCGATGCCGTGCTCTCCGTGACACGGCCCGGGGATTTCCTGTTCATCCAGTTCGGGCACAACGACGAGAAGGCGGAGGACCCCGCCCGCCACACCGAGCCCTGGTCGACGTACCAGGAGTATCTGCGGACGTACGTGGACGAGGCCCGGGCCCGCGGGGCGCGGCCGGTGCTCGCCACGTCCGTGGAGCGGCGCCGGTTCGACGCGGCCGGGCGGGCCCTGCCGACGCACGGGGAGTACCCGGCCGCCGTGCGGGCGCTCGCCGCCGAGGAACGGGTGGCACTGCTCGACCTCCAGGCGCTGTCGCTCGCGCTGTGGCAGGAGCTGGGGCCCGAGCGGACGAAGAAGTACTTCGACTGGACCGCCACCGAGCAGGACAACACGCACTTCAACCCGGCGGGAGCCATCGCCGTGGCGCGGCTCGTGGCGCGGGAGTCGCTGCGCCGCCGGGTGCTCGGCCCGCGGGACCTACGGCGGCTGGACGAGCCGGTCGCCGAATCCTGGATCGACTGGCCCGAGGCCATCGCGTGACACCCCCGACGACCAAGGAAGAGAGCCGCACCATGAAGCTTCGTGAATGTCATGATCATGTCACCAGGACGGTGGTGCTCGTGGGCTGCACCGCGCTCGTCCTCGCCCTGACCGGCACCGGTGCGCAGGCCGGGAGCCGGGACGCGGCACGCCGGACCCTGGGAGCCGGCGACGGCTGGGGCTCGTACGGCACGGGCACCACGGGCGGGGCGGCCGCCGACGCCGCGCACGTCCACACCGTCACCACCTGGGAGCAGTTCCGGGCCGCCCTGGAGGACGGCGGGACGGCGCCCCGGATCATCAAGGTCAAGGGGATGATCGACGCCGTCTCGGAGGGCTGCGACGCGTTCGCCGCCGAGGGGTACGACCTGCGGAAGTACCTCGCCGCCTACGACCCCGCCGTCTGGGGCCACGACCAGCCGGTCAGCGGTGAGCAGGAGGAGTTGCGGGCGGCGTCCGCGGCCCACCAGGACAAGGCCATCAAGGCGAACGTGCCCGCCGACACCACGATCATCGGCGTCGGCAAGGGCGCGGGCATCCTCGGCGGCAGCCTGCAGATCAAGGGCGTCGACAACGTCATCGTCCGCAACCTCACGTTCGAGGCACCGGTCGACTGCTTCCCGCAGTGGGACCCCACCGACGACAACGGAACCGGCGCCTGGAACTCCGAGTACGACGGCGTGGTCGTCCACGGCTCCACCCACGTGTGGATCGACCACAACACGCTCACCGACGGCCGTCACCCCGACAGTTCCCTGCCGTCCTACTTCGGCAAGACCTATCAGCAGCACGACGGGCTGCTCGACGTCGTGCGCGGCTCCGACCACGTGACCGTGTCCTGGAACTCGTTCCGGGACCACGACAAGACCATGCTGATCGGCAACAGCGACGGCGCCACCGCCGACGACGCGGGGAAGCTGAAGGTCACGCTGCACCACAACCGCTTCGAGGGCATCGTCGAGCGGGCTCCCCGGGTGCGGTTCGGGCAGGTCGACTCGTACAACAACCACTTCGTGGTCACCGAGGACCAGAAGTGGGGCTACGTCTACGGCATCGGCAAGGAGTCCCGGCTCGTCGCCGAGCACAACGCCTTCACGCTGGCGAAGGGCCTGAGCCCGGCGAAGATCCTCAAGAAGTGGAGCGAGGCGCCGGTCACCGCGAACGGCAACGTCGTCAACGGCAGGCTCGTCGACCTGATCGCCGTGCACAACGCGGAGATCCCCGGCGAGACGCTCCAGCCGGGCGCCGGCTGGACCCCGACGCTGCGGACCCGGGTCGACCCCGCGAAGGCCGTGCCCGGCATCGTCGACGCCCGGGCGGGCGCCGGACGCGCCCGCTGAGCCGGCTCGCCCTCAGCCGGGGCGGGCTCGCTCAGCGTCCCCGCCCCGGCCCCTTTCTCCCTCCTCCCCCTGCACACGCGCCGCACCGCGAAGGAGCAGCCGCATCATGCCCGAGCAGCCCCACCGTTCCGTCTCCCGCCGGGGGTGCCTCGCCGCGAGCGCCGCGACCGGCGCCGCCCTCGGCCTCGCCGCCGGACCCGCCCGGGCCGCCACCCGTCCGCGCCCCTTCGGCCGGTACGGCTCACCGGCCGCCCGCCTGCACCCCGGGACCCTGTACGTCCACCCGGGCGGCGCCGGTGACGTCACCACCGTCCGCGACGCGGTGGCCGCCGCCGACGGCGACGGCCACACCCTGGTCATCGCCCCGGGCGTCTACCGGCAGACGGTCGCCGTCGACCCGGCCCGCACCGGCATGACCTGGATCGGGGCGAGCGAGGACCCCCGGGACGTGGTGATCGTGTACGACAACGCGGCCGGCACACCCAAGCCCGGCGGCGGCACGTACGGCACCAGCGGTTCCGCCACCGCGACCGTCCAGGCGGACGGGTTCACCGCCCGCTGGATCACCTTCGCCAACGACTGGCTGCGCGCCGACCACCCCGGGGTCACCGGCACACAGGCCGTCGCCCTCAAGGTCCAGGGCGACCGGTCGGCGTTCCACCACTGCCGGTTCCTCGGCCACCAGGACACCCTGTACGCGGATTCCATGGCACCGGGCATCTTCGCCCGCCAGTACTTCGCCCACTGCTACGCCGAGGGCGACGTCGACTTCGTCTTCGGGCGGGCGACGGCCGTGTTCGAGCGGTGCCACTTCCGGACGCTGTCGCGGACCGACCTGGCCGGGCCCCCGTACGGGTTCGTGTTCGCGCCGTCGACCGCCGGCGCCAACCCACGCGGCTACCTGGTCACCCGCGGCCGCGTCAGCAGCGAGGCCCCCGACGGCTTCCACAAGCTGGCCCGGCCCTGGGTGCCCAGCTCCGACCTCACCGCCCGGCCGATGCTCACCGTCCGGGACACCCGGCTCGGCCCGGGCATCGACGCGGTCGCCCCGTACGCCGACATGCGCGCGGACCACCCCTGGCAGAGCATGCGGTTCGCCGAGTACCGCAACACCGGCCCGGGGGCGAGGATCACCGTTCCGGAGAACCGGCCCCGACTGACCGACGCGCAGGCCCGGTCCGCGACCCGCGCCGCCCACCTGGGCGGCTGGGAGCCGTGGAAGGAGGGCAGCTGAGCGGGCCGGAGCCGGGGATCGTGGACGGTCCGCTGCCCGGCTTCCACCCCGCGCTCAAGGACGCCCTGACCTTCCCACTCGCCTGGGGCCGGTCCCCGGTCCGCGACGTCCGCGCCTGGCGGCGGACCGCCCGGGCGACCGTCGAGCGGCATCTGCTCGTCGAGCGGCAGGACGCGGTGCCGTTCGCGCCGGAGTTCACCGGCCGCACGCCGGGCGACGGGTACGACCGCGAGCTGGTGACCGTCTCCCTGACCCGCTACGCCCGGGTGCGCGGCGCCCTGCTCACCCCGCACGGCCGCGGGCCCTTCCCGGCCGTGCTGCTGCTGCACGACCACGGCTCCCGGTTCGACATCGGCAAGGAGAAACTCGTCCGCCCCTGGTACGACGACACCCGCCGCGCCTCCGCCGCCGCCTGGGCGGACCGGAACTTCGAGGGGCGGTTCCCCGGCGACGCACTGGCCCGCCGGGGCCATGTCGTGCTGTGCCTGGACGCGCTCGGCTGGGGCGATCGCGGGCCCCTGGCCTACGAGCAGCAGCAGGCCCTGGCGTCCAGCCTCTTCCACCTGGGCTCCTCGCCGGCCGGGCTCATGGCCCGGGAGGACGAGCGGGCCGCCGCCTTCCTGGCCGGACTCGACCGGGTCGACGCCCGGCGGGTGGCGGCCGCCGGCTTCTCCATGGGCGCCTGCCGCGCCTGGCAGGTGGCCGCCCTCAGCGACCACGTGGCGGCCGCCGCGAGCGTCTGCTGGATGACCGGGCTCAAGGAGATGATGGTGCCGGGCAACAACACGCTGCGCGGGCAGTCGGCGTACTGGATGCTCCACCCCGGGCTCGCCCGGCACCTCGACATCCCGGACGTGGCGAGCATCGCCGCCCCCAAGCCGGTGCTGTTCTTCCACGGCGGCCGGGACCCGCTGTTCCCCGCCGAGGGCGTGCGGGTCGCGTACGGCAAGCTGCGCGCCGTCTGGCGCGCGCACGGCGCCGAGGAGCGGCTGCGGACGAAGACGTGGCCGGAGCTCGGCCACGTCTTCACCCGCGCGATGCAGGACGAGGTCTTCGGCTGGCTCGACGACGTCCTGTGACGCTCACCGCCGGACCGGGTCGACGCCCTCCAGCGTCGGCACCACGGGCTCGATGCCGCCGTCGGCCGCGAAACGGAGGCGGTCGACGGTCGTCTCGCGGTGCGTGCCGTCACCGCCCGGCCTGCCGGGGCCGTCGAGGGCGAAGCGGTGGTAGACCACGTACCAGTCGTCGGTGCCGGGGGTGTTCACCACCGAGTGGTGACCGGTGCCGAGGATGCCGTACTCGGGCCGCTTCCGCAGGATCGTCCCGCGCTCGGTCCACGGGCCGAGCGGGGACGGCCCGGTCGCGTACGCCACGTGGTAGTTCTCGCTGCGGGTGTCGTCCTGCGACCACATGAAGTAGTACGTGCCCTTCCGCTTGATCACGAAGGAGCCCTCGCGGAAGTTCGCCGGGGTGATGTCCCGCACCTTCGACGCGTCGAACGACACCATGTCGTCGGCGAGCGGCACCACGTACCCGCGGCCGTTGCCCCAGTACAGGTAGGCCCGGCCGTCGTCGTCCGTGAAGACCGCGGGGTCGATCATCTGGCCCTGCAGCGATCCGCCCTTGGCGATCAGCGGCTTGCCGAGCGCGTCCTCGAAGGGGCCGGCGGGGGAGTCGGCCACCGCCACGCCGATCTGCTGCTCGGCGCAGAAGTAGAAGTAGTACTTCCCGTTCCGCTCGGCGATCGCGGGCGCCCAGGCGTATCTGTCGGCCCAGCTCACGTCGGGTCCGAGGTCGAGGACGACGCCGTGGTCCTTCCAGTGGACGAGGTCCTTCGACGAGTACGCCTTGAACCGCGTGCCGCTCCAGCCCTGGAAGCCGTCGGTCGTGGGGTAGATCCAGTAGCGGCCGTTGAGGTAGTGCACGTCCGGGTCGGCGTTGAGGCCGGGCAGCAGCGGGCTGCGGGTGTGGACCGCCTCCACCGTCCAGGTCCGCTTCGTGCCGTCGGCGGCCGTCACCGTGTACGTCTGCGGCCTGCGGAAGTCCCGGCGGGTGCCGGACCTCGGGCTCAGCGTGGCGCCCTGGCCGACCCACAGCTTCGGGGCGAGGCGCCGCAGGTCGGCGCCCGGCTGCATCGGCAGCACCACCTTCGATGCGCTGTCGGTGACGACCGCGTAGCCCTTCTGGTGCTTCGCCGTCGCGTCCGTCACCGAGGTGGAGGTGGCCGGGTAGGCGGTCAGCAGGCGGTCGTACTCCTCCTGGGTCACCGGCAGGACCGTGCCGTGCCGGGGGCTCGCCGGGAGCCGGTAGTCCGTCGACGGGGTCCACCTGCCGGAGGCGAGGTCGGTGGTCTCGAAGGGGAGGTACCCGCGGCCGCCGTACTCGTCGATGAACAGGTACCACTTCTTCTCGGTGTTCGACTTGAACACCGTGGGGCCCTCGCCGCGGTCCATCGCGCCCCTGCCGATGCAGTCGGCCACGAAGTCGTACGTCGTCGACGTCAGGGAGGTGGACTTCTCGCCGGTGATGAACTTGGAGCAGGGGCCGGCGGAGCCGGGGTCCCGCTCGTCCTTGGTGTAGCGGTAGTACTCGTCCTGGTACTCGACCACCGTCGAGTCGATCACCGAGTACCCCGGGTCGTTCCAGACCTTCGGCTCGCTGAAGGTGCGGAAGTCCTTCGTGGTCGCGTACAGCATCTTGTTGTACGTCTCGCCCCGGTGCTCCGGGTCGTCGTCGGCGTACAGCTTCGACGCCCAGAAGACGACGTACGCGTCGAGCTCGTCGTCCCAGTAGGCCTCCGGGGCCCAGGTGTTGCCCGCGTTGCCGGGGGAGACCCTCACCAGGCGCTGATCGGTCCAGTGCACCAGGTCGGTGGACTCCCACACCATGATCGACTTGCTGCCGTGCCGCTGGACCTGGTCCCAGCTGCCGCTGGAGTTCCCGTACATCCGCAGGTCGGTGGCGATCAGGTAGAACTTGTCGCCCTCGGGGGAGCGGATGACGAACGGGTCGCGCAGGCCCTTCTCGCCGATCGTGGAGGTCAGCACCGGCTGGCCGGCGTTCAGCTCGCGCCAGTGCAGCGCGTCGTTGCCCCGGCTGAGGGCGTAGCGGATCTGCTCGCCGTCGGCGGTGCCCTCGCCCGTGAAGTAGGCGAAGAGGTATCCGGCGTACTGGGGTCGCTTCACGGATGGGGCTCCGGGGTCTGCGGTGCTGGGCGGGGCCGTGAGGAGGGTCAGCAGGAGGCCGGACAGGGCCAGGAACGGAAGCAGGAGCGTGCGGGCGATGCGGGGACGCATGACACTTCCTGTCGGAGTATGGGGGATTCTGTTGGGTGGCGGCCCTCGGAGTGTCACCAAAGGGGAGAGGGGCGTCAACGGGTGGAGGAGGGACCGGAGTTTCCGAAAATTTCGAAACCGCCGGCGGTGTGCCGCACACGACGGCGCCCCCGCCGGGTGCGAACCGGCGGGGGCGCCCGGCGAACCGGCCGAGGGGGGCTCGGCCGGTGCCGTCCGACCGTCCGGAGGGGGGCTCCGGAGGGTCGTGGTGCCGGGACGTCCGACTGGGGGGCCGGACGTCCGGCGTCCGGCGGGCCCAAGGGGGGACCGGGGCCGGCCGGAGTCAGGCAGGGGCGGTGCCTACGGGTACTTGATGTCCGAGGCGGCGAACGCGCAGGTCTCGCCGTCCGGTCCGGCCGGCTTCGGCTCCATGGGCTCCTTGCCAGGTGCAGTCATGTACCGATTCCTCAGATGGCTGGTGACTCTCGCGTGAAGTGGTCGCCACCGGTGAGGAAAGGGTTGCCGCGTCTTCCGGTCTTTTTCACGAGTCGCCGTCGCCGTCGTCCCCGGCGGCGAAACCGCCGCCCACGGACAGGTGCGCGGAGCCCGTCGCGGCCGTCACCGCGTAGCGGTCCGCGCCCGCGTCGCGGCCGCCGCGGTCGTGGTCGTACTGCCCCGCGAACACCCACTCGCCCGCCGGGACGGTGCGGCCCTTCTTGAGCGTCCAGGTGTAGACGAGGAAGCCGTCCGCCTCGGCGACCGTGAACGTGAAGTCGCCCTCGGGCAGGGAGCGCCAGGCGCCCGCGTCGGAGACACCGCCGGTCTGCGCGATCCGCAACCGCACCGTCAGCGCGGTCAGTTGCTCACGGTTCTCGAGTGTGACGTTGCTCTGCGCCCAGAAGTCGTTGCTGTGCGGGTCGACCGAGCCGTCCGACCACAGCGGCCCGTCCTCGGCCGCGGCCGGTGCCCGCTGCGGGGCGGAGGGGCTCGGCGTGCGCGAGGGCGGCGGGCTGCTCGGCTCCCGCTGCTCGGGCGGGCTGCTCGGCGCCGGGTCCACCGGCGGTGCGGGCGCCCGGCTCGACGTCTCGGGCGACGGGGCGGGCGTCGGTGACGTCGCCACCTCCCGCTGCCGCGGGGCCGCCTCCTCCCTCACCGCCGACGCGACCGCGTACCCGCCCACCGCCAGTACGCCCGCCACCGCCGCCGTCGCGCCCACCACCCGCATCCAGCCGAACACCGGCGGACGCGCCGCCCGATGGCCCGCACCGGCCGGAGCGGCCATCCCGCGCTCGACCCGGGCCAGGATCCGCTCCCGGTCGGGCCGGTGTCCTCCGGCCGCCTCCTGCAGCCGGGCGCGCAGCTCCTCGTGCACGTCCCGCCGCATCGTCATCGGTCCCTTCCTCCGCCCTCACCGGCGCGCACGCCGTCCACGGCGGGCGAGCGGCGGGGTGCGCCCAGCGCCGCGTGCATCCGCTGCGGCAGCCCCTGCGTGCCCAGCAACCGCTGGAGTTCGGCCATCCCCTTCGAGGTCTGGCTCTTCACCGTACCCACCGAGACGCCGAGGGCGAGCGCGGTGTCCTTCTCCGAGAGGTCGAAGGCGTGCCGCAGCACCACACAGGCCCGCTTGCGGAACGGCAGCCGGCGCAGGGCCTCCTGCACGTCGACCACGCCCGCGACGTCCGGGTTCTCGGTGTTCTCCTCGCGCTGCGACCAGAACAGCGCGATCCGCCGCCGCTCGCGCACCGCGCTGCGGATGCGGCTGCGGGCCAGGTTGGCCACCACCCCGCGCGCGTACGCCGCCGGATGGTCGGCCGCGCGCACCCGGTCCCAGCGGTGCCACAGCGCCAGCAGGGCGTCCGCCGCCAGGTCGTCGGCGGTGTCCGGCTCGCCCGTCAACAGGTGGGCCAGCCGGGACAGTTCGGCGTAGTGGCGCTCGAAGAAGGCGTGGAACTCCGCGGAGGCGGCGTCGTCGACGACTGTGCCCACGGGCGACCTCTCCTCGCAGCGGCTGCGGGCACTCCCGGACGGGACGCCCTGTGAGTGTCATGGAGATGACATGTGATCATCCGGAGGGGGTCCGGACGAGATCCGGAAGCGTAGCAGCGATCTCGAAACGGTTCGTACGGAGCTTCGAACGGGGTAGGGCGCGCCGGACTCCGATTCCGTAACACGGAGAAAACCCGAACCGGGTTCGGCACGGGCACAATCCGGCCAGCATCCGCACACCGATCACCCGGCACCGAGGAGCACGCACGATGTCCGAACCGCAGCAGGTCACCGACCGGCCGGCCGCCGGCCCGCCCCCCGCACACAACGTCGACCGGTTCTTCCGGATCTCCGAGCGGGGCTCCACCCTCGGCCGGGAGATACGCGGCGGCTTCGCCACCTTCTTCACGATGGCCTACATCCTCGTGCTGAATCCCATCATCCTGGGCAGCGCGAAGGACAGGACCGGGCAGCAGCTGGACGCCGTCCAACTGACCACCGCCACCGCCCTGGTGGCCGCGGTCATGACGATCATCATGGGTGTCGCAGGCAACCTCCCCCTCGCCCTCGCCGCCGGACTCGGCCTGAACGCCGTGGTCGCCTTCCAGATCGCGCCGCTGATGACCTGGGACGACGCGATGGGCCTGATCGTCCTCGAAGGCCTGCTGATCTGCGTGCTGGTGGTGACCGGGCTGCGCGAGGCCGTCATGCACGCCATCCCCCAGCCGCTGAAGCAGGCGATCAGCGTCGGCATCGGCCTGTTCATCGCCTTCATCGGCTTCGTCGACGCCGGGTTCGTCAGCCGCATCCCGGACGCCGCGAACACCACCGTGCCCGTGCAGCTCGGCGGCACCGGGACCCTCGCCGGCTGGCCGATGCTCGTCTTCTGCCTCGGCGTGCTGCTGACGGTCGCCCTGCTCGCGCGCAAGGTCAAGGGCGCCATCCTGATCAGCATCGTCACCATGACGGCCGTGGCGATAGTGATCGACTCCATCGCCGACATCAAGACCTGGGGGCTGACCACACCGTCCTGGCCCGACTCGATCGTCGACGCCCCCGACTTCGGACTCCTCGGCGACTTCGACCTGTTCGGCGCCTTCGGCGCCCCCGGCGTCGGTGTCGTCACCGTCGTCCTGCTGATCTTCACGCTGATCCTGTCCGACTTCTTCGACACCATGGGCACGGTCGTCGGCGTCAGCGCCGAGGCCGGTCTGCTCGACGAGGAGGGCAAGGTCCCGAACCTCGGCCGGGTACTGCTCATCGACGGCGCCGCCGCCGTCGCGGGCGGAGCCGCCTCCGCCTCCTCCGCGACCTCCTACATCGAGTCCGCGGCCGGCGTCGGCGAGGGCGCGCGCACCGGCTTCTCCAACCTGGTCACCGGCGGCCTGTTCGCTCTCGCCCTGTTCCTGACCCCGCTGCTGACCATCGTCCCGCTGCAGGCGGCCGCGCCCGCCCTGGTCGCCGTCGGCTTCCTGATGATGACCCAGGTCAAGCACATCGACTGGGACCGCTACGACATCGCCGTGCCCGCGTTCCTCACCATCGCCGTGATGCCGTTCACCTACTCCATCACCAACGGCATCGGCGCCGGCTTCCTCGCCTACGTGGTCATCAAGACCGTCCTCGGCAAGGCCAGGGAGGTGCACTGGCTGCTGTGGGCGACCTCGGCGCTGTTCCTGGTGTACTTCGCGATCGACCCGATCGAGCAGCTCCTGGGCGCGAAGTGACGGCGACGGGCCGCCCCCGGGGGGAAGGGGGCGGCCCGTCGCTGGTACAGACGGCTTTCGCGCCGCCGGGGTTCAGTCCTTCAGCGCCGCTTGCATCATCGCCTTCGCGACCGGGGCCGCGAGGCCGTTGCCGCTGACCTCCGAGCGGGCCGCGTCGGACTGCTCCACGACCACCGCCACGGCGACCTCCTTGCCGCCGGACTTCCCGTACGAGGTGAACCAGGCGTACGGCACCTGGCTGTTGTTCTCACCGTGCTGGGCCGTGCCCGTCTTGCCGCCCACGGTCGCGCCCGGGACCTGCGCGTTGGTGCCCGTGCCCCGCTCCACGACCGTCCGCATCGCCGACTGCAACTGCTCGGCGGTCGAGGAGGAGAGGATCTCCTTCGTGCCGGCCTCGTCGTCGTAGTCCTGCAGCACGTCACCGCCGCTGTCGGTGATCTGCGCGACCATGTGCGGCGAGACCAGCTTGCCGCCGTTGGCGATGGCCGCCGACACCATGGCCATCTGCAGGGGCGTGGCGGTGACGTCGAACTGGCCGATGCCGGTCAGCGCCGTCTCCGACGGGTACATGTCCGACGGGTAGACGCTCGGGTAGGCCCGGACGGGCACGTCCTGCTCCTCGTCGTTGAAGCCGAACTTCTCGGCCATCGCCCTGACCTTGTCCTGCCCGAGCTTCACGGCCATCTTGGCGAAGACGTTGTTGCACGAGTACTCCAGCGCCGTGCGGATCGTGGCGTTCGTGCAGGGCGCGTCCGGGTTCTCGTTGGTCAGCTGCCGCGAGGTGCCCGGCAGCGTGTACGGATCCGGGCTGTCGGTGCGCTCGTCCACCGACGCGTACAGCCCGTCCTCCAGCGCCGCCGCGGCCACGACCAGCTTGAACGTCGAACCGGGCGGCAGCGGCTGCCGCAGGGCCCGGTTGGTCAGCGGCTTGTCCGGGTCCGTGGTGAGCTTCTTCCACGCGGCCCCGGCCGTGTTGGCGTCGGTCAGCGACGAGGGGTCGTACGACGGCGTCGACACCACCGCCAGGATCCTCCCGGTCTTGGGGTCGACGGCGACGGCCCCGCCCTTCTTGTCGCCGAGCGCGTCGTACGCCGCCTTCTGCCCGTCCGGGTCGATCGTCGTCACCACGTTGCCCGGGTCGGCCCGCCGGTCGGTGAGCGTGTCCAGCACCGACTTCAGCCGGGGGTCCGTGCCGTTGAGCAGGTCGGTGTAGATGCCCTCCAGCTGGGTCGGCGCGTAGGCCTGCGAGGCGTAGCCGGTCACCGCCGCGTACAGCTCGCCGTCCGTGTACGTGCGCTTGTATCTGAGGTCGCCCGTCTTCGTCGGCGCCGAGCCCGTGACCGACCGGCCGCCCACGATGATGTTCCCGAGCGGCGCCGAGTACGTCTCGATGGCGTTCCGCCGGTTGTCCTTGTCGTCTGCGAGCGCCCGGCCCTCGTAGAACTGCACCCAGGTCGCCCTGACCAGCAGGGCCAGCACCAGCAGCAGCGTGAAGAGCGAGGCGCGCCTGATCGTCTTGTTCATGCCGAACAGAAGGACGAGCCACGCGGGGCGGATCGTTCCCGTCCGTCCGGATTCTCATCGGGCCGCCCCGTTTTCTCATCCGCCGTTCAGAAAGCCCGCCTCGTACGCCGCGATCACCGCCTGCGTGCGGTCCCGGGTGCCCGTCTTGGCCAGGACCGCCGCGACGTGCGACTTCACCGTGGCCGGGCCGACCTCCATCCGGCGGGCGATCTCGGCGTTGGTCAGCCCCCGCGCCAGGTGCCGCAGCACCTCGCCCTCGCGTGCCGTGAGCTTCGCCACCCACGCGGGCGGGTCCAGGTGCGCCCGTGCGTGCGCGGTGGCGAGGGCGCGTACGGCCGCCGGGAACAGCAGGCTGTCGCTGCGCGCCACCAGCCGGACCGCCTGCACGAGCGCGTCCGCGTCGGCCCGCTTGAGCAGGAACCCGGCGGCACCGGCGCGCAGCGCGTCGTACACGTAGGAGTCGTTCTCGAACGTCGTCACGACGACGATCCGGGGCGGCTCGGACGAAGTGGCCAGGATCTGCTCGGTGGCGCGGATGCCGTCGACGCCCGGCATCCGGACGTCCATCAGGACGACGTCCGGGCGCAGGTCGCGGACGACCGAGACGGCCTCGGCACCCGTGGCCGCCTCACCCGCCACCTCCAGGTCCGGCTCGGCGGAGAGGATGGCGCGCAGCGCGGTGCGGACCATGCGCTCGTCGTCGGCCAGGACGACGCGGATCGGGGCGGGGCGGCTCATGCGGGTCCCTTCAACGGCAGGCATACGTGCAGACGGAAGATCTCCCCGGCGGGTCCGGTGGTTCCCGCCGTCATCGCACCGCCCAGCAGCCGGGCCCGGTCCGCGATGCCCCGCAGGCCGTGCCCGCCGCCGGGACGGGAGGCCGCCGGCCCGGTGACCGGGTTCTCCACGGTGATCGCCAGCGCCCCGTCCGCCACCTCGACGCGCACGTCCACGGCGGCTCCCGCACCGGCGTGCCGGAGGGCGTTGCTCAGCCCCTCCTGCACGATCCGGTAGGCCTCGCGGGACACCAGCGGGGGCAGCGCCCCGGGGTCGGCGGCGATCGTGGCGGTCACGCGCCGCCCTCCCGCCCTGCTCCGGGCCAGCAGGCCGTCCAGGTCGGCGGCGAGGGTGGGCGCCGGGGCCGTGCCCGGTCCGTCGCCCTCGCGCAGCACGCCCAGCACGGCGTCGAGTTCGCCCACCGTGCGCCGGGTCGTGTCCTCGATCGCGGCGAGGGCCTCGCGCACGAACTCCGGGTCGGAGTCGAGCACCCGGCGGGCCGCGCCCGCCTGCAGGGTGACCGCGCTCAGCGCGTGCCCGACGGAGTCGTGCAGCTCCCGGGCCAGCCGGTTGCGCACCGCGAGGTCGGCGGCGCGCGCCTCGGCGGCGGCGAGCCGGTCCTCGGGCGTGGGCCCGAGCAGCCGCGGCGCCCAGTGGGCCAGCAGGGCACCGCAGCCGGCCGCACAGCCCGCCAGCGCGACCAGCGAGGCCAGGCCCACGACCGGGGCGAGGGCCGGCGCCCAGGGGTGGTCGAGGACTTCGGGCAGTCCGAGCCGGGTGCCGCGCAGTCCCGCGAAGACCGGCAGCGCGATCAGCACGGCGGCGAACGGCGGCAGGGCCAGCGACATGCCCGCGATGATCCCGCCGACCCCGAGGTGCAGCGTGAACCAGGCGGCCGTGCGTCCCTTCTCACCGCGTGTGCGGGCCGGTCCGTTGGCCAGCCGGTCCGCGTCGACGCCGCACAGCCAGCGCACGGCGGCGGCCTCCAGCGGCCGGGTCAGCGGGAACAGGGACGTGACCGCGGCGATCGGCAGCCCCGCGCCGAACGAGGCGAGCTGGAGCGGAAAGGACCCGAAGACGTTCTGCGAGCCGGTGGCCGGGCCGATGATCGCCTCGCCGAGCAGGACGTACGGCATGGCGAGCGCGCCGCCGAGGATCAGGTGCACCCAGCGCAGCCGCGCCCGCCGGCCGAACAGGAGCCGGGCGGCCCCCTTCACGCCGTCCGCCGCGCGGTCGTGGCCGCACGCGCCGCGAGGAAGCGGGCGCCGAGGGCGGCGACGAGGAGACCGGCGAGCATCTGGCCGGCGTGGGCGAGGCTCATCAGCGGCGTGGGCCGGTCCGCGACCTCCGCCACGCCGCCCAGGGAGGCGAGCGAGAGCCAGCCGCCCCAGCAGGCCGCGGCCCCCGATCCGACCCAGGTGAGGCCCAGCGGCACCGACACGGGCAGGGTCCGGCCCCGGCGGAAGGCGAGCGACAGCGCTCCGGCGACGGCCGCCGCCAGGAAGCACACGAAGACGGCTTCCAGGACGTGGAAGTCACCGGTGCGCTCTGCGGCCCGGCCCGCGCCGAGTCCCGCGGTGCCGCCGCAGGCCCACAGCGCGTGCAGCGTGAGGGGCGGCAGCGCGGCGAGGGCGGCGGCGACGGCGAGTGCGCGCTGGGCCGACCCGGGGGTGCCGACGGGCAGTTCCCCCACCCGCCCGCGCCACAGCCGCCCCCAGCGGTCCCGGGCGTAGAGCGCGAACAGCCCGCCCAGGGCGAGGCCTTGGAGGACGAAGCCGGTGTACACCACGGCGAACACCCACTCCTCCAGGAAGGCGTCCCGCCCCTCCGGCTCGGCACCACCCCCGCCGAAGGCCCGCACGAGCAGCTGTGCCGGGAAGCCCGCCATGATCGGTGCGAGGAGCCCGGTGGCGACCCAGACCGGGAACGCCGCGAGCCACGCCGGCACCCTGAGCCCCCACGGCCGGGTCAGCCCCAGCGCCAGCACGATCACCGCACTGTCCAGCAGCACGGTGAGCGCGTTGATCACGGCCATGGCGAGCCGGTCGTCCAGCAGTGCGCTGCCCTCCGGTATCCCGACCCGACTTCCGGCGATCCAGGCGGTCTTGAGCGCGAGGTACGGCAGGCAGGAGACGACGGCGACGGCACGGAGCATCCGCCGGGGGCGGCTCGGACCGACGACTGCGCGGGGAGCGATCGACTGCGTCATGCGCCCAGCCTCCCGCGGCGGAGTCCCGGACCACCTCCTGCGCGCCGACGATCCGCCTCCGCCGGACGGGGGAGGACCCGGGCTGATCAGCCCTCCAGGAGCAGCACCGTCTCCTCGATCTCGGTGCCCCGCGCCTGCGCGAACCCGCTGGCCGAGGCCACCGCACGGAACCCGCACTTCTCCAGCACCCGCAGCGATCCCGCGTTGTCCGAGGCCGCCCGGGCGTACAGGGGACGCTCCGGAACCTCCGCCAGCAGGGCCCGCAGAGCGGCCGTGGCGAGGCCCTTGCCCCAGTACGCGCGGTCGATCCAGTACGTCACCTCGCGCTCGCCCGGCACTCCGTACACCGCCGCGCTGCCGACCACGTCACCGTCGGCCAGCACCGTGCGCACCACGTCCGAGGAGGAGCGGATCCGGGCCCAGTGCGCCTCGAAGGCGTCTCGGTCGGACGGGTCCGCCGGGGTGAAGGCCGCCATGTGGAGCGCCTCGGGGTCGTTCAGCTGCCGGAAGAAGACCGGCAGATCGCTGTCGTGGACCGCGCGCAGCTCGACGTTCATGCCTCAGAGCCTACGGGTGGCCAGGGTCAGCCGGTCCCGGGCGTCGAACAGGGCGTCCTTCACGAGCTGTTCGTGCGCGGGCGTCAGCCGGGCCACGGGCACGGAGCAGCTGATCGCGTCGCGCGCCGGGGTGCGGTAGGGGATGGCCACGCCGAAGCAGCGCAGTCCCAGCGTGTTCTCCTCGCGGTCCACGGCGAAGCCCTGCTCGCGCACCTGGTGCAGCTCCTCGATGAGCTTCTCCCGGTCGGTGATGGTGTTCTCGGTCAGCGCGGGCAGCGTCTCCGGGAGCATCTTGCGGACCTGCTCGTCGGAGTAGGTGCTCAGCAGGGCCTTGCCGAGGGACGTGGAGTGCGCGGGCAGCCGGCGGCCGACCCGGGTGAAGGGCCGCAGGTAGTGCTGCGACTGGCGGGTGGCGAGGTAGACGACGTTGGTGCCGTCGAGGCGGGCGAGGTGGATCGTCTCCGTGGTGTCGTCCGAGAGCCGGTCCAGGGTCGGCCGGGCCGCCGCGACGACCTCGTCGCCGTCGATGTACGACGTGCCCACCAGCAGGGCCCGTACGCCGATGCCGTAGCGCGTGCCGGTCGCGTCCGTCTCCACCCAGCCCAGTTCGACGAGCGTGCGGAGCAGCATGTAGAGGCTGGACTTGGGATACCCGACGGCCTCCTGGACCGCCGCGAGCGAGTGCATACCGGGACGCCCGGCGAAGTATTCGAGCAGTTCAACCGTGCGTACCGCGGACTTGACCTGCGCCCCGCCGCCCGTCTCGCCAGCCGACATCGCCCTTGACCCCTTCGTTCGACGGGAAATAGTCTCCACAGCGTATTCATCATCGGAGACAGCGTTCAGTATATCGAACGTCCCTGGTGGATGACCCAGTACTGCGGCATTACATGTGTGGAGGGACCCGCGGTGGCAGCAGCACCAGTCTGGAGTGTCGACCCCCGAACCGGGAAGCAGCGCGAGCAGGTTGCGGTGGAGGCCACAGCCCAGGAGGTGGACGCCGCCGTCCGTGCCGCGCACGAGGCCCGCGGCTCGCTCGCGGACCGTACCGTCCGCGCGGCCTTCCTGCGCGGCGCGGCCGAGGAACTGGAGGCGGCCAGGGACGGACTCGTCGAGACCGCCGACGCCGAGACCGCGCTCGGCCCGGTCCGGCTGACCGGCGAGCTCGCCCGCACCTGCTACCAGCTGCGGGCCTTCGCCGACATCGTCGAGGAGGGCGCCTTCCTCGACGTCGTCATCAACCACCCGGACGACACCGCCACCCCGCCGATCCCGGACCTGCGCCGCTACAAGGTGCCCCTCGGCGTCGTCGCCGTCTACTCGGCCTCGAACTTCCCCTTCGCCTTCTCCGTCGCCGGCGGCGACACCGCGAGCGCCCTCGCGGCCGGCTGCCCCGTCGTCGTCAAGGCCCACCCCGACCACCCTGCCCTGTCCGAGTACGTCGCCAAGGTGCTGCGCCGCGCCGCCGCCCGGCACGACATCCCCGAGGGCGTCGTCGGCCTGGTCCACGGCTTCGAGGCCGGCGTCGAGCTGATCAAGCATCCGCTGGTCTCGGCGGCCGGCTTCACCGGCTCCGTGCGCGGCGGCCGGGCCCTGTTCGACGCGGCGGCCGCCCGACCGGTGCCGATCCCCTTCCACGGCGAGCTGGGTTCGCTGAACCCGGTCGTCGTCACCGAGGCCGCCGCCGCCGAGCGGGCCGAGGCGATCGGCTCGGGCCTCGCCGGTTCGATGACGCTGGGCGTCGGCCAGTTCTGCGTCAAGCCGGGCCTGGTCCTCGCGCCGTCCGGCGCCGCCGGTGACGCCCTGCTCAAGTCGCTGACCGACGCCGTCAGCGACACCGACGCCGGGGTCCTGCTCGACCACCGCATGCGGGACAACTTCGTCGCCGGTGTCGCCGAGCGGGCCGAGCTGCCCGACGTCGAGTCCCCGGTCACGCCCGGAGCGGGCGGCGAGCACACCGTCAGCGCCGGCTTCCTCACCGTCCCGGCGAGCAGGCTGGCCCGGGAGGGCGAGCACGACCTGCTCCTGGAGGAGTGCTTCGGCCCGGTCACGGTGGTGGCCCGCTACGAGGACGAGGACGAGGTCAAGGCCGTGCTGTCGCGGCTGCCGGGCAACCTGACGGCGACCGTGCAGCTGTCCGAGGAGGAGGCCGCCGGCCAGGGCCGTGGCGCGGAACTGCTGCAGGAGCTGACACCGCTGGCCGGACGCGTGCTGGTGAACGGCTGGCCGACGGGTGTCGCCGTCGCCCCGGCGCAGCATCACGGCGGGCCGTACCCGGCGACGACGTCGACGTCCACGTCGGTGGGCGGGACGGCGATCGAGCGGTGGCTGCGGCCGGTCGTGTATCAGAACGCCCCGGAGGCGCTGCTGCCGCAGGAGTTGCGGGACGAGAACCCGCTGGGGCTGCCGCGGCGGTTCAACGGGCGGCTGGAGCGCTGAGCGTCGCGGGGGTGCGGGGGAATCGCGGGGTGCCAGTGCGTCGTTGCCTGTCGCGCCGTTCCCCGCGCCCCTGAAGGACGCGTCTGGAAGAGTGGGCCGAATGGATCTCGAACTTCCCGAACTGCCGTTCCCGCTGCGTTCCTACGGGCCCGAGGCCCACTGGACCTATGAGGACGGTGTGCTCACCGGGTGGGCCGGGGCCCGGCAGGACCGGTTCGTGCCGCCCACCGGGGAGGGGCTGGAGCCCGCCTCCGACGCGCCGCGGCTGCTGGGAGCGCCCGAAGGGGACTTCCAGCTGATCGCCAAGGTCACGGTCGGGTTCGCGGCGGCGTTCGACGCGGGGGTGCTCTACGTGCACGTGGGCGAGCGGGCCTGGGCCAAGCTCTGCCTGGAGTACTCCCCGGACGTGCCCACGGTCTGCACGGTGGTCACCCGCGGCCACTCGGACGACGCCAACTCCTTCACCGTGGACGGCAGTTCCGTCTGGCTCCGGGTGAGCCGCACCGGCCGCGCCTTCGCCTTCCACGCCTCCCGCGACGGTGAACGCTGGACCTTCGTCCGGCTGTTCACCCTCGGCGACGAGAAGGAGACGGCCGCGGCCCTGGTCGGCTTCATGACCCAGTCGCCGATGGGGGAGGGCTGTGTGGTGACGTACGACCACATCGCGTTCCGGCCGCACTGGCCGGACGACCTGCGGGACGGCAGCTGAGGGCGGGCCGGGAACCGCCTTCCCGGCCGGGCACGTCCTCCGTTCCATGATCAGGGACAGAGTGACCCCCGGCCGTGTCATCCGTACCGTGCTGCCCGCCGAGGTGGAGCAGGTCGTCGCCCTGCACGCGCGGGCCAGGGCGACGTACTACCCCGACGGGGTGCCGCAGGACGGCACGGACTGGACCGCCGCCTGGCGCGGCGCCCTCACGCGGCCGGACGGGCGGGTGCTGTGCGTCGTCGAGGCGGGGCGGATCATCGCCCTGGCGTCCTTCCGCACCCCCGAGGACGCTCCGCGGGACCAGGTGAAGCTGTTCCAGTTCCACGTCGACCCCGACCACTGGCGCCGCGGCGTCGGTTCCGCGCTGCACGCCGCGTGTGTGGAGGAGTGGCAGGCCGACCGCAGGCGGACGGCCCTGCTCGACGTGCATGTGGACAACCCGCGGGCCCAGGGTTTCTACCGGCGGCAGGGCTGGGTGGGCGAACCGGCGGAGCCGGGGGACCATCACCTGCGGATGCGGCTCGCCCTGCCCGCGGAATGAAACGCTCTCCTTGAACGTTCACGCACGCGGCGGAGGGAGCCTCCGTCCCCCGAGAGCCGGAGAGAGCCGAAGCCATGCGCGTCGAGATCTGGAGCGACATCGCCTGCCCCTGGTGCTACGTGGGCAAGGCCCGCTTCGAGAAGGCGCTGCGGGAGTTCCCGCACCGCGACGAGGTCGAGGTGGTGCACCGCTCCTTCGAGCTCGACCCGGGGCGCGCCAAGGACGACGTCCAGCCCGTGATCACCATGCTCACCGAGAAGTACGGGATGAGCCCCGCGCAGGCCGAGGCCGGTGAGGACAACCTGGGTGCCCAGGCCGCCGCCGAGGGGCTCGACTACCGCACCCGCGGCCGCGACCACGGCAGCACTTTCGACATGCACCGCCTGCTGCACCTGGCCAAGGAGCACGGCCGCCAGGAGCGGCTGCTGGACCTGCTGTACCGCGCCAACTTCGCCGACGAGCGGTCCGTCTTCGACGACGACGAGCGCCTGGTGGAACTCGCCGTCGCGGCCGGCCTGGCGGAGGAGGGCGTGCGGGCGGTGCTCGCCGACCCACGCGCCTACGCCGACGAGGTCCGCGCCGACGAGCGGGAGGCCGCACAGCTCGGCGCCAACGGGGTGCCGTTCTTCGTCCTCGACCGCACGTACGGCGTCTCCGGCGCCCAGCCCGCCGAGGTCTTCGCCCGCGCCCTGGCCCAGGCCTACGGCGAACGCACGCCACTGCGGCCCGTCGGCAGCGCGGCCGACGGGTCCACGGACGGCGCCGACGCCTGCGGCCCGGACGGCTGCGCGGTGCCCCAGCGCTGATACGCCCAGCTCAGCGCGTATGCATAAGCGTTTCTTGGTGACATCACGAAGAAAGAGGCAATGGACGGGGAGATCGAGCGGACGCAGAGTGGTCCCATGGAGACCTTCGAGAACCTCGTCCGTGCCGAGTTCGCCCCGAAGCACACCTACCTCAACACCGCGAGCAACGGGCTCCTGCCCGCCCGTACCGTCACCGCCGTGCAGCAGGCGGTGCGGATGCGGGCCGAGGGCGTGCCCCTGGGTCCCCTGTACGAGGACGTGGAGGCCGCCCGCGCCTGCTTCGCCCGGCTCGCCGGTGTGCCCGCCGAGCGGGTCGCGACCGGGGCGTCGGTCGCGGAGTACGGCGCCCTGATCGCCGCCTCGCTGCCCGCCGGGGCCGAAGTCCTCACCGCCGAGGCGGACTTCGCCTCCCTGGTGAACCCGTTCCACGAGCGCGGTGATCTCAAGGTGCGGGCCGTGCCCCTGGAACGGCTCGCCGAGTCGGTCCGGCCCGGCACCGCACTGGTCGCGGTGAGCAGCGCCCAGTCCGCCGACGGCCGGCTCGCGGACCTGCCCGCGGTGCGCGAGGCGGCCCGCAGGCACGGGGCGCGCACCTACGTCGACGCCTCCCAGTCCGCCGGGTGGCTGCCGATGGACGGCGACGCCGACGACTTCGTCGCCGCCGTCGGTTTCAAGTGGCTCCTCGGGCCGCACGGCGCCGCGTTCTTCGTCGCCCCGCCGGACTTCGGCGGGCTCACCCCGCTGCTCGCCGGCTGGGTGGCCGGCGAGGTCCCCTGGGACAGCTGCTACGGCCCGGTCCGGGAACACGCCCACTCCGCGCGCCGGTTCGACATCAGCCCGTCCCTGTTCAGCCACGCCGGGCTGCGCGCCTCCCTGGAACTCGTCGAGGAGATCGGCGTCGACGTGGTGCACGCCCATGACGTCGGGCTCGCGGACCGCTTCCGGGCCGGTCTGGCCGAGCTGGGACACGCGCCGGTGCCGGCCCCGGGCTCGGCGATCGTGTCCGTGCCCGGGCTCGGCCACCGGCAGGACGAGCTCAGCCGGGCGGGCATTCAGGTGTCCGACCGGGCGGGCAACCTGC
The DNA here is from genome assembly GCF_044540525.1 of Streptomyces sp. NPDC085932. Classification (NCBI taxonomy): domain Bacteria; kingdom Bacillati; phylum Actinomycetota; class Actinomycetes; order Kitasatosporales; family Streptomycetaceae; genus Streptomyces; species Streptomyces sp. NPDC085932. The sequence goes on from NZ_JBITSJ010000002.1 coordinate 1,435,037, forward strand.
GGGCCGCGTTCCACCTGTACAACACCGCCGCGGACGTGGACCGGCTCCTGGACGCCCTCAAGGCATGAGGACGCGAGGGCATGAGCGCATGAGGGCATGAAGAAACCGGGTGGGGCCTCCCGTCCCACACGAGGAGGCCCCACCCGGCAGCTCGTTCACGCGGTCGGAGCACCGCGATCCGCGGTCACCTCACCGGCGTGAAGTCCCGCGCGCCGATGAATTCGGGGCGCCGTACCGGTGCCGCGAACGGTTCCACCGCCGTGTTCTCCACGCTGTTGAACACGATGAACACGTTGCTGCGCGGGAACGGCGTGATGTTGTCGCCCGACCCGTGCATGCAGTTGCAGTCGAACCACGTCGCCGAACCGGCCCTGCCCGTGAACAGCTTGATGCCGTGCTCGGTGGCGAACCGGGTCAGCGCCTCGTCGGAGGGCGTGCCCGCGTCCTGCATCTGCAGCGACTTCTTGTAGTTGTCCTTGGGCGTCTCGCCGGCGCAGCCGAGGAAGGTCTTGTGCGACCCCGGCATGATCATGAGGCCGCCGTTGGTGTCGAAGTTCTCGGTCAGCGCGATCGAGACCGACACCGTGCGCATCCGCGGCAGACCGTCCTCGGCGTGCCACGTCTCGAAGTCCGAGTGCCAGTAGAAGCCACTGGCGCCGAACCCCGGCTTGACGTTGATCCGCGACTGGTGGACGTAGACGTCCGAGCCGAGGATCTGCCGCGCCCGGCCGACGACCCGCTCGTCGCTGACCAGCCTGGCGAACACCTCGCTGATCTTGTGCACCTCGAAGACCGAGCGGATCTCCTTGGACTTCGGCTCGACGATCGACCGCTCGTCGGCACGGATGTCCGGGTCGTTGACCAGCCGGTTCAGCTCGTCGCGGTAGACGGTGACCTCGTCGTCCGTGATGAGCTGGTCGATGGCGAGGAAGCCGTCACGCTCGAAGGACAGCAGGTCGGCGGGCACGATCGGCCCGGGCGCGTCGGGCGCGCCCCAGACGACCGGGTCCTGGCGCGGGGTGAGCACCTCGGCGGCACCGCGCGTGGGGTAGAGGTCGGGGACACCGGTGGTGGTGGTCGTGTCGGTCGTGGCGGTCATGAAACGTCACACCTCCTCGGTGAGCAGCGGGTAGACGCCGTTCTCGTCGTGGTCCTCCCGTCCGGTCACGGGCGGGTTGAACACGCAGAGGCAGCGGAAGTCCTCCTTGACCCGCAGCGTGTGCCTCTCGTGCCCGTCCAGGAGGTACATGGTCCCGGGCGTGATGGTGTGCTTCTGCCCGGTCTCGTGGTCGGTCAGCTCGGCCTCGCCCTCGACGCAGACGACGGCCTCGATGTGGTTCGCGTACCACATCGACGTCTCCGTACCCGCGTACAGGATCGTCTCGTGCAGGGAGAAGCCGACCTTCTCCTTGGCGAGGACGATGCGTTTGCTCTCCCACGTACCGGACGCCGCCTTCACGTGCCGGTCGGTACCTTCGATCTCCTTGAACGAACGGACAATCACGGTGCTGCGATGCCTCCTAGGTGGGTGGTGCTGTGTGGTCAGGCGGTCTCGCGGACGGCGCGGGCCAGCGTGCTGAGGCCCTCGTCCAGTTCCTCGGGCGTGATGGTGAGGGCGGGAAGCAGCTTCACGACCTCGCTCTCCGGACCGGACGTCTCGATGAGCAGCCCGAGTTCGAAGGCGCGCTTGGCGACCTTGCCCGCACGGGCCTTGTCGTGGAACTCCATGCCCCACACCAGGCCGCGGCCCCGGTACTCCTTCACGTCGGCCAGGTTCTCCTCGGTGATGGAGATCAGCGCCTGCTCGACCTGCTCGCCGCGCGTGCGGGTCTGCTTCTCCATCGCGCTGCCGTCGGCCCAGTACGTCTCCAGGGCCGCGGTCGCCGTGACGAAGGCGGGGTTGTTGCCGCGGAAGGTGCCGTTGTGCTCGCCCGGCTCCCACACGTCGAGCTCGGGCTTGAACAGGCACAGCGACATCGGCAGGCCGTAGCCGCTGATGGACTTGGAGACGGTGACGATGTCCGGCGTGATGCCCGCCTCCTCGAAGGAGAAGAACGCGCCGGTGCGCCCGCAGCCCATCTGGATGTCGTCGACGATCAGCAGCATGTCCTGCCGCTCGCACAGGTCGGCCAGGGCGCGCAGCCACTCGGGCCGGGCCACGTTGATGCCGCCCTCGCCCTGCACGGTCTCGACGATCACGGCGGCCGGCTTGTTCAGACCGGAGCCCTGGTCCTCCAGGAGCCGCTCGAACCACAGGAAGTCCGGGACCTGGCCGTCGAAGTAGTTGTCGAAGGGCATCGGCGTGCCGTGCACCAGCGGGATGCCCGCACCGGCGCGCTTGAAGGCGTTGCCGGTGACGGCCAGCGAGCCCAGCGACATGCCGTGGAAGGCGTTGGTGAACGACACGATCGCCTCGCGGCCCTTCACCTTCCGCGCCAGCTTCAGCGCGGACTCCACGGCGTTGGTGCCGGTCGGGCCCGGGAACATGACCTTGTACGGCAGGTCGCGCGGGCGCAGCAGCAGGTTCTGGAAGGTCTCCAGGAAGCGGCGCTTGGCGGTGGTCGACATGTCGAGCCCGTGCGTGACGCCGTCACGCTCCAGGTAGTCGATCAGCGCGCGTTTCAGGACCGGGTTGTTGTGCCCGTAGTTCAGTGACCCCGCTCCGGCGAAGAAGTCGAGGTACTCATGGCCGTCCTCGTCGTACATGCGGCTGCCCACCGCACGGTCGAAGACGGTGGGCCAGCCGCGGCAGTAGCTGCGCACCTCGGACTCCAGGGTCTCGAAGACGCTCAGGTCGGGCTGGGTGATGGTCACGACGAATCGCTCCTCGGTGCGTGGGGGAAGTCGGCGAAGTCTGTGAAGTCGGCGGGGGTCTGCGGGAATTGCGGGAGCCGGGCGGGACGTCTCAGCGGGGCAGCGGTCCGATGCGGTACAGGACCTCCGGGTCGTGCGGCCCGTCGGGGAACAGGCCCGTGTCGAACAGCACCTCGCGCTCCAGCGGCGCGCCGTGCCGCTCGGCGAAGGACGTGAACAGGCGCTCCGAGGCGGCGTTGCCCGGAGTGATGGTCGTCTCCACCGTCGTCACCGCGCGCTCGGCGACGGTCCGCGCGACCAGACCGTCGAGCAGCGCCGCGGCCAGACCGCGCCCGCGGTGCGCCTCGTCCACGGCCACCTGCCACACCAGCAGGGTGCGCGGGCTGTCCGGTCGCACGTACCCGGTGATGAAGCCCATCGGCTCGCCGCGCTCGTCACGCGCGACGGCCGAGGTGGCGGCGAAGTCGCGGCACCACAGCAGATAGCTGTAGGACGAGTTCACGTCGAGAACCTTCGAGTCCTTCGCCATCCGCCACAGTGCGGCTCCATCGGCCACCGTGGGTCGGTCGATTTGCGGATCTGCTTGTACGGCGGTCATGCGAATTGAACTTACCCAGCGAAATTCAAAATTGCATCGCCGATCGGGCTTACATATGAGCCGCCCCTGTGTTATCGCGCGAGCGCGGGGCTCACGGCACAGGGGCGGCGGGATGCCCGAGATTGTCCGGTTAATACCGGGCAAAGTGGTCACTGTGTGTAACGCGTCACAGCCATGTAACCCCCACGAGACCTGTCGGAATTACCTCGCGGAAGGTCCTCGAAATCTGCGCGTTTAGGACCGGGAAAAGCGGGCAGAAGAATACGGGTAGCTTTTCCTGAAACAATTCTTAATTGTGTGCCAGCTTACATGTGGGACCACTCGAAAAGTGCGCGGAATTCAAGTGCCGGTCACTTCGTCGACCGCTGCCGGCCAGGCGGGCGGTCATCGCCACGCGGTCTCGACGGCCCGCAGTGCGCGTGCCACGTCCACCGTCACGCCCTGCCCGTCGAGCGCGACGCCGAGTGCCGTCAGGCTCGCGCGGACGGCTCCCGGTGTCGCGTCGGCGCCGTAGTGGTTGACCCGGATCATCTCCTGGGCCAGCGCGCCCCCGCCGGCTGCGAGCGGCAGCGCCGGGTCCGCGGCCAGGGCCCGCCCCACGAGCTCCGAGGCCACCACCCCGGCCGGGACGCGCAGGGTCGTGGCGACCGGCGCCGCGTCCCGGGCCTCGTGCACGTACGGCTCCAGTCCGCCACCGAGCGCGAGCGCCCCGGCGCGCGTGGCCGCCGCGGCCGAGGTGTGCCGCGCCATCACCGTGTCCAGGCCCGCCGCCTCGATCCGCTCCACGCAGGCCTCCAGCGCGAGCATCTCCAGCTGCGCCGGCGCGTGCAGCAGCGCCCTGCGGCCACCGTCGATCCACCGCTCCTTCCAGTCGAGAAGCGACAGGTACGACCGCCGCGGCGCCCGCGGGTTCGCCGCCATCCGGGCCCAGGCCCGCTCGCTCACCGACACCGCCGACACCCCGGCCGGGCCGCCCATCGCCTTCTGCGCCCCGATCACGCACAGGTCGACACCCCACGCATCCGGCAGCACCGGCTCGGCACCGATCGACGCCACCGCGTCCAGGTAGAACAGCGCCCCGTGCGCCCGCACCACCTCGCCGATCTCCGCGACCGGGTTGGTGTTGCCGGTCGCCGCCTCCGCGTGCACCAGGGACACGAAGTCGATCTCCGGGTGCGCGGCGAAGGCCTCCCGGATCTGCTCGGCCGTCACCGCCGTGTGGAAGGGCACCGCCAGGTCGATCACCGTCGCGCCGCAGTTCCGCAGCCAGTCGCCGAACGTCTGCCCGTAGGGGCCCGTGATGACGTTCAGCGCCGTCGTCCCCGGACCGGCCGCGGCGCGGATCGCGCCCTCCAGCGGCAGCAGCGCCTCGCCCTGCATGATCACGACGTCCTGCTCGGTGCTCAGCAGCCGCGCCACACGGTCCTCGATCGCGGCGAAGCGGTCCGCGCCGAGCGGGGCCAGGTCCAGAAACGGATGCGTCACAGCAATGCTCTCTTCACTCACAGGTTCGACGGCAACGAGGGTAACCGGCGGGTACCGCGCCCCCCGTACGCGAGGCCCGGGGAGCCGGCGCCCATGTGCGCGAGGCCGGGGAGGCCCGGCCCCCGTCGAGGTGGCGCCGACGGCTCACTAAGGTGCCGTGCATGAGCGATCACGCGGTGCTGCACGTGAAGGGACGGGTGCTCGTCGGGCCCGAGGACGTCCGGGACGAGCTGTGGGTCGTCGACGGCCGGGTCTGCTACGACCGCCCCGCCGGAGCCCGCGACGTCCGCACGGTGGAGGGCTGGGCCCTGCCCGGCCTCGTCGACGCACACTGCCACGTCGGACTCGACCGGCACGGCGCGGTCCCGCAGGACGTCGCGGAACGGCAGGCGCTGACCGACCGGGACGCGGGCACCCTGCTGATCCGTGACGCGGGCTCGCCGTCCGACACCCGCTGGGTCGACGACCGCGAGGACCTGCCCAAGATCATCCGCGCGGGGCGGCACATCGCCCGCACCCGCCGCTACATCCGCAACTACGCCTGGGAGATCGAACCGGACGACCTGGTCGCCTACGTCGCCCAGGAGGCCCGGCGCGGCGACGGCTGGGTCAAGCTGGTCGGCGACTGGATCGACCGCGACCTGGGGGACCTGTCGGCCTGCTGGCCGCGCGGCGCGGTCGAGGCGGCGATCGCGGAGGCGCACCGCCTGGGCGCCCGCGTCACCGCGCACTGCTTCGCGGAGAGCTCCCTGCGCGACCTCGTCGAGGCGGGCATCGACTGCATCGAGCACGCGACCGGCCTGACCGACGACCTCGTCCCGCTGTTCGCCGAGCGGGGTGTCGCCATCGTGCCGACCCTCGTCAACATCGCGACCTTCCCGCAACTCGCCGACGGCGGCGAGGACAAGTTCCCGCGCTGGTCCGCCCATATGCGCCGGCTCCACGCCCGCCGTTACGACACGGTCCGCAACGCCTACGACGCCGGCATCCCGGTCTTCGTCGGCACCGACGCCGGGGGCGGGCTCGCCCACGGGCTGGCGGCGGCCGAGGTCGCCGAACTGGTCACCGCGGGCCTCCCGCCCGTCGAGGCCCTGGCGGCCGGCACCTGGAAGGCGCGCGCCTGGCTCGGCCGGCCCGGCCTGGACGAGGGCGCCCCGGCCGACCTCGTCGTCTACGACGAGGACCCGCGTGCGGACGTGCGTGTCCTGGCGGCCCCGCGCCGGGTGGTGCTCAACGGGCGTGTGGTGGGCGGGGCGTGAGGGTGACGGCGGGGAACGCCTGTGCCGTGGGATTCGAATACAGCGCCGATCTTGCCACGTTGGGGTGAAGCGGTGTCGGATCGCTGACGGGGGGCGCGCGGCGGGGTGATTCTTTCCGGGTCCCGAGCCTGTCTCTTCTGGGAGTCCCCACCGTGAACAGCCCTTCCTTCCGCATGCCCGCACGCCGTCTGGCGGCCGTCGCCACGGCGACGGCCCTCGCCGCCGGGCCCGCGGTCCTGGCCGGCGCGAGCCCGGCGCACGCCACCGGCGACCACGGGCGCGCGAGCGCCGTCGTCCTGCGCACCGGCCTCGACGTCTCGCTGCTGAACAAGTCGGTCCAGGTGCCGCTCGCCGTCTCCCTCAACCAGGTCGAGGCCCCGAGCAGCGCCGAGAAGACCACGCTGACGGCCCGGCTGGACGCGGTGGACGGCGGCCGGCCGTTCAGCGTGCTGCGCGCGGACGTGGCCCGGGCGACGGCCACCACGACCGCCACGAAGGCCGAGGGCGCCACCACCCTGGCCCACGCCCGCCTGCACGTCCCGGGCCTGCCGCTGCTGTCCCTGATCGAGATCGAGCAGGTCACCTCCACGGCCACGTGCGAGGTCGGCCGGAAGCCGGTCGCCAGGACGGACCTGCCCGGCTCGGTCACCGTGCTCGGCAAGCGCGTGAACCTGACCGCCGGCGGCCCGACCGACGTCACGGTGCCGGGGGTCGGCGAAGTCCGCCTGGACCTGTCGAACACCCGGACCACGGCCCGGTCGGCCGCCGCCACCGCCCTCGAACTCAAGGTCTCCGTCAACCCGCTGAAGCTCAACGTCGCCGAGGTCGACGGCACGCTCACCCTGGCCGAGGCGACCTGCAAGACCCCCAGCCCCGCGGCCGAGGCCTCCGCCCCGCCCGCCGGCACCCGGCCCCAGGGCGCCCCCGCCGAGGAGAACCTGGCGGAGACGGGCGGCAGTTCGGCGACGCCCTACCTCGTGGGCGGCGCGGTGGCCCTGCTGGCCGGGGGCGGGGGAGCGGTGTTCCTGGCCCGGCGGCGCGGCTGACGCGCGGGGGCCGACGCTGCCGGCGCCGCCGCACGAGGGGAGGCGGTGGCGGCGCCGCACGAGGGGAGGCGGTGGCGGCGCCGTACGAGGGGAGGCGGCGGTGATGACGCGGATCGCGTCGGGCCTGCGCGAACGGGTGGGCCGCGCCCCGCTCCCGAGCGGATGTGGTGCCGCCGTGCTCCGTGACCGCGGGACGCCGCGCCGGGCGGGGATGCGAGCGATCTGCCGGACCCGCCCCGGTCCGGGCGCCCGCGGTCGTGCTCCTCGCGCTGTTCCCGGTCCGGGCGTCAGTGTTCCAGTGCCTGCTCCAGTGCCCGCAGGAAGCCGTCCACGGTCGCCCGGTCCCGTACCGCCAGGCGCAGCCACTCGTCGTCCAGGCCGGGGAACGTGTCCCCGCGGCGCACGGCGTAGCCGAGGTCGCGCAGGCGGGTGCGTACGGTCGCCGCCCGGGGCAGGCGGACCAGCAGGAACGGGCCCTGCGCGGGCCCGGCCACCCGCAGCCCGGCCGGGGCGAAGCGGGCGAGACCCGCCAGGAGGTGGGCCCGGTCCGCCGCGATGCGGTGGGCCGCGTGCGCGGCTTCGGCCACCGCCCGCGGCCCCACGCACGCCTCGGCCGCCGCCAGCGCCGGCGTCGACACCGGCCACAGCGGCTGCGCCCGCTCCAGGTCCGCCACGGTCTCCGGCGCCGCCAGCACGTAACCGATCCGCAGCCCGGCCAGCCCCCAGGTCTTGGTCAGGCTGCGCAGCACCACGAGACCGGGCACGTCGGTCCGTCCGGCCAGGGACTCCCGCTCACCCGGCACGGCGTCCATGAACGCCTCGTCCACCACCAGCACCCGCCCGGGCCGGGCGAGCGAGGCGACGGCGTCCGCCGGGTGCAGCACCGACGTGGGGTTGGTGGGGTTGCCGATCACCACGAGGTCGGCGTCCTCGGGGACGGCCGCCGGGCGGAGCCGGAAGCCGTCCTCCTCGCGCAGCAGCACCCGCCCGACCGTGTGCCCCGCGTCCCGCAGCGCCGCCTCCGGCTCCGTGAACTGCGGATGCACCACGACAGGCCGACGCACCTTCAACGCCCGGGCCAGCAGCACGAACGCCTCCGCCGCGCCCGCCGTCAGCAGCACCCGCTCCACCGGCAGCCCGTGCCGCTCCGCCACCGCGGTCCGCGCCGCCCGCCCGTCCGGGTAGGCGGCCAGCCCGGTGAGCGACGCCGCGATGTGCTCCCGCAGCCACACCGGCGGCGTGTCCGCGCGGACGTTCACGGCCAGGTCGACCAGCGAGCCGCCGTCGTCCCGGACCTCCGCGTCGCCGTGGTGGCGCAGGTCGTGCCCGCTGTCAGTGCGCATGCGAGTGCGCGCCGTGGTGATGCCCGTGCCCGTGCCCGTGGCCATGACCGTGGTGGTGGTCGTCGTCGTCCGGGTGGAAGTGCGGCTGCTGCGGCATCCCCACCTTGTCCTCGAAGCCCGGCAGCGCGATGCGGTACACGCACGAGTCGCAGTTCATCCGCAGATCGCCCTTGACGGCCTCCTCGTACCGCTCCCACACCAGGTCCAGCAGCTCCGGCTCCGGCCCGATGACGTCGGCCGAGCGCACGTCGACCTCCGGGTGCGCGGCGGCCCAGCCCTCCGTCTGCCGGCGCACCCGGTCCGGCAGGATGCCCGTGAACAGGAAGTAGGGCAGCACCACGATCCGGCGCGCGCCCAGCCGCACGCACCGGTCGAGCCCGCTCGGCACGTCCGGCGCCGCCAGCGACACGAACGCCGTCTCGACGCCCGCGTAACCGCGCCCTTCCCACAGCAGCCGCGCCGCCTTGTGCACCTCGGCGTTGGCGTCCGGGTCCGTCGACCCGCGCCCCACCAGCAGCACCGTCACGTCGGACCGGTCCCCGGGCGTGCGCCCGGGACCGGCGCCCAGCGCCTCCTCCAGCCGCCGCTCCAGCACGTTCAGCAGCGCCGGGTGCGGGCCCAGCGGACGCCCGTAGGTGTACGAGATGCCGGGGTGCCGCTCCTTCTCGCGGGCCAGCGCGGCCGGGATGTCGCCCTTGGCGTGCCCGGCCGACACCAGCATCAGCGGCACGGCGGCGAACCGCCGCACACCCCGCTCGACGAGTTCGGTCACGGCCTCGCCGAGCGGCGGCGGGGACAGCTCGATGAAGCCGCCCGCGACGGGCAGTTCGGGGTGGCGGGCCCCCAGCTCCCGTACGAAGTCGCGGAACGCCTCGGCTCCGGCGTCGTCCCGGGTGCCGTGGCCGGCGATGAGCAGGGCGGGCGGGGTGGTCACAGTTTCTCCTCGGCGGAAGTGGGGTGGTACAGCAGGGCGTTGAGCGCGGCGGCGGCGACCGCCGAACCGCCCTTCTCGGACACGTTGCTCACGGCGGGCAGCCCGCTCTCGCGCAGCGCGGCCTTCGATTCGACGGCGCCCACGAACCCGACGGGCAGGCCGATGACGAGCGCCGGGTCGGCGTCCAGGGTCAGCAGTTCCTCCAGCGCGGTCGGGGCGTTGCCGATCACCCACAGGGCGCCCGGGCCGACCTGCTCGTGGGCGAGCCGGATCGCGTGCGCGGACCGGGTCAGTCCCGGACCGGCCACGGCGTCCCGCAGCCGGCAGACGGTCTCGCGGCGGGTGATGCCGGCCCCGACCATCTCCACGTCCACGACCACGGGCGCACCGGCGTGCAGCGCGGCGTGCGCCTTCTCCAGGTCGGCCTCGGCCATGACGAGGTCGGTGGCGTAGTCGAGGTCGGCGGCGGAGTGGATGACCCGCTCGACGACCGCCCGGGTCAGCGGCGGGAAGTGCGAGGTGTCCAGCCGGGCGCGCAGCCGCCGGTACGACTCCACCTCGATGGGATGCACCACGCGGTTCACCGGGCGCCCTCCTGTGCGGTCTGCCAGCGGTAGCCGCGCGGCGTCACCATGCGCCCCGCGATGTCCCGGGTCGCCGTGTTGCCCACGGTCACGACCGTCATCATGTCGACCGTCGCCGGGTCGAGAGCGCCCAGCGTGGTCAGCCGGCTGGACTCGTCCGGCCGTGAGGCGTTCCGTACGACACCGACCGGCGTCCCGGGCGCGCGGTGCTCGGCGAGGATCGCCAGGGCCTTCGGGAGCTGCCAGTCGCGGCCGCGCGAACGGGGGTTGTAGAAGGTGACGACGATGTCCGCCTCGGCCGCCGCCCGCACCCGGCGCTCGATGACCTCCCAGGGCGTGTGCAGGTCGGACAGGCTGATCGACACGTGGTCGTGGCCGAGCGGCGCACCGAGGATCGCGGCCGCCGCGAGGGCCGCCGTCACACCGGGCACGCCGATCACGTCGATGTCGTCGGAGGCCTCGGCGAGCGCGGGGGAGGCCATGGCGTACACGCCCGCGTCCCCGCTGCCGATCAGCGCGACGGCCTGCCCCTTGCGGGCTTCCTCGACGGCCGTGCGGGCCCGCTCCTCCTCGGCCCCGAGCCCCGACTCCAGCACCCGGGTGCCGGGCCGCAGCAGGTCCCGGATCTGGTCGACGTACTGGTCCAGCCCCACGAGCACGGCGGCGCGCCGCAGTTCGGCCCTGGCGCGCGGCGTCAGCAGGTCCCGGGCGCCCGGCCCGAGCCCCACCACCGCGAGCCGCCCGCGCCCGGGCCGCCGTACGACGGCGCAGGTCGCCATCGCCGGCGTGCCGTCGGCGCGCTGCGACTTCCGCTTCGGCACGAGCAGTTCACCACCGCGCAGCAGCGCCGAGGCCTCCGCCACCGAGGGCGTGCCGACGGCGGCGAGGGGCGCGTCGGACGGGTTCGGCACCTCGACCCCGGACAGCTCCCCGGCCGGGTACGTCACCAGCGGCACCCCGAGCCGCCGCGCGGCCTCGACGACGCCGGGCTCCTCGGCCTTGGCGTCCACCGTGGTGAGCGCGGCCAGACTGCGCGCCGACAGCCCCGCCTCCCGCAACGCCGACCCGACCAGCTCCAGCACCTCCTCGGCGGGAACGCCCGAGGAGGCGCCCACGCCGACCACGAGGGACGGCGGCCGCAGCACCACCTCACGCTCGGCCGCCTCGACCAGCCGGTCGGTCACCCGGATCGTGTACGCCCCTTCGGCCGCGACCGGGAGCGGCGGCAGCGGCCAGGCCACCTCGGCCCGCAGCGCCACCGGCTCACCGTCGAGCAGCGCCCGCGAGACGGCGGCGACCTCGCCCTCCACGGGCAGACCGAGCGTGTCAAGGCCGGGCAGGTCCACGGCGTCCGTCGCCGTCGTCACCACGGGCTCGGCGCCCAGCACCTCCCCGACCTCGCGGGCGAGGGCGTTGGCACCGCCGCCGTGCCCGCCGGCCAGCGACACGGCGAACCGTCCGGCCTCGTCGACGCACACCACACCCGGGTCGCTCGCCTTGTCCGCCAGCAGCGGGGCGACGATCCGCACGACCGCGCCGGTCGCCAGGAAGCACACGAGCTGCTCGCACTCCGCGAACGCCCGCCGGACGGCGTCCGCCACGGGTCCGTCGTACACGCGGGTGCGGTCCGGCCACGCCGCGGCCAGCCGGTCGCGCGCCGCCGCCCCCGCCGCGGTGGCGGAAATGAGGCCGATCACTGGGCAACTCCCTCACGATCCAGGGGCTTTCTGACGCCCCACAACAGGAAAACCGGATTGGTCGCCGCGAGCCGGGTCACGTCACCCGGCAGCGGCGCGAGCCGGGACGACTGCAACAGCACCCCGTCGCAGGAGAAACCGGCGCCCGTCAGCGCCGTGCGCACGGCGGGCACCCGGTCGAGCGCCGCCATCGCGACGACCACCGCGCGCCGGGCCCGCCGGGCGCACACGCCGACGATCGCGGGCAGTTCCCGCCCGCCGCCCCCGACGAACACGGCGTCCGGGTCGTCGGCCAGCCCGTCCAGCGCGTCCGGCGCCGCGCCCTGCACCACGCGCACGTCCACACCGTGCGCGGCGGCGTTGGCGCGGATCCGCTCCACCCCGTCGGGCGCCTTCTCCACGGCGACGGCCGCCGCCCCGAGCCGGGCGCACTCCACGGCCACCGAGCCGGACCCCGCGCCCACGTCCCACACCAGGTCGCCCGGCCGCGGACCCAGCCGGGCCAGGGCCAGCGCCCGCACCTCGAACTTGGTGATCATCGAGTCGCGGTGTGCGAACTCCGCCTCGTCCAGGGCCCAGCCGGCCGGCCGCTCTCCGGGCCCCGCGACCGTCCGCACCGGCCCGAGCGCACGGCTCTCGTCCAGGCACAGCACCACGCTGACCGCCGGGCCCCAGTCCCGGGCGGCTGCCTCCTGGGGCGTCACCCGCTCCACGCGCTCGGCGGCGGAGCCGAGCCCGGACGCGACCACCAGCACCCGGTCCTCGCCGGCCAGCGCGGCACCCAGCTCGGCCGGCCCGGCCCCCGGGCCGGTCAGTACGGCCGTCTTCGCCCGCGCCCGGCACACGTTGACGGCCGTCCGCAGCTCCCGCCCGTGGGCGCTCACCACCACGGCGTCGTCCCACGGCAGCCCGACGCGCGCGAAGGCGGCGGCGACGGACGACACCCCGGGCCGCACGTCCAGCCGCTCCGGCCCGAATCGCTCCGCCAGCACCCGCACGATCCCGAAGAACCCCGGGTCGCCGGAGGCCAGCACCACCACCGGGCGGTCCTCGCCGGCGTACTCCTCGATGGTGTCGAGGGCGGGAGCGAGCGGCCCGAGCACGACCCGCTCCGCTCCGTCGGGCAGCGGTACGGCCTCCAGATGCCGCCGCCCGCCGACGACCAGCTCGGCACCGGCGAGGGCGTCGGCGAGGACGCCGTCGGCAGGCGCCCGTCCCGTCCCCGTGCCGACCACCGTGATCACGTACTCGCCCCCCGCTCGCGCAGCGCCCGGCGGGCCTCGGGGTCGGCCTTGCGGTAGCCGTGGAAGTGCCCCGGGTGGTACAGGTGCGAGCGCGTGCCGTGCGCGTCGAGGGCGGGTCCGACCAGGAAGAGCGTGTGCTTCCAGAGCTTGTGCTCCTTGACCGTCTCCTCCAGCGTGCCGATCGTGCACTTCACGACCAGCTCCTCCGGCCAGGTCGCCTGGTACGCCACCACGACCGGGGTCGTCGTCGGGTAGCCGCCCTCCAGCAGCTCCCGCACCAGCTGCCCGCTGCGGGCGGCGGACAGGAAGACCGCCATGGTCGTGCCGTGCTTGGCGAACTCGCGGACCTCCTCACCGGGCGGCATCGGCGTCTTGCCGCCGCCGAGCCGGGTCAGCACCACGGACTGGGCGACCTCCGGGATGGTCAGCTCCCGCTGCGCCAGCGCCGCCACGGCCGAGAAGGAGGACACACCGGGCACGATCTCGGTCGCGATGCCGATCTCGGCGCACCGGTCCAGCTGCTCCTGCGTGCCGCCCCACAGGGCGGGGTCGCCGGAGTGGATGCGGGCCACCTTCAGACCCTCGCCACGGGCCCGTTCGTACACGGCGACGACGTCCTCCAGGGACATGGTCGCCGAGTCGAGGATCTCCGCGTCCTCGCGCGCGTGGTCGAGGACCTCGGCCTGGACCAGGCTGGCCGCCCAGATCACGACGTCGGCCTCGGCGATGGCGCGCGCGGCACGGAACGTCAGCAGGTCGGCGGCGCCGGGGCCGGCACCGACGAAGGTCACTTTGCCGGCGGGGGCGTCGGCCATGGGGTGGGTCCTCTCGTACAGGGTTCGACGGTGATGGGTGAAGAGACGGGTGAACGGGTGAGATCAGAGCTTTCCGCCGCGGCCGCCCTCGCGCCGGGCGGGCGCGATGAGCGTCGACAGATACGGCAGGGGAGCGCCGTCGAGGTCGGCGGCCGGGCGGATCGACTCCTCCGCCAGCCCCAGCGCCGATCCCCACACCGCGCCCTCGATCCGCCCGGTCTCGCGCAGCGCCTCGGCGACCTCATGGGCCTGCCGGCCGAACTTGTAGGCGACGACCGTGCCCGGCCCGGCGAGGGCCTCCTTCAGCACGGTCGCCCCGGCGGTGACGGGCACCAGCGTGAGCGGCTCGGTCCCCTCGGTCAGCACGGCGCCCGACCGGGCGGCGAGGTCCTGCATGGCGGTGATGCCGGGCACGGTCTCCACGACGGTCCCGGGCACCAGCTCGGCGATGGTCTGCGCGAGGTAGGTGAAGGTCGAGTACACGTTGGGGTCGCCGATGGTCGCGAAGGCCACGGCGTCGTGCGCCCGCAGCAGTTCGGCGACGCGTGCGCCCGCCGCGTCCCAGGCGGCCTCGCGGCGGCCCCGGTCGCTGCGCTCGTTCAGCGCGAACACGACCCGGACGACCTTCTCCTCGGGCACGTAGTGCACCACGGTCGCCTCGGCCCGCCCGCGCTCGCCCGTGTCCATCACGGGCACGACGACGACATCGGCATCCCGCAGGGCGTTGACGCCCTTGACCGTGACCAGCTCCGGATCCCCGGGGCCCACCCCGACTCCGACCAGCCTGCTGCTCATGACGTCCGGCACCTCTCCACGAACCGACGGGCGACACCGGGCTCGGACGCCCAGTGCGTGTGCAGATAACTCGCGTGCACACCGCGCTGTACGAAACCTTCGACCCGGGGCCGAGGGGTGCGCACGCCCCAGGCGGGCTCCGCCCCCGACCCGGGCTCCACGACGGTCCGGTGGAACTCGTGCCCGCGCATCCGCGTCCCGGCCGCCGCGAGCACGCTGTCGCCGACCGCGACGGCGTCCCGGTAGCCCAGGGTGAGCCGCTCGCTCATCCGCGCCGAGGCGTCCAGCACCCCGCACATCGGCAGCCCGTCCAGCTCCCGGCACAGATACAGCAGTCCGGCGCACTCGGCGGCCACGGGAGCGCCGCCGTTCGCCAGCTCGGCGACGGCCTTCCGCAACGGCTCGTTGGCGGACAGCTCGGTGGCGTACACCTCCGGGAACCCGCCCCCGATCACCAACCCCCGGGTCCCTTCGGGCAGTTCCTCGTCCCGCAGCGGATCGAAGGTGACGACTTCGGCCCCGGCGGCCGTGAGCAGTTCGGTGTGTTCGGCGTAGGAGAACGTGAAGGCGGATCCACCGGCGACGGCGACGACGGGCGCGCGCTGTCCGTCCGACGGAGCCGGGCCGGAACGGGGTGTCGGCTTTTCGTCCGACCGAGTCGGGTGATGGGCGGGCGAGGCGGGGGTCCAGGGGGCGGTGCCCCCCGGTACGGCACCGGCCGCACGTGCCAGCGCTTCCAACGCCACCAGGTCGCAACCGTCCAGGACCTGCGCGGCCATCGCAGCGACAGCCTCGACCGCCGCACCCTGCCGTTCGGCGACAGGAACCAGCCCGAGATGCCGCGACGGCGTCTCCACCTGCCCCACCCGCCGCAGCACACCCAGAACGGGCACGCCGGCCGAGTCCAGCGCCTCCCGGAGCAGCTCCTCGTGCCGGTCGGACCCGACCTTGTTCAGGATCACGCCCCCGATCCGCACCTCGGGGTCCCAGGAAGCGAACCCGTGCACCAGCGCCGCCACCGACCGCGACTGCGACGACGCGTCCACGACCAGCACCACCGGCGCCCGCAGCAACTTCGCGACCTGCGCGGTGGAGGCCAGCTCCCCCTCCCCGGCCGCCCCGTCGTACAGCCCCATCACGCCCTCGACGACGGCGAGGTCACAGCCCCGCGCCCCGTGCAGGAACAACGGCCCGACCAGCTCGGGCCCGCACAGGTAGGCGTCCAGGTTCCGCCCCACCCGCCCGGTCGCGAGCGCGTGGTACCCGGGGTCGATGTAGTCCGGTCCGACCTTGTGCGGGGACACGGCGAGCCCCCGCGCGGCGAACGCGGCCATCAACCCCGTGGCGACGGTGGTCTTGCCGCTGCCCGAGGAGGGCGCGGCGACGACCAGCCGGGGGACGGAAGCACTCACCACTCGATGCCCCTCTGCCCCTTCTGCCCGACGTCCATGGGGTGCTTGACCTTGGACATGTCGGTCACGAGGTCGGCGAGGTCCACGAGCTTCGCCGGCGCGTTCCGCCCGGTGATCACGACATGCTGCGTCCCGGGCCGGTCGCGCAGGACGTCGACCACCTCGTCGGTGTCGACCCAGCCCCAGTGCATCGGGTACGCGAACTCGTCGAGCACGTACAGCCTGTACGTCTCGGCCGCCAGGTCCCGCTTGACCTGCTCCCAGCCCTCGCGGGCCTTCTCCTCGTTGTCCATCTGGGCATCACGCTGCACCCAGGACCAGCCCTCGCCCATCTTGTGCCAGTCGACGGACCCGCCCTCCCCGGACGCCCCCAGCACCCGCAGCGCGTTCTCCTCGCCGACCTTCCACTTCGCCGACTTGACGAACTGGAACACCCCGATCGGCCACCCCTGGTTCCAGGCCCGCAGCGCGAGCCCGAACGCGGCGGTGGACTTGCCCTTGCCGATGCCCGTGTGCACCACGACCAGCGGCCGGTTCCGGCGCTGCCGGGTCGTCAGCCCGTCGTCGGGCACCACACTCGGCTGTCCCTGCGGCATTACGCGGCCCTCCTCTGTACGTCCTTCACCAGCCCGGCGATCGAGTCGGCCCGCAACTCGTCCAGCGTCACGGCCGTGCCGCCCAGCTCACCCGCGAGCTGCCCGGCCAGCCCCAGCCGCACGGGCCCCGACTCGCAGTCCACCACCACGGAGGCGACCCCGTCGGCCGCGAACAGCCGCGCCGCACGCCCGGCCAGCGCGACGGGCTCCGGACCGCCCGTGGCCCGCCCGTCCGTCACCACCACGACCAGCGGCCGCCGCGCCGGATCCCGCAGCCGCTCCACGCGCAGCACGTCGTGCGCCCGCAGCAGCCCCGCCGCGAGGGGCGTGCGTCCGCCCGTGGGCAGCGACTCCAGCCGGGCCGCCGCCGCGTCCACCGACGAGGTCGGCGGCAGCGCGACGTCCGCGCCCGTGCCCCGGAAGGTCACCAGACCGACCTTGTCCCGCCGCTGGTAGGCGTCCAGCAGCAGCGACAGCACGGCGCCCTTCACGGCGCTCATCCGCTGCCGGGCCGCCATCGACCCGGAGGCGTCCACCACGAACAGCACGAGATTGCCCTCGCGCCCCTCGCGGGTGGCCTGCCGCAGGTCGTCCCGGCGTACCACCAGGCCCGGCCCGGACCGTCCGCGGGCCCGCTGGTGCGGCGCGGCGGCCTGCACGGTCGCCGCCAGGTGCAGTTTGGTGAGCGCGCCCCGGGGCCGCCTGGCCCCGGTGGTCCGCCCGTGCTCGGTCCGCGCCCGCGAGCGACGCCCGGCGACGCCCTCGCCGATGCCGGGCACGCTCAGCACCTTCGTGCGAAACGGTTCGGAGGGCCGTACGGCCGACTGCTCGCCGCCTCCCGACGGCTGCGGCTGCCCGCCTTCCCCGGCCTCGGGCGAGGCACCGGTGTCACCGCCCTCGGGACCCTCGCCGGGGTCCGGCTGCCCGCCGCCCCCGCCGGGCCCGTCCGGCCCGGGGTCCGGATCCGGGTCGTCGTCCTGCGAGCCGCCGAACTCCTCCAGCGTCTCGTCCAGCTTGTCCTCGTCCAGCCCCGGCGCGTCGAAGGGGTTGCGCCGCCGCCGGTGCGGCAGCGCGAGCAGCGCCGCCTGCCGGACGTCCTCGGCGAGCACGTCCGTCCGCCCGGCCCAGGCCGCCAGCGCGGTCGCGGTCCGGGCCATCACGATGTCGGCGCGCATGCCGTCCACCTCGAAGGCCGCGCAGGTCGCCGCGATCTGCCGCAGCGCCCCGTCGCCGAGGCGCACCGACGGCAGCAGCTCGCGCGCCGCCACGATCCGCGCCCGTACCTCGGCCTCCTCCTCGGCCCACCGGGCCGCGAAGGCGGCCGGGTCGTCGTCGTAGGCCAGCCGCCTGCGCACGACCTCGACCCGCTGGTCCGGCTCGCGCGAGGCGGCGACCTCGACGGTCAGCCCGAACCGGTCGAGCAACTGCGGCCGCAGCTCGCCCTCCTCGGGGTTCATCGTGCCGACGAGCAGGAACCGCGCTGCGTGCCGTACGGAGACGCCCTCGCGCTCGACGTACGAGGCGCCCATCGCGGCGGCGTCCAGCAGCAGGTCGACCAGGTGGTCGTGGAGGAGGTTGACCTCGTCGACGTAGAGGATGCCGCGGTGCGCGTCGGCGAGCAGGCCCGGCTCGAAGGCCTTCACGCCCTCCGCCAGCGCCCGCTCGATGTCCAGCGCGCCCACCAGCCGGTCCTCGGAGGCGCCGACGGGCAGCTCCACCATGCGGGCGGGCCGCTCCACACCGCCGCCGGTCTCGTGGGGCCCGTCCGGGCACCCCGGGTCGGGGGAGACGGGGTCGCAGGAGAAACGGCAGCCGGGGACGACCGGGACCGCCGGCAGCAGCGCCGACAGTGCCCGCACCGCCGTCGACTTGGCGGTGCCCTTCTCGCCGCGCACCAGCACACCGCCGACCGCCGGTGACACGGCGTTCAGCAACAGCGCGAGCCGCAGGTCGTCCTGGCCGACGACGGCCGTGAACGGGAACGGGGTGGTCACTTGTCGTCGCCCTCCAAGTCGCCTTCGAGCTCCAGGTAGGTGGCGCGCAGCCGCTCCAGCGTCTCCGCGTCCGGCTCGGCCCACAGGCCCCGCTCGGCCGCCTCCAGCAGCCGCTCGGTGATGCCGCGCAGCGCCCAGGGGTTGGACTTCTTCATGAAGTCCCGGTTCTCCGGGTCGAAGACGTACTCGGCGCTGAGCTTCTCGTACATCCAGTCGTCCACGACCCCGGCCGTGGCGTCGTACCCGAAGAGGTAGTCGACGGTCGCCGCCATCTCGAAGGCGCCCTTGTAGCCGTGCCGCCGCATGGCCGCCATCCAGCGCGGGTTGACCACCCGGGCCCGGAACACGCGGTGCGTCTCCTCGCCCAGTGTGCGCGTCTTCACCTGGTCCGGGGTGGCCGAGTCGCCCACGTACGCCTCGGGGCTGGCGCCCGTGAGGTGGCGGACCATGGCGACCATGCCGCCGTGGTACTGGAAGTAGTCGTCGGCGTCGACCAGGTCGTGCTCACGGGTGTCGACGTTCTTCGCGGCGACCGCGATCCGCTTGAACGCCGTCTCCATGTCCCCGCGCGCGGCCCGCCCGTCGAGGCCGCGGCCGTAGGCGTAGCCGCCCCACACCGCGTACACCTCGGCGAGGTCCGCGTCGGAGCGCCAGTTGCGGGCGTCGATCAGCGGCAGCAGACCGGCCCCGTACGCCCCCGGCTTGGAGCCGAAGATGCGGGCGGTGGCGCGGCGCCGGTCGCCGTGCTCGGCGGTGTCCTCGTCGGCGTGCGCCCGGACGTAGTTGGACTCGGCCGGCTCGTCCAGCTCGGCCACCGCCCGCACGGCGTCGTCGATCAGCCCCACCACGTGCGGGAACGCGTCCCGGAAGAAACCGGAGATGCGGACCGTGACGTCGATGCGCGGCCGGCCCAGCTCCGTGAGCGGGATCACTTCGAACCCGGTCACCCGGCGCGAGGCGTCGTCCCACACCGGACGGCAGCCCAGCAGCGCCAGGATCTCGGCGATGTCGTCGCCCTGGGTGCGCATGGCG
This sequence comes from Streptomyces sp. NPDC085932, assembly GCF_044540525.1. Lineage (NCBI taxonomy): Bacteria > Bacillati > Actinomycetota > Actinomycetes > Kitasatosporales > Streptomycetaceae > Streptomyces > Streptomyces sp. NPDC085932. Next base: position 1,454,685 of record NZ_JBITSJ010000002.1, read on the forward strand.
GAGGTGCCCCACACCGTCAGGCCGACGGACTTCGGGTACTCCCCGGTGTCCTGGAGATAGCGCTGCACCAGCGAGTCCGCGAGCGACTGCCCGACCTCCCAGCTGAGCCGGGACGGGATCGCCTTGGGGTCGACGGAGTAGAAGTTCCGGCCCGTCGGCAGCACGTTGACCAGGCCGCGGGTGGGCGAGCCGGACGGACCGGCCGGGACGTACCCGCCGTCCAGGGCCCGCAGGATGTGCCCGATCTCGTCGGTGGTCCTCTCCAGCCGGGGCACGACCTCGGCGCAGGCGAACTCCAGCACGGCGACGGCGTCGGGCAGTTCGGCGCCGAGCACCTCGCGGACCAGCGCGGGAACCGCGGCCGCGTCCCAGCCGCGCTCCTCCATGCCCTCCGCGATCCGCCGGCACAACTGCTCCAGCAGGTCGATCGCGTCGGCGGCGCTGCGGGACGGGCCGTCCACCAGGTCCGTCAGCTCGACGGGCACCTTCACCGGGGCGCCCGGCTCGGCCAGCAGTTCCTTCTCCACCAGCCCGAAGTGCTCCGCCAGCGCGGCCCGCAGGCCCGGCAGCGCGTTGGCCCGGCCGCCCCACACCTGCGAGGCGCGCAGCACGGCCAGCACCAGGTTGACGCGCGGCTCACCGACCGGACCGCCGCCCAGGATGTGCAGGCCGTCGCGGATCTGCACGTCCTTGATCTCGCACAGGTAGCCGTCGATGTGCATGACGAACTCGTCGAACGCCTCGTCGTCCGGCTGTTCGTCGACGTGCAGGTCGTGGTGGAGCTCGGCCGCCTTCACCAGCGTCCAGATCTGCGCCCGCACGGCCGGGGCCTTGGCCGGGTCCAGGTCGGAGACGAGCGCGTACTCGTCGAGGAGCTGCTCCAGCTTGGCCAGGTCGCCGTAGGTGTCGGCGCGGGCCATCGGCGGCACCAGGTGGTCGACGACCGTGGCGTGGCCGCGGCGCTTGGCCTGGGTGCCCTCGCCCGGGTCGTTGACGATGAACGGGTAGACCAGCGGCAGGTCACCGAGGACGGCGTCCGGGGCGCACCCGCCGCTGAGCCCGAGGCCCTTGCCGGGCAGCCACTCCATCGTGCCGTGCTTGCCCATGTGCACGATCGCGTCCGCGCCGAAGCTGTTCTCCAGCCACCGGTAGGCCGCCATGTAGTGGTGCGAGGGCGGCATGTCCGGGTCGTGGTAGATCGCGATCGGGTTCTCGCCGAAGCCGCGCGGCGGCTGGATCATCACCACGACGTTCCCGAACTGCAGGGACGCCAGCACGATGTCCTCCCCGTCGACGTAGAGACTGCCCGGCGGCTCGCCCCACGCCTCGGTCATGGCGTCCCTCAGCTCCGGGTCGAGCTTGCCGAACCAGGCCCGGTAGTCCGCCAGCGGCACCCGCGCGGGCGCCGAGGCGAGCTGCTCCTCCGTCAGCCACTCCACGTCGTGTCCGCCGGCCTCGATCAGCCGGTGGATCAGCTCGTCGCCGTTGTCCGGGTAGCCCTCGACGGCGTATCCGGCGTCCCGGAGCGCGTCCAGCACCCGCACGGCCGAGGCGGGCGTGTCCAGCCCGACCGCGTTGCCGACGCGCGAGTGCTTGGTCGGGTACGCGGTGAAGACCAGCGCGAGCTTCTTCTCCGCGTTCGCCTTGTGCTTGAGCCGGGCGTGCCGTACGGCGATGCCGGCGACCCGCGCGGCCCGCTCCGGGTCGGCCACGTACACGGGCACGTCGTCCGGGCCCTGCTCCTTGAAGGAGAACGGCACGGTGATCAGCCGCCCGTCGAACTCCGGGATCGCCACCTGCATCGCGGCGTCCATGGGGGACAGGGCGGCGTCCGACTCCTCCCACGCCTGCCGCGAGGACGTCAGGCACAGCCCCTGCAGCACGGGGACGTTCATCCCGGCCAGCGCGCCGATGTCCCAGGCCTCCTCGTCGCCGCCCGCCGAGGCCTGCGAGGCGTGCGTGCCGCCGGCGGCCAGCACGGTGGCGACCAGGGCGTCCGCCCGGCCCAGGATCTCGTACAGCCCCTCGTCCGCGCCGCGCAGCGAACCGCAGTACACCGGCAGGGCGTTGGCGCCGTGGGCCTCGATCGCGTCGCACAGGGTGTCCACGAAGGCGGTGTTGCCGCTCAGTTCGTGGGCCCGGTAGAAGAGCACGCCGACGGTCGGACGGCCCTCGCCGTACGCCCGCTCACCGTGCACGCCGTACTCGGGCATCTTGCGCGGTGCGGCGAAGCCCTCACCGGTGAGCAGCACCGTGTCGGACAGGAACCGGGCCAGCTCGGTGAGGTTCTCCGGCCCGCCCTCCACGAGGTACTTCAGCGCCTCGGCGACGACCCCGGCCGGCACCGACGACTCGGCCATCAGCTCCGCGTCCGGCACGGCCTCGCCGCCCAGCAGCACGGTCGGGATCCCGGACGCCTTCAGCGCGGCGAGCCCGTCCTCCCAGGCCCGCTTGCCGCCGAGCAGCCGGACCACGGCGACGGACACCCCGTCCAGCAGGGCCGGGAGCTCCTCCCGGACGTCCACGCGGGTCGGGTTGCCGATCCGGTAGTCGGCACCGGAGGCGGCCCGGGCCGCCAGCAGGTCCGTGTCGGCGGTCGACAACAACAACACAGTGCTCATGCGGGTGCTCCCGGTGGAATGAAGGGCAGTCCTTGCGGCGCGCCGGACTCGATGAGCCGCCACAGCGCGTCGGTGTCCGCGTGCTGTTCGATCAGGTCGCCGAGCCGGTCGAGCTGCTCCTCGCGCAGCGCGGCGAACGAGGTGTCCGGAGCCGGCACGAAACGGCGGCCCGCGGCGGCCGCCACCTCGCGCAGGAACGCCCGCCGGAAGCCGTCCGACTCCAGCGAGCCGTGCCAGTGGGTGCCCCAGGTCTGGCCGACCCGGCAGCCGTCCAGGAAGGGTTCGCCGCCGGTGACCTCGGCGACCCCGTGGTGGATCTCGTAGCCCTCGACCCGCTCGCCGAGGGCCTCGCCCTCCGGCCGGGTGAGGGTCTTCTCGCGGGCGAAGCGCACCCGCACGGGCAGGATCCCCAGCCCGTCGACATGGCCCCGGCGGCTCTCGACGTCGTCCTCGATGTGCTCGCCGAGGAGCTGGAAGCCGCCGCAGACACCGAGCACGGGCCGCTGCTCGGCGGCCCTGCGCACCAGGGCGTCGGCGAGTCCCCGCTCGCGCAGCCAGTCCAGCGCCCGGACCGTCCCGCGGGTGCCGGGTACGACGACGAGGTCGGCGTCGGCCAGCTCCTCCGGCCGGTCCACGAACCGCACCACGACGCCCGGTTCGGCGGCCAGGGCGTCCACGTCGGTGAAGTTGGACATCAGCGGCACGGCGCACACGGCGACGCGCAGCACGTCCTCGCCGAGCGGCGGCGCGACGACGGACTCCCGCACGGCTCCCCGCAGGGAGACCCGCAGCCCGTCCTCCTCGTCGATCCCCAGCCCGTGCCGGAACGGCAGCACGCCGTACGTCTTCCGGCCCGTCAGCCCGTGCAGCATGTCCAGGCCTGGCTCCAGCAGGGAGACGTCCCCGCGGAACTTGTTGACCAGGAACCCGGCGACGCACCTCTGGTCCTCACGGGACAGCAGTGCCACCGTGCCGAAGAACGAGGCGAAGACACCGCCCCGGTCGATGTCGCCGACGACGAGCACGGGAAGCCCGGCACCCCGGGCGATGCCCATGTTGACGATGTCCGTCCGCCGCAGGTTGATCTCGGCGGGAGAACCGGCCCCCTCACAGATCACCGCGTCATACGTGCCCCGCAACTGCTCCAGACAGTCCAGCACCGTGCCGAGCAGCTTCTGCTGCCGCCCGCCGTGATAGCCGCGCGCGCTCAGCTCACCCACCGGCTTGCCCAGCAGCACGACCTGACTGCTCTGCTCGCCCCCGGGCTTGAGCAGCACGGGGTTCATCAGCGCGGTCGGCTCGACGCGGCAGGCCTGGGCCTGCATGGCCTGCGCCCGCCCGATCTCGGCGCCCTCCCGCGTCACGAACGAATTCAGGGACATGTTCTGCGCCTTGAACGGCGCGACCTTGATGCCCTGCCGCACCAGCCACCGGCAGATCCCGGCCGTCACGACGCTCTTGCCCGCGTCGGAGGTGGTCCCGGCGACGAGAAGCCCACCGCTCATAGTCACTTCCCCCTCTTCAGCAACCGCGCGCCGGCGCACACTCCGAGCGCCAGCCAGGTGACGCGCCGCGAGAGCCGCACGGCCCGTTCGACATCGCGCCGGGCGACGGCCCGCCCGCCGGTGTTCAGCACGGGCCGGTGCTCCACCCGCCCGCCGTACGACAGCGTCCCGCCCAGCCGCACGCCGAGCGCCCCGGCGAACGAGGCCTCCACGGGCCCGGCGTTGGGGCTCGGATGCTGCGCCGCGTCGGCCCGCCAGGCGCGCACGGCCCCGCGCGGATCCGGCCCGGCCAGCACCGCCAGCACGGCGGTCAGCCGCGCGCCCGGCCATCCCGCGAGGTCGTCGAGACGCGCCGAAGCCCATCCGTAGCGCCGGTATCGGGCCGACTTGTGCCCGACCATGGCGTCCAGGGTGTTGACGGCCCGGAACCCGAGCAGCCCCGGCACCCCGCCGACGGCCCCCCACACCAGCGCCCCGACCACCGCGTCGGAGGTGTTCTCGGCGACGGACTCGACCACGGCCCGGGCGATCCCGTCGGCGTCGAGGGCCTGCGGATCCCGTCCGCACAGGTGCGGCAGCCGCGCCCGGGCCGCCCCCACGTCCCCCGCCTCCAGGGCACGCCCGACGGTCTCCGCCTCCCGGGCGAGTGAAGTGCCCCCGACGACGGCCCAGGTGGCGGCGGCGGTGAGCGCGACGGAGGCGGCGGCGGAGTTCCGTGCGGCACGCTCGGCGACGGCCCCGAGCGCGACGGCTCCTCCCACGCACACCGCGGTGTGCAGGGCGCCCCACCCGCGGTGGTCCCGCCACAGCACCCGTTCCACGGCACCCGCGGCCCGCCCGAACGCGGCGACCGGATGCCCCCGGCGGGGGTCGCCGAGCAGCAGGTCACCGATCAGGCCGGCGGCGGCACCGTACGCGAAGACGCGACCGGCACCCATGGGCTCAGCCGCCCAACAGGGCAGGCAGGGGTGGGGTGCTGAACCTCGATCGGCAGCCGCGCATGGCGATACGTGTCCTCACTCAGGGTGTCCGCGCCCTGGTTCGACGTGACCGGCGGTGAGAGTTCCTGGCTCCCGGGGGATGGCTACCCCGGTGACAGTGGCGGGACCGCGCCGGACTCACACCGGCTTCCTCTCCTGCCGCCGTACTGGCCCCGGAAGTCCACCACGGGCGCGAACCGCCGTCAACTTGCCCTTGACCTGCGCGGGGAGAGTGTGGAGAACCCCACACCACGCCCACGCGCACACGACGACCGGGCGGCACGGGACCGAGGTCCCGTGCCGCCCGGCGGACACGCTGTGCGATCGGGGCGTCAGGCCACGATCAGGTAGATGCCGTAGCCGACGGCCGCCGCGCACGCGGCGAAGCACGCGTACGCCCCCGTCACCGCGAGGCTGGCGGAGCCGCCCTGCGCCACCGCCCGCTCGCGGCGCGACAGGCCGGTGATGCCGAGGGTGAACAGGCCGACGAGGGCCACGGTGACCACGAGGCTGACGCCGAAGACGGAGCCGAGGGCCGCCCAGTCGATCTTCATCTCTGCTTCTTCCTTGTTAACCGGTGGGCGGGGTCAGACCGTGGTGGTCGTGGAGGGCGTCCGCTCGGCGGTCGCCTGGGCCGGGATGGGCGGCACGTCGGCGGTGGTGCCCGCCGGCGGCGGCGTCACCGCGGCCATCGCCGTGGTCACCACGCCGGCCGGCTCCTCGTCGGCGGCGGTGTCGTTGACGTTGGTGTGGTCGACGACCTCACGCCGGGAGATCTTCCAGATGGCCGCCGAGGAGGCGACGAGGAAGGCGGCCACCACGGCGGTGCCCCAGTCACCGAAGCCGGTGACGTACTCGGCGAGCGCGCCCACCAGGGCGGCGGCCGGCAGGGTCAGGCCCCAGGCGACGAACATCCGGGTCGCCGTCGACCAGCGGACCACACCGCCCTTGCGGCCGAGGCCCGCGCCCATCACCGCACCGGACACGGAGTGGGTCGTGGAGAGGGAGAAACCGAGGTGCGAGGAGGCCAGGATGACCGTGGCCGCGCTGGTCTGGGCGGCGAAGCCCTGCTGCGGCCGGAGGTCGGTCAGGCCCTTGCCCATCGTGCGGATGATGCGCCAGCCGCCCAGGTAGGTGCCGAGCGCGATCGCGACGCCCGCGGACAGGATGACCCACAGGGGCGGGTCCGAGTCGGGCGCCACGGCGCCGCCGGCGACCAGGGCCAGGGTGATGACGCCCATGGTCTTCTGCGCGTCGTTGGTGCCGTGCGCCAGGGAGACCAGGCCCGCCGAGGCGATCTGGCCGGCCCGGTAGCCCTTCTCGGACGCCTTGCCGTCGGCCTTGCGGCCCAGGGAGAACGTCAGCCGCGTGGCCAGCATCGCCGCGAGGCCCGCCACCAGCGGGGCGGCGATCGCCGGGATGAGCACCTTGGTCACCAGCACGTCGCCGTGCACCGCGCCGACGCCCGCCGAGGCGATCGTGGCGCCGATCAGACCGCCCATGAGGGCGTGCGAGGAGCTGGACGGCAGTCCGACCAGCCACGTCAGCAGGTTCCACAGGATCGCGCCCACCAGGGCGGCGAAGATGACTTCGGGACGGATGCCGGCCTCGTCGACCAGGCCCTTGGAGATCGTGTTGGCGACTTCGACGGACAGGAAGGCGCCGACCAGGTTCAGGACCGCGGACATGGCGACCGCGGCCTTCGGCCGCATGGCGCCCGTGGAAATGGTCGTGGCCATCGCGTTCGCGGTGTCGTGGAAACCGTTCGTGAAATCGAACGCGAGTGCGGTTACCACCACAATCGCGAGGATCAGCGAGAAGCTTTCCATTTACCCAGGCAATCGTTCGAGGTCATTGGCTGGACGAACGTAGGTAACCCGAGTGAACGGAAGATGAACTGGGAGGGGCGCATGGGTGTCCTCAACGGGGGTTCGACGTTCCGCCCTGCTGTCAGGCTCCCCGCGCCCCCTCGGCCCAGGCCCCCGCGCGAATCTCTTCAGCCGATCGAGTGACCCGCGGCACACGTTCCGGTCGCCCGGCAGGGGGTCTCCCCGGTCCGGCAGCGCGGAAGCGGGGGGGCGCGGTGGGTCGTGGACCCGGACGCCCCGACGTGGACGAACGCCGCGTCCCCCGCCCGCGCTCCCGGAACGGCGGTCCGCCTGGCAGGATCGCGGCATGGCTGAGCGGCGAGACGACGAGCGGGACACGCCGGACGTCCGGGGCGGCGGACCGGACACGGGGGAGGGGCCGCGCAGGAGCGCCCGCCCCGACGAGGCCCGCGCCTGGGAGGAACTCGTCGCGACGGCCCGCCGCACGGTCGCGGACGGACTCGTCGTCGGCACCTCCGGCAACGTCTCGGTGCGCGTCGGGGACACCGTCCTGGTCACCCCGTCCGGCGTGCCCTACGACCGCCTGACGCCCGCGGACGTGACGGGCGTCGACCTCGACGGCCGGCAGGTCCTCGGCACGCTCGTCCCGACCAGCGAGCTGCCCATGCACCTCGCCGTCCACCGCACGACCGACGCCCGGGCCGTGGTGCACACCCACGCCGTGCACGCGACGGCCGTGTCCACGCTCGTGACCGAGCTGCCGCTGATCCACTACATGGCCGCGGCGCTCGGCGGACCCGTCCGGGTCGCCCCCTACGCCACGTACGGCACCGACGAGCTGGCCGGGAACATGCTCCGCGCCCTCGCCGGACGCTCCGGCTGCCTCCTGCAGAACCACGGCACCGTCACCCACGGCGCCACCCTCGACCAGGCCTACGACCGCACGGCCCAGCTGGAGTGGATGTGCCGCCTGTGGCTCACCGCCACGTCCGTGCCGGGGCTCACCCCGAGCCTGCTGTCCGGACAACAGCTGGCGGAGGTGGAGGAGCGGCTGCGCGGCTACGGCCAGCGGCGCTGACCCCGGAGCGCGGCGTCACCCCGCCGCCGCCTCCCACTGGTCGCCCCCGGACCGCGCCGGGACACTGGAGCCGTGCGCACTGTCAGAGCGACGGCCGCTGCCGTCACCGCCCTGCTGGGGGCCGGGGCCGCCGCGGTCGCCGTCGGCCGGCTCGCCAGCGACGCCGCGCTCAAGGCGCCCGCCGGCCGGCCGCTGCCGACCGAGCCCCGACTCACGGTGCACGGCACCGCCGCCGGGCAGATCACCCTCACCCGGGACCTGGCCGCCCTGCGGCCCGGCCGCTACGGCCTGTCCGGCGACGGCTCCCACGCGATCGTCGGCCCCGTCCTGGCCGGTGCCTCGCACACCGCCGACACCGTCGTGCGCCGCCTGGAGCGCGTCACCCACGGCACCCTGGGACCCGGCGACAAGGTCTGGCTGACCCCGAACGTCCACGTCGGGGACCCGGGCTCCGCCCTCGGCATCGAACACGCCGACGTCGACGTGCCCGGCGAACTCGGTGCCCTGCCCGCGTGGTTCGTGCCCGCCGCCCGGGACACCTGGGTGATCGCCGTGCACGGCCTGGGCACCACCCGCGAACTCGCGCTGAACCTCATGGGGTTCTGGCACCGCAGCCACTTCCCGGTCCTGGCCCTCGCCTACCGCGGCGACCTCGGCGCACCCCGCCCGGCCGACGGCCTGAACCACCTCGGCGAGACCGAGTGGCGCGACCTGGACGCCGCGATCCGCTACGCCGTGCGCCACGGAGCCCGGCAGGTCGTCCTGCACGGCTGGTCCACCGGCGCCACCATGGCCCTGCGCGCCGCCGAGCGCTCGGGTCTGCGCGAGCACGTCTCCGGGCTCGTCCTGGACTCCCCGGTGCTCAGCTGGGAGACCACCCTGCGCGCCCTCGCCGCGGCCCGGCGCACCCCGGGCGCGCTGCTGCCCCTCGCCGTGCGCGCCGCCCAGGGCCGCACCGGCATGCCCGGCGGCCGGGCGACGGCCCCCGTCCCGCACGACGGCCTGCGCGTCCCGGCCCTGATCTTCCACGGCCCGGGTGACACGGTCGCCCCCTGGCGGCTCTCCCGCCGGCTCGCCGACGCCCGCCCCGACCTGGTCTCCCTGCGCACCGTCGGCAACGCCCCCCACGGAGCCATGTGGAACGCCGACCCCCAGACCTACGAAGAAACCCTCCGCCGCTTCATGACCCCACTCATGTGACGGCACCACCCGCGACGCTCCGCGGCCCGGCCGCACGCACCCCCCGTTCACGCCCCCTTCGCCCCCCTGCAACCACGTCCCGGCCCGCGCTCCACCGACCGGTCGCGATGATTCCGTTTAGCGCCGTACCACTGGCCTGTTCCCGGCCCTCGTCCCCTCCCGGGAACCGGTGCCTTGGCCATCCCCGTCGCCCGCCGTGACATTCCGTTTGGGTTTTCGGACCGTCAACCGGAAGACTGCCCCCGTGACGTCCCGTATCCCGCGCGACTCCAGGCTTCGACTCGTCCGCCCGCGACCCCTGGCCGCCGCCCCCGCAGCGATGAACCAGCGGCGCTCGCGCCGACCCGCCCCGCGCCCCCCGGAGGGCACCCCGGCACCGGCGGAGCTGGCCAGAATGGCCCGCTCAGGTCTGGCCGACGCGGCCCGCGTCGCCCGCTGGGCCGACGCCGCGCTCGGCCCCGGAGGGGACAGCGCCACCGCCGACGGCAAGGCCACCCTCTCCGAGACGACCGCCGAACGGGCGGCCCGCGACCTCGGCCTGACCCCGGCTCAGGTCAGAGCCGACTGGGACACCGCCCGGCTCGCCGGCCTGATCGAGGTGCACGGCGACAGCGCCCGCCCCGGCTGGCGGCTGCGCGCCTGGAACCGCGACGACAGCGCCGTCCTGCGCGGCTGGGTCGCCCTCTTCGACGCCTGGTCCCTCGCCCACCCGGAGCCCGAGGAGCACGAGCCCGCCGCCGTCGCCGAGGTCGTCTCGGCCATGCCGCAGGTGCTCTCCTTCCTCCAGCTGTCCGCCGGCCCCGTCCCCGTCGAACAGCTCCTCGACCTCCTGGAGCAGCGCGTCACCGAGTTGCGCACCGCGCGCTGCGAGATCCCCTACGGCCCCCAGCCCGAGCCGGTGGCCGAACCGGAGCCCACCGACGCCCCGCTCGCGCCCCTCCTCGACTGGGCCCTGCGCGCCCTCGCCTCGGTCGGCGCCCTCACCTACGGCGACGGCCAGGCCACGCTCACCCCGCTCGGCAGCTGGGCGGTCTGGGTCAAGCTGGAGCAGATCTGCGTCGCCGCGCAGAGCCCCGCCGGGAACATCGAGCAGGCCGCCGAGGACATGCTCCGCGGTTGCGCCCAGCTGCGCCCCAACGCGGCCCGCGCCGAGTACCGCGCCTGGCTCGCCGCCCGCACCGTCGGCAGCGCCGTCACCGAGCTCCTCGACGCCGCCCGTGGCGAGGACGCCCTGCTGCGCGGCCTGGCCTTCGAGGCGCTGCGCGTCGTCGGCGCCCCCGCCGAGCCCGACGTGCGCGCCGTGCTGGACGAGCCCACACTCCGGCCGTACGCGCTGCTGTGGCTGGCCGAGCACGACGGCGCCGACCCCGAGGACGCCCACGAGGTCCTCACCCGGGAGGAGGCGACCTGGCTGTGGGTGGACACCGCCGCCGCCGTCGCCGACCACGGGGAGGCCCCGCTGCTCGTCCGGCACCTGGAGTCCGCCGTGCAGCCGACCGTCCCGATGCTGCTGGACGAGGTGCGGGCCGTCGGGCACCCGCGCACGGTTCAGGTCCTGGTCGCGCTCGCCGCCGCGCACCCCGACCCGGCCCTCGCCAAGGCCGTGCGCCGGGCCGCCTTCCAGGTGCACACGGGCGGCAGCTAGCCGCCCGTCGCGGGCGCGTAGGTGCCGAAGCTCCAGACATTGCCCTCGACGTCCCGGGCCATGTAGTCCCGGGACCCGTAGTCCTGGTCCGTCGGGGGCATCAGGATCTCCACGCCGTGCTCCACGGCCCGGCGGTGGTGCGCGTCCACGTCGTCCACCACCACGTAGACGCCCGCGGTGCCGGCGCCCTTCATGGCCCGGTCGAAGACGCTGCCGGTGCCGCGGGTGCCGATCATCACCGCGCCGTTGCCCTGCGTCAGCTCGGCGTGGAGCACCGAGCCGTCCTCGCCCTCGAACAACGACAGCTCCCTGAAGCCGAGGGCCTCCGTGAGCTGGCGGATTGCCGCCTTCGCGTCGTCGTACAGCAGCGTCGGATAGACGCTCGGGCGCCCGCCGGTGCCTGCCATACCGATCACTCCCTCGTGCTCGGTCGCCGGGATCCTCGCCGATCCGGACCCGTGGTCCAGTCTCGCACCGGGCACCGGCGACGTCCCCGCGAGACGAACCGAACACGCGCACGCAGAAAAAGTGGTTGCACGCCCCCGTTAGACTGTTCCTCATGGCCATTCTCCTCGCGCATTAGACGGCGGGAACGTCCTCAGCCGCCCATCCCGCCCCCGTATCCGCCCTGGAGTCTGTCCGTGATCTCCGCCTCCGGTATCGAGCTGCGCGCCGGTGCCCGTGTCCTCATCGAGAACGCCACCTTCCGCGTCGCCAAGGGCGACCGCATCGGCCTCGTCGGCCGCAACGGCGCGGGCAAGACCACCCTCACCAAGTGCCTCGCGGGCGAGGGCGTGCCCGCCGGCGGCACCATCACCCGCTCCGGCGAGGTCGGCTACCTCCCGCAGGACCCGCGCACGGGCGACCTCGACGTCCTCGCCCGCGACCGCATCCTCTCCGCCCGCGGCCTCGACGTCCTGATCCGCAAGATGCGCGAGAACGAGCAGCGCATCGCCAACGGCCAGGGCGCCACCCGCGAGAAGGCCCTCAAGCAGTACGAGCGCCAGGAGACGGAGTTCCTCACCAAGGGCGGGTACGCCGCCGAGGCCGAGGCCGCCACGATCGCCGCCGCGCTCAACCTGCCCGACCGCGTGCTCGGGCAGCCCCTGCACACCCTCTCCGGCGGCCAGCGCCGCCGCATCGAGCTGGCCCGGATCCTGTTCTCCGACGCGGACACGCTGCTGCTCGACGAGCCGACCAACCACCTCGACGCCGACTCGATCATCTGGCTGCGGGACTACCTCAAGACCTACCGCGGCGGTTTCATCGTGATCTCCCACGACGTCGACCTGGTCGAGACGGTCGTGAACAAGGTGTTCTACCTGGACGCCAACCGCGCCCAGATCGACGTCTACAACATGGGCTGGAAGCTCTACCAGCAGCAGCGCGAGGCCGACGAGAAGCGCCGCAAGCGCGAGCGCGCCAACGCCGAGAAGAAGGCCGCCGCCCTGCACTCGCAGGCCGACAAGATGCGCGCCAAGGCGACCAAGACCGTCGCCGCGCAGAACATGGCCCGCCGCGCGGACAAGCTGCTCTCCGGCCTGGAGGCGGTCCGCCAGTCCGACAAGGTCGCCAAGCTCCGCTTCCCCGAGCCCGCGCCCTGCGGCAAGACCCCGCTGATGGCCGAGGGCCTGTCGAAGTCGTACGGCTCGCTGGAGATCTTCACCGACGTCGACCTGGCCATCGACAAGGGCAGCCGCGTCGTCATCCTCGGCCTCAACGGCGCCGGCAAGACCACCCTGCTGCGGCTGCTCGGCGGCGTCGAGCAGCCCGACACGGGCATGGTCGTCCCCGGCCACGGCCTCAAGCTCGGGTACTACGCCCAGGAGCACGAGACCCTCGACCCGGACCGCACGGTCCTGGAGAACATGCGCTCCGCGGCGCCCGACATGGACCTGGTCGAGGTCCGCAAGGTGCTCGGCTCGTTCCTGTTCTCCGGCGACGACGTCGACAAGCCCGCCGGGGTCCTCTCCGGCGGAGAGAAGACCCGCCTCGCCCTCGCCACCCTCGTGGTGTCCTCGGCGAACGTGCTGCTCCTCGACGAGCCCACCAACAACCTCGACCCGGCCAGCCGCGAGGAGATCCTCGGCGCGCTGCGCACCTACAAGGGCGCGGTCGTCCTCGTCACGCACGACGAGGGCGCGGTCGAGGCGCTCCAGCCGGAGCGCATCATCCTGCTGCCGGACGGCGTCGAGGACCTGTGGGGCTCAGACTACGCGGACCTCGTCGCCCTCGCCTGAGGCACGCCGGGCGTCAGTGCCGCTTGATCGAATGCGTGATCAACGGCGTATGGATCATTCGGCCCATCGGTGATCCATCATCTGTGTGAGATCTCCTCGTACCGAGGTGTGTCCTACATCGAATTCGCGGCCGAGCCCCTGATCCTTCGGGGCTCGGCCGCCTCGTCTCTCTGACCTGGCATTTCCCGGAACGACGCATTCGGCCACCGTGACGGCACGCTTCGGAATTCGGAATTCCGCTTGTGGGGATGCGCTCCCGTCGTCACAACCTTGTCTCACGGACCTTGCCGAATGGGTGGCCATCAGGGCCCGGAGGGGTGATCATGAGGAGACCAGAGCGCACTTCCCATGAGGAGGCACGGGTGGCCGAGACTCTGAAGAAGGGCAGCCGGGTGACCGGCGCCGCGCGCGACAAGCTCGCGGCAGACCTGAAGAAGAAGTACGACGCCGGTGCGAGCATCCGGGCGTTGGCCGAGGAGACCGGCCGCTCGTATGGCTTCGTGCACCGCATGCTCAGTGAGTCGGGCGTCACGCTGCGAGGGCGTGGCGGGGCGACCCGGGGCAAGAAGGCCACGGCCTGACCCCGGGTGGCCCCTCGGCTTCGATGGTGGCCACCCGGTCGTATCCCTGATCGACCGGGTGGTTACTGTGCAGTCACTTAGCTGTGCCGTCGGCCGGTGCACCAGCCGGCGTACGGCGCGGAAGACGACCGCACACATCGGAGGCGTCCCATGGCTTCGCCCGACAAGGACCTCGTTCCCGTACTCGACAAGGACGGCGTACGGCTCACCGTCGACGACGCGATCGCCACGGTGACGCTGACCAACCCGGCCAAGCGCAACGCGCAGAGCCCCGCTCTGTGGCGGGCGCTGACCGAGGCCGGGCGGCTGCTGCCGGGCTCCGTCCGTGTCGTGGTCCTGCGGGCCGAGGGCAAGTCCTTCTCGGCCGGACTCGACCGGCAGGCGTTCACGCCCGAGGGTTTCGACGGGGAACCGTCGTTCATCGACCTCGCGCGCGGCGACGACGCCGAGTTGGACGCGACCATCGCCGAATACCAGGAGGCGTTCACCTGGTGGCGGCGCAGCGACATCATCTCGGTCGCCGCCGTCCAGGGGCATGCCATCGGGGCGGGCTTCCAGCTCGCCCTCGCCTGCGACCTGCGCGTCGTCGCCGACGACGTGCAGTTCGCCATGCGTGAGACCAGCCTCGGACTCGTGCCCGACCTGACGGGCACGCATCCGCTGGTGGGGCTCGTCGGCTACGCCCGCGCGCTGGAGATCTGCGTGACCGGGCGCTTCGTCACGGCCGAGGAGGCCGTCAACACCGGGCTCGCCAACGTGGCCGTGCCCGCGGACCAGCTCGACGACACCGTCCGCGATCTCACCGCGGCCGTGCTCGCCGCGCCCCGCGACGCCGTCGTCGAGACCAAGGCCCTGCTGCGCGGCGCCCAGGACCGGACCTACGAGGACCAGCGCCGCGCCGAGCGCCAGTCCCAGGCCCGCCGACTGCGGGACCTCGCGGGCGTCGGCGACTGAGACCACCGCGCTCGGCCGGCGCGTGGGCAGCATCGGGGTTGAGATTCCCGCGCTCGGCCGGGCGTGGGCAGTGTCGGGGACCGAGACCGCCGCGCTCGGCGGGGCACGGTCAGCGTCAGGGACCGAGACCGCCGCGCTCGGCCGGCGCGTGGGCAGCGTCGGCGACTGAGACTGCCGCACCGGCCGGGGCACGGTCAGCGTCAGGGACCGACACCGCCGCGCTCGGCCGGCGCGTGGTCAGCGTCGGCGACTGAGACCGCCGCACCGGCCGGTGCACGGTCAGCGTCAGGGACCGACACCGCCGCGCTCGGCCGGCGCGTGGGCAGCCTCGGGGCTGGGACCGCCGCGCTCGGCCGGCGCGTGGGCAGCATCGGGGCTGAGACTCCCGCGCTCGGCCGGGGCGTGGTCAGCCGACCGCGCTCACCACGACCGCCACCGTCGGGTGGTCCGGCAGGGCCTCCGCGACCGCCGAGCGGACCGCGCGGGCCACGTCACCGGCCCGGTGGTCCGCGGCCACCGCCACCTCCAGCCGGACATGGCGGTGCGTCAGCGCGGCCTCGGCCGACCGCTCCTCGATGTGCACCGGGTGGCCCAGCGTGCCGGTCAGCCCGATCACGCCCGCCACCTCCAGCGCGGCGGCGGCCACGCGGCCCTCGTCGCCGCCCTCCACCCGCTCGGCGCGCGGGGGCTCGGGCAGCGCGGCGCCGGGCTCGCCGTCCGGGTCCTCCTCCAGGAGGCCCGTCACCTTCAGGTCGATCTCCGTGACCGTCAGGCCGACCTGCCGGGCCGCCGCGCCCGCCAGCGCCGCCCGCAGCAGCGCAGCCGTCGCCGGCAACGGCTGCGAGGCCGTGGCCGTGAACTCCGCCGTGACCCGCAGCGGCCCCGGCGGCAGGGCACTCGGCGGCGCCGGCACGGCCGGCTCGGATGTGTCCGCGGGGTCCGCGAGCGCGATCCGCAGCGCGTCGAGGCGCACGCCCGGGGTGCCTCGCGCCGCGCGCCCCAGCACCGCCTCGGCCGCCCGTTCGGCGATCCAGGCGCCGTCCCGCGCCTCACCCAGCGGCAGAAGCCTGCCCAGACCCAGCTGATGTCTCACTGCTCGCGTCCATCGGTCGGCCGTCATTCCTCCAGCCTGCCGCATCAGAGGCGCGCTCCCGCGTAACCGTGCTTACCGTGGTCGCAGGACGACGACCGAAAAGGACGTACGGCGATGACTGACATGACCGAGAACCGGGGCGGGGAGAGCGAGACGGCGGCGCGCAGAAGCCCTCTCACCAAGCGCGGCGGGGGAGACCCGGGCTCCCGGGGCCGGACGACCATCGCGGACGGCGTCGTGGAGAAGATCGCCGGGCTGGCCGCACGCGACGTGGACGGCGTGCACGCCATGGGCAGCGGCCTGTCCCGCACCTTCGGGGCCGTGCGCGACCGGGTGCCCGGCGGCCAGAAGGCGGGCGTGACGCGCGGTGTGAAGGCCGAGGTCGGCGAGGTGCAGGCCGCCCTCGACCTGGAGATCGTCGTCGACTACGGCGTGTCGATCGCCGACGTGGCCCGGGACGTGCGGGAGAACGTCATCACGGCCGTGGAGCGGATGACCGGCCTGGAGGTCGTCGAGGTCAACATCGCGGTGAGCGACGTGAAGCTGCCGGACGAGGAGGAAGAGGAACCGGAACGCCGGATCCAGTGAGGCACGGGCCAGGGCACGGCACTGCGGAAGAGGAGCTGAGGAGCGCATGAGCATGGGCGTGGCCGGAATGATCGCCGGCATGGCGCTGGCCTTCGCCGGATATTTCGGCGGATTCGGAGCGTTTCTGCTGGTGGCGGCGCTGGGCGCCGTCGGCTTCGTCGTCGGCCGGTTCCTGGAGGGGGACATGGACTTCGGCGACTTCTTCCGTAGCCGTGACGAAGGGCGGCGGTGACGCCCGTGAGCACGGGGGCCGGTGAGCTCGACAGACAGCCGACCGTCGTACCGCCGGGTGAGCGCGGCGCGACGAGCATCGCCGACCGGGTCGTGGCGAAGATCGCCTCCCAGGCGGCCCGCGAGGCCGTCGGGACGCTGCCGCCCGACGCCGACCGGCCGTCGGCCAGTGTCACCGTCCACCACGACGTCGTCCACGTCCGGGTGCACGTGGAGCTCGACTACCCCTGCGACATCGGCGACCGCTGCCGCAGCGTGCGGCGCCGGGTCGTCGAACGGGTGGGCGAGCTGGTGGGCATGCAGGTGCCGGAGGTCGTCGTCCAGGTGGAGGGACTGCACCTGGCCGGGGCACCCGGAGCCGGACAGCGGAGGACGCGATGAGCGAACCCCAAGGCGCCGGACCCCAGGGCACCGGACCCCAGGGCAGTGAACCCGAGGGCGCCGGACTTCAGGGCAGCGAACCCGAGGGCGTGACCCAGCGCCTGCCCGTCCTGCGGAAGCCGGACACGGACGACGGCACCGCACCCGACCGGCCCACGCCGCCGGCCGGGGATGACGGCGAGGGCGGCCGCGCGGGCCGCTTCTGGTCGGTGCGCCGCGTCCCCGCGGGCATCGTCGCGGTGCTGCTGCTGGGCCTGGCGGGACTGTTCCTCTACGACATCGTCTCGGTGCGCGCCGGCCGGCCCGGCATGAGCTGGCGCCGGGACCTGGCCCGGCAGCTCGCCGAACGGCCCCTGGACGACACCTGGGTGCTCGTCGGGGCCGGGATCGCCGCCGCGCTCGGCCTCTGGCTGATCCTCCTGGCCGTCACCCCCGGCCTGCGGCACGTGCTGCCTATGCGCCGCACCCACGCCGGGGTACGGGCGGGGCTGGACCGGGACGCCGCCGCGAGCGCCCTGCGCGACCGGGCCGTGGAGGTGGCCGGCGTGCAGTCGGCGCGGGTCAAGGTGCGCCGGCGCCGGGCGGACGTCCGGGCCCTGTCGCATTTCCGGGAACTGGACGAGGTGCGGACCGACCTGGACGCCGTGCTCGGCGACGCGGTGCGGGGCCTGGGACTGTCCCGGCCGCCCTCGCTGTCGGTGCGGGTACGGCGCCCGGGCCGGAAGGGGTGACGGCCATGCTCAGAAACGTCAACCGTGTCTTTCTCGGGCTCGTGGGCCTGGTGCTGCTGGTGCTGGGCGGATCGGTCCTGGCCGTCGGTCTCGGCGCGCCGGCGCCCTCCTGGTGGATCCACGACAGCAGGCACGACGTCCTGCTCAGTGAGGCCGAACGCACCCGCTGGCGGGACTCCGGCTGGTGGTGGCCGGTCGTCATCGCCGCGCTCGCGGTCCTGCTGCTGCTCGCCCTGTGGTGGCTGGTCGCGGTCCTGCGCAGGCGCCGCCTCGCCGAGGTCCTGGTCGACACCGGTGACGGCGAGGGCGCGCTGGTGCGGGGCCGGGCCCTGGAGCAGGTCCTCACCCAGGAGGCGGAGCGGATCGACGGCGTCGACCGGTCCCGGGCTCATCTGACGGGCCGCCGCACCGCCCCCGAGGCCCACGTCCGCCTCGCGCTGGAGCCGCACGTGGACCCGGGAACCGCCTTGACCGACTTCACGACCGGTGCTCTGCGCCACGCCAGGACGTCGGCGGGGCTCGCGTTCCTCCCGGCCGAGGTGAGACTGCGCGCGGTCAAGCACGGCGCCGAACGGGTCAGCTGACCCGGAGCGCTCAGAACCCGTGCCGTGCCCCGCCGTCCACCGGCACCATGACCCCGGTCAGATAGGACGCGGCCGGCGACAGCAGGAATGCGGCGACCCGTCCGAACTCCTCGGGCGCCCCGTACCGGCGCAGCGGGATCCGCGACTCCGAAGCCGCCCGGGTCGCCTCGGGGTCGGCCGACAGCGAGTCCAGCTCGCGCACCCGGTCGGTGTCGATCCGCCCGGGCAGCACGCCGACCACCCGGATGCCGCGCGGCCCGAGCTCGTCGGAGAGCGACTTGGCGAACCCGGCCAGGCCCGGTCGCAGCCCGTTGGAGATGGTCAGGCCCGGAATGGGCTCGTACACCGACCCGGACAGCACGAACCCGATGACGCCCCCGGCCTCCAGCTCGGCCGCCGCGGCGCGCGCCAGCCGCACCGCGCCGAGGAACACCGACTCGAACGCCGTCTGCCACTGCTCGTCGGTGTTGTCGGCGACGAACCCGGCGGGCGGGCCGCCCACACTGACGAGGACACCGTCGAGGCGCCCGAAGTGCTCCCGCGCGGCCGCGATCAGCACGGCCGCCGCGTCGGGGTCGGCGTTGTCGACGCCCACCCCGACCGCGTTCGGGCCCAGCGCGGCGGCCGCCTCGGCGGCGCTCTTCTCGTCCCGCCCCGAGACGACCACCTTCGCCCCGTCGGCGACGAGCTCGCGCGCGGAGGCGTTGCCGAGGCCGCGCGTGGCCCCGGTGACGACGTACACCCGGTCCTTCAGTCCAAGATCCATGGCCCTAT
Organism: Streptomyces sp. NPDC085932; assembly: GCF_044540525.1. Lineage (NCBI taxonomy): Bacteria > Bacillati > Actinomycetota > Actinomycetes > Kitasatosporales > Streptomycetaceae > Streptomyces > Streptomyces sp. NPDC085932. The sequence goes on from NZ_JBITSJ010000002.1 coordinate 1,473,700, forward strand.
CCTGCCCCGTCCGCCCCGAACAGGGCGAGGGCGGTGTTCACCAGGCCGATGTGGCTGAACGCCTGCGGGAAGTTGCCGAGCTGCCGGCCGGCCACGGGGTCGTACTCCTCGGACAGCAGGCCGACGTCGTTGGCCAGCCCCACCAGCCGTTCGAACAGCTCGCGGGCCTCCTTGGTGCGGCCCGTCATGAACAGGGCGTCCGCGAGCCAGAACGAGCACACCAGGAAGGTGCCCTCGCTGCCGGGCAGCCCGTCGACGTCCGGGACCTCCGAGTCGGTGGTGCTGTAGCGCCGCAGCAGACCGCCGTGGTCCAGCTCCTCGCGGACGGCGTCGATCGTGCCGATCACCCGCGGGTCGTCCGGCGGCAGGAAGCCGACGCGCGGGATGAGCAGCAGCGCGGCGTCCAGTTCCCGCGACCCGTAGGACTGGGTGAAGGTGTTGCGCTCGGCGTCGTAGCCCTTCTCGCACACCTCGCGGTGCACCTCGTCGCGCAGTTCGCGCCAGGCGTCCAGGTCGCCGTGCAGCTCCGGATGGCTCTCCAGGGTGCGCACGGCACGGTCGGCGGCCACCCACACCATCACCTTGGAGTGCACGAACTGGCGCCGGCCGCCGCGCACCTCCCACAGCCCCTCGTCGGGCTGCCGCCAGTTCGTCCGCAGGAAGTCCATCAGGGCCGTCTGCAGCGCCCACACGTCCGGCTGGGGCGACAGGCCCGACTCGCGGGCCAGCGACAGGGAGTCCATGACCTCGCCGTAGACGTCCAGCTGGAGCTGGTTGACGGCGTCGTTGCCGATGCGGACGGGGGTGGACTCGTCGAAGCCGGACAGCCAGGGCAGCTCGAACTCGGGCAGCCGCCGCTCGCCCGCCAGGCCGTACATGATCTGCAGGTCGGCCGGGTCGCCCGCGACCGCGCGCAGCAGCCAGTTCCGCCAGGCCTCGGCCTCCTCCTGGTAGCCCGCAGCCAGCAGCGCGCCCAGGGTGAGGGTGGAGTCGCGCAGCCAGCAGAAGCGGTAGTCCCAGTTGCGCACACCGCCCGGCTCCTCGGGCAGCGAGGTCGTGGCGGCGGCGACGATGCCGCCGGTCGGGGCGTAGGTGAGCGCCTTGAGGGTGATCAGGGAGCGGACGACCTCGTCCCGGTACGGCCCGTCGTAGCGGCAGCGTGCCGCCCAGGCCTGCCAGTCCTCCACGCTGTGGCGCAGCGACTCGAACGGGTCGACGAGCGGCGGGCGCGGTTCGTGGGAGGGGTGCCAGGTCAGGACGAACGCGACCTTCTCCCCCTTCTTCACGGTGAACTCCGCGTGGGTGCCGAAGTCCTCGCCCCAGCTGGTCACCGCCGGTTCGCTGCGCAGCCAGGTGGAGTCCGGGCCGGCGACGGCGACCCGGTGGCCGTCCGAGCGGCGCATCCACGGGACGATCGAGCCGTAGTCGAAGCGCAGTTTCAGGACGCTGTGCAGCGTCACCTCCCCGTCCAGGCCCTCGACGATGCGCACGAGATCGGGTGCCTCGTCGCGCTGGGGCATCAGGTCGGTGACCCGGACCGCCCCCTGTCCGGTCTCCCACTCGGTGTCCAGGACGAGGGTGTCCCGGCGGTAGGCGCGCCGGGTGCACCGGTCCGCCCCCACGGGGGCGATGCGCCAGTGGCCGTTGTCCTCGTCACCGAGCAGTTTCGCGAAGCAGGCGGCCGAGTCGAAACGGGGCAGGCACAGCCAGTCCACCGATCCGTCCGTGCCGACCAGGGCCGCGGTCTGTTCGTCGCCGATGATCGCGTAGTCCTCGATGCTGGGGTGCACGGAGTGCGGGTTCCCGGCAACTCGGCGTGGCAATCAGGGCAAGGGCCGGGGGAGTGACTTTCGATGGACGGCCAGGGCGCCGAGGCCCGGGCGGACGGCCCCGGATCCGGCGCCCTGGCAGACGGGCGCCGCGGCTGTCGCGGCCGGGCGCGGTCAGACCGCCGCCGGTTCCGCCTCGCTGGAGTCCTGCTTCTCGGCCGCCGCCTGTGCCCGGTCCCGGGCCTCGCGGCGGGCCAGGATCACCCAGCCGACCGGCACCGCCGCGGCGAACAGCCACCACTGGACGGCGTACGCGTAGTTCAGCGCCGCGTCCTCCTTGCCGGGGTTGCCCAGCAGCTCGGGCGTGTCGCCCTCGGGCCCGGGCGCCGTCAGGGCGATGTAGCCGCCGAGCACCGCGGCGTCCAGGCGGCGGGCCTCCTGCTCGCTGTTGATCAGCATGATCTGCCGGTCCGGCAGGTCGCTGAGGTTCTTGATGCCGCTGGCCGCCGTCGTCTCGCTGGGCATCAGCCGCCCCCGGACGGTGACCTCGCCGGCGGGCGGGGCGGGGACCTTCGGGAACGCCGTCTGGGTCGGGCCGGAGGGGACCCAGCCCCGGTTGACCAGCAGCACCTTGCCGTCGTGCAGGACGAACGGCGTCAGCACGTGGTAGCCGACCTCGTCGTCGGAGCTGGTGCGGCGGCGGACGACGACCTCGTCCTCGGCGTCGAAGCGGCCCTCGGCGGTCACGGTCCGGTAGCGCTCGGCGCTGGTCACGGTGTGCCCGGGCGCGGTCAGCTTCTCCACCGGCACCGGATCGGCGGCCAGCGCGTCGGTGACCAGCTGGTTCCGGGCGGTGCGCTCCTCGTAGCGGTGCATCTGCCAGATGCCCAGCCTGATCATCGTGGGGATGAGGAGCAGGGCGATCAACGTGAGGATCACCCACTGCCGGGACATCAGGAAGCGGTACACCCCACGACCGTACAACTCGGTCGTGGGGTGCATTCAGGTGGGTACGGGTTCAGACCTTGTCGACGATCCCCGCCTTTCCCTCCGCGCGGGCGCAGTGGGCGCCGCAGTACCAGTGGCCCTCGACCTCCACGCCCTGCCCGATGATCTGCACCCGGCAGTGCTCGCAGATGGGGGCCATGCGGTGGATCGCGCAGGCGAAGCAGTCGAAGACGTGCACCGCGCCCTGCGCGTGCACCTCGAAGGTCATTCCGTACTGATTGCCACAAACCTCACAGGTCGCCATGGGCCACAGGGTGGGCCGTGACCCGGGCCCGGGCGAGCGGCCGCCGGGCGAGTCGCCCGGCAATCACCCGTCCGTACGGTCGCCCCGCGCCCCGTCCGCGCTCACCCCTCGGACGCCGGCTCCACGTCCGCGAGGAGCTGCCCGAAGGCCGCCTCGTCCACGACCGGCGTGCCGAACTGGCGGGCCTTGACGACCTTGGACGTGCCCGAGTCCGGGTCGTTCGTGACGAGCAGGCTCGTCAGCCGGGACAGGCTCGTCGCCACGTGCAGCCCGGCCTCGGTCGCGCGGTCCTCCAGCAGCTCCCGCTCGGTCGAGGTGTCACCCGAGAAGGCGACCCGCATGCCCTGCTTGAGCCGTCCGCCCGGCTCGTAGCGCCCCGGGTTGGGGTAGGGGCAGGCGGGGCGCTTGCGCGAGGGGCGCCAACTGGTCGGCCGGTAGCCGCCGTAGCCCGCCTGCTGTCCGATGCGGGGCGTGGCGGGACGGTCCGACCACTCCGTCAGCGGCCGGCACTCGTGCAACGGCAGCCGCAGGTTGTGCGCCGCCGCGGCCCGCAGGCTGGGGCGGAACGCCTCCGCCAGCACGCGCGCGTCGTCCAGCGCGTGGTGGGCCCGCTGCTGCACGACGCCGAAATGCGCCGCGAGGGACTCCAGCTTGTGGTTGGGCAGCGGCAGCCCGAGCTCCTTGGAGAGGGCGATGGTGCACAGCCGCTGGCGCACCGGCGCCTCGCGCTCGGCCCGCGCGTACTCCCGGGCGATCATCTGCCAGTCGAAGACGGCGTTGTGCGCGACGAGGACCCGTCCCGTCAGCCGGGCCGTGAACTCCTCGGCGATGTCCTGGAACAGGGGCGCGCCCTCCAGTGCCTCGCTCGTCAGCCCGTGGATCCAGACCGGGCCCGGGTCGCGCTCCGGGTTGACCGTCGTGTACCAGTGGTCCTCGACCTCGCCGCGCGCGTCCACCCGGTAGACGGCCGCGGAGATGATGCGGTCGTCCCGGGCCAGGCCCGTGGTCTCCACGTCAACGACCGCGTATCCCTGGGGATACGCGGCCGGCCACGCCGTGGCGGAGAACGCTGCGGTCGTCAGGTCTTCGAGCATGGTTCACGAGGATACGGGCCGGGACTGACACCGCCGTCCGCCAGGTGCGGACCCGCGCCCTTTCCGATGCCCCCTCAGGCGGCTTGTCCGGCTTGTCCGTTCGCGAGGCGTACGTCTGCTCGACCGGGGCCGGTTTGGCGGAGATCGCCGAGAAGCAAGCGCGTACCGTCGGTCGTACTTGTCGGTAACAACGTCTGATGGGGCCGTCTTGGGCGGTCCTACGGTGCTTGCATGCCGAACCTGCCCGATGTCGTGCTGTGGTCGATACCCGCCTTCGTGCTGCTCACCGTGGTCGAGATGGTGAGCTGCCGCCTCCACCCCGACGAGGACGCCGCGGGGTACGAGGCGAAGGACGCCGCGACGAGCGTCGGCATGGGGCTCGGCAGTCTCGCCTTCGACTTCCTGTGGAAGATCCCGATCCTGGCCGTCTGCACGGCCCTGTACGAACTGACGCCGCTGCGCGTGCCCGTGCTGTGGTGGACGATCCCGCTGATGCTGCTCGGGCAGGACTTCTTCTCCTACTGGTCCCACCGCGGCCACCACGTCATCCGCATCCTGTGGGCCTGTCATGTCGTCCACCACTCCAGCCGGAAGTTCAACCTCACCACCGCGCTGCGCCAGCCCTGGACGTCCCTGACCGTGTGGCCCTTCTACGTGCCGCTCATCCTCCTCGGCGTGCACCCGGCCGCACTCGCGTTCTGCTCCTCGGCCACTACCTGGACCGCAACTTCGGCGGCATCCTCATCGTCTGGGACCGGCTGTTCGGCTCGTTCGTCGCGGAGACCGAGCGGCCCCGCTACGGGCTGACGAAGAACATCGACATGTACGACCTGCTGAAGGTGGCGACCCACGAGTACGTGTCGATCGCCAAGGACCCTAGGGCGGCGCGCAATTGGAGCGAACGGACGGGGCGGGTGTTCCGGGGACCGGGGTGGGGCCCGGCCCGGGCGGCGGCGCCGGCCGGCGGCTCCACCACGGCTCTCCTCCCGTCCGGGACCGCGCAAGGGCAGGAGCCGGTCGTCGGGACCGCGCCCGCCGGGAAGACCCCACCGGCGTGAACCGCACGCGCCTCGTCCTGGCCGCCTTCGCCCTCGCCGCCGTCGTCGACCTCGTCTGCCTGGCGGCCGGTTCCGGCACCGGCCACGCCCTCGCCAAGCCGCTGCTGATGCCGCTGCTGGCCCTCTGGGCCGCGCTGCGCCGGGCACCCCGGCCGCTCCTGGCCGCCCTGCTGTTCGGCTGGGGCGGGGACGTGCTGCCGCTGTCCGACGCCCAGCCGGCCTTCCTCGCCGGCCTGGCCTCCTTCGCCGCCGGGCACGTCTGCTACCTCGTGCTCTTCCGCACGTACGGCAGCCGGTACGCCGTTCCCCGCGCGCGTGCGGGCCTCCTGGCCCTCGGGTACGCCGTCGCCCTGCTCGGGACCGTCGCGCTGCTGTGGCCGGACCTGCCCGCGGAACTGCGCGTGCCCGTCGCCGGGTACAGCCTCCTGCTCACGGCGATGGCCTGCGCGGCCGGTACCCGCCTCGGCCTCTGCACCGGCCTCGGCGGGGCGCTCTTCCTGCTCTCCGACACCCTCATCGCGACAGGCGTGGCCGAGTGGCCGCAGCCGCCCCGGCCCGACTTCCGGGTCATGCTCACCTACGTCGCCGCGCAGGCCCTGCTGGCCGGCGGCGCACTCGGGGCGCTCAACGCGCGCCGCGCGCCGACCGTGACGTACGGCGAGATGAGGGTGGTCTGAGACCGGCCGGGGGCGAGAGGGCCGGGTCTACCAGCGGATGGGTACCGGCAGCGCCGTCAGCAGGCCGGACACCGCGACCACCAGGCCGAGCACGGCCACCTCGGCCCGGGCCGGAGTGCAGGCGGTCAGCGGGTCGGCCGCCCGGTGCAGCCGTCGCCGGGCCCACAGGGCGAGCACGGCCACGGCGGCCACGAGCAGCACCTTGGCGAGCAGGACCCGCCCGTACGCCGTCTCCGTCAGCTGTTCCAGGATCGTCCCGGGCGGCATCCGGCGCAGCGAACTGCACACGCCCGTGGCGGTGATGGCGGCGAGCAGCACCGCCGCCACGCGCGCGTAGAGGCCCAGCAGGGCCGCGCCCGCCGGATCGCGCCGCAGCCGCAGCACCCGCAGGGCGTGCAGCAGACCGCCCACCCACAGGGCCGCGCAGGTCAGGTGCACGAGCGTCAGACCGGAGCCGGTCAGCGGGCCGTGCTCGGTCGTGGGGTGGGCGCGCAGGGCCTCGGCGACGATCACCGCGGCCAGCGGCAGCACCTGTGTGGCCGGGCGCCGGGACACCGCACACAGACCCGCCACGAGGAAGGCGTTGACCTCCAGCAGGGCCAGCTTGCCGTCCCGGGAGGCGTAGAGGCCGCCGACGTCGATGTCCGCAGGGCCGCCCGGCACCAGATTGCCCGTGGCGACGACCGAGGCGAGCCCGAGGGCGGCCAGGAAACCGGCGGCGGCCGCCCAGGGCGACCAGCTGCGCAGCGCGTCCGGGGGAGCGGCCGGCGCCCCCGGCACCCACCGCGCCAGCCGGTTCACGAACACCTCGCCGACGGGTACGCACAGCGCCGCGAACAGCACCGTGCGCAGCAGGGCTATCCCCCCGGCGCCGGGCGCCTCGGCCTCCCCGGTGCCGTGCAGCGCGGCGGACGGGCCCAGCAGCGGTATGAGCGCGGCCAGCGCCACGAGCACCAGGACGGCGACGGCCCGTCCGGCGCCACCACGCCCTGTCGTCCCGGCCGCCCCGGGTGCAGATCTTGTCAAGGTCACCCCAGGATCTTCACCAACCTCCACAGGGCCGGGCAAGTCGGAAGCGGCGCCCGCTCGGCGGGCCCGGGGGACGAAGCGGGCCGGGCGGGTGTACCCGCCCGGCCCGGACCGCCGTTCCGTCCGCCCTACTTGGTCACCGCGTCCAGCGCGTCCGCGATGCCCCAGCCGTAGAAGCCGTTGCGGTTCTTCGGGCCCTCGCACACCGCGTCGACCTTGCCGTCGGCGTCGATGTCGTACGGGTCCGTGCACGCCTTGGCGTCGGCCTGCGCGTACAGCAGGGCCTTCACCAGGGCCGGGGAGGCGTACGGGTGCGTCGACTTGATGAGCGCGGCGACGCCCGCGACGTGCGGGGACGCCATCGACGTACCGGCCATGTAACCCCACTTGCCGCCCGGCAGCGTGCCCAGGATCAGCCCGCTGGTGGCCGGCGGCGCCGGCGCCTGGTAGGCCGTGGAGTCGCCGCCCGGCGCGGCGATGTCGGCCACGCCCAAGCCGTAGTTGGAGAAGGACGACTTGATGCCCTTCGCGCCCGTCGCCGCGACCGTGACGACACCCGGCAGCTGGGTGGGTATGTCGAGGCACTTCGAGGGGTCGACGACCCGCTCGCCCGGCGTGGTGTCGTTCGGGGAGGAGGGGTCGGTGATCGAGTCGGAGGCGAGGTCGTAGTTCTCGTTGCCCGCCGCCGCGACGTTGACCGCGCCCTTCTTCTCCGCGTACCGCGAGGCGCGCGTGACGGCCTCCACCAGCGCCTTCTGGTCCGGGTCGTCCTTGCAGTTGAAGTACCAGGGGTCGGTGTAATAGCTGTTGTTCGTCACGTCGACCCCGTGCTCGGCCGCCCACACGAAGCCGCAGACCACGGCCTCGGTGTAGAAGAAGCCGGCCGTGGTGGACACCTTGATGCCCGAGACCTTCACGCCGGGCGCGACACCCGTCATGCCGACGCCGTTCTTGGCGGCGGCGATCTCACCGGCGACGTGCGTGCCGTGCGGGCTCTCCGCCGCGCTCGGCCGCCAGGCCCCGTCGGACGTGTCCGGCTTGCCCGTCACGCAGTTGACCGACGCCTTGCGGTCGAAGTTGGGCGCGATGTCGGGGTGCGTGTCGTCCACGCCGGTGTCGATCACGGCGACCGTGACCTTGTCGCTGCCCAGCGACTTCTCGTGCGCCTTGTCCGCCTTGATGGCGGGCAGGTCCCACTGCAGCGACTCCAGCGGGTCCTGACCGGCCGCCGCCTCGGCCCGCGCGACCTCGGCCGCGCTCAGCACCTTCGGCGCGCCCAGGTCGCCCGTCGACGCCGCGGGCAGCGGCGCCGTGCGGGTGGCACCGGCCGACTGCACGCCGCGCACCGTGCGGATGGTCTTGGCGAAGTCGGGGTTCGAGGAGTGGACGACGATGACGCCGATCTGGTCGTACGACGTCACGATCGTCCCGCCGGCCTTGCCGACGGCCTTCTTCACGTGCGCCGACGTGCCGTGACCCGGCTTGACGTTGACGACGTAGCTGAGCGGGGTGGCATCGGCCGAGACCGCCGCCGGGGCGTCCTCGGCGGCCGAGGCCGTGACGTTCGGCAGGAACGCGAGGGCCGTGGCCATTGCCATTCCGGCCGGGATCGCGACGGCGCGGCGGTAGCGCGCGTGCGGCGCAGTCATGGTGTCTCCAGTTCGTTCGCGGTACGGGGCGACGGTGCGGAAGGTCGGGAAGGCGCGGCTCACTTGACCGCGCGCAGCGCGTTGACGATGCCGTGGCCGTAGAAGCCGTTGACGCGCTCGCCGCCCTCGCACACCGCGTCCTGCGTGCCGTCGCCGTCCTGGTCGTAGGACGTGGGGCAGGCCGTCTCGTCGGCCTGCGCCTTCAGCAGCGCCTGGAGCTGGGCCGGCGAGGCCCACGGGTACTTGGACTTCAGCAGCGCGGCGACGCCGGAGGCGTGCGGCGAGGCCATGGAGGTGCCCTGCAGGAAGGCCCACGCGCCGTTCGGCATCGTGGACAGGATGCGGCCGTCCTTGGAGGGCGTGTCCGGGATCTGGTAGCGGCGGTCACCACCGGGCGCGGCGACGTCGACGACGCCCTTGCCGTACGTCGAGTAGTACGACTTGACGTTCTGGACGCCGGTCGCGCTGACCGTGACGACACCCGGCAGCTGGGTCGGGATGTCGAAGCACTCGTGCGGGTCGATGGTGCGCTCGACGGGCGTGGTGTCGTTCGGGCTGGAGTCGTCGACGATCGCGTCCGCGTCCAGGTCGTGGTTGGAGTTGCCCGCCGCGGCGACGTGCAGCGTGCCCTTCTTCTGCGCGTACAGCTGCGCCCGGTTGACCGCGGTGACGACGGCGCGCTGGTCCGGGTCGTCCATGCAGTTGTACAGCCACGGGTCGACGTAGTAGCTGTTGTTCGTGATCTCGACGCCGTGGTCGGCGGCGAACACGAACGCGCAGACGACGCTCTCCGGGTAGAAGAGGCCGTTCGCCCGGTCGGTCACGTTGATGCTGGACACCTTCACACCGGGAGCGACGCCGGCGACGCCGGTCCCGTTGCGGGCGGCGGCTATGGAGCCGGCGACGTGCGTGCCGTGGTAGTCCTCGGGCGTGTACGGCCGCCAGGCGCCCTCGCTGGTGTCGGCCTTGCCGCCGGCGCAGTTGGCGGACTGGGAGGCGGAGAAGTTCGGGGCGATGTCGGGGTGGGTGTCGTCCACGCCGGTGTCGATCACCGCGACCGTCACCTTGCGGCTGCCCGGGTTGATCTTCGCGGCCTTGTCGGCGCCGATCGCGCGCAGGTCCCACTGGTCCGCTTCGAGGGGCTCGCTCTCGGGCGTCTGCGCGGAGGCGGCCTCGACCCGATCGGCCTCGGCGGCCGTCAGGTACCGGGCGGCGCCCTCCTCCTTCGTCCCCGCGGCGGCCAGCGGCGCCGTGCGCGTCGCACCGGCCGAGTGGACCCCGCGGACCGTGCGGACGGTCTTGGCGAAGTCGGGGTTCGAGGAGTGGACGACGAGGACGCCGATCCGCTCGTACGTCGCCACGACCGAGCCGCCGGCCTTCCCGATCGCCTTCTTGACCGAAGCGATCGTGTGGCGGTCGGTCTTGGTGTTGACGACGTACGCCAGCCGCGGCGCGTCCGCCGTCAGGGTGGCCGGCTCCGCCTGCGGGGCCGCCGAGGCGGCGGCGGGCAGGAAGCCGAGCGAGGCCGTCAGCGACAGCACGACGGGCACGGCGAGAGCGAGCCGGCGTCTGGAACGCAAGTGAGACATGGGGTCTCCACATCCTCCGGAAACGAAACCGGCCCGAGGCACAGGTGGTGCTCGGGCAGGTACATGACGAGGTGGTGCAGGGTGAAGCTATCCCGGCCTCTCGCCGGCCAGCAACGTTTCGCCGAAACGACTTCGGAAAGAACGCGACGCGGTTGAACCGCTCCCCGTGTGCCGCCGTGACGTTGAACAAGGAGCGCGAGGACACTCGCCTCCGTCCCCGTACCCACCGCTTTCGTCATTGCGAGGAGACTCCGTGGCCACCGACGCACCGCCCCCCTCGAAGGAGCAACACAAACTCCCCTCACCCGAGGAGTTCACCGAGGTGCAGGAGAGCGCGGAGTTCGGTGAACTGCGCCGCTCCTACCGCTCCTTCGCCTTCCCGCTGACCGTCGCCTTCATCGCCTGGTACCTGCTGTACGTGCTGCTGTCGAACTACGCCGGCGGTTTCATGGGCACCAAGCTGTTCGGCAACATCAACGTCGCCTTCGTCCTCGGCGTCGCCCAGTTCGTCACCACGTTCCTCATCGCCTGGTGGTACTCGAAGCACGCCGCCGCGAAGCTCGACCCCAAGGCCGAGGCCATCAAGTCCCGGATGGAGGGCGGCGCATGAGCACCGCACAGCAGACCCTGCTCGCCGCGAACGAGGCCAGCGAGCACCGCCCGCTGATCATCACCCTGTTCGCGCTGTTCGTCCTCGCCACCCTCGGCATCACCATCTGGGCGGGCCGCCAGACCAAGGACGCCGCCGACTTCTACGCCGGCGGCCGCCAGTTCAGCGCCTTCCAGAACGGCCTCGCCGTCTCCGGCGACTACATGTCCGCCGCGTCCTTCCTGGGCATCGCCGGCGCCATCGCCATCTTCGGCTACGACGGCTTCCTCTACTCCATCGGCTTCCTGGTCGCCTGGCTGGTCGCCCTGCTCCTGGTGGCCGAGCCGCTGCGCAACTCCGGCCGCTACACCATGGGCGACGTCCTCGCCTACCGCATGCGCCAGCGCCCGGTCCGCACCGCGGCCGGCACCTCCACCATCGTCGTGTCGATCTTCTACCTGCTGGCCCAGATGGCCGGCGCGGGCGTCCTCGTCTCGCTGCTGCTCGGCATCACCTCCGACGCCGGCAAGATCCTCATCGTCGCCCTCGTCGGCCTGCTGATGATCGTCTACGTCTCCATCGGCGGCATGAAGGGCACCACCTGGGTCCAGATGGTCAAGGCCGTGCTGCTCATCGGCGGCACCCTCCTGATCACCTTCCTGGTCCTGCTGAAGTTCAACTTCAACATCTCCGACCTGCTCGGCACGGCCGCCGAGAACAGCGGCAAGGGCGCCGCCTTCCTGGAGCCCGGCCTCCAGTACGGCGCGACCGGCACGTCCAAGCTGGACTTCATCTCCCTGGGCATCGCCCTGGTGCTCGGCACCGCCGGCCTGCCGCACATCCTGATCCGCTTCTACACCGTGCCCAACGCCAAGGCCGCCCGGAAGTCGGTGAACTGGGCCATCGGCATCATCGGCGCCTTCTACCTGATGACCATCGCCCTCGGCTTCGGCGCCGCCGCGCTGATCTCCCAGGACGAGATCATCGCCTCGAACCCGTCCGGCAACACGGCCGCGCCGCTGCTCGCCCTGCACCTGGGCGGCGTCGACTCGGCCTGGGGCGCGATCCTGCTCGCCACGATCTCGGCGGTCGCCTTCGCGACCATCCTCGCCGTGGTCGCCGGCCTCACCCTCGCCTCGTCGTCCTCCTTCGCGCACGACATCTACGCCAACGTCATCCGCAAGGGACAGGCCTCCGGCGCCGAGGAGGTCCGCGCGGCCCGCTGGGCGACCGTCGCCATCGGCATCGTCTCCATCGGCCTGGGCGCCCTGGCCCGCGACCTGAACGTGGCGGGCCTGGTCGCCCTCGCCTTTGCCGTCGCGGCCTCCGCCAACCTGCCGACGATCCTCTACAGCCTGTTCTGGAAGCGGTTCACCACCCAGGGCGCCCTGTGGTCGATCTACGGCGGTCTGATCGTCGCCGTCGGCCTGGTGCTGTTCTCGCCCGTGGTCTCCGGTGACCCCAAGGCGATGTTCCCCGACGTCGACTTCGCCTGGTTCCCGCTGAAGAACCCGGGCATCATCTCCATCCCGTTCGGCTTCCTCATGGGCTGGCTCGGCACGGTCCTGTCCAAGGAGGAGCCCGACGCCAAGAAGTACGCCGAACTGGAGGTCAGGTCCCTGACCGGCACCGGCGCCCACTGAGCACGACTCCTCGCCCGCGGCCGCGTCGTAGGAACCTCCAGGTCCCTGCGGCGCGGCCGCGTCCCACGTCGTGGGATCGGGTCTGTGGCGTTGTCAGCGGTGTCACGTAGGCTCACAGGTGTCGGAGAACCAGTGCTCCGGGCACGATCCGCGTCGAGGGAGGGGGCCCACGTGCTCATCGACACCTACGGCCGAGTGGCCACCGACCTGAGGGTCTCGCTGACCGACCGCTGCAATCTGCGCTGTACGTACTGCATGCCCGAGGAGGGTCTGCAGTGGCTGGCCAAGCCGGATCTGCTGACCGACGACGAGATCGTCCGTCTGATCGACATCGCGGTCACGTCCCTCGGGATCGAGGAGGTCCGCTTCACCGGCGGCGAGCCCCTGCTGCGCCCCGGCCTGGTCGGCATCGTCGAGCGCGTGGCGGCCCTGGAGCCCCGCCCCCAGATGTCCCTCACCACCAACGGCATCGGCCTCAAGCGCACGGCGGCGGCCCTGAAGGCGGCGGGCCTGGACCGGGTCAACGTCTCCCTGGACACGCTCCGGCCGGACGTCTTCAAGACCCTCACCCGCCGCGACCGCCACAAGGACGTCCTGGAGGGCCTGGACGCGGCCCGCGAGGCCGGCCTGACCCCGGTCAAGGTCAACTCCGTCCTCATGCCGGGGCTCAACGAGGACGAGGCCCCCGACCTCCTCGCCTGGGCGGTGGAGCACGAGTACGAGCTGCGGTTCATCGAGCAGATGCCCCTGGACGCCCAGCACGGCTGGAAGCGCGACGGCATGATCACGGCCGGCGACATCCTCGCCTCCCTGCGCACCCGCTTCGAGCTGACGCCCGAGGGCGAGGAGAAGCGCGGCTCGGCCCCGGCGGAGCGCTGGCTGGTCGACGGCGGCCCGCATGTGGTCGGTGTGATCGCCTCCGTCACCCGCCCGTTCTGCGCGGCCTGCGACCGCACCCGCCTCACGGCCGACGGCCAGATACGCACCTGCCTGTTCGCCCGGGAGGAGACGGACCTGCGCGCCGCCCTGCGCTCGGGCGCTCCGGACGAGGAGATCGCCCGCATCTGGCGCCTGGCGATGTGGGGCAAGAAGGCGGGCGCAGGCCTGGACGACCCGACGTTCGTCCAGCCGGACCGCCCGATGTCCGCCATCGGCGGCTGAGGGAGAAGGGCGGCGGACTAGGCGCTCGCTTCCCACTCCTTCAGCAGCACGACGTCCTTCAGGAACCCGCGCACCCCGAGGAACTGCGACAGATGCTCGCGGTGCTCCTCACAGGCCAGCCAGGTCTTGCGCCGCTCCGGCGTGTGGATCTTCGGGTTGTTCCACGCGAGCACCCACACGGCGTCGGCGCGGCAGCCCTTCGCGGAGCACACGGGCGTCTCGTCACTCACAGGTTCATCCCACCACTGCACACAGAAAAGGCGACGCCGAGCAGCCACGGGGGGAGCTGCCCGGCGTCGGTCCGTCGCTCCGACGGGGGATGCGGAGCGCGTACGAAGTATGTCACGGGTAACCCCGGACCCGGCACCGGAACAACATGATTGATCTGAGCTTTTCCCGAGCTTGGCGGGAAGGTGACTTCCGTTTGTGAGCGCGTTCCGCAAGCCCGGCGGTGCCCCTATCGTTCGGGCGATTCGGTCCGTGCCCCGGGCACCGCCCCCGACACGGCGTCTTCCGCGGCGGATTCCGCCCGGCCGCTCTCCGGTCCCGGCGGCGCGATCATCGGCCGTACGGGAGGCGCCACGAACGTCGACGGCAGAGACGGCGCGTTCTCGCGCCCGGCGTTCGCGATCACCACCGCGATGTACGGCAGCACCAGCCCGAGCACCAACGCCACGACGGCCACGTGCCGTTCGACGTTCCACAAGGTCGCCGCAAGGATCACCGAGACCGTGCGGACGGACATCGAGATCACGTACCTGCGCTGCCGCCCGCGCACGTCCTCCTGCAGCCCCGTCCGGGCGCCGGTGATCCGGAAAACCTGGACGTTGCCGCCGCCATGCTGCTTCCGCATCGCATTCCACCATCCGCCCGTAGAGGACTTCCCCGCCCCGTAGCAGCCCCGGGCCGGTGGGGGAGACCGACCAGGACAGATCCCACGTTACGCCGCGTCTGCGTCCACTACGAGACCGGGGGCGGTGCCGCCGGTGCGCACGGCCTGCGCCCTCACACGTACGGCGCTGTCGGCATGCGGCGTAGCACGGCTGGGCCGAGACTGGCCGTAGTGCTCACGTCGAGCCGTACGAGGAGGCAGCGATGGGCTGGTTGTGGGCGATCATCGTAGGACTGGTACTCGGTCTGATCGCGAAGGCGATCATTCCGGGCAAGCAGCACGTGCCGCTGTGGCTGACCGTCATCCTGGGCATGATCGGCGGTATCGCCGGCAATGCCATCGCCCGGGCCGCCGGTGTCGACGCCACGGCCGGCATCGACTGGTGGCGGCACGTCTTCCAGCTGGTGATGGCGGTCATCCTCGTCGGTCTCGGCGACCGGGCCTGGACGGCGGCCAGAGGAAGCAGACGCGCCTGACCCGCGCACAGCGGAAGGGGGCGGCCTCCGGTTTCGGAGACCGCCCCCTTCCAGCGCGGACTCAGCCGCCCGTGACCTCGATGGCGGCCAGGTTCTTCTTGCCCCGGCGCAGCACCAGCCAGCGGCCGTGCAGCAGGTCCTCCTTGCCGGGGACGGCGTCCTCGCCGGCGACCTTGACGTTGTTCACGTAGGCGCCGCCCTCCTTGACCGTGCGGCGCGCGGCCGACTTGCTGGCGACCAGGCCGACCTCGGCGAACAGGTCGACGGCCGGAGCGAGTTCGGCCACCTGGATGTGCGGCACCTCGGACAGGGCCGCGGCCAGCGTCCGCTCGTCCAGCTCCGCCAGCTCGCCCTGCCCGAAGAGGGCCTTGGACGCGGCGATCACGGCGGCCGTCTGGTCGGCGCCGTGCACCAGCGTCGTCAGCTCCTCGGCCAGCGCGCGCTGCGCGGCCCGGGCCTGCGGACGCTCCTCCGTCTGCTGCTCCAGCTCCTCCAGCTCCGCACGCGAGCGGAAGGACAGGATGCGCATGTACCGCGAGATGTCCCGGTCGTCCACGTTCAGCCAGAACTGGTAGAACGCGTACGGCGTCGTCATCTCCGGGTCGAGCCAGACGGCGCCGCCCTCGGTCTTGCCGAACTTGGTGCCGTCCGCCTTCGTCATCAGCGGCGTTGCCAGCGCGTGCACGGTCGCGTCCGGCTCCAGGCGGTGGATCAGGTCCAGGCCGGCCGTGAGGTTGCCCCACTGGTCGCTGCCGCCCTGCTGGAGCGTGCAGCCGTAGCGCCGGTAGAGCTGGAGGAAGTCCATGCCCTGCAGGAGCTGGTAGCTGAACTCCGTGTAGCTGATGCCCTCGGAGGACTCCAGGCGGCGGGCCACGGAGTCCTTCGTCAGCATCTTGTTGACGCGGAAGTGCTTGCCGATGTCCCTCAGGAACTCGATCGCGGAGAGGTCCCGCGTCCAGTCGAGGTTGTTGACCATGACGGCCGCGTTGTCGCCCTCGAAGTCCAGGAACGGCTCGATCTGGGCGCGCAGCCGGTCGACCCAGCCGCCGACCGTCTCCGGGTCGTTCAGCGTGCGCTCCGCGGTCGGGCGGGGGTCGCCGATCAGGCCCGTGGCACCGCCGACCAGGGCCAGCGGCCGGTGACCGGCCTGCTGGAGCCGGCGCACGGTGAGCACCTGCACCAGGTGCCCCACGTGCAGCGACGGCGCGGTCGGGTCGAAACCGCAATAGAACGTGACGGGACCGTCCGCGAGCGCCTTGCGCAAAGCGTCCTCGTCGGTGGACAGGGCGAACAGCCCGCGCCACTTCAGCTCGTCGACGATGTCCGTCACGGTTCTCGTGTCTCCTCGATTGGGCTCGTAATCAGGTACGAGGTTATACGCCCTGGCTGACAGAGCTCATATTGAAATCCGGCACCCGCAGGGCCGGCATCGCGGCCCTGGTGAACCAGTCGCTCCACTCCCTCGGCAGCGTCTTCTCCGTCCGCCCGGCCTCGGTGGCCCGCCCCAGCAGCCCCACCGGCGACTCGTTGAAGCGGAAGTTGTTCACCTCACCCGTCACCTCGCCGTTCTCGACCAGGTAGACGCCGTCCCGGGTCAGGCCCGTCAGCAGCAGCGTCGCCGGATCGACCTCGCGGATGTACCACAGGCAGGTCAGCAGCAGCCCCCGCTCGGTGGCCGCGACCATCTCGTCCAGGGAGCGGTCCTCGCCCCCGTCCAGGATCAGGTTGTCGATGCCCGGCGCCACGGGCAGCCCGGTCAGGCCCGCGCTGTGGCGGCTGGTCGTCAGGTGCCGCAGCTCGCCCTCGCGCATCCACTCGGTGGCCGTGAGCGGCAGCCCGTTGTCGAACACCGACTGGTCGCCCCCGGAGGAGTGCGCGATCACGAACGGCGCCGTCTGCAGGCCCGGCGCGTGCGGGTCGCTGCGCAGGGTCAGCGGCAGATCGGTGAGCTTCTCGCCGACCCGCGTGCCCCCGCCCGGCTTGGAGAAGACCGTGCGGCCCTCGACCGCGTCCCGGCCCGACGCCGACCACACCTGGTAGATCAGCAGGTCCGCCACCGCCGTCGGCGGCAGCAGCGTCTCGTAGCGTCCCGCGGGCAGCTCCACGCGCCGCTCGGCCCAGCCGAGCCGTACGGCGAGCTCGGCGTCCATGGCGGCCGGGTCGACGTCCTTGAAGTCCCGCGTGGAGCGCCCGGCCCAGGCGGACCGGGTCCGGTCGGGCGACTTGGCGTTCAGCTCCAGCGTCCCGTTCGGCTGGTCGTGCCGCAGCCGCAGCCCCGTGGAGGTGCCCACGTACGACGAGACCAGCTCGTGGTGGGCGAAGCCGTACAGCTCGCGGCCGCCCGCACGCGCGCGTGCGAAGGCCTCACCGAGCGCCGGCGCGAAGTCGGCGAACACCGCCGAGGAGGTCTCCGCGGGTGCCTGCGTGAACTCCGGCGACCCGGCCACGCCCGTGACCAGCGGCTGCGCGTCCTCGGCGGGACCCGCGGCGTGGGCGGCGGCCTCCGCGGCCCGCACCAGGGGCTCCAGCTCGTCGGCGGTCACGGCGGACCGGGACACGACCCCCGAGGCCGTGCCCTCCTTGCCGTCGACCGTGGCGACCACGGTGAGGGTGCGCCCGCGCGTGACGCCGTTGGTGGTCAGGGCGTTGGCCGCCCAGCGCAGATTGGCGGACGAGTGCTCGTCGGCGATGACGACACAGCCGTCGGCCCGGGACAGTTCGAGGGCGCGCTCCACGACCTCGTGCGGCTTGCTGACACGCCCGCTCATCGACCGGCCTCCTGCGTGGTGTTCAGAATGTTGACGCCCTTGAACAGGGCCGACGGACAGCCGTGCGACACGGCGGCGACCTGGCCCGGCTGGGCCTTGCCGCAGTTGAAGGCGCCGCCCAGCACATAGGTCTGGGGGCCGCCCACCGCGGCCATCGAGCCCCAGAAGTCGGTGGTCGTCGCCTGGTAGGCCACGTCGCGCAGCTGCCCGGCCAGCCGTCCGTTCTCGATGCGGTAGAAGCGCTGCCCGGTGAACTGGAAGTTGTAGCGCTGCATGTCGATCGACCAGGACCGGTCGCCGACGACGTAGATGCCGCGCTCCACGCCCCCGATCAGGTCCTCGGTCGACATCCCGGCCGGGTCCGGCCGCAGCGACACGTTCGCCATGCGCTGCACCGGCACGTGCCCGGGCGAGTCGGCGAAGGCGCAGCCGTTGGACCGGTCGAATCCGGTCAGTTTCGCGATCCGCCGGTCCAGCTGGTAGCCCACGAGCGTGCCGTTCCTGACCAGGTCCCAGGACTGGCCCTCGACACCCTCGTCGTCGTAGCCGATCGTGGCCAGGCCGTGCTCGGCGGTGCGGTCGCCGGTGACGTTCATCAGCTCCGAGCCGTAGCGCAACTTGCCCAGCTGGTCGAAGGTGGCGAAGGAGGTGCCGGCGTAGGCCGCCTCGTAGCCGAGTGCCCGGTCGAGTTCGGTGGCGTGGCCGATGGACTCGTGGATGGTCAGCCACAGGTTCGACGGGTCGACGACCAGGTCGTACAGGCCCGGTTCGACGCTGGGGGCGCGCATCTTCTCGGCGAGCAGCTCCGGGATCCGCTCCAGTTCGGCCTCCCAGTCCCAGCCGGTGCCGCGCAGGTACTCCCAGCCGCGTCCGACGGGCGGGGCGAGGGTGCGCATCGAGTCGAACTCGCCGCTGGACTCGTCGACCGCGACGGCGTTGAACACCGGGTGCAGCCGTACCCGCTGCTGCGTGGTGACGGTCCCGGCCGTGTCGGCGTAGAACTTGTTCTCGTGGACGGTGAGCAGCGAGGCGTCGACGTGGTCGACCCCGCGCGCCGCCAGCAGCCGCGCGCTCCACTCGGCGATCAGGCCGGCCTTCTCCTCGTCCGGCACGGTGAACGGATCGACCTCGTACGAGGAGATCCACGTCTTGTCGGCGTGCACCGGTTCGTCGGCCAGCTCCACACGCTCGTCGGAACCGGCCGCCTTGATCACCTGCGCGGACAGCTTCGCCATGGCCACCGCCTGCCCGGCGACCCGGGCGGCTGCGTCCATGCTGAGGTCGACGCCGGACGCGAAGCCCCAGGTGCCGCCGTGCACCACCCGCACCGCGTACCCGAGGTC
Organism: Streptomyces sp. NPDC085932; assembly: GCF_044540525.1. Classification (NCBI taxonomy): domain Bacteria; kingdom Bacillati; phylum Actinomycetota; class Actinomycetes; order Kitasatosporales; family Streptomycetaceae; genus Streptomyces; species Streptomyces sp. NPDC085932. Next base: position 1,492,689 of record NZ_JBITSJ010000002.1, read on the forward strand.
GGTGGTGTCCGACGACCCGGCGGGCCGGCCGTCGCGGAACCGCCAGGAGGCGCTGCGCACCCGCTCGAACCGGAAGTCCGCGTGCTCGGCGCCCAGGGCACGCGCGCGTGCGAGGGCCGCGTCGGCGAGGGCGCGTAGGGGGAGGGCCGTGAAGGCCTCGTCGATGGTATGAGGCACCGCCGTCTCTTTCTGTCGAGTTCTGTCGAGCTGACCGTGGCTGCCGTTCTCGGCGACTGGTCCGATCATGTCGCCCATCCCGCGCGCGGGCCACGACTTTCCGTCCCGACGGGCGCGGCCTTCTGTAGGGACCCGACAGTGAGTCCCCTACGCCACTGTCGGTGCCCGATTGTCCGCGGGCGTGCCGGGACCGATAGGTTTTCGAGGAAGCCGCCTGTCATCGCCGCCTGTCGTCCAGGCGCCCGGGCGGGGTATCAGACCGCTACCGAAAGGGTGATCCGTTGAGCCGCTCGGTTCTCGTCACCGGAGGCAACCGGGGCATCGGCCTCGCCATCGCCCGCGCTTTCGCCGATGCCGGCGACAAGGTCGCCATCACGTACCGCTCGGGCGAGCCGCCCGCCGCCCTGACCGACCTGGGCTGCCTGGCGGTCAAGTGCGACATCACCGACGCCGAGCAGGTGGAGCAGGCCTACAAGGAGATCGAGGAGACCCACGGTCCCGTCGAGATCCTCGTCGCCAACGCCGGCATCACCAAGGACCAGCTCCTGATGCGCATGTCCGAGGAGGACTTCACCTCGGTCGTCGACACGAACCTCACCGGCACCTTCCGCGTCGTCAAGCGCGCCAACCGCGGCATGCTGCGCGCCAAGAAGGGCCGCGTCGTGCTCATCTCCTCGGTCGTCGGGCTGCTCGGCTCCGCGGGGCAGGCGAACTACGCCGCCTCCAAGGCCGCCCTGGTCGGCTTCGCGCGCTCCCTCGCCCGGGAACTGGGCTCGCGCAACATCACCTTCAACGTCGTCGCACCCGGCTTCGTCGACACCGACATGACCAAGGTGCTCACCGACGAGCAGCGCTCCGGCATCGTGTCGCAGGTGCCGCTCGGCCGGTACGCCCAGCCGGAGGAGATCGCCGCGGCCGTGCGGTTCCTCGCCTCGGACGACGCCTCGTACATCACTGGAGCCGTCATCCCGGTTGACGGCGGACTGGGAATGGGTCACTGATCACCATGAGCGGAATTCTCGAGGGCAAGCGCGTCCTGATCACCGGTGTGCTGATGGAGTCCTCCATCGCCTTCCACACCGCCAAGCTGGCCCAGGAGCAGGGTGCCGAGATCATCCTGACCGCGTTCCCGCGGCCCACGCTGACCGAGCGCATCGCCCGGAAGCTGCCCAAGCCCACCAAAGTCATCGAGCTCGACGTGACGAACGACGAGCACCTCGGGCGCCTGGCCGACATCGTCGGCGAGGAGCTCGGCGGCCTCGACGGCGTCGTGCACTCCATCGGCTTCGCCCCGCAGGACGCGCTCGGCGGCAACTTCCTCAACACGCCGTTCGAGTCGGTCGCCACGGCCATGCACGTCTCGGCGTACTCCCTGAAGTCGCTCACCATGGCCTGCCTGCCGCTGATGCAGAACGGCGGCTCGGTCGTCGGCCTCACCTTCGACGCGCAGTTCGCCTGGCCGCAGTACGACTGGATGGGCCCGGCGAAGGCCGCCCTGGAGGCCACCAGCCGCTACATGGCCCGTGACCTGGGCAAGCAGAACATCCGCTGCAACCTCATCTCGGCGGGCCCGATCGGCTCCATGGCCGCCAAGTCCATCCCGGGCTTCGGCGAGCTGGCCTCCGTGTGGGACTCCCGCTCCCCGCTGGAGTGGGACCTGAAGGACCCGGAGCCGGCCGGCCGCGGCGTCGTCGCCCTGCTGAGCGACTGGTTCCCGAAGACCACCGGCGAGATCATCCACGTGGACGGCGGTCTGCACGCCATCGGCGCCTGACCCTCTCCGTACGTCCTCGTACGCCCCGGACGCCCCGTTCCCCGCACGCGCGGGGGAGCGGGGCGTCACCCGTTCGGCTCAGTCGGCCGGGCGGGCCGGGCGGCAACTGGGCAGTCTGGGAGACGCGTTCACCACGCGAGCCCCTCCCCAGCACGGCCGAGGAGGTCCCCTTGTGCGCTTGTCCCGCCGAACGGCCTCACTGTCCCTCGCCGTCGCTCTCGTGATGACCCTGGCGTACGAGGCGGTGCCCCGCGCGCGCGTGCCCGCCGGCGAGCAGGAGCGGGCGGATCCGTTCGGGGCCGCGTGCCGTATCCGGGTCACCGGCTCCACGGTGACCGCGCACTGCCACAACCCCTATCCGGAGACCGACCGGGTGAGCCTGCACGTCGAGTGCGCCCGCTGGTGGGACCTCGACACCGACAGCACGCCGGTGGCGGCGGCGCCCGCACAGACCGTGCGGCTGACCGGGCGCTGCTGGAAGGAGGTCGGCGAGGTGTGGATCAGCCACCGGAAGGGGAGCTGATCCCGCCCAGGCGGCACAGGAAGGGATAGCGCGCGGCCTCCGCCGCCGCCTGTTCCGCGTCGCCCGCGCGGATCGCGTCGAGCAGCCGTCCGTGGTCCATGTGCGTCTCCGGCGTCAGCTCCTCGCCGACGTCCTCGCGCAGCCAGTCGCGCAGCACCTCGCCCAGGTCCGCGTACATGGCCGTCATCACGTCGTTGTGGGAGGCGGACACCACGGCCAGGTGGAAGGTCGCGTCGGCGGTCACGAACGCCTCCTTCTCACCGGACTCCCAGGCCTCCTCGCGCCGCAGCAGCAGCGCGTCGAGCTGCTTGAGGTCCTTCTCCGTGCGCCGCTCGGCGGCCAGCCGGGCGGCCGCGGACTCCAGCGTGGAGCGCAGCTCGGCGATGTGCCGGGGATCGGCGTCGGCGAACCGCCGCTGCATCACGCCCGCCAGCTCGCTCGTCGCCACCACGTACGTGCCCGAGCCCTGGCGGATGTCCAGCAGGCCGTTGTGCGACAGCGCGCGGACGGCCTCACGGACGGTGTTGCGGGCGACACCGAGCTGCTCGACCAGCTCCGGCTCCGTCGGGATGCGGGAGCCGACCGGCCACTCGCCCGAGGTGATCTGGGCGCGCAGCGCGGCGATGACCTGCTCGGACAGGGCCGAACGTCGGGGATGGCTCAGGGGCATGGCTCACCTTCGCACGAACGGAGGCCCGGAGGGCGTCCGGGGGCCGGACAGGGCTGGACAGTCAATCATCCCATGATTCTATGATGGGCCTCATGGCTCGTGAGGAAACCCGGACGACAACGCGGACGACACCCCGGACGACGACACCCCCCGCCGTGCGCAGCTCTGCCGCGCAAGGCACCGGGAAACCGGGCGGTGCGTCCGCGCGCGCGTGGACGATGCGGCTGCTCGTCGCGGGCATCGTGCTGTCCGCGCTGAACCTCCGCCCGGCCATCACCAGCCTCGGCGCCCTCCTGGAGGAGGTCCGCGACGGGCTCGGCATGAGCGGCAGCGTGGCCGGACTGCTCACCTCCGTGCCGCCCCTGTGCTTCGCCGTGTTCGGCGTCACGGCCCCGCGGCTCGCCCGCCGTTTCGGCGCGGGCGCGGTGGTGTGCGCCGGCATGGCGGCCATCGCCACCGGCCTGCTGCTGCGGCCGTACACCGGCAGCACGGCCGGCTTCCTGGCCGCCAGCGCCCTCGCGCTCATGGGCATCGCGGTCAGCAACGTCCTGATGCCGGTCATCGTCAAGCACTGGTTCCCCGACCGCGTCGGATCCATGACCGGCCTGTACTCGATGGCGCTCGCGCTCGGCACGGCCCTCGCGGCAGCGGTCACCGTGCCCCTGACCGGCGCGCTCGGCGGCAGCTGGCAGTCGGGCCTGGCCCTGTGGGCGACGCCGGCCGTGGCGGCGGTCCTGCCGTGGCTGCCGTTCGTCCGCGGCCGCGGCACCGGGCCCGGGGCGGGGGACGGGCCCGCAGAGCCCGGAACCGAGGACGCCGGCCCGGTGCGGGGCACCGAGGCCCCCGGGACACAGCCTCCGGCCGTCCGGGCGGACGTTCCGGCCGGGCCGGATGCGGCACGCGCGGGTACGCCGCCGCTGCGGATCACCCGCAGCCGCACCGCCTGGGCCCTGGCCGTCTTCTTCGGCCTCCAGGCCACCGCCGCCTACATCACCATGGGCTGGATGGCGCAGATCTTCCGGGACGCCGGCGTCCCCGCCGGGACCGCGGGGCTGCTGCTGGCGGTCACCATGGTCATGGGCGTCCCCCTCGCCTTCGTGATACCCCGCCTGGCCACGCGGCTGCCGCACCAGGGCCCGATCGTGCTGGCCCTGGGCGTCTGCGGCCTCGCCGGCTACGCCGGGCTGTACCTCGCGCCCGCCGCCGGTGCCTGGGCCTGGGCCGTGCTGCTCGGCATCGCGAACTGCGCCTTCCCGCTCGCCCTGACCATGGTCGGCATGCGGGCGAGGACCGGGCCGGGCGTGGCCCAGCTGTCGGCGTTCGCCCAGAGCACGGGCTACCTGATCTCCATCCCCGGACCGCTCCTGGTCGGCGTCCTGTACCAGCACAGCGGAGGCTGGGGACTGCCGATCGCGCTGATGAGCGCCCTGATGATCCCGCAGATGGTGGTCGGCGTCCTGGCGGGCCGGGACCGCACGGTGGAGGACGAGGCGGGCCGCTGAGCCGTCGGACGCCGCCGGCCTGCGCGCGCCGGGCTCGTCGGGGCCCGACCCCGGGGCGCGCGGAGCGCCGCGCGGGTGCGACACTTGCCCCATGCCAGTGCTCGACCCGAATCCCCAGCACGGTCAGAAGAAGATGCTGCTCGTGTTCGGAGCCTTCTTCGCGATCTTCATCGTCATCGCCGTCATCGCGTCCATCGCCTCGCCCTGATGCGGCGCCCCACCCCCGGGGTGGGGCTAGCCCCCCTGTCCCCTAGGGGGTGAGGGTCAGGGTCAAGTGGGTGGATCACCGGATGGGTTGGCGCCCGCGGATTCCGTAGCTTCGAGATGTGACCACGCCAGGCGGGTCACCGACCACTCGAAGAGCGGAGGCAGACATGTCGGCTCCTGTGCACACCCGGCCCCACCCGGCGCCCCGGGCCGGTGCGGACGGCCGTCTGCCGTGGTGGGCCCTCGCCCTGCCCACGCTCGCCTTCACCGCCCTGCTCCTGCTGATCCTGCACCCGTCCGACGCCCACGCGGCCGCGGGCGAGCCCGCGATCACCCACCTCTTCGAGCGGATCCAGCAGCTGACAGCCCGCTGAGCACGGCCGGAGCCGGTGGTCAACTCCCTGCGCCCTGTGGCGTGTTTCATGCGAAGCTGGATCTCATGAGCGTCGCAGAACCCCGCAGGATTGTCCTCTTCCGCCATGCGAAAGCCGACTGGCCGCAGGTGACCGATCACGAGCGTCCGCTCGCCGACCGGGGCCGTATGGACGCGGCGGAGGCCGGGCGCAGGCTCGCCGACACCGGCATCGCCTTCGACCTGGCCCTGTGCTCCACGGCGGTCCGCACCCGGGAGACCTGGAAGCTGGCCGTCCAGGAGTTCCCGCAGCGGCCGAAAACCGTCTACGAGGAGCGGATCTACGAGGCCTCGCCGGGCGAGCTGATCGCCGTGCTCAACGAGACCCCCGACGACGCGCAGGACCTCCTCATGATCGGCCACAACCCGGGCATCCAGGGCCTCGCCGACGTCCTGGCGGGCGCGGCCGAGGGCGACGCCCGTGAGCGGATGGCCCGCCGCGGCTTCCCGGCCGCCGCCTTCGCCGTGCTGTCGTTCACGGGCTCGTGGAAGAGTTTGGAGCCGGGCGTGGCCACGCTGCGCGACTACTGGGCACCGGCCGAGTGACCCGCTCCGCCTGAGCGGGCCGTCCCGGCCGGTGTGACGTCCGTGGTGACGGGCCCGGTGCCTGACCGGTGACGGGCCCTGCCTGACCGGTGACGGGCCCGATGCCCCACCGGCGACGGACCCGGTGCCTGACCGGCGCCGGGCCCTCCCGGACGGGTTCGGGCGGCGGGTTCGGTCGGATCAAGGGGTACAGACAGTCCGGGGGACCGAGGCGGGTCAGGCGGTGCCGACGGTGTCCGCCGCCTCGACCTCTTCGCGTGTGATGCCCAGCAGATACAGGACCGTGTCCAGGAAGGGGAAGTTCACCGCGGCGTGCGCGGCCTCGCGCACCACCGGCTTGGCGTTGAAGGCCACGCCGAGACCGGCCGCGTTCAGCATGTCCAGGTCGTTCGCGCCGTCACCGATCGCCACCGTCTGCGACAGAGGAACCCCCGCCTCGGCGGCGAACCGGCGCAGCAGCCGCGCCTTCCCCGCGCGGTCGACGATCTCGCCGGTCACCTTGCCCGTGAGCCTGCCGTCGACGATCTCCAGCGTGTTGGCCTGGGCGAAGTCCAGCCCGAGCCGCTCCTTCAGGTCGTCCGTGACCTGCGTGAAACCGCCCGAGACCACGCCCACTTGGTAGCCCAGCCGCTTCAGCGTGCGGATCAGGGTGCGCGCGCCCGGCGTCAGACGCACCTCGCTGCGCACCTTGTCCACGACGGAGGCGTCCAGCCCCTCCAGCAAAGCCACGCGCGCGTGCAGGGACTGCTCGAAGTCCAGCTCCCCGCGCATCGCGGCAGCCGTCACCTCGGCGACCTTGTCCTCGCAGCCGGCGTGCGCGGCGAACAGCTCGATGACCTCGTCCTGGATGAGCGTCGAGTCGACGTCCATGACGACCAGGCGCTGCGCGCGCCGGTAGAGGCCGGCCGCGACCACCGCCACGTCGATGCCGAGCTTCGCCGCGTCGGTCACCAGGGCGGTGCGCAGCGGCTCGGTCTCCACGCCGGAGACGGCGAACTCGACCGCGGTCACGGGGTACTTGGCGAGCCGGAAGATACGGTCGATGTTGCCGCCGGTCCTGGTGATGCGAGCGGCGACGGCCGCGGTGGCCTCCGCGGTGAGCGGGTGGCCGAGGACGGTGACCAGGGAGCGGCCCAGGCCGCGCGGCCGGTTGTCGCCGAGGCCGGAGATGATCTCCGCCTGCATCTTCATCGACTCGGCCCAGCTGTGGACGGTCGCCCGCAGGTCTCCCTCCAGGCCTGAGGGCGGCTCGGTCACGAGCGCGCACAGCACCATGCGGCCACGGGTGACGACCTGCTCGATGTCGACGACGTCGACGGAGTAGGCGGCAAGGGTGTCGAAGAGGCCGGCGGTGATGCCGGGCCTGTCCTTGCCGAAGATCTTGACCAGCAGAGTGGGGACGTCGGCGGGGACGTCGGCCGGGACATCGGAAGACGAGGTCTGCGAAGCGCTCATGGTGGTTCCACCGTATCCGGCAGGCGGCTCGTACCGCCCCTGAGGTCCGCCTGGCGGACAGGGAACAGTGGGTGTCGGGCGGGTGGCGTGGATCTTGCGTGCGGCCGCCCAGGGGCGCGGGGGCCAGGGGGCAGAGGCAGAGGCAGGGGCCCAGGGATGGAGAGCCAGGGCGGGGGCCGATGGCGCCGACCGGCGGGGCCGGACTCACCGACCGCCGCGGGGTTTGCGCGGTGGTGGGGGAGGGGGCGGCGGGGGAGGAGGCCATTCGTCCGGCCGGGCGGGCGGACCGTTCCCGTTCCTCGGGCCGGGGGACTGCCGGGGCCTGCGCGGAGGCGGCCCCACGGGCCGGACGACCGTGGGGGCGCCGTAGATGTCACCGTCACCCGGCGCGAGGGAGTCGTCCTCCGGGGCGGAGGAGTGGTCCGCCGAGGTGACGGAGCCGCTCTCATCGGGGGCAACCGGATCGCCCTCACGCCTGGCGTCCTCCGGCCTGGCGTCCTCCGGCCTGGCGTCCTCCGGCTCCCGCCGTTCGCCGGGGAGCCGCAGGTAGGGGTTGGTGGCAGGGTTCGGCGGACGGTACGGCGCCCCCGGCGCGTAGGGCCCGGACTCCTCGTCGTGCGCCGCCGGCTCACGGTCGGCAGCGCCAGGTCCTTCGGGACGCCCGGCGTCGTACCCCGGGGGCGTGGCGCCTCCCCTCGCTCCCCTCCACCCAGCTCCCCCTTCGGCGTCCTCCAACCCTGCCTGCTGCCCGACACCTCCGCCGTCCCCGGCGTAGGCCCCGCCGTCCCCGGCGTAGGCCCCACTCTCCCCGGCGTGCGCCCCGCCGTCCCCGGCGTACGCTCCTCCGCTCTCCCCGGCGTACGCCCCGCCGTACGCCCCCATGGAGCCACCCACCGCCCCCGCCACCGCCCCCGCCCCCGACCCCGGCCCCGACGCCGTCCCCCACCCCGGCCCGTCACCCGCTGCCCGCCTCGCGCCCACCCCCCGCCTCGTGCCCGCCGCTCCCCGCGCCAGTGCGGCGGCCGACCGCCCCGGCACCCCGCAGCCCCAGGCCAGCAAGGCCCCCGCACCTCCGGCCCCCGCACCCCACACCGCGCCCAGCAGCAGGGCCGTGCCGAGGTGGCCGTGCAGGTCGATGCCCGCGCCGAACGCGTCGAAGCCGAGGACGGACAGCGACGCGGTCACGGACACGTCCGTGAGCCAGACCAGCAGCGGCAGGGCGACCCCCGTCGCCGCCCCCAGCCGCACCGCGCACCGGCCCGCGAAGGCGAGAGCACCCGGGGCCCTCGGCCTGTCCGGAACATCCGGCCCATCCGGAACGCCCGGCCCACCGGCCCCGACCGGTGTCCGCACCGCCGTCAGTACCCCGGCCAGCAGCATCATCAGTGCCGCCGCCACCCCCAGCAGCCACACCCGCCCGTCCAGCTCGGCCAGGCGCCCCAACGTCACCGGCCGGTCCGTGCCGGAGCCGAGCAGGTCGTCCAAGGGGTCCGGCAGGAACCGGGTCAGCTCGCCCGTGGCCCGGCCGTCCCACGGCACGAACAGACCCAGCGGGACGCCCAGCCACACCCCGTTCGGCGCCCCGAGCAGCGCCGCCCCGGCGATGCGCCGTGGATGGTCGTCGCCGACCGCCGCGTACGCCGCCGCCGCGATCCCCGCCGCCACGGCCACCAGCAGCACGGTCACCACCGCGGAGACGGCGGGCCGCACGACCCGGTGCACGGCCTCCCAGCCCGGGGGCAGGGGCGTACGACGGGACGCCAGCAGGGCGATGGCCAGGATCCCGGCCGACCACCCGAGCCCGCCGAGCAGCGTCGGCGCCGTGTCCACCGTGAAGCCCACGGCCGCCTGCGCGTCGACCAGCTCACCGAGCCGGTCCGGCAGCAGCCCTCCGATGTCCCCGAGCCCCGGGACCTCGACGCCTCCGCCTCCACCGGGCACGTCGTCCAGCCCCAGCGACCCGCCGTCGATCGTGATGACATCGTGTCCCGCCCAGGCCAGCCCGCCCAGCATGGCCACGAACAGCGCGACCACCGCGCCCGCACGCGCGAGGAGTTCGGCCGGTGCGACCACAACTCCCGCCGCGCGCAGGGACCGCAGGAAGAACCACGACAGCAGCAGCGCCCCGACCAGGCTCACCCCCAGTGGCGTGATCTCGATGGCCGTGTCCGCCTCCGCGCCCGTCAGACCGAAGGCCGACACGTCACCGGACGGCGTGACCGACCCGCCCGCCGCGAGCGCCACCATCGCCGCGGTCATCGGCCCCGACGAGCCCGCCGCGTCCGCCTCCAGCAGCCGCAGGCCCAGCGCAGCCGTCCCCGCCATCCCGATCAGCGCCCAGCTCACCGCGGCGACGGCGGACATCAGCACGTCCACCCACGGCACGCGCGCACCGTCCCTCGCCGACTCCGCACCTGTCGCAGCACCCATGGCAGACCCCCCGATCCGCTGCGCGGCGGGAACACCGCGCATGTCCCCCTCGCGTCGAAATACCACTCTCCGGCCCGTTTTCAACCCCGTCAACGGAATCGGCCGACCCGTCCGCGCCCGCTCTTCACAAGGCCCGACTTTCGGTCAGGGGGCCGCTCCTGAAATAGTTCCCCCCGATGTTCGACATCCCTAGACTCCCCATGTCGGGGGTAACTCGGGGGACAACTCAGTGGGGCATGGAGTGCCGGAACTCGTACTGGAATCAAACGGACGTACCTGGACGCTCGATCCGTCCAGGGCATACACCCTCGGACGTGATCCGCAGGGGGACGTCGTCTTCGACGACGCCAGGGTCTCCTGGCGTCACGCCACGGTCAGCTTCAACGGCCGCAGTTGGGTCATCGAGGACCATGGCAGCACCAACGGCACGTTCGTGCAGGGGCAGCGCATCCATCAGATGGAGCTCGGCCCCGGCTCGGCGGTCAACCTGGGCAACGCGACCGACGGCCCGCGCCTGAACCTGTCCGGCGGGGCCGCGGCCTCCGTCGGCACGCCGCAGGCCCAGCCCCAGCAGCAGCCGTACGCGGCGCAGGGTGCGAACCCGGGCTGGGCGCAGCAGGCTCCCGCCCAGCAGGCGCCGCACCAGCAGCCGCAGCAGCAGGCCCCGCAGGCCGGCTGGCAGCAGTCGCAGCAGCCCGCGGCGCACATCCCGCAGCAGCAGGGCCCCGGCGGTGTCGCGGGGGCACCGCCGGTCTACGGCGACCGCAGCCCGACCACGTTCCACCAGTTCTCCCTCGGCCGCGTGATGCGCATCGGCCGTGCCCTGGAGAACGAGCTGGTCGTCTCGGACCTCCAGGTCTCGCGGCACCACGCCGAGTTCCACGCCACGCCCGACGGGCGCATGGAGATCCGCGACCTCGGTTCGCACAACGGCACGTACGTCAACGGCCAGCCGATCGCCAAGGGCGGTTCGCAGCTGCTCGGCCCGACGGACATCGTCGGCGTCGGCCACTCGACGTTCCGGATCGTCGGGGACCGGCTGGAGGAGTTCGTCGACACCGGTGAGGTGTCCTTCTCCGCCCGCCACCTGACCGTCACGGTCGACGGCGGCAAGCAGATCCTCAAGGACGTCTCCTTCGGCGTTCCGGAGAAGTCGCTGATCGCGGTCATCGGCCCGTCCGGCTCCGGCAAGTCCACCCTGCTCAAGGCGCTCACCGGCTACCGGCCCGCCAACCAGGGCGAGGTGCTCTACGACAACCGGAACCTGTACAAGCAGTTCGCCGAGCTGCGCCAGCGCATCGGTCTGGTCCCGCAGGACGACATCCTGCACAAGGAGCTGACCGTCAAGAAGGCCCTCAAGTACGCGGCCAAGCTGCGCTTCCCCGCCGACACCACGGGGGCCGAGCGCGAGGCCCGTATCGACGAGGTGCTGCGCGAGCTCAAGCTCGACATCCACAAGGACAAGAAGGTCACGTCCCTGTCCGGCGGTCAGCGCAAGCGTGTCTCGGTCGCCCTGGAGCTGCTGACCAAGCCGTCGCTGATCTTCCTGGACGAGCCGACCTCCGGCCTCGACCCGGGCATGGACCGCGACGTCATGCAGCTGCTGCGCGGCCTCGCCGACGACGGCCGCACGGTCCTCGTCGTCACGCACTCGGTGGCCGAGCTGGCCCTGTGCGACAAGCTGCTGGTGATGGCGCCGGGTGGCTCCGTGGCCTACTTCGGCCCGCCGGAGGAGGCGCTGAACTTCTTCGGCTACGACACCTGGGCCGACGTCTTCTCCGCCTTCGAGAACTACCGCGACTACGACTGGGCGGGCCGCTGGAAGGGCTCGCAGCACTACCAGATGTACGCCGCGGACCTGGACGCGGTGGCGCCGCAGTCCGTACAGGTTCCGCCGATGCAGGCGATGAAGCCGCCGAAGCCGCAGGGCTGGATGTCCCAGTTCGTCACGCTCGTCCGGCGGTACGTCTCGGTGATCGCGTCCGACAAGGGCTTCCTGGCCCTGATGGTGATCCTGCCGGCCGTGCTCGGCGCGGTGAGCCTGCTCATCGACGCGGACAAGGGCCTGCTGCCGAACCCGGCCAACCCGCAGACCGGCCGGATCATCCCGAACGGCACGGCGACGACGGTGCTGCTGATCCTCGCGGTCGGCGCCTGCTTCGCCGGCGCGGCGAACTCGGTCCGCGAGCTGATCAAGGAACGGGTCATCTACGAGCGGGAGCGCGCCACCGGCCTGTCCCGCTCGGCGTACCTGATGTCGAAGGTCTTCGTGCTCGGCATGATCACCGTGCTGCAGGGTCTGCTGGTCGGCGTCATCGGCTTCTCCAGCCGGGAGATCCCCGAGGAGGGGCTCGTCTTCGGCAGCGCCACCCTGCTGGAGCTGTCCGTGCCGATCATGGCGCTGGGCTTCACGTCGATGATGTTCGGCCTGATCATCTCGTCGCTGGTGAAGACCGCCGAAAAGACCATGCCGCTGCTGGTGATGTTCGCGATCATCCAGGTCGTCTTCACCGGCTGCCTGTTCGCGCTGCACGGCTCGATCGGCGTCAACCAGTTCTCGTTCCTGATGCCGTCACGCTGGGCGGTCGCCGCCTCCGGCGCCACGCTGGACTTCAACAAGATCAGCCCGCCCGAGACGGCCGGGGACACCGACCCGCTGTGGGAGCACACCGTCGGGGCCTGGGTCATGGACATGGGCGCGCTCCTGGCCCTCGGCGTGATCTGCGGCTTCTTCGTGGCCCGCTTCCTGCGCCGCCACGAGCCCGAGGTCATGCGCAAGTAGTCACCCCCGCTCCGCGTCCGAAGGGCGGCACCCCGTCAGGAGGGTGCCGCCCTTCGGCGTGCGTTCAGCGAAGCAGAGGTCCCGCGCCGGCCTCAGTACGCGCTGTCGACGTTGTCCATCGAGCCGTACTTGTCGGCCGCGTAGTTGCAGGCGGCGGTGATGTTGGCTACCGGGTCGTAGATGTCCCAGGAGGTGCCGGGGACGTGCCAGTGCTTGAAGGTCGGCGGGATGACCTGCAGCAGGCCCTTGGACGGGATGCCGTTGATGGCGTTGATGTCCCAGTTGTTGATCGCCCGCGGGTTGCCCGAGGACTCCCGGATGATGTTGCGCTTGATGCCCTCGTAGGAGCCGGGGATCCCGTGCTTCTTCATGACGTCGAGGGACTCGCGGATCCAGCCGTCGAGGTTGTTCGGGTAGCTCTTCTTGGCGGCGGCGCGCTTGGCGGCGCGGCTCGCGGCCTCCTTGGCCTTGCGCTCGGCCTCGGCCTTCTTCTTCGCGGCCTCGGCGGCGGCCTTCTTCTTGGCGGCGGCAGCGGCCTCGGCCTTCTTCTTGGCGGCTATCTGCTCCGCCTTCACGCTGGCACCGGCCATCTGGTCGGTGACGCTCGCCTTGACGTCCTTGATCTGTTCCGTGCTGAACGCCACCGCAGCCGGCTGAGCGGCCTCGGTCGTGGTCGTGGTCGACGCACCGCTCGGCACCGCGGAGAAGCCGATGGCGGCGGCACCCAGGGTGGCGACGCCCGCCATGGCGATCTTGTGGTGACGGGTCAGGCTCCGACTCTGAACACGGCTGAAGATGTTCTTGGGCATGCTGGTGTGGACCTCTTCGAATAGCGCGGGAGTCGCTCGGCGTCCGGCGTTGGACTCGGTGTGTTTCCGACACGAACGCCGCGGGGTGAGAACCCACGGCGCTGAGCGACGAGAGCCATTCTTAGCGGCCGCAAAATCGCGAGGCAAAGGTGTGACGTACGAAGGAAGATAGTGGATCAGGGAGGGGTAAATCGGGGCATATTGGACTATCGGCGCCGCTCAATAGGGGCGACTTTGTCTCCTATGCACTTTCGTACGTGACGTGCGCCCTATGCGCGGGCTCACACCGGCCGCCTCGCCTTCTCACCACACGTTGCACGAGCGATGCTCTGCGTGAGGCCCGTTTCAGGGCAGGACGAGGTGCAGGTCCCCGAACTCGTGCCACAGGTAGCGGCCTTGCAGCGCGGCCTCGTAAGCCCGCTCGATCGCCGCCCGGCCCGCCACCGCCTCCAGCATCAGCAGATGCGAGGCCTCCGGCTCGTGCAGCCCGGTCAGCAGCCCGTCCACCACCCGCACCCCGCGCTCCGGCGTGACGACCAGGTCCGTCCATCCCGCACGCGCGCGTACGACCCCTGCGGCGTCCACCGCCGACTCCACGGCCCGCACCGCCGTCGTCCCCACCGCCAGCACCCGGCCCCCGCCCGCCCGCGCGGCGTTGATCAGCCGCGCCGAGGCCTCCGGCACCGCGAACCGCTCCGGATACGGCGGCTCGTGCGCCTCCGCCGACGCCACCCCCGTGTGCAGCGTGACCGGCGCGAACTGCACCCCCCGGCTGACCAGCTCCGCGACCAGCCGCGCCGTGAAGGGCCGGGCCGCACTCGGCATCTCCGCACTGCCCGCCCCGTCGGCCGACGGCAGCGCGAACACGGTCCGGTGGACGGAGAGCGGCTGGTCCCGCTCCGTGTAGGCGTAGCGGATGGGCCGCCCGTGCTCCCGGAGCAGCCCCGGTATCCCGGGCCCGGAGATCCGCGCCCACCACAACCGCTCGCTCCGCCGGCTCAGCGGCTCCTCCAGCACCAGCCGCACACCCCCGGGCAGGCACACCTCCCTCCCCGCGGGCCCGCCCGCACGCGCGCGCGTGGTGCCGAACCCGTCGGGCTCCCGCAGCTCCACCGCCCAGCGGCCGTCGTCCCCGCGCGTGGAGAAGTGCACCACCACGCGCGCGTGCCCGGTCCACCCGTCGACGGCCGCCGCCAGCGTGGCCGAGGTGTTGACCACGAGCAGGTCCCCGGCCCGCAACAGCCCCGGCAGCTCCACGAACGTGTGATGGGCCACCTCGACACCCCGCGAGACCAGCAGCCGTACGGCGTCCCGGTCCAGCCCGGGCCCCCGCTGCTCGGCGGGCACCCGGGCCGACAGCTCGCGGGGCACCCGCACCTCCAGCGTCATACGACGCCGTCCACGAGGGCCGCGGCCGCGTACCGCCCGCTCGCCGGCCGCTCGTCCAGCAGCCGCAGGAACCCCGGCACCACCGTCTCGGGCGCGGGCCGCGGCTCCTGGTCCTCCGGTACGGCCGCCGCGTAGAGGTCCGTGGCCATGTCCCCGGGGTCCACCGCCCAGACCCGCAGCCCCGGCTCCTCCACGGCGAGCACCGCCGCCAACTGGTCCAGGGCCGCCTTCGACGCCCCGTAGCCGCCCCAGGTCTCGTACGCCTCCGCCGCCGCGTCCGAACTGACCACGACGACCGCGCCCGCCGCGGAGGCCCTCAGCAGTGCCAGTCCCTCCTGGACCAGACCCAGGCAGGCCACCAGGTTCACCTCCAGCGCCCGTCGCAGCCCCGGCAGGGGCAGTTCCTCCAGCCGGACCAGCGGCTCGATGCCCAGCGCGCTCGCGTTGTGCACCAGCAGGTCGAGCCCACCCAGCCGCCACGCCGCCTCGACCAGCTCCGACCGGTGAGCGGCGTCCGTGACGTCCCCCGGCAGGGCCCTCACCCGCACCCCGTGCGCGGACACGGCCTCGGCCGTGCCGGCCAGGGCCTGCGCACCTCTCGCGTCGAGCACCAGGTCCCAGCCCCGCCGGGCCAGGCCCTCGGCGAGCGCCCGGCCCAGGCCCTTGGACGCACCGGTGATGATCGCAACAGGCATGATCAGCTCCCTCGTCGTGACCGAAGTGCCCTCACGGTAGAAACGGCCCCGCCTCCACCGCCTCGGGCCCGGGCCGCAACCCGCCGGGGCCCTTCGCCCTACGCCACCGGCCCACCGTCCCGGGCCCTAGGCCGGCCATCGGCCCGGCCCCGGCCGCCCGGCCCCGGTCCTACGCCACCCGCCCGGCGCCTCCGCCCCGCGACCTAGGTCCACGGACCGGGCATGCGCGGCCACGGGCCGATCCGCGCTGTCACAGCCCGCCGGTACCGTGAGGACATGAGCCACGGCCCCCGGTCCGGCCTCGCCGCGGTGAGCTCCGCGTTGCTGGCCATGAGCAGGCACCTGGAGGTGCGCGACGTCCTCAAGACGATCGTCGCCTCCGCACGCGAACTGCTCGACGCGCAGTACGCGGCGCTCGGCGTCCCCGACGACCACGGCGGCTTCGCCCAGTTCGTCGTCGACGGCGTCAGCGAGGAGCAGTGGAAGGCCATCGGCCCCCTCCCGCGCCAGCACGGCATCCTCGCCGCGATGCTCCACGAGGCCCGGGCCGAGCGCCTCGCCGACGTCCGCAAGGACCCCCGCTTCGAAGGCTGGCCCAAGGCCCACCCCGACCTCGTCGACTTCCTGGGCCTGCCCATCCGCGACGGCGACGAGGTGATCGGGGCCCTGTTCCTGGCGAACAAGAACTGCACGAAGCCCGAGGGCAGCTGTGGCTTCACCCAGGACGACGAGGAACTGCTCGGCATCCTCGCCCAGCACGCCGCGATCGCCCTCACCAACGCCCGCCTCTACGAGCGCAGCCGCGAACTGACCATCGCCGAGGAACGCTCACGCCTGGCCCACGAACTGCACGACGCGGTCAGCCAGAAGCTGTTCTCACTGCGCCTGACGGCCCAGGCCGCGGCCCGGCTGGTGGACCGCGACCCCTCCCGCGCCAAGGGCGAGCTGCAGCAGGTGGCGGCCCTGGCCGCCGAGGCCGCCGACGAACTGCGCGCCGCCGTGGTCGAGTTGCGCCCGGCCGCTCTCGACGAGGACGGCCTGGTCGCCACCCTGCGCACGCAGATCCAGGTCCTCGACCGCGCGCACAGCGCCCGCGTGACCTTCACCGGCCACGGTGTGAAGGCCCTGCCCGCCTCCCAGGAGGAGGCCGTCCTGCGCGTCGCCCAGGAGGCCCTGCACAACGCCCTGCGCCACTCCGGCGCCGACCACGTCGACGTGACCCTGGAGCGCCGCGGCGGCGGCGCCGTCCTGCGGGTCACGGACGACGGCAGCGGCTTCGACCCGCAGGCGGTCCGCCGCGCCGGACGCCACCTCGGACTGGTCTCGATGCGGGACCGGGCGAGCGGCGCCGGCGGCTCGCTGACCGTGGAATCGGCGCCCGGCAAGGGCACCACGATCGAGATGGAGGTCCCCGGTGGCTGACGCGATCAAGGTCCTGCTCGTCGACGACCACCAGGTCGTCCGCCGGGGCCTGCGCACGTTCCTGGAAGTGCAGGACGACATCGAGGTCGTCGGCGAGGCGGCCGACGGCGCCGAAGGCGTCGACCGCGCCGAGGAGTTGCGGCCCGACGTCATCCTCATGGACGTCAAGATGCCCGGCATGGACGGCGTGGACGCCCTGCGCAGACTCCGCGAGCTCGACAACCCCGCGCGCGTGCTGGTCGTCACCAGCTTCACCGAACAGCGCACGGTGGTTCCGGCCCTGCGTGCGGGCGCCGCCGGGTACGTCTACAAGGACGTCGACCCCGACGCCCTCGCCGGGGCCATCCGCTCCGTCCACGCCGGGCACATCCTGCTCCAGCCGGAGGTCGCCGGCGCCCTGCTCTCCCAGGAGGAGGCCAACTCCGGTCCCGGCAGGGGCGGTTCACTCACCGAGCGGGAGCGCGAGGTGCTCGGCCTGATAGCGGACGGCCGTTCCAACCGGGAGATCGCCCGCGCGCTCGTCCTCTCCGAGAAGACCGTCAAGACGCACGTCTCGAACATCCTGATGAAACTCGACCTGGCCGACCGGACCCAGGCCGCCCTGTGGGCCGTTCGCCATGGTGTGACGGGCTGACACGCTCACCCCACGGCAACACGGAAGGTTGCGTTCCGGACCGAGATTCATACTGTCGTGGGAACGTCCCCCATATGGCGCATCCTCCCTGGATCTCCGCCGTTCTCCAGTGCGTGCTGCGGCGCCTGCCGCGGCAATCGCAAGGAGGGCTCAGAAGTGAAGAACCTGAAGAAGGCAGCGGCCGTGACGATGGTGACCGGTGGCCTGCTGGCCGCGGGCGCGGGCATGGCCTCCGCCACCAGCGCGCACGCCGACGGCCAGGCCGCGGGCTCCCCGGGTGTCGGCTCGGGCAACGTCATCCAGGCCCCGGTGCACGTCCCGGTGAACGTCTCCGGCAACAGCGTGAACGTCGTGGGCGTCCTGAACCCGGCCTTCGGCAACCTCGCCGTCAACCACTGACACCCGTCTCCGCCCCCGAGCCGGAGACAATCCCGGCCTCCCGGCCCCACCCGGGAGGCCGTTCAGTGGTCTCTGCGGCGGAGCCTGCGGGCAGTCGTGCCGCCGGGGCGGCACGGGTGGGCGCAGGCAGTACCCCGCAGCGCCGGGCTGTGCGACGCCGTGACGTCGGCACCGACACCGCTACCACCGGGCCACCCGTCACCGCACCCCCCGTTCCCGCTCCTCCACCACGGAGTTGTACGCCGCGACCTGCGCCCGCCGAGCCGTCCGCTCCACCGGCCGCAACGCCTCCCGCCGCGCGGCGATCTCGGACGAACTCACCGCACCTCCGTGCCCCCGCTCCGTGGCGACCCCGATCAACGCCCCCACCCGCTGCGCCAGCTCCAGCACGCGCACCGCCCGCGGCGGATACCCCGGCGCCAGCACCTCCCGCCCCCGCTCGGCCCGCGCCCGGTACGCGTCGACCGCCGCCTCCGCCACCGGCCCCGACCCGGCCACATCCAGCCGCGTCAGCACCTCGGTCGCCTCCCGCAGGGCCTCCGCGAGCTCCCGCTCCGCCTCACCCAGCGACGGCACATCCGCCGGCGGCGCCTCCCGCACGGGCAGCACATGCCACACCACCTCGACCTGCACGCCCTCCGGCCCGGCCTCGTACACGTCCGGCACCAGCCCGAGCGCGGCCCCATGACAGACCACGGCCTCCTCGGCCTCCAGCGCCCGCGCGTTGAACTCCGGCGGCCCGCTCAGTCCCAGCGGATGCCCCGGGGCAGGCAGCGCCACCCGCAGGCCGGTCACCCCGAGCGTGCGCAACCGCCCCAGGGCGAGCGTCAGCCCGACCTGGCCCGGCTCGCCGGGCAGCCCCTCCACCCGATGCACCGCGTCCTCGCCGACGATGGCGAGCACGGCGTCATCCGGCGAGACAAGTCCGGCCAAAAGGGCATTTCCCCAAGCTGCGAGACGTCCGGCGCGCGGTTCCGTGAGCATGCTCCCACCCTAGGACCCCGCAAGGACCGGACCGAGGGAATGCCCGGGCCGACCAGTGGCGTAGATTTCATGGAGGGCTGCGCCCACCGGCGCGGCGGACCGAGCCACAGGCGTACGCGACAGCCGAGACCGGCCACACTGCAAGGGGAGACAACGCGCTCATGAGCGATGTTCTGGAGCTTCAGGACGTATCCGTGGTCCGCGAGGGCCGGGCTCTGGTGGACCAGGTCTCCTGGTCGGTCAAGGAGGGCGAGCGCTGGGTCATCCTCGGCCCGAACGGCGCCGGCAAGACCACCCTCCTCAACCTCGCTTCCACCTACCTCTACCCCAGCTCGGGCACGACCACGATCCTCGGCGAGACCCTCGGCCGCCCCGGCACCGACGTCTTCGAACTGCGCCCCCGCATCGGCATGGCCGGCATCGCCATGACCGAGAAGCTCCCCAAGCGCCAGACGGTCCTGGAGACGGTCCTGACCGCCGCGTACGGCATGACCGCCACCTGGCACGAGGACTACGAGGAGATCGACGAGCAGCGCGCCCGCGCCTTCCTCGACCGCCTCGGCATGAGCGACTACCTGGACCGCAAGTTCGGCACCCTCTCCGAGGGCGAGCGCAAGCGCACCCTCATCGCCCGCGCCCTGATGACCGACCCCGAGCTGCTCCTGCTCGACGAGCCCGCCGCCGGCCTCGACCTCGGCGGCCGCGAGGACCTCGTCCGCCGCCTCGGCCGCCTCGCCCGCGACCCCATCGCCCCCTCGATGCTCATGGTCACCCACCACGTCGAGGAGATCCCGCCGGGCTTCACCCACGTCCTCATGATCCGCCAGGGCAAGGTCCTCGCCGCCGGCCCGCTGGAGCTCGAACTGACCTCCCGCAACCTCTCCCTCTGCTTCGGCCTCCCGCTCGTCGTCGAACAGGTGGGCGAGCGCTGGACCGCCCAGGGCCTCCCGCTGTCCTGAACCGCCCGCGCGCCGCACAAATCCCAGGGTAAGAAGGGCATTTACCCGCTGGACGCCCTGTCGGTGACAGGCACCCCGGTCCTACGATGACCACGTGGACATCGACGCATGGCTGTGGTGGCTGATCGGCGCGACGGCGCTCGGCATCGCGCTCGTGATCACCGCGATGCCGGAACTGGGCATGCTCGCGGTGGGAGCCATCGCCGCGGCGGTGGTCACCGGCGTCTTCGGCGGCGGAGCCGTCGCCCAGGTCGTCGTCTTCGCCGTGATCTCGACCGCGGGCATCGCCGTCGTACGGCCCATCGCGAACCGGCACCGCTCCCAGCGGCCCCAACTCGCCACCGGCGTGGACGCGTTGAAGGGCAGACAAGCCGTCGTCCTGGAACGCGTCGACGCCTCCGGCGGCCGGATCAAGCTCGCCGGAGAGGTCTGGTCGGCCCGCGCCCTCGACACCGACCGCGCCTACGACGTGGGCCAGGAAGTGGACGTCGTGGACATCGAGGGAGCCACCGCGATCGTCATGTGACCTCGCACGACGTAACTGGAGCGAACTCCTCGCCAGCTACGCGACGGTCTGTCAGACTCGACCAGCAAGATCTTCGACAACCATAAGATCTGCCGAAGGCGCCGAAGCGGAGAAGGGACACGGGGAACGACGATGGAACCGGTCATCATCGTCCTGATCATTCTGGTGGTGTTGGTCTTCATCGCCCTGATCAAGACGATCCAAGTCATCCCACAGGCCAGCGCGGCCATCGTCGAGCGCTTCGGCCGCTACACGCGGACGCTCAACGCGGGGCTCAACATCGTCGTCCCGTTCATCGACACCATCCGCAACCGCATCGACCTGCGCGAGCAGGTCGTGCCCTTCCCGCCGCAACCGGTGATCACCCAGGACAACCTGGTCGTCAACATCGACACCGTCATCTACTACCAGGTGACCGACGCACGGGCCGCCACCTACGAAGTCGCCAGCTACATCCAGGCGATCGAGCAGCTCACCGTCACCACACTGCGCAACATCATCGGCGGCATGGATCTGGAGCGGACCCTGACCTCCCGCGAGGAGATCAACGCGGCCCTGCGCGGCGTCCTCGACGAGGCCACCGGCAAGTGGGGCATCCGCGTCAACCGCGTCGAACTCAAGGCGATCGAACCGCCCACCTCCATCCAGGACTCGATGGAGAAGCAGATGCGCGCCGACCGTGACAAGCGCGCCGCGATCCTCCAGGCCGAGGGTGTCCGGCAGTCCGAGATCCTGCGCGCCGAAGGTGAGAAGCAGTCCCAGATCTTGCGCGCCGAAGGTGAGGCCAAGGCCGCCGCCCTGCGCGCCGAGGGCGAGGCCCAGGCCGTCCGCACGGTCTTCGAGGCCATCCACGCCGGCGACCCGGACCAGAAGCTCCTCTCCTACCAGTACCTCCAGATGCTCCCGAAGATCGCCGAGGGCGACGCCAACAAGCTCTGGATCGTCCCCAGCGAGATCGGCGACGCCCTCAAGGGCCTCTCCGGCGCGATGGGCAACTTCGGCGGCATCGGCGGAGGTTCGGGCGGCAACGGCGGCGCGAGCGGAGCACAGGTCCCCGCCCAGGAGCGCCGCGAGAAGCCGTCCATCGACTGACGGACCCGACCGACCGTCAGGACACCATCCGGCACATGCGAAGGGCCCGCTTCCCAGGAAGCGGGCCCTTCGCACCTGACCGCTAGGCAGCGGGCTGGGCCAGCCACTCCGGCAGCGCGTCGAAGTCGTCCTGCCCCAGCGCCAGCAGCATCGCGTCCGCCGGGGTCGGCTCGAACGGCTGCCGCAGCAGCGGCATCCCCGCCTCGTCCGGCGTCCGGTTCGCCTTGCGGTGATTGTCCTCGGCACACGAGGCCACCGTGTTCAGCCACGTGTCCTGACCACCCTGCGACCGCGGCACCACGTGGTCCACGGTCGTCGCCCGCCTCCCGCAGTACGCGCACCGGTGCCGGTCGCGCACGAGCACCCCCCGCCTCGACCACGGCGCTCGTCTTCGGAACGGCACCCGTACGTACTGGCAGAGCCTGATCACGCGGGGCGCCGGTATGTCGACCGCGGCTCCCCGCATACGCAGCTCGGGGTGGGCCTGTTCGACGACAGCCTTGTCCTGAAGCACCAGAACGACGGCTCGGTTCAGCGTCACCGTCGACAGCGGCTCGAAGCTCGCGTTGAGTACCAGCGTGTCCCGCATACCAGCCCACCTCCCGTGTGCACCGGCCCACCCCCTGGCGGGCTGGGATCAACTCTGGCCGGGCACGCCGAGATGGACAACGCAATATCTGCTGCTCCCACGCGGGGTGACCCCCGCGACCCCCGGCAACAAAAATGCCCGCTCCTGATCAATTCCAAGACCAGGAGCGGGCAAACGTTCCATGAACTCCGGGATCGCGCGGGCGACCGGCTCAGCCCTCGGCAGGCACCTCGTACTCGCCGATCAGCTGAGCGCGGCCGATCGTGTGGAACCGCAGGTTGAAGCCCACGAAGGCCGGCGACGCGTCCGCGTCCGGGCCGAGCTTCTCCTGGTCCACGGCGTACACGGTGAACACGTACCGGTGCGGCCCGTCCCCGGCAGGCGGCGCGGCCCCGCCGAAGTCCCGGCTGCCGTAGTCGTTCCGCGCGTGGACCGCGCCCTCCGGCAGCCCCTCGAACTTGCCGCTGCCCGCTCCCACCGGCAGCTCCGTCACCGAAGCCGGGATGTCGAACAGCACCCAGTGCCAGAACCCGCTGCCCGTGGGCGCGTCCGGGTCGTAGCAGGTCACGGCGAAGCTCTTGGTCTCGGGCGGGAAGCCCTCCCACCGCAGCTGCGGCGAGGTGTTGCCGGCCGCGTAGACCTGAGCGTCCTTGAGCGTCGCCCCTTCCTGGACGTCCTCACTCGTCACCGTGAACGAGGGCACGGGCGGGTGGAAGTCGTGGGGGAGCGGCCGCCGCTTGAGCTCGGTCACCTCGGTACCTCCTGATCGAATTCCTGCAGTCGGTCCCGAGCCTAGGCCCTCTCCTAGAACCAGTTGCGCTTGCTGCCCACCTCGGAGAGCCACTGGTTGAGGTACGCCGTCCAGTCCGTGCCCCGGTAGTCGTCGAGCCCGACCTGGAACGACCGGAAGGTGTCGCTGCCCTCGCTGAACAGCCCCGGCTTCTTGTCCATCTCCAGCACCACGTCCATGGCCCGCTCGTCGGCCACGAAGCTCAGCTCGACCTGGTGCAGCCCGCGGTACTGCTGCGGCGGGAAGAACTCGATCTCCTGGTAGAACGGCAGCTTCTGCCGCGTACCCCGGATGACACCCCGCTCCATGTCCGCGTTCTTGAACCGGAAGCCCAGCTGGATGAAGGCGTCCAGGATCGCCTTCTGCGCCGGCAGCGGATGCACGTTGACCGGGTCCAGGTCACTGGAGTCCACCGCCCGCGCGATCTCCAGCTCCGTGGACACCCCGATGTTCATGCCGCGCAGCGCCTGACCGTCGATCATCGTGATCGGGGTCTCCCACGGGATCTCCAGCCCGAACTGCACCGCGTGCACCGCGTTCGCCTGCAGCTCGAACGCACCGCCCAGCCGCGACTTCGTGAACTCGATGTCCTGCTTGTACTCCTGGTCGCCGCTCTCCACCTCGACCTTGGCCTGCAGCCCGACCGAGAGCCCCTCGATCTGCTGGTTCACGGACCCGCCCTGGATCCGCACCTCACCCTGGACGACACCGCCCGGCACGACGTTGACCTCGTGCAGCACCGTCTCGACCGAAGCCCCGCCGGCCCCCAGGCTCGCGAGCAGCTTCTTGAACGCCATGTCTCTCCCTCTCGCCCACTACGGGTGGATCCCTGATCCCTGTTAACGCGATCCGGCCGTGGCCGGTTCCACTTCCTCACCCTGGCAAGGCCGCCGCCCTGTGGCCACCCCACGGCACCAGGGGTCTCCAGTACCCTCGGACGGCATGATCGCGACCCCCGACCGTACGCCCCTGCCCAGGGAGTTCTTCGACCGGCCCGTCCTCGATGTCGCCCCCGACCTCCTCGGCCGCATCCTGGTCCGCACCACCCCGGACGGTCCGATCGCCCTCCGCCTCACCGAGGTCGAGGCCTACGACGGCGCGGACGACCCCGGCTCCCACGCCTATCGCGGTCGCACCGCCCGCAACGAGGTGATGTTCGGCCCGCCCGGACACGTGTACGTCTACTTCACCTACGGCATGTGGTTCTGCATGAACCTCGTGTGCGGTCCCGAAGGGAAGGCGAGCGCGGTCCTGCTGCGCGCGGGCGAGATCATCGAGGGCGCCGAGCTGGCCCGCACCCGTCGACTCTCGGCCCGCAATGACAAGGAACTGGCCAAAGGCCCCGCCCGTCTCGCCACGGCCCTGAACGTGGACCGCTCCCTCGACGGCACGGACGCGTGTACCTCCGGCGACACCCCCCTCCGCATGCTGACCGGCACCCCCGTGCCCTCCGACCAGGTACTCAACGGTCCTCGCACCGGCGTCTCCGGCGAGGGTGCCGTGCACCCCTGGCGCTTCTGGGTCGCCAACGACCCGACCGTCAGCCCGTATCGGGCTCATGTCCCGAGGCGCCGCCGAAGTTGACTCGCCCCGGCGGGATGCGTAATGTAGCCCGAGCCGCTTGAACCGGGTACGGCGTTTCGCCAGCAGCCGGAAGCGGCCAAACCACTACCTAGCTACTCCCCCTCAGCAGGGGCGAATTCGGCGTGTCCGTATGCCTGAATTCGATGTCGAAGGACTCGATTATGAGTTGGACGGCGAATCCGCTAACGTAGTGAATGTCGAAAGGCCGACGGGCGAAAGCCCGGGCCGGAAGGCAATTCCCACCGACAGGGAATCGGATCGGAAAAGGATCTGATAGAGTCGGAAACGCAAGACCGAAGGGAAGCGCCCGGAGGAAAGCCCGAGAGGGTGAGTACAAAGGAAGCGACCGTTCCTTGAGAACTCAACAGCGTGCCAAAAGTCAACGCCAGATATGTTGATACCCCGTCCATCGGGTCAACCGATGGTCGAGGTTCCTTTGAAAAAACACAGCGAGGACGCTGTGAACGGTCGGGCTTATTCCGCCTGACTGTTCCGCTCTCGTGGTGTTCATCCCGATTACGGGAAAACATTCACGGAGAGTTTGATCCTGGCTCAGGACGAACGCTGGCGGCGTGCTTAACACATGCAAGTCGAACGATGAACCACTTCGGTGGGGATTAG